>OMWK01000003.1 GCA_900314745.1 uncultured Eubacteriales bacterium | reverse complement strand
TCCTCTTTCTCGTAGAGCTTTTCCCCGCAGAAGGTGGCCAGGCCGTGGGCGTCCCGGCAGAAGTGGCCGGGGACCCAGTCCAGGATGACCCCCAGGCCCGCCTGGTGGCACCGGTCGATGAAGGCCATGAACCCGGCGGGGTCGCCGTAGCGGGCGGTGGGGGCGTAGTAGCCGGTGATCTGGTAGCCCCAGGACCCGTCGAAGGGGTGCTCCATGACGGGGAGGAGCTCCAGGTGGGTGTAGCCCATGTCCACGGCGTAGGGGATGAGGGTGTCGGCCAGTTGGTCATAGCTGTAGTAGCTGCCGTCCTCTGTAAGGCCGTAGCAGATGGCCGTGAACTTATTGATTATGAGAATGACTCCCATGAGCCAGACGAGAGAAGATGAGATCCACACGCGCTGCCTGTTCTTAACAAAAGGCGACTCCTGCATGTGCTCGAAGTACAGGAACCAGAAGAAGCACAAAAGCGACGTGGACATGAAATAGGCGTCCTTGCAAAGAAGGGCGAGAAAAGGGCTCATGGGGAAGAGACCGGTCTTCATGAGTACGAATATCGTGTCGGATGCGAAGAAAACCATCTCGGCGTCGATGGCCATGGCGAAATTACGCTGCGCCACCATCTTCGTGATGCCGTTGGTCTTGTAGTGAATGAGCCCAACCATAATGAGTGAGATCAGATTGATCTCGAGGTACATCAGTGAGTATGTCAGTGTGCCTCCGATACCCATGGGTCCTCCTTAAGGATTCGTCCGCAGTCTTCTCTTACAGCACCTTCGCCAGGAAGGTCTTAAGTCTCTCGTTCTCCGTGTGTTCGAATATCTCTTCGGGGGTGCCTTCAGCTATCTTACGGCCCTCGTCCATGAAGATGATGCGGTGGCCGACTTCTCTCGCGAATCCCATCTCGTGCGTAACGACGACCATGGTCATGCCCTCTCTCGCGAGGTCCTTCATAACGTCGAGAACTTCGCCTACCATCTCAGGGTCAAGTGCGGATGTGGGCTCATCGAAAAGCAGCACGTCAGGCTTCATCGCAAGCGCTCTTACAATAGCAATCCTCTGCTTCTGTCCGCCTGAAAGCTGCGAAGGATAGGCGCCTGCTCTGTCTTCGAGAGCAACCTTGGCGAGAAGTCTGCGCGCATTCTCCTCGGCTTCTGCCCTGGGAATGCCGAGAAGCTTCCTCGGACCTAAGGTCATGTTGTCCATGATCGTAAGGTGGGGGAAGAGGTTAAAGTGCTGGAACACCATTCCCATCTTCTGTCTTAACTTGTTGATGTCGGTTCCCCGCGAAGTGATGTCATTGCCTTCGAAGAGGATCGATCCCGATGTAGGAATCTCGAGCAGATTGAGGGATCTAAGGAGCGTCGATTTACCGGATCCCGAAGGACCTATGATAACGACAACCTCACCCTTGCTGATATCGAGGCTTACGCCGTCGAGCGCCTTGATGGCACCGCGATTATAGTACTTCTTAAGCTTGTTTACGGAGATAATGGGATCAGCGCTCACTGTTCCTTAACCTCCTCTCGAGAATGTTTACGAGCCTCGTGAAGAACATTACGATCACGAGGTATATAAGAGCTACTGCAAGAAGCGGCATGAAAGCCGTATATGTTCTGGATCTGATGATCTCGCCGCCCTTTGTAAGGTCGTGGAGACCGATATAGCATGAGACCGAAGTCTCCTTGATCAATACGATGAACTCATTTGCAAGGGCGGGAAGAACATTCTTCAGAGCCTGGGGAATGATGATGTAGAGCATTGTCTGAGCGTAGTTAAAGCCCAGAGATCTTCCGGCTTCGAACTGTCCGGGATCGATGCTCATGATGCCGGAACGGATGATCTCCGCGACGTATGCACCGGAGTTGATTCCGAAAGCGATGATCGCGACGATGGTCTTGTGCTGGGCTATCGATACGAATATGACGAAGTAAGCTATCATCAGCTGTACGAGTACCGGGGTGCCTCGAATGACGGTAAGGTAAAGGGATGCGATCTTGTTGAGCAGGGATAAGACAACCTTGCCGGCACCGGGACGCATTCCGAGAGCTGTCTTGTCATATGTCGAACGTACTAAAGCGACAATGACTCCGAGAAGGATACCGAGGATGGTTGCCCCCAAAGTAACAAGGAAAGTGTTTCCGAGTCCCTTGACCAGCAGCATATAGCGGTCGTCGTCTATGAAGTTCAGGGTGAAGGTGTCCTTTAAATCGTTCCACCAGTCCCCGATTGCCAGTTGATACAGATACATTTCACTTCTCCATATAATAAGTAACTATTCTATTCTAAATGCGAAAGCGGTGGAAATAAAGAGTCATTTCCACCGCTTTGTAAACAAATCAAGCCATCAGGCCGGTCTTAATTAAGATCAAGCCTCTTCAGAAGGAATGTATGTCTCGATTATTGCATCGATCGTTCCGTCAGCCTGAAGCTCAGCGAGAGCCTCGTTGATGGCATTGAGAAGAGCCTCGTTGTTCTTGTTTACGCACATAGCGTAATCCTCGACTGTGTAAGGAGTCTCAAGGATAACAAGACCTTCGTTGGCAGCAACGAATGCCTGAGCGGGCTGGTTGTCGATAACTACTGCATCTACAACGCCGTTAACGAGAGCGAGAACTGCATCGTTACCCTTGTTGTAACGGTCCATTCTGTCCTCACCGACCTCATCAGTCATGTAGATATCACCTGTTGTACCTGTCTGAACGCCTACCATGCAGCCGCTCTCGATAAGAGTATCGATATCCGTGATGTCAGAACCCTCTCTTACGATGATGGACTGGATACCTGTGGAGTATGTAGTTGTGAAGTTAACGGACTGAAGTCTCTCTTCAGTAACTGTCATGCCTGCGCATCCGATATCATACATGCCGGACTGAACACCTGCGATGATGGAATCGAACTCAACGTCCTGGATAACGAGCTCGAGACCGAGCTTGTCTGCTACAGCCTGAGCGATCTCAGCATCGATACCTACGATCTGCTCGCCCTCGTAGTACTCATAAGGCGGGAAGAATGCGTTTGTAGCCATTGTGAGAACGCCGGGTGTAACTGTTGTGAATTCGCCTTCTGCGGCTGTTTCTGCTGTCTCTGCTGCTGTCTCTGCTGTGTCGGAGCATCCTGCCATGAGGAAACCCATAACTGCAACCATGGAGAGAGCAACTGTCTTCAAAAATTTGTTGTTCATAATATAACCCTCCTGCTATTACAACATCTGAATTATAGATGCGGAGGTTCAAATATGAAAGTCGGTATTTATATAAATTATTTACTTATTCGGGGTCTGATTTGAGCAGATTATCAACGAATCCTTCGACAAGACCTGTGCTTTGTTCTCTCCATCTGGTCAGTATCTGATCGACTTTATCCGAAGGAACCTTGAATGAACAGGTAAAATCCCTGCCGTCTCTTATAGTGGACAAGGTCAGAAGTGACATGCCGTCCTCATCAGCCGGAGTGCTGAAAGCCTTGACGGAATTCAGCTCATAGACGCTCTGCCTAAGCTCGGCTGCGGCCTTCTTAAGATATCCCAGTGTCTGAAGATTCAGGGTGGACTCGACGTCTTCGAGTATCGCTTCGCCGCCCTTTGTAATCTTAATGGTCTCGTTGGAGCCGATGACTTCACCCGTGCCGGTGTCGCCGACTTCCTTGTCGAGGAGGTTGCCGGAGATAAGCTCGTTGTAGCATCTTGAGAAATTGAAGAAGTCGAGGTAGAGCGATTCCAGACACTTATCCATAAGCATCTGATAGCTGACACCCGGAGCGTGCTTAACAAGGTAAAGAATATGAATCTTACCGTCTGAGATCTCTGACTGTGTCATCGTTCTCCTCCTTCCGGGAACTATTTTAACATAAAGTATAGATAACGCTGTTATATTTTGAAAAAGCGATGTATAATAGCACCGGCATAGAATAACAAGGAGGCTTCAACATGCTTCAGATAAGAGGTTTAACATATGAAGTCGAGGAGATGGGGGAGAAGAAGAGGATCCTCGATGAACTCGATCTGGATATTAAGGACGGCAAGTTTACCGTAATCACCGGTCCTAACGGCGGCGGTAAATCCACACTTGCCAAGCTCGTAGCAGGACTTATAAAGCCGACTTCAGGATCGATCATCCTAGACGGCGAGGACATCACGGAGATGAGCATCACGGACAGAGCGAGAAGGGGCGTATCATTCGCTTTCCAGCAGCCCGTTAAGTTCAAGGGACTTCAGGTATTCGACCTTCTTAAGCTCGCTGCGGGCAAGGAGACGGATCTTAAGTTCCACGACGCATGCACATATCTGTCCGAGGTAGGTCTCTGCGCCAAGGACTACATCAACCGCGAGGTTAACGGTTCACTCTCAGGAGGTGAGCTTAAGAGGATTGAGATCGCGACAGTGCTCGCGAGGGGAACGAAGCTCAGCCTTTTCGATGAGCCTGAGGCAGGCATCGACCTGTGGTCATTCCAGAACCTGACGCGCATCTTCGAGAACATGCGTAAGAACATAACGGACAGCTCCATCGTGATCATCTCGCATCAGGAGCGCATCCTCAAGATCGCAGACGAGATCGTAGTCATCGCGAACGGCAAGATAAAGCAGCAGGGCGAGGGCACCGACATTCTCTCAGCCATCACGGGTACACCCGATGCGGTAATGCCCTGCGTAAAACTTACGGAGGTGTGACATGCCTGAATTAGATCCTATACAGAAGAGACTCATAGCAGAGATCGCGGACCTTCACGAGGTGCCCGCGGGTGCATACAATTTCCGCGCGAACAGCAAGCTCGCAGGCCGCAATACCACGGCTAACATCGACATCATAAGCAAGGAGGACGGCACGGGCATCGACGTTAAGATTAAGCCCGGCACGAAGAACGAGAGCGTGCACATCCCCGTCGTCATCTCGGCTTCGGGCATCAAGGAGACGGTCTACAACGACTTTTACATCGGCGAGGGCAGCGACGTCGTCATCATCGCGGGCTGCGGCATCGACAACTGCGGCAGACAGGACTCGCAGCACGACGGAATACACCGCTTCTTCGTCGGCAAGGGCGCGCACGTCAAGTACATCGAAAAGCACTACGGCAGCGGTGACGGCGAAGGCAAGCGCATCCTGAACCCCGTGACGGAAGTCACGATGGAAGAGGATTCCTCGATGGAGATGGAGATGGTGCAGATTAAGGGCGTTGATTCCACGGTCCGCACCACGAATGCGACACTCGCGGCAGGCGCGAAGCTTCTTGTTCAGGAGCGTCTCATGACGCACGGACACCAGAAGGCGGAGAGTGTATATAAGTGCGAGCTTAACGGCGACGGTTCCTCCGCGGATGTTGTATCGAGGGCGGTCGCGAGGGATGACTCGTACCAGAGGTTTGACGCATGCGTCATAGGAAACGCCGCATGTCACGGTCACACCGAGTGCGATGCCATTATCATGGACAACGGAAACGTGCTCGCAGTTCCGGCTTTGCAGGCTCATAACGTCGACGCCGAACTGTTCCACGAGGCAGCCATTGGCAAGATCGCCGGAGAGCAGCTTGATAAGCTCATGACCTTAGGTCTCACCGCTGAAGAAGCAGAAGAGCAGATAATCAACGGATTCCTCAAATAAAAAGTAATAGTAATAACGCTGTATGCGGTGTTATAATCTTCACGATTTTATTAATGCTCGAAGGAGAAATATAAGATGGTAACTCTTGATTATTCCAATGTATTGCCTTTTATCGGCGGACAGGAAGCAGTAGACAGAATGGAGCCCCAGATCAAGGTAGCTCACGACATGCTTCATAAGAAGAACGGCCCCGGCAACGACTTCCTCGGCTGGCTCGATCTTCCCACAAACTACGATAAGGAAGAGTTCTCCAGGATCAAGAAGGCTGCTGCCAAGATCAGAAGAGACTCCGATGTTCTCATCGTAATCGGTATCGGCGGTTCATACCTCGGAGCACGTGCAGTTATCGAGATGCTCGGTCACTCTTTTGCAAATGTTGCTTCCAAGAAGGTAAGAAAGAGCCCCATCATCCTGTTCTGCGGTAATTCCATCTCTGCTACATATCTTGCAGACATGATGGACATCATCGAGGGCAAGAACATCTCTTTGAATATCATCTCCAAGTCCGGTACAACAACTGAGCCTGCTATCGCGTTCAGAATTCTCCGCGCTTACATGGAGAACAAGTACGGTAAGGAAGAGGCTAAGAACCGTATCTACGCTACAACAGATAAGGCAAGAGGAGCTCTGAAGGGCCTCGCTGATAAGGAAGGTTACGAGACATTCGTAGTACCTGATGACGTCGGAGGAAGATTCTCCGTTCTCACAGCTGTCGGACTTCTCCCTATCGCTGTTGCAGGCATCGACATCAAGGAGCTCATGAAGGGCGCTAAGGATGCATCTAAGGAATACAAGAAGATGCCCCTCGCTGAGAACCCCTGCTATCAGTACGCTGCAGTCAGAAATTGCCTCTTAAGATCCGGTTACTCCACAGAAGTTATGGTTAACTACGAGCCTTCTTTCCACTATATGACAGAGTGGTGGAAGCAGCTCTACGGTGAGTCCGAGGGTAAGGACTTGAGAGGTATCTTCCCAGCAGGCGTTGACAACACAACAGATCTGCACTCCATGGGTCAGTTCATCCAGAACGGCGCGAGAATCATGTTCGAGACAGTTGTCAACATCGACAATGCAAGAAGATCCTTCGAGATCCCTAACGATCCCCAGAACCTCGACGGTCTTAACTTCCTCTCCGGCATGGACATGAACGAAGTTAACAAGAAGGCTATGCAGGGAACAGTCCTCGCTCACGTTGACGGCGGTGTTCCGAACATGGCAGTTCATATGCCCGCTGCTACAGCTTATGACCTCGGTAACCTCATCTACTTCTTCGAGAAGGCTTGCGGTATCTCGGGTTACCTCCTCGCTGTAAATCCTTTCAACCAGCCCGGTGTTGAGGCTTACAAGAAGAACATGTTCGCTCTTCTCGGCAAGCCCGGCTATGAGGATCAGAAGGCAGCTCTTGAAGCAAGATTGTCTTAATTGATACATCAGCTCCCATCCGATTATAGTTCGGATGGGAGTTTTTGTTTTTTCTCAGAATATGAATTCAGGATCGTCACTTAAGCTGCTTGATTACAACAGACGCAAGAAGCTGATTCCGTACATTATAAACATCTCGCTTAATATCCTGGTGTTTGTATTGTTATATGGGGTCAAGGTTTTGGATGTGACCAATATAAGCTGGCTGACCGGCAATGACGGCGGTTCTGATCTTACGCAGCATTATCTCGGTTGGGCAGCCTACAGGAAGAGTGACTGGACTTTCCCTTTGGGTTTGACCAAGGGTCTGTGCGGAGATGAATATACATCGATTTTCTATACGGATTCCTTGCCTGTTTGTGCTGTCTTTTTTAAGATTTTCCGCGGAATACTACCCGCACATTTCCAGTATTTTGGCCTATGGGGTTTTATCACCTATATATTGATGGCTTTCTTTTCAACGAAGATATGCAACAGATATAATGTCGATGCCTATTGCTCGGCTTTCATCTGTTTACTCATCAGTTTCAATCCCATTATCTTATGGAGAATGTATTTCCATACGGCGCTGGCTTCACACTGGATCATATTATGGGCGATTTATATATTGTTGTCACACAGGGATCAGGACGTAAAGATATCCAAGAGGACCCTTATACAGATAATGATATTGGGAATTCTTACAGTATCGACGATGGTCTATCTGTTGCTCGTATGCGGATTGATATTATTGACTTTCTTCATTTATGAAGCCATAAAGAGGAAGGACATACTTCCGAGTCTGGTATACTTTCTTACGTATTGTCTGTCAGCATTATTCTGCATGTGGGTATTGGGAGCCTTTGGTTCGAGTTTTGCAGGTGCGGCGGGATATGGCCTTGAACATTATAGTTTTAATCTTAATTCGTTCTATAACCCTATGATCTGGGGAAGTCTGATCCTTCCGAGAATTCCCACTATGAGCATTGATCAGGATATAGAATCCTATATGTATCTTGGTGCCGGGGTTCTGTTGATGGTGGCTATTCTTTTGGTCATGACGGTAATAAAATGGAAAGAGGTTAAAGCCCGGATCAATATGACTCTTTTGATATCCATGATCATAGTATCGTTGATATCGATCTTTATAGCTTTATCGCCGATGGTAACTTTCAATGATATGGTTCTGGTCCATTATTCATTGCCGAAGATAGTGTTCGATGCATGGTCGATATTCAGATCCATAGCACGCGTTGCATGGGTCGTGTTCTACTTTATTATTGTAATAGGCACGATTGCTTATTACTGGATTATTCCCAAGAAGGCCAAGAGTATCGCTATTGTTCTTGTTTTTGCCGTTCAGTTAATTGATATTTCGCCACTTCTTTTGTCGACGAGATATACTATTGATACAGATCAGTCAGATCTTAATCCGCCATTGACCGGCGGGGTATGGGCTGAGATAGAACAGAATGATTCATATGATGAATTCGTGTTTTTCTCGGTTATCTACAGGAATAATCCGATTACTATATATCCGGTGACCGAGTTTGCTATCGATCACGATATGACAGTTAATCAGTTCTTCTTCTCAAGGGATGGGTACTACGAGGGAAAACGCGATGAAGTTATCAGCATGCTTAGCAGCAAAGATGCGACTAATGTATATATCTTTACCGAAGAAGAACTGACTGAACCGGATATTATGCAAGCCATAGAGAGTTCGGGAGTGACCATCTATGACACGGACGGTTTCTATGTCGGAGTGTTCGACTGAATAGATTCCGCTGTATTATAATTAACCCATGCATAACAAAGTTAACGTGCCGCATAGTGTACTGATGTCCGTGGAAAGTCCCGGGCGTTACGTCGGCGGTGAGAAGAATCAGATAATCAAGCCCATAACAGAAGGCATGGTAAGAACGGTCTTCTGCTTCCCCGATATCTATGAGATCGGCATGAGTAATCTCGCGCTTCAGATCCTATACAAGGTTCTTAACGGACCGGAGTGGAGCTCGTGTGAGCGCGCGTTCTCGCCGTGGCCCGACATGGATAAGAAGATGCGCGAGAATAACATCCCGCTCTATTCACTCGAGACGAGGACTCCCCTTAATGAATTCGATGTGGTCGCCTTCTCCTTAGGATATGAGATGTGTTTTACAAATGTCCTGCAGATGCTGGACTTGGGGCGCGTTCCTTTCCGTTCTTCGGAGAGGTCAAATGAGGACCCGGTGGTCATCGCGGGAGGCCCTGTCACCTGCAATATCGAGCCGATGGCGGACTTTATCGATGCCGCGATCATAGGAGAGGGCGAAGAGGTCGATCTCGAAGTGACCGAGGCGGTTAAGCGTTATAAGGACGGAGGGAAGAAGGACAGACAGGCTCTTCTTCTTGAGTTGTCTAAGATTGACGGTGTATACGTTCCGTCTCTTTATACACCTAAGTTCGAGAATGGAAAGTTCACGGGCTTTGATATAGAGGACGGCGCGCCCTCGAAGATCAGGAAGAGGATCATTAAGGACCTCGACAATGTCGAATATCCGACGAAGCCCGTCGTTCCGAATAACAATGTAGTTCACGACAGAGCATATCTCGAGCTCTTCAGAGGATGCATCAGAGGATGCAGGTTCTGCCAGGCGGGATATCTCTACAGGCCCGTCAGGGAGAAGTCCGCGAAGACCCTGTGCGAACAGGGAATAGAGATAATGAATAACACGGGTTATGACGATCTCGGAATTCTGTCACTCTCGACGAGCGATTATACGGAACTTCATGAACTCACGGATTCCCTGCTTCAGGACTTCGAGCCCAGGCACCGAAGTCTCTCGCTTCCTTCGTTAAGGATCGACAACTTCGCGCTTGAACTCATGGAGAAGGTGTCGAGGACCAGGAAGTCGGGACTCACATTCGCTCCCGAGGCCGGCACACAGAGACTTCGTGACGTAATCAATAAGGGAATCAACGAAGAGGACATCATGACCTCGCTGAAGCTTGCTTTCGAAGGCGGGTGGAGCACGGTGAAGCTCTACTTCATGCTCGGTCTTCCGACGGAGACGATGGAAGATGTCGAAGGCATCGCGGACCTCGCACTTAAGATTGAGAGACTTTATTTTGACACGATGAGGGAGATCGGCGCGAAGCCGAGGAAGCCCGAGATCACTGTATCCACATCGATGTTCATACCTAAGCCCTTCACGCCTTTCCAGTGGGAGGACCAGAACACGAAGGAGGAGTTCCTCGCGAAGCAGTCGCGCTTAAGAGAGCTTCTTCGGAAGCACAGAAACATAAGATATATCTGGCACGATGTCGAGACTTCGTGCTGGGAGGGAATATACGCCAGAGGTGACAGGAGACTTTGCGACGTTATCCTCGAAGGATATAAGAAGGGCATGATCTTCGATGCGTGGGATCAGTTCTTCAAGTACGACGTGTGGGAGGAGATCCTGACTTCGCACGGCCTTAAGTGGGAGCAGTTCACGAGAGGCTGGAGCATCGACGATGATCTTCCATGGGACGTCATCGACGTCGGTGTCACGAAGGCTTTCCTTCGAAGAGAACGCGAGAAGGCGTATAAGGAGCAGACGACTGACAATTGCCGTAAGGGATGCAGCGGCTGCGGAGCGTCATGTTATAAGGCGGGTATCTGTCCATGAATGCAGAAGAACAGCTTAAGTTAATGACGACCAAGACCCATCAGCACGAGTATGTGTGCCGTGGGTTGTTCGAACGCAAGGGAGCGCTCTCATATATCGGACATCTGGACCTCAAGGCCGTGTTCGAGCGTGCGCTCAAGAGAGCCGGCCAGCCGCTCCTTTATACGCAGGGCTTTAACCCCAGGCCGATGCTCGAATTCGCGCTGCCTCTCGGTGTCGGTATCGATACCGAAGGCGACTGGATGGATGTTGCGATGGAAGTTCCCGTGGACATCGATGAGTATGTAACAAAGCTTAATTCTGAACTGCCCGGCGGCTTAAGGCTCATCCGCGCAGTTCAGCTTGATGAACCGAAGAGAAGTCTCATGAGCGTGGTAACGTGCGCAGAGTACAGAATAGAAGCGCCGGGGATCACGGATGCCGTGCTGAAGCTTTTCGAGCAGGAGCATGTCGAGACGACGAAGAAGAGCAAGGGGCGTGAAGTGAAGACGGACATAAGGCCGCTTCTCATAAAGCCGCTCACCTCGTCGACGCCGGACAGGGCGGAGTACATGTGCTATGCAGGATCCACGCAGAACTTAAGGCCCGATGTGCTTCTTAAGGCCGTGTGCGAAGTGACGGGTTACGATGCGGCACTGGCTTCTGAGGCGAGAATAACAAGGCTCGCGCTTCACGGAGGCACTTATCCCGACATTTGCTCAATTGAAGGTTTGGTATGATTAGTGTATTATCCTTAACTGTAATTAAAGATACAGGAGCCGCGTTTTAATGAACGATCTTGAGCAGCAGATGGCCGAGAATCTGGTAAGCATCTTCGAGAAGGTGCTTGTTGCTGAAGAGAAATCTCTGCAGAAGGGATACTTCTCGAACCTTTCTCTTGCCGAGATGCATACTCTTGACGCCATCGGTCCCTATGAGGCGAGAACGATGACGGAGACCGCGCAGATATTAGGCATTACGGTCGGAACGCTCACTGTATCGGTAGACAGACTCGTGAAGAAGGGTTTTGTCGCGAGACGCCGCGACGAGGAAGACAGAAGAGTCGTAAGGATCAGTCTTACAAGGGACGGCAAGCTCGCAGCGAGAATGCACGGCAAGTTCCATAAGGTGCTCGCGAAGCATATCCTCGAGCCCTATACAGACGAAGAGCAGGAGCTTCTCCTGAGTCTCGTCAAAGAGGTGGATGAATACCTCAACACACAGGTAGCAAGATACGACAATGATGACAAGATAAGACAGACCGCGAAGGACGTGGCCAAAGATGTAAGAAGGAGAAAGACAGATGACGACTGACAGCGAAGTCCCCCGAGAACGTAAGAAGGATAAGAAGGACCAGGTATACGAGGACCTTATTAATATCCTGACCGAGGAACTGGGAGTATCACCGACGGATGTGGATCCGACTCTGGATATAAGAGAGGATCTGCAGTTTGATTCACTGCAGCTATACTCATTCATTATTACCGTAGAAGAGGCATACGACATAAGGATCTCTGATGAACAGATCGATCAGGTTCACACGATGAATGACCTTGTGGACATGGTATGCGGAATCATTGAACAATAACTGAATAATGCGATATATCCTGATAATTAACAGCAGGAATAACACTACTAACCTCAAAATGCTCGAAGACGCGATACAGCGCGTATCGAAGGACCA
Organism: uncultured Eubacteriales bacterium; assembly: GCA_900314745.1. Lineage (GTDB taxonomy): Bacteria > Bacillota > Clostridia > Saccharofermentanales > Saccharofermentanaceae > Saccharofermentans. The sequence continues at coordinate 278,951 of OMWK01000003.1, read as the reverse complement.
TCCTGACTTAAGAAGCAGGATGGAGCTTCGCTATACCGAATATCCGGGACACGCTGCGAATGTCGCTCTCGAGGCGGATGAGAAGTATGAAGGTTCTGTCGCCGTCGTATCGTGCGGAGGAGACGGAACGATACATGAGATCGCGAATACGCTCGCGTTCAGAAGAACGCCGCTTATAACCGTTCCGTTCGGAACCGGAAACGACTTCATTAAGACGGTCAATCCTTCGTGGAAGAAGTGGAAGATCGACGACTATCTTCTGAATCTCGATAATGTAGTCTGCAAGCCCATAGACCTGATCAAAGTGGACAGCTTCGATCTCATGGGAAACTTCATTCCCGGATGGTCGGCTTATATTAACAACATCGCATCCATCGGTCTCGATACTATCGTTCAGGCAGATGCGAAGGCGATGGTTGCAGCGAAGGACACGAGGTTTACGCGTAAGACGGCTTATGCGAGATCCGCGGTGACGGATCTGTTCGGAAACAGGGCGAACAAGTTCACCTATGAACTCGAACTCGAGAGCGGTGAGACCATAACAGGCGACACGGACACTTATACGCTTATCAGCATCTGCAACGGCAGGTACTACGGCAGCGGCTTCATGCCGGCTCCGGACGCGCGTCTGGATGACGGGCTCGCGGATGTATGCGTCGTCGACTGTGTGAGCACCGTCCGTGCGACTGACCTTATCATGAAATACAGATTCGGCAAGCATGTGGGCAAGGAAGGCATCCACATGTATAAGGCGACGAGCGGAGTTATTACCTCATGCGATCCGTCGCTTCAGCTGTTCGGCAATTACGACGGTGAGGATTTCTTCGGTAACCGAATCAGATTTGAAGTGGCGTCCAAGGCGCTTAACGTCGGATTCTTCGAGGCGTGATCTTCTCAGGACGTTACTATATCCGATAAGTTGCAGAATATTGCTGCTGATATCAGGTCCCTGAATCTTTGGGCATCGAACTCATAAGAATATGTTAATCTGAGAAAGATTACATCCTTGAATTCTATGAATCCGTTATTGAAGTAATTGAATTTCCTGTTCTCCGATTTGGTCATATAGTTGGTTTTGTCCAATGCTCCGTCCACTTCGACTGACACCGGTTTGTCTATCTCGGGAATAAAGAATGTTGCATCCGGATACAGAGGTGTGAATCCATCAGGTGACAGATTGATCTCTACTTTGTATTTATATCCCCAGGCATCGAGATTCTGGCAGACTATCAGTTCGTTCTTAGATCTTAATTTCCTGCCGTTATAATCTATCAGCGGGCTCGACGACAGAATCGGATTCTGCATCTCAAGCGAGTTGATATAACGTTCTTTGTTAAGAGTGCCTGTCCGGGATTTGCTCGGCGGATAACTGATCTTATTCGGAGGCGTCCAATAAGTTGAATTCCAGAGCTCATTGAGATAATTGAGTTTTGTCTTGATCCTTGACGATTCTCTAATCAGCTTCGAATAGATCTGACCTTCTTTGGTTGATATGACTATACGTCGTTTGTTTCTATTGCTAATGCGGTCATCGCGCGGATCCCGGGTTATATAAACTACCTTCTTCCTTCTGTAAATACTGAAGAATCCTTCCGGCAATGAACGCAGTTCATGCTGATAATAGGCTATCAGTAATTCGTGGTGTTTTTTGTTTACGATCAGCATAAGAGGATTATAGTCTGCTGCGAATACAGACAGTGCCGACAATTGAGTACAAATTACGACAAATTACGACAAGGCTGGTGACTTGATTGTTACCGATTTGAATTATCGGTAGTGATTAGGTAGACATTTGATCGATATTAGCCCGAATGGTAACCTGACAACTACCGAATCATCAATTTGGTATCTGTCAGGTGGACTTAAAAGCGCGTTTGGCGCGTATCCTCTTCGGCAGAAGCTTGATGCTTCTGTAGAGCGCCTTAAGCGAACAGTAGATTCCGGGAAATGTTCCCGCTGTCTTGAAGAATGAGTGCTTCTTCCGCTCTTCCATTATGGCTTTAAGTTTCTTAATATCATAACGCCCGGCAGGGTAGAGCTTCTCGTAAGTATCGAACCAGAGGTCCGCGTCCTCATCCATGTAGTAGATGCCCTCTTCGCGCCACGGCTGGTAGCGTCCGCCTCCTGCGAAATGAATGATCACGGGCTTGATTCTCGCGGCATTGAATTCCTCTTCGGTATAGTAGTCGGCGGGTCCCTTAGAAGACACGCTCCAGATCTGCTTCGGTTCGAAAAACCTTATCGTGAACATCATGTTCGCGGACTGGGGGAGCGTCGCTATCTGATGGTAGTACGCGACGTTCATTATCTCCTGATCCGCGCCGAGGAAAGTGTTGCTTAAGTCAATCGTCTTCACGGCTTCGAGAAATCTTCCCGGCACGTTCGTCTCGCGGCACTTGCCCACGTCGAAAAGCAGTATCCCGGAATTAAAATACTTATCATGCTTATTGTGTCCTATGAGGACATTGACGTACGAAGATGACTGGTCGATGACAGCGCCTAACGGGCACCCCTGAAGGTCGAAGTTAATAAGCGGTTCGACATCTTCTTGGATGATCGTATCGCAGTCAAGATAGAGGACTCGTCCTTCATCGACGTAATCGGAAATGAAGAATCTCGCGTAAGGGGAATAGCCTCCGCGGTAGGGAGGAATGCCGGCGTCGACAAGACGCCTGGAGATCTCTTCGATCGGAATAAAATCTATATCGCAACCGAACATATCCGCGACCTTGATGAGGTCGTCTTTCCTGTCTTCCAAAGATGATTCGATTATATGGATAACAGCCTTGCCGCTGAAGTTAGCAAGGAGTGAATATAAACTTACCGCACACAGTTCGCAGTAGTTCTTATCGGTCGCGTAAAGAATGTGGTTTGCCATGTATTTAAGTATGCCATTACGGAAGTAAAAAAACAAAAAAGACTGCTTCGATTGAAGCAGTCTTCTGAAACTCAAGTCCGGATCTTATTAGAAAAGATCTACAGCCTTTCCGTTTGCATCGTAGATCTTCTTCTCAGAAGCAACTACGTAAACATCACCGCCGAGCTTTGCAGCCTTCTTCTCGATGTCCTTATAAGCGATCTGCTGACCATCAATCTCGAAGATGATCTTGCCGAGCTTCTTAGCAGCGGGCTTCTTAGCAGCAGCCTTCTTTGCAGCAGGCTTCTTAGCAGCGGGCTTCTTAGCAGCAGCGGGCTTCTTAGCAGCAGCCTTCTTAGCAGCAGGCTTCTTAGCAGCAGGCTTCTTAGCAGCGGGCTTCTTAGCAGCAGCAGGCTTCTTAGCAGCAGCGGGCTTATCAGCAACGGGTGCCTTTGCTGCAGGTGCAGCTACAGGTGCCTTAGCCTCAACTTTCTTCTCTTCTGTAACCATAACTATTTTATCCTCCAAACAGTTTGATATGTTTAATTTATATTTTTTACGCATATATGTCAATTCTGTTTTAGTAATATTTTCTATAAAAATAGAATATCGCGATATTTATCTTTAGAACGAATTGAACAAACGGGAAGCCCTTTACGCGCGCCTATATGCTTGAACTTATATGCTAAAAGATATAGAATTTTAAAGAGTCGGAGGAAGTAATGAACGATAAACTCAAGGATATAGTTTATAGTGATTTGTTCAGGTACACCGGCAATGCGAGGCGTACCAAGCACATCTACACTACGTATCTTCAGGAGCTTATATCAAGCCCCGAGTTTCACTATATCTCTTTGATGAGAAGAACGAAGTTCTACTACGACGACATCGCACACCGCGAAGGTATTCTGAAGTTTCTGTGCAGAATCAGATATGAGTTCTTCAACTGGAGACTCACACGTCAGTCCCACAAGTATCACATACAGATTCCTTACGACACGAAGATAGGCAAGGGCTTCTATCTCGCACACTTCGGAAGAGTCATCATCCATCCCAAGGCTGAGATCGGTTATAACTGCAACGTATCAACAGGTGTTGTAATCGGTACGCAGTTCAGAGGCAAGAGGAAGGGTGCACCTCATATCGGCAACTTCGTATGGGTTGGTGCGAATGCTGTTATCGTCGGTAACATCACCATCGGCAACAACGTTCTTATCGCACCCGGTGCGTATGTTAACTTCGACGTACCTGACGGCTCGATCGTTATTGGTAACCCCGGACTCATAAGAAGAGCGCCCGGTGCTACATTAAGTTACATCAACAATACGATACAGTTCGACGAATACAACGTCATGTCCGAATCGACACCTGTTAATACGGCATCTCATCCTGCGACGAGGCAGAGCAGATACAGATGATCATCACAGGCGATATTTACAAGAGCAGAAGAGAGCAATTGATAAACCGCATTCCTGAAGGATCCGCGGTTTTTCTTTTCGCGGGGAAGGGCAGGGCGATGAGCCAGGACACGGATTACCGTTTCCTTCCCGACAGAAATTTCTTCTATCTTACAGGCCTCACGTACGAGTCAGGCAAGCTCGTTCTTGTAAAGGACAAGGATGGCAGTTCGAAGACGATACTCTTTGCTCTGAAGCGTGACGATCTTGTCGAGAGGTGGCACGGCAAGCGCATGCCTTACGAGGAATTGTCGCGCATAAGCGGGATACCCGTGGAAGACATATACGATGTCGAAGATTTTGACGAGACTGTTTACGCGTACATATCAGAGTACAAGCTTCTTATAGACGACACGTCCATTACGGAAGAGAACAGGAAATTCATGGCAGCACATGAAGTAAGCGCCGATGCGGGGCACATGCTTACCTCGATGCGTATGGTGAAGTCCGAAGAGGAGGCGCGCGCGATATCTACTGCGGCGGCACTCACGGAGGAAGCTCTTGATGAGATGAGAAGTCTCATCCGCCCGGGCGTCACGGAACTCGAACTTTACACGAAGCTTGAGTACGAGATGGCAAGAAGGGGAAGTCTTATCCCCGCGTTCTCAACTATAGTATCCATAGGTACGAATGCATTCTATCTTCATCACAGCGAGCCCGAAGATGAGAGCGGCGAAGTGGCGAAGGAAGGCGACATCATTCAGATAGATGTAGGTGCAAGATGCGAAGGATACTGCGCTGATATATCACGTGCATATTTTGTGGGAAATTCTTCCGATGAAGAAGCTGACGGCAGACGCATGAAGCTTCTCGGACTTATACAGGAATTAAGAAGGAACGCATTCGCATTCATTAAGCCCGGCGAGACATTCGCGACACTTAACGCGAAGATGAAGAAGATCACGGGCGATGCACTCGTGAAGTGGGGGCTTCTTACGGAAGACTATACTGATGATGACGTGAAGCGCTACTACTGGCATAACACGTCGCATCACTTAGGCCTTGATGTTCACGACATCTGCGACAGGGGAGCGCCATTTGTCTGCGGCAACTGCCTCGCGGTTGAACCCGGAGTCTATATCAGGGAGTGGGGCATAGGATTCAGAATAGAAGACGACGTTTACGTAACGGAAGACGGATGCAGACTTCTCTCATCAGGTGAAGATTCAGAGGGCTCTGTATGCCTCTGATATTCTATATACTTATCGGAATCCTGATAGTACTCATTGTATTCGCGGCAATCCTTTTTTACATGACATTCTGCACGAGGGCCTTCCGTGCGATATTCGGACGTAAGGAGCCGGTACCGCGCGTCGACAGGTCGCCGGTAAAGATAGATCAGAAGACGGTCTTCGGCAAAGGAAGAAACTGGTTCTACACGACACGTACGGAATACCTGAACGTCAGGGTGGATTCATTCGACGGCACGAAGCTGTCCGGTTACTTCCGCCCGTCCGCGGACAGGAGTTCCAGATTCGCAGTCATCTTAATGCATGCTTACGATGAGCATCCCACAGAGACAGCGGCTTATGCGAGACTTCTCATGCGCCAGATAGAATGCCATGTGCTGATAACACACGAGCGCGCACATCTTATGAGCGGCGGCAGATACTGCACATACGGAATATACGAGAGCGTCGATCTCATGAAGTGGATCGGATTCATTAAGCGTCAGGTGGGTGAAGACGCGAGGATATTCATAGTGGGAAGAGGCATCGGAGCGACGGCAGCATTGCTCGCGGCTGAGCAGCCGGATTTCCCCACGGATGTCGCAGGCATAATCGCCGACAGCCCGCTCGCGAATCTCGAGGATTATGTTCTAAGAGAGATCAAACTTCGCTACAGCTTCAACATGCCGATGGTGGCAAACTCTCTCGATAAAAGATTCAGGGAGAAGTTAAACACAGGCTTCAGCGCAGGCGATGTTGTAAGAGGTGCTGCGAGGATACGCGTTCCGGTCCTTCTGTTCTCAGGTGCGGACGATGACGTGACGCCCCCGGGAAGCATACGCGACATATACGATAACCTTCGATGCCAGAAGCGTCTCATAACAGTCGACAGGGCGACTCATCTCATGGCTTACGACAGAACTCCCGCCACGATAGAACGCGAAGTTCGTGCATTTGTGGAACATGCGGTCGTACGTCTTGTAAGCATAGGGAAAATGTAGTATATTGTCCCGCGGAAGCTCAAAGAGTTTCACTCGTAATCACGGGGAGCCGGTGTAACCGAGCTGAGAGTGTGCTATAAGCACAGACCCGATGAACCTGTACGGATAATGCCGGCGAAGGGAGTTGATTGATATGACCGGAAATTCCAACACTACAACTATGTCCCACAACCGTGAGATGATCCTTACGATCGTCACGGGAGGAATTGCACTCGCACTTGCTTTTGTTCTGTCGCAGATCAAGCTTTTCGAGCTGCCTAACGGAGGCACGGTAACACCCGCGAGCATCCTGCCCATCGTAATCTTCGCGATGGCATTCGGACCCGGATGGGGCTTCGTGGTAGCCGTTATCTTCAGCCTGCTGCAGCTTATCGGAGGCTGGCTCGTAACACCTTTCCAGGTGCTTCTCGACTACACTCTCGGCTACTCTGCCTACGGACTTATCGGCTTCGCAGCACAGGCGCGTGCCAAGAGGATCGCTATCAGGAACCCTCTTAAGAGGTTCGCGAACGCAGGCTTGTTCAGAGCAATTATCTTCACAGTTCTCGCTTACGTTGTCCGCTGGTTCTGCTCCGTTTTGTCGGGTGTAATCTTCTACGCGGAGTACGCAGGCGACATGAACCCCTGGATATACTCAATGATCTACAACGGAAGCTTCCTCTCACTCGACCTTCTGGTGCTCCTCGTAGTAATGATCATCCTCTATGTTGTACTCATGAAAGCTTATAAGAAGCCTGTCAAATGATTTTGAGCGGGACAGACCTTTTTTGACGCCTTATTTTATGTTAATATAAGCGGAAAAATTAACGGGGGTACTTTATGGCTACGATTTTTGAGCAGGAATCAAGAACATTCAGTGAATACTTGCTTGTGCCTAATCTCACAACGGAGAAGAATACTCCGGATCAGGTTGATCTGTCGGCACCCATCTGCAGATTCAGGAAGGGTGAGGAAGAATCCAAGTTGAAGATCAATATCCCGTTCGTATCTGCGGTCATGCAGGCTGTTTCCGATGACGGAATGGCTATCGCACTTGCAAGATGCGGAGGAATGTCCTTCATCTTCCAGTCACAGTCCATTGAATCTCAGTGCGAGATGATCAGGAAGGTTAAGAAGTATAAGGCGGGAATCGTAGCTTCTGATTCGAACGTATCCCCTGATGCAACGCTTGAAGATATTCTTAAGCTTCGCGAGGAGAAGGAGCACGGCACTGTTGCTGTTACCGAAGACGGTACTGCTGAGGGCAAGCTTCTTGGTCTCGTAACAACAAGAGACTACCGTGTAAGCCGTATGTCCCTTGACGAGAAGGTATCTACTTTCATGACTCCTATCGAGAAGCTCGTAACGGCTCCCGAAGGAACAACACTTAAGGTCGCTAACGACATTATCTGGGACAACAAGATCAACCAGCTTCCCATCATCGATAAGGACGGAAGGCTCGTAGGTCTCGTTTTCCGTAAGGACTATGAGTTCCATAAGGCAAACCCGTATGAGCTCCTTGATAAGGATAAGAAGCTCATCGTAGGTGCCGGTATCAACACAAGAGACTATATGGAGCGTGTTCCCGCTTTGATCGAAGCAGGCGCTGACGCTCTGTGCCTTGACTCTTCCGACGGATTCTCCGTATGGCAGCAGAAGGCTCTCGAGTGGATCAAGAGCAATTATCCCGATGTCATCGTCGGTGCAGGTAACGTAGTAGATGCTGAGGGCTTCAAGTTCCTCGCTGACTGCGGTGCAGACTTCATCAAGATCGGTATCGGCGGCGGTTCCATCTGTATCACACGTGAGCAGAAGGGTATCGGCTGCGGCCAGGCTTCCGCGGTTCTCGCAGTATCCGAGGCTCGTGACAAGTACTTCAAGGAGACAGGCGTTTACATCCCTCTGTGCTCCGATGGCGGTATCGTACACGACTATCACATGGCTCTCGCTCTCGCTATGGGCGCAGACTTCATGATGCTCGGCCGTTACTTCGCAAGATTCGACGAGTCCCCGACGAGGAAGCTTCTCGTTGGCGGTTCTTACGTTAAGGAGTACTGGGGCGAAGGTTCCAACCGTGCACGTAACTGGCAGAGATACGATGACGGCGGCAAGGGCGGCAAGATGGCTTTCGAAGAGGGCGTAGACTCTTATGTACCTTATGCAGGTAAGCTCAAGGACAACCTCGATACATCTATCGCGAAGGTCAAGGCTACAATGTGTTCCTGCGGATCTTCCTCAATCGAGGAGTTCCAGGAGAAGGCACGTCTCGTAGTAGTATCGTCCACATCCATCATCGAAGGCGGCGCTCACGACGTTATCCAGAAGGAGAACGACAGAACTGCCAGATAAGCTTTAAGCAGTGTTATATAAGTAAAACTAATATAGGAAAGAGGAAGTAGACATGGCTGAAGAGAACAGTAAGGTATTTACCAGTGAAGGTTTTCAGAGACTTCAGGACGAGCTGTCATATTTGAAGACAACTAAGACTGCCGAGATCACGGAGAGACTTGCAGAGGCAAGAGCACAGGGTGACCTCTCGGAGAACTCTGAGTATGATGACGCTAAGGAGGCTCAGGCTAAGAACGAAGCACGTATCAAGGAGATCGAGTCCCTTCTTAGGGATGCTGTAGTTCTCTCTGATGACGATATCTCCAAGACAAACGTTTCACTCGGATCCACAGTTCTTCTTCGTGACGAAGAGACTAAGGAAGAGGTTGAGTACAGCATCGTAAATGCTAACGAAGAGGATATCTTCGAGAACCGTCTCTCAGTAGATTCTCCTGTCGGCAAGGCCATCGTCGGCAAGAAGAAGGGCGCTACAGTTACAGTTACTACACCTGCAGGCGCATTCAAGTACAAGATTGTTAAGATCGGTAAGTAATTTATTTACCGGTCGTAAATTTACAATTTGGCGCGAGAATTGAGTCGCGCCATTTTTAGCGTTAAGAACAAGAATAAGACAGAACAGACGGGAGACCAGTTATGGCAAGTGAGATCGAAGTAAGAGTGGAGAAGTTTAATAATCTCAAAGAAGCGGGCAAGAACCCCTTCGAGATTACTAAGTTTGACCAGACACACCATACAGATGAAGCGAAGGCTTTATATGATGAGTTTGAGGCGCAGCTTCTCGGAGACAGACCCGAGGTCGATGTAGAGGGTCTCGAGGAGCAGGACGCAAGAGCCAAGAAGAAGGCTGATTACGAAGAGCGCAGAGCCATCATGGATGCCAAGCCGATCAACGTATCCGTTGCAGGCCGTATGATGTTTAAGCGTGTCATGGGTAAGGCTTCCTTCATGTCTTTAAGAGATCTCAAGGGCAACATCCAGGTCTATGTAGCACGTGATGCGATCGGTGAAGAGCCGTATGCGGACTTCAAGAAGTCTGACGTCGGAGATATCTACGGTGTCGAAGGATATCTGTTCAGGACCATGACGGGTGAGGTATCCGTTCATGCGAATAAGATCACACTGCTGTCCAAGAGCCTTCAGCCTCTCCCGGAGAAGTTCCACGGCCTTACTGATACGGAGATCAGATACCGTCAAAGATATATTGACCTTATCTGCAATCCCGAGGTTAAGGACACATTCGTAAAGCGTTCACAGATCATCAAGGAGATCCGTAACTTCCTGGATGCAAGAAACTTCATGGAAGTCGAGACACCTATGCTCGTAAGCAATGCCGGCGGCGCTGCTGCAAGGCCTTTCGAGACGCACTACAACGCTCTCGATGAGGATGTTAAGCTTCGTATCTCACTGGAGCTCTATCTTAAGAGACTTATCGTCGGCGGACTCGAGAGAGTTTACGAGATCGGCCGCGTATTCCGTAACGAGGGTGTTGATACACGTCACAACCCCGAGTTCACACTGATGGAACTCTATCAGGCTTACACGGACTACGAGGGCATGATGGAGCTCACCGAGTCCATGTTCAGATATCTGGCACAGAAGGTTCTCGGCACGACGAAGTTCAAGTACGGCGATATCGAGCTCGACTTCGGCAAGCCGTTCGAGCGCATGACGATGAACGATGCCATTAAGAAGTACGCAGGCATCGACTTCGATACAGTTAAGAGTGATGAAGAAGCCAAGGCTCTTGCGAAGGAGCATCACATCGAGTTCGAGGACAGACACACAAAGGGCGACATCGTAAACCTCTTCTTCGAAGAGTTCTGCGAGAAGAACCTGATCCAGCCTACATTCATCATGGATCACCCTCTTGCTATCTCTCCTCTTACGAAGAGGAAGCCGGACGACCCGGAGAAGGTAGAGAGATTCGAGCTGTTCATCAACACATGGGAGATGTGCAACGCTTACTCCGAGCTTAACGATCCTATCGATCAGCGTGAGAGATTCGCGGCTCAGGATGCTGCATTCGAGGCTGGCGATGAAGAAGCAAACCACACAGACGAGGACTTCCTCAACGCGCTCGAGATCGGTATGCCTCCTACGGGCGGTATCGGATACGGTATCGACCGTCTCGTAATGCTGCTGACGAACAGTGCAAGCATAAGGGATGTGCTGTTGTTCCCGACGCTCAAGAACATCAACTGAAAAAACTCAATAAAATCAGGGGTTTACGGACTCGAAATAGTCGTTTACTGTACCAATACTGTACCAAATTATNNTTCCCGACGCTCAAGAACATCAACTGAAAAAACTCAATAAAATCAGGGGTTTACGGACTCGAAATAGTCGTTTACTGTACCAATACTGTACCAAATTATCAAAAAAAGTAAATGTGCGATTTGCTCGCACATTTTCTTTTTGATGAGAGGTTATTGTCTTGGGGAATTAGCATCTTTATAGAACTTCAGAGCCTTTTTTATATAGTCTGTCGTCTTCTCGAATGAAATGTTACGGGGAATGTATTCCCGAATCTGGTCGTACCTGATATGAATCTTCTCTTTCTGGTTTGGTTTCTCTTCGAGCATTATTTTCTTCATAAGGTTCTCGTTGAGGATTCCCTTGGCAGATAAGTCCCGTATGCGTATTGTCTGGGCATGTGATGGGGTACAGTCTAGATTCCACATCAGGTTGTATAGAATCGTTTGCTCTTCTTTACTAAGGTAGGATATCTCAACTGCAGGTCGGAGAGCGATTTTTCCTTCGTCGACCATATCCAGTAATTCGGGAATTAATTCGGTTAGGCGGATGTAGCGCCTGACTTGGGTTGCACTGTCATTTGAATCCTTACCTATAGCTTTAGCAGTTTCTCCTGACTTCCCACCCGATGGGTTGGAAGTTAAGTCAGTCCGCTTTCCTTGTCTTTTTAATGCTTCAAGACGCATTTTATAGGAGAAGGCCTTCTCACTAGGAAGAATTGTTGTTCTCTGGAGATTGGATTCTACCATTAGGATGATTGCCTCATCGTGGGTTATCTCCTTGATATCAGCTTTGATCATGGTAAGACCTGCAAGTTCGCATGCTTTCTTACGTCTGTGTCCTGAGACCATTTCATATCTGCCGTCTCCCTTAGGTATCAGAGTAACCGGAGTAATGAGGCCACGTTCTTTTATGCTTATGACAAGCTGCTCCATATCTTCGTCCATATTGACTTTGAAGGGATGATCAGGGAAGTCATCTATAAGCTCGATGGGAATGTCGTATATCTTGGGAAGTCTGCTTTCTTTCAGTTCTTGGTCATCCTTGAACAGATCATCGAACGCCTGCAGTCCAAGATCAATCTTAGGTCGTGTCCTCAAAATGGTTTCCTCCTTGTCGATTTTGAGTCAAGGATAGGATGAAGGTGAGGAGTTATCTATTGTGCGATACTGCGATTCGCAGAGTTGACAAAAAAATAGTATCTGTCATGTGTGATAAAATGCTTGTATGAAGTTGAGCTTTTTAGAATGCTCGATAGAAATAGAATAAGATACTATTAGTATGATAAACGATGACTTACTTGAACTTAGAGAATCACTTGAGACGGCATTTGTTGATAGAATGACGGACTCCAATCTTGCTTTGAAGCCAAGATTTTTGTCCAATAACCATCTCGAAGGCCAGAAGATACTATCGGTTATAGATGATGAACTTTCTTCATGCGATGAGTTTTCCATAAGCGTTGCTTTTATTACAAAAGGTGGTATAACACCTCTCCTGCAAACATTGAGGGAATTGGAGAAAAAAGGTGTTAATGGCAGGATTCTGACCACTGATTATCTTATGTTCAGTGAGCCAGAGGCACTTAAGAAACTTTCTCAGTTCTCAAATATTGAATTAAGAATGTATCGGGTCCAAAACGGTCCCGGTTTCCACACCAAAGGCTACCTCTTTAAGGATAAAGAGTTTTATAAGATCATTGTTGGCAGCGCTAATATGACGTTAAGTGCATTAACCGTTAATCATGAGTGGAATACAAGAATTGTATCTACTGAGAATGGTGAAATGGCATATGAAATATTGAATGAGTTTGAGTCACTTTGGAATAGCAAGAACAGTCTTGCATTTGACCTATTCTATGAAGACTACAAGACCAAGTATGAAGTAATTGCTAAGCAGCGCGAAGTTGCAGCACAGGAACAGGTTGTTCCACTTGATGTAGCCAGACTTGAACCTAATACAATGCAGGTGGGTTTTATAAACCGTCTTAAAGAACTTATTGAAGAAGGCGCAGATAAAGCACTTCTAATTTCTGCAACCGGTACCGGAAAAACATACGCATCAGCATTTGGTATTAGGGATGCCATTAATCCTTCAGGCAAAGTCCTCTTTGTGGTTCATCGTAAAGAGATCTTAAGGCAAGCTCGTGAATCATATAAAAAGGTTTTCGGAACCAATATTAAGATGGCGATGCTTACCGGTGATGATAAAGACTATGAAGAAATTGCACAGGCTGATTTTGTATTCGCGATGGTGAACATGATCAGCAAGCCGGAAGTATATGAACGTTTCTCCAGAGAAGAGTTCGAAGTAATAACGTTAGATGAAGCTCATCACAGTACTGCAGGGAGTTATCAGAAGATTATTGATTACTTCCATCCTAGATTCTTGTTGGGTATGACTGCTACGCCGGAAAGAACAGATAAGTTCAATGTTTTCGAACTGTTCGACTATAATATCGCTTATGAGATCAGGTTGCAGCAAGCGATGGAAGAAGACCTGTTATGTCCATTCCATTATTTTGGTATTTCTGATCTGGAAGTCGACGGAGAATCTATAGATGAGGAAACAGGACTTCGTAATTTCAGATATCTAGTCAGTGATCAGCGTGTGGATTATGTAATCGAGCAAGCTAATTACTATGGATATTCAGGTAAGAGAGTAAGAGGTTTGATCTTCTGCTCCTCAGTTAAAGAAGCAAAAGAATTGTCCATGAAATTTAATGAACGTGGCTTTAGAACTTTGGCATTATCTGGCGAAGACACTCCCGAAGAACGAGAAGAAGCAATCGAGAGATTAGCTGATGATAGGCGTGTAGATAATCTGGATTACATCTTAACCGTAAACATATTTAACGAAGGTGTAGACATTCCTGAAATCAATCAGATTATTATGCTCAGACCGACGGAGAGTGCAATTGTTTTTGTTCAGCAGCTTGGACGCGGCCTCCGTAAGAGAATTGGAAAAGAATACACGGTAATTATCGACTGCATAGCAAACTATAAGAATAACTTTCTCATTCCAATCGCGCTGTCAGGTGATAGAAGTTATAATAAAGACAATGTCAGAAGATACTTGATGGAAGGCAATCGCGTTATTCCGGGATCGTCAACGATTCACTTTGATGAAATCTCCAAAAAGAGAATCTTCTCCGCCATAGATATTGCGAATTTTAGTGATATAAAACTAATCAAGCAAAACTATAAGAATCTAAAGGATAAACTTGGAAAGATACCGTCGCTTCTGGATTTTGACAGATATGGCGAGATGGATGTACTTCGTATATTTGATAATGCTTCTCTTGGTTCATATTATAAATTTCTAGTTAAGTACGAACCGGAATACAAGATTCGTCTCACACCGACACAAGAAAAAATAGTAAAGTTTGTTTCCTGCAAAATCGCTAACGGGAAAAGAATACATGAGATCGAACTGCTGTCTTTGTTGCTAAGTGAGAAAAAAGAATTAATGAGGAAGCTTCGCGCCAGACTGCAATGTGACTATGCAATAGAATTAAGTAAAAATACTTATGATAATGTCATTAATGTTATGACGAACGAATTCCCGTCGGGCTCAGGAAAGGAATCATTTAAAGAATGTATATTCATTGAACACAGTGGAAATGATTATTCTGTTTCTTCTAGTTTAATGAAAATGTTAGATGATGATTCATTCAGACAGATATTACTAGAGCTTGTAGAATTCGCTAAGTATCGATATAAGCGAGATTATAGTTTCCGTTATCAGGATACAGATTTTGTTCTTTATCAGAAGTATACATATGAAGATGTTTGCAGGTTGCTGGCATGGGAACATAATGAAGTACCACTCAATATCGGTGGTTATAAGTATGATAAGAAGACAAAAACATTCCCAGTTTTCATAAATTACGATAAAGCAGAAGATATTCAGGATACAGTAAAGTATGAGGACCACTTTGTCTCTAATGACAGATTGATAGCTATTTCTAAAAGTAATAGAACTATTAAATCTGATGACGTTCAGAATTTCCTTTATGCGAAAGATAAAGGCATTGATGTAGAGCTTTTTGTCCGAAAGAATAAAGATGATAAGATATCCAAGGAATTCTATTATCTTGGAAGAATGGTGGCTACTGGTAAAACAAAGGAGTTTATTATGCCTAACACATCTTCAACCGCAGTAGAGATAGAATGGCGCTTGGATACGCCGGTAAGAAATGATATTTACGAATATATAGTAAACGGATGAGAGAAATGAAAACTGTAAGAGTAGTAGCAGCTATTATAAGAAAAGAAAACAAGATCTTTGCCACACAGCGAGGATACGGTGAGTTTAAGGATGGATGGGAGTTCCCCGGTGGAAAGATAGAAGAAGATGAATCCCCTGAGCATGCAATCACAAGAGAAATAAAAGAAGAATTGAATGCAGATATAATCGTCGGGAATCTTCTTACCACAGTTGAGTACGATTATCCGAGTTTTCACTTGTCCATGGATTGCTTCTGGGCTGAACTTGCACCTGATTCTGATATGAAACTTTTGGAGCACGAAGCAGCAAAATGGTTGTCTATAGATGAAATTGATACTGTCGATTGGCTGCCGGCAGATGTGGAAGTAACGAAGAAAATAAAAGATAACTATTCGTATGTCTGATATGTGTGATACAACTCGATACTATGAAGATAATTCTATGGTCTTCTTTGAGGAGACCGTTGGTGCTGATGTAACGCCTCTTTATGAGCGTTTCTTAAAGTATGTTCCTGAAGGCGGGAAGATACTCGATCTTGGATGCGGGTCGGGACGTGATGTTAAGGCCTTCCTGGAGAGAGGTTATGTTGCCGATGGCGCAGACAGATCTGAAGAGTTATGTAAGCTCGCAAGTGAATACACAGGTGTGAAGATCAAGCAAATGGATTTTGCTCAGCTCGAAGCAGTTGATGAGTATGACGCTATATGGGCATGCGCGTCTTTACTGCATGTGCCGTGCGAAGAACTCCCCAAGATCTTTGAACTTGCTAGAAGAGCTCTTAAGCCTTCGGGTGTGATGTATATGTCATATAAGTATGGAGATTATGAAGGTGACCGGGATGGCAGATTCTTCAACGATATGACAGAAGAAAAGTTTGCGGGTGTGTTTGCTGATATTGAAGGACTTTCTTTGATCGAAGAATGGTATTCTGAAGATGTAAGAAGAGGCAAAGACGTTAAGTGGTATAACGTAATTCTGAGACGTGTTTGATGGCGGAGAAATATGGCTGGCTATAATCTGAAAGAAGGACAATATGAAGCTCGTTCAGTATCAGATGATGAATTATGGTCTGCTGTCAGTATTGTTTTCACAAATAAATCTAAGAATGATACAAGTTACAAGTTCGGTTTCCTGAAGTCTATTATCGATAATCTCTACAATGTAGATTCAGATTTAAAGCTGACATTCGATCAGCTGTTCAGTAAGTTCGGCGAGATTTACTGGAATCTTGTTCTGAAGTATGGATTGAGACAAAAGGCGGCTACATATGATAATCGAGAGACTTCGCTTGAGCGTGTTCTTCATGCAGCTGTCGTTAAATATCGTATTAATGAACCGATTCCTTACGAGAGCCTTACGCCTGAAATGATGATAGATATTTCGCATCAGATAAAAGTGAAGTGTAAAGAAAACGTTGTAGGAGCGTTGTTCGAAGATACCAAGAGATTGTTTTATTCATTCTCCAAGAAAGAGGAATGGATACAGATCAATCCGGAAATGTATTCCTTTATCTGTAAACACAAGGTCATTATCGAGAAGCTGAACTACTATGAGTGGGCTAAGTTTCTGGAGAAGGTTAATGAGGAATCCTCTGCTACCAAGTTGCTGAACAAGATAGATGAGAGTTCGAAGAGGAATAACCTGTCGAAGTACAGAAACATTCTTTATGATGAATTCGAGAGTAAGAACTGCTTCTATTGCGGCAAGTCCCTTAAGGCCGATCAGATACATGTTGATCACTTTATACCATGGTCGTTTGTAAAGGATGATAATCTTTGGAATATGGTCTTATCGTGCCCGCTGTGCAATATGAAGAAGCGTGACAGACTCCCGGATGTTCTGTTCCTTAACAGGATAGTTGAACGGAATCATTCTTTGCTGATAGAAGCTCATGAATCGCAGATGCGTAATTATGGCGATCAGAAGATTGTCAAAATCTATGAGTGGGCCAAGTACAACGGTTATGACAATGTATGGAGTCCGGCAGGATAGAGTTCGTACTGTGATAGATTGAAAAATTCACACTCCACAAGCAAGATAAAATACTGGGATTGTGTCAATAATCTTTCGCAAATTCATTAGCAGGCCATTGGTTTCTTGTTAATTCTCTTCTCTCGTATATAACGGACAGATAATATCGGAGATCATCGGCTGATAACACTCGAAAAGGATGAACATCTATGAAGACATTAACATGGGAAGATCTTGAGAAAGCTGCAGGCAGCACGGTGCAGGAGCAGACATACATGATGAACTACTCCAGTGCTTTCGACTGCGGCACTATCAGCACCGGCGGCAACGAATACGCCCGCAAACCTCTGGGCTACGGCCTCGGGAAACCCAGGTACCCGTCGAATCCACACGCACTCAAGTGATTGAATAATCAGGCGCCCTCCGGGGCGCTTTGTTTATGTGTGACAATAACGGGACACTTGCTTCCCCCCGTGCCACATATAATGAAGATACAGGCACGGAAAAGGAGGTATCGTTATGGGACTGTTCAATTTCTTTAACTCAGAAGGTCACTGGGTAAGGAGCACACACTTCTTCGGAAGCGACACCTTCGAGTGCTCCGAGTGCGGAAGGACATTCAAGTCAGCCACCCTCGAGTGTCCGCGCTGCCGTTCGAAAATGCGGGGCACGATCGACGACTGGGACCTTCTCATGCGCCGCGAAGCGCTGGAAGAAGACCTCGACGAGTACGAGGGGATTGAGGATGCGGATTTTTGAGGGGAAAAAGTGGGATAACTATATGTTGAGACCATAATAATTGTAACACAATATATTGTGGTCTTGTGTCGTTTTTGGCGGGATTGTGTAGTATTATTACTTCATAAGGGATAAGAACAAATGTATTGTTGCTAGAAGATAGCTACAGTGTTTTGATCCCTTAAAAAACCATCAACTACTGGCATAGTTGATGGTAAGAAAGAGCAGTATGCTACGATACCGCAAATCCGTGTTGTTATCATAGCACATTACTACTCTTTCAAGCAGATATTGTTTGAAAGGAGGTGTTATATATGCCTGTCCATCATGGTGGTAAGGTTGGCGGAGCCGCAAAAACTCTTGCTAAGAAATCGTCAAGTAAAGCTGCAAAGAGTAAAGCTGGAAAGACTCTCGTTAACCATAAAACAAACTGTCATTGATAGTTCAAACGTTGTTGATGAAGAAGCCCGAGCGATGCTTGGGCTTCATTACTATTAAACCTATGGGGGATATATAAATGGATTCTATTCCAATAAGTATGTTGTCGGATAATAAAGGATATTTAGACAGACAGTGTCCTAATGAAAAATGCCAATTCCGTTTTAAAGTCAGTCTTGAAGATTGGTTAAGTTTAGTATCGGATGAAAAAGTATATTGTCCAATGTGTGGCTATACCTCTTCCGCAATTGATTGGTTTACTGATGGTCAAATTGGACAAATGCAAGAGATTGTTAAGAATTATGCGCTCAGTAATATTCAAGAAATGTTTGATGATACGTTTCAAGAATTGTCAAGATCTACAAGGAATAACAAATATGTGAAGATTACATATAGACCTGGGGAAAGAATAACATTTATCAATAATCCGATTGGTCAGTGTAAGGAATGGGAGACTGATATCTTATGTGAGAAATGTGGAACTCATTATAGTGTTATTGGATCGGCATTTTTTTGTCCTTGCTGTGGGTATAATTCTGCCGTGAATTCTTATAATGATTCTTTAGATAGCATAAATCGAATGATAGATTCTTTACATGAAGTGAAGTCGTTGATGACAGAAAAGTACGACCTTGATAGTGCTGAATCTACTTGTAGAAAAATGCTTGAAAGTAGTATCGGTGATATGGTTTCCGCTTTTCAGAAATTTGCATGTAGTAGACTTGAGATTCTTTCGGATGAAAGTTTACGAGTTAATGATTTTCAAATAGTGGATAGGGGTAATGAATTATACGAGAAATATACCGGATTTAACTACTGTTCATGGATATCAGATTCCGACTATGAGTTTATGAAACTGATGTTTCAAAGGCGACATATCATTGAACATAACAACGGAATTGTAGATAAGCAATATATTGATAAAACGAATGATAGTGGATATTCCATTGGACAGAGAATAATAGTCAATAAATCAGATGCAATTAAGTTGCTTGATATTCTTAGAAGGTTGGGTACTTGTATTATGCGGTTGCCGGAGAGATCTGTTAACTAAAAAGGAATGATAATATGAAAAGAATTGAGTATCCTGCTTGGGACGACGATGTTGGATTGATAATTGATATTATTAACGAAGTTACTTCGCAAATATCGAGAGTAATAACGTTGATAGAAAAACAAGATAAAGTATGAGTTGATCGACATTAAATAGAATCATCCGTATGAGAAGACTTCATAAGAGAAGCGGACTTCCTCTGATATGTTGGCAGTATAGAGGGACGGTAGGATAGTATAATTAAGTCTGCCTGACATTCTCGATATCACAATTCTCTACACGATGTGTCAGAGTGTGAATGAACTGCTCTGAATATAATTGGAACTAAAAAGTCAGCTGATTGGCGAACATAAATAGTGAAACAGAACATCTCAAACATAAGTGTTTTCGTCAGTAAGAGAAAAGTTTTCTAATGCTCAACACTAAAGTGCATTGGAGTCGTATTACACCATTTTATGTACCAAACTACTACACGAGCACAGCAATTTACTGAAGGATACTACCGTATATCTGTCGATATTCTGGCTTATAACTGATGATTCGGCAAATGTGCAATCTACTGCTTAAATCCGAATCGGTTAATAGGAAAAGGAACTTAAGTACATAGACCGATAATAATAGTGACATTTATGGAGATATTATGGTGACATTTGTGCAAAATGACACTATAATGTCACTATAAGAGTATGGAGGTACGGCAATGAATCTAGGAATTGAATCGGAAACTCTTGAGTTCAAAAAGACTACTGGTGAATTAGATAAGGCAATGGATAACATAGCCAGTATGCTTAATAAGCACGGTCACGGGACATTGTACTTCGGTGTATCTCCGAATGGAGATGTGACCGGGCAGCAAGTAAGCGCATCTTCCCTTAACGACGTAGCTAAGAGGATCAAGCACGCAATAAAACCTATGATCTATCCTGAGATTAAAGAAGAAGTATTCGATGGAAGAAACGTTATTAGAGTGGATTTTACTGGAACTGAGAAGCCTTATTCCTCTTTTGGTCGTTATTACAAACGTGTATTTGACAGGACCGAGGAAATGACTCCCGAAGAACTAAAACGTATGATGTTGCAGACAGATTCTAATTCGTTATGGGAGAACAATCTGACAGCATATGGGATGGAGTCGGTTGATAGCAAAGCTCTGGAAACGTTTTATAAGAAAGCCGTTTCGTGCGGAAGAATAGAAAGCCTGCCTCTATATGATGAAGAGGCTCTGTTAACAAGTTTGGGATTATATGAAGAAGGCAAACTGACCAATGCTGGTTATTATTTGTTTTCAAATAGGAGACCTGTAGTATTGAAACTTGCTGTTTATGTTTCCGATGAAAGGATTAACTTCTCAGATATTGATCGCGTGGAAGATAATATTTTTAATCTTATCGGCAAAGGTTTTTCTTACATAAAAGAACATATTAATTGGAGAGTCGAAAATGGCAGCGGCACGTCTCGCATTGAGGTTCCGGAAATCCCGGTGGAAGCCGTAAGAGAGATTATTGTCAATTCCTTTGCACATGCTGATTACAGAGGTATGAGCGAAAATGAAATCGACATTACTCCTACCCGCGTAGAAATCTATAACCCGGGTGACTTTCCGTCCGGTTTATCACCGGAGATGTTTGCACAGCAACGAATCAAGTCAATGCCACGCAATAAGGTGATTTTGAATACTCTATACAAGAGTAAAGATGTTGAAATATTCGGCAGTGGTTTTAGGAAAGTCTTTTCTCTATGTGAGAAATATGGAATCAGAATCGAATCATCTTCAGAACATGATGGTTTCTCTTTCGTTTTTTATAGGGACAGCAGCGATGGAAATGTCACTGATAATGTCACTATAAATGACACGGAAAACGATAAAGATCGGATATCCGGATTTAGAGTTACAACTGTTGCCAAGGTTTATATGCTTCTTAAAGAAGATCCGACTCAAACAAGAGAAGAGTTAGCTAAAAAGACAGGAAAAACTATAAGAACTATTCAGAGAGCGTTGGAAAAACTATCATCCGAAGGAAAGATCAAACGTTTAGGTTCCAATAGGACAGGTTATTGGGAGGTTTTGGATTCAATACAAAACGAACAATAAACTATCGATTGATCTGGCTCACGCCATCTTGATACAAACTGACAATTTCATGCGTTAAGAGTAAAAAACGAGGTATCAATAAGTTCAATTAGTTGAACACTTAATTGGCGGAATTATCGTGAAAAAACGTAAGATTTCAGGTTGCATGTCTTAACTATTCAACATGATCAATCGGATCCGTGAAGCTCCCTGTACAGTTCTAGTATCTGTTCCGCAGCCTTTTTGTCCTGCGTACAGAATTCTATCATTGAATATAGTTCCGGGGACTGCTCCTTGCTTATTACGAGATAATCAGGCGACATGTCGTCCGTCTGACCTGTAAGATACTCTACAGACGTGTTAAAGCACCTGGCGATCACTTCTACTGTTTGGATAGAAGGAGTGCGTTCGCCATATTCATATCGGCAGTATCCTATTTTCGAGAGATTGAGGCGCCTCGAGGCTTCAGCCATCGAGAACCCTGCTCTTTCGCGTGCTGCCTTTAGTCTTTCCGGTACAATCTTTTTTTCCATACAAAATCACCACTTATATTGACGGTAACCAATGGATAACATATAATGTTAACCAATGGTTACTGCATGCTTTACTATAGCAATCTTAACAGAAAAGAGGGGATAACGATATGCGTAAACTAGCCAGTATACAAAGAATTTGGAAGATTGAGCCTATCGATGGAGCGGATAAGATTGAATTGGCATTCGTTCTTGGATGGCAATGTGTTGTCAACAAGGGTCAGTTCAAGCCCATGGATTCTGCTGTGTATTTTGAGATTGACAGTTTTCTCCCGATAAGGCAGGAATATGAATTCCTCAGAAGTTCAAGTTATCGTAAAACTGATGTAATGGGAGAGGGATTCAGACTTCGTACAATGAGATTCAGAGGACAGACCTCACAGGGTTTGTTATTGCCGATAAGTGATTTCGAAGAATTGCCGGATGATATTGAACTTGGTACTGATGTGACAGATGTTCTTGGCGTTCGGAAGTGGGAGGTCGAAGAACGAATAACAACCGGAGGGACAATGATCGGAACTTTGCCATACGACGTACCTCATACTGACGAGACCAGAGTGCAGGCGGAACCGGAACTGATTCAGGAGTTCGATGGTATTCGGTACTATATAAGCACCAAGATGGATGGGTCTTCTCATTCAGTAAGTATTGATGAGAATGGATTTCATGTAACAGGGCATAACTACGAATATAAGGATGATGGGCTAAGTCCTTTTTATGAGTTTATTAAGAGCAGGGATGTTGAGAAGAAGATGCGCGAGTATATGAGCAACCACAGCATCAATCTATTAACAATACAAGGTGAGTTATGTGCTCCTGGTATTCAGCAGAATAGACTGAGACTTACCAAACCGGAGTGGTATGTATTTACTGTCAGGGAAGATGGCAAGCGAGTAGGTCTTAATAGAATGCTTGATATATGTTCAGAACTTGGTCTTGAGACTGTTCCGATTGAAGAGATAGATACTGATCTTCCTTCCAAATATCCGACGGTTGAAGCTCTGCTTGCGAGAGCGGACGGTGAGTATCCGCGTGGCGGACGTAAGGAAGGTATAGTAATCAGACCTGTTGAACCTATATATAGCAAGATTGTCAGCGGTTCATTATCAATGAAGGTTGTGAGCAACAAGTATCTGTTGAAGAATCAGAGTGAATGAGATAGGAGACTGTATGGCTATCCGGGAATATGTTGATGATTATATAAAGTATTTTCCTGAACGATGGAGATGGAGTATAAAGAATAGTGTTGAGCAACATGAATTATATATGTCAACACGCGCTCGAAGATGTAAGAATAATTACTCTAATTGCGATCTGCTTCCGGATTTTACTTCCATTGAGCGGGATGCAGCTCAGTTTGGATTTTGCAAAGTTGAGTGGACAGATTTTTTTGGAATTGTTTGGGAGGGTGAGAAAGGCGTGCACGCCTACGCTGGTGCTCCTGATTATGAAGGAAGTTTATACTACTATGACGACGAAGATGGTTATGATTCTGAATACTGTGTCTCGGAACAATTTAATGCTTATGATCATCAACCTCCGGCAGATACATATACAAGGATTAATCAGCGCGGAGTCAATCACTGGATAGATACTAAGAATGTTGTGGACATTAAGTATTCGTATATTGTAGAGAATCATCTTTTTAAGGATACTCATATTGATCTGTTTTATGACGATGGAGAGAAATTGACTGTATATTCTGAATATACTGAACTGATAAATGGCCTTTTAAGGCATGGGAAAGAGGAGATGGTTAAGAAGGTATTCAAAACAATGAACGAGCATTTTATCAAATTACGCGATTCAGACAGAGAAGAGGAGCGAGAGTTCTATCCGGGGAAGACAGCAGAAGAAATGTTTCTTGGTACCGAGTCAGAATCCAAATCGCAAGGATAGTCATAGCTGTGAATTGTATGTGTATAGAACATTATAATAAACGTCTACAGATCATAAAAATCTGCTGTATAATGTTGTCAGATAGAGTAGTAATGCTTTTTGGGCTGGCCGCAAGGTCTTTGGTCCACCTACGGGCGGGGATTTACTCCGCCATTTCTTTTACTGTAAGGGGAATCCATTGAAATCGGATAAGACGTTAAGTATCCTGATAGATGAGAACGGTGATTTTGGAACTACCTACGACAAAACAATCATTTTGCAGCAACTTTGTACGAAAGTGCTATAAAATAGCGTAGAATTATACAAAAACTTAACTTGACAACATGGTTCAGAATGGGTAAGTTAATTTTGAGTACAATATTACTCTGATTTATGGCATATACGAAGCGGAAAGTTAACTGTATGAGGTGAAATGATGAATTTGTACTATGAGCTATTGCGATATCCCGTGTTTTCGATGAAGGAAGTTAAATCCCTTTATTCAAGTGAGCGCACAGCACGTGCGGCTTTAGAGAAACTCTTGCGACGAAATATGGTCGTTAAGATTCGCAATGGGTTATATTCCTGTATCAGCGGAGAGAATGGGGGAACTGTAGCAAATCGGTTTCAGATAGCTACGGCAATTACGCCTACTTCATATGTGTCTCACCATACTGCATTTGAATACTATGGCGTCGCAGATCAGGTTTTTTATGATGTTTATGTTAGTTCGGAGACTCGTTTTCATGATTTCTTCTTTGATGGTTATACATATCATTTTGTTAAGTCGCAGACAGATGACGGCGTGGTAATGCCAGAATTCAGTGGTGGTATAAAGGTAACTGATAAGGAGAGAACGATAGTTGATTCAATAAAGGATATAAATAAGATCGCAGGTCTTGAGGAAGTGATAGAGTGTGTTACATCTATGGTTAATATCAATGAGCGTAGACTGTTGAAATATATAGAAGCATACAATAATCCTTTTCTTTATCAAAAGACAGGATTTATTTTGAGTGAGTATCAGGCAGAGATGTCTGTCAGTGATAGTCTGATCAATGAATGCAAGACAAGAGTCGGTTGTGTTAAGCGATATCTGACAAATGGGATCACTGATCCGGCATATTCATCAGATTGGAGGATCGTTTACCCCAGGAATTTGAAAAGTCTTAAGAATGGGGTGACGGAATATGCCTAATTACAACAAACTCGAACTCGAGGAGCGAGCACGTAAATACGGCTTTAACAGAGATACTTTTGAGAAGGCATTAAGATTAACGCAGATCTTAAGGTATCTCAACGAGAACGACTATCTTAAGGAACACTTACTTCTTAAAGGTGGAACGGCTATCAATTTGACTGTGTTCTCTCTTCCGAGATTATCAGTCGATATTGACTTGGATTTTATTCCGAATCTTTCTAAAGAAGAAACCTTAACCGCCAGGGATAAAGTAACTGAGATGTTGAATCTTTATATGTCTGAGCAGGGTTATTCTCTCTCAGATGCATCAAGGTTCAGTCACAGTTTGGATGCCTTACGCTATAACTATGTAAATGCGGTCGGTAATAGAGATATGATCAAGATAGAGATTAATTATTCACTGAGGTCACATATTCTTTTACCGGAGAATCGGATATTAGTAACAGAGGCGTTCGGCGTACCAATATCATTGAGGACCGTTGCTTCTATGGAAATCTTTGCGGCCAAAACAAATGCATTGATGAGCAGAGTGGCTGCCCGAGATCTTTACGACTTCTGCAACATGGCGGAGCAAAGAATTTTCTCAGGACAAGAGGATATGTTCAGAAAATGCATCATCTTCTATGCAACGATATCTGCTAAAGAAGTAAATATAAAGTTTGATACGTCTGCGATCGACAGAATTCCCTTCCAAAAGATCCGAGCAGAGCTTTTTCCCGTAATCGCCGTTCGGGATAAATTTGATTTGGATGGCAAAAAGAAGATCGCTAAGGATTATATTGATTCTCTTATGAAGCCGACGAATTCGGAAATGGAATATATGGAACTCTTTGTAGCAAAAAAATACAAGCCGGAACTGTTGTTTGATGATCCGTCAATCTGTGAAAGACTGGAAGATCATCCGATGGCTTTGTGGAAGTGTAGACAATGATGCTCTCATAACCGTACAACATCCCCAAAGTACAATTAAGTAATCATAGGCTAAATATAAAAAAGCCTATATATACTTAAGAGGGCTACTAGTACAACGAGACTATCTGCCGATAACTTCCGCTGTTTGGATAGAAGGGGTGCGTTCGCCATATTCGTATGCGTATAATCGGAAGCAATCGGAAACATGAAACTCGATAATTACGCACGAATAGAAAGTTCAGTCAACATTGCGACTAAAATTACATCCGAATGCGATTTTGGTCGCTGGATGATATACTCGTACCACATGATGTGATGGAGGGGGAGTATATGTATCGAGACAGAGTTATCGAGGACGCAATAAAAGAAGTCGCAAATTCATTTCCGAGCGTAGTAATTTACGGTTCCAGACAGGTAGGCAAATCCACTACAGTGAATCACATATTCGGGAATAAGATACGAAAGGTGACTTTGGACGATGGCGATTTGAGAGCACTTGCAAAAAATAGTGCGAAGTTCCACTAAAAAGCTAAGTACCTCGAAAAGAGTCTGTTAATCATCATAAGCATCCTGTAGATCACCTTCGGTTCTTTGCTTACAGTATCGTTATACCCGTTATACCCTTGTTAAAATATTCTAATTGGGTATAATGGGTATAACGATAATTTATTGTGGAGAAAATTCTTATGAATGATGATATCAACGATAAAATTGCGGAATTGGAACGCGAGATCGCTATGTTGCCGGAAGGAAGCATCACCAAGAAAAAAATAAATGGCAAAGAGTATTTTTACCACAGGATTACGCGGGATGGTAAAAGGGTTGAGAACTATGTAAGTTTTGAGAAGCTTCAGTCGTTAAAAGAGAAAATAGAAAAGCGAAAAGCTTTGGAGAAAGAACTGAAGGATTTAAAACTCCTGGCTCCGAAAAGCATGAAGCAACCCACTGATAGTCTGAACTTCAAAACGATGGTCAGAATCGGAAACAGCCTCGAATCTCAGATTGCACTTACCAGAAAGTACAAGAAAAGAGAGTGCATCAGCACGCTTAGGGATTATGTTTTCGGCCCGAGTCAGGATAGAGTGTTGATCATTTATGGGCTGAGACGAACCGGCAAAACAACTATGATAAGGCAGATCCTTACGGAACTGCCTCCGGCTGAGTTTAGAAAGGCTGCTTTTATTCAGGTGACAACGGGTGATACACTTGCCGATGTTGACGCCGATCTGAAAGTATTGGAGAAGAATGGCTTTAAATACGTATTCATTGACGAGGTTACGTTAATGGAAGATTTTGTTGAGGGAGCAGCAATCTTCTCAGATATTTACGCCAGCAGCGGAATGAGAATTGTATTGTCGGGAACTGATTCCCTTGGCTTTGCATTCACAAAAGAAGAGCAACTGTACGACAGATGCATTCTTCTTCACACTACATTTATTCCATATAGGGAATTCGAGGAAGTATTGGGAATACGTGGAATAGACGAATATATCCGCTACGGAGGAACCATGAGTCTCAGCGGGATTAACTATAATGTTGATACACCTTTTTCTGATTCTAAACACACCGAAGAATATATAGATACAGCAATAGCAAGAAACATCCAGCATTCGTTGAAGTCGTATCAATATGGAGGACATTTCAGATTGCTACTTGACCTTTATGAGCGTGGCGAGTTAACAAATGTAATAAACAGAGTTGTTGAGAACATAAACCATAGTTTTACAAAAGATGTTATAGAGAGAACGTTCAGGTCGCATGATATTCTGAATAAGGAAGATCAGAGTATAGATATTGATGCTGATCACATGAGTCAGATCAAAGAATACCTTACTATGCTGGATCTCATTATGGAGATCGATCTGGAATCACTTCCGGAGGTAAGCAGGAAGGGAAAGGTTACCATCATTACACAACCCGGATTGAGATATGCTCAAGCAGAGGCGATAACAACAAATATGCTTCTTGATTCAGAGTTTCAGGAATTGTCGGCAAAGGAAAGACAGCGAATTATAGACAGGCTCCTTTCTGAAATACGAGGGAGAATGATGGAAGATATTATTCTTTTGGAAACAAAACTTGCATATCCGAATAAAAAGGTATTCAAGCTTCAGTTCCCGGTGGGTGAGTTTGATATGGTTGTGTTCGACCCTAAAGAACTATACTGCGAGATATATGAAGTTAAGTATAGCAAGGAAGCGGTTCCCGAGCAGTATCGGCACCTGAAAGATGAGGAAAAATGCGCTCTGACCTCCAGAAGATACGGTGATATTAAAGACAAATACGTAATCTATCGTGGCGAGAAAACCACCTGCGGAGAGATAAACTATTTGAATGTTGAGGAGTACCTGAAGTTTAGACCTGCATAAGCCCCTCGAAAAGGAGTTGTTGAACATCAGAGTATTATGCAACAGTTGGTAGATACCACAAAAATAAGCATTTTAACGAAAAAGTAACAACAGCCCTTAAGTTGCTTGTGTAGTGGCTTGAGGGCTGTTTTGTGCTGCTTGTATGCTTTCAGCATAATATAAATTATTCTTAATAAATATTATAATGTTGAACTATGGAATGTGTACCAATAATAGAGGTCTGTATCCGTTAGAATGTAATTATTCTGCAAAATATAGTCGAGGTGAATAATGGCAACTTACGCTCCGGGAATGCGAATTATCGTTCGTGGCGAAGAATGGATGATAAAGCGAGTTGAAACTAATAGCTTAGGTAACCAGACTCTTCAGGTCGTAGGCATAACCAGTCTTGTTAATGATTATGAATCTCGTTTCATGACTGATCTCGAGAAGAGTATAGAAATCGTGGATCCAGCTAAAGTGAAGATCGTACCTGATGATTCACCATTCTTCAAGAAATCTAAGGGAAGCTCTTGTAGAGATAGATGTTCTCACGGCTATGGCACTTGGATTGTCTTTGGAACAATTAATAACAATGTACAGAATTCAGTCTTCTGATTTACAAAGTTACGAAGAGGATACTTGGTATGACCAAAACGGAAGAATTGTTTTTACAGTTAATCGTAGCTTAATAGGAGTTGGTGTATCTAGAAAAGAGTGGGAAGAGATTAAAAATATGTCTGAAGGTACAGTAACTCAGACTATTACTGATGACACAGTTCCTAATGGTCCTGTTGAACGCATAATCGAATATGTAGCCCCATTTAATCGATGTAATCGAGAAAAAGATTATGAAGAAGTTTGGGTGAACTTTGCGAAACGTTTTGCTGGAGGTGACAACAATTGAAGATCTTTTCTGAGTTAATGAGCGATAATGATTTTATTAATCGAGTTATAGAAATCATTAATGGAACCTGTGGCGATAAATATACGATCCCTGCAAAGAAACCAGATTTATATCGTTACATGAAGATTTCTGAATATGCTGTAAATGATATAACCAATAATAGGATTACCGTGACATCTGTAAAAGAATATAACGACATGTTTGATTGTGGAATGTGTATTTATTCGGATGAAGAACAGTTGAGCAAACTTGTTGAAGACGATCTTGAAGAGTTGAGAAAATATGGAATTGAGACAAATTCGCTTAAGGAATCGTCTCGAACTTATTTTGAGACAGAAGCTGACCTTAAACAGCGTACCATTGATTATATGGGAGCACATTTATGTTGCTTTTCTCCTGTTGACTCTTCTGTTTTGATGTGGGCACATTATGGCGATTCTAACAGGGGAATCTGTGTCAAATATGATTTTAGTGGTGAGATTAATCCATTGAATCTGTATACTTTTCCTGTAGCTTATCGAGATAAGCCTATTAACGTTTCCTCTTTGCTTTATAAAAAGGATACTGATTACCCTTATTCTATTGAATTGGCTGTTATGGTCTCTATTCTTTGTAAGAGTTTGGATTGGAAGTACGAGAATGAATGGAGGTTTATTTCTCCGTTGTTTCCCGATAGTGATAAAAGGTCACGTTATCAGTTAATGAACTTGCCCAGAATTAAGGAATTGATATTTGGCTATCATTTCCTTAGGAACTGTTATGGAGATAACTGGGAAATAGGAATTCGAAATATTAGTAAGCTTTTAGACTATTCATTGAATAATAATATACCAGTGTTTATCATGCTACAGGGTGTGGGCAGATTCGAAATGATAAAACAGAAAATTGACCCTGCAAAAGCATCATTTTTTATGAAACGTAATTTTATAAGAAAGCGTAATGATGATCATTTGTACCATGTTATACAAAAATCATTCATGCGAGATGTATGCGGATACAACAAATAACACAGTAGGAGAAGGCTTATGATACCATCAGTTTTGGCAGAGCAAATTCAAAGTGGTCTTAAGGATTATATAGATACGACATTTCCGATAACGAATCTTGTGTTTAAGAATTCGTTGAAGAATATGCTATCAGAACCTAAGAAGGTTTTTCATGAGCCTTATGTTGCGGTAAGACTTCCGTTTCGTATAGCTGATAATGAAGAGAATCCTTTTCAAGCGATCCATCCTGCATATACTCCGTACGTTCATCAGCAGAAAGCTTTCAGCAGATTAACCGGAGAGGATGGTCGGTCTACACTTGTTGCTACGGGTACCGGCTCTGGTAAGACGGAATGCTTCTTGTACCCTATCTTGGAATACTGCTATAGGAAGCCGCAAATACTTTAGGGGGAGCTATGAGGGACAAGCTAATAAATTACATTCAGGAACAATACGGGGTGGAGCCGGAACATCTGTGGAAGAAGTTTCCGAACTATATTGTCTTCAGGCATCAAGGTAACAGGAAGTGGTTCGGACTGGTTATGGATGTTTCGAGAAGTAAGCTCGGACTGGATGGCGATGGACTCGTGGATATCCTTAACGTTAAGCTTGACGACCCGATAATGGTAGATGATCTTATCCGTCAGCCGGGATACATGAAGGGGTATCATATAAGTCGCGGAAATTGGATCTCGATTCTTCTTGACGGTACTGTCAGTCCTGACGAGATCTGTAGTTTATTGGAAGTAAGTTATCTCGTTACGGCGCAGAAAAAGAAGCAGTAATGATGAAGAACTTGGCGGTTATGCGCATAACTGTATGTAAAAGTAAGTTTTGATAGCTACAACATTAAACGATAGGAGTAAGACTATGAATGAGGTTTTCAGATTCACGGCTAAAGGAACAAATGGCTATAGCGTTTTTCTTCCGCCGAAGTACGATTTTGTGTTTTACGAGACGAAGATGGAATTGATAAGGAAAGGCAAGATCGAGAGAACCGTCGAGTATAGCGATGTCACTGAAGTCACGCTCATAAAGACTTGGCAGAATAATGTCTTTATTAACTGTAAGCCTATAGGTATCAATATCTATAAGGTTAGCGATGAGACGTATCAGAGAATCAAGGATATCATTAATAAATAACGAAGATATAACGAATACGATGAATAATAATTCTCAGGGTGGTCGCGTATTCATAACAGTTTATTCGTATGTAAATGTATAATTTATCTGATGTTTTTGTATATTGCAGGAATATGCTGGATAAGCTGAATTTGGATGAAGATGAGATCGTTAATATGAAAATGGATCAGAATGAAGCAAAGAGAAGTGTATTCGTTCTATAGAGCACAGGGAATAGATGTGAAGTTTGAAATGAATCAGGGCAATCACATGTCAGATGTAGATAGAAGGGTGACAAAGGGAATATCAAGTTTGCTAATCGGTTGGTAGTAAGAGTCCTATTATTATCTCTCAAGAGAATTACAGCGATAGTATAATAAAAATATGAACTGATGAGGTTCATAAAATTATGCGTTGTAGTTGTCATAGAGTTATTCTCCTTGTTGTCATTAAATATGATATAACGAAGAATGCTTTGAGGTTCCGGATTGGAACCTCAAAGCGGAGGTAAAGATGGAAAAAGCAAAAGTTGAAGAATCAAGCAATGATTTGATTCCGGTCACAATAGAGAGCAAGGATATTGAAAGTCTTGTCTACGTCATAAGAGGAAAACAGGTCATTTTGGACAGCGATCTTGCGATGCTGTATCATGTTGAAACAGGTGCTATGAACCGCGCAGTAAAGCGCAATCAAAAGAGATTTCCTGAAGACTTTTGCTTTCAGTTGACAGAGGAAGAATACTTGAGATGCCAAAATGGCATCTCAAAAGATGATGGCGAATCTGGGCGAGGAGGCAGACGATATATGCCCTATGCCTTTACGGAGCAAGGTATATCAATGCTTTCTGCTATACTTAGGAGCGATGTGGCAATAAATGTCAGCATTGGGATTATGAGAGCGTTTGTTGAAATGCGAAAATTCCTTGCAACAAATTCTCTGATATTGAATCGTGTCAATGAGTTGGAAGTTAGACAGCGGGAATACCAGAAAAGCACTGAAGAGCGGTTTGATAAGGTGTTTCAGTATATTGAGGATCATGCCGAATCAGAACAGAAGATATTCTTTGATGGTCAGATATACGATGCTTTCAGCCTGATCACATCTGTCATCCGGAAGGCACAAAAAGAAATCATTTTGATTGACGGATATGTAGATGTAGATACGCTGAACATCCTGGCGAAGAAGAATGACGGCGTTGATGTGAAGATTATTACATATGCGAGTGCTAGATTGACCAATACAGATGTCACCAATTTCAATGCACAGTATCCAACACTGACGGTGAAGAAGACGCAGGTGTTCCACGATAGGTTCATAATACTTGATGGAAAAACTGCTTATCATATAGGTGCATCTATAAAGGATGCAGGGAGAAAGTGTTTTGGTATTTCGCTTCTGGAAGATCCGGGGATGGTTTCAGATCTGCTAAATCGATTGAGGACGATATAGGAGAATGACCGATATAAATTTTGCACCCGGAGAGGAGGACCGTATGAGTATTATCGAACAGATGGAATGGACGAGGGCGCCGAAGGATTATGTCCTGAATGAGAACGGCATAGAGGTCACGACGGAGTCTCATACAGATCTGTGGCAGAGGACGTATTATCATTTTCGCAATGATAATGCTCCTGTGCTCCAGGTGGAAACGGAAGAGAAGTTCTTTTCCTTTATCGTGAAGACGGATTTTGCCGAGAGCCATCACCGCTTTGACCAATGTGGGATCGTTATGTATCTGGATTCCGAGAACTGGTTGAAAGCGTCCGTGGAGTACGAGAACGAGGAGTTTCAGCATCTCGGCTCTGTTGTCACGAACCACGGCTACTCCGATTGGGCGACGACCGCGATCCCTTCTGATGTGAAGAGTATGTGGTACCGGTTCAGCCGCAGGGAGGACGACTACTGCATAGAGTGCTCAACGGATGGAGAGAACTTCTCGCAGATGCGTGTTTGCCATATGTGGGAAGGCGCGGGAACGATACGTTTCGGTATCTATGCCTGCAGCCCCGAGGATTCAAGCTTTAGGGCGGTCTTCACTGATCTTAAGGTGACAGAATGTGCCTGGAAGGCGCATGACGGCCAGCAGCCGGATTAGA
Organism: uncultured Eubacteriales bacterium; assembly: GCA_900314745.1. Classification (GTDB taxonomy): domain Bacteria; phylum Bacillota; class Clostridia; order Saccharofermentanales; family Saccharofermentanaceae; genus Saccharofermentans. The sequence continues at coordinate 245,401 of OMWK01000003.1, read as the reverse complement.
ATACATCTGTATTAAGAAGCGAGGACGGATTATGATATTCAGAACTATCGACAAGTTTATTGAATATGGATCAAGGGAACGCTTTTGAAAGAATGGTTGAGGGAGACAATAATTATGTCAGGAAACATCGATAGAGATAAGCAGCCGAAGAGAAAAGACGAATTATCAATCCGTTCAAGCGCAGCGGAGTATCTAACTTATATTGCATCTACAGGCGGGAATACCGAATCTTATGAAGTCCTCTATCAGGATGAGGAATCAACTGTTCGGAAATTCCGAACAGTTCAAATTGAGGGCGATGTAAAGAAAGAGAGAAGCTGGAAGAGCAACTGAAAGTTCAAGAGAAGAACAAACCTTCAAAGGATGACAATTCCGGGGATGAAGGACAGAATTGATAGGCGTCGGAATCAGTGGTATGTGGGAGTAGTTGTGATAAATTACAGTAGAAACGAGGGCGGATTATGATATTCAGAACTATCGAGAATGGATCTCACGGATGGAAATCATTAGGATATACGGCGACCTGGGGCTACGGCTGGGACTTCATGCTTGACGCGGCACAAGCGCTGATCGATGTTGATTGGAAAACCGGACTTGATAAGGTTACATGGTCGCATCTTGCAAATACTGAACCGGTTGATGTAACGGATAAGGTGAAGCAGGCGGGCGGCAGGCTTCGTGATGTCAAAGAACTTCAGGATGAGCACGGTTGTCTTACTCTTGCAGGCGTGAGCAGCATCATGAAGGTGCCCATGCAGATTGATTTCTATAATCAGACGCAGGTGGTGCGCGTGTATCTGCCGGAGTCATATGTCAAAGAGAATAAGTCGCATGTTCTCGACAACTACATGAACAGCATCGAGATAAAAGCATACTGCACCGATACCGAGAGAAGAGTCAGGGCAGAGTATAAATAAGTCCGCCGTAAGCGGCGTGATGCAGATAAGGATAGTAAACGGTTGAAAGCTAAACTAAAAGGTTATTCATTATTTCTCATAGGGCTGTTTATCGCGTCTATGGGAGTGGCGTTCTCGACGAAAGCGGGGCTCGGCACATCACCGGTTGCGTCCGTTCCTTATTCGGTATCCCTTGTAAGTGATCTTCTGACCTTTGGAGGTTGGCTTAATCTATTAAGTGTGATCCAGATCATTACTCAGATCGTGGTCATGAAGTTTAAGTGTAATTACATAGAGATCGCGATACAGACGGTCCTTGCCTTTGTTTACGGGTATCTTACGAACTTCTCGTGCTTCCTTATAAAGGATCTTACTGCTGACACTTATCCTGAACAGTTTGCTTATATGCTTATAGGTTGCTTCGTGCTTGCGCTCGGGATTTGGATCCAGGTAAAGGGCAACGTCGCCATGCTCCCTGGAGAAGCGATGAATAGAGCGATAAGCATCAGAAGTGGGAAGCGTTATGAGAATGTAAAGATCTTGTTTGACGTGATCTACATTGTTGTGTCCGCGTTGATCTGCCTTGTCTTCTTACATAAGCTTCAGGGCGTCAGGGAAGGAAGCATAATCGCGGCCGTCCTTGTGGGAAACATCATAAAGCTCTACGAGTCAGCCTATAAGCGGATTACAACTAAAGCCAAATGAGGTCGTTATGTTAACCAAGATAAGATACGGAAACACGAATACAGTTCTTCTTAGAGGAGACAGTGGCAGCATCCTGATTGATACTGACTATGCCGGTACTATGCCCGCGTTCTATAAGGCCATAAAGGGGCTTGGCATTAAAGTATCTGATATCACGTATGTTTTGGCGACGCACTACCATCCGGATCATATGGGTCTTGTAAGTGAGCTTATGAGCCAAGGCGTTAAACTTATCATTATGGAATCGCAGACGGAATATGTGCACTATTCAGACGAGATCTTCGCGAGAGAACCCAAACTCGGGTTTAAGCCGATAGATGAGAGGCAGGCGCAGGTTGTGCTTTTCGAGGAGTCGCGTATGTTTCTGGGAGAACTTGGGATCGAAGGGGAGATCATCTCTACCCAAAGTCACAGCGCGGACAGCATCTCGGTCCTCCTCGATGACGGCACCTGCATCGTCGGTGACATGGAGCCTCTCGAGTACCTCGAAGCATACGAGGATAACAAGGCGCTTAAGGCTGATTGGGACGCCTTGCTGAGCGCCTCTCCGAAAAGGATCATATACGCGCACGCCAATGAGAGAACGTTCTGCCGGCAGAATAATAACCCGACGAGGTTTAACGGAGTCAGCATTTTCACAGAGTAATATTTGCAAGGAAATTAAACAAGAAGAGAGGTCAGAAAAATGAAGAAAAGTGTATTGATGAAGACTTTGATAACGACAGTTGCCGTTATTATGGCTGTGGGGTTAACTTCATGTTCGGCCCCGGAATCTGTCGGGGAGACGGTTAATACAGAAGTCACTTCGACAGAAATTACAAATTCCGATGGACAGACTCTTGATACGAGATTTGTCGGCACGTGGTTCCTGCGGGGTCAGGATGGCAATGGATTTGTTCATTTCACATATGCCGAAGACGGAACCGGGCACTACGAATACTACATGAGTTCTACGGAGGAAGAAGTCGAGGCTGACCCGAGCATAGAGCCGGATAAAGCGCGTGATTTTGATTGGTATGTTGAAGACGGAACTCTTTATATGAATAACCACAAAGATGATGATGATTCGATCCTCGACCTTACATACAGATTCGACGGCAGCATGATATATATGGATGAAGATGAAGGCAGCGCCATGATCTTAGAGAGAAGATGATCTTAAGGCTCGCACCGCAGAATTAAGCCTTAAGAGGTGTAAAATAAAAGGAAAATTGTATGGTGACGCTGCAGGCTGAAACGATTCTATAATGCCGATGCATCAGGGAAGGAGATTAATATGAGAATTGCAGTTACTTACGAAGACGGGAGTGTTTTTCAGCACTTTGGACATACTGAACAGTTTAAGCTCTATGATGTCGAGGACGGCAAGATAGCAGGAAGCAGGATAGTTGATACGAACGGCAGTGGCCACGGAGCGCTTGCTGGTTTTCTTAAGGCTGCGGACGTTGACGCTCTTATCTGCGGCGGTATCGGCATGGGTGCACAGATGGCTCTCGCTGAAGCGGGCATTAAGCTCTACGGAGGCGTAAGCGGCTCTGCTGATGAGGCGGCGACGGCTCTTGCGGAAGGCAGGCTTACTTATGATCCGGACGCCAAGTGCGATCACTACGGACACGAAGGCGATCACGACTGCGGACACGGGAGCTGCCACGACTGAGGATGAGAAGCGCCCCGGCGGACTTGTTTCTAACATTTGCCAAGATTGGTCTGTTTACATTTGGCGGCGGATATGCCATGCTTCCGCTGATCGAGAAGGAAGCGGTCGATAATAAGAAGTGGATCACCGACAATGAGCTTTTGGATGTCGTAGCCATAGCGGAATCGACACCGGGTCCCATAGCTATAAATGCAGCGACCTTTATCGGGAAGAAAGTCGGCGGATTTATAGGTGCGTTATGTGCGACAATCGGGGTCGTCCTTCCTTCGTTCATAATTATTGTCGCGGTCTCATACTTTCTCGAAGCATTTCAGCACTTAAAGATCATAAGATATGCCTTCTGGGGCATAAGGGCCGGCGTTTTGGCGCTGATCCTCATGGCTCTTTGGTCGTTGTTCAAGAAGAGCCGCAAGGATATCTTTACATATCTTTTGATGGCTGCCTCCGGCGTGGCGGTACTGTTTTTTAACGTCAACGCCATCATCGTCATATCCGTCTGCGCGGTCATAGGAATCGCTGCATTAAGGGTCGGAGGCAAGCGGGAATGATATATCTTGAGTTGTTTCTGACTTTTTTTAAAATAGGTCTTTTTACTCTCGGCGGCGGCTATGCAATGCTCCCGCTTATAAGGGAAGAAGTTGCTCTTCACGGATGGGCGAGCGCGGAGGAGCTTATTAATTTCATTGCGGTAAGCGAGAGCACTCCGGGGCCTTTTGCCGTGAATATCGCGACGTTTATCGGCAGAACTACCGCCGGAATCCCAGGTGCTTTATGCGCTACTTTGGGTGTGGTGTTGCCGTCTTTTATCGTTATACTCATCGTCTCCAAGCTTTACGACAAGTTCAGGAAAAGTAAGCTCGTGCAGGGCGCTATGTCGGGAGTAAAGCCGGCAGTGATCGGACTTATCGCGGCAGCTCTCATCTCCCTTGGAAAGCAGGTGATGTTCCCGGACGGGTACTTTGTCTCGGCGGCAACGTTTGTAAGCATCTTAATATTTATCGTGACCGCGGTCCTGGCCTTTCTTAAAAAGAACCCGATACTACTGATCGGCATATCGGCTGTTGCCGGCATAGTCGCAGGGTATGCGATCGGACTGTAGGTGCTGCGTGACGCCCCTTCTTGAGTGGTGTTAATGGACAGTAGAGTAAACGAGTGCTACTTACCATTATCGATTTGCATAAGTTGCTTAATTACCTCTGCTTTTCCACTTCCGGAATTGACCGCGTTTTTCATAAACTGCTTATCGCTCTGAGATAGTTCTGAACAGATTTTTACGTACCTGGAAAGCAAAAGAGTACCCGCGCGACACTTATACCGTAAGTTATGTCGGACAGGTCGATCTCGGCGGTATGGAGGAGCATATCTGCCGAAGATCGAATTCCGGAAGTAGGTTCTGGAGACTGGATAATGGCCTTATAAACTAATCAGCCGACATACCAGTAGCACCAGAAGAAGAATATGTTAACCGCGTATAGTGCAACGATTCTGAGACATGCAAACTGACTTAATGTAAATATCGGGGCATTGTTATTCTCTTTAGCAGGTTCCTTTCTCAAGAAAATAAAGCACAATGCAATCAGTGTAGCAGTAAGTAGTGAGCATATAAGAGAAAAACACCACGATCCGATATTGTCATAAACTCCAGACATTGTAGGTCCGTTGTAGTTGAAGCCGGTTATCATGGGAAGAGTAAAATTCGTCATGTACATTGACCATGCTTTGTTACCGTAAGAAACTAGAATCAATAGGATTTCAGTTACAGATCCAATTAAGAGAACACCTTTGTTGTTTTTGTAAAGTGGAATGAGAAAAGCTAGAGATATAACAAGTGGGATCATCCATTGAGAATGCCATTGGGTAAAAATAGCGAATGATGCGTAAGTGGCAAATATAAGTGTCATTACGGTTCTTAACTTGTCTTTCTTAGTGTCAAAGTGTTCATTATGAAAATATGAATATATCAGGATCAGAACAAAACAGATTGGGAAGAATGCATTGTTCTTATTGAAATTGGCATCGAACAACATGCCCACAAAATCGTATTCATGATAAATCATGTCCATAATAGCGTTGTATCCGACACCGTGGTTGAAAAGCAACATACTTATAGCGGTGGGAATCATTGCTGCCAGACTGTAGGCGATGATAGTAACAGGTTTCTTTCTTACGAGTAGTAAGAGAACTATGAAAATCATAAATGGAAGTGTCTTCATTGCGATCGCAATTGACATGAATGCGGTGAAAGCTTTTAGGTTGTTACGCATATACATCAGTATGCCCGCAATAACAAATATGATATAAAACATATCAATCTGTCCGAACACTATCGTAACAGACAGCAAGAACGGAGAGAAAAGGAAGAATTTCTTAACTTCCTGTCCGTATTCGTTGTCAATCTGACATTCACTGCAGATTTTGGATATGATTTTCCCCGATGCAATAATCAGAGCGAATACAATGGAATACAACAGGATTATTGAGAGTGCATAGCTGCTGTTATACTGCGCATTTGAATCTAAAAAGGTAGATATTGGTAAGAGTATTACTGCTACAGGAAATATTAAGAAGAAATTGTAATTCAACCCAAGTAAGAGAGTGCTCTCTCCTTTAAGCAGAGAAGAAAAATACGAATGGTCATAGTAAGAAAAAAAAGATCCGGATTTGATGGCTTCGATTGTTTTAAGTGATGCTTTAACAATCATTAGCGAGTCATAAACCTGTGAAAGAAGAGTAATCGATGATATAGATATGACTGCTAGTAGTATCCATTCTGATAGATTTATAAGCGACGGTGTGTTCTTTTTGAGAGAATATAAATACAGGACGATAGGGAAAGAGAACAAAAGATATATAAATAGGAATACTTCCTTAGATGGTGCACCGTCATATCTTCCCGATATGGCTACTGAGAATTCATTTGAAGGTGAGATCTGCAGTTGGGGTAATGAGACGTCTTCCGGTGCATCAACATGGTTTACAGTAAAACATATCGTGTATTCAGCATTCTGTTGAATCGGTATATATCCGGAACCGGCTTTAACATCATAAATAGATGTTATATTTTTTTGGATGATAGCATTTCCATTAGGATCTATGAGTTCAAGTGTAGCGCTGAATGGAATTATGATCTTTCTCGCGTCTTCAACGTTTGTGAATAATACTTCTATAGTATTTATGTAATCGTAAGGTATGGAGATTGGGTATTCGAATGATTGACCCTCTTCTATATCAATAGCGGTAGTACAATCCGGTTCGTATGTAGTATTACAGTTCCAAATGGTCATGTTAGGGGCAATGAATACAAGACCAAAGTAGAATAGTATCAGTAGAACTATCGATGTTATCAGTATCGAATACTTTCTCAAGAAGCCATTCATTTATTCATTCTCTTTAATACGCTGCTCAGATATAGAGTAAGTTTATGTATGTTCAAACATTATAAAGTAGAAATGCTGACAGTATCAAGTTAGCGCAATATCTCGCCGATACAAATAAATAACCTCCACATAAAATTGTAGGAATATCCCGGATTTTTTTGTTCTCTATTTCTGGGATGGTATAATGGCTCTCGAAGAAGAACAGTTTATTCTGATCGACGATCCTTTGCCTGATGTTGATTGATTTTTACCGACTTGTTGGGCAGACACTAATTTAACTCATAAGAAAGGATACATTTATGAAAAGATTAATCGCATTAGCACTTTCCACGGCAATGGTATTATCATTTGCTTCCTGCAGCAGCGAGCCTTCGGAAACTACAGAGGCTGAGCAGACAGTAGAAGTGGAGACAGAAGCTTCGCGAAGTGATGAGCAGATACCCAATCCCTGGACTGAGACAAATGATATTCTCGAGGCTATAGACGGTTCCGGAATCTCGGAAATCTCCTATCCGTCCGACGGAAGCGAGGATACTGATCAGGGTATGATCTCCTGGAATGTTATCCGTTATACAGACGGAATGATCGAGCTTCAAGGTTACATCGGAGCCGGTCTTATCACTATCCGTAAAGGTCTGGATTCCCTGGGTGAAGATATCTCCGGTGACTACAATACTTACGATACGACATACACTCGCGGTATTGCCACCTGCAGATCTTATGCACCTGATGCAGCCCGCGTAGTTACATGGCAGGCAAACGGATTCAGCTACAGCGTCGTCGTTCAGCCTCAGGGCGATGATGATTATTCTTACGGTCTTACTGACGATACAGTTAATTACTTTGTGGAGATGTTTGAATAATCATTGGTTTAATATCGGTCAGCATGGAATAAGGGAGGGAAGATCATGCCGCCTTCAAGAAGAAGTTCAAGTTCGAGCTCACACAGAAGCTCAAGTTCACACAGAAGTTCAAGCAGAAGCTCCCACAGGAGTCACTCCTCGAGCAGGAGCAGCCACAGCTCCCACAGTAGCAGAAGTTATTCCGGCGGGTCGCGCACTTTCGGAAACTACGGGAAAACCAGGACCGTAACCCCGCCGCAGAGGCAGCGCACCAACCAGCCTCGAGGCTACGTCGGGTCGACCGCGGCCCCCTTGCTTCGATCTTCAAGGCACGATTATCAGTACTACCCTTCAAGATGGTACGACGAGTCCACAGGCACGCAGTATGAGGCCGGTTACTACGACGAGAACGGTCAGTACTACAAGAACGTCGCCGTCAAGAAAGGCAGCAGCTATGAGACGCTTCTGGAGTGCGAATACTGCGGTACCCAGATCAAGCTTAAGTGGGAGGAGGGCGCCATTCCTTCGTGTCCCAACTGCGGCGCGCAGCTTACGAGTGTTGCCGACAATGCTGTTGTTGAGGACGCGCTTCAGGATCAGATCGTATCTTCCGGCAACTACAGAAGAAGTTCCGGAAGCGGCTGTGTAAAGCCTATTATTATCGCACTGTCGTGCTTCTTCTTTCTGCCCACGCTGTTTTACGCATGCATGACCAAGATCATGAACATCGACAGCAGCCCCCGTACGGAATATGTGCAGGAGGAGGTCTCGGACGACAGCATCTACATTGATGTCCTTGGAAGAGAATGTTACTGGGATGACGAATTCGAGTGCTACTACGACGAGGAGACCGACTGTTACTTCGTCTACGCAGATGAGGTCAACCCTCCTGAATGGCAGTACTGGTATGAGGGCATATCGTCAGACTATGGCGATTACGGCTGGATGTCTTATCACTACGACGAGGGACTCTGGTACATAGAGACAAGTAACGGCAACTGGGAAGTGCTCCCTGATTCTTACGACACATCTTCTCTTTGGCATGTGCCCGAGATGGGAACAGGCAAGTACATGGATCAGGAATCAATCTATGTCGAAGAGATAGACAGGACATGTGAATGGATTCCTGAAGAGGAAGCGTATTACGATCATGACACGGACTGCTACTTCTTCTATAACGACTATGTGGAGCCGCCAATCTGGCAGTACTGGTACGACGGAATCTCTTCAGATTTCCCGGGGTACGGCAACATGGAGTTTGATACCATCGAAGACTGCTGGTACATCGAGACCCGAGAAGGCAACTGGGAAGTGCTCCCGGAAAACTACGACACAAGCGGCCTCTGGCATATGGAATAAGATACAGCGAAGGCTCCCTGACCGGAGCCTTTGTTTTTGGCGCTTTTGCCCGCCCGGGGGCGAAAAGCAGGGCTTGACAGCCTGCGGCCTCGAGTGGTAACTTTACGTGTGTTAGCTAACGCTGTTAGCGCACGAAGAATATAAGCTGAAGGTTGTAAGATGCCGCGGGATAAGACAGAGAATCACGTTAAGATAATGGCCGCAGCCAAAGAGGAGTTCCTTGAGCGCGGCTTCGAGAAGGCCTCGATGAGAAGCATTGCGGAACGCTGCGGTATGACTGCTGCGGGAATATACCGCCATTGCAGGGACAAAGAGGATCTGTTTACTCAGCTTGTCTCGCCTTCGGTCGATAAGCTTATGATGTGGGCAAATGAGCACATGAGCCGTTATGAGAAGGAAGTTAAGAAGACGGGCAGGTTCGTCTGGCAGGACTCTTATATCGATATGATGAAAGACATTATCTATCCTAATATGGTGGACTATCATCTTCTGATCGCGAGATCGAAGGGAAGTAAATACGAGAACTTTCTTCACGATATGAGCGAGATGGCACAGGCCAAGTTTCTGTCATATCTTGAGGAGAAGCGGAAGGCCGGTGTTAAAGCTCCTTCGATAACACCGAAGCAGCTGCACCTTCTGATGACGGCATATATTACGGCTCTCTTTGAACCCGTGATACATAACTATCCGTATGAGGAAGCAGTCGGGGCGCTGGCGACACTGGAAGCATTCTTCCTGCCGGGTTGGAAACAGCTGATGGGAAGTTGATAAACAAAAAAGAATATATAAGCAATACTCACCGTCCGGTTCGATAAGGAGCCGGGCGGTGAAATTGTTTAAGGGGTAAGCTAACGATTCGGTCGTAATGTTAACAAACAATAGAAGGACGGAAAGAAACATGAATGGCGAAGGAATTGAAGAGAAAAAATGGTTTGGCACACTCCTGTCATACGCGAAGGGCAGCGGAGGAAGACTCTGGGCATCGGTAGTATTCTCGATGATAAGTCTTATCTCAGGTCTTGTTCCTTATTATCTCGTATACAGGATGCTGGACTTATATATAGCGGGGGAGCTTGATAAGGCCTTTGTAATTAAGTACAGCCTGGCAGCACTCTTAGCTTACCTTATAAAAGTGGTCTGCTTCGGAATATCGACGGGCATATCTCACTATGTGGCATTTAATGTCCTCGAAGGCTTAAGGCTTAAGGTGGCAGACGTCTTCCTGAAGGCGCCACTAGGTGAGGTATACGCGCATTCTATCGGAGAGATCAAGAGTGTGATCATCGACAAGATCGAGGATATAGAACCGCCTCTGGCTCACGTGGTTCCTGAAGGGGCCGGACATATCCTGCTTCCGATCGTGTGCTTTATCGCATTGGCAATAGTCGATATACGCGTGGCTCTCGCGTCTTTGCTGGCGCTTCCGCTGGGACTTGTATTTATGATGCTGACGTTTAAGCTGAGCGGCAAGAACATGGCAAAATACCAGGAAGCGAATGCTTCCATGAGCAGCATGATAGTCGAGTATGTTGAAGGAATAGAGGTCATCAAGGCATTTGGCAAGACAGGCGTAAGCTATGAGAAGTTCGCAGGTTCGATATGTAACTACAGGGATTTTGTCATCGAGTGGCTGAAGTCTACCTGGATCACGATGAAGCTCGCGTTTGCCTTCATGCCCGCGACATTGCTCGGTGTGGTTCCCGTAAGCATCCTTCTGGTCAATAAAGGCAGCATGACAGTATCCGAGATGGCATTGAGCGTCATGCTTGCCATGTCCATGGTCATCAGCATGGCAAAGATCGAAGTGTTCTCGAACGGCTTAAGGCAGATGCAATATACGGTCCTCGAGGTTAAGAAATTCCTTGATATACCAAGTCTTGTTGAGCCTGAGACCGAGAGACTGCCTTCAGAATTCACTATCGAGATGAGCGATGTGCATTTTACATACGATGAGGAGCAGGGAGAAGTTCTTCACGGAATCGATCTTACTATGCCGGAAGGAAGCTTTACCGCACTGGTCGGCCCCTCCGGCGGAGGCAAATCCACTGTTGCCAAGCTCATAGCAAGATTCTGGGATGTTACCGGCGGCAGCATAAAGATCGGCGGCATCGATATCAGGGACATGAAGGTGGAGTCACTCGCAAATGTCGTGAGCTTTGTTACACAGGATAATTTTCTTTTCGCTAGGTCCATAAAGGAGAACATCAGGCTCGGCAACCCCAATGCGAGCGATGAAGAAGTTATGCGCGCGGCGAAGGCTGCATGCTGCGATGACTTTATTAGGAAGCTTCCCCAAGGTTACGACACCTCGGCGGGTGAAGCAGGTAAGAGACTCTCCGGAGGCGAGAGGCAGAGGATTGCCATTGCACGCATGATGCTTAAGGATGCACCGATAGTAATACTTGATGAAGCAACGGCTTTTACGGATCCCGAGAACGAGACGAGGCTTCAGGAATCTATAGCCAATCTTACGAAGGGCAAGACGCTCCTGGTCATAGCTCACAGGCTGTCCACGATCAAGAATGCAGACCGAATCGTGGTGTTGAACGACGGAAGGATCGAGGATGCCGGAACGCAGGAAGAGCTGATGGCAAGATCGCCGCTTTATAACAGAATGTGGCAGGCTCACATAGGCGCCAGAAACTGGGCTGCCGGCAATAAGAAGGAGGCGTAATATGTTCAGAACGATAAAGAGGATCATCGACTGGTGCGGTGAATTTAAAGGAAGTTTATTTGTAGGATTCATTTTCTCCTTCTTCTCCTCGTGGGCAGTGGCTGCTCCCGTGGCGTATGCGGGATTTGTGATAGGGAAGATCATTGCCGGAATCAGAAACGGTGAAGGTATCGAATCCGGGCTTGCTCTTAAGAGCCTTCTTATCATCACACTGATGGTGTTCCTGAGATTCCTGTTCGATTACCTTAAGGCGAGATCACATGAGAAGATAGGTTATGAGCTTGTTGCTAGAGACCGCCTTAAGATAGGTGAGGCATTAAAGCGCGTGTCACTCGGTTACTTCCAGACGAATGATACGGGAGCGATATTAAATGCCATAACCACGGGACTGTCGACTCTGGAGAATATGGGTATCCGCATGGTTGACGGGTTCATCGGAGGATACTTAAATTTCCTGTGCATATTGCTGTTCTTAGGCTTTATGGTCCCTGAGTGCGCTCTGATTGCCCTTGGTGGCGTGCTTGTATCATTCATGTTCCTTCTGATGATATCGAAGCGAAGCGCAGACAATACCAGAGTCTTAAATGAGGAGAATGAGAGGCTGACACGTGCGACTCTTGAATATACAAGGGGACTTCCGGTGGTCAAGTCCTTCGGGATGGCCAAAGCTTCGGTAAGGGATTTTACCGAGGCTTGTGCGAGAGCAAAGAAGATAGCCCTTAAGATCGAGTGGGGATTCATTCCCTATAACTGCCTTCACCTCTTCGCTCTGAAGGCCGCGAGTGTATGGATGATCATCGCGGTAATGTATGCGGGTCTTTCAGGAAGGCTGGACATTAGCATGGTGCTTATCGTGTCGTTCCTGTCCATGTCAGTCTTTAATTCCGTTGAGCCGATCGCAGACAGCGCCCATGTTCTGTCTGTTATCAATAATGCCTTTGACAAAATGGAGATGTTCTCTGATGCGAATCTTCTCGATGCCGAGGGAACGGATATAAGTCCTGAGTCCTTTGACATCGAATTCTCTAATGTCGATTTCTCATATTCTAATGCACATACGATTGAAGACAGGAAGGTTCTTAAGGAAGTCTCATTCACGATTCCCGAAGGTTCCACCACAGCGATCGTGGGTCCGTCGGGAAGCGGCAAGACCACGATATGCAATCTGATCGCGAGGTTCTACGATGTAACCGGCGGAAGAATTACGGTAGGCGGGGTTGATGTTAAGGAGTACAGCCTCGACAGCCTTCTTAAGAATATCTCTATGGTATTCCAGAACGTATATCTTTTTAACGATACGATCCGCGCCAACATATGCTTCGGCAGGGAGAACGTGTCGGAAGAGGAGATGATCGATGCGGCAAAGAAAGCTCGCTGCCACGATTTTATAATGGAACTTCCGGATGGCTATGACACCGTTATCGGTGAGGGCGGCGGTACTTTGTCCGGCGGTCAGAAGCAGAGGATATCCATAGCAAGAGCGATATTGAAGGATTCTCCGATCATTATCCTCGATGAGTCTACGGCGAGCATCGATCCCGAGAACGAACACCTGATTCAGGGGGCTTTGACAGAACTGTCCCAAGGCAAGACCGTGATCATCATCGCACACAGGCTCGCGACTATCGAGGCTGCGGACCAGATACTTGTAGTAGATGACGGCCGCATAGCAGAAAGAGGAAAGCACGATGAGCTTCTTAATATCGGAGGCAGGTATGCGCAGTTCGTGAAGATCAGGAAGGCGGCTGAGAACTGGAGGTTAGCATAAACTAACTTATGCGCTATAATGTCATTGCTGCGAACGAATCGTAAGAAGGGGGAGCGTGTGATGAGATATAGCGGAATGCCTGCAGGGATGTGGATGTTTTACAAAGGAGCTTTTCGCCGGGGGCTTGTAAGAGACTTGGGGTACACTCCTGCTGCTGCGGCGTCTGTGGCAAAAGCTGCGAAAAGCCGATACCGTGAGATCATCGGGGGGCTTCCGGAGTTCGAGAGGGACGACAGGTTTAAGACCAATATCATAAGCTGCGCGACGTTTACGGCTTTTCTTCTTTGCATGGACAGGAGGCCCACGGTAGAGGAGGCGACCCGCTACTATGAGCACGCGATGACGAATGCGGTAACGAAGGTCTTCTGCCGCAAGGCCGGAAAGAAGAAATTCACCGAAGCCGATATTGAAGGGCAGAAGAAGACCGCCGCGCTAAGAGCCGGTGACCGCAATCCCTATTCCTGGACCATGGATTATCTGCCGTACTCAGACGGCAGCGGATATGAGGCGAGGTTCTACACATGCGGCATCTGCGCTCTCATGAAGGAGTACGGGTTCTACGATCTTGTTCCCGCGATGTGCCATCTGGATTATACTATGAGTGAGTTAGGCGGGGCTTCGGTCTTTGTCAGGGAATACACTCTGGCTTCCGGCGGCCCGTACTGCGATTGCGGGTATAAAAGGAAACATTGATCATGATTAAAGAAATATGGGATCTGTACGACCGTGAAGGCAAGAGGACCGGCGAGACGAGTGAGCGGTATTACGGGAGTTATAAGGATATCCCGGAAGGGCGTTATCACCTCGTGGTGGACCTTCTGGTAATACATAACGACGGCACATATCTTCTCACCAAAAGAAGTGATGAGAAGGATGTTAATCCCGGGTTCTGGGAGGCGAGTGCCGGCGGTTCCGCATTGAGCGGTGAGGAACCTCTAGACGCTGCCAAGAGGGAATTGTTTGAGGAGACGGGCATAGTCGCGGATTCACTGGAGCTTGTTGGTGTGAGCTTCAAGGACAGCAGCCACGGTCTGTATTATTCCTATCTTGCTAAGGTAAGCTGTGAGAAGGACAGCATAGTCCTGCAGGAGGGGGAGACCACTGACTATAAGTGGGTTGACCGTGAGGGACTTCTTGAATATGTTGATTCCGACGGTGCGATGAAATCCCATAATCAAAGATACGAGAAATATATTAACTCTCTAAGGTAATAACGAATTAGAACGACACTTTTGCCCTTAGCTGTTGCTTAACCGACAGAAGAGGGCATTATTATTGATTGGTTCGGGCTCTTTCAGATGGTTTAATCAACTCATTGAACAAACTACTTACACAAAAAAAGGAGGACAGAACAATGAAGAAGAACATGAAAGAGCTCGATAAGACTCAACTTGAGATGGTTAACGGCGGTTCCGAGAGTGAGATCGTAATTGATGATCTTGCACTTGTACCCGAGTTGGATGAGATCGACGAGAGTGAAGTTATCACGATTCGTCAGAGGATTCCTGCCAGAAGACTCCATACGAGGAGCCGCAGTATTGATATTACAGGCAGGCGCGGAATTACAGTCTCTGCAAGCCGCAGCAACCCTCCCATTCATTATCAGTAATCTGATTACACATAGACTAAGCAAGGGCTGCCCCCGCAGATCCGGGACAGCCCTTTTTGTATGCGATAAAGCTTAGGCAGTAGTGTTGTTCATAACAGTTTACATTATAATTGAGATATATCTACTGTACGGATAAAGAACTAGCGCGATACCTGAAGAAGAGATTAATTAGAGGTTGATAACCATGAGCACACGTGAACAGAGAATAGAAGTATTTAATGATACGCAGGACTGGATCAATCAGGATCAGCAACTTACAGCTTCCGTTGTTTATTCCAAACAGCATACCAAGGTCTTCTACGAGGATGATTACCCCGAATATAACAGGCCCGTGCATTCGAAGATGACGCTCAGTGTCTCGATGGACCGCTCCTTCGAGGCTGCCATGAGGCTTCACCGTGAGAATGAGGGACAGAAGATAGCTGTAATGAATTTTGCTAATGCTTTTCGAGCGGGGGGAGGCGTAACAAACGGCAGCAGTGCGCAGGAGGAGTGTCTTTGCAGGACGTCCACGCTCTATCCTCTGATCTACAGAAGAACTTTAAGAGACTCGTTTTATAAGCACCACTATGACCTTAAGACGCCCAAGGCTTCGGACTCGCTTATCTATACGGAAGACGTAATCATCTGCAAGTCTGACGAAGACCTTCCGAAGAGGCTTCCCTCGGAGGAGTGGGTGAAGGTCGATGTGATCACGGTTGCTGCCCCTGACCTTCGAAGTGAATCCAATATGCACGCGAAGCTTGTTGGCGGCAAGGTCGCGATGAACAAAGCCGAGCTCTACGCTTACCACGTGAAGAGGGCGATTCATATTCTTACATGTGCAGCCGCCATGGGCGCGGATATCCTCGTCCTCGGAGCCTTCGGATGCGGGGCGTTTGAGAATGATCCCGAGGTGGTGGCGCTCGCTTATAAGAATGCGCTGAGTGTTTTCCCGAATGTGTTCTCGGCTATTGAGTTTGCCGTGTACTGCACGCCTGCTAACAGTACTAACTACGACGTCTTCAGCCGCGTCCTGTGCGACGGCTGGATCGATGAGAAGGATAAGAACGGCATTGGTTAATAAACAGTTCCATTAATTGGACTCATCGTGTTTCCATCTTCTTGCCCTTGCGGCCCTGGCCCATGCCTTCGGGGATGGGGTTTTGCAGGATCTCCACGTACTTATGGTGGTGAAGTCTGTCGCTTAACTCGGGCGACAGCTCGAAGATATCGTCTATCTCGCTCTCCTCAGTGTCGGGCTTGAAGGTACGGCGGCGCTTCTTGCCGAACCTGTTGCGGTTGTATTCCTTCCAGATGATGATCGCCGCGAGCTCGATCATGATGACGATGCCCATGATGTAGAAGTAGTGCTCGGTGGTCCTAAGCATCTCCAGGTCGTAGATGAACAGCTTCTCTACAGGGTATCCCAGCGCATCGCGGAAGATGCCGTACATCATAAAAGCCCAGTAAACGACCATGTAAAGCCAGCCTAAGACTGTGAGGATGACTTCGATCAGCCGCTTCCACCACACCTGCTTCGTGTCGTATTCGATGTGTTTGTCGGTGTCTTTGCCGATAACGGGGTTCTCGAGGCTGCCGTCAACAAGCGGCATCTCAGGTGTGCTCTTGCCGGTTAAGGCCTGCTCACGCCTAGTTATCTTCATGAGCGCTTCGCTGTCCTCGGCGTCAAGGCCGATCTCAATTTCCTTCGGCTTCGGCTCGAAAAGCATATTCTCCAGCTCTTCTGTATCAATGCTCTTCGCAGGTGACGCCGACTGCTCCTTCATAGTCTGCGTTACGCCCCGATCCGGGCTCTTCCAGGTCGCGAGCTTCTTGTTGGGAAGTATCGCCTTGAAGATGGATGCGAGTGCGATGAATACGTTTATGTACCAGTACAGTATCGGGTACCAGATGACTGACCAGGAGTTATCGAAGATCTTCTTGTCGTATCTTGATTCGAGCCACATCGCGATGAGGAACTGGAACAGACATATGAAGGACAGGAACTGGCTTTTCCAGATGTATTCGGTGATGACGTGGTGTCCTCTTATCTCCATCGTGATAAGGATTATCGTAAGAATCAGCCAGCAGACGGACCATAAGAAAGAGAGGACCTGCTCGAGGTAGATGGGCGCCATTCTTCTTCTCTTCCAGCTCTTGAAGATGTCCCAGTGCCTGAAGATAACTTCAAGTCCGCCTTCAGACCAGCGTCTTCTTTGACGCCACAGACCCTTTATCGTCTCAGGCACAAGCATCCAGCACAGGGCACGGGGCTCGTAGCGGACGTCCCAGAAATTCTTTTCGAGTTTCCAGGTGACGGCGATATCCTCCGTCATCATGTCACGGTCCCAGAAGCCGCATTCCATGAGGGCTCGCTTGCGGTAAGCGACGCATACGCCCGATACCGTCATGACTTTGCCGAGGACGCGCTGAGTGCGCTTTATAAGGCTTATTATGCTCGCATATTCACACAGCTGAAGCTTGCCGAGGAGCGTGCCTCTGTTACGTACTCTGGGGTTGCCCGTGACGGCGCCGACGCGCTCTCCGTTGTGCCTGTTTACGAAGTGCGAGACGAGATAGCGGAGAGCATTCTTATCAAGATATGAGTCTGCATCGACACCGACAAGTATCTCGCCTTTGGATGCGATGAGACCGAGATAGAGGGCATTCGCCTTGCCGCAGTTCTCCTTGAGGTCTATTACACGGACCCTGTCGTACTTGATGGCGAGATCCTTAAGGACCTCTGATGTGTCGTCGGAGCTTCCGTCATTTATGAGTATGACTTCATACTCGGGGTAGTTGAGGTCCACCATCTCCTTGACGACGGGGTAGAGGATACGGCTCTCGTTATGTGCCGGCATCAGGATGGAGACAAACGGAGTCTTCTCGAGCGGCAGCGAGCCCTTACGCTCATTGGCAAAATAGAATACCAATGATCCCAATATCCACAGCATACCCATGACGGCAGGGTACCAGTAGACGAATATTTCCATTGCACGTAAAGGAAGGTTCGAGAACAAGATGAGACTCCTTTTTTTATTTATTTTACGATATTAGTGTGAAAATGTCGCTTATTAGACACTTGGGAACTGATGTGTTTATTAACTTGTAATTCATCGTTTCACAACACAAAAAATAAGGGCGTGTGATAGCCTTAAAAGTAGATAATTATTCGTTTTTGGGGGCTAATAATGGGGAAAGGCTTCTGTGAGCGTAAGTTCAGCTCCATGTTCCTGTCCGGAACCTTCACCAAAGCTGTCATGTACATCATGCTTTTGTGCGACAGCATAATAGCGGGCTATTACAAAGGTGCGTCAGGTGTCGCTGCGATAAATGCGATAACTCCTGTAACCGGCATCGTTACGTTCTTCGGAGATCTCGTGTCTACCGGCGTCGGAATCGTCTTCACCCGTGAGATCGGTGCGAGGAGGAAGAAGCGCGCCGACGAGATCTACGGCCAGGGCCTGATAATAAGCATTGCCATAGGACTCATCTCCGCCGTTACTATCTTTCTTATTCAGGACCTGTACTTCGGCATCAACGGCATCGAGGGTGAGATACTTGAGCATGCTCTGCCTTACTACCGTCTCGCGCCTATCAATTCTTTCCTTACCATAGTCATCTTCTATCTCGAGCAGATGGTCTACAGCGACGGCGATGAACTTTGCAACAACATTTGTTATGTATTCCAGATTGGCGGCAACATCCTGTGCTCCATCATCCTCGCCAAATACATGGGCATGACGGGCATTATTCTGGGTTCGGTCATAGGCAACACCCTCGGCATCCTGGCATGCTGCTGGCATTATTTTCGAAGGTGCAGCACACTTCATTTTGTCTGGCATTTCTCTATTAAAGATTTCTTCCTTACTTCGCGCTACAGCATCGTGGATTCATCCGTCTATCTTTGCTGGGCGCTGATGGATTATCTGATGATAGGCTTCGTGTCCAAGAACTACGGTGATTCCGGCCTTATCGTTCTCGCGGTGGTCGTAAGCCTCATCGAGTTCAGCGTCGTCCTCGACGGCGTCGGCATGGCGATGCAGCCTCTGATAGGCACGTACTTCGGCGAGAAGAATCACAAGCTGATCAAGAGGGTCATGAAAGCCGCGATGAAGGCAGCTGTTATCGAGGGTATCGTAGCGACGGTTCTTATCATGGTGTTCGCGAAGCAGTTCTGTGGGCTTTTCGGCATTACAGGGGGAGAAGCGCTGGCGCCTGCTGTCACTGCCATAAGGATCGTCTCGCTGGGGTTCACCTTCTGCAGTGCCGTGTCGCTGACGACGTCCTATTACATGCTCATAGACCGCATCGGAATGTCCGTGTGCATATCGTGCCTTCAAAACGGCCTGCTCTACGTGCTGCTTCCGATAGCAGGCTCGATGTTGTGGGGAATAAACGGCATGTGGGCAGGTTTTGCCGTGGCGCCGGTTGTTACACTCGCCCTTGCCATGCTGTTTGTGTATCTGAAGTTTGGCAGGGAAAACTTCCCGTTCCTTCTGCAGAACATGAACTCGGATATAGTTGTGGTAGATGACACGCTGACGCCTGAGAATGCGGCCATCCTTGCAGGGCGCATCAAGGACATCATTTTGTCGCGGCAGTACCCCGTCGAGGTCGCGACGCGTGAGGCTCTGCTTATAGAGGAGCTGGGCCTTACCATACTCGAACAGAACGCAGCTCGAAAAGGACCTTTGCTCATCGAACTGTCCGTCTTCTTCGAAGGTGACACCGCCCTCATCATTGAACGAGATTCGGGCAAACTTTTTGATATCACCGATCCCGATCTTCCTGTTGATAACCTGAGCGTACTTCTTCTTAACGGACTCATGGAAGTGCAGGATGAGAAGGGATACTACGTCACCACAGGCTATAACCGAAGCATGATCCGCTTCTCACGTGACGGGGTAAAAATCAGTTGAGTATCACTATGGATAAGTGTATAGTCTTTCCGAGGTGAATGAATATGGCAGCAGATGTTAAATTTGCAATCAAGGATTCTATCCAGAATCAGGTGATTACCCCCGTAACTGTAAGCGATGAGATGCGCGATGCTTTTCTTAAGAAATCAAGGTCAGCATCGTGGAAGCTTCTTCCGGTATCAATCATCATATGCGCTGTAGTTCTCGGTATTGTCTTCGTGCTCGTTTATTTCTTCGAGCGTTTGTTTATAAGTGCGATCGGACTGCTGTGCGTCTTCCTGCCGTTCTATGCGGTATATAACATATTTGCCACAGCGAAAGCGATCAAGAATCAGGATTATGAATTCGTCTCCGGTCAGATAGTCGGCAAGACCGACAGCGGTTATCAGGTAAGAGGCCTTGAGGGCCACAACATCAGCCCTTTTATCGGCAAGAAGGATTACAATCCCGGCGAGCAGGTCATCGTCGCGAGACTTAATGATGAGCTGAGCCTTATAAGCGAAGAGAAGTAAGATTCTGGATTCAAGTCGATTGGCTGGAATGGTCAGCCTGTAAGATCCGTGAGTTCGCGGTGAAGCTCGGAAGCGGCCTCTTCGAGTGTCGCCTCATCGTACAGATACAGATCGCTGTAGGTCTTGAAGATATCCATGAAGTCAGCATTCTCGAGCATAGGATTGATGAGATTCATGCTGGAGATGTTATCCGTTATGAATTCCCCGGCCTGATATTCGATGCCGCCGAGAAGTCCCGCTTCGAGGAGCGCTTGCCTTGCCGCAGCGCTTACGGGAATGCCCTTCTCGGTTCCCTGAAGGACGGCGTACTGCGGGTCGTTAAGAAGGAAGTTAACAAGTCTGCCGCAGGCCTCGGGATCGCTGCAGTCTGCACTTATCGCGAGCATCGTCGCAGGCTTGATATACCATTCGCTCTGGTCTCCCGGAGCAAGCCTTAAGTAATCGCCCAGAACAACATTCATTCCGTCGTCTATCGCAGGCTGGCAGTATCTTATCGAGTCACTCGCCCAGCATACAGTTCCCGCTACGACAGAGTTCTCGAGGTCGCTTACATTGAAATTATAAAGAGGGATGATGACATGACGGTCCGTGAGCTCCTTGTAGAACTCTAAGATCTGTGTTATGTCTTCAACTGTGCCTATGTAGTTGCCGTCGCTGTCGAAGAGCGTCCGTCCGCTAGTCTGTTCGAACCATGCATTCAGAAGGAGGAACAGATGCTTATTGATCATTCCGAGGACGTAGATGTCGTCGCCTCTCATAGCATCGGCCGCTTCGAACAGATCATCCCAGGTCTGCGGAATCTCGAGACCGTAGCTTGCGAACATGTCTGCGTTATAGAACAGGCAGATGGAGTTGTATGCGATGGGGAGGGCGTTCAGATGTCCGTCCCTCATGCCGGTCGCGAGATCCTCCTCGGTGAACTGCGAGAAGTCGATGCAGCCGGAGAGGGTGTTCAGGTCGTAGTATCCCGTCCCGTCCGGTGAATACTCTGAGAGCCACGCGTAATTGATCTGCATTACATCGCAGTTGTTGTGTGATTCCATCTGCATGAGATATCTTCTCTCGTAACCGTTCCATACGCCGTACGAGTGGTTGACCATGATGTCGGGATTAAGATCGTGGAACAGTGACAGTCCCGCGAGCGTGTATTCGTGCCTGGGGTCGTTGCCCCACCAGGACATTGAGATCACCGTAGTCTGTTCCTGTGAGCTTATCCTTACTTTGGAGAGGTCTGAGGAGCAGGATGCTGCGGTGAATATCACAAGCATCATAGCTGCAATTGTCTTCAAGTGTCTACGCATGTTTCCCACCTCAGATGAATGTCGGCATTGACTTGCCGTTGCGCTTCGATATGTACAGGGCGACGTCAGCCTTCTGGTACAGTTCGTCAAATTTGTAGTCGCCGGGACCCGTGACGAGTATGCCGCCTGATACCGTGAGCTTATAGGTCTCGCTCTCGTCCTTGAACTCAGCCTTAAACTGCTCGTAGAGCTTATCGGTCAGTTCATGTATCCTCTTGTCCGCTTCCTCGAGGCTTAAACTGTTGTAGGACTTATAGACTGCGAATTCATCGCCGCCGATGCGTCCGATCAGCGCCTCCTCGGGACCGAATACATCCTTAAGAAGTCTGCTCATTCTCTTTATGACTTCATCGCCGAACTTGTGTCCCGCGACATCGTTTACTTCCTTGAAATTGTCGAGGTCGAACATCAGGAAAGCGACCGCCTGCTTGCCGTTAAATGCTTCGAGGTCCATCTCCGTAAGGCTTCGGAAAGCGGTCTTGTTCAGAAGTCCTGTCATCAGGTCGTTCTTCGCCTTGTAATCGAGTTCGCTGACAACGCCGTTGACTGAATGGTTGAATCTGCTTGTTATGAGCAGGAAGATGAGAACGCCGAGAACGGTTATGAGAAGAACAATCAGGATGAGTGAATTCATCGCCGATATCTGATCTGCCATGAGCGTCGATGTTGGCATTGAGCAGACGACCTTCCAGCCGTTCGTTAAGCGGTTGGATGTGATGAGGTAATCGTCGTTTACGGCGGTGATTCCTACATTGTCCCCGATGATGTTCATGATGTCGGGGTTCATCTGCTGCGCGATCTCGGAGGAGTTGGTCGAATAAACAACGTAGTTGTCGAAGGTGACAAGACTTACGGTCATGTCGCTTAATTCGCTCGGAACGGCGAGAACATTCTCGAGCTCCGATATATAGAATGAGACAACGCAGACCGCGTTGGGATTCAGCCTCTTAACATAGTAGATACGGTCAGTGTTGCCGAGCACATTTACTATCCAGGCGTCCTGCTTAAGATTGTCGGAAGGAATCACGGATGAGAAATACTCATACATGCTGCTCTCCCTGAACATCTGGTTGGTGACCTGTGATATCCAGCCGGTCGTATTATCGTTCGCGTATACGATTCCGAAGTCGCAGAAATTGTTCATCATACCGAGGTCAACGATCCTGTTCTGGATGAGCGTCTCGCTCTGGATCTTATCGTATTCGCTTAAGGAAGGGTCCGTCGCATCGTACATGTAGTAGTTCTTGTCGGAGTAAAGAAGGGCAACATCCTGCTGCACGTTGTACATATAGTTATTGACGTTGAGCTCCATCTGGTGAGCGTCGGCAGCTATAAAGTAGGAGATTCGGTCCTCAGTGCTGTCCTTTAAGGATGAGAGCAGAATTGCCGATATGACGAGCGAGAACAGTATGACGCCAAAAGCGACGACCAGAGAGTAGACTATCTGCGTTAACCTGAGGTTCCTGTTTCTCATAAAATATAGTATACAGTTCAGCCCTGTTCATGAGAATAAACCTTTTAATAATAAATTATTAATTTTGATCCCGGTTACGAAGTAAGGGATCTTAAGATATCGATGTATTCGGTCGTAAGATGCGACGGGCGGATAGAGTTCGGGATGATGTAGCCGATCTCCATGTAGTCGTCCACCTTAAGCTTCTTCGCGATTATGTTGGGACCGTTCAGTTCCTCGTTAATGACGCCGCTGCAGATGGTGTAGCCATTAAGACCGATCAGCATGTTAAAAAGCGTCGCGCGGTCCTGCACCAGAAGCTCCTTGTCGCAGTCGACAGTGCTCAGGATCTCCTCCGAGAAATAGAACGAATTGTGGCTTCCCTGCTCGTACGAGAGCCTCGGGTAGGGCTTAAGGTCTTCGAGTGTGAGCTGCTTCTTTCCCGCGAGGGGCGAGTTCTTGCCGATGAAGACGTGCGGCACCGCCCTGAATAGCGGCGTGAATGTAAGGTTGTTGTCGCGAAGCGTCTTCATTATGACTTCCTCGTTGAACTTGTTGAGATAGAGGATTCCGATCTCACTTCGAAGGTGCGCGACGTCATCGATTATGTTGAAGGTCTGCGTCTCTCTCATATGGAACTCGTACTTGTCCGCGCCGCTTCTTTTGAGAAGCTCCACGAAGGCCTCCACGGCGAAAGAGTAATGCTGCGACGACACGAAGAACTTAAGTTTGCCTGCCTTGCCCCCTGTGTAGCGCTCCTGTATGAGCGTGGTCTGCTCCAGCACCTGCCTCGCGTACCCGAGAAACTCCTCGCCTTCCGGCGTCAGCTTGATGCCCTTGTTAGACCTCGAAAAGACAGTGATGTCCATCTCGTTCTCGAGCTCGTGTATGGCGGACGTTAAGCTCGGCTGCGAGATGAAGAGCTTCTTCGATGCGCTTGTTATGTTTCCTTCCTCGGCGACGGTGACGAGGTACTGAAGCTGTTTGAGCGTCATTGGCATTCTCCTTCGATATAGAATCTGTCTTTATTCTATCACCTGCCATAGACCGAATCTATGGACAACAGGCAGCTTTTTGTATTTTACCCAGTTGTGCGATAGGTATAAACTCCCACTCAATTAATTCAGGCAATCACGGAGGATCATATGAATACATCAGTTATCGGCTACCCGAGAATAGGCAGGAACAGGGAACTCAAGTTCGCATCGGAGAAGTACTTCAAGGGGGAGATCGGCGAGGCCGCTTTAAAGATCACAGCATCTTCGATCAGGAAGGAGAACTGGCTCGTCCAGAAGGAAGCGGGCATTACATACATATCCTCGAATGACTTCTCTTTCTACGATAATGTGCTCGATACCGCAGTTCTTTTTAACATCATCCCGGGAAGATACAAGGCGCTTAATCTCCCTCCTCTTGATACGTATTTTGCAATGGCGAGGGGATACCAGGGCGCGAAGGGCAACGTCAAAGCCCTCCCGATGAAAAAGTGGTTCAACACGAATTACCATTACATCGTTCCGCAGATCGATGACGATACGAAGATCGAGCTTACGGGAACCAAGCCGGTCGACGAGTTCCTCGAGGCTAAGGCTCAGGGAGTCGATACGAAGGTAGTTATCACAGGGCCCTTCACATTCTTAAAGCTTGCCGTGTTCACGGGTAAGAAGACAGCCACTGATGTATCACAGAAGCTTACTGATGAGTACATAAAGCTCATATCAGTCTTGGGTTCTAAGGGCGCGGAGCTTATCGAGTTCGATGAGCCTTATCTGGTTAAGGATTTAAGCGTAGAAGACGTTGAATTATTCACTAAGATCTATGAGCAGATCCTTGGTAACAAGGCAGGAACGAAGATTCTTCTTCAGACATATTTTGGCGACATAAGGGATATCTATGAGAAGGTAATTTCCATGGACTTCGATGCGGTTGGCCTGGATTTCATCGAGGGGAAGAAGACGCCGGAACTTATAAATAAGTTTGGTTTCCCGGAGGGAAAGAAGCTTTTCGCAGGGGTCGTAAACGGCAAGAATATCTGGCGCAATAACTATGAGAAGACGCTCGAGGTTCTTCAGGCAATAAGCGCATATGATGTTGTTGTGAACACATCCTGTTCGCTTCTTCACGTTCCGTACACTCTGGAGAGCGAGACGAAGCTTAAGGATGAGTACAGAAAGCATTTTGCTTTCGCTAAGGAGAAGCTGCCGGAGCTTATTAAGATAGCGTCGCTTGCAAAGAACGAAGACGAGGCAGAGCTTGAGTTTAACCGTAAGCTTCACGAGAGCCGTGAGGGCGCAGAAGATGAGAAAGTTCAGGAGAGAGTAAGAAACATCAGGGAGTCTGACTATACAAGGCTTCCGGCATTTTCTGAGCGCGAGAAGATCCAGAAGGAGCGCTTCAATCTGCCGCTGTTCCCGACGACCACCATCGGTTCCTTCCCGCAGACCACGGACGTTCGTAAGAACAGAAAGGCCTATAAGCACGGTGACATCACGCGTGATCAGTATGTGGAATTTAACCGGAAGAAGATAGAAGAGTGCATCAGACTTCAGGAGGAGATAGGGCTCGATGTCCTGGTTCACGGCGAGTTCGAGCGCAACGACATGGTCGAGTATTTCGGAGAGAATCTGAACGGCTATGTGTTTACCGAGAATGCGTGGGTGCAGTCCTACGGCACGCGTAATGTAAAGCCGCCGATCATATGGGGAGATGTATCGAGAAGATCCCCCATCACGGTCGAATGGTCAAAGTATGCGCAGAGCCTCACGGGCAAGCCCGTTAAGGGAATGCTCACAGGCCCCGTCACCATACTCAACTGGTCGTTCCCGAGAGAGGATATCTCGATTAAGGAGAGCATCCTTCAGATCGCACTCGCGATAAGTGATGAGGTGCTGGACTTAGAGGCAAACGGCATAAGCATCATACAGATAGACGAGGCAGCACTTCGAGAGAAGCTCCCGCTTCGTAAGTCCGACTGGTACAGTGAATATCTCGACTTCGCGATTCCGGCATTCAGGCTCGTCCACAGCGGAGTTAAGCCTGAGACTCAGATCCATACGCATATGTGCTACAGCGAGTTTACCGACATAATCCCCGCCATCGATGCGATGGATGCGGATGTGATCACGTTCGAGGCGTCGCGCTCCGACCTTCAGATCCTGGATTCACTTAAGGAGAACAACTTCAAGACTGAAGTCGGCCCCGGTGTCTATGATATCCACAGTCCCCGCGTTCCGTCGGTCGATGAGATCGTGAACGCTCTCAACGATATGAGAAAGAGGATCGACGACAGCAAGCTCTGGGTAAATCCCGACTGCGGACTTAAGACCAGAGGCGAAGAGGAGACGAAGGCGAGCCTTATCAATCTTGTTAAGGCGGCAGCGGTGATCAGGGGATAATCATGAAGGTTTCACAGGTCTGCAGGAACAAGAGAAGTCTGTCGTTCGAGATATATCCGCCGAAGAAGGATTCGGAGCTAAGAAACATCGATGCCACGCTCGAGGTCCTAAGTGACCTTAAACCGGACTTTATAAGCGTGACGTTCGGCGCGGGCGGTTCATCGAACTGCAACCGCACTATAGAGCTTGCGAAGAAGATAAAGTTCAAGTACGGAATCGAGCCCGTGGTGCATCTTACGTGCCTGCATTACGACAGGCGTGAGATCGACGGCTTTGCAGAAGTTTTGAAGGCGGAGGGGATAGAGAACGTTCTCGCATTAAGAGGGGACGCCAGACCCGATGTTCCTGATAAGAATGACTTCAGGCATTCGTCCGACCTCATTTCCTACATGAAGAGCAGAAATGACTTCTGTTTTCTCGGGGCCTGTTACCCGGAGTGTCATCCCGAATCCTCATGCGTGATCTCCGATATGAAGTGCCTTAGGAAGAAGGTGGACGCAGGGGCGGAGGTGCTTCTGTCGCAGCTGTTCTTCGATAATGAGGTCTTCTACAGATTCATAGATAAGTGCAGGATAGCGGACATCAACGTCCCGGTTATTCCGGGAGTCATGCCTGTGATCAACGCCGCTCAGATCAAGAGGATGGTGAGCATCTGTCACGCCTCTGTGCCGCTTAAGTTTCAGAAGATCATCACAAGGTATGAGGACCGGAAAGATGCGCTTTTCGACGCGGGCATGTCCTACTGCTTAAGCCAGATAATAGACCTTCTTACCAACAACATAAGCGGGATACACCTGTACACCATGAATAACCCCGTGGTGGCGGGAAGGATCTGCGAGGGGATACGTAACATAGTCTGAGGACCTTGTGTTTTTGCAGGGGATTTGTGCGATAATACCCTCATGAAATCGAAAGTAATATCAAGACTCCTCATATGGCTTCTCCCTGCGCTCGCGATAATGCTCACGGCAGTTGTGGGCTTCGGAATGATCATATGCATTGACAATATTCCGTCGTTTGTAATTTTGGCTTTGTGCGGAATCATAGTCTCGAGCCAGATTCTGATCATTAATTCCAAGAAGAAGTCCACCGGCGTGAAGATAAGCCTTGCAGTGATCTGCATGGTGGTTCTCGTTGTGGTCGGATTCCTCGCACTTCTAATGCCGAAGAAGATTATGAGAAGCACAAGTTCGGACCCGGTTTCAAAGTTCGAAGCGGGTGTCTCCAAGGTGTATGACGGCGACATTCTGATGCCGCTTGAAGTGGGTAATCCCGTATCCATGACTTACTATGACTATGAATACATGATGGTAATATTCGAGAGCAGGTCGTATACGCTCGTCTGTGACTATGACGAAGCTGGTTACGAAGAGGCGCTCGCATCGCTTGAGGAGCGTTATGATTTCAGAGCTGAAGCTTTGATGGGCGGCGTCGAGAATAACACGACCATCTGGCTCGAACCGGTCTATGACGACGGGAATGAGCACTTCCGAGTCCTCGCTCCCGCAGATGGTGAGGAGGGCTTCATGAAGAAGAACATCATCATGACGGACGATGTGAATCATGAGATAGCTTACATCGTATTCGCTGACCCGGATCTTGATGTGGTTACGGAAATGGACTATTTCATCGGTTCGTACTGCGGCTGGGATCACATTAGCTGATATAAAAAACACAAAACTGATATCAAGACCCGAGGCTGATAAGTATAATCTTTACATAGACTAGATTATGCAGGGGGGAAGCATATGGCAGTTCTTTGTATAGGCGAGATGCTTATTGATTTTACTCCTTACGAAGGTGAGACGCTGGTCTACAAGGCCAATCCCGGCGGGGCGCCTGCGAATGTCGCGGTAAGCCTTGCCCGTAACGGCATCGATACGGGGTTCATGGGTAAGCTCGGGGATGATGATTTTGGAAGACTTCTGAAGAGGACACTTGAAGAGAATAACATCACTCATCTGTGCCCGGAATTAACTTCCGAAGCCACGACGACGCTTGCATTCGTGACGCTCGATCAAAACGGCGACCGTAAGTTCACTTTCGCGAGGAAGCCCGGCGCGGATATGCTCCTTGCTGTAAGCGACGTAGATAAGATAGATTTCAATGAATATGACCTGATACACGCGGGATCCGTGAGCCAGTCAGGCTCCCCTTCCCGTGATGCAGTGGCGGAGGCTCTGAGGCGCGCGAAGGACGCGGACAAGCTCGTAAGCTTCGACATCAATTTCCGTGACAAGATATGGAGCTTTGACGAGTGTCTTGCTGAAGTTAACAGGCTGCTCCCATATATAGATCTTCTTAAGATTTCAGATGAGGAACTGGACTTCGTCGGAGGCGAGGATAACATCCTGAAGTTTATGAGCGAGAATTCGATATCCGTCATCGTTCTTACCAGGGGCGGCGAGGGCGCGCGTGTGTTCTTCGGCGGATCGTATTACGACATCCCTTCCATGAAGGTTCAGGTTAAGGATACGACCGGTGCGGGCGACGCATACTGGGGCGGGTTCCTGTCGTGCCTTCTGGATCAGGGCGTGAAGAGCGTTGCTGACTTAACCTCTGATAAGCTTATTGCCGCCGGAAAGTACGGGGCGGTCTCAGGCGGACTTTGCATCACTAAGCCCGGCGGAATACCCGCGATTCCGACTTCTGATGAGATAAGGGCAGCACTATGATCACGTGGAGAATGAGGATCAAAGGTCAGGCGGAATGGATCCCTGCGGCTGTGCCGGGTTCAGTCTATAACGACCTTCTTAATGCAGGGTTAATGAAGGACCCATACTGGCGCGACAATGAGCTTCAGGCTCTCGCGCTTATGGATAATGACTTCGAATATGAAGGTTCATTTGATTATGACTTAAGTGACGAAGATGAAGTCATCTTAAGATTTGAAGGCGTTGATACGATCGCAGATATAAGCCTTAACGGACAGCTTCTGTCTCATGTGGACGACATGCATAGAACGTACGAGTTCAATGTTAAGGATATGCTTAAGCCTTCTGGAAATGTGATAAGCGTGGTTTTCTTCTCACCGACGAGGTTCATCCGTGAGGCGTATGAGAAGGACCCTCTGATCTTGGGAACGGAAGATGCGATGAAGGGTTTCCCGCATCTTCGTAAGGCTCATTATATGTTCGGCTGGGACTGGGGACCGAGGCTTCCCGATGCGGGGCTTTGGAGAGATGTGACATTGGTGCCTGTGAGGAAGGCGAGGTTTGTCAGCGTTCTTATACGACAGACGATAAGCGATGATTATTCATCCGTTGAACTTATTCCTGAGACATCAGTTCAGAAGTTTACTGACGGCGACTACAAGGTCAGGATAGACACTCCGATCATAGATCAGCCGAAGCTTTGGTGGCCGAATAACGCTGGTGAGCAGAATCTTTATTCTGTGAAGGTGACGCTCGAGGATGAGGACGGTCTGGTCCTTGATTCGTGGGAGAGGAAGATTGGCATAAGGAAGATTGAGATATCAACCGCGGCTGATGAGTTCGGAAATGAATTCTGTTTTGTGGTTAACGGGAAGAAGCTTTTCGCCATGGGGGCAGACTACATTCCCGAGGACAATATCCTTCCGCGTATGAATCGCAGCAGGACGCGCGAGCTCATCGCTTCGTGCCGCGCCGCGAACTTCAATTCGATACGCGTGTGGGGCGGCGGGTTGTACCCTTCAGACGATTTTTATGAGGCGTGCGACGAGGCGGGCCTTATCGTGTGGCAGGACATGATGTTCGCATGTGCTAACTACAGGCTCACGGCGGACTTCAAGGAGAATATCGAAGCTGAGATCAGGGACAACGTGAGACGCATAAGGCATCACGCGAGCCTCGGCCTTCTTTGCGGCAACAACGAGATGGAGATGTTCGTGAAGGAGGGCGAGTGGGGTGCGCACGCCGACCCGAAGATCCGCGAGGACTACCTTAAGATGTACGAGGAGATCTTCCCGGCGATAATGCGCGAGGAGGCGCCGGATACGTTCTACTGGCCGGCATCGCCGTCGAGCGGAGGAGGTTTTGACGAGCCAAACAGTCCCGACAGGGGAGACGTGCACTACTGGGATGTATGGCACGGCAGCAAGCCCTTTACCGAGTACCGCAAGTTCTATTTCCGCTTCCTCTCGGAGTTCGGTTTCCAGTCGTTCCCGTCGCTTAAGACCATCGAGACGTTTACGCTTCCGGAGGACCGCAATGTCTTCTCTTATGTCATGGAGAAGCATCAGCGCAATGCCTCCGCGAACGGCAAGATAATGAACTACATGGAGCAGACTTTCCTGTACCCGAATGACTTCGGCACTTTGATCTACGCGTCGCAGCTTCTTCAGGCGGAGGCGATTCGTTACGGTGTCGAGCACTTAAGGCGCAACAGGGGCAGGTGCATGGGTGCGGTCTACTGGCAGCTTAACGACTGCTGGCCGGTCGCTTCGTGGTCTTCAATTGACTACTTCGGCAGGTGGAAGGCGCTCCACTATTATGCGCGCCGCTTCTTTGCCCCCGTGATGATCTCCTGCGAGGAGGAAGGGCTTCTTACGCAGAATATGAATACCAACGCCGAGCCTTTTGACGTGCGTAAGTCCATCCGCCTTAACGTCACCAATGAGTCGATGTCTTCGGTAAGCGGCAAGGTTACGTGGGAGCTTCGAGACGCTCGCGGCAACATTAAGAAGGAGGCGTCGGAGCTTGTTATTGTCGACGCGTTAAGTTCCAAGTGGCTTGACCGCGTGGAATTACCCGAGGCCGATGTCTATGAAGATCATGTAAGCTTCAGGTTCGAAGTTGAAGGTGAGATCGTATCGCAGGGCACAGTTTTGTTCGCACCGCCGAAGCACGTGAAGTTTGTTGATCCTGTTCTTACGGTGCGCGTCGCAGGCGATGAGATCGAAGTGAGTGCAAAGGCTTACTGCAGGAGCGTTCAGATCAGCAATGGGAATGACGACCTGCTTCTCGATGATAACTACTTTGACATGGACGGCGGAACAAGAAGAGTAAAGATAATAAGCGGAAGTACGGAAGGACTGAGTGTCAGGTCAGTCTACGACATTAAGTGAGGTTCAGCATGAGACAGTACATTTACGACACTGAAGAGAACATCAGATTCCTTAAGCAGAATGCGAAGGACCTTCTCATATTCGGAAGGCGCTTTCCGTCGCCGCAGGGGTCGTCCTATTATCTGGGCGATGAAGGACTGCCGATGACCGAGAGGCCGCGCGAGACATGGATCACGTCGAGGATGGCGCACGTTTACAGCATCGGATACATGATGGGAGACGAGAGGTCAAAGATCCTTGCTGCCGCAGCTATCGACGGACTTCGGGGTGAGCTTAAGGATAAGACCAACGGCGGTTGGTACGCGGGTATCGACAGGAACGGCAATCCGCTTCCCGATAAGCAGTGCTATGCTCATGCCTTTGTAATCCTCGCGGCATCGAGTGCGTATCTTGCCGGTATCGAAGGCGCGAAGGACCTTCTTATGGAGGCTCTCGAAGTTTACGATCAGAAGTTCTGGGATGACGCTGAAGGCCTGGCCGTAGATACATGGAACACTGAATTTACGGTACTGAGTGATTACAGAGGTCTCAATGCCAATATGCATTCGGTCGAGGCTTTCCTCGCTGTCGCGGATGCGCTTGACGATAAGTACAGGGCGCGGGCTGGAAGGATAATCGACCGCGTTATCGGCTGGGCATCCTCCAATGACTATAGGATTCCCGAGCATTTTACAAAGGACTGGCAGCCCGACCTCGATATGAATAAGGAGAGACCTGACGACCCCTTCAAGCCCTATGGTGCGACCCCCGGACACGGAATCGAGTGGGCAAGACTCATCTGCCAGTGGGCTTTGAGTACATACGGCGCAGGTTCAGATGAGGTGCGAAGCTATATCGATGTCGCCGGGAAGCTATACAGACGCGCTATCGATGACGCATGGGACTGTGACGGAGCGCCGGGTATTGTTTATACTACTGACTGGAACGGCCGCCCCGTTGTGCATGACCGCATGCATTGGACGCTCGCCGAAGCGATCAACACATCGTCCGTGCTCTACCGCATAACGAACGATGACAGATATAAGAACGACTATGAGATGTTCATGAAGTATCTCGATGAGACGGTTCTCGATCACGATACGGGTTCGTGGTTCCATCAGCTCGATGAGAACAACCGCCTCAAGGGCACTGTGTGGCCCGGCAAGTCCGATCTGTATCACGCTTTCCAGGCGATGCTGATCCCGTACAGCGAGACGGATCTGTCGATCGCTTCAGCCGTTCACCGCAAGCACAGATAAACGCATTGAACCGGAGAATCAATGATGGAGAACGATAAGGATAAGCTCAACAGGAAGATGAAAAGAACTATATTCATCATGACGTTCTTCATGTATTTCTTCCGCATGTTCGCGCCGCTTTTTCTTGTCGGCGTGGTCCTTCTTATCGCCGGAGTATTCAGGAAAGAGTTTCTGCTTATCGGTGCTGTATTCCTCGTGCTGGACGCGGTCCTGTCAGTGCTTATGATGATCAGGATGTACCGTATCCAGAGCAGGCATCCTGAGTTCGAGAAGGTCCGTAAGGCTCTCGCTGGCGGAGACTTAATAGGTGACATGGATAAGCTCGACCGTGAATGGGCAGGTTCCGAATTCTACAGCGCCCGCGTTGACGGTTACCGCGATGATGCCATGAAGTGCAGCACGGTCGGAGAGGCATTTGAAGTCTATAAGAAACACTGCCTGTACGTAGTAACCGGCGAGGAGACCTACACATTCACCGCAGGTCCTGATAAGAAATACTTCATGGATGGCGGCAGTTATTATGTTATATCGTTTGACCGCATGCGTGAGATTTACGATGATGTCGAGTGCCACATGTATTTTGATCTGCTGTTTGATCCGGATAAGATGAGTGGTCCCAAGACCACCATAAGCACGGAGAACTGCATCGACGAAGTCAGTAATCTGGAGAGTTATCTTAGAGGCGTCGAAGAATTCCTTAAGGATAAGGACCTCATGTCGGTTCCGTTGGAGAAGACCAATATCGGCACGGACGAGTGACCGCGCTTTTTTGATTCCTTTTATCCCAGTACGCGCTTAAGCTGTTCTTTACGTTTGATCTTAAGTGATGTGGTCTTGATGAAGGGCTCCTCGGTCAGATACAGATCCGTGACTCTCTTGTAGTGCGGAATGGTCTGGTTAACTTCCTTGATCTTATCCCACAGTGCATTGCGGATTCCATCCGGAGTATCCGCACCGTAGATCTCCTGTATCTCCTTAGCTGAATACTGTACCTGCACGGCAATACGAAGGTCCGTCCAGTCCCCGTCTATGGGCTCGCCGAATACAAAAGAATCGAGCACTCCCGGTATCTTGTTAAGAAGGATCTCAATCTCCTCGGGGAAGGCTTTCTTACCGTTCTTAAGAACGATCATGTCCTTCTTTCTTCCCGTGAGGAAGATGTATCCGTCCTTATCCATGTAACCCAAGTCGCCTGTATGGAACCAGCCATCGACGATGACTTCATTTGTAAGCTCGTCGTTATTGTAGTAGCCGATCATGACATTAGGTGCCTTGGCGCAGAGTTCACCCATGCCGTCCTCGTCCTTGTCCTTGAAGTCGACCTCGACTGCGGGAAGAGGTCTTCCTATGGAGCCGGCACGGATGTGTCCCTTGTTCTCGGCTGCAAGTACCGGAGAAGTCTCTGTGAGACCGTAGCCCTGGTAGATCTCGATTCCGAGATCCGTGAAGCCCTTGGAAACCGCGGGTGAGAGGGGAGCGCCGCCCGAGATAATGTATTTAAGCTGGCCGCCCATCTGAGCGATGATGTCCTTGAACAGCTTGCGCCTGATGTCGATGTGGAAGAGAAGAAGGAAGTTCGCAAGCTTCTTCGCGCGCTCCACGGTCTTCGTCTTGCCCTGCTTCTCGACGCCCTTTTCGACGGATTCATACATCTTGTCTATGAGTGCGGGCACGCCCAGGAAGAACGTGACGCCGTACTCGGTGAGGTTCTGCTTGATGTAGCGGATGCCGTCGGAGAAGACGTTGCGCATGCCGTCCGCGATGGCGAAGAGAAGTCCCGTCGAACCCAGAATGTGATGGAACGGCAGGAAGCAGATGTTGGTCGAGTGCTCGTCAAAGACCTCGAATACCAGAAGATCCGCGACATTGCAGGCGATGCCCCTGTTGGAGAGCATGACCGCCTTGGACTTGGAAGTGGTACCTGAAGTAAAGAGCAGGATTGCCATGGATTCAGCAGCGGGCTTATAGTCGATGAATTCCTTTTTGCCCGAAGCGACGAGTGCGCGGCCCTCCTCGATCAGGTCTTCGACAGTCCTTAAGCCGTCGTACTTCTCGTTCATGCAGATGAATTCGCGGATCTTCGTGCGGCCGTTGGCCCTGATCTGATCGATCTGCTCCTTGTTCTTGACGTCGAATATGACAGCGTCTGCCCCGGCCCTGATGAGTGAGTCCTCCATCTCGCCGAGCGGCAGTTCCTTGTCAATCGGAACCGAGACTATTCCTCCGAACAGGCAGGCCATATGCGGAACGACCCAATAGTACTGGTTGCGGCCGATGATGGCGATCCTCCCACCCTTAAATCCGCTCTCATAAAGCGCCGTTCCGACGGCATTGACGTTCTCGATGAAGTCCGCGTACGTGTAGTCCTTGTATTCAGGAGTCTTGCCTGGCTTGATCTTCACCCTGAACGCGACATCGTCATTGTATGTTTTTGCAGACGCGAGTATGAGTTCCTTTATGCTGTCGTAGTATACGGGTTTCTCTGCCATGCTAAGCTCCTAAGTTTTTTAACCATTGTACCCTATAAGTCGATAATCTGACGGGGCATTGCGGATTTTGCTTCACTTTTTGTTGAAACAGGAAATGAAAACCGCAATGAGAGGGCCCCATTGCGGATTTTGCTTCACTTTTTGCTCAAACAGGAAATGAAATCCGCAATCGTTTAAGCAACAGACGAGCGCGCATCTGCCGCCGATTGCAGATTGTCAGGCCTGCTGTGATCCGGGCTTCGGGCAGCCGCAGTTGCCGCAGAAATTATATGAGGAGAGCGTGCCGCACTTGGGGCAGTTCCAGGTTGTATTGTTCGCAGGACGCTGCCTGCCGCACTCCGAGCAGTAGTTGAAGTAGTTGACCGTGCCGCATTCGCACTTCCACGTGCCTGCAACTGCGGGTCTGTACACGGTCTGAAGGTCGCCCGGGAGGGTAACTATGCAGAAGTCGTTCCTCGAGGACTTTACTATGATTATGCAGGACACAACGAAAAGCGCGATCACATAACCGATCCAAAGAATTGCGCTTAAGCCCATAAATACAGCAAAATCCGATTCCCTTGCGCCCATGATGATCGCATCGTATACGCCGTGGGTGAGGATAGGGAGGATGAGCGAGAGGGCGGTATAGCCTGCGGCCTTGCCGTTCCTCGTGAGCTTTGCATACTTGGATTTGCTGTAGAAATAACCCATGAATACCGCGAAGCAGGCGTGTCCCGGAACTGCCGTGAACATACGAAGGAGTGCTGTGCCAATGCCGTTCATGAAGACGTAGCCTACGTTCTCTATGGCCGCGAAGCCTAATGATACGAAGACTGCATAAACGATGGCGTCATAGCTGTAGTTGAAGTTCTTGCTCTTCCAGGTTATGAGCCTCAGCATCAGGTATTTGCCGATCTCTTCGGCGGGTCCGACTATCAGAATGGCGAATATGTAGCCCTTGATAACTGAATTGTAGGGGATGATGACATTGAGGAATGCCTGACCGATGGCTTCGCCGATGATCGCGGGGATTATGCTGCCTATGCCTGCGAAGAAGAGTCCGATCAGAAGACCGATTGGTTCTTTCTCCTTCTTGTCATTGAAGTAAATGAAGCAAAGGAGTGCGATAACGGGTA
Organism: uncultured Eubacteriales bacterium; assembly: GCA_900314745.1. Classification (GTDB taxonomy): domain Bacteria; phylum Bacillota; class Clostridia; order Saccharofermentanales; family Saccharofermentanaceae; genus Saccharofermentans. Next base: position 209,057 of record OMWK01000003.1, on the reverse strand, counting down.
TGAGCGCCAGGGCAAAAAGCATAGGGTTCTCCTCATATGTGTGAATTTATGTTGATAATATCCAGCAAATTTAAGAATAACACTCCTTCAAAGCCCTGTCACTTATGGATTTGAATATGTTTATTGACATAATGTATTTTGCCAAATATAATTGTGCAAAAGGTAAGTGAACGGGCCTGACGCTCCGTACTCAAGGTTGTAATTTATTATCGCGCGTTATATTATAAGCAACGCGGAGGTAGCGGATGGAGAAATTTAGCGTAAAGAAGCCTTTTACAATACTCGTTGCAGTAATTGCGATTATTGCGCTCGGTGCTGTCTCACTTACAAATCTGTCAGTTGACCTCCTTCCGGAGTTCAGTCTTCCTTATCTCATAGTAATAACTGCTTATCCCGGCGCAAGCCCGGAGAAGATAGAGGATCAGGTTACCAGGCCTATCGAGAATGCTCTCGGTACGGTAAGCGGCGTCGAGAATGTCACTTCCACAAGTTCAGATAATGCGTCCATAGTTCAGCTCGAATTCGCGGACGATACGGACATGAACGTCGCGATGGTACGAATAACGAGTGCTCTTAATGAGCTCGAGAGTTCGCTTCCCACAGGTGTCATGACACCGAATATCATGGAGATCAGCCTTGATATGCTCGCTACGATGTATGTAGCGGTCGAGCGCGAAGATTACGATGTATATGAACTTACTGATTTTGTTAATAATGACGTAGTCCCTTATCTGTCGAGGGTGGAGGGTGTCGCGAGCATAACGACCATCGGTCTTGTAGAGAAGAGCATTCAGGTTGAGCTCAATCAGGATAAGATTGACGAATTGAATGACCGGATACTTGCAGAGACTAACTCGTCGCTTCGCGATGCGCAACAGGTATTAGATGATGCGAATGCTGCTCTTGAGGAAGCCCAGACGCAGCTGGATACTGCTCAGAGCAACTTCGGAAACATGATGTCTTCAATGATATTCTCGGATCTTAATGCGAGGTCTGAAGAGATCGCTCAGGGCTTAAGGGACGGCATAAGCTTACTTGACGAGAGGCTCGAGGCTCTCTCGACAGGCATCGAAGGTCTGGCACCCGCCCAGGATTCCGTACTTAACAGCGCTCAGCAAAGAGTTGACAGCACACGTGCAAGCCTTGAAGAGGCGATCGTCATCCAACAGACGCTGAGCAATACAGTGACCGAAGCCCAGACGATACTTAACAGGGCCAGAGCTTCCCTTGAGGCTGCTGCGGCCGATCCGAATTTCCCTACGGAAGAATACCAGGCACTCCTTCAGGCTGAAGCCACTGCGGCGACAAATCTTGCGATCGCACAGGCAGCTTATGATGAGGGTTCTGCCCAGGTCGCTGCGGCACAGGCTGCCTTCGACCAGGCCAATCAGGCTCTTATAGATGCTTCACTCGGTGTTGCGGGAACGAGTCAGGAAGAGATTAACGGTCTTATAAACGACATCAACAGCTTAAGGAACATGATTAGCAGAACATCGAGCGGCATCAGCGGTTCGAGCGTTAATGACCTCATAGGAACAACGAGAACGCTGTCGTCTCTTTTTTCACAGCTCTCAGGGATTATATCGAGAGTCAGGGCTGCTGATCCCGTAGGAAGCCTTAATTCCCAGGTGGAGAATGTCGAGTCCAAGCTTAGTGAACTCAGCGCTCTCACGGATTCGATTCCTGAACTTCTGAACGGACTTCAGACCGCTTTCGCCGGGCTTACACAGGGACAGCTCGACGCTGCAGTACAGTTCTCAACGGCTGCAGTCACGCTCTCCAACGCGCAGACGGCACTCGACCAGGCTCAGGCTCAGTACGATGATGCAAGGGAGACCGCGCTCGAGAATGCCAATGCAGACGCGCTCCTTGATCCCAACACGCTGTCACAGCTTATCTACGCACAGAACTTCTCGATGCCTGTCGGCTATATCGATGATGCGAATGACGAGTCGTGGCTCCTCCGGGTCGGCGAGGAATTCGACAGCGCGGAGGATATCGCATCTGCGCTTCTTATCGATAATGAGATCATCGGAACGGTTCGTCTCGAGGATATCGCGGATATCACGGTAATCGATACGGCGGGTGACAGCTACACCAAGCTCAACGGTTCCGACGGCATCATCCTCTGCGTATTTAAGTCCTCAAGCGTCGGAACGAATGAGGTGTCCGATGCATGTAATCAGGCGCTCGAGGAATTGAGCGGTCTTTATCCCGGATTCCATTCCATCAACCTCGTTGACCAGGGCGTCTATATCGACATGATCATCCATAGCGTATTTCAGAGCATGCTCATCGGTGCGCTTCTCGCGATCATCATACTCGCGCTCTTCCTTAAGGACGTTAAGCCTACGATCGTAGTTGCTATCAGTATTCCTCTCTCGGTTCTCTTCGCGATAGTACTCATGTACTTCACGGATCTCGAACTCAACATGATGACACTCTCGGGCCTCTCGCTCGGTATCGGAATGCTCGTAGATAACTCGGTCGTTGTAATGGAGAATATCTTCAGACTTATAAGCCGCGGTCTGCCTGCACCGAGAGCTGCCGTTCAGGGCGCGAAGCAGGTTAGAGGCTCAATCATAGCTTCAACACTTACGACTATCTGCGTATTCTTCCCGGCCGTATTCGCTACGAGCCTCGTAAGAACGCTCCTTTATCCTCTGGCTCTCTCGATAGGCTACTGCCTCGTGGCATCTCTTGTCATGGCTCTGACGGTCGTACCTGCATCCTGCAGCACGCTTCTGGCAAGATCAAAGCCCAAGGAGCATAAGTTCTTTGATAAGATGCTCAATGTCTACGGCAAGTCCTTAAGATGGTGCCTGAAGCACAAGCTCGCGCCGCTCTCGCTTGCAATTCTTCTTCTCGCATTCTCGGTTCTCATGGTGTTCAGAACGGGTATCGTCTATATCCCTGAGATCACCACGAATGAGATCAGCATAACTATCACTACTCCCGAGGAGATGACCCGCGAGGAGTCTTACGCCGCAGTCGATGAGGTTATGGACAAGATCCTTACCGTTGACGGAGTAGAGGATTTGGGAATCATGGATTCCGGCAGCTCCTCGAGCTTCTTCGGAGCAGGCGGGAATTCCGACAGCTACGGCACATACATGTGTTACGGCCTCGCTCCCGAAGGCACATCTGCCGAGGAGATGACTAGAATAGCAAACGACATTACTGCCGCGACGGCTGATTCCGTATGCACGGTTGAAGCTTCGACTTCAAGCGCCATGGGAGACTCTTCGGCACTCATGGGAAGTTCCGGAATAAGCTTAGAGATTCGAGGCAACGACTACGCCGAGCTCGAGAGAATAAGTGCTGACGTCAGAGGCATTCTCGAAGCCCAGGAGGGACTCGCTGAGGTCGAGGACAGCTTCACTGAAGGCGATCCCACCCTGCAGGTCGTTATCGACCGCGACAAGGCGATGGAGTATGGTCTTACGGTTGCCCAGATCTTTGCAGGTATCGCGAGCCACACTTCAACTACGGTTGATGCGGTAACGATCACTGTAGACGGAACGGATATGACTGTAAGCATCGTCGACAACACCGATGAACTTACAAGAGAGAACCTCATGGATATCGAATTCGAGGCAGTCGACATGGCAGCCATGGCTGGCGGAGCACAGGGTTCCGGTGCCGCTGCTTATGCCGGCGGTGCGCAGGGCGGTTCGTTCGATCAGTTCGCCGGTGCTTTCGCCGGATTGACAGGCGAGGAAGAAGAGCCCGCTGACGGGGAAGCAGAGGAGTCAGAAGAGGAAGAGGAGGAAGAAGAGGAGCCTACTACTCACACCCTCTCCGAATTCGCGACTGTTGTCGAGACCATGTCATCCGCAGCCATAACAAGAGAGAACCTCGTAAGATACGTAACGGTTTCCGCTTCAATGGAGGACGGCTATAACGCGACCCTCGTATCAAGAGAGCTCGATCCTAAGATAAATGAATATGCATCAACATTGCCGGACGGTTATTCGATCGAGATCGGCGGTGAGTCAGAGCAGGTCAACGACATGGTTATCCAGATGCTTAAGCTCGCAGCTCTCGGTCTTCTGTTTATCTATCTTGTAATGGTAGCTCAGTTCCAGAGCCTCCTGTCGCCGTTCATCATCCTGTTCACCATCCCGCTCGCATTCACAGGCGGTATGATCGGACTTCTCATCGCAGGCGAGCAGCTTACGATGCTCTCGATGCTCGGATTTGTAATCTTGATGGGTACTGTCGTTAATAACGGTATCGTATTCGTAGACTACGCGAACCAGCTTAGAATCGGCGGTCTCGAGAGGCGTGATGCTCTTATCGCTACAGGCCAGACACGTATGAGACCTATCCTCATGACGGCTCTTACGACGATTCTTGCTATGTCCATGATGATCTTCGGTTCAGGCATGGCTTCCCAGCTCGGAAAGGGCATGTCCATCGTTATCGCAGGCGGTCTTCTCTACGCGACTTTGATGACGCTCTATATCGTACCTGTAATGTACGACATCCTGTTCAAGCGTCCTCCCGTCAACGTAGATGTCGGAAGCGACATGGATGAAGAGATCGACGATGCTGCCGAATTCCTCGAGAAGATGGGTATGAACAAGGCTTGATATTAAGGTTTTAATCGAACCACTGCTCTTCGAATTTATCGAGCGGCACCGGCTTCGAGAAGTAGTAGCCCTGATACAGTTTGCATCCCATGGAGTAGAGATTCTCGAACTGCTTTGCTGTCTCGACGCCCTCTGTAAGCGTGTCTATATTCAGTTCGCCCGACATATTGATGATGTTCCTGATTATCGTGTTGACTCTCATGTTGCGCTCGGAATCCTTAAGGAACTGCATGTCTATCTTTATAAGGTCGATGTTCATGTCCTTAAGAAGATTGAGTGAGGAGTAGCCGCTGCCGAAGTCGTCCATCTCTACGATGAAGCCTCTGGCCTTCAGATCGTTTATGATCGTCAGCATGTCGATGGAATCCGCCGCCATGACGGTCTCGGTAATCTCGACTCTAAGCTTCACGGGGTCGATTCCGTATTCGCGGGTGAGATCGGTGAGAACTGACACCACGTCCATGTAGAAGAAATCCTTCGGGGAGATGTTGACCGAGATGAATGCCTCTATGCCGCGCTCCTTCCAGTCTGCGAGGATCTTGCAGGCGCACTTCCACATGTGCCTGTCTACTTCTGCAATAAGTCCGTTACGCTCGAAAAGCGGAATGAAGTCCCCCGGATTCATGAAGCCTTCGTCAGGGTGTATCCACCTTACAAGAGCCTCGGCTCCTGCGAGAAGTCCCTGTCCGTTTACAATGGGCTGCAGGTAGGGACGTATCTGGTTGGTCTTCATGGCGTTATGAACCTGACTTGAGATAAGCTGGTTGTGAATGATCTTATTGCGGAGTTCATCGTCGTAATATGCGATGCAGCCCTGGTAGTTATCTTTGATCTTGGTCGTCGCGAGTCTGGCACTGTCGAAGAACAGGGCGATGTCATCGCCTTCATCCCTCGTGAAATCGTAAATGCCGTACTTGATCTGGACACGGTGCTCGAGGTTATATCCTCTTACAGTAAAGTTCGACATATTCTCGTTGGAAGGCTTGGATATGAAGTCCTCCTTATCAATGAGAATGCCGAATGCGTTGTTGGAGAGCCTGCCGTACATCGTCTTCTTGCTGACGTTGTTCTGGATGAGCTCGGCGGTCTTCTTAATCGTGAGTTCAGCGAATTCGCTGCCGAATACATCGTTGATCAGATTGAGGTTGGATATCTCCATATATCCTGCCATATAGTCGGTCTCTGTATCCTCGCGCAGCCTTCTGGTTATGTTGTCAAACAGATATTCCTTCGTGTAGAACCCTGTCAGTGAGTCGTGGGTGGAATTGTACATCTCCCGCTTCAGCGCACGCTGGTCCTCGGTAATGTCACGGACGATGAGATAGGAGCCTGATGAGTTGTTCTTCTTGTCGTAAAGCTCCCTCATCTCGATATGGGTGTACTGGGCCTCGTCTCCGGTCCCGAACGTCACCTTGTTGCTCCAGCCGGTCTTATCAAAATCGATGTCGCCGAACAGGAACCTCAGATTGACCTTGACGTCATCATAATTGTCGTTGGAGATTCCGATGAGATTGCAGCCGGGTTCGTTTATCCATATGCACTTGCCGTTCTCATCGAAGAAGAAGATAGCGTCCTTCGTGTCGGAGACTATGCTCGCGAGCATGCGGTCGAGCATCTTAAGAGGTCTGTAGCACAGGGCGAAATAGTAAATGAGAAGTCCGAATACCGCGAGTCCCGTCATTGACATGTCTACGGGTCTTCTCGAGATGATGTAGTATGCCTCGATGAGACCGGTGATTCCGATCGAGAGGATGATTATTACGTACTTCTCCGCGTAGATCCTGGTTGCCTTCAGTGCGTTGACAAAGAGGATTACCATGACCGCAGCGAAAAGCCCGTAGCACATGCCTCTGTGGTACATCTGTCCCATATAGGGGACCACCCTGTAGTAAGGCTGGTCTTCGAGTAATATCATCTCCAATTGGAATGCGGATCTCAGGAACACGTCGATAATGTACTGAACGACATCTATTGAGAGGAGAACGTAGAACAATCCCTTAACAGCCTTCCCCGGTCTTACGTATTCGCAGTAAGAGCTCGTGAAGTTGAGGAGGCTATAGATCACTATGTCCATTCCGAAGAAGTACATGTTGTAGCCGATGGTCGCGTAGCTCTGAGTTGTCGACGTAAGGATTATGAGATTTCCGAAGACTGGCAAAGTCAGGCTCGCGAGAAGGAAAGAGACAGAGCGGCCTATCTCCTTCCTGGAATTATAGGCTTTGACCAGACATCCAAGAAGAGCGATTATGAGTATTGCAAAAATTCCTGATCCGATATATCTCATAAATCACCACTCAATATTTTATAAATTATTCTAACATCTATATGCGAACTAAGTCATTTACGAACGATTTACATATTGTTCAATCTTTGAGACTGCGGGAACAGGCGGGCGAAGTGTATAGTCAGAGTAAGATGGGACACTGTGTGGGACAGGAGGACGTGCCTTGTTAAGAAGCGTAAAGAGACGGACAGAAGAGAGAACGAAGACTCAGGAAGATGCTTTTCGCTACGGGGAGGAAGTCGTAAACTCAGATATCTTCCGCGAAGCGATGATGCAGACGCATCATAATAAGACTACTGTCGGAGAGCACTCCGCGAACGTTGCCGTGACTGCGCTTCTGCTTTGCCGCAGGTTCAACAGGGTAATTCATCCTGATGAGAGAAGACTCGTGCTCGCGGCTTTCTCACACGACTTGGGCATAGTCGGAAGACACGAGAAGTACGCGGGCAATCTCGAGACATATTTCCGTCATCCGAAGGACTCCGCGAGAATCGCGATGGATCTTCTTCCCGGCATGAACATGAAGTTTTACAGGAGTATCTCGCGCCACATGTTCCCGCTCACGCCGGTTCCTCCCACATCATGGGAAGGAATAATAATCTCCGCAGCAGATAAGTGGGTCTCTATCAAAGACCTGATGAGAAGAAGAGAACAGCCTGTAGTCTGAAGCCGTCCGCCGGGTCCATTTGACTCATGTTATAATAATCGCGGATAAATAAGGGGATAAGGAGACTATATGGCGACACTTTGCAGGAATTGCGGCGGAAGCCTCATTTTCTCTCCGGGAATCCAGAGAGTAACGTGCAGCTTGTGCGGTGCTTCCTACAGGCCGGAGGAAGTCTCCGCGGCCGATAAGGAGAATCTGCAGAATGTCACTCCCAAGACGCAGGCAGAACTGTTTGGATCCGAAGATAAGGCTTCGTATGAGTGCCGCATCTATACCTGCAGTCACTGCGGCGGCAACGTCATAATCAACGGTACCGAAGCATCGACAATGTGCGTTTACTGCGGTAACCCGACGGTTGTTTTCAACAGGGTAGCGAGGGAGATGAGGCCTGACGGCATCCTTCCTTTCTCGATTTCCAAGGATGAGGCGAAGATGCTCATCAGGAATCGTCTGTCAAAAGGCTTATTCATTCCCAAGGGAATTCGGAAGATGTCTGTCGACAGCGTCAGGGGTATTTATGTTCCCTATTGGGTAGTTAACTGCGATTTCCACGATACCGTTCTGGTAAAGGCTTATGTCAAGTCGGGGAAGAGCAGCAGGGCCACTTATTTTGGAAGATCAGGGGCCTGCGGTTTTGTAAATCTCCCGCTCGATGCATCGCTCCGGCTTAATGACAATATGGCCAAGAGACTTGAGCCGTTCTTCTTCGATGACATGAAGGACTTCGACGAGGACTATCTGGACGGTTTCTATGCCGACACATCCGATATGTCGACCGTGGATCTTCGGGCTGCCGTTCTGAAGCGGTGTGATGAGATGTTCTCCCAGGAGATTATCAGCACGGTAAGGGCAAAAGACCCGACCGTCGAGAGATCCTGTCCCACGGTGAATATACACGAAGACGCGGTATATGTGATGCTTCCGGTGTGGTTCTATACATTCATGTATAACGGGGATCCGCATACCGTCATCGTTAATGGTCAGACCGGCAAGACCGTTGGTGCCATGCCCTACGACAAGCGCATGATCATCGGACTTGGCATATCACTGTTTCTTTTGATCCTGGCGTTGTTTGTCCTGCCGATTCTGTTAATGAATACAACAGAATCCATTCTGTATGGTACCTACGCATTATCCGGAATGGTGGTTGCGGGATCTCTGGCATTAACTCATGGCATCAGGAAATATAAGAAGCTTATGCGCAACATCATGGATACACAGTCAAGTTCGACCTTCCTGTATGCGAGAAAGAGGCAGGCGTAACATGGATCCACTGGTCGTTAGCATTATTATGTATACAGTAATGGCCGTTGTATCTGCGGCAGGCATTGCGCTTTTTGTGATCGTTACGCTTCTCGACAGATCCAACAACATGGGTGACACCTGCGGAAGCTTCGATGACTACAGCCCTCACGCCATTATTCTGGATACAGGGTCTGACCGGAACGACATAGGCATGGAAGAGGGAAGAAGATATCTTATGAATTACGGGGACAACCCTTTCGACATGGACGGCAGCGAAGCTCCCGAGATGTTAAGAAGAAACGACGACGATATTTACGGCGAGCTTGAAGACGTGGATATACCTCTCTTCAAGCCCCTTAACGGATGATCAGGGAGGAACTATGAACTATTGGGGAATACTTGTGGGAGCAGTCTTTATAGGCTTTGTCGCCGGCATTGTCTTTATGGTGCGGTGCATGTGCAAGTTCTCGTTTATAAGGAAGCTTAGCGGAGACAGAAAGTGGTTCAGGATAGTTCTCGGCATAGGGCTCATGCTGATTCCGGTGGCTCTGGTCACATTCATTCTGTCGTTCGTCAACGCAGTCGTGTTCTTCCTGCACGGCGTAGTGTTCTTCCTTTTATGGGAGCTCATCTTCCTCATTGTAAGGAAGGTCTCGCACAAGGAATTCAAGCTTTACTGGGCAGGAATCTTAGCCGTCCTAATGACGGTCATCTATGTAGCTGCCGGCATCTTCATGTGCGTTCACGTGTGGCAGAAGAATTACACTCTCACCACGTCGAAAGGCATCAGCCCCGTGCGCATCGCACTCATAGCGGACTCGCACGTAGGAACTACATTCGGCGGCGAGGGATTTGCAGAATACATGCGTGAGATCGAGGCGCAGGAGCCGGATATGCTCATTATCTCCGGAGACTTTGTGGATGATGCCACTGGAAGAGATGATATGGTAAGAGCCTGCGAAGCCCTGGGTGACATGGATCTTACATACGGAGTCTTCTTCGCATACGGAAATCACGACAAGGGTTACTACGACAGCAGGGAATTCTCCGCGGACGATCTTCTTAATGAACTTCAGAGCAACGGTGTCTTTGTTCTCGAAGATCAGGCGGTCTACATCGGAGATGACCTCTGCGTGCTCGGAAGAGCGGATGCATCGACGGTTCCAGATCGTGCCGATATCGGATACCTTACCGGGCAGCTTGATAACGACAGATATATTATCGTCATAGACCACGAACCGAATGACTTCGAAACGGAAACTGCGGCAGGATGTGATCTGGTGCTGTCCGGACACACCCACGGCGGTCAGATGTTCCCGTTCACCCTGATGGGCAGGATATTCGGCAACGACAGGGATTACGGATATGAACGCCGCGATAACACGGACTTCATAGTTACATCGGGAATATCGGACTGGGAACTCTGGTTCAAGACCGGCGTCCGTTCGGAGTATGTGATCATCGATCTGTCATGACAGAATCTTCAGTCTCACTCTCCTTAGTAAGGAGCTTTGAAGTCTCGGGGTGACAGGTCACGAATATGATCTGGAAGTCCCTGTCTTCTGCGTATTCCTTAAGAAGAGCAACCGCATTCTTAGTTCTTTGAGGGTCCATGTTTACGAATGTATCATCGAAGACCGCGAACCCCTTTCCTTCGGGGAAGAGCTCATCGAGCATGGCGAGACGGAATGCGAGCGTGATGGTCTCCCTTGTTCCGTTCGAGAGGGTGTCTCTTGTTAGCAGGTTGTCACCGCTTGTCATCGTGGCCCTGAGGTTATCGTTCATGTCCGTAACTTCTATTCCGTCGGAGAGCTTCCCGAGGTAATGCTCGAAGTTCCTTCGAAGGCTGCTGAAATCCCTCTGATCGACGGATGTCATTATGCTGTTATACCTCTCCATTATCTCCGTCCAGCGTCTGCCTGTGGCGAGAACGCTCTCGTATTCCTTAGTGGCTTCAGATATCTCATTGTTGTAGTCGGCAAGTGACATCTGCGATACGATCACGCTCTTGGCATCCGTAAGATCACCGTTTCTAAGATCAGAGACTTCTTCATTGAGGGCGTTGATCTCTTTTTTGATCTTGTCCGGGTCGATTCCGTCAAGTGAGTCGGGAGTATCGATGCCTGCGATCTCATCTTTGAGCCTGCTTATCTCTGCTTCGCCGTTTCTGACGGATTCCTCGAGTTTGCCGACATCCTGATACCTGCTCTTATAGGTATCGACCATGAGCTTCCTGTCTGATATGAACTGAGATATCTCGTTCTCCTTTATGTTAAGTTCATAGCCGAGTCCGGCGAGGACCTCATCCCTGGATCTTGATTCCGGTCTTATGTCCTTCTCTCCCTTCAATGTCTCCCAGGTTTTTCCATTAAGAGCGGCATTGAGGTCTTTGCAGGCGTTTCTGTACTTCTCGTCAAGTTCCCTGCGCTGTTCCCGAAGTCCCTTTATCTCTTCGAGGGTATTCACTCCGTATTTGCCGCAGATGCGGTCGTGGCCTGCATCGATATCGTTCAGGGTCTTCTTAATATCTGAGGCATCTATGCCTGAAGGTTCGATAAACATATCAAGTGAATCGCCGACCTCGATCCTTATCGCGCGCTTAAGGCTGAGTTCGGAGTTGTCAGAGACTTCGATCGCAGAACCGTCATCCTCGTAACTTAACTTAACGTCTGTTTTGCTGATTCTGCTGATCCTCGCTTCGATGTTAAGATTGTTAAGTTTCTTAAGCTCTTCGTCCTTCTCCTTCTTAAGATTCTGCAAAGTGCTTATATCGTTCTCGTCAACTTCAGGGGTGTTTCTTAACTGTTCTTCAAGCTCCTCCTTATGCCGGCGGAGAGGCTCGGCTTTCCTGTACTGATCGTATACATCAGCGTTATCAAGTTCTTTCTTATACTTCTCGGCTGTAAGAAGTCCTTCTTCCGCTTCAGGCCAGTTATGAAGAGCGGTCTTGCTTTCCCTTTGTGTTTTCTCAAGGGCATCCAGCTTATCTTCAAGATTGTGCTTTCTCTCGATGGCTGCCTTGAACTTTCCATAATCTTCGAGCTTCCCGCTGAGTTCACAGGCCTTGGATTCCCTGTCATTTATGTCATGAAGAATTCTGTCGACGTTTGTCTCACTGTCGATGAGTTTTGCCTGCTCGTCCTTAAGCTTCTCAAGGTTGTTATACGCCTTGCTGATCTCTCCGGGCTTGGTCCTGCCATCGCTTGTGGGCTTGCCTGAAGCCATATCCCAGCGCTTGCAGTATTCATCTATATTGTTCCTGATGCCCGTGCCTATGCTGTCTATCTCGATGTTGCCGGTAGTGAGGGCGGCCGATGCAAATACATCGAGAACGGCGTCCGCTGCCTTGCCGGTATCGGAATTCTCCTTATATTCTCCGAGAAGGTATTCAACAGCCAGATTATCGTTGCGCTGAGATGAGAATATGGTCTCACGGAATGTTCCCTCTCCATATATAAGGAGGTTCTCGAGTATCCGGTTTATCTCATCTTCTGAATCTACGATGGAACCGGTCGGCAGCTTCAGCGAGGCGCTGCTGCTTTTCTTATTCTTTGACCAGGTCTTGGTGAGAAGATAGTCGCCTGAGTCCGTGCTTATTTCCACGCTTCCGGTGATGGGAAGCTCCCTGCCGTCAGCCTTCTTTGGAAAACATCTTCTGTCCAGGACCTTGACATTGCCGGTCGGGACGAACAGAGACGTGAACAGGAAGTCGATAAGTGAACTCTTGCCTGACTCGTTGTTCCCTTCTATTACGTTAATGCCTTCCTTGAATGCTTCGGATCTTCCGCTGATTCCGGCAAACTGTTCGCAGTTGATTCTCTTGATTCTTATCATATGCAAAACCTCGTGTATTATCCTTGCTTCTTATTCCTGATGCCGTTAATGAGCTGATATGCCATGCTGAGTTTGATGGCGTTCTCCGAAGGTGAATAGTCGGGATCGTTGATGAATGATTTAAGAAATTCCGAGATGAAGGAATTCTCACCGAACTCCTCGTCGATCCTCGCCTCCGTTATCTCCTCCGTAAGACCGCTTATGTCGGGGGAGTAGGGGGCGATGAATCCTTCAACGGCAGCATTGTATATGCTGTCAAAGTCCCGGTATTCAGACTTCTTTACCGATCCTGTTACCGTGACCCTTATGACCGTATTCTCCTTATCCGGCATGAGAGGGGCAAGCGCGGCGTTCAGGGCATTCTTAAGCGAATCCTCACTGTCGGGGTGGACGCTTATGGTAATCTCGCGGAATCTGATTATGCCGCTTTTGAACTTTTTGGCTCTTACGACGGACCTGCCGTTCTCCTTCTCGATCTCCACTATGAATCCGTATCCGTCGGTTCCGTTTCCTATGTGGATCTGCTGATGGGTTCCGGGATTGAATATCCTGTAGGAATCGGAGTACGTATCCTCCGTAAGTTCCTTGGGGTAAGTGACGTGAGCATGTCCGATGAACCAGGCATCGATGCCCTCTATACCCAGAAGCTCATCGCGTGTCATCTTGAAGTAGACTCCCTCATTGTCACAGGACAGACCGTCGAGAGTACCGTGCGCGATGCCGAGGTTTATGGTGTCGTCATTGCTGATGTCGGCGTTCTTGATCCAGTCGAGGTTGTTTGTGTCGGAGTGTTCGCTCTGGCAGTGCGCCGGATAGATAACGACTTTGCTGCCGTTGATGGTTCCGAGAGACTTGGCTTCGAATTTATCGAGAACGATGATGTTCTCTTTGTTCGTTATACATCTGTTAAATTCCGGCCAGACTGTGGAGGTCTCATTCAGGTAGTCGTGGTTGCCCGGAAGAACCAGGACGGTATTGCTGAATCTGCCGAGTATGTCACAGACTTTCTTAATTGTATCGTTTCCTATATAACCGGCATTCGACTTCTCGAACAGGTCGCCTGTTACTATGAAAAGATCGCATCTTTCCTCATTGGCCTTATCGACCATCTTCTCAAGGCTCATGAACCTGGCCTCGGTGAGCTGATCTTTAATTGCTGACAGATTTCCGTTATAGGGTTTGCCGAAATGGTTGTCCCCGGTTACAAAGCACTTGATCATGATTATTCCTCCGGAAAATGATCTTATTTCTCATTATATGATATGGATCCGCACTTGGAAGATTTAAAGGGTAAATCCGTTTTTATTGATAAAATAGGTAAAACACCAATCGGAGTAACTATGAGACGTAATGACAACAGAGACGGAATAATAATAAGAACAAGTATTATCGGAATACTAACCAATGTGCTTCTTGCATCGTTCAAGGCGATAATCGGTATAACATCGAGCTCAATCGCGATCGTGATGGATGCGGTCAACAACTTGTCCGATGCCGCGAGTTCCATCATAACGATCGCCGGAACCAAGCTCGCAGGCAAGGAGTCCGACAGGAAGCATCCGTTCGGCTACGGCAGGATCGAATACATCACCGCCATGGTCATATCGATAATAGTTACCTATGCAGGTCTTAAGGCGGTTACCGAATCCGTAGAGAAGATACTTGAGCCTCAGACGCCGGAGTATACGGCGACCGGACTTATCATCATCGCGGCGGCAGTTATAGCCAAGATCGTTCTCGGAAGATATGTCGTTAAGGTCGGCAAAGACGTCAATTCCGATTCGCTCGTTAACTCCGGCAAGGACGCCGTTCTCGACTCCGTCATCTCGGCTTCAACGCTGGCGGCTGCGGGAATCTACATGGCATCGGGTATATCGCTCGAGGCATGGCTCGGTGTAATCATCGGCCTCATAATCGTCAAGGCGGGCTACGAGATGCTCGCGGAGACCATGTCCAAGATCCTGGGCGAGAGAGCGGACGCCGAACTTGCCCGTCAGATCAAGGCGACGGTTAAAGATTTCCCCGATGTAAATGCGGCATATGATCTCGTCATCCATAATTACGGACCTGACACATACCATGCCTCCGTTCATATCGAAGTTCCGGACTCGCTCTTTGCTTCGGACATAGACAAGCTGTCACGTAAGATACAGACTGAGGTTTACCGGAAGCATCAGGTTGCCCTGACTGCGATCGGAGTTTATTCGATGAATACGAAGGATCCTGAGGCTATGGCAGCCCGTGACAGGATAAATGAGATAGTAACTTCCGTTCCGAATGTTCTTCAGATGCACGGCTTCTACATGAACCGTGAGGATAAGGAGATGCGATTCGACATTGTCGTGAGCTTCGAGGCGAAGAACAGAAGGGACGCGTATAATGAGGCGCTTGAACGCGTCAGGAAAGAATATCCTGATTACAATCTTATGGTTGCGATGGATATGGATTACTCCGAGATCAATTAACAGCCATGAAGCGCGGCCTGCCTGTGTTATTATGTGCTTAGAATTTTTTTACAAAAAGGGGGAGAGAATAATGAACAGTAAATCCGGCAAGATCGCATTGATCCTCGCGGCAGCAGCTTTATGCGTGTCCGTGGCAAGTCTCATAATCGTATTGGGCAGAAAGCCCTCGGAGCCCGCTCCGCTTCCTCCTCCGCCGGAAGAAGCACCCGCCGTGGAACAGGCAGGGGATATACAGTATGTCCTCTATCTTGGAACCAACGACCAGAATTCGAACGAACCTGTATATACGCCTGAAGAGTCGAAGAGCATTCTCGAGGATATACTTATCGAATACATAGGCGGATATACGATACAGGAAGCTTACGGCGGATGGATCGGAGATGACGGAACCGAGTATCAGGAATATACGCTGGTAATCTATTTGAGTGATACGGATATCGATACGGTTCATTCACTTTGTGATGAGCTTCTTCAAACATATAACCAGAGTGCGATACTCATTCAGAGCAATGTAACAACGACCGAATTCTACGCAGGATGATTTAAGGGGGGATAGACATGAGGTACGAACCGTCATATCAGAGACAGTTGTTCTGGGACAGTGAAGGCGCTCCGGGTCTGTCGGACGTCATCGATGCGATGTCTGGAAGGATCAATAATTTTGGCAATAAGATTCCTTCCACCAAGAAGAATGCGATGGTCACATATCTGGCGTTCGGAACATTCGCCGTCGGGCTTCTTGCCGCCATCATAACTTATATCGCGAGCAAGAGCGTTCTGCTTACGATGATCGTCGGCTTGGTATCCGTATTCTATGCAATGGGTGCTGCGGCTCTCATAGGACTTGTAATATCGAGGACATTCTTCTCCCGTAAATGCACGGAACCCGTTAACGCCAAGTGCATCGGCATAAGCATCAGGGGAAGGTCAGAGCACGGCAAGCTTATCAAGGCTCCGGTTTTTAAGTATGCTTACGGCGGACATAATTATCTGGCCGTAGACGGAAGATGGACAAATTTCTATAAGGAATTTCCGAAGATCGGCGAAGACTGGGAGATCAGGGTCGATCCTGATGATCCGGAGGAGATCGAATGGACAGAAAGCAAATCCACTTCCATATTCATCGTGCTGTGGGGCGTTGGTTCCATAATCATGGCTTCGCTCATTCTCTGGATGTGTCTTCAGGATAAGAACTTCATGGAGGCTGCCCTTAATGAACAGCCGCCTGTGGTCAGAGTGGTCTCGAGAGGCTGATTATTTGATATTATCAAACGGAAATCGCGGTTTTATGAGCGTTTTCCGCTACTTCTTTACAAATGGTTCATTCATATATGGTGATAAGGATGTAAAATAATTTTATATTTTCCTTAATCAGAGGTGGATGATGGAAAGTGCAGATAATCATTCTTGGTCTTTCAACGAGATCGCCATAGCCCTGGCGGGCGATTACGAGAGCATATATGTTATCAGCTCGCTGGATGACAGTTATGTTGAGTATGCTGTCGAGGGAAGCAATAAGAATCTGACCGTCCGTTCATCCGGTGATGATTTCTATGCTGATACCATAGTCAACTGCAAGATCATGGTTCATCCTGATGACCAGGATATATTCCTCAATCATTTCAGTAAGGCGTTTGTAGATGATTCTCTTAAGGATAATCAATCATTCACTCTTAACTACAGACTTATCATCGCCGGGAAGCCCTTCTATTATTCGCTCAAGGCTATAAGGAGCGTTAACGGCAATGTAGTCATCGGTGTTCAGAATATCGATGAGATCAGGAAGAGGGAACTGGCGTCTAATCGTGAGATGCTCATCTATCAGCATGTCGGAGGTGCTCTGGCGAGCCGTTATGAGGTTATCTATTATGTCGACATTAAGACTAATGAATTCCTGAGTTACAGTTCGAACGATATCTTCTCCGGGCTCGGATTGTCGGCCTCGGGGAAGGACTTCTTCCGGTGCATAAAGAAGGATGTCTATAAATACATCTATGACGACGACAGAGATTTAGTATGCAATCTGTTAAGCAAGGAGAATCTCATCAAGGCTGTTAATGAGAACGGTTCGGTCTCGCTCGTATTCAGACATAACTTCGGAGACAGATTAAGGTATGTGAGGATGAATGCAGTCCGCCCTAAGGACGACATGGACCACATAGTCTTAGGACTCATCAATATTGATTCACAGATCAAGCGCGAACAGGAGCTCAGCGAAGAGAATGAGCTTTTCAATGAGGTTGCGATGGCGCTCGCATCCAGATACGTAGTTATCTACCGCGTAGACACAAAGACCAATGAATACTTCGAGTACAGTTCGAGCGACAAGTACTCCAAACTTGAGACGGGCAAGACGGGCAGGGACTTCTTCGCGGATACTCAGATGAACATGAAGAGTGACATCTATGAGGAAGATTACCCGATGATGGCTCAGGCCATGGATAAGGAGACGCTCTTAAGAAGGCTTAAAGAAGTCAATAAATTAACTCTCAACTACAGACTTAAGGTAGATGGCAAGCCTCAGTATATGTCGCTCATAATCATGAACGCCGACAGGGAGAAGAATCATATAGTCTTAGCTATAGAGAATGTCGACGAGGCAAGGCAGAAGGAGATAGAGTACGAAGCGACAATCGTATCGGCCATAGATATGGCGAACAGGGACGCTCTTACCAGCGTAAAGAACAAGCATGCATATGTAAACTACGAGATGCAGCTTGATGTTCAGCTTGAAACTGAAGAAGAATTGGAGTTTGCGATCGTTGTCTGTGATATCAACGGTTTGAAGCAGGTTAATGACGAGCAGGGTCACAATGCCGGAGATGCTTTTATCAAGGACGGCTGCGCTATCATCTGCAGGCTGTTCGATCACAGTCCGGTGTTCAGGATCGGAGGAGATGAATTTGTTGTCATCCTCAAGGGGGCTGATTATGATAACCGTCTTGATCTGCTTAAGAAGCTCTATAACAAGATGATCGAGAACAGAAGAGAGGGTCTGGTCACACTCGCATACGGAATGGCCGAGTACTGCAGGAATGTTGATAACAGAGTTCAGGATGTGTTCGAACGCGCTGATAATCTCATGTATGCCAATAAGAACAGATTCAAGAATCTTCCTGTTGAAGAAGAGGCTGAATCCATCGAGAGTTATTCGTTCGTGAAGTTCTATGAACTTTACGAACAGCTGCTTAACACCTTTGTTTCATTCGAAGAGGTTGATAAGCCCAGGATAGAGGAGCTTCTTATCAAGATCGCGACGATGTTCAGACTGAGCAAGGGAGTTACCCGTGTCTATATGAATCCCAGAGAAGAAGCCGAAGGCAAGGGGGAGACTTTGTGCTGCTTTGACAGAGGCGAAGGAGATGAGATCCTTCACATAAGAGTCGTGACCAGTGTCATGTCCATAGCGACTATGACGATATATATGGACCCCAAAGAAGTGCCGTTAAGCACCGAGGAGTTCAATAAGATGGAACTCGTAGTAAGGACGGTCTTAAGCTTTATCAGCCGCAACAGGCTCAAGGATCTGGTATATCGGCTTGCTTATTTTGACGATGTCGGTTATCCGAATCTCAGGACTCTCAATAAATACATCGACAGTATCGCAGGCCAAGGCGGATTCAAGGGGATGATGGCGGTCCGCTATAATCTCCGCCACTTCTCGCTTATCAATCAGGAATTCGGAAGAGAAGCCGGCGACCGTATCATGAAGTTCCATTTTGACACGCTCGATAAGATGAGGGGAGGCAAGGGAATTCTCGTAAGACTCGGAGGAGATAACTTCGTCATGATCTGTCCGAAGGAGAAGCTCGGCGAGGTAACCGGATATCTTTATGAAGCGGTGATCAGGATCGATGAAGT
The DNA here is from genome assembly GCA_900314745.1 of uncultured Eubacteriales bacterium. Taxonomy (GTDB): domain Bacteria; phylum Bacillota; class Clostridia; order Saccharofermentanales; family Saccharofermentanaceae; genus Saccharofermentans. The sequence continues at coordinate 190,106 of OMWK01000003.1, read as the reverse complement.
AAGCAGCGTCAAGGTTCTCACGAGTGCAGGTATCCTTGTTGATTCAGAAGACCTTGTCATCACCAATCCCGGAGACATAATGAACAAGATAATCAGTGCCTACCGTATGGCTCAGGGTGGCGGTAAGGACAGGATCGTCTTCTACAGCGACAAACTCATGATTATGAAGGAGAAGTTCGGAAGTGTCCAGCAGCATTTCTCGGATGCAATTGCAAACGGTGAATTTGTACCGTTCTATCAGCCTAAGGTCGACATCAATACCGGCGAGATCATAGGCGGGGAGGCTTTGTGCAGATGGTTCCGTAAGGGGAAGATCGTTCCGCCCTGTGATTTTATACCTGCTCTTGAACAGACCAGTGACATATGTAAGCTCGATCTTTATATGCTGGAACATGTTTGCCGTGACCAGAGAAAGTGGCTCGACGGAGGCGAAGGCAGAACTCTGGTTCCGATGTCGATCAATTTCTCGCGTAAGCATATTATGAACATGGAGCTTCCGGATACGATAGCGAGGATCATGGATAAGTATAGTATCCCTCACGATTGTATCGAGGTTGAACTCACCGAGACCACGACGGATGTCGAATTCAGCGACCTTAAGCGTATTGCTACCGGACTTCGCGACAGAGGAATTCCGACTTCCGTAGATGACTTCGGTATGGGATTTTCTTCTCTGAATCTTCTTAAGGGAATACCGTGGACGACGCTTAAGATCGACAAGAATTTCCTTCCCGAAGAGGATGATGCAGAGAATTCCGAGAAGCGTATAATGTTTAAAAGTGTTGTTTCTCTTGCGAAGTCTCTGGGCCTCAACTGCATTGCAGAAGGCGTCGAGACAGCTTATCAGGTGAATGTCCTTAAGGAGTGCGGCTGCGATATTGCCCAGGGATATTACTACGATAAGCCTCTTCCCAAGGAAGAGTTCGAAGCAAGACTCGCTACTAAGAAATACGAAGGATAAGATCTATGTACATTAACGGTCCGAAGACGGCTGCGGCAAAGATGGTCAACGTTCTGATCATCGTTGTTCTCAGCATACTTCTGTTTTTCAACATCCTGTTCATTCTGTTTTTGCTGTTTACCCCTGATTATTTCCTCGCGGCGTTCTTCCTGATCCCGTTCTCCCTTATAGGCGCAGGACTCATTATCTGGAGAGCGGGAGCGATAAGAAGGCTCGGAAGGGCGAGATACTATAATTCGCTGTTTGAAGAAGACCATGACGGAATCCTTACCTACGAGAGCATCGCTTCGATGATGGGACTGCCGCAGGACAAGGCAATCAGGGAGCTTCTGTGGATGGGGAAGAAGGGTTACCTTACGAACATGACCCTTGGAAGGACTGCCGTACGAGTAGATCTTACGGTGGATCCGAATGAGTTCAAGGTTCTTATCTGTAAGACCTGCGGAAGTCAGGTAAGGGTCAGACGCGGTGGCGGCGGAAGATGCGATCACTGCGGAACTTTCATGAAGGATGAGGGTGCGGCTGATGTATAGGAATAAGGAAAAGATGCTTGTCTCGATATTGCTTTGGAGTGTAGTTGGTGTAATCGGCTTCACTGGCGTATTCATCTTCCTTGGGGTCTTCTTCGATACGCTTGGTTCGACTGAAGCTTCAGTAGGGGCGGGATTCCTTTTCTGCGCGTTTTTGTGCGGAGCAATGGTATGGCTTTATGTTAAGACGTTCGCGAACCTTATGGTGATGAACAGGATCAGCGATCTGCTCGCCCTTGATGAGGACGGCGTCGTTCCGCTTCAGGAACTTGCAGACGAGATGAAGACGCCGAAGATGAAGCTTCTTAGGCACATGGATAAAGGCATGCGCAAGGGATTCCTTGTAAACATGAACTATAACGCCTCTGACGGGGTCATCTATCTTTCCGACAGGGCACGTCGGAAGGAGATCCTGTTTAAGGGGGTTCCTGAGGATAAGCCTTTCGTCGGGGTGCACTGCGAAGGCTGCGGTGCGAGCCTTAAGATCCGCGTCAGGACCAGGGGCACGTGTCCTTTCTGCGGAAGAGAGATAATTCAGGGATGATCTGTAAGGTGTATCGCTCCCTCTCTTCTGTACTGAAGCGGAGTCTTGCCGTATGCCTTCCTGAAGACGCGGCAGAAGTAGCTTTGTGACGGGAAGGCGAGTGTGTCTGCTATCCATGTCACGGGGTAGGACGAGAAGTCCAGCATGTTGCACGCTGTCTCAAGCTTCCTGTTCAGAATGAAGTCGGTAACCGTAAGTCCCGTCTCGCTCTTGAATATACGCGATATGTAAGCACCCGTCAGACCTGTGTGAACACACAGATCATTCATCTTTATGCGTGTGTCGAGGTGCTCCAGTATGTAGTCGATGCAGGCCGTGACGGGCTTGGAGTAACTCTTCCCGCGCGAGAGCTGGCGCATCCTCGTTGTATAGGCGAGGCTCATCTCGTCGTGAAGCTCAGACACTTCCTCGATCGAATTAAGTTTGTCTGCGGCTCTTATGTAGTAGTCGCTCGTGCTGTAGGCTTCGGATAACTGCATTCCGCCCTCGATGCACATTCTCGCGATGAGAGCTGCGGATATCACGAAGTGGTATTTCATGTTCTGAAGCTTGTTCCCGGACAATACTCCGAGTCCTTCCTTCTCGTGAAAGGGCTCTGCACACAACGCTCTGACCTTGCGGACGTTCCCTGACTTAACTGCCGCGTAGAAGTCCATCTCCGGCATGTACGGAGCATGTATGAGTTCCGGTTCCCTTGGCAGGTATTTGACGATGGATATAGCCTTGTTCTTTCTGTCCTGCATATCAAAGATTATATCATCAAAAGATAAAATCTTACATCAAAAGGGCAGGTGCCGCTTTCCCGCTGTGTTATTGTTTACGTAATTCAGTAAGGAGAGGTTACGCATGATTGACAGAAAGAAACTCAAGATGGCTATAAGCACTGCTCTTTGTGCCGCTTTGCTCGCATCATGTGCGGCAGCTCCCGAACAGTCTGAGGTTATCGATACATCGTCAACGGAGACGGAAACTACGGAGGCTACCATGGAAACTACACAGACCCCGCAGCTTGACGGTTATAATCTGCTTTGGAGCGATGAGTTCGACGGCGATACGTTGAATGAATCGATATGGAACCGGGAACTTCGTGACCCGGGGTGGACCAATAACGAACTTCAGGAATACACGGATTCGGAAGATAATATCTATGTACAGGACGGATGTCTCGTTCTCCGCGCTCTGCGCGAGGACAGGGACGGAACCCCTTACTATACTTCGGGCAAGGTGAACTCGCAGAACAATGCACAATTCCAGTACGGAAGAGTAGAGGTCCGTGCGAGGGTGCCTGAAGGACAGGGCCTGTGGCCCGCCATCTGGATGATGCCTCAGGATGAGTCATTGTACGGACAGTGGCCGAAGTGCGGTGAGATCGACATCATGGAGGTACTCGGCAACGATACGACTACTTCCTATTCTACGATTCACTACGGTGAGCCTCATGCGGAGCAGCAGGGCATAATCAATCTCGACAGCGGAAGCTTCTCTGAGGATTTCCACATCTACATAGTTGAGTGGGAGCCCGGCGAGATGAGATTCTATACGGACGATGTTCTCGTTCTTACGGTAAACGACTGGTATACATCCGACGGCGGTCAGGATCAGCCTTATCCCGCTCCTTTCAATCAGCCGTTCTTCGTTCAGATGAACCTCGCAGTAGGCGGCAACTGGCCCGGCAACCCCGACGAGACCACGGATTTTGACAATGCATTATTCGAGATAGATTACGTTCGCGTATATCAGAGGGATGAGTACGACATGAACGTAGAGAGGCCTCCCATGGAATTCCGCGAGCCTCTTGAGGACGGCAACTTCATCTATAACGGCGACTTCTCGGAAGAAGAGAATCTCAGCGATGAGACAGACTGGTTCTTTCTTCTGTTTGCAGACGGTGAAGGCGCAGCGACTATAGAGAATAACGAGATCGTAATAACATCGGAGAATGACGGTACTGAGGATTATTCAGTCCAGCTCGTTCAGCCGGATCTTCCCGTCATGAACGGACATACATACAGAGTCACATTCGACATCATGGCTGAAGAAGACAGAGACTGCATCGTCTGCGTATCAGCTCCGAGAGCAGGCTGGATAAGATATCTTCCCGATACAACCATCGATATCGGACCCGAGTGGCAGACATTCGAATTCGAGTTCACATCGAATGAGAGAGATGACAACTACGGCCGTCTGGAATTCAATATGGGCAACCATGGCTACACCTCCACCATACACATAACCAATGTAAGGTACGAGGACATAACAGAGTAACGATTATTCTTCACATACCCCCAAGCTTAAGACCCGCTTTCTGCACTATGCAAGCGGGTCTTTATTGTTATAATACACACATGACACTTCAACAGATACATTATGCGCTGACGATAGAAGAGTGCGGCTCCATGAACAAGGCCGCCGAGAAGCTTTATATGGTGCAGTCCGCACTTACGGCTTCAATGAAGGAGCTCGAGAAGGAGATAGGAATCAGCATCTTCGTAAGGGGTCCCAAGGGCGTTACGCCTACTCCGGAGGGAAGGGAGTTCCTGAATGACATAAGAGGTCTTGAAGGTCACTATGTGACGCTGCTTCATAAATACGAGGGCGGCGATTACAGAAGAAAGTTCGCGGTATCGACACAGCACTATTCTTTTGCAGTTCATTCGTTTATTAAGATGGCGAGACAGTATGATGTCAACACTTTTGATTTCTCCATAAGGGAGACGAAGACGCGTGAAGTAATATCCGATGTAGGCGAACTTCGAAGTGAGATCGGAATACTCTATCTGTCGGATAAGAACGAGAAGTTCATACGTAAGCTTCTGGATAAGAATGAGCTGGAGTTCCATCCTCTCATTAAGTGCAATGCCTACGTGTACCTAAGTGACGACCACCCGCTCGCGAAGAAGCGCTCCATTAAGTTTAAGGACCTGGCGCCTTATCCGTGTCTTTCTTTCGAGCAGGGCGAGGAGGCATACTTCTTTGCAGAAGAGATCTTAGGAGAGTACGAGTACTCGAGAGTCATCACGGTCAACGACCGTGCCACGATGCTTAATCTCATGAAGGGCATGCACGGCTACACGCTCTGTTCGGGAATCATCTCGGACGATATCAACGGCGATGGTTACATAGCAGTCCCTTACAAGGCGGACGAAGAGCATCCGAACAGTGTGATGGAGATCGGATACATAACTAAGAAGAACAGCATCGTGAGTGAGCCCGGCGAGAGATATATAGCGGAGCTTAAGGCCTTCCTGAAGGGGGTTAAGCGGTTATCAAAGTAATTGATAACTGTCTATCGATATTAGGAATTATTCACAACGGATTTGATATGTCATACTTTGGTCATCAAAAACAAAACATGACCAAAGGAGATCACAGACATGGCATACAAATTTGAAACATTACAGCTTCACGTAGGACAGGAACAGGCGGATTCCGCATCAGATGCAAGAGCGGTGCCGATCTACCAGACAACATCTTATGTATTCCACAACAGCGAGGATGCAGAGGCAAGATTCAACTTAAGAGCAGGCGGCAACATCTACGGAAGACTTACCAATTCCACACAGGGTGTGCTCGAGGAGAGAGTAGCTGCTCTCGAGGGCGGTTCCGCAGCACTCGCAGTAGCTTCCGGTGCGGCAGCTATCTCATATACAATCGAAGCGCTCGCTGCTAACGGCGGACACATAGTTGCACAGAAGACGATCTACGGAGGATCATTCAACCTTCTTAGCAACACACTCCCCCAGTATGGAATCGAGACGACATTCGTCGATGCCCATAATCTCGCCGAAGTAGAGGGCGCTATCAAAGAGAATACAAGAGCCATCTATCTTGAGACTCTGGGCAATCCTAACAGTGATATCCCTGATATCGATGCAATCGCTGAGCTTGCGCATAAGCACGGACTTCCCGTTGTAGTTGATAACACATTCGGAACGCCTTATCTTATCAGACCTATCGAGCACGGAGCTGATATCGTTGTTCATTCCGCAACTAAGTTCCTCGGAGGTCACGGTACAACACTCGGCGGCATCATCGTAGAGTCAGGAAAGTTCAACTGGAAGGCAAGCGGAAAGTATCCGAACATTGCTGAGCCCAACCCGAGCTATCACGGCGTATCTTTCTATGATGCAGTAGGACCTGCCGCATTCGTTACATACATCCGCGCCATAATCTTGAGGGATACAGGTGCTGCGATATCCCCCTTCAACGCATTCCTCCTCCTTCAGGGTATCGAGACACTCTCATTAAGAGTAGAGCGTCATGTTGAGAACACAAAGAAGGTTCTGGACTACCTCGTAAATCATCCCCAGGTAGCAAAGGTCAACCACCCTGCGCTTCCCGATCATCCGGATCATGAGATATATAACAGATACTTCCCGAACGGTGCAGGCTCCATCTTCACTTTCGACATCAAGGGCGGCAAGGAAGAGGCATTCAAGTTCATCGACAACCTCAAGATCTTCTCACTTCTTGCTAACGTAGCCGATGTTAAGTCGCTCGTCATCCACCCTTATTCGACAACGCATTCACAGCTCTCCGCTGAGGAACTCGCGAGCGTTGGAATCAACGAGAGCACGATACGTCTGTCGATTGGTACGGAGCACATCGATGACATCATTGCAGACCTCGAGAACGGCTTTGCTAACTTGACAGCGTAAATCAAAAAGAGTATAAGTTGTAACAGTTAAATAAATGCAAGCAAAGGCGCTTATTGACACGTACACGCGTGTCGGTAAGCGCTTTTTGTTTGTTCGATCAGGAGAAAACGACAATGGAAAACACGGTTGAACGACAAAGGTGTGACAATTACAGAGTTCAGAATGCTTTCCCGAAGAACGGCCTCTACGACCCTTCCGAAGAGCACGAGAACTGCGGTATCGGAGCCGTCATCAAGATCGACGGCGAGGCCTCTTCGAAGGTAGTCGATGATGCGCTTACCATCGTCGAGCAGCTCGAGCACAGAGCGGGTAAGGATTCTGAAGGCAAGACCGGTGACGGCGTCGGACTCCTCGTTCAGATCTCGCATGAATTCTTCTCTAAGGCGCTCGCATCTGACGGCATCAGTGTAGGCGGCAGAAGATCCTACGGAATCGGCATGTTCTTCATGCCCCAAAGTTCCGACAAGGCTGATGCGGCGAAGAAGGTCTTCGAGAATGCATGCGCTAATGAAGGCCTTAATTTCCTTGGCTGGCGTGATGTTCCGGTAGATGCTGATGTTCTCGGAAACAGAGCGAGGGAGAGTATGCCCACGATCGTTCAGGGTATCGTGGAGCGCCCCGAGGATGCAAAGGAAGACATAGACTTCGAGAGGAAGCTGTACTTTGCAAGGAAGCTTTTCGAGAAGGAAAACAGTGATACATATGTGTGCTCGTGCTCGTGCAGGACTATCGTTTACAAGGGCATGTTCCTCGTAGGTCAGTTAAGGACATTCTACAAGGATCTTGCAGGCGGGGAGTATACGTCCGCGTTTGGCATCGTGCACTCGAGGTTCTCGACGAATACCAACCCCACATGGCAGCGTTCGCACCCGTACAGGATGCTCGTGCATAACGGCGAGATCAACACGATCACGGGTAACATGAACAAGATGCTCTCGCGTGAGAACATCTTCAGAAGCGAATACTTCGAGGGAAGATATGATGACATATACCCGATGCTCGACGTGACGGGATCGGATTCGGCAAGGCTTGATAACACGATCGAGTTCATGACGATGGCGGGCGTTCCGCTTCCTCTTGCTATTATGGTGACGATCCCCGAGCCGTGGCAGCACATGGATACGATGAGTCGCGAGAAGAGGGCTTTCTATCAGTACTATGCGACGATGATGGAGCCATGGGACGGACCTGCTTCGATCATCTTTACTGACGGCGACAAGGTCGGTGCCGTGCTCGACAGAAACGGCTTAAGACCTTCGCGTTATTACATCACGAAGAGCGGTTATCTGATCCTCTCGTCCGAGGTTGGCGTTCTCGATGATCTTCAGGATTCGGACATCATCAGGAAGGACAGACTGCGCCCCGGCAAGATGCTTCTTGCAGATCTTGACAAGGGTGCATTGATTGACGATGAGAATCTTAAGAATGAGTATGTAAACCGCGAGCCTTACGGCGAGTGGCTCGACCATATGCTCGTTGAGCTTCACGATCTTAAGATCAACAACAAGAGAACCATAAGTTACAAGGGAGATGAGCTCGTACGTCTTCAGCGCGCCTTCGGCTATTCGTACGGCAACCTGAATAACGAGCTGATCCCCATGTGTCTTAACGGCGGTGAACCTACGGCAGCGATGGGTGTCGATGTTCCTGTTCCGCCTCTGTCCGAACAGCAGCCTCCGCTGTTCGATTACTTCAAGCAGAAGTTCGCACAGGTAACTAATCCGCCGCTCGACTGCATCAGGGAATCCATCATTACGGATACGACCGTTTATCTCGGCATTACGGGCAACATCCTCGAAGACAGGGAGGAGAACTGTCGCGTACTTAAGGTCAGAAATCCTATTCTTACGAATATCGATCTTATGAAGATCAGGGATAACACATACGACGGATTGAAGACATACGATATCTCGATGATCTACACCGAGGAGGAAGGTCTTGCAGGAGCAATCGCTAGCCTCTATACACAGGCTGACGAGGCACACGCTGCAGGTGCAACGATACTCATCCTGACCGACAGGGGAGTAGATGAGACGCACATGGCAATTCCTTCGCTTCTCGCTGTTGCGGCTCTCGAGACATATCTTGTCCGCACAAGAATGAATACGGCTGCATCGATCATCGTCGAGACAGGTGAGCCCGTAGAGGTACATCACTTCGCGACATTGCTCGGCTTCGGTGCGAGTGCGGTCAATCCCTACCTTGCGCTGAACACGATCTCCGATCTTATTGCCCGCGGAGTAATAGATAAGGAATTCACACAGGCTTCAGAAGCTTATATCGATGCAGTTGTAAACGGCATTGTAAAGATCGCGGCGAAGATGGGTATCTCGACTCTGCAATCCTATCAGGGCGCGAAGATATTCGAGGCTCTGGGTATCGGCAAGGAACTCATGGATAAGTATTTCCCCGATACTGTAAGCCGCGTCGGCGGAATCACGCTCGAGGATATCGAGGCGAGAACTTCCGCTCTTCACGAGCATGCATTTGATCACTATGGAAGAGGTTCTGCAGACGGCCTCGCGATCAAGGGCTGGCACAAGTCGAGGTCAGGTAAGGAGAAGCATCTTTATGATCCCGAGACTATCCACATGCTTCAGCTCGCGACAAGAAATGGTGATTACGGAACATTCAAGAAGTTCTCTTCGCTAATCAATTCCGATGACCGCCACATCACGTTAAGAAGTATGCTCGACTTTAATTACCCGGAGGGCAAGGAGATTCCTCTTGATGAGGTCGAGAATGCCGAGTCGATCATGCACAGATTTAAGACAGGTGCGATGTCCTACGGTTCAATATCCAAGGAAGCGCACGAGTGCATGGCTATCGCGATGAACAGGATCGGAGGTAAGTCCAATTCCGGTGAGGGCGGTGAGGATCTCGACCGTATCGAGACCGCAGGCTCTTCCGAGGACAGATGCTCTGCGATCAAGCAGGTCGCTTCGGGAAGATTCGGTGTTACTTCTAAGTACTTAATCTCTGCAAAGGAGATTCAGATCAAGATGGCTCAGGGAGCAAAGCCCGGAGAGGGCGGACACCTTCCTGCAGGAAAGGTATATCCCTGGATCGCGAAGACACGTCACTCCACTCCGGGTGTCGCGCTGATATCGCCTCCGCCGCATCACGACATCTATTCCATCGAGGATCTCGCGCAGCTTATCTACGACCTTCAGAATGCCAATTCCGATGCGCGTATATCAGTTAAGCTCGTATCCGAGTCCGGTGTCGGAACCATCGCTGCGGGTGTTGCCAAGGCGGGCGCCAAGGTAATCCTCATCTCAGGCTATGACGGCGGTACGGGAGCAGCTCCCGCATCATCAATTCATCACGCCGGTCTTCCCTGGGAGATAGGTCTTGCGGAGACTCACAGAACACTTATACAGAACAACTTAAGATCTCACGTAAGGCTCGAGACGGACGGCAAGCTTCTTACCGGTAAAGACGTAGTGATCGCCGCAATGCTCGGTGCCGAGGAATTCGGATTCGCGACTGCTCCTCTCGTAACGATGGGCTGCGTAATGATGAGAGTGTGCAACCTCGATACATGTCCTGTCGGAGTTGCCACCCAGAACCCCGAGCTTCGTAAGAGATTCACGGGCAAGCCTGAGTATGTAATCAACTTCATGACATTCATCGCAAATGAGATGCGTGAGTACATGGCTAAGCTCGGAATAAGAACTGTCGATGAACTCGTCGGCCGTGCTGATCTTCTTAAGGAGGCAGACTGCTCGCTCAAAGGCTCTGTCGATCTTTCCGAGATCATCCACGATCCTGAACTCTCACATCCTTCCGTTAAGAGACACTACGACGAGGCTGATGCTTACGACTTTAAGCTCGATGAGACTATCGACCGCCGCGAGATCATTCCTAATATGGCTGAGGCTCTCGAGAGCGGTGCTCATAAGGAGATCGACATTAAGGTCAGAAACCTCGACCGTTCGCTCGGTACGATCTTCGGCTCGGAGATAACAAAGAGATACTACAATACTCTCGATGACGACACGTTCGTTGTAAATGCGAAGGGCGCCGGCGGCCAGAGCTTCGGTGCGTTTATCCCCAAGGGTCTTACGATAAACCTTGAAGGCGATACGAACGACTACTTCGGCAAGGGGCTGTCGGGCGGTGTGCTCACTATATTCCCGTCACGTGAGTGTGAGATAAAGCCGGAAGAGAACATCGTCGCGGGTAATGTCGCGCTTTTTGGTGCGACCTCGGGCAAGGCATTCATAAACGGTCTTGCAGGCGAGAGATTCTGTGTAAGAAACTCCGGTGCCAAGGTCGTAGTTGAAGGTCTTGGCGACCACGGATGCGAGTACATGACGGGCGGTGTCGCAGTAGTCCTCGGTCCCGTCGGCAAGAACTTCGCTGCCGGCATGAGCGGCGGTATCGCGTTTGTTCTCGATGAGAAGAATACTCTGTACACCAAGCTCAACAAGTCCCTTGTAGGCTTCGAGCACGTAACTTCCGACGAGGACAGGAACGAGCTCGTATCGCTTATCGAGGAGCACGTGAGAAGAACTAGATCGCCTCTCGGCAAGAAGATCCTTGATTCCATTGACGAATACATCCCCCGCTTCAAGAAAGTCATCCCGCATGACTACAAGCGCATGATGAAGTCCATAGAAGCACATATGGCTTCCGGCATGAGCGAAGACGAAGCGAAGATTGAAGCGTTCCATGAGAACACTTCGGGAAGATCTTAAGGGGGTGATCAAAAATGGGAAAAGCAACAGGATTCATGGAATATAGAAGAGTAAATAACCCGGGACTTGAGCCACTCGAGAGGATCAAGAATTACTCGGAATTTCACACGCAGATCGACGAGGATCAAAGGCGTGAGCAGGGTGCGCGCTGCATGAACTGCGGTGTGCCGTTCTGCCAGTTTGGAAAGCCGATATGCGGCATGGTCGCAGGCTGCCCGTTAAACAACCTGTGCCCCGACTGGAACGACCTTGTGTATAAGGGCTTCTGGGATGAGGCTCTCGAGAGACTCATGCTCACGAATGCGTTTCCGGAGTTCACGTCGCGCGTCTGTCCTGCATTGTGCGAGAAGGCATGCGTCTGCGGACTTAACGACGAGCCTGTCGCAACCAAGGAGAATGAGTACTCGATAATCGAGCACGCATATTCCAGCGGTGTTATGAAGGCTCATGTACCCGCTAACCGTACGGGTAAGAAAGTCGCGGTAATAGGTTCCGGCCCTTCCGGCCTCTCCGCTGCATATTGGCTTAATGTAAGAGGCCATGAGGTAACCGTTTATGAGAAGCAGGACAGACCCGGCGGACTTCTCATGTACGGAATCCCTAACATGAAGCTCGAGAAGCAGGTAATACTCAGACGTATTAAGATTCTCGAGGAAGAGGGAATCACATTTAAGTGCTCGGTCGATGTCGGCGTTGATATCACGTATGAGGAACTTAAGTCTTCCTATGATGCCATTGTTCTTTGCTGCGGTGCGGGCAATCCCCGTGACATCAAGGCAGAGGGGAGAGATGCCAAGGGAATCTACTTTGCGGTTGATTTTCTGCGTGCGACGACGAAGTCTTTGCTGTCTTCGAACATGTCTGACACCAAGTACATAAGTGCAAAGTATAAGGATGTAATCATCATCGGCGGAGGAGATACGGGTAACGACTGCGTAGGCACCTGCATGCGTCACGGCTGCAAGTCAGTAACGCAGCTTGAGATGATGCCAGCGCCCCCTGTCGAAAGGGCAGCGAATAACCCCTGGCCCGAATGGCCGAAGATCCTTAAGACCGATTACGGTCAGGAGGAGGCGGCAGCTGTATTCGGATCTGACCCCAGAGTTTACTGCACGACGGTTAAGAGATTTATCAGTGATGAGAACAACAAGCTTTGTGCCGTCGAGACAGTTGAGCTTAAGAGCGTAAAGGATGAGACGACAGGACGCTTTAACATGGTTCCCGTTGAAGGAACAGAGAAGACATTGCCCTGTCAGCTGGTCCTCATAGCAGCAGGATTCCTGGGACCTCAGAAATACGTAGTCGATGCATTCGGAGTTGATACGAATGCGAGGACCAATGTTGAGACTGGTTCATCACATAAGACATCCGTTGAAGGCGTGTTCGCAGCGGGAGATATGAGAAGAGGTCAGTCACTCGTCGTATGGGGACTTCGCGAAGGCAGAGATGTCGCATCGGAAGTCGATGAGTATCTTATGAAATGACATTTTCCTGATCTGTTTATTTGACGGAATGCCGCCCCGGAAGCTTGCTCCCGGGGCGGTGTTCTTTGGTGGATATTTGTTCATTGTCTAACCATTTGTCTCACTTTTTGCAAAAAGTGAGACAATCAGTGAGACAAATGAGCAGCTGATCATTGCATAGACGCTTTTATCAATCCCAGAAACAGCGGATGAGGCTTATTGGGCCTTGATTTGAACTCCGGATGATACTGTACGCCTATATAGAAATCGTTATCTTCGAATTCAACTGTTTCAACCAGTCTTCCGTCGGGGGAGAGACCTGAGATCTTAAGACCGGCCTTCTGAAGTTCATCCCTGTAGTCGTTGTTGTATTCATAGCGGTGTCTGTGTCTCTCGCGGATCTTCGAAGCGTCATATAACTCCTGAAGCTTGGTTCCCTCGATGATTGAACAGGGGTAACTGCCGAGTCGTAAGGTTCCGCCCTTCTCAATCTCGTCGTTCTGACCCGGCATGAAGTCGATTACCTTATGTGCACATTCGGGATCGAACTCTCCGGAATTCGCATCCTTATATCCGAGAAGATTGCGAGCCGCCTCGATGACTGTTATCTGCATTCCAAGGCAGATTCCAAGATACGGAACGTTATTCTCCCTGCAGTACTTCGCAGTCTCGATCATTCCCTCGATTCCTCTGTTGCCGAATCCTCCGGGTACGATCACTCCGTCAAACTTTCCCAATATGTCCTTCACATTTGAAGCATTAATAGTCTCGGAATCTATCCAGTCTATGTCCACATAAACACGCTGCTCATATCCTGCGTGGCGGAGAGCTTCCGCGACTGACAGATATGCATCGTGAAGCTGTGTGTATTTACCTATAAGGCCGATCTTAACGTGGCCTTCACGACTCCTTATATTCTCGATGACCTTCTTCCATTCGCCGAGGTCAGGGTGACCGCAGAATATGCCGAGTTTACGGAGGACTGCATTGGATAATCCCGCCTTCTCGAGCATGAGCGGAGCTTCATAAAGGATAGGCAGAGTCTGGTTCTCGATTACGCAGTCTTCCTTAACATTGCAGAAGTTCGCGATCTTGCTGATTATCGACTTATCTTCAATCGGTTCGTCGGTTCTAAGAACGATGATATCAGGGGAGATTCCCATTCCCTGAAGCTCCTTGACCGAGTGCTGCGTAGGCTTGCTCTTATGCTCACCGGATGCCTTAAGATACGGAAGCAAAGTTACATGAACATACAGTGAATCCTGAGGTCCGACTTCATTTCCGACCTGTCTTATCGCTTCGATGAAGGGCTGTGATTCGATATCGCCTATGGTTCCTCCGACTTCGGTTATTACGATATCCGCATCAGATGTCTTACCGACGTTATAGATGAATGACTTGATCTCATCCGTTATATGCGGGATTATCTGAACTGTCTTTCCGAGATATTCACCCTTACGCTCCTTGTTGATGACATTCGAGTACACCTTACCCGTCGTTATGTTGGAGAATCGGTTCAGATCCTCGTCGATGAATCTCTCGTAGTGTCCGAGGTCGAGGTCGGTCTCGGCGCCGTCTTCCGTTACGTAGACCTCACCGTGCTGGTAGGGACTCATGGTTCCCGGGTCGACGTTGATGTAGGGGTCGAGTTTTTGCGCGGCGACCTTAAATCCGCGCATCTTAAGAAGTCTTCCGAGAGAGGCGGCGGTGATGCCTTTGCCAAGACCTGACACGACGCCTCCCGTTACGAAAATGTATTTAGTCATATATGCCTCCGTTATGGATTTTTATACTCTTCTATGATCTTCGAGGCGATGAGGACCTTGTTCCTTCTCTCGTCCATCGCTCTTCTCTCGATGAACTTGTGTGCTTCTTCTTCAGTGAAGTGAAGATTCTCGACAAGAAGGATCTTCGCCCTGTTGACGATCTTGATCTCCTTAAGCTTCTCCTCGAATGATTTCTGCTTCTGCTCCATGCGAAGAAGTCTCTCCCTGGTGGAACTCAGCATCTTAAGGGCGTAGCTCATCATGCTCGTGTTAACGGGCTTCGGGATCGTGAACACTCCGCAGTCCTGGACCTTGTAGTTGATCTCGTCGAACATCTCGCTTTTGACCATCAGCATTACACCGCAGGAAGATCCTTCGGTAATCTCGACGGCAAAGTTGATCCCGAGCTCGTCCTTAAGGGGAGTGTTGATTATAACGATGTCGAACTCCCTCTGGGACATGATGCGCCTCGCCTGCGAGACGGATTCGGTCGTGACAATAGGACCATAGTCCTCGCGGGCCATGAATGAGGTTAGCGATGCATTCATCTTCTCGCTTGCCGATATCAGCAGTACGGAATATGAACTCTCTTTTTGCATATCAGTCGCAGTAAGCCGAGATGATTGAACCCGGCAGGATGTCACGGATGAATTCACTGTTCTTCGCAGCTTCCTTCGCTTCGTCTATTGTTCTTGGGAGCATCTCGTATTCTCCCGGCCTGGCAGCGGCTTCACGCAGATCCAGGTTAACGGGAGATCTTAACTCCAGATTGTTCTCGATTCCGTAAAGACCTGCTTCGATGAGAAGCGCGAATATCAGGTACGGGTTCGAGAAAGCATCCGGGGATCTTAACTGAGCGTAGTGGTGTCCCGCGCTCTGGGGAACTCTCAGAAGCTGTCCGTAGTTTCCTACGGACCATGTAATGAATCTCGGTGCGTCGCCCTTACCGATTCTCTGGTAGGAAGCCTCGCACCTGTTCATGAATATGGTGAGGTCGTAGATCTTCTGAAGGATACCTTCGATGGCGGAAGTGATTACGGTCTTGTCGCCGTTCCTGCTCGCGCCTACGTTGACGTGGAAGCCGTTTCCCGGAAGTCCCGACAGGGGCTTGGGTGAGAAGTCTGCGTACAGGCCGTTCCTCGCGGCAATTGTCTTAACTACGGAGATGTATGTGAGCGTGTCGTCTGCAGCCTTGATGGGGTCGGCGCTTACGAAGTCGATCTCGTTCTGGCCGGGGCCAGCCTCGTGGTGCGAGTTAAAGGGGGTGATGCCCATGCGCTCGAGGGTAAGGCAGATCTCACGCCTTACGTTCTCGCCCTTGTCGAGAGGGGCGATGTCCATGTATCCCGCCTTGTCGAAAGGCGTCATCGTGGGCTCTCCCTCTTCGTCTGTCTTAAACAGATAGAACTCGATGCGCGTTCCGAACGTGAAAGTGACTCCGCGGGACTCGGCCTTCTCCACGGCCTGTCTCAGAAGGTTTCTCGTATCCGAAGCGAAAGGCGTTCCGTCCTGATACTTGATGTCGCAGAAAA
Organism: uncultured Eubacteriales bacterium; assembly: GCA_900314745.1. GTDB lineage: Bacteria > Bacillota > Clostridia > Saccharofermentanales > Saccharofermentanaceae > Saccharofermentans. Next base: position 173,949 of record OMWK01000003.1, on the reverse strand, counting down.
GCCTTACGACGCGGCCCTGATCCGGCCTCCAGGGAAGGAGTGCCGCAGTGTCCGCCTCGGGGTGCAGATATATGTCAGAGCTCGCTTCGTGACCGAAGCCCGGAATGCCCATGGGATTGATCCCTATGCCTGAATCGAATGCCCTCTTTATATCACAGGGCATAACAGAGATATTCTTCGGTGTTCCGTAGATATCGCAGAAGAGAAGTCGTATGAACTTAATGTCTTCTTCGTCGATATACTGCATGAATTCGTCAATAGAACAGGTCATCTTATCCTCCGTAAAAGTAAAAGCGCCCATTCGGGTAAATATCAGATTGTACCCGAATGAACGCCTTTGTTCTTCTAATAAGTTAGCACACAGCATTTTGAATTGTCAACGACAAAAACTTGCAAATTTCCTCTTGACATCATCAAATCGCAGGAGTAGGATTCAAGGCGTAAATGATTGATACAGGCAACGGCGCCGAGGGTTTAATCCCCCGGCGCCTTTTTCTTTTGCATCAAGGCCAAATGCAAGTTGAACGATCGATTATTTCAAAACTGCGAACAAAGAGCAAAGGAGATTTGGAAAAATGAAAGACACATCTGAGATCTTCGGCGAGAACGTTTTCAGCTTGAGCGTCATGAAGGCTCGTCTCCCCAAGGAGACCTTCAAGGAAGTCAAGGCCGCGATCGATAACGGCAAGAGACTTTCAGACGAAGCTGCTTCCGTAGTCGCTAACGAGATGAAGCAGTGGGCAATCGAGAAGGGTGCTACACACTATACTCACTGGTTCCAGCCTATGACAGGTTATACATCAGAGAAGCACGACAGCTTTGTTAATCCCACAGATGACGGCAACATCATCCTGAGATTCTCCGGTAAGGAACTTACACAGGGCGAGCCTGATGCTTCTTCCTTCCCGTCCGGCGGACTTCGTGCAACATTCGAGGCAAGAGGATATACAGCATGGGATCCCACATCCTACGCATTCATAAAGGAAGGCGTCCTCTGCATCCCGACAGCATTCTGCTCATACGGCGGTGAGGCTCTCGATAAGAAGATTCCTCTTCTAAGATCAATGGAAGCTTTGAACAAGCAGGCAATGAGAGTTCTGAAGCTTTTCGGTAATGAGGATGTTTCAAGTGTTAAGACAACAGTAGGTCCCGAGCAGGAGTACTTCCTCATCGACGAGAAGGGCTACAATGCAAGAAGAGACCTTATATATACGGGAAGAACGCTTTTCGGTGCGGTTCCTCCTAAGGGACAGCAGATGGAGGATCACTACTTCGGTGCCATCAAGCCCAGAGTACAGGCTTTCATGAAGGACCTGAACGATGAGTTGTGGAAGCTCGGTATACTCGCTACAACAGAGCACAACGAAGTTGCACCTTCACAGCACGAGCTCGCACCTATCTTTACTACAACTAATATAGCTACCGATCACAACCAGCTTACGATGGAGATCATGAAGAAGGTAGCTCAGAAGCACGGCCTCGTATGCCTCCTCCACGAAAAGCCTTTCGCAGGAGTTAACGGTTCCGGTAAGCACAACAACTGGTCCATGAGCACAGATACAGGCGCTAACCTCCTTGAGCCCGGCGAGACACCTTATGAGAACGCTCAGTTCCTGCTCATGTTAACGGCAGTAATCAAGGCAGTAGATGATTATCAGGATCTTCTCAGAATCTCGGTAGCTTCTGCAGGTAACGACCACAGACTCGGTGCTAACGAAGCACCTCCGGCAGTTATCTCGATCTTCCTGGGTTCCGAGCTCACAGAGATCCTCGAAGCTATCGTAAAGGACGAGCCTTACGGAGCTAAGGAGAAGGAACTTCTCAAGGTGGGCGTACACGTACTTCCCAAGTTCCCCAAGGATACAACGGACCGTAACAGAACATCACCGTTCGCATTCACGGGCAACAAGTTCGAGTTCAGAATGTTGGGTTCCGCAGCATCAGTTGCTCTTCCTAACACAGTCCTCAATACAGCAGTAGCTGAGTCCCTGAAGCAGTTCGCAGATAAGCTCGAGGGCGCATCGGACTTCACACAGGCACTTCACGATCTTATCAAGGAAGAGATCACAGCTCACCAGAGGATCATCTTCAACGGCAATGGTTACGACGATGCATGGATCGAAGAGGCAGAGAAGAGAGGACTTTCCAACCTGCGTACACTGCCTGATGCAGTTAAGCACTACATGGATGATAAGAACGTTACGCTCTTCACATCACACAAGGTTTACTCCGAGATCGAGATGCAGTCCAGACACGAAGTATTCCTTGAGAAGTACACAAAGCTCATCGACATCGAAGCCAAGACAATGCTCGAGATGGCAAAACAGGATATCCTCCCTGCAGTAAGCGCTTATTCTTCCGAGCTTGCAGCCGGCACAGGCAACATCTTCGAGACAGAGACGCTTGCCGAGATTACTGACGATCTCACACAGGCATACGGCGCTTACAAGTCTTTGAAGAGTGCAGTTGAGAAGTCTGATGATATTGAAGATCTTGTTGAGAAGGCAGACTTCTTCAAGGATGAGATCTTAAAGGATATGACAGATCTTAGAGCTTCATGTGACAAGCTCGAGACGGAGACGGCAGCCGAGTACTGGCCGTTCCCGACATATGGTGATCTTCTGTTCGCAGTAAGATAAACCGATAGTCCCCTATATATCGGTCTAAGGCAGCCCGAACCTCCCATGGTCGGGCTGCCTTTTGTTTAAACAATTGAAGTAAGTAAAAGATAAGGAGAGTGATAACAAATGAATGTCACCGAGATCGTAACAAACGAAGTATTCGGCATCTGGTTCCTGATCGGAGCCGCGCTGGTATTCTTCATGCAGGCCGGATTTGCCATGCTCGAAGCGGGCTTCTGCCGTGCCAAGAACGCAGGTAATATCCTGATGAAGAACCTGATGGATTTCTGTATCGGTACAGTCTGCTTCATGTTCTTAGGCTTCGGCCTCATGATGGGAGAGGACATGATCGCAGGATTCGTCGGAATTCCTAACCTCAACATGTTCACGGATTTCTCCGGATTCATGGAGACGAATGCTTCAAGCTTCGTATTCAACCTCGTATTCTGTGCAACAGCTGCCACCATCGTATCCGGTGCCATGGCTGAGAGAACAAAGTTCAGCTCTTACTGCATCTACTCAGCTATTCTGTCCCTGATCGTATATCCTATCGAGGCAGGCTGGACATGGAACCCTTCAGGATGGCTCGCTAACCTGGGCTTCATCGATTTTGCAGGTTCCGCATGCATCCATACAGTCGGCGGTGTTGCCGCCCTCATCGGTGCGATCATGGTAGGTCCCCGTATCGGTAAGTATATCCGCGATGATTCCGGTAAGGTCATCAAAGTCAACGCCATTCAAGGTCATAACATCCCGATCGGTGCATTAGGATGCTTTATCCTCTGGTTCGGCTGGTACGGATTCAACGGTGCGGCTGCAACTTCCGGTTCACAGCTCGCTGCCATCTTCCTTACAACAACAATCGCACCTGCAGTAGCTACTGTAACATGCATGATCTTTACATGGCTCAAGAACGGCAAGCCTGATGTATCTATGTGTATCAACGCTTCCCTTGCAGGTCTTGTAAACGTAACGGCAGGCTGCCACTGCATCGATGCACTCGGTGCTTTCGCTGAAGGTATTATCTCCGGTATCGTCGTAGTTCTCGTAGTTGAGTTCCTCGACCTGAAGCTTCACATCGACGACCCTGTCGGTGCCTGCGGCGTTCACCTTGCAAACGGTATCATCGGTACTCTCTGCGCAGGCCTCTTTGCCACAAACACATCTTCACTCGGAGTTGACGGCCCCATCTATGCCCTTATCCACGGTACATCATTCTCCGACGGCATGAAGGTATTCGGCGTACAGGCATTAGGTATCACGGCTATCGTTGCATGGACTTCAGTTCTCATGACTATCACATTTGCAGTCATCAAGAAGGTACACGGATTACGAGTATCACGTGAGGAAGAGATCGAAGGCCTCGATCCTACAGAGCACGGTCTCCCTGCAGCTTATGCAGGCTTCTCCATGAGACCTCAGGCTATCGTTGAGATGGCGGACGTTATGGTTCCTTCCAATGTAAATCTTTCTGAAGGCGGCGAGGTTCCTGTAGCTGAAGCTTTTGAGGTTACAAACGTTACAACAGTCAGCCCGCTTCCTACGCCTGACGGAAGAAGATACACCAAGGTTGAGATCATCTGTAAGGAAGCAAAACTCGACTCGCTCAAGAAATCCCTCATGGGTATCGGCATAACCGGAATGACTGTTGCGCACGTACTCGGATGCGGAACACAGAAGGGCCGTCAGGAGTATTACAGAGGCGTACCCGTAGAGGCATCGCTGCTGCCTAAGATCCGTGTCGACATCGTCGTCTCCGCGGTACCCGTCGAAAAGGTAATCGAGACAGCCAAGGCTGCTCTTTACACAGGACATATCGGTGACGGCAAGATATTCGTCTACAACGTAGAGAATGTCGTCAAGATCAGAACCGGTGAAGTCGGATTCGCGGCTTTGCAGGACAGCAAGTGATCAGACATTTTTCCAAAATCCACCATGAAGGGCGTCCCGCGCAAGTTCGGGGCGCCTCTTCAGTTAGAGAAGTATGTAATGAAGGTTGAATGTCTTTTTTATCAAAGTCCGTATGTTGCACAGAGGTTTGTGAAGTCGGCTGTTCCTAAGAATGCGTTGACTACTGTGTCTCTTGATGTGCCGTTATTAAGAGCGTTGACCCAGTTGTTAAGTCCTGCTGTATCGGGATCTCTGTCGAGGATCGTGTTGTAGAGCATTGTTACGAACTGTGCGTTGTTCATGTTTCTGTTAGCGAACTCTGTTGTGTTAATAAGTCCTCTTACTACGTCTGCGGGCTTTGTGGAGCCGTCGGTAAGTCCATTGACCCACGTATCTCTTCCCTGGATGTCACAGGGTCTGCCGATGATCTGGGAATACATTCTGTCAACGAAGTTGTTAAGAACGGCTGTCCTGATCATGTCAGCGGGGAGATTGCGGTTTGTCGAATAGACGGTTGCAACTGTCGTTGCAGCTCTTGTGTTGATTCCGTTAGCTCTGTTATAACCTGCTGTTCCGATAACGGGAAGAGGTGCGGAATTGGAATCGGGCTGACGTCCGTCGTAGATAGCCTCAGCAACTGAGAGCTGGATTCTTAAGTTGGACATTGCCTCGAAGATTCCGGAATCGTTCTTGAGAGCTGTATAAGCATTGTTGCGTGCTGTCTCGAGACAAATCCTTACGTCGTTGGGAAGTTCGGACTGATGCATTGACATGAATGCGCTGGAGTAATCGTAGTAATCTTCAAAATCCTGCTGTGTTCTGTCATCAACTGATGATGCCAATACGTTGTGGCTGAACAAGTTGACCTTACCGCCGAATCCTGCGAACATTGCCACAGGTGTTAATGCCATTGCGACTGCTGCCGTTACTGTTATAGCCATTGCCTTTGTAAAATTTCTAATGTTCTTCATAATGTTTTTCCTCCTTGTCGTTACTCTCATCGGTAACTATCTTGGCTTGATTAAACCATGGCAGGAGGGCCGATGATATGAGCAATAACAAAGCCCGCTGTCGCTTATTCAACACCCGGGTTAAGATGTGTTGCTTATCGCTCAAAACAGGAGATTATTGTCATCTTGTACGCCCGTTTGTACCACTTATCCGCATTTTATTGATATGATGATTCATAAATGATAACAATGCTTTTGAAGGAGGCGTAATGAAGTTATTTCTTAAGAAGTGCCCCGGCATAAGCGAGCCTGAAGTCGAGATCCGCTATTCCGAGAGGACGGAGGCGATAGATAATCTGGTCCGCGCCGTGAACCAGTCTTCCGATACGATCTTCGGAATTAAGGAGAACGGTGACAGGGAGATGATCTACATCACCGGCATTCTTTACTTCGAAGCGGTGGACAGGGATGTCTTCGCATACAGGGCACAGGGTGTTTACAGAGTCAGAAGTACTCTTTATGAGCTCGAAGAGGAGCTTCGCGACAGATTCTTCGTTCGTATATCCAAGAGCGTGATCGTAAACATCAAGGCCGTAAGCTCGATATCACCGGAGGATTCCCGCAGGGTTAAGCTTAGGCTTAATAACGGTGAATACCTGATCGTATCGAGAGGCTATGTAAATAACTTCAGGGAAGCCATAGGCATGAAGGGAGGAAGATCAAAATGAATTCAGTGATAGTCAAATCATTGATCAAATCTCTTCTCGTGTCGATGGCGTGCTTCGTTCTGAGCATCTTCATCTATGCGGTGGTCTCGATCGTACTTGGTACGATGATCGATCCTTCGGATGTTCTCATCATCATGATGATGTTCCTGGTCATAGGAGGCTTCAACTTCTTAAGGTCATTTATAGAAAGATCCGAATGGGGAAGATCCACGTCGCTTAATCTGAAGAATATCATCTTCGCGCCGGTTTACTTTATCATAGCGATAGTAACCGCCTTAATCATGGGAGTCCCGGTCGATCTGACACTGCTTCTGATCTTAGGAGGAGTATTTCTTACGGTATTCCTGATCATGAACGTAATAGTTTACTTCGCTGCGAAGAAGAGAACAGACCTGATGAATGATGCTCTTGATCAATTTAAGAAGGAGCATTGGGGTAATGAAGAAGAATGATGTTATTACCGTACTAAGGGTATTCGCAGGCGTTGCAGCCTGGTTTATTGTAAGTAAGGGTCTCGGGAATTATGTTGATTCAATAGTCGGCGGAACATGGGGGATGATCCTTAAGTCCATGGTCATTCCGTATACGCTGGGACTTTTGGCATTCTTCCTGACTTGCATCGGGATGCCCGCGAAGAAGGTTGAGACCGGTTCTTACATAGCACCGACTGCAGGTCTTCTGCTTAAGGCATTTGTCGTTCAGACGGGGCTTTCTTTCCCGCTTGTGTTCATCATAAACATAATCACGCGTCTTACAGGTCATGAGTTAAGCGGTATAAGTCCCGAAGACCTCTTCGGGAATATGTGGTTCTACCTCGTGCTGCTTTTGGTCTTTAATCCCGTTCTTGAAGAGGTGCTCTTCCGTAAGCTAGTTCTGGAACGACTGGCACCCATAGGCTTCAAGGGAGCCGTGATCGTATCGGCTGTGCTTTTCGCCATGCCGCATCTGTATTCACAGGGCATAGCGCAGGTGCCGTACACCTTCGCGATAGGTCTCGTGCTCGCATGGCTCACGGTAAAGACGGGAAAGCTCTGGCCTGCTATAGTGCTTCACGCTCTGTCGAATGTTTACGGTGCCTATATTCCCATGGGGCTCGGTCTCATACACCCGGCGTGCTCCGTTTTGTTCGTTTTGTTTACAATGGGCGTTATAGTGCCGCTAACTGTCGTGATTTTGACGCATAAGAAGACGCAGTAAGTTATGTTAATATTATCCGGCATTTGAGACGGAACCTCAGGAGGATAATATATGCGTAAGTTCGAGGGATTTCAGAAGGGCGTTAATCTTGGCGGATGGATCTCACAGTTTGGTGAGTACAGCAAGGAGCATTTTGATACTTACATAACGGAGAGTGACATCGCGGGAGTGGGAAGCTTCGGCTTCGATCATGTCCGTCTCCCGGTTGACTATATCGTACTCGAGGATGAGGACGGCAACGTCAAGGAGGAGGGCTTCGCATATCTTGAGAACTGCCGCAGGTGGTGCGAGAAGTATAACCTCAACATGATCATCGATCTTCACGAGTGCTACGGCTACTCATTCGATCCCATGAAGAATGATGACAAGGAGCAGTTCTTCTATAACGATGCTCACCAGGAGCGTTTCTTTAAGCTCTGGGAGCAGATTGCAACCCGCTTTAAGGACTACACCGAGCATGTCGCCTTCGAGCCTTTGAACGAGGTCGTAATGTATGAGGTTGCCGATGCATGGAATAAGGTTCTTCGTAAGTACATAAGCCGCATCCGTGCGATTACTCCCGATGCTTATCTCGTAATCGGAGGTGTCTGCTATAACAGCGTTGGAACGGTTCACCTTCTCGACATCCCCGTCGACGATCATATCGTATATAACTTCCACTGCTACGAGCCCATGGTATTCACTCATCAGGGCGCGCACTGGGTCGACTATATGCCCATGGACTTCCGCATCGGCTATCCGAAGACACTCGAGGAGTACCGAGAGGCGAGCCTTGAGCTCTCGAGCGACCTCGCAGGTGCGATCTTCGACGAGAAGATCAGCGAGATCGGTCCCAAGTTCTTCGAGGATATCTTCACTCCCGCTCTTAAGAAGGCGGAAGAGGATAATGTTCCGCTTTACTGCGGCGAGCACGGCGTCATAGATCTTGCAGACAAGGAGGACGCGGTCCGCTGGATTAAGGATATCCATGCGACATTCCATAAGTACGGCATCGGCAGCGCACTCTGGAACTACAAGGGTCTTAACTACGGCATATCGGATCTTCAGAACGTTAAGATCAAGGATGCTTTAAGAGAGGTTTTGTGATTTTTTGGACTGCAGCTCACCACGCTGAAGATGCAATTGACCACATAATCCGCACAGATATTAATCGAATTGCTAACATCTCCTCATCACTGAATGAGGAGATTTTTTATGAAATGGATTAAAGGGATGGCACTTGCCTTAACGGCTGCGATGGCTACGGGCATAGCCTCAGGTTGTACCGTGACGGTCACCGAGCCTTCTGCTTCACTGACTTCGGAGCCCAAGACCGTGCAGCAGGGCCCGTACAGGCCACAGGATGATTTCTTTATGTATGTTAATGAGGAGGCGCTGGCGAATGCCGAGTTCGAATTCGGCGATTACGAGGCCGGAACGGCATTCGACTCTGACCTTATAGATGACAGGATCGACGGCATCATCAACGAGGTCGCTGCGGGTTCGGGATATGCTTACGGATCAGAAGAATACATCATACAGCAGGCATATAACTTAAGGCTTCAGTATGATGCGGATAATGCGGATATACCCGAAGATCTCGCGGCGGTCTTCGAACAGATCGATGCGGTAAGTTCGATAGAGGAATTCCTGGAACTTGATGCCCGCCTTACAAGGGATTACGCGGTTCCGCCTTTCCTTAATGTGGTGGTTGATTTTGACTACCTCCAGGCTGACCACAGGGTTCTGGGATTTAATCAGTGGACAGAAGCTCTCGGAGCCGACTTCGATTCGCTGGAGGATACATATGCTCCTCTTAATATGGTCAAGACGAATGCGAGTGTTTACTATCAGGTAATGGGTCACGATAAGGAATCGGCGGATCTTGCCGGTACGAGACTCGGTTACATCGTAATGGATATCTATAACGCCACCAATCTCGAGGTCATAAGGGCGACGCAACCATTTATCTACTATGAGGAGCTTAACTTCGATGAGGCTTCGGAAATCTTCAGCAACGTAGACCTTGAAGCTTATCTTACGGAAATGGGTTATGACTCTGAATACTTCGACGAATTCGGAACTGTTGATCCGGGTCAGTTAAGTGCGCTTAATGCTGCCCTTACGGAAGAGAATCTTGATGCCCTCAAGGCATGGAAGGCGGCAGAGTTCGGAATGGAATTCCAAAGCTTTGTCACCAGGGGATACGATGTGCTTGAAGACTACGTAAATATCGATTATGCGACTCCTGAAGAACAGGCGCTGGACTATGTTCATCAGAACTTATGGGCGCAGACTGATACTCTTTATCTCGAGCAGTATTATTCGGAGGAGACCGACGAAGCTCTTATCAGTATGTGCGACGACATAAGGGAAGGATACAGGCAGCTCATTACGAATGCGGACTGGCTTACGTTAGGTACACGGCAAAGTATTCTAACCAAGCTCGATAATATCGTCTATGTGACCGGAGGAAGCGTGGGAAGAGCAGATCCGGATGAGTGGTCGGATCTTTGCTTCGACGACTACTATTCGTTCTATCTTTCTTACAGGTTGCACGATCAGGCCAAGCGTAATGCATCCCTTGCCGAGCCTGTAGACAGGACAATGTCGGGCATGCCGATGCAGACGTTAAATGCCTGCTATAACCCTTCGATGAATAACATCACTATCACCGCGGCGATTACGATCGAACCGATGTTCTCGGCTGATCAGGATTACTACACCAACTTGGGTGCGCTCGGAGCTATCATCGGCCACGAGATGGGACACGCGTTCGACAGCAACTGCATCGCATTCGATCAGGACGGCAACTATAACCCTTCGTGGATCTGTGATGAGGACATAGAGTCTTTGAATGCCCGTAATGCGCAGGCGATATCATACTTCGAGGACAACTTCACGGTATTCGGTGTTTACCACGTCGACGGGGAGCAGACACTCGGCGAGAACTACGCTGATCTGGGCTCCCTCGAGTGCATCACGTCCCTGGCACATAGCAGCGCGCAGCTCGAAAAGCTTTTCGTAAGTTACGCAACGCTTTGGGGCGGAAGGGAGCTCGACACCGCTGTAATAAATCAGATCGCAACGGACGAGCACAGCCCCTCTGTCATCAGAGTCAACGCGATACTCTCGACTGTCGATGCCTTCTACGAGACATATGACGTACAGGAGGGCGACGGCATGTATATCGCTCCCGGGAACCGCATAAGCAGATGGTATTGATGCGAGGTGAAATGTAATGAATATAGTGCTTAAGACAACATTAAAGAATATCTTCGGGAAACCACTAAGGACGTTTCTCGTGGTCTTCTCGATCTTCGTGTGCAGCTTCGTTGCGATGTTCTGCTTCGACTTCGGCATGGCGGAGAAGAGCCTCATCATGGACCTCTACAGCAAGATCGGCGGCAATGCGAACCTCGTTATGACGCTAACGGCGCAGGATGATGACAGGATCCCCGAGGATTTCCCCGAGTATGAGAAGATACTCGTCCATTCCTTCGCCGACTACATCTACTGCGATATCGAAGGCGAACCCATGTACGCGACGAGGAAGGATCTTACGGTATACGGTGTTAACTTCGAAGATGCGCAGAGGATGGCTCTCATCGGACACTACGAGCTTGCTGACGGATACACAATCATTACCGATAAAGTCGCGGAAGACATGGACGTGGAAGAGGGTGATACGGTCATCCTTCACGACAACAGGGGAGACGGTCACGAGTTCATAGTGTCGCAGATCGTTGAATCGAGCCCGATGAGCCTTCTTATGAGAGACTACAGCGCTCTTATAAATGAGCATGATTCTGAGATGATGTCGTGCGGTAAGCCGGGCGCCCTGATGGTCATGATAGATCTTATGGATGATACTCAGGCCGAGAATGCCCAGATGATCCTCGAACAAGTTTATCCGAACGCCGCGGTTCAGAACTTCGCGATCGATTCGACCACGCAGGGTATGCTCGATCAGGTCCTCGGAATGATGTTCCTCGTGTTCGCGGTGACATTCCTTCTTGTAGTATTTATCACGGCATCCATATGTGAGAGAATCGTATGCGAACGCATGTCGTTCGTGGGTACGCTTCGAAGCCTCGGCATGGACAGCCGGAGGACGGGACTCATACTCCTTCTCGAGAACCTGCTTTATGCAATCTTAGGAAGCGTGCCGGCGGCCGTTCTCTATTCACTTATAAGAGGATCTATCTACGGTGCGATGCTTACGGGTACGACTTCTGACGGACAGTCGATCGCATTCGACGCTCCTTCCATGCCCATCCTTCTTCCCGCAGGTGTTGTGATCGGCGCTGCCGCGATCGAGTGCTTCATCCCGCTGCGTGCAGTTATGAGGGCGCTTCGCATATCCATAAGGGATATCATCTTCGACAACAGGGACACGGAGTATAAGTTCAGTAAGACGGGATGCATCATAGGCTTGGCCGCGGGCGTTCTCTCGGTCATACTGTTCTTCTTCAGAAGCAATATGTTCCTTGCAGCTTTCTGCCTTATCTTCGGTGTAATCTCGCTGGCGTTCCTGTTCCCCTTCTTCCTGAAGCTTATATCGGGGATCATCACACTAGTAGCGGCAGGATCGGATAAGGAGAGGTGGGCGCTTGCTTCTCGCGAGACCATCTCCAAGAAGAGTACGGTCACAAGCGGCGTTCTGTGCGCCACATCATCGGCGATGTGCGTCATCGTCTTCTCCATCGCGATGGCTATGATCGGAATGTTCGGAGCGGACAGATATCATTACGACGTTCGCGTCACGCTCAGCTCCAAGCCGGAGAACTACTCATACGTTGAATATCTTGATGAGGTCGAGGACTATGAGTACGTATATAACAAGATGGAGATCCTTGAGGTCAACGGGGAGGAGAAGGTCTCGCAGGTTTACGGCCTTCCTGACGGAGGATTTACATACTATACCGCGGTCTATGATCTTCCTTCTTCGTTGAACGAGGGTGAGATCTGCATCGAGAGAAGCTGGGCAAGGCGTAACGGACTTAACATCGGCGATACGATGACTATAACGTTCGATCCTCACGGAGTGTTCCCGATTAAGAAGACGTTCACGGTCGTCTCGTTCTTCAATATCGACAGCTACGATTCGATGAACAACAACTTCGTAATAAGTCAGGATGAGTTCATAAGTATCTATCACGATCTGCCTTACTATCTGCTTATCAGGACTTCGGATCCTGACGGTGTCGCGGATCTCATTAAGACTTATAGTGTCGGTTCGTATGTGGGTGTTGCGACGCGCGCAGAACTGATCGCCGAGGATGAGCAGAGTTCTGTTCAGATAAGAACGATATTCTCATTGGTCATCATCGTGGCTTTGGTAATGACATGTATCGGCATGATCTCGAACCAGCTTATAGGCTTCGACGGCAGGAGGAAGGAGTGTGCGGTCATGCTCTCGACATCCATGGATAAGAGGACTTTGTCGGGGATACTCTTCCGCGAGATGTTCATCACATCGGCGGTATCGGGAACTCTCGGCACCTTGATCGGAACCGCACTTATCTATGTGGTCAAGGCTGCGGTCGACTATAACGACGCGATCAATCTTCCTCTTAATATCAACGTTCCCGCGATACTTCTCATCTGGGCCGCCATGATAGTGCTCTTCGCGCTGACTGTGCTGTTCCCGATAAAGAACCTTCGTAAGATGAATATCGCAGAGCAGATCAAATATGAGTAATGAATAGGAGAAATAGTATGAATACGATCATTGAAGTTAATAATGTAAGCAAGTCCTTCGGCAGGAATACGAGTCTTAATCAGGTTCTTGATAACGCGTGCATGTATGTCGGTGAAGGCGAGTTTGTCTCCCTTATGGGAGCATCGGGCTCCGGCAAGTCGACTCTCCTGTACTTGATCGGCGGACTCGACAGGGAGTTCGAAGGGAAGATATCCCTGTGCGGCAGGGACATCGGTTCTTTGAAGGACCGCGAGCTGTCGCGCCTTCGACTTCAGAACATGGGCTTCGTGTTCCAGTTCTATAACCTCATCATGAATCTTAACGTCGAGGACAACATCCTTCTTCCTGCGACGATAAACGGCAGGAGAAGAAGCGACCTTAAGGAGCAGCTTGATTCTATACTTGAGATCACGGACCTCACATCGAAAAGAAAAGCGATGCCCTCCACCTTATCGGGCGGCCAGCAGCAGCGCGTCGCCATCGCACGTGCGCTTCTTACCAACCCCGCGATCGTCCTCGCGGACGAGCCCACCGGCAACCTCGATTCGAAGTCTACGGATGAGATAATGGAGCTTTTCGCGAGGCTTAATAAGGAGAAGGGCGTGACGATACTTCAGGTAACGCACTCGGAGCACTGCGCTTCGTACGGCACCAGGACCGTCATGCTCGACAGCGGCAAGACGGTGGGGTGAGCGTTGTTAAGAAAGCAACAGGCAAAGTTAAGGTTAAGTTAAGGTTAAGCGATAAATCAGTTAAGGTTGCTTCTGTATGATGGCATTGTAAGATCAAACGAAAGGAAGGCAACTTACAATGACAACATGGAAAAGGAAAGAGATTAAGGACAAGGCAAAGAAGAGCTTCAGGGCTAACTTCTGGAAGTGCGTAGCGACAGCGCTCATCCTCGTGATCGTGGGAGGCGGAACGGCCGGAGCATTCGGAGGAGGCGGAAACGCATTCGCACACGGGGACGAGGAGTCCGCCGGACACTCGATCAACATGGTAAACGAGGACTGGAACTTCTCATTCGACGCTGATATGAACGATGACGAAGGCAACATCTCAATCGGCATAGGTCCCTCCGGTGAGCAGGATGAGAGTGCGGAAGAGATTACGGAAGCACAGGAAGAGTCAGAGGTAATCGATATCCCCGCAGAAGCAATGGTAGCTTTCGTTGTGGTAATGGCAGTAGCAGCCCTCTTCATCTTCGCTGTCGCGCTGGTAATCGATGCATTCATCGCCAACCCCCTCGAGCTCGGCTGCAAGAGATTCTTCAGAAGAAATCTCGATGAGCCCGCGACAATGAGCAACATCGCATTCGCATTCGATTCGAACTACAAGAATATCTGCAAGACGATGTTCTTAAGAGACCTCTATACGGTACTGTGGAGCCTGCTGTTCGTTATCCCCGGCATCATCAAGGCTTATGAGTACAAGATGATCCCTTACCTGCTCTCCGAGAATCCCGACATGCCGATGGAAGAGGTATTCGCTGAGTCGAGAAGACTTATGACAGGCAACAAGTGGAAGGCATTTGTACTCGATCTGTCCTTCATCCTCTGGGATATTGCATCTGCACTGACATGCGGTATCGCAGGAATCTTCTGGGTAGCACCTTACAAGGCATCCACACAGGCAGCTTTGTACGAGGCAGTTAAGTACGGAACAACAGATGCAAAGACAGTTAATGCATAAGATAAATGCCCTCAGCATAAGGATTAAGGTATAATGACAAAGGAATACCCGGCGGGGAAAGCCCGCCGGTTTTCCTGATGGAAGGGAGAGTTATGGCAGTCAGGGTTTTGGTGGCGGATGATGAGAAGGAGATAAGAAATCTCTTAAGACTCTATCTCGAGAATGAATCGTATGTCGTATATGAAGCGGGCGATGGTCCCTCGACCATTGAAGCCGTTCGGGAGAATAAGCCCGACATCTGTCTTCTGGATATCATGATGCCCGGAATCGACGGACTTCAGGTGATGAAGATGATCCGCCGGGAGAGCAATATCCCGATAATCATTATCTCGGCGAGAACTGCAGATGCCGAGCGTATCTTAGGACTTAATCTTGGCGCGGATGATTATATACCGAAGCCATTTAATCCTCTGGAGGTCGTGGCCCGCGTGAAGTCACAGCTTCGAAGATACTGCGATCTCGGGTCTGCTGTAAGCGTTTCTTCCAGGGAGGAACTTAAGGTTAGAGACCTTGTCCTCGATACGGAATCATGCGTGCTTTATAAGGACGGGGAGGCGATCGAGCTTACACCCGTGGAATTTAAGATGATGGAGCTTTTTATGAGAAGCCCCGGCAAGGTGTTTACCAAGCAGCAGATATATGAATATGCCTGGGGCGATGACTTCATCGTCGCGGACAACAACATCATGGTCTCGATAAGCAAGTTAAGGACCAAGCTCGACGAGGACCCCTCGAAGTACATCAGGACCTTAAGGGGCTTAGGCTACAGGATGGATAAGTAATGACCGAGAAGGATCTTAAGAGGTTCATTATCAAAGGATTCGTCATGACCGCCATACTCGTGGCGGTTGTCGAGTTCATCATACTCTTCGTGATCATCAATGTCCTGATCCCTATTCTGATCGATGAGTTCTTCCCTTATATCTATGACATAACCTCGTTTAAGGAACTGTGGGATATTCCCGCATCGACCAAGTGGGTGCTTCTCATGATGATGCTCGGAACGTTCATTATATCCGTGCTTCCTCTTACGGCAGGTGCGGTCATTTTCTCAGGAAGAGTCACCCGTAAGTTCAAAGTCTACGAGGCGGAGCGCGAGGCAGAGAGAGCATCTGTTCAGAAACAAAGATATCTCATGATTTCCGATATAGCGCACGACCTTAAGACCCCCATGACCACAGTCTCGGGATATGCCAAGGCGCTCGCTGACGGTTTGGTCAGGGAGGATCAGGAGACAGAATATCTCGAGGCGATCAGGGATAAGACATTAAGGATGAACGACATCGTCCAGATGCTCTTCGATTATGTAAGACTCGATTCCGAGGGCTTTACTATCGCTAAGAAGAGAACGGACATATGCGAGCTCGTAAGAGAGTGCGTCGCTTCCTATTATTCCGACATCGAGACCTCAGGTGATGAAGCGAAGATCGATATTCCGGATGAGGTGATGGAGGCGGACGTCGATAAGATCCAGCTCTCGCGCGTCATCAATAATCTTCTTATAAACGCGGTAAAGCATAATCCCAAGGGCACCACGATAGGCGTGTTTGTAAGAGGTGAGCCCGATGAGATCCGCGTGTTCATCGCGGACAGCGGAGATGCTATAGATGAGGAACTGGCGCAGGAGCTTTTCGAGCCGTTTGTTATGGGCGATAAGTCCAGAAGCACTGCAGGCGGGTCAGGCCTCGGGCTTTCCGTCGCGCATAAGATAGCCGAGCTTCACGGCGCAGTGTTAAAGCTCGTGCAAAGTCCCGAGATGAAGAGGTATCAGCTTGGGGAGAAGTACAGCAAAGTCTTCCTTCTCATTCTGAAGCGTTCGGAGGTCTAAGGTGCGCATCGCAGTAGTAGATGACGAGAGTGTTTTCCGCAGGCAGATAACGGAAGAGATCGCCAGCCTTTACGGGCGCGAGGACGTCTCGTGCTTCCATTATTCCGATGGTGAGGAGATCATAAGGTCGTTCGAGAACGGGTTCGAACTCGATGCAGTGTTCCTCGACATCGAGATGCAAAGCGTCGACGGCATGGCGGCCGCGAGGCGCATCCGTGAGATCAACCGGGATGTCCCGATCGTGTTCCTCACAAGCCACACGGAGATGGCGATGGACGGGTATGAGGTGCAGGCTTTCCGGTTCTTAAGTAAGCCCGTTGAGCGCGAGAAGCTAAGACAGACGCTGCAGGATCTCGAGCAGAAACTTAAGGTCGATGAGAAGATAGTGCTGGTCAAGGACAGCGAGCAGATCATAAATCCCGTGTCGGCGCTCGTGTATGTGGAGGCGTCGAATAATTCGTGCAGGTTCGTGTTCTTAAGGCAGACCGTCGAGCTTCGCATGAAGTTCAAGGAAGCGTGCAGCATGGTGGATCAGGTCTCTTCGGATTTTTTTAAGTGCCACCGCTCGTATTACATCAACTTAGGGCACGTGAAGAAGATGTCTTCCGCTGATGTTGCCATGGATAACGGGCAGATCATTCCTGTCGCAAGAAGCGCTTCTTCGGAGGCGAAGCAGAGGCTGTTCGATTATGTAAGAAGGACCGGTCGATGACATGAATGAACAGCTTTTGAAGGTCATTTATATCCTTCTGATTTTCCTGCCGTGCCTGGGGTCGCCAATGACGATCTACTTCATCGATGAGGTGTTGAGGTACAGGCTTAAGCACAGAAGAGCACTCTATATATTCTCGTTCATCACCGCATTCATCGCGGGTATTTTCTTCACTATTGCCGGTGGTTATTACGGTGAGGTCAAAGAGGCGATAATCATTACTGATTTGCCTGCGATACTTCTGTCCCTTTTTATGATGCTTATCGTAGGCTTCAATATTCAGGAGAAGTGGTGGAAGAGGATCGCAGTAGTGTTCCTCGCTACGGGTATGATCACCAATATCAGTTCAATATTCGCGGGACTTCGCGAGGAGATTAACCTTATAGGGATTACTAACAACAGAGTCGTAATATCCATCCGTTACCTTATGTATGAGGTGCTTGCTCTTCTCCTTGAGTTCCTCTTCTTTGTTGTGATAGCGAGGATCAGGCGCAAGAAAGATGATGTGCCGCTGCCGATGACGGTGCTTCTCGCGATGTACTTTATTCTGACGATCTTTGCTTCGCTTCTTCCCGGGGATTATACGGATTCGAATTTCCTCCGTTCTTCATCCCCCTCGACGATCGCGATGATGCTGTCTGCTCTCGCGTTCGTGACGCTGATGTTCTATGTCCGTGTCACACGTAAAGAGCGTAATGACCTAGTTGAGCTTAATGCCAGGAATGAGGAATATATCGCGGCTGAGGCGAGGTACTTCGAACTGTCCGCTGAGTCGGATACCAAGATCCGCTCTATGCGTCACGACATGCGGAATAACCTTCAGGTGCTGTCACTCCTTCTCGAGAGCGGCGAGTATGACAAGATGAGGGAGTATCTTGATGAGCTCGGCGCCGATCTGTCATCTGCCGATATAAGCCCTCACACGGGAGACCTGATCGCTGATGCGATCATATCGGAGAAGAAGAGGAAGGCTGTGGCGGCCGGTGCGGTTCTTAATGTGTCGGGCGTTATCACGGGTGTCAGGTTCGCGCCTGTCGATATGTGCAAGATCCTAGGAAACATGCTGGATAACGCGATCGAGGCGGTAAGTGACGAGAGGCTGTCCGGACTTGATGAAGATCAGAAGGTCATCGACCTCGTGTTTAAGAAGACCGACCGGTTCTTCATGATGTCGATGACCAATCCCTGTGCCGAGTGTCCGGAGATAACGGACGGCCTCATAAGCACGGGCAAATCGGATACGATGAATCACGGCTTCGGACTGAAGAATATCCGCGACGCTTCTGAGACTTACGGCGGCGAACTGTCCCTATCGTGCGAGGAGAGATCGCATGTTTGCAAATTCAGGACCGAGATAATCTTCAATCTCCCCGATGAAGTGACCTCTGATGCACCAAATCTGTAATTTTACGATTTTGGTGCACGATTTTACCCTGATTTGTGCACCAAAACTTAGTTTTTTCTAATTTGGTGCAGAGATTTGCCTACTTTTGTGCACCAAATCCTGCTTTTCGAAGTTTTGGTGCATTTTTTGACGTTTTTTTTGTGCACCAAATCTGTGCTTTTACGATTTTGGTGCACGGGGCGTTGACTTGCCCATGCGGTTTGATGTACTATCACCGCAGAAAATAACGAACAAGGAGGAACACCGATGAGAATGACTGTCTGCTGATGTATTTATATCTTCGCGGATAAGTCTTTTTGTGTGTTCTGATGTTTCAGATTTATATTTGATTGATTGCCGCGCGTTGACGCGGTTTTTGTTTGCTTATCCGGCGGAGGATTCGATCTTAAGGAGGAATCTTTTATGCCAATGATAACTGTTAAGGACCTAACATTCGGATATGACGGCTCTGATGAGCTTCTGTTCCGGAATGTAAATCTCACACTTGATACTACATGGAAGCTCGCCCTGTCCGGTCGCAACGGCAGGGGCAAGACCACGTTCTTCAGGATTTTGAAGGGCGAGCTTCCTTATGAGGGGACGATTACCGGAATGCCCGCGGTTGTTGGGTTTCCCATGGATGAGCTTCCCGATAACGAGGACTGGAAGGTAAGAAAGGAACTGAACCTGATGGGTGCAGATCCTGATATTATGTGGCGCCCGATGGAAACTTTATCCGGAGGAGAGAGGACCAAGCTTATGCTCGCGTATCTGTTCTCATCTGAAGGGACGTTTCCGCTCATAGATGAGCCGACCAACCATCTGGACAGGAAGGGAAGAGAGGCCGTCGCTTCATATCTTGCAGGCAAAGAGGGATTCATCATGATATCCCACGACAGGGACTTCCTTGACCGCTGCACCGACCATACTCTCGTGATCACGAGAAGCGGTGTGGAGCTTGTATCCGCGAAGTTCTCGACATGGTGGGAGAACAATGAACAGCGCCAGGAATCAGAGAAAGCCAGAAATGAACAGCTGAAGAAGGAGATGGGCTCGATCGAGGCTTCTATGAAGAAGAATGCCGAGTGGTCGAGACGGGCAGAGGGAGACAAGAGCCGCAACAATCCTATGGGTTCGGAGGACCATTTCAGACGGGCGTTTGAGGCTAAGAAGGCGAGTAAGCTCATGAGCCTCAGCAAGAATCTCGAGAACCGCAATGAGAGGAAGCTTGCCGAGAAGGAGTCTCTGCTTAAAGATCTGGAACGTGAACAGACATTAAAGATCACCGGGAGCACCCACCATGACAGGACTCCGATAATGCTTAAGGATGTGAGCATCTGCCGCTATGGGGAGGTTATCGCATCCGGGATAAGTCTTACGGTTGAACGCGGGAAGAAGATATCGCTTCAGGGGCATAACGGCTGCGGCAAGAGCACGCTCATCAAGTATCTCGCGGGCGTCGGGGAAGAAGAAGGGATAACTTTGCAGGGGGATGTCCACGTCGCCAGGGGGCTTAAGCTCTCGTACGTGGGACAGGACACTTCGTCACTTCGGGGTTGCCTTTTCGACATATGCACAGCAAGGGGTGCCGACAGGACGCAGTTCTCCACGATACTTGTAAAGATGGGATTCACGGGTGACATGCTGTACAGGGATGCGGCTGCACTCTCGCTCGGACAGAAGAAGTTCGTCATGCTCGCGCTCTCCCTGTGTGAGCAGGCGGACGTCTACCTCTGGGACGAGCCATTAAACTACATCGACGTCTACATGAGAAAGGAGATCGAGAGACTTGTCAGGGACAGCGACGTGACGATGCTGTTTGTCGAGCATGACAGGGCGTTCGCCGAAGCGGCTTCGGATGAGGAGTATGTTATCGAATGAACAAACTGTGAATTTGTAAAATCGCCCCGTTAAATATCAAAAAATATTATATAATACAGGGTGATATCGGGGGATTAAGCATTGGGAGAGAATAAGACTGATTCGAAGGCCGTCAGAGCATTTTCCAAGGGCAGAGGGGTAATGCGCCCTCGCGTATGGATATTTATCGCCTGCGGCATAGCTCTGAACTTTATTCTCTCGGCTTTGGTAAGACCCACAGATCTTCCATTTTACATTGATACGGTTGGAACCATTGTCGTTACGGCAGTAGGTGGCATTGTGCCGGGTATATTCACGGCGCTGTGCACCAATATGATCAATTTCGCGATGGACGGCGAATCGATATTCTACGCGTCGCTTAATATGATGATTGCCATTGTCACGGCGGGTTTCTTCGAGAGCAAGAAGATCAAGTCGTTCGCCGGCAAGTGCGTCTTTGTTCTTATAATCGCATTCATAGGCGGCGGCATAGGCTCCGCTATCACATGGTTCCTCTACGGTGAGCCTTCGGATTCACCGATGATGGTGAGCATCATGGACTGGCTGTCCGGTACCTTCGGTGCGAGTGTGGTGGCAAGTCATGTGATAGCGACATTCCTTACGGATGTCATAGATAAGACGATATCCGTAGTCATCGCATTCGTAATAATAACGACGATGCCCGATAATCTGAAGCTTTCTTTGAAGGTATCGGGATGGAGACACAAGAAGCTCACTCCCAAGGATGAGCGCGCAGTAATCGGTAATATCAGGGGCAGACTCTCTATAGGCGGAAGGACGATACTCCTTGTCGTATTCTCGACATTCTTCATGACCGTTATAGTCACGATATTCTCACTCATCAACTACCGTAACACGACAAGAAAGCAGATTTCCGCCAATGCCGAGCAGATCGCATATCTGGCGGCTAACGAGATCGATCCTGACATGGTCGACCAGTACGTAAGATACGGATTCGAGGCTCCGGGATATTCAGAGACGAGAGAGAAGCTCTATTCGATCATGAGCAGCTCTCCCGATATCCAGTTCCTCTATGTTTACCGCCCCGAGACGAGCGGATGCCGTGTCGTCTTTGATCTTGACGCGACATTGCCCGACGGCACTTTTGTACCCGGTGTTCAGCCGGGCGCGCTCATAGACTACGAAGCTGATTTTGTAAGCTACAAGGACGATCTTCTTGCCGGTGAGCAAATTCCAACCATAGAGGCCAGAGATCAGTACGGCGAGTTCCTGATGCATTATTACCCTGTCTATAACGCTGATGGTGAATGCGTCTGCTATGCGGTCTCCAACCTTAAGTGCTCGGTAATCGGGGAGTTTACGAGAGACTTCATAGGAAGAGTAATCCTGCTCTTTATGGGATTCTTCATCCTCATCGTGATAATCGGCGTCTGGATAGCAAGATACCGCATACTGATGCCTATCGCAGCCATGACTCGTTACGCGGATGAGGTCGCGTTCATGGATGATGAGAATTACACGGAGAAGCTTAAGAAGATAGAAAGTCTCGATATCTATACGGGCGACGAACTCGAACTCCTCTATAAGGCCATCTGCAAGATGACGAGCGATACGGTTGCCCAGACTAACGACATCAGGAACAAGTCGGAAGAGATATCGAAGATGCAGACCGGTCTTATCATCACGATGGCAGACATGGTTGAATCGAGAGACTCTGATACCGGAGCGCATGTTCAGAAGACTTCGGCATATGTAAGGATCATACTTGAAGGGCTTAAGCGTAACGGTTACTACACCGAGAAGATTACGGACAAGTACATAAGGGATGTAGAGATGAGTGCCCCGCTCCATGATGTGGGCAAGATCGCCATATCGGATACTGTCCTCAATAAGCCCGGCAAGCTTACGGATGAGGAATTTGAGATCATGAAGACTCATACGACTGAAGGCCGTAAGATGATAGAGAGTGCCATCAGCAAGGTCGAGGGCGACTCGTATCTTAAGGAGGCCCGTAATATGGCGGGCTACCATCACGAGAGATGGGACGGCAGGGGATATCCTGAAGGACTTCACGGCGAGGTTATTCCTCTTTCCGCACGAGTCATGTCCGTTGCAGATGTATTTGATGCACTTGTATCGCCCCGTGTATATAAGCCGGCATTCCCTCTTGAGAAGGCTCTGAGCATTATCAAGGAAGGTTCCGGAACCCAGTTCGATCCCAAGTGTGTCGAGGTCTTTATCGAGTCGATCGATGAAGCTGTTAAGATCATGAATAAGTTTAAGGAGGAATGATGAAGCGTTTCGGTGTTAAGACATGCATCACAATGATCCTCCTTGTAATGTGTATTGCAGGGCTGTCTGTCACGACTTATGCCAAGACTGACGAGTACGGATATGACATGACGGGCGGCGGATATGCCGTTACCGGACAGCTTCCGGGCGTCGGTTATTCCGCGGCTCTGTACGATGCGACGAACGGACTTCCCACATCGGAAGCGAACTGCATTCTTGCATCAAGGGATGGCTATATCTGGATAGGCGGCTACAGCGGAATAATGAGATACGACGGAAATGTGTTCGAGAGAATCACTTCCATCGAAGGATTAACGAGCGGAAGAGCTATATTCGAAGACCGCACCGGAAGGATCTGGGTAGCTACGAACGATAATGGAGTAGTCGTCATTGACGGATCGGAGAGCCGCCACTATACGAAGGCTGACGGTCTCCCGTCGTCATCAATAAGATCGTTCGCTCAGGACAGCAACGGAATCGTGTTCATCGGAACAACATCAGGAATCTCATGGGTCGGCGCAGACATGAACATCTACACGATCGATGATGAGAGGGTAACTCACGAGAGGATCCTTAATCTCGTAACCGATGCCGCAGGTGATGTCTACGGTCTTACCAAGAGCGGTGCTGTATTCCGTGTAACCGAGGGCGGAATCTCCGATTATTACGAGAGCGGAACGCTCGGATTATCCAAGATAACCTGCATCATCGCGGATCCGGAGAATGCCGGTGAGCTTTACTACGGAACTTCCGTTAACTCCATCTATCACGGCAGATTCGGAGACGGAGCATCGAACCTTACGAGGATCAATACAGGTGATGCATCCAACATCAACTGCATGTACTACGGCTGCGGCAGACTGTGGCTTGCTACCGGAAGCGTCACAGGTTATATAGACGAGAATGATGAATTCGTTGCACTGGAGAATATCCCGGTCAATGATTCCATCGAGATGATCACATCGGATTATCAGGGCAACATGTGGTTCGCCTCCGCAAGATTCGGAGTCATGAAGATCACATCCAACAATTTCCTTAACTATACGCACCTCGCGGGAATTCCTGATCAGGTTGTTAATGCGACATGCATGGACGACGGCAATCTCTATGTCGGAACCGATAACGGACTTCATATCATCACAGCCAATGATTCTGAGATAACAGATCCCCTGACGGAATATCTCGAAGGCGTCAGAATACGTGACATAGAGAGCGACAGCGAGGGCAATATCTGGCTGTCGACATTTACTGATGACATGGGTCTCGTCTGTTTTACAAATGACAGCGAGATCGTAAGTTTCACTACATCGAACGGTCTTCCGAACAACGAGGTCAGATGTACATCCGAGACTTCTGACGGTTCCATCCTGGTTGCTACAAACGACGGTATCGCAGTAATCAGGGACATGGAAGTCGTAAGGGTTTACGACGAGCATGACGGCATAGGCAATACTGTAATTCTCACAGTAAGCGAAGGCGATAACGGAACCATACTCGCGGGTACTGACGGTGACGGTCTCTACGTCATTGACGAGAACGGCGCGAGACAGATGGGTGCGGTCGACGGCCTCACAAGTGAAGTTATCATGAGGATCAGAAGGGATGATGCGCGTGAACTCTATTGGATCGTAACGTCCAATTCCATCGAGTATCTGAAGGACGGCAATATCACCAATGTCAGCACTTTCCCTTATAACAATAACTTTGAGTTAATCCCGGACAGCCATAATAACCTCTGGGTCCTCTCGTCACAGGGCGTCTACGTCGTAGACGGCAACGAGATGATAAATAACAACATCGAGGACTACAGGCTCTACGATGTGTTCAACGGACTTACAAGCGTTCCGGTATCTCACTGCCACAGCTGTCTCGATGAGGACGGCAATCTCTATATCGCAGGCCAGTCCGGCGTGTCCAGGGTTAATATAGAGAATTATTATGCGGGTGATACGCAGATCATGACGGGCGTACGAGGCATTTACTGGAATGATGAGCAGATCTTCCGTGATGAGAACGGAACTTACGTCATCCCTGCAGGCGACGGAAGAATTCAGATAATGCCTTCGGTACTCGATTACACGCTCTCGAATCCGACGGTCAGAGTTTACCTTGAAGGATCCCGCGACCCCGGAATCACTACATCACAGAGCAGATTATCAACGCTTGAATATACGAATCTGTCTTACGGAAACTACACGCTTCATGTTCAGATACTCGATAAGAGCACAGGTGAAGTCGTGACCGATTCCGTCTACAGCATTACCAAGACTCCCAGATTCTTCGAACTCATATCCGTAAGGATCATGATCGCGGTTCTCGCAATCGCGGCAGCAGGCATCATCGTATGGCGTGTTATGACAAGCACGATCGTAAGGAAACAGTATATCGAGCTTCAGGAAGCCCGTGACGAGGCGGAGAAGGCGAATGCCGCTAAGTCGGGATTTTTGGCTAACATGAGCCATGAGATAAGGACTCCTATCAATACCATAGTCGGAATGAACGAGATGATCTTAAGGGAGCAGCTTGACGAGGACGAACCCAAGCAGTTTGCCTCCAGTGTCAAGAAGCATGCGGTGGATATTAAGTATGCTTCAGAGTCTCTGCTTTCTCTCGTTAACGACCTCCTCGACATATCGAGGATCGAGTCCGGTCAGATGACGCTGAACGAACAGGAGTACTCCACTGAGGAGATGCTCCGTGAGGCTGCAGTAATGACGAGGTCCAGGGCGGAGGAGAAGAGGCTGTACTTCGAGGTCGATCTCGATCCTTCAGTTCCGAGAGTACTTTACGGCGACGGCAACAAGATCAAGCAGATAATAATGAACCTTCTTACGAATGCCGTTGATTTCACTGATGACGGCGGTATCAGGCTCTCGATTCGAGTAATCAATAAGAACGATGCGACGGTCAGCTTAAGATTCAGCGTCCAGGATACCGGTGTCGGCATAAAGGAGGCGGATATCAAGAAGATATTCAATTCGTTCGAGCATTTCGATGAGGAGAATACCGCAGATATCAAGGGCGTAGGTCTTGGCCTCGATATATCGTACATGTACACGAAGCTTATGAACGGCAAGATCGAGTGCAACAGTATCTACGGAGAGGGTACTGAGTTTACCCTTAATGTTGATCAGAAGATCGTCGATGCACGTGAGGTCGGTGAGTTCAGCGAGGACTCAGGAGAGACTTATGATTCGGCTTATGTTCCGTTCTTCATAGCTCCTGATGCGGATGTGCTCATAGTTGAGGATAATCCCGCTGATCTTAGGATCATCAGGGAACTTCTCAAGCCTACGAAGATATTCGTCACGGCTGCAAAGAGCGGTGAGGAAGCGATCGATAAGCTCAATAACGGTAATTTCAATCTTGTATTCCTGGATCAGCAGATGCCGGGAATGGACGGTGAGCAGACGCTCGCTGTCATTCGTGAGACGCATCCTGACATTCCCGTCTATGCGATGATCACGAATTCTTCCGCAGGCGGCGACGAGTACTTCAAGTCCAAGGGCTTTAACGGGTTCCTTGTTAAGCCCATTGCTCCCGATGTGCTCGAGAAGGTCATAATGCAGAACCTGCCTGAGGGAATGATATTAAAGCCGAGGGATTGATACTATGCTTGAGTTTTTCAGAACATATCAGACATACATATTACTCTGCTTCTCCGGCATATGCTTTATGCTGGCAATACTTGCATCGATAACGAAGACACTGCATCGCGAGCGTAAGTTCGCTCTTATCTATATAGAGATGAGTGCAGGCTGCCTCGTATTCTTCGACAGGCTGTCTTATGTTTACAGCGGTGATGTAAGCGACCTGGGAATCTGGATGTCGAGGTTTACCAATTTCCTCGTGTTCCTTCTGCTGATACTGTTCCTGCACGCATTTACATGTTACTGTGCTGATCTCTCGGTAAACGAGATGGGACTTCCCAAGGTGCCGTTAAGGATAAGGCTCTCCGAGATGCTCGTTGTCCTCGGCATAGTCATGCTCATAATATCGAGATTCACGGGCCTTTATTATTACTTTGACGAGTATAACAGGTATCACAGAGGCAACGGCTTCATATTCTCGTACGTAGTGCCGTTCCTTATCATCGCACTGCAGCTGTCAGTAATGATCAACTACTACAAGAGGCTCAACCGCGTGCTGCAGCTGTCGATGGCGCTGTTCTTCAGCGTGCCCATAGTTCTTGCAGTCATTCAGTATTACGTCTACGGCGTCTCGTTCATCAACCTCTCTATCGTCTTTGCCGCAGTGCTCCTTTATATCTTTGCAGTAAAGGACATGAACGATCAGGTCGATATCGAGAAGAAGCATGAGCTGGACATCGTAAAGGATGAGAGAACAAGGATCATGCACGGCTTCGAAGAGGCTGCCACGGCGATAGCAAGTGCCGTCGATGCGAGGGATGAATACTCCCGCGGTCATTCGGTCAGAGTCGCGAAGTATGCGAGACTTCTTGCCGAGAGGGCAGGACTCGATGAGCAGAAGTGCCACGAGGTTTATTATGCGGCACTGCTTCATGACATAGGCAAGCTCAGCATCCCGGACTTTATCATTAAGAAGGGCGGGGCGGATGCCTCGGAGGCAGATAAGGAAGTGTTCAGGCAGCACACGGTCCGCGGTGCCGAGATCATGTCGACTATCGCGGATTACCCGTACCTTCCGTACGCAGCGAAGTCGCATCACGAGAACTTTGACGGAACGGGTTATCCCGAAGGCCTTATGGGCGAGCACATCCACCTGTACGCCCGTATCGTTAAGGTCGCGGACGTCTATGATTCAATGACATCCCATAAGAAGTACAGGGGACCTTACCCTCAGGGCAAGGTAAGAGAGAAGTTCATAAGCGGGGCACACAAGCAGTTCGATCCCAAGTATGCGGCCATAATGGTCAACCTCATAGATGAGGATACAACCTACTCGATGAGGGAGAGTGAGGACACCGCTTTCAATCAGTCAGAGACTGTATCCTACAACCTTAACGAGATTTCAGAGATGAGATTCGAAGGATACAAGGAGAACGTAAGCGACGGTCTCAAGATAACTTCGAATATCACTTATCTTAAGTTCACGGGCATACCTGAGGAGGGCAGAAATCCCAAGAATTCCATGCCTTCACTCATCGTTTTCGATTCATTTGACGGTGCTGTTCATACCGACGAGCGCAAGATTAGAAATCTCCACTACTTCGAGTTCGCGGAGATCTGGGTCGACGGCAACTATATAAGTACCCGCGCCCGTAACATGAAGACTACTGTAACGCCTGTGGAAGGTGTCACCGTTGATCCCGGTAAGCTTCAGAATTACGAGGTTCAGGCGTGCAGGTACAAGGATCACGTCAAGATCAGGTTAACATGCGAGGATAAGGTCATAGACTCGACGATAGCGCTTCTCGATTCGGCGAGAAACGTCTATATCGGACTTGCCGGCGAGCACTGCACCGTAAGTGACATTAAGGTCATTAACTCCGATGAGACCATCGATGAGAACTATATCCCGAGAATATGCGGCGAGGTCGACATCATCAATCTTCAGGACGGTGACATTCCGAATGTCCAGGTTGATGAGTTCCGCTCGGCGACAACAGACGGAATTCAGGTATTTGACGGCATGAGGCTTCTGTTCCACAGTAAGACCTTGCCTGCATCGGCGAGCGTCGCGAGCTGCCCGTACATACTTCTGTACACGGCAGATGACGGCAAGCCAATGGGCAAGGAATATAAGGAGCTCGCCTGCATAAGACTTGACGGAGATGACATTACGGCCGTCTCCGGAAGCAAGAAGAGTCTTAACGATTTGAGTGTAAAGCGCGGCAGCGAATTCATCGGCTGGGACGGCTGGAAGGAGTTCAATCGCAAGGGATTCGAATGCGAGGTTACGTTCCGAAGGAACCGTAACAGCATCACATTTACTACTGATAACGCCGGTGTCGAGATAAGAAATGTCACGCCCATACCGAAGGAGACTGCGGTATATGTCGCGCTTACCGGAGACAGGTGCGCGCTCATGGACATTCGATCGCTCTACTGAGCTTAACACGCGGCAGCAGGAGGACACACACGATGGCAGACTTCGAAAAGATGTTGCATAAATACTTCAGGACGGTAGTAGGTAACGTCATAATTACCGACTCTTCCTGGACAGGGCTTTACAGAGTCGGCGATATAGGGATAGAAGAGGAACAATGGCTCCGCTGGTGCAATCTGTTTCTGGGAGACCCCGTTGAAGGGATGGACGAAGAATGGGAAGTTGCCGATAAGGATAACGACAAATATTACAGGATCCACACAATGGAACTTGCCGAGGAGGAAGATCGCTATTTCCTTCACTTGATATCGGATGTCAGTGATTATGCGACCATCTTCAAGAATCTGTCGTCCTATTCTAAGGGCTGGAGGATACTCTCCACCTGCCAAAGTGATCTTATGAACGTACTTACAGATAAGCTCACCGGCTGCCTGCCTATTGTCGTGCGCAATCTTCAGGCCGAGTGTGCGGTCCTGTACGTCAATCGTGACGGTGTGTTCAGAAGTTACATTTGCACATTGGGCTCGGACAAGGCTACGAAGAAGGATTTCCCGCCCTCTTTGTTCGAGGATGATCATGAGCCGGGCAAGCTGTATCCGATTCCCGGATTAAGCGGAGATTTCCTGTGTTTTGCATCGGGTTCTGTAACGGATGACAGGTATGGCCTTTATGTCAAAGTCCCGAGCGATGACATGGGCGACAGGATGTATCCTCTTTACTTCAATATCTTCAAGCTCTACATAGAGAATGCCCTGCTTCGTGAGAAGATCATCTACGACAGCGAGCACGATCATCTCACAGGTCTTTACAACAAGACGAAGTATTCGGAGCTTCTGGAGAGCAACTTTAAGGAATGCGATAAGATAACCATCTTCAACCTTGATGTTAATTACCTTAAGCGCGTGAACGATACGCTAGGTCACCAGGCCGGTAACAGGCTTCTTTGCATGGCGGCAGAGTCCCTTAAGGCTGTCGAGGATGTCGGGATATATGCTTTTCGCTTAGGCGGAGACGAGTTCATGATGATGGCGTGCAACGTCGGCGAAGACGAAGCCGCTAACATCGAGAAGCGCTGGCGCAAGGCCCTTGCAGACATAAACGAGAAGGAGCCGGAGATCGAGTGCGTCATCGCGTGCGGCATTATTACAGGTGAGAAGCCGTATGACTTAACGAGACTCATCGATGAATCGGATAAGCTCATGTATGCGGATAAGAGGGCGATTAAGATAAGCCGCGGCGATGACCCTGATGCACGATAGATCACAGGTCTGATTATTAACAAATCGTTCTTAATTAAATAAGACCAACGTCATAGATTCCTCCCCGCCGGGATGTTACAATAGCCTAGCGCTCGGATATCACGGGTACGGGGGTTATGCATGACGAAGAGTAATAAGCCTTCCAAGGGGAAGAGCATAGATATTACATTAAGAGATCTGGCGGTGCCGAAGAAGGTGCCGTGGTCTGCTTTTGTCCTGCTTATTATTCTCTATGTAATCACGTCATTTCTTACATCCAAGTGTGCGACGACCATGGGTTCAGTGCAGTTCTTGGACAAGGTCATTCCCTATAATGCCTTTGCAGGTGTATTCACGAGCTTAAGCAATCTTTGCGTCATGTTCCTCGTTCTCCTGTTCAGGAAGCCGGGATATATCGTCTCCATGATCTTTTTGTGCGTATACCAGATTCCCATGCTGATCATTAATTTCATGATGCGTGATAACGTCAATGCAGTTGCGGGTACGTTCAGCAATGTGTTCTCGGTAGTTGCCATAACTATCATCTACATCATGTTCAAGAAGGATCTGAAGTTACAGAGAAGACTTCATGATCAGGCCGTTACCGACAGACTTACCAAACTTCCGAACCGCTTTGCGTGCAGGGAGCTGATGGAAAGGCTTATCAGGAAGGGAGAAGAGTTCGCCCTGGTATCGATAGATATCACTAACTTTAAGTCAATAAATGACACGATGGGGCACGCATTCGGCGATAAGGTTCTCATTGAGGTGGGAAACAGGTGGAAGGAACTCGCGGATTCAGGCAAGACCGGTACCAACGACTTCATTGGCCGCTTAGGCGGTGATGAGTACGCGATGATCATCAGAAATTACGATTCCGAAGAAGAACTTCTCGAGACTATCGGATCTTATAAGGCCGAACTTGAGAAGACCATTACTATCGAGGACTGCGATTATTATATTTCCGCAAACTTCGGGTATTCTGAATACCCCGCCGAGGGCGAGAGTACGAATGAGCTTCTCTCCGGTGCGAACGCTGCAATGCACGAGACGGGAAGATCCGGAACCACTTCCATTCTTAAGTTTTCAAATGAATCTTTTAAGATCGACAGGACCATGGAGATCGAGAGAAAGATCCGTCTTGCTCTTGAGAACGATACCATATTCTTCAATCTCCAACCCCAGTATGATATAAGTCACAGACTCAGGGGATTCGAGGCCCTTGCCCGTATGAAGGATGAGAACGGAGAATTCATAAGTCCCGCTGAGTTTATCCCCGTTGCCGAGAAGACAGGTCTTGTTGACCGAATCGATGCAGCCGTATTCAGGAAGGCGGCCAAGTTCTTAAGTGAAGTTCTGGATGAGAAGATCGATTCTCATCTCACCATCAGTACGAACGTCTCTGTCCGTCATCTCATGAAGAATAATTTCCTCGACGAGACTCGCGAGATAATTGAGGAATATCAGATTCCGGCTGACAGGATCGAGATCGAGATAACCGAGTCGATAATGATCGATTCCACTGAGAAGGCTCTGAGCGTTATCAACGAGCTTAAGAATATGGGTATCAAGATCGCGATCGATGACTTCGGTACGGGTTATTCATCCTTAAGCTATCTCAACAGTCTCCCGTCCGACATGCTCAAGATCGATAAGTCATTCATTGATGTCATGAATGATTCCGAGTCGACCAAGGAGTATGTAGCGATGATCATTTCCATTGGTCATATCCTGCACCTTGAGGTCATTTCTGAGGGCGTTGAATCGCCTGAACAGATAGAGACGTTGAGGAAGGTCGGCTGCGATTACATTCAGGGTTATGTATGGGGCAGGCCGATGTCTCCCGAAGACGCCATGACTCTTGCTCTCGAAGCCTGATATAATCCGCCCCAAAATATTTACATTTAGATAAAAGAATAGAAATTGAGATTTCCAAATCCATAAACTATCATTAGTTTATGGCGTATCAGGAGCGTAAAAGGATTGCTGTTCTCATGGGACAGCCTGAAGAGTATGCACACGAGCGCTTCCTTAAGGGATTCCTTGAGGAGGCGTTTAAGCTTGATTACGATGTCTGCGTATTCGCTATGTTCATCAAATATCAGAACACCCCGGCAAGATCCATCGGTGAGTCATCCATCTTCAAGATAGTAAACTACGAGAAGTTCGACTGCATCGTCGTCATGGCCGACACTATCCAGACCAAGGGCGTCGCGGAGAGGATCGAGAAGGAGTTGCACGAGGGATACAGCGGGAAGGTGCTTTTCGTTGATCAGGAGAGCGAGTTCTTCCCTTCGATACACATAGACAACTACGAGCCGGAGAAGGCCGTAATAACGCATCTTATAGAGAAGCACGGCTACAGGGACATAGCTTTCCTTACGGGCAAGAGCTGGCACCCGCATTCCAGGATAAGGCTGCAGGCTTACCGTGATGCGCTTACGGAGCACGGCATTGAAGTGAGAGACGACCGCATTTTCTACGGTGATTTCTGGTACACAAGCGGCGAGAGCCTTGCCGACACGCTGGCGTCTCAGGGAGGAAAACTTCCGGAAGCGATTGCTTTCGCGAACGACTGCATGGCGCTGGGCTTTGCCAAGGGCATTACGTCAAACGGATACCGTATCCCCGAGGACATAGCGATTGCGGGCTTCGACTCTAACGAGGAGGGTAAGCACGCGCCCGTGCCGCTGACTTCAGTGCCGATGTCTTCTGTTCAGCTCGGACACAATGCCATGCTTATGGCGGATGCCCTTATAAAGGGGGAGGAACCCCGGAAGGTATCGATGCCCCCGGAGATGTTCATAGGCGGCACATGCGGATGCGGCTGCGACAGTGCGGTACCTGTCTACTACAAGCGCGATGCCTGGGACACGGAGCAGTCTCTCGCGACTATGTTCTCGCCCTTCAATCACATGGAAGACGACATGATAAGTCAGACGACTTTCACGGGACTTATAAGCACGATATTCGGATGCATGCACCTTATAAGGGGATTTGACAGTTTCAGTCTCTGTCTTAACCCGACGCTCGGCGAATACGGCGATGAATTCGAGAACAAGATAATGCAGGCGATTAAGTGCGAGAGCGAGGACAAGAAGAACGACAGGTTCACTACCGATATCTACTTCAGCAGGGAGCGGATGCTGCCTGAACTATACGACAGACGTGCAAAGCCCGCGGTGTTCTACTTCATGCCTCTGTACTACGACGAGAGCGTGTTCGGCTACAGCGTGGTCAGATTCGACGGCAGGGCCGAGGGTATCTCACCTGGGTACCGTATGTGGTTAAGAAGCGTTTGCAGAGGCATCGAGAGCTATCGAAGAAGTGATGCGATCATAGGAAGCTCCAAGATCGCGAAGCAGGGAATATTTACTGATTCACTCACGGGCCTTCCGAACTATAAGGGATTCATCGATAACGCAGAGACGTTCATGCATCTTATCCACAATAACGGCAGCCATGTAGGTGTCATAGCCGTTGATGTAAGGGGCCTTTCTGATATCAATGACACGTACGGGCGTAAGGAAGGCGATAAGGTCCTGGTAACCGTCGCGAGCGCGATGGAGAACGTTTTCTCCTCGCGTAACTGCATGTGCTTCAGGGCAGGCAATGATGAGCTGGTGGCATTGAGGATCACGAGGAGCCCCGACGATAACGAGATGCTCTATGAGAAGGACAGGCTGATGGCAAGAGTTGCCGAACTTAGCAAGGGGTCCGAATCGCCCTATGACATTGAGCTTTACTACGGCGTCATATGCGGAAGTCCCGAGACCGCTGAGAAGCTCGAGAGACTTGTTAATGTTGCGATTTCCAGGAAGAACAGCAATAAGGCAGCCGCACAGAAGCTGTCCGAGGGAGCGCTCAGCGAAGAGGAAGAGAAGGTCGCACGCATAGTCCGCGAGATCCTTGACGATAACAAGATAACGTATCATTTCCAGCCCATAGTCGATGCGAAGACGGGCAGGATATACGCCTATGAGGCCCTGATGAGAGTTGAAGTAACTCCTTATCTTCCTCCGCCGGTAATTCTTCGGTATGCGGAATTCTACGACCGCCTTTACGATGTTGAGAAGGCAACCTTCTCAGGCGTCTTAAGTGAGATGAGAAGCCATGAGGGGGCGCTCGTGGACGGACGTAAGATATTCATCAATTCCATTCCCGGCCTGATGCTTAAGGACGATGATCTTGATATGCTCGTGGAATTTGCATCTTCGCACCGCGATTCAATCGTGGTGGAGCTTACCGAGCACAGCGAGATGACCGATGAAGACCTTAAGCATATGAAGCAGACATATGACAGCCTCGGAATAGGCACAGCCGTAGACGATTACGGTACGGGCTATTCAAACGTATCCAATCTTCTAAGGTACCTTCCGGATTATGTTAAGATCGATCGCGCGCTGATATCAGGTATAGAGGACAGTCCCCAGAAGCAGCATTTTGTAAGGGACATAATCGAGTTCTCACATAACAACGGCATCAAGGCACTTGCCGAGGGCGTAGAGACTCGTGAAGAGCTCGAGACAGTCATCATGTTAGGAGCTGACCTGATCCAGGGTTACTATACCGGAAGGCCGGAGCGCGAGATGATACAATCGATAAGTTCTCTCGTAGTCGATGAGATTAAGAAGCTTTCACACATACGGGAGAGTTTCACCTCATAACAAACAACCTATTGACATGATAGGTAATTGATAATAAGATGTTTCCAATATATATTAAGGAGCATCCTGATATGAGTAAGGTTTATACATCCGCAGCACAGTTAATCGGTAATACACCGCTTCTCGAACTCACAAACATCGAGAAGAAATACGACCTTAAGGCCAAGATCGTAGCTAAGCTTGAGTATTTCAATCCCGCGGGCAGCGTTAAGGACAGGATCGCCAAGGCGATGATAGAGGACGCAGAGGCAAAGGGCGCTTTGAAGCCCGGTGCAACGATCATCGAGCCTACAAGTGGCAACACGGGTATCGGCCTTGCTTCCGTAGCTGCAGCCAAGGGCTACAGACTCATCATTACGATGCCTGAGACAATGAGCGTCGAGCGCCGCCAGATCATGAAGGCATACGGCGCGGAGCTTGTTCTTACAGAGGGCGCTAAGGGAATGAAGGGCGCTATCGCGAAGGCTGAGGAACTCTCCAAGGAGATCGAGAACAGCTTCATTCCCGGTCAGTTCGTTAACCCCGCCAATCCCGCTGCTCACAAGGCAACTACAGGTCCTGAGATATGGGAAGATACAGACGGTGAAGTAGACATCTTCGTCGCAGGTGTAGGTACAGGCGGAACGATCACGGGCGTAGGCGAGTATCTTAAGTCAAAGAAGGAATCCGTTAAGGTGGTAGCGGTCGAGCCCGCTGATTCTCCCGTTCTTTCCAAAGGAACGGCAGGATCTCATAAGATTCAGGGAATCGGTGCAGGTTTTGTGCCCGATGTACTTAACACAGGCATTTACGATGAGGTAATCCCCGTAACAAACGACGATGCGTTCGCCGCAGGCAAGGACCTCGGCAAGACAGAGGGTGTCCTCGTCGGAATCTCTTCAGGTGCAGCGCTTCACGCCGCTATTGAGCTTGCCAAGAGACCTGAGAATGCAGGGAAGACAATAGTAGCACTGTTGCCTGATACGGGAGACAGATATCTCTCGACAGCCCTCTTCGCTGACTGATCTGGTGATTACCTGATCATCTTACGAGAGGCAGAATGAATTCTTCGACTGCCCGGGCGAATCCGTCGGAGGCGCAGTCTGAAGTCACGAATTCGGCGACATCAATAACTTTTGAATCAGAGCCGGCCATTGCAATAGCGTGGCCGGCTTCTTTAAGCAGTGAAATGTCATTCTCCGAGTCGCCGAGCGCGAAGACCATGTTATCCGGGATGCCATAGGATGAGGCTATCTCCTTAAGCGCGAGGCCCTTGGAGGTCCCTGCCATCATAACGTCTAAGAAATCCCTGGCGGAACTTACGACCTGAAGCTTTGGGATAGACATTACCCTCTCGGTAACCTCGCGGTCGGGGCTTATGAGCAGGAATTTATTGAAAGATACATCCGGCTTATCCAGAATGGGCACCCTCATATTATCAGGCGCCTTGCTGTTGTAATCGTCGATGAATCCTCTTCTGGAACTTGCGGGAAAGAAGTATAGCCCTTCTGAACTATATCCCGTCGCATCGACGTTCTTATCTTCGAACAGGTCGATCAGTGTCTTCAGGATGTGAGGAGGGAAATCAACCGACTTAATATCCTTAAGTTCGACCGGGTCGGACAAAGCCGCTCCGTTGCTTGTTATAAGGGGGATGGTAATGCCAAGATCCCTCGCATACGTACCGCAAAGATAGAATGTCCTTCCGGTCGCGAGAGTCACGCATCCGCCTGCTTCCTCAATCGCCTTGATCGCGAGGCGGTTTGCCTTCGATACGGGCTTTCCCGGAAGCAGCAAAGTGTAGTCCATATCGGTCGCCACAAGAAACTTATACTTACACATATTGTGTTATTATATGTTACATAAAATAATCAAACAACTGATGTCGGAGGCACAATATGCAGAGAGCGGCAGTTATTATGGCAGGCGGCGGCGGAACAAGATTCTGGCCGGTATCGAGGATGGCAACACCCAAGCAGCTGGTTAAGCTTACGGGCGACGATGTCATGATCAATGAGACTATCAAACACTACGACTCGGTTATCGGCAGACAGAACACATTCATCGTCACTAACGAGAAGCAGGCCGAACTCATGGATAAGGTGCTTTTCGATGAGGTCGACAGATCTCACATCCTCATCGAGCCCGTGCAGAGAAACACCGCGCCCTGCATCATCTACGCCGCGATGACGCTTAAGAAGATGTACGGCGATGCTGTGATGGCAGTGCTTCCCGCGGATCACCACATCGGCAACATCAAGGAGTACGAGCGTGTTCTTAACCTCGCGATGGATACTGCCGAGAAGACGGACCGCATTGTAACTATCGGCATCAAGCCCACGTTCCCTTCGACAGGCTACGGCTACATTAATTTCTCTGAGTCCGCGAGTGTGGGCACAGAAGTCTACGACCTTCTAAGATTCGTCGAGAAGCCTGATCTTGCAAGAGCTACCGAGTATGTTGAATCCGGCAGATACCTTTGGAATTCAGGTATGTTCATCTGGAAGGTAAGCGTTATCCTTGATTACTTTAGAAAGCTCTTGCCTGATATGTACGAGGCTATGGAGAATATCTTTGATGACTTAAGAACTGACAGGGAAGAAGCGGCGATCGCAGCAACATATCCCACTCTCGAGAAGATATCAGTCGACTACGGAATCATGGAGAATGCAGAGGGCGTTTGCTGCATCCCCGCTGACTTCGGCTGGAACGACGTTGGTTCATGGGATTCACTCGATAACGTCTTCGCGGGCGATGAGAACAACAACATCACCGCAGGCGAGGCTGAACAGAAGAAGAACTACATCCTCGAAGGCTGTAAGAATACGGTTGTATTTGACGCGGCAGGAGACAAGTTCGTAGCTGCCGTAGGACTCGATAACATCGTTGTCGTAAACACAAAGGACGCCGTGCTCGTTCTTAACAAGGACAAGGCTCAGGACGTCAAGAAGATCGTTGATGCTCTCAAGGAGAGCGGAAGAGAGGACCTTCTTTGAGGATTGCTCTCGACCTGACCTCGACACCGAAGAGTAAGACGGGCATCGGGCGCTATATGCTGGGGCTCATTAAGGGCCTTCAGGAAGTTGACGGCGAGAACGAGTATTACCTCTTCGCACAGGACGACGACCTCGATGGCTTCGGCGTGTACAGGGACAACTTCCACATGGTGCCGTGCAGCTCCAAGATCCTTCGAAAGCAGTGGGTGCGCATCATATGGGAGCAGATTGTGTTCCCGTGGAGACTTCGGAAGGCAAAAGCCGACGTGCTTCTTTGCCCCAATTACTCCATGCCGTACCCTGTGCGTCTCGTATACCATAGGATGGCAGTCGTTAATGCTTTTCACGACATGGCTTACTTCATGTTCCCGGAGTTATACATCGGCTGGAAGCGTGAGATATTCAAGTGGTACATCAGGCGCTCGGCGCGCTCGACAGACAAGATCATAACGATCTCGGAGAACTCGAAGGAGGACATTCCAAAGTTCTGTAAGCCGAAGAACAAGGACATCACTGTAACTTACATGGGCGTTAAGGAGGACTTCTTCGAGGGCGCGCCCGCAGACGACGTGACATTAGCCAAGTATAGAATCACAGGCGAGTACATCTACTATGTCGGCACACTTGAGCCGCGAAAAAACGTTAAGGGTTTGATCTCCGGTTACAGACTTCTTCCGAAGGAGACCAGAGATAAGTACAAGCTCGTGATCACGGGCAAGAAGGGCTGGTTCTACGATGAGCTCTTCAGCATGGTAAATAAAGATCCCGAGTTAAGGGAGAATGTGATCTTCACGGGTTTTGTGGACGACGAGGACATGATCCCGCTTCTTAAGAGGGCGAGCGCATTTGCATACGTATCTTTGTACGAAGGATTCGGAATTCCGGTCGCCGAGGCGATGGCGGCGGGCGTTCCCTGCGTTACATCAAAAAGGTCCTCTATGAAGGAGATAGCGGAAGGTTACGGCTTCCTCGCAGATCCTGAGAGCCCTGAGAGCATTAAGGATAAACTCACTGAGGCTCTGGCCGAAGATAAGGAAAGTGACAGGATAAAGGCCGCGAGAGATCATGCTCGCATATTCTCGTGGAAAGCGTGTGCGGAAGGAACCGTTAAGTCTTTCGGTGAAGCCTTCGGTAGACGAACTTCCTGATAAACTGAGGCATGATGCAGACAAGATAATGAGGGATTGCCCCTGTGAGGTAATCCTTTTTTGTTGTCCAGCCGCGCTCCATAAGTGAGCGGTGGTAGTTGAGCATGATCTTGCCGTATTCCCTGCCGCCGCGCCTCAGGAACATTCCCTCAGAGGACCTCATGTAGAGGAGAGGCTCGCCGATGTTGCAGGCGCGGGCACCGTTCATGAGCATTCTTACCCACAGGTCGTAGTCTTCAAAATAAGGAAAATCAGCGTTATAGCCGCCTGCTCTGATGACTGCGGACTTTCTGAACATTACCGAAGGGTGGTTAAACGGGTTTCTCTTACGGGAGAAAGCTGTTATCTCCTCCTGGGTTAAGGGAAGCTCGCGGCTGCCCGTGATGTTTCCTGTATCTCCCTCGAACTCGAGGATGGTGGAGCTTACGATATCAAGCCCTTCGGAGATCTTCGAGTATTCGCGGCCCATCCTTCCCTGCATGCATATATCGTCGCTGTCCATGCGGGCGACGATGTCGTATGTGACATGCTTAAGCCCCTCGTTAAGTGCGGGACCGAGCCCCACGTTCTTAGGAAGAGCGACTTTCTTGATGGACGGGTATGAATTGATAACTTCCTGCAAAGCTGAAGATACGGGACCGTCTATTACAAGGACGAACTCAGCCGCCGGAAAGTCCTGGTCCAATACGCTTTGGATGCTGGCACGAAGATTCACGGGAGTCTCGGCCGCGTACACCGACATCAGTACCGAGTAGGGATTAACCATCTTCTTCAGTCGACATGAAGTTCGGATCTGCGTGGCGCACTATCGTGGAATCCGTTGATACTACGGTCTCGCGGTTCTGATCGAAGCTCTGATTGTAAAGATGAGGCGTGAAGATTGCGCGGACCGTGAGGAATATGATCTTAATATCCTGAAGGATAGAATAATTCTTAATATAAAGAAGGTCGTATCTTAACTTGTCTGCTGCGGTTGTGTCGTAATTGCCCGCGATCTGCGCGAGGCCCGTAATACCGGCCTTAACGGCAAATCTCTGGGAATATCCGGGAATCTTCTTCTCGAATGTCGCGACGAACTCGGGGCGCTCCGAACGGGGACCTACGACGCTCATCTCGCCCATGAGAACGTTCATAAACTGAGGTACCTCATCGAGCTTAGATCGCCTGAGGAAACGGCCGATCTTTGTGACACGCGGGTCGTTCTTGCCTGAGATTACGGCACCCGTATAGGATTCTGCGTCAACTCTCATAGTGCGGAGCTTATAGATGTAATAAGGCTTGTTGTTGATGGTGAGACGCTCCTGCTTATAGAATACGGGACCTCCGTCCTCGAGCTTGATCAGGATTGCGCATATAAGAAGAATGGGGGATGCGAGGACGAGAGCAGTAATAGATACGGCGAGGTCCAGGATCCTCTTGAAGAGCCTCTGCTCGAACGTAAGACCCATTCTGTCCATGAGCATTACCATGAGGTCGTTAAGGTAGATGATACGGGACTTGTAAAGCGAGATCTCGTAGAACTGCGGTACGACGTAAACGACCGTGTCGTACTTGGCGCAGGCGAGGATGATGTCCGACTTGACGTCCTCCGGCACATCAGGGCAGAGGAAGATCTCGACATTGCTTCGTATTACAGCCTTGACCGCGCGCTTGTCAGAGTAGCGGACGAGGCGGGAGAAGTCGAGGTCCACGCTCTTAAGTGAGGGCGAGATCTTGTTCTTGACCTGGTTCATTGTTGCCGCGTTGGAGCCGATGATTACGAGGCTTCCTGTCTCGAAGACTCTGCGGCTTATCGCCATGCAGATCATCTGCCATGTGAAGATGTAAATCATGAGGACAACGAAGCTCAAGAGGATAACGGATCTAGGGAAAGCACGCAGCTCTGTAAGGTCCTTCGCGGAAAGCGTAATGAGGGTCTGGATAAAACTGAATTTGATGGAGTCCGCTACGACTTCGACGTTCTTCTTGCGGAAGAAGCGGGCCATCTGCAGGAAGTCTGCGAGGACAAAGCTCGAAAAGGAGATGACAGGCATGAGCAAAACGTAAGCGTCGTAGTTGTTGGCGCCTGACTCGACGTTCTCCATCTGACGTCCGAAGATTACGAAGAAGCTCGTAATATAGGCGAAATTAACCATAATTACGAGTCCGCACAGGAAGATGATCTTCAGAATATGCGTAAATGTAACCTTGCTCTTGCTCATTTTCTCCCCGCGACAGAATCAGCCACAATGTGGCATAGTCGACTTAATTGTATCATATCGTCTAAAGTAACAAAATTAGCTTCAAAAAATGCATTTTTATTAGAGAGAAAAATCTTGAAACTTGACGTGGGGTTAAGTATATTAAATTGTAAAACTTTGTGGGGGAATGGTGCTCTAATGAAGAACAATGCCGGTAACAGCGGAAAGTCCGGAAACTACGGTAACGTAAGACCTTCATACACAACTGCGGGCAATGCTCCGGTAAGAGTCGGAGCCAAGGGTAAGGCCGCGCCTTCCGGTAAATCCTCGTCCCCATCCAAGCCCCGTTCGAAGAAGAACAAGAAGAACAGTTCTGCAGCTCCCAAGATCCTTGCATTTGTTCTTGTGCTGGCGCTTCTGGGCGGAGCAGGTTTCTATATGTACAAGACGGGATTCTTCGATCCCAAATATGAGATAACGCTCGCTGACGGAACTGTCGATAAGGTTTCCGGCAAGGAGCTTCGCGAGATGCTTACAACGGATAAGTTCATCGACGGTATCATCATCAACGGCATGAATGTCGGAGGCATGACGAAGGAGGAGGCACTTGCTGCCCTGACTCCCAATCAGCCCGCTGAGCCTGTCCTCGACATAAGCCTCGACCTTGACGGAGTTATTTATCCGCTTGACTTAAGTCCGCTTCCCCTGACATCGACACTGAACAGCGTGGTTGATGAGGCTTATGCTTATCTGAGACTTACAGGTACTGAGGATGATCTGGCTCTGGTTGATATCTACAACAGCCGCATGGCTCTTTTGAATAACCCTGTTCAGTACAATTCTGCATATACTCTCTCGACTGATGAAGTTGGACAGATCGTAACGTCAGTACTCTCTGATGCAACTTCCGTTGCTCAGGATGCAGTTATCACGGGCTTTGATCCTGAAGCCTGCGTATTCCAGTACACGAATTCGAGCAGAGGATATGAGATCAACCTCAATGATGCGGTAACGGATGTTACTTCACTTCTCGAGAGCGGTGTCTATTCCGGCGTCGTACCCGTTGCAGCTCAGGTAACAGAGCCTTCGCTCTCGACAGAGATGATCCAGAATGAGTTCGGTCTCATCGCATCGTCTTCATCCACGACAACTTCTAATTCAAGCAGAAACCACAATATCTCGATCACATGCCAGAAGATCAACGGCCTTGTTCTTCAGCCCGGTGAAGTATTCTCATTCAATGATTTCGTAGGTCCCAGAAATGAGTCTACGGGATATGAAGTAGCCGGAGTTATCGAGAACGGTCAGTCTGCGCAGGCTTACGGCGGCGGTATCTGCCAGGTAAGCTCCATGATCTACCAGTCAGTAATCAAGTCCGACCTCGAGGTCATCGAGAGACATCCCCATATGTGGCCTTCTTCCTACGCTGTCGCAGGAACGGATGCCGCCGTAGACTGGGGTAATCAGGACTTCTCATTTAGAAATTCTTCCGAGTATCCCATCGCGCTTACCGCATATTGGGACCCCGATACATCCAAGATCACTGTCTGCATTTACGGTCATCAGTTCCCTGACGGACAGTATATCGTATTTGAGGGGGAGACTGTGTCCACCAATCCCGCCGGTGTTCAGTACATTGCTAACGGCGAGCTTCCCGTAGGTGAGACAAACAGCTTAAGAGGCGCTCATGACGGTGTTACGGCAGCTTCCTACCAGATCTGGTGCGATGCCGACGGCAACGAGATCAACCGTGTTGAACTTCCGAATTCTTATTATTCGACTATCTCTGCCCAGATCGAGGTCGGTACTTTGAATCCCGACGGCACACAGGCTACGCTTGATACGAGTACCGGTGCTCTTACAGGTGTTGTTGAAGGACCTTCTGAGACAGAGACGAATCCCGACAACCCGAATCCCGATCAGCCTGTGGATCCTGCAGTTGACCCTGCCGTTCAGCCTCAGGAGAATCCTGACGGCGAGGCGGTTGAGATGCCGGCCGATCCTCCTGCCGCCTGATAGGGATAATGGCAGCCTCGGGCCCTTCCAAAGAATTTCTTATATCTTCGACTCTGATACCGGACATATTCATTGCCCGGTATATGCATTCGCTCGGCAAAGATGCGATAGTTCTTTATCTTTGGACATGCATGACGATGAAGGGCGGAGCTTTCACGACCGCGGATGCCGTATCTTACGGCGGAATCCCAGAGGAGGATGTTAAGACTGCCCTTGCTGAGCTCGTAGCGGCGGGTGTACTCATCCGTAAGGAAGACGGCGTATTCGAGCCCGTCGACTTAATCAGGGCAGAGGTTGACGAATACATCGGCAACAGGACTGACGAGAACGGCGTTCCGGAATTAAGAAGCGATGAGAAGAAGCGCAATCTTCTCGCTACTTCCATTCAGAAGACATACTACCAGGGATATATGGCATATCCTTTCTACAGGCTGATCGATACCTGCCTTTACGACTACCACTTCGAGGATGATGTTGTGTATGCGCTTTTCGAAGAGGGCAAGGAGCTTCGTTGCCAGTATGTTGTGACGAAGATGTGCGACCTCGCGAAGAAGTGGTATGAGAAGGGATTTACCACGACCGATGCGCTTAAGGATTACTATGAGCTTAGAGACAGGCGTAAGAATATCACCGCGATGGTCGGCA
This sequence comes from uncultured Eubacteriales bacterium, assembly GCA_900314745.1. Taxonomy (GTDB): domain Bacteria; phylum Bacillota; class Clostridia; order Saccharofermentanales; family Saccharofermentanaceae; genus Saccharofermentans. The sequence goes on along the minus strand of OMWK01000003.1, from coordinate 130,231 downwards.
AGATGCTCCGAAAGCACCTGACCGAACTCGATTACGAGCGGATCAACAGATGGGTCGAGGTCTACGGCGCCGACGAGGAAATAGTCGAGTATGCCATAAGGGAAAATGAGTGGAGGACTACTCTAAGGCCTGTCGATGTGGAGAACAAGCTCAAGGAGTGGTTCGACGCAGGCGTGATGACGATCGATAAGGCCATGGTATATGAGAATGAGCGCCATAAGGAGAACAAGGCCGCTGCTACCAAGAGGAAGGGCAGAACCAATGTTAGGCGAAGCGGCAAGGAAGCCGGCATTACAGTGGAAGAACCCGAGAAGAACGAAGACGGTCAGGCCCCGGAGAACGGAGCCGAAGAAGCACCGATGCACGATTCCATCCTTGATATGTTCCAGGGAGATGACGATGAAGACAATTAATGATGCAATTAACGAGAGACTGTCGAGGCTTCGTAATCTCAAGGAGATGGAGTCGGAACGAAGGGTCGAGTCTGTTTACAGAAGATTTCCCGAGCTTCGTAAGATCGACAGGGATCTTATAGACGTAAGAACTTCCCGCATGATCTGTTCCATCGAGAACGACAGCGAGCCCCTGCCCGCTCTGAATAAGAGGGAAGAGGACTTAAGGGCCCAGAGGGAGCAGTTTCTTAAGGATAACAATATCCCCGTAAATTTCTCAGAGCCTGCGCCTTCATGCGCTAAATGCGGTGACACAGGCTTTGTTAAGGCTAAGGACGGAAGAAACGTCGTGTGCACGGCATGCATGCAGGGCGCTCTTGACGAAGTGTTCACGGCGTCGGGCCTTAAGGATTACTCAACATATACTCTGAAGAGCTTTGATCTTAATTATTATGATAAGGGCAGCACCGGCAATGCGCGAAGGAAGGCTTTCATGGGCATAAGAGGTCTCATGGAAGGCAAGGACATGAAGAAGCTTCAGCTCCTTACGGGTCCTGTACAGTCCGGCAAGACCTATCTTGCAGTAATATGCTGCAAGTACGCGATTATGCAGGGATTGTCCTCGTGCTACATCAAGGCTGATAAGCTCGGCGAACTCGGCAACAGCGAGATCGAGGAGTTCAAGAGTTACGACATCATCTTCATCGACGATTATTCCGCTGAAGTGACCAAGTTATACAGGACGGCAACAGCCCTTCACAACATCCTCGAGGCGAGGCTTGCTGCAGGTAGGGCCACCGTTATCATTTCTTCATCTTCCATAGAGATCCTAGTTGCGGACTCCGACGAGAGAGTCGCGGGCAAGCTCCGTCTGGCGGGAACTTTGTAATATGAAGGTTCGAAGCGGTATCGATGCCGTTCACATTCCGAGGATAGTAAAGAGCCTGGACAAGCTCGGTGATGCCTTTATCGACCGCTGCTTCACGGACGAAGAGAAGGCGTATGCCCTATCGCATGCTGCTAAGGCAAGACAGGCTGAGATATTTGCAGGAAGGTTTGCCGCCAAGGAAGCCGCGTCGAAAGCACTCGGAACGGGAATACTGACGGACAGCATTGCCCTCAAGGACTTTGAGATTCTCGCGGACAGAGCGGGAGCACCTGTCCTGACTTTTCACGGGAAGGCTAAGGAGCGCGCGGATCAGCTCGGTGTGCAGTCTTCATCCGTATCCATAACTCATGAGAAGGACTACGCCGCAGCAATCTGCGTGCTTCTGTGTGATGAAGAAGTCTGAGAAGCCGTCACAGAACAAGACGGAACGGATCTTTGACGAGCCGCATAAGAACAGGGGCATAAGGCATGTAGAAGATGCCGCGTCCTTCCTTAACGAGACGTCGGATCTTAACGGAGACTACGGACAGACCGAGGACATGTACGATATGTGGGGCCTCGGAAAGCGCGAGGCCACGGTCGCATCCCACGGAAGGCGCATGTTGATAAGGCTCATCGCCGCCATACTGGTTACGATACTCGCCATTACTTCCATATTCTATATACTTCCGAGAACTTTGCCCGGACTATTCAGGGGAACGAACATTGAGCTTTTCGTTGAGAAGGAAGTAAACCTCATGTACGACGACACTTACCGCGTCGTAAACGTGTCTGTGACGAACGTATTCAGGCGCGCCGACAACACCTCGGACAGAATCACGCAGGTGCTCTATAACGAGCCCGTCAAGGTCATAGGCGAGGATGACGGCGAGTACACCAAGATAAGGACCTCTGACGGCATCGAGGGGTACGTAAGAAGCTCGTGCCTCATCGAGGACACGTCTTCAGTCGAGCCCGACCTTCACGAGTACATGATAGTCATCTCGGATACAAGCAAGAACGTCATGACGCATGCGAGCCAGGGAACATTGATAACACAGGTAATGATGAACACGGTGCTTTATTCCGACGTCAAAAGGGACGGTGTTTACCAGGTGGCTCTGCCCGGAGGCGGAACAGGCTGGGTCGGATCGTCCGGTGTCATCGAGATTGAACCGAGAGGCGAGATCGACGTTGTATCGAGCCGTTATTTTGTCTCGTCCGCGCTGTCGCTCGTCAACGCTACTTATTTTGAGAACGGCATTACAAAGCAGGGAATATCAATAAACGGACTTATCTACGTATGCTCGTGCGTTAACGGCATAGTCCTTCCGAGGACAATAGAGGGGCAGATGGAGGCAGGTACGAGCGTGCCTTTGGAGTACGATGCGGTAACCGGAGACCTTCTTATAGAGTCCATTATCCCGGGAGACCTTGTTTTCCTGTCTTCCGAGGAGGCGGGAGAGCAGTATGAGCCTGCGCTTTGCACCAATACGGGAGTGCTCCTGATGAGGTCATCGGCAGGAACTACGGTGCGTCTTTGTGAGTTTACGGCGGACAGTGACCTCGCCTCGAGAATCGTCACCGTACGGCGTGTATTCTCTGATTAAATATTTATATATTTTAAGGTTGCATAATCAAACGCGGTGTGGTAAACTCTCACTTGCGTTTTAAGAAGAAAAGATAGGAGGTGTATCCGAATGGCTAAGTGCGAAGTTTGTCAGAAGGACACATTTTTTGGTAGAAAGATAAGAATCACACGTTCGCAGATTTCTCGTCGTGCCCTCTCACAGCAGCAGCCCAACGTTCACAGCGTCAAGGTAGTTGTTGACGGCACCCCTAAGACAATGAAGGTCTGCACACGCTGCCTTCGTTCCGGTCTTGTAAAGAGAGCATAATCGGAAGTCTTTATATCAGAAGATACTGAAGGACCGGACGACCGGTCCTTTTTGTTATAATCATTACTATGTATAGAAGATATCATAAAATTGCAGATATATTATTTTATGTATTTGTCGTATCTTTCTCAGGTATATCTCTCATCAGAGATTGCGTTGTGGAAATGTCGAGAGCGGTGCTAATTAATCCGTTCATGATGCGGTTCATATTTTATATGGACTGGTTTTTTCTTCCGATACTTGCGTTGATGTCACTGCTTCTTGAATTTAAAGACAACAGGAAACACCTGATTTACGCTGTTATTGGATTGTACCTGCTTCTCATATATCAACTTAATTATGATTATCGGTTGTTTGTGTCCAACGAATTGTTCGTTAATCATATATTTAACGGAGATTCATTTGAACGAGGCCTTTGGGTCTACTTTAACGCCGGGACATGCCGCTGGGGCCTTGCCTGCCTTGTTGTCGCAGCGAAGGGAAGGGATTTCCGTAAGATTGCCTGGGTATATGTTATAAGTCAGACTCTTCTGATGCTTATGATTACGTCTCTTGCATTGACAGGGGTCATACCTGATATGGTCTTTGCCGAGATTGGAAGACCCGGCAGGCATTCATTAGGTCTTCACTACCCTCTGAACTATGTAGCGAATTGGTTCTCAATAGCTCTTGTTTATTGTTATCTGCGTAAGGGCATGCTGAAGATCTGGGAATATGCGGGACTAATAGCCTTACTTGCCATAAGTGTGTTCGTCTGCAAGGCTCAGACAACTTCCGTCCTGTTCTTCGTTCTTATCGTCGGTACATTCATACGTCAGATGGGCTGGGGAAGGAAGCTTTGGAGACGCGAGGTCCTTCTCAAGTGTCTGCAGTATTCGTTTCTGTTCTTCGCAGCTTTCATGATTCTGGCATCTTTGCTCTATGTTCCGCCGATAAGTACGGCTCTTGGCAGCATACGAAGTCTCAGCACTTTCTTCTCGAGATTCGCATTCGGAAGAACGGGTCTAATGGAGTATTTCCCGACGCTGTTCGGCGTTGAGTATCCTATCAGCACATGGACCGGTACTGTAGTAAATGAGGACTATTTCTTCATAGACTGCTCGTACATTTATGAGCTTCTGCACTGCGGTGTGCTGGTTTATCCGTTGATGATGGCTCTGCTTTGGTACATTCCGCACAGGTTGTATAAGAAGAGGCAGGGGTACGCGCTTTGCATACTCGCTTTGTTCGCCTGCATCTGTGCCATGGAACATCATCTGGCTGATGCTTCCTTCAACATCTTCTGGCTGATGGTATTCGCTCGCCTGGATGATTCGGATCAGCCAAGGGCTGTTGCAGCGCTGTCCTCCTCATCGAAAAGCACGTCGTAAGTGATATAAGAATACAATCTTCTCATATCGTTTGTTTCTGACTCATCGCGTGAGTGGAATTCACTTTCGCCTGACAGGCGGTAGCCCATGGTGTTAATGCACGGTACCTCGTTCCTGATCCTGTAAAGAAGGTCGTAGTACGGGTCCGGTGTTATGCCCGCGACGGTGAGAAGGTCCAGCGAGAGGTAGTTGATGCTGGTGTAGTCCGTTGTGTGGTCGAGTTCTTCCATCAAAGCCGGATCCATATCATAATTTGTCCAGATTATGTATGGAATTACCCAGGATACACCACCGGGTCCAAGATCTGTTTGCAGGTAGTCCGCCTCAGGTTGATGGTCGCCGAATATGAGAAGAACATATTTCTCATCACGGTTGCTTAATTCGTTAATCAGGTGTTCTAATGCTATATCACTCTCATGAATAAGAGTCAGGTAGTTATTAATACACTCAGCTGAAGGTGAATCAATATAGTTGGTTGTAGTGAAGTTTATTCCATTGTAGTCATTTATATAGCCGCCATGATTCTGAATCGTGATCAGGAAATAGAAACCTAAACCGTTGTTGCTGTCACATCTTTCCAGAAGATTGTCATAGGCGCATACATCACTGACAGTTGAACGTATTATATCTTCTGTACTGAAATCAAAATCCTCTGCGAATATCATATTGTTGAAGTCCATAAGAGGATATATGGTGTCACGGTGCCAACTGTCACTATAGTAGGGGTGCAGAGCATAAGTGCTGTAGCCGAGATTATCGAGGAATCTCGGAAGGCTCGGCAGATCCTCATCTATGAACTGGTTGAAGGCAACGGATCCACTCGGAAGGTCTGCCATTGAAAGTCCGGTAAGGAATTCATATTCGGAATTAGCCGTATTACCACCGAATACTGATGAGAAAGCGTAGCCGTGAATTGCATTCTCCGTAAGGCTGTCCCAGTACGGATCGGGATCTTCAATGTCACCGGTCTGGTCATGGTAAAGTGAGATGTCCATGTATGATTCATTCATTACAACTATTATATTTGGCGGATCTTCCGGAAGTGTAGCTACAGCAGTTTCTGTATAACCATCGATCACATCAATGTCGTAACCTGATGGAGTGATTATTATTGATTTAAGAAGCGACATGCTGAAGTTCATGTAGAACGTATTATATATAGCTCCGTTGTAACTCCATGTCTCGAATTTGTGCTCATCTGAGTATTTATCGGTTAGATAAACGAACAAAGAAAGAGATAATACACCTGCAGCCAAAAAGACTATTCTCTCGTACCAACGCCGATGAACACTGGGTTTAACTATGTTAAATGCACAAATTATGGTGAGAGCATAGGGTACTACGACCAGGGCCAGGGGCAATATGGGATTGAATGTATAGCCTCCGGCAACGTTAAGCGCCGTACCTGCACTTCGAAGGTCAGAGAAGATGATCTCATTTCCTCTAAATCTAGTGACATAGAAATCTATTATAGTAAGCAGCGCGAAAGGGATGGGAACGATTATTGCCGTAGCTCTAAGTCCTCCTATTGATCTAACAATCAAATAGAAAGCAAGAATGAGGGGAATGAGTTTAAATAGCATATTATTGTGTAAAAGTATTGCAAGATAAACTATTCCCTTCTCCTCGGTTACATCAATAAGCGTAAGCAACTGGAAGAAGTAGACTATTTCTATAAACATTATAGGGAATAGATAGATGTCCTTGACCAAGTCATTCTTATTCTTAAACGTGACGTGAGCGAGAGCAATAATAGTAAGAATAACCAGAGGTAAATTGGCAACACTGTAATTAGCGTGAATCATAACCAGGGAACCGAATAGGAATAGAACTATTATTACCAGATTAAGAATCTTGTTCTCTTTAAATGAGATTTTTTCCAAAATTGTTTGAATCATTGAATCTAAGAATCCTGAACTTTTTGTATATAATAGCATTTCTTGCGAGATTTGTATTTTGCTTTAGTCCGTAAACGTCTATTTAATCTTTGCCGTAATCATCGAAATGGGGTATTATGATAAATACGTTCTTATTAAAAATATAAGGAAGTCTCAAGTAAATTTAAGCGGGAGCAACGGATGCCTGTAGCAAGAACAGTAGAAAGAAAGCATGTCGGCCAGGATATGAAGGCCGTATATAAGAAGAAGCCGATTCTGTACAAATTCATTAAGCGCGCTTTTGATATTTTTGCCTCCGGTATCGCACTAATACTGCTGCTTCCGCTTTTCGCCGTGGTGGCAATCCTTATCAAGAAGGAAGACGGCGGGCCTGTGTTCTTCACGGCAAGACGCTACGGCAAGGACATGAAGCGTTTCCCAATGCACAAGTTCAGAAGTATGTGTGTTAACGCCGAGGAGAAGCTTAAGGAAGTCCTTAAGGAAGAAGACAAGAACGGCATGGCATATAAGATCGATAACGATCCCAGAATAACCAAGATCGGCAATTTCCTCAGACGTACATCAATAGACGAGCTCCCGCAGCTTTGGAACGTATTCAAGGGCGAGATGAGCATAGTAGGTCCTAGACCCATCGGAACAACCGATATGGAGGAGGATCCGTACGATATGCAGCGTTATACTGTACGCCCCGGACTTACCTGTATCTGGCAGGTCAGCGGCAGAGTTGATGTACCGTGGGACGAGTGGGTAGAGATGGACCTCGATTATATTGAGAATATGAGTATACTTTTGGATCTTAAGCTTATTTGGCAGACGTTCTCGGTTGTCATAGCTCAGGACGGAGCAAGATGAGTCGGATTAATGTCGTTTTCCGTAATAAAGCGGAGGTACAGGACGACTGTCGCAAGTGGGCTGCCGAGATTTCCCGTGACTTTAGTTTTGATGCTATTGTATTTGTTGCCAAGAGCGGATTTCTTTTCGCAGAGGCGATGGCAGATGAACTGGGTGTCCCCATGGCGGACATATCTGCAAGCAGACCCGGTAATGACAATAAGGACCGTATCGTTAAGGCTGTTCCCAAGATGCCCCGCTTTCTTCTCGCATTTCTTCTAAAGTCTAAGATGCAGATAAGTTACAACAAAGGAAACAGCGAGAGAAATATCGAGGTATCAGATAAGCTCAGGACTTTATGCGAGAATAAACCCAATAGAATTCTTATCGTAGATGATTCTGTTGATACTGGGTGGACCATAATTAAGGTTAAGGAAGAACTGGCTCGTATGGTTCCTGATGCTGATATAAAAGTAGCCGGTTATTGTGTGCTTGATTCCAGCAGTGATTTGGTAAAGACAGATTACTACCGTTATAGAAATATGATAGTAGTCACAGCAACATCACGTTATTCTTCTGAGTATCGCGAGTTCGTAAACAGCTATGAAACTTGGAAGAAGAGTTAAGAAGTGCCTTAAGAACATTCTGTCCAAGATCAAGGGGAAGGATATAAGCTGTCTTCCGGATTCTTTACTTGACCAAGTTGATATTATTTCATTCGATGTATTTGATACGCTGATTCTGCGTGATGTTGAGAATCCGACAGACGTATTTGATCTGGTTGAAACCGAGTTTAACAATGAGTATGAAGAAAGAATCGATTCGTTTAAGATGCATAGAATCGATGCAGAACGGAAAGCTCGAATTAAGTTTGGTAAGAAGGACGTAACCTTCGATGAGATTTATCAGGAACTGAGCGGAGTGTATGACGAGAGCTCGCTGATTAGATTGCAGCAGATTGAAATCGAGAAAGAATTATGTGTGTGCAAGGCTAATCTTGCGATGATGGATTTCTATCAGCGAATGATTAAGTCCGGAAAGAGAATAATCATAATTTCAGATATGTATTTGTCAGCAAATACTATTGGAAGAATCTTGAATAATTGCGGATATGATGGTTATGAAAAACTATATGTATCCTCAGAATATCGATGCATGAAAAGATACGGAGAGTTATTCGAAGTCGTAAAGAATGATTGTGCCGATAGCCACGGAAAAAGAATTCTTCATATAGGTGACCATCCGATAGCGGATGATAAAATGGCTAAGAAAGCGGGATATAGATCGTTTCTGTATCGAAGGGGTAAGTAAGTGAATAACAAACCGTTGGTTAGTCTGATAATACCTGTTTACAATGTAGAGGCATACTTAAGAGAATGTCTTGATTCAGTTATCAATCAGTCTTATAGCAATCTTGAGATTATTATTGTTAATGACGGTTCTACTGACGGTTCTTTGAGTATATGCGAAGAGTATGCTGCAAAGGATGAAAGAATAAGAGTAATCACGCAGAAGAACGGCGGATTATCTAGAGCCAGGAATACCGGCTTAGATTCGGCTAAAGGTTTATATATTGGTTTTATAGACAGTGATGATAAGATACATCGTAAATTTGTTGAAGCCTTCATTGATGTAATTGAGAAAACTGGTTGCAGCATTGCCGTATGTGATTATTGTGTTGAGGAATGCAAACTAAACTGTATTGACGATTCCTATATAGAGATGGTTCAATCAGAGGCTATTTCAGGACTATTAGATGACCGAGGCTATAAATGTTTTGCGTGGAATAAGATATATCTAAGGGAATTGTTTGTTGATATGGAGTTCCCTGAAGGGAAGATTTTCGAAGATATTAAGCTCATGTATGATATTTTCAATAAAGTTTCTTCCATCGCTTATATTAAGCAGTCGATGTACTTCTATAGAACAAGAAAGGGCTCTATAACAAAACGTAGTTTTTCTAAAGAAACATATCACTTACTGGAATCAATAGACTATGTTATAGCAAATGCTGAGTCAGTGCCAAACATTGATTACACACGATTAATGATGGGGTATTTATCATATTACATTGGTTTTGTTAGGCGTGGAAAGATAGCTAATGCTGATGTATCAGCAGAAAGTCGAAAGCTAAATGAATATATAAGAGAGAATCGTAGTTCTGTTATATCTAGTAAAACAATCCGTACAATTAAGAAGGCAGAGTTATTGATATTTGCATATACCCCACATATATATTCGGGGTTGCTCAAAGTAGTAGCAGTAGGTAAATGACTATGATTAATGTATTAGTTATGGGCCTTACCGATATAATTGGCGGTGTAGAGGTTTATATTTATAATTTGGTCCGATATTCCAATCGTGACGAGATACATTTTGACTTTCTGTGTCAGGGAAGGGGACACGCAGCGTTTCAGCAGCAGATTGAAGAGTTTTACGAAGGGAAAGTAAACTTCTATTTTGTTCCGACATACAAGAAGGATTTTTTCAGATGTGTCAAAGAATTAAAGAAGATATACAATAAAGAATATGACATAGTATATGTTAACACATGCATTTCCACGGATGTTTTGTATGCGATGCCTTATGTTAAGAAGAGAAAAACTAAGCTTGTAGTTCATAGCCATATGGCGTCGTTGGATATTAAGCAAACACAGCACAAATTATTCCGCGTACTTGTTTCCGGTGCTCCTGATTTAAGGCTGGCTTGCAGTGAACCTGCTGCAGAGTTTTTTTGGAAGAAGGATTATTCGGCCGTAATAGTTAAGAATGGTATTGATACAGATCGCTTCACGTATTCTGATTCTTATAGAAAAGAGATAAGAGAAAAATATGGCGTGAATGATGACCAACTTCTCTTGGGTCATGTTGGAAGGTTCACTCATTTAAAAAATCAATCTTTCATAATTGACATATTAAAGCAGCTTCGCCAAAAAGGTATCGATGCTAAGTTGATGTTAGTTGGTGATGGGGAAGATAAATTGAAGATTGAGAATAAAATACATCAAGAAAACCTCACTGATTATGTGATGCTGTGTGGGGTTCAACTTGAAACAGAGAAGTATTATTCTGCGTTTGATGCTTTTGTTATGCCATCAATTTCTGAGGGTTTTGGAATAGTTGCATTGGAAGCTCAATCTGTAGGTATGTTCTGCTTTTTGTCTGATAGAGTTGATGAAAGTGTATTCGTTACAGACAGGGCATATCGCATTGCTCTTGAAGACAACAATCAAAGCGAATGGGCTGAGAGTATCATTAATAATCGTACTATAAATAAGTGTAGAACAGAGTATGCATATATCATCAGTCAGAGTGGATATGATGTAAAGAGAACTGCTAATCAGATTCAGATCTTGTTTAATCATCTTTTATTCTGAGTTTTTTGTAATTCTTTTATATTGAATTAATGAAGAATGGTAATAAAATGACTTAATAATGAAAATGAATTCTTACATTGTCTATCGTTTGAAACGACTGTTTCGATTAATGTATTAATTATTAGAATCTTTGAATTGTATTGGTGTAGAAGAATAGATGCGTGTAAATAGTACACTGAAAAATAGTTTATATGCAATGGTTTCTTATCTGCTGTTGGCAGTTTTAGCTATAGTTGTTCGAAGAGTATTCCTTAATACCCTTTCAGTAGAACTCTTGGGGTATGAAGGCTTGTTTGGAAATGTATTCGCTTTGTTGGCTTTGGCTGACTTAGGTATTGAGAATGTAATACTATTTCGTTTATTTCCGGCATTTGCTAAGGATAATAAAGATGAGATTAATAGAATAATGTCTGTTTATAGATTCTTATATAGGATCATTGGTTTTGTTGTATTGTTTATCGGTATTTCTTTGTTGCCTTTTTTAAAGTTTATTATTAAGGATAATAATTATAATTGGAGTTATGTATATGTAATATTCATAATACAACTATTAATGACAATAACATCTTATTTTCTTGCTTATAAACGTATTCTTTTCTTGGTGAATCAGCAAGAGTATGAATGCATAAAGACGGATACAGCGGTTTCTTTTGTATTTACAGGTGTTAAACTTGTTACGCTGTTATTATTAAAAAGTTATATTATTTATCTTCTTTGTGGACTTGGGAGCAACTTGATAGGGAATATAATAATTGCAAAGAAGGTAGATACAAGATTTGATTATTGTAATAACAATAATCAGACAAGTCTTGATGATGTCAGGTCTCTTAATATAGGTAAGGACATAAGAAATAATATTATTCAAAAAGTCTGTGGAACTATATATGGTGGAACTGACAATATTGTTATATCAGCTCTTTTAGGCATCTCATATGTAGGATTGTTGTCTAACTATTTATTGATTAGTGGACATATTACAGCATTTCTTACTAAAGTATTGAAACCATTTCAAATGTCTATAGGTACATATATTTATTCTAGCGACCAGGATGAAGGCGCTAGAATGTTTAGAATGTTCGACTTTATCAGCTTTGTAATTGCAACGATAGTTACATGTTGCTATTTATGTTTGTTTAATCCGACAATAGAGTTATTGTTTGGCGCAGACTATCTTCTTGCCGATGGTTTTGTTATTTCTTTTTGTGTTAACCAGTATATAGCATGGAATCATCAGTTTCTGACTTATTATAGATACTCGTTCGGAAGATACGAACTGGATCGTATTCCGATTATATTTGCAGCTGTAGCAAACGTTATTCTGTCTATAGTACTAAGTAAACCGTTTGGGATTACCGGTGTAATGGTTGGAACAATAATTGGGCAAATTGGATTCTGGATCGGTCGAGTTTATGTTGTCTATACAGTCTATATGAAAGAACGAGTGTATTATTATGCCTTAAGACAGATAGTCAGACTTTTGGTAGGTGTATGTGAAGCATTTTTAGTTATGAGTCTTTGTAAGGTAATACAAGTTTCAGTATTGGGGATTATGCTTAGAGTTATAATAGGTGTGTTGATACCATTGTCGATTAATATAGTTTTATTCTATAAGACAAGTGAAATGAATAGTGTCGTTATATATTTGAAAAGAATTAAGAGTATTGTCTTTCAGAAAGGAAAGATTCACAGTTAATTATGATAACGAATTCAATGATAGCATATGGAGATCAATTGGGTGCACAGTTAACTACACTTGCTGCACTTATGTATGTTGGTATTGTAAATGATCAAGAGGTGGTGTTTTGGAAGGAGTTAAGGCATTTTAGACGAGGATTTCAGTTTTTTGATGTATTCGATATCGATGGAGTTAATCTAATAGGCCGTTGTAATGATGCTCACAGCGGCATAATTGATGCATATTGTAAAAGATACAAGCATATGAATTCATGGAAAAAGCAAATGAAACGCATCTATAAAAGCCGTGTTTATTCAAAGCTTGATAAGGTTGTTTATCGCTTGGTTGCAAGTAAGTACAAAGACTTCGATGCAATTGTAGACCTGCATAATGATGTTGCTACTGACACATCATTACTGAATCTTTCCATGGATAAGAATTATGATATACAGAATGGTTTTGGTACGTACAGGGATTGGGAAAGTTATGCTGACACTATAATAAGTAGATTCCATTTTAAGAAATGGGTTAGTGAAAAGGGCGATGAGATATATTCAAGAGTGTCTGAGGGGAAAAAATGTGTTGCAGTCCATTTTAGAAGAACAGATTACTTGGTTTTGGCTTCTTTGAATTTGGGTGATGATTATTATGAAAAAGCGATGAATATGTTTGAATCGGATTCAGTTAGATTTGTAGTGTTCTCTGATGATATTAATGGTTGTAAGGAAATGGGATTATTCAAGAATAAAGACGTTGTATTTATGGATAATAACAAGGCAGCTGTAGATATGTATCTTATGTCAAAGATGCAGGGTGTTATAATTGCAAATTCTACATTTAGTGTGTGGGGAGCATTATTGAATAAGAACGTTCAGCAGGTGGTTTGCCCGTACGATTTCATAGGCGCGAATTCTCCTCAATATATGTATATAAATGGTAACTACTACCCGCGTTCTTGGATTGCTATTTGATATGGCATAGTATATTAATAATCGAGTATTAATTTCTTCATGTTTGCTATGTATGCATTTACCGAAAATGTATTATTGAATTTATCCGACTTGAGATACTTTTTTGCAGAGTTGATATAAGAGTTATACTCAGATTCTTGAATCTGATTTATATAATCTAGAAGAGATGCATCTGTATCAAATGCCCTCCTGTCTATATAGCAACTAGCTGGAATATAATCTTCAATGTCATCAGCGCCCCAGTAAATTGGAATTGTCCCGGAAAAGAAACAATCAAATATCTTTTCAGTGATATAACCATGTGTATTACACATGTTTTCATAGCAGATACAGTATTTATAATTAGATAATGTTTCTAGCTTGTGCGCAGTTGTTCCTTTATAATTCTTGAGACCCTCCTTTTCCCATCCAAAGCCATAAAGATCAAATTCGTAAGTGCTATTCTCGAGATAATCGATTATTTTTCTTCGTTCGCTATATAACTCGTTTTTTTCGGCGCTGGTTTTGTTTCCGCAAATAATAGTACAAAACTTCTTCTGTTTGTAATCTTTAATATAGCTTTTAGAGGGCACAGGCTGGGGATAACAATATTGGGAATAACCGTATTCGTTAATTAACGAGGTGTTCCATGTTGCGATTTTTCCGAAATACTTATGGTATTTAACAATATATGATCGTGGATTAACAACTTCTGGTTCAGCAATAATTAATATGCGTTGTTCTTTTTTTGTTTGCTTAACGATAGAGTAAAACATATCGTTTTTCTTTAATCTCTTCAACGATAGTTTTATATAATCTTTGTAATTAATAGGAGTAATAATAGAAGCAGGTACATCCTGAAAGACAAAGATATCTATTGCTTTTATGTCTGGATACATATCTATAGTATGCACAGTATGTCCCGCTTTTACTAATTCGCGTTTCAGTGTGATTAATGGGAGTAACAAATTTTCGCCTATTTTACATTGTTTTTCGTCAAATAGTCCGTCTCGTTCATAGACACTTCCATATATGTTTGTAAAAGCAATATTCATTATTGGTGGTGCTCCTTTAGCTTATTCCAAAGTGAGTATGTATTAAGTAATAGTCTATCGGGGGTAATCTTAATCAGAAATAAACCAATCTTCGTCATCCAATCATATACGATTGGATGAATCCAACAATTAGAGTATTCATTGATTAACTCTTTTACCTCTTTATAACGAGATTTATCCTTAATCAGTACCTTTAATGCTTGCTTTGTGTTTTTTGAATAAACTTTATATATGTTGTGTTCTTCACTTTGAAGTATTCCTGCAAAATAAGGATTGCTTTTCATATAGGTAAACATCTTAAGATCTATATATAACTTAGATGTATATGTATCTTGTTCAGGATGCATACGATACTCCATCAAGCAATCATGTATTTCGCAGGCTTTTCCCCCATAACTCAATATCTCATTATAAAAAACAATGTCACAGCCGGGACCGGCTTCTTCTTGAGGGAAAATGTTATTGTCTTTGATTACATTCATACGATACATGATAGAAGGGAAGACTAAAAATCTAGATTGATTAATATAATCAACGATCAGATTCTTTCCCCAAAAAGTGTAATTGCCATCAACGGTTGGATCTTGGAGTAATTGACCGTTTATGGTCCCTTTTTCATCAATGATATATGCATTTGTAGAAACCATATCGACGTCTTTATGTTCTTCTAGTATAGAAAGTTCTCTTTCTATAAAAGCAGGACGCATGATATCATCATCGTGAAAAACTACACAATAATCAGTTGTGCAGTTTTCCAGTGCAAATCTAATATTGTTAATGCCACCAATATTTTTCTTATGACAAATATAGTGAATCCTGGGGTCAGAAAACTCAGAAACAATTTCTTTAGTTTTATCATTAGAATTATTATCAAGGATGTAAATAACAAATTTATTATACGTCTGATCAAGAACGCTTTTAATTGTTTTCTTCAGATAGTTACATCTATTATATGTGACTATATAAACAGAAAGATTTGTATCTACCACAAAAACTCCAATTTGTCTCTTGTATTGTTAGTGGATAACAATACGATTTGGTTAAACGAACCCAGTTAGTATAAGAACGCTGTCAATGATAGAACAGTACACTGACAGCGTTATCTGATAGTTTCTGTGAAGTACCTTAAGCAAATTCAAAAGAAATTACTTATTCGGAACTTCAATAACGCTCTTGCCGCCCATGTAAGGCCTGAGAGCTTCAGGGATTCTGATGGAGCCGTCCTCGTTAAGGTTGTTCTCGAGGAAAGCGATGAGCATTCTCGGCGGAGCTACACATGTGTTGTTAAGTGTGTGTGCAAGGTATGTGCCGTTAGGTCCCTTGATCCTGATCTTAAGTCTTCTTGCCTGAGCGTCGCCCAAGTTGGAGCAGGAACCGACCTCAAAGTACTTCTTCTGACGAGGAGACCATGCTTCAACGTCGCAGGACTTGACCTTCAGGTCAGCAAGGTCGCCAGAGCAGCACTCGAGTGTTCTTACGGGGATATCGAGTGAACGGAAGTAATCGACTGTGTTCTTCCACAGAATGTCGTACCACTTCATGGAGTCTTCGGGCTTGCAGACGACGATCATCTCCTGCTTCTCGAACTGGTGGATACGGTAAACGCCTCTCTCCTCAATGCCGTGAGCACCGACTTCCTTACGGAAGCAGGGTGAGTAGGATGTCAGTGTCTGGGGAAGCTTATCTTCGTCGATAATGGAATCGATGAACTTACCGATCATGGAGTGCTCGGATGTGCCGATGAGGTAGAGGTCCTCGCCCTCGATCTTGTACATCATGTTCTCCATCTCAGCAAAGGACATAACGCCGGTAACTACGGAAGATCTGATCATGTAGGGAGGAATGTAGTATGTGAATCCTCTGTCGATCATGAAGTCTCTCGCGTAAGACAGGCAAGCGGAATGAAGCCTTGCGATGTCGCCCTTAAGGTAGTAGAAGCCGTTACCTGAAGTATCTCTTGCAGGATCGAGCTCGATGCCGTCGAGCTTCTCCATGATGTCTACGTGATAAGGAATCTCGAAGTCGGGTACGACGGGTTCGCCGAATCTCTCGTTCTCTACATTCTCGGAATCGTCCTTGCCGATCGGAACGGAAGGGTCAATGATGTTAGGGATGACGAGCATTCTCTTACGGATCTCTTCCTCGAGTTCTGTCTCCTTGACAGAGAGGGCCTCGAGCTCGGCAGCCATATCCGTAACTTCGGTCTTCTTAGCCATAGCTTCGTCCTTCTTGCCCTGGCCCATGAGCATGCCGATCTCCTTGGAGACTACGTTTCTTCTGTTACGGAGCCCCTCAGCCTTCTGCTTTGCTTCTCTGTATTCCTTGTCGAGCGCGATGACCTCATCTACAAGAGGAAGCTTCTCGTCCTGGAACTTCTTCTTAATGTTCTCTCTGACGATGTCAGGCTCGGTCCTAAGAAGTTTGATATCTAACATAATACCCTCCGGATATTTAATAATTTATATATAGAACAACTGATTATAACACAATTTTCGAAGCGCGGAGGACTTGAGCAAGCGCAATGCTAACCGTCGTTGCCCCCGTAGTTTCCTTCAGGGTAGAGAACAGATGCATTCCACAGGATATATTCATCGAGTCTCATGTCCTGGATCGCCCGTATCTGCGCGTTGATCGCATCGTAATCGTACTCGAGATAGTTGCCTTCGCCGAGGTAGTAAGCGGTAAAAGCCTGTACATACGGTCTTACCGTACAGTACCCTTCCTGATACCAAGCGGAGCTACCGTAGGAGAGAACCGCGATCATTATGTCGTAAGGGTACAGATCGGGTTTGTCGAATGTTATGCCGGAGATCATGGTGCCGAGGGCGTAGTGGGACGGGTAGATCATGGGGCAGACCGAGTCTTCTCCTGCAAGACCGATCGAGTACCAGTCCTGGCCCAGGTTTCTACCGTCGTACTCGGAGGTCAGTATGATGCCGAATACGTCCGCAGACATCGGTACACCGAGCGTATCCTGGATCCTTACACGCGCCTCCCTTACGAATCTGTTGATGGCTTCGGTTCTGTCGGGAACCGTGCCTTCAAGCCCGAAGTAAGGCTCATTTCCGGTAGTGGTGGAGCCTGTCGGGAATCTTATGTAGTCGAACTGGATCTCATCGACTCCTCTTGAGACCGCTTCCTCGGCAAGTTCAATGAGGTACTCCCAGTTGTCCGGGTTGTACGGATCCAGGAAGGCACGTCCGCCCTCTGAGTTGAAGTACAGTACATTGCCCGCGCTGTCTCTTATCGCGCGCTCAGGCTCTGCCGTGGCAAGGTTCGGGTCCTTGAAGCAGACGATACGGCCGATTACGTGGATGCCGTGCTCATGGCATTGCTGCACTACTTCGCTTAGATTGTAGCAACCGTACACGGCGCTCGACTCCAGTGCGAGTTCGTTGGCGGTGTCATAGAGGGCTCCGTCTTGCTCCTTTAAGTCGATTACAAAAGTATTTATCTCCGAATTCTCCGCGAGCACGAAGCACTCCTCGAGGTTTGCCGCAGGTCCGACATATATGCCTCTTACGGGGTAGTGCTCGTAGGGGACAGGGTTAGAAGCGGGCTCCAGGGGACCCCACATCTGCAGGGCAAGGTCTGAGTCTTCAAGGTATTCGGGGATTATGTAGGCTTCGGTTGGCGTCGGCGTGTCCATGAGGCCCACTAAGGATGCTACGCCCTCGGAGTGTGTCGCTTCTCCGTATTCGCCGAGGGCCTTCCGGCGGCCTATTACTGCTCCTGTGAGTACGAGCCCCATTACAACAGAGGATACTGCAAGCGCAACGAAAAGCTTCTGGAGGGCAGCTATCCTGTTCTGGTATGCGGCACCCTTCTCGCTTCTTCGAAATGCGGAAGTATCATATTTTCTGTTGTCGTTTATCATAATAGAAATTATACCTTATTTAATGTTAAAATCACTTTAATATATATTAACGAGGAGTTGCATATGCTTATCAGAAATTGCACCGGCGGCATAGTCTTTTGCCAGGATAAGGTTCTTATGATCGAGAATGATAAGCATGAATGGGCTTTCCCCAAGGGCGTCATCAGAGTTAACCAGAAGCTTACCGAGGTAGTGGTAAGGCGTGTACAGTACGAGACCGGCGTCTCGGCAAAGGTGCTGGCACCCTGTGGCAAGACTCATTATGAGTTCTATTCGATATCGAGAAGGAAGCCCGTACACAACAATATCTCTTGGTTCATAATGCTTGCTGAAGATACGAAGACCGTTCCCAATACCGAAGAGAATATCCTTAATGCTAAGTTCTTTGATGTGCAGGCTGCGATGGATAAGGTTACATACAGCCAGGACAGATCGCTTCTTCTCATGGCTTACCAGAAGTATAAGGAGCTGACCTGATTTGTCCGGAAGCTTTATTACTTTCGCGCAGGAAGGCGAGTCCAGGATCGAGATATCCAAGTCCATATTCATAGGCAACAGCTGCGAGGTCAGAAGTGCCCCGGAGGCGGAGGACTTTGTCGCGAAGATAAGAGCCAAGTACCCTGATGCGAGGCACGTGTGCTATGCGTGGCGTGTAAGCGGCGAGACCTTCATGCAGAAGTACAGTGATGACGGCGAACCCTCGGGCACCGGCGGCATGCCGATACTTAACGTACTCGATAAGAAGGAGATAACCAACGCTGTTATTACTGTGACGAGATATTTCGGCGGAATACTTCTGGGCAAGGGTGGGCTTGTAAGGGCGTATACCGATGCCGCGGCCTCGGCTGTCAGGTCTTCGGGACTTGTAAGGCTGACCGGCGGAGAGGTGTACAGCATGACGGCGGGCTACGACATGAGCGAGAAACTCATATATGCGCTCACCCAGGCCGGCTGGAATGTAAGTGAACCCGTTTACAAAGAGAACGTCGAGATAAAAGTAACCTGCCCGTCTTCCAAGGCTGAAGAGCTTAAGACATTTGTCTCGGACAAAACCTTCGGGCGCGTGGAGGCCGTTAAAGCCGGAACGGATATGATCAGGGAAGCAATACCTGAAGAATGAGCCGTTTTTGACTTAATTTTGCACCAATATATAATCTCAAGCGGAGTATTATTGGGCACAGAGGTGATTTTGAAATGGATACTGATAACAAAAAGAAGACAGGAATACTTGTACCTTTCCTTATAATATTGACGGTTTGTTCAATGCTGTTCTCAATGCTTCAGACAGTTTATATCTTGAGACTTGCTTCAGGCTCAGTAGGCAATATGACGTATTCCGCGTACAGAAGCGAAGATGACGAAGATGACAGGGAGGAGAGGGAAGAATCCGAGCATTCAGTAAATCCTGTTGCCGATCCCGAGTTCTCTTTGGAGCGTGCAGCGAGCGTAACAGATCCCAATAAGACAACGCTCAGCACTGTGGAGATCGTAAGACTCGTAAGTCCTGCCACCGTATCGGTCTATGTCATGGGCACCGTCAACGACAGGAATGCCCCCATATTCTCCGGAACGGGATTCTTTGTAAGTGAGAACGGTTATATCGTTACCAACCAGCATGTCATAGATGATGTCATTAATAATTCCGAACTCAGCCTTATCGTTGATGTTCCGGGCTATGAGATTCCTCTTGATGCTGAGGTTGTCGGCTACGATATCCAGACGGACATCGCCGTATTGAAGGTTGAGGAGCAGGAAGAGCCTTTCGCTTATGTTACGCTCGGTGATTCCGATACGCTTCAGGTCGGCGAGCTTGTTGTTGCAATCGGCAATCCTCTGGGAAGGCTCGAGGGCACAGTTACCGTCGGAGTCGTATCAGCTCTTAACAGACAGGCAAATAATAACGGCTATACCATGGAGCTCATTCAGACTGATGCCTCCATCAATTCCGGTAACAGCGGCGGCCCGCTGATCAATTCCTTCGGCGAGGTAATCGGAGTTACCAATGCCAAGATATCAGCTTCTGAAGGCCTTGGCTTTGCAATCCCCATCTCAAACGTAAGGGATATCATCCAGTCGATCATTAATTACGGTTATGTAGCGAACAGACCGTATCTCGGTGTTACCGTCGGTCAGGTCTACGGTGATGAATACTACGGCGCCATTGAAGGTGTTTATGTCTCCGAGGTTGAACCCGGAGGTCCCGCTGACGTCGCAGGCATGAGGGAAGGAGACCTTATAGTATCCATCGACGGGGTTGAAATTGAGAGGTCTGATGATATTATAAGTGTGCGCGACACCCATCTTCCCGGAGATGAGGTTCCCGTGGTTATCGAACGTGACGGACGTACGCGCGAACTGACATTGATCGTTGGAGATTCAAATGACGCAGAACAGTAATTATAACTACAACAGAAGAAGATCCAGAGGCGTTAAGGTAATGGCAACCATTCTTGCCATTGCTGTCGGCGGCAGTGTTATTGCTACCGCCGTAGCCCTTATCATCGCAGGAATCTGATTCCTTTAAGGTACGTCAGCTACCCTGTCGAGTCCGGTCTGATTGAACTCGTAAGCGTATGCGCTGATCGTCTCATTCAGGAACGCCTGATAGTTTCTCATACGTACGAATGAATTGACCCTGTCATACCACTCGGGATTCTCCGAGATACCAACAAGATAGACGATATAGTAACCTTCAGCCGTCTCAAGGAATGCCTTGTCGCCGGCAACTCTCGTATCTGCGAATATCCATTCATTGAGGATTCCGTCATACTTGCCGGGATATGTATCCTGGCTGTGAGTGATGACGATATTGCCGTTGATAATGTCATCGTTGTAGAGATTCTCGATCGTCTGAACATCGGTCTCTTCGCCGAATACGCCGATAGTATCGTAGATCTCCTGAGCAACCTGCTGGGCATTCGCGATGTCATAGCCGGGTGTCTCTTCATCTCCTGTGCTGTCGATGAGAACTTCCACCATTCTTACATCACGGAGGGGGACAGTCTGTCTTTCTCTTTCAACGAATACGAGAATGATGGGGAAACCGTCCTCATCGTTGAAGATTACGGAATCACCGGGAACTCTCGACATGTCAAACAGCCAGTCCCTGAAATCAGTGTGGGTAAAGTCGTCGTATCTGGATCCTTCGGTAAGACAGGAATCCGGAAGCTGGAGTATAGCTGCGGCCTCACCTGAGAAATACTGGGCTGCTATGGCTTCGAACATTGAAGGATCCTGTCCCATCTGCTCGATGATCTGGTTGGCGTGAAGATTGGCCGTATCGATAAAGGCCTGATCTCTCTGCTCGTAGCGGATGCGGAGGAGCTTATAGGATACCTCATCATAGGCGTTGGGGTTATTGGCATAAGCTTCTTCAGCCTGTTCGTCGGTAGCCTGAAGCTCAACGAGCTTATCGCCGGAAGCATAATCCTCCGTGAAATACATCTTTGCAAGAGCACTCAGTATAACCTGCTCATCCACCTGATCCCCGAATACGCCGCGGATATATGTGGTGAGGTCGACACCGAGTTCATCAGCCTTGGTCTGAAGCCAGTCGATGTATGTTCTCGCGAGATCATAGTGTTTGGGTTCGATCTGAAGTCCGTGAGCTACGGCGTCATCGTAAAGAGTAGCAAAATTGGGGTCAACCGAAGGACCTGCGAGCATCTCGGGAGTCTCGGAGGCGAAGATGTCGACACCGTTATCGATAAGGATGTAGTGGTACATGAAGCTGAATTCCGCACTGTCGACAGGAGTTCCGCCGATAGTGAGAGGACTTTGAAGCTTCTCTTTGATTCCCGCGTTGTAGAAAAGCGATGCCGCAACCGTAGCGAGCACAACAAGTGAAGCGATGACCAGGAATGTGATGCTCTTAATGGTTCCCTTTGTGACAGGAACTCTCGATTCGACATCGGAACCTGCGGGTGCAAGATCGAGTTTGACAGGAGCTATATCGTTCTTCCTGACTTCTTCCTTCATAGGTGCGGGAGCTTCTGTTGTCAGTTTATCCTCGAGGGATGAAGGGTCCTCTCCCGACATATCGATAGCATTAGTCTCTTCAAGGCTCGAGAGTATGCTTGCATTGCTTTCGAGATTATCTGACTCGAAGGCAGGTGTTCTTACAATCTTCTCTTTGTTGTCTCTGTTCTTTTTCAAAGTGGTTCCTCCTTACCGGGAACGATTAGATTAATAGCGCTCTTAATGCAGCTTATGTGGGCGGGGAGGGCAGGACCTTCCTCGCCGTCGATATCGAGTGTGATCTTCTGATCTGATTCGAGCAGAATGTCATCTGACTGGATGTAGATAATGTTATCGTTGTAGATGTGGTCTCCTACGACAAGGCTTCCGAGGAGAGGTACTATCTCGAGTGCATCGAGTTTCTTTACCGCGAGAAGATCGAGTGCGCCGTCCTGAATGTCTGCCTTGGTCATGAGTCCTCTGAATCCGCCGACACTCTTGGTATTAGCGATCATGAACATAACGATATCCTCTTCATATGTCTTGCCGCCTGCGGTTATCTTTACCTTCAATGTGCGGTTGATGTCTGGAAGATCCTTCATGGCTGATAACCAGTAAGCAGCGGGTCCGATGGCTGTCTTAACGTCTGATTTGACCTTATAAGCTACATCGGTCATAAGTCCGCCCGCTACGACATTGAGAAAATAATCGTCATTGACCTTGCCGCAGTCTATCCTCTCGTAAGACGGCTTGATAAGCATTCTCGCGAAGTCTGATGTTGCCTGGGGAAGATTGTTGATCTTCGCGAAGTCGTTTACCGTTCCGGATGTGAATATCGCAAGGGGGAGATCGACCTCGCCCCTCATCATTCCCGTTACGACCTCGTTGACAGTTCCGTCTCCGCCTAAGGCGACTATGGCGTCGTACTGGGAGGCGTCGGTTTCCTTCGCGTAATTCATGGCGTCAAAACGGCCTGCCGTGTAGCAGATGTCCGAGCGCGTAAGTTCGCCTGCCCTCGACAGATACATCAGAATGCTGTCGAGATCCGTTAGCGATTTCTCCCTTCCCGAGGAAGGATTTATGATTATTCTAAGTCTCAATCCCATACTTATAATACTTTAGCATATATACACGCGTGTTTTATTACCGCAATGCTACAAAATATGGTACTATAAGTCCTATGTTTAAGAACGGCAAAATCAAGGAAACTGCTTCAAAGGGCTTAAGATCTCTCACGAATCTCAAGTTTCTGTCATTCATCATACCCTTTATCACCGTGGCTCTGATATTTGCCGTGATCGGCGTCTATCCCGCCGGCACGAAGACCATGCTGACGGTAGATCTTTACCATCAGTACATGCCGTTCATATACGAGCTTCGCGCCAAGATCCTGGGGGGCAGATCGCTCTTCTACTCGTGGAACAGCGGACTAGGCAACGAGTTCTATGCCGTATTTGCAAATTACTGCGCGAGCCCTCTCAACATTCTGGCACTGTTCTTCCCTTACAAGACTCTGCCGGTGTTCGTGGCTTTCATAACATGCATAAGAGCAGGTCTCGCATCTTTGTTCATGGGACTTCTGCTCTCCCGCATAGATTCTCGTAAATACGACCTCGTTACGCTCACATTCGGCATTGCATATGCGCTCTCCGGGTGGTTCCTCACGGACTTTTGGAACATCATGTGGTGTGATGCGTATGTGCTGCTGCCGCTCGTCTGTCTCGGGCTTTTGAGGCTTTTCACTGAGCGAAAGTATCTGCTCTACGTTCTGACACTCGCTCTCGTCATTATCTCCAACTACTACTCGGGATACATGGTTTGCATATTCCTCGTGTTTTTCTCTGTCGTCATGTACTTCGCATTTATGCCTGACGACAAGTTCACGGTGGGCTCATTCTTCGCAAGTGCCGGCAGATTTGCCTTAGGTTCCGCTATTGCCGGAGCCATATCCGCAGTCGTAGTCATACCGACATACCTTATCCTGCAGCATTCTTCTGCCACGGGAGATGAGTTCCCGATAGATTTCAATCCCACCGGCAACCTTTTCGATTTTCTGGGAAGATTCCTGGTAAGCGCCAATCCTAACATCCGTGACGGTATGGCCAATGTCGCGTGCGGCACTGTTGTTGTACTGATGCTGCCCCTGTTCTTCATGGCAACTTCGAAGACCGGCATCACCTTAAGAAAGAAGATAAGCTTTGCATTCATGCTGCTGTTCCTGTACTTAAGCTTCTCGACGAAGACTCTTAATTTCATATGGCATGGTATGCATTACCCGAACCAGATTCCGTACAGACAGTCATACATGATGAGTTTTGTTGTGGTGATAATAGCCTTCATGACGATCCGTGTTCTGAAGACATTCACTCCCGGACAGCTCTCAGCCGTTTGCGTCGGTGCAGGTGTGTTCCTGCTTCTTTATGAGAAGTTTGGTACCGGCAATGAGGGTTACCAGCAGATAGGCCTGTCTTTGCTGTTCCTTATCATCCAGTCGATAGTCCTGAGGGCAATCGTTACTTCCGACAGGGAGAGAAGCCAGGTGCTCGAGCTTGTTATCGCCATAAGCATGATCTTCGAGGCCATGACAGCATCTGCATTTACGATTGCCCGTGTTGCCGAACACGAGGGCTTTACGGGTTATGATTTCTACGGCAAGAACAGAAGTGTTATCCGTGACCACGCCGCAGGCATCGAGGGCACTAGCGGTCATAACTACTTCGAGAGAACTGAACTTTACCCGAACTTCATCTGTGACATACAGTCTGTATACGACGTGAAGGGCATGTCCATATTCTCCTCCACGGCAAGAGAGAGCTTCGTAAAGTACATGAGAAACTTCGGTTTCCACAATAACGGCATCAACGGTCTCCGTAATTCCGGACTTACCCGCGTGACCGCATCCATCCTCGGTATCAGGAACCTTGCTACGATACAGGATACACAGAGCGTTCCTTTGATGTTTGAAGAGGCCTTCAGAAGCGGCGAGGTCGTATTCTACGAGAATCCTGATGCGCTGTCGGTAGGATACATGGTGTCGGATGATATCCTTGATTACACACCGTCTTCCGCAATTACGGATGTCTTTGTTAAGACTAACGACTGGATAAGGGCGATGGGAGTGCAGGCTGATGTCTATCTTCCCATAGTTGCTTATTCTACTGATGAATCCGGTCTTACTCCCATGGGAAGATCGGGAAATGCCCTGACATTTACTTTCGATGCTTCCGGAGAAAGCAGTTCTTATACGGTAACATGTGACAGCGCCGATATAGGCGCCGATATTTACATCTATGCTGACAGCTCCAAGGGCGGAACTGTGAAGATAGCTACAGGCGGCGAGGTAACGGCTGATTATGAAATCAGAAGCTACCAGACCATTTATCTTGGTGAGTTTACGGGAGAGCCGATATCCGCTACGGTAACTTACAGCAAGTCTCCTTCAGGGACGCTCCATCTGTATGCCTATGAACTTAATACTGCAGGATTCGAGCAGGCAATGGCGGAATTAGGCAGCAACCAGCTTAACGTAACATATTACGATGATACGACCCTTACGGGTAACATCGATGCGGGCGAAGGAGGCGTTATGCTTCTGACCATCGCTTATACCGAGGGCTTCAGCCTCACGGTTGACGGAGAGCCTTCGGAACTTCTGGCTGTCGGAGATGCTCTGTGCGGAGTTGAACTCGGCCCCGGCGTTCACGAGATTGAACTTAAGTATGTGCCTGCAGGATTTACGCAGTCGCTGTTCATCTCGATTGCCGGTGTGATTGCTCTTTGCGCTGTGGTTGTTGTTCAGAAGCTAATTTCCAGGACTTCGTCAGCACCTGCGGAAGTTCTTGCAGAAGTGCCTGCAGAAGTAACGGAAGAAGAGACCGATTCCGATGAGAAAGCGGATTGACGAAGACTCGCTGTTCATAGCGGCAGCGGCTGTTGCCCTGCCTGTGCTTGTTCTTCTGCTTGCCATGAGTAAGGCGCCGGAGAGCTTTCTGAACCCGGTCTATTCGCAGCTGAGTGATATTGATACTTTGAGGGAGAGGCTTTCCTCGGGCAGCATCTATGTTCCGAATGTGCTCTCGGATATCCTGACCCGCCGCTTCTATCCTTCGTTTATTATCAGCCTTCTTATCGGAGGCAACGCCGGAAAGTTCCTTATACGGCTGTTCTTCTATCTTAGGTTCGGGCTCATGTCACTTGGAATGCATATGTTCTGCTCGGGCCGTGTCAAGCTTCGTAATGACGTAAGTCTGCTTCTCGGGCTTGCTTACTCGATATCTTCGGTAGCCATAGTGGCGTCAGCGGATCCGCAGGTAATGAACATCATGATCATCCTGCCGTTTGCGCTGTATATGACAGAGAATCTGATGCGAACCGGGACACCAAAATCGTTCTGGCTGGCTGCCGGAATCTTCACTTTATTCGTCACGGGCGGTTTTCTCGGGGTAATCACAGGTCTTCTGTTTGTCGTCTGTGCCGTACCGTTCCTGAAGTCACTTATGAGGACTGAATCCGGTGCTTCGCGGGCGTTCGCGGCTTATGCAGTCTCCCTGCCCGCCCAGGCTCTGGTTCTGATCCCCGTATTTGCTTCAGGCCCCGTTTTTATTGACATCAAGGCGGAATTCTTTGACAGCAGGATGACGTTCAAGTTCTTTGATCTTCTCTGTTCAGTTCTTGACGGCAACCCGTTGTTCATTCCTTCTGCCGGCTCTCATATAGCGATGTCGCTCTCCGTATTTGTCATTGTCTGTGTAATCCTGTTCTTTATGAACCGCACTATCCCTTACAAAGCCAAGCTTGCCGGCATCATCCTGATCCTCGTGATTCCCATATCGGCTTCCTGGTCTTTGCTGAATGCGATCCTTTCCGTCCTGGGTTACACAGATACTGCTGCTTTCCTTCGTATCGGAATACTCACCGTCCTGCTGTTTGTCATGGCGGCAGTGTCACTTCGAAATGTCAGTAACTGCACCCGTAACGGAGTCTTTGGCGCTGTTGGTGCCGTGTTAGCACTTATTATACTGTCAAACGCTTCTAATGCCGGTGAAGTAGGGAAGAGCCTGTTCTATCTGTGGTTCAGTGCAGGGGCAGCTTTGTTCAGCGGTGTATTTCTGTATGTGTTAAAGCGTGAGCGTAAGGCATTGACCGCGCTTATGGCGATAATCGGAGCCGCCGGCATCGGCATAAATCTCTGGTACAGCTTCTCTGTTTCCGGATTGTGGGGGAGCTTTGATTCACTGACTCCGTATTCGGGAGATAGCATCTCCGGTCTTAGTATAGACATTGATGACAGCATTCCCCTGTATGGAGATGAGAACGAGTACATATGTGTTCATTCAGACATGAGGCAGATTGCTTCGACCGGGGATTTCCCGGGACAGATAAATGCACTCTCGAATGTAGCATCAGGAGCGGAAGTGTTCACGCGCGCCTATTCTTTCGCTGTGTTTACTGACGGCGTGACGGATACCGGTAACGGAACGTATATGGTAAATACGGATACTTCATACGAGATCCTCGTAAGGTGCGAGAACATGGATTCGTCTTCAAACTACTATGTTTTCTCGTCTTTTGAGGGAGATAATACCCTTACGGAGACATACGCGGGGTTCGATGCCGTAAGTTCTATAAGCGGCATGTATGTAAAGCAACTCGACAGACTTACTGATGCCGTGAGCTTAAGGCAGATAGGTGCTGCCCCTATAGGTACCGCGGAGTTTAATATTTGGCGTGCAGATTCTGATGCCATGGCAGAGCTTTATTCTTCTATATATCCTCTGGATGACTTCTCGGGAACCGCCATCGATGATCCTTCAATGGGAACTTACGGGGAGTATTCGGTAATTACATCGATCCCTTATGACGGCAACTATGCCATTGATGTTACTACCGGAGGGAACACCATCCTTAGCAATACCTTCAATTACGGAGGAAGGCTTGCTGTAAGCTTCTTCTCGCACGGAGCCTCGGACTATTCCTTCAAAATCAGATCAAATATGACAGTGCCCATGATATCGCTTATCGTCTGGGTGTTGTCTATAGGCGTCGTAATATGTAATATCTTAAGAAATAGTAAGAGCGATGAGAGCGGCAGGGTGAAACTTAATGTTAAACAGGATGATTAAGGACGGCGATATATTTATCGTATTCGACCTCGAGTGGAATCAGCCTCTGCCCGGTAAAGAATATGATTTTGATGTGTCCGCTCTGACGGGCGAGATCATTGAGATCGGTGCCGTTAAGCTTATGTATTCCAACGGCATGCTCATTTATAAGGATGTATTTTCCTGTGATATAAGGCCTGTTCAGTACAGGACTATTCATTACCATGTTAAGAAGGTAACGCATAAGACCAATCAGGATCTTATGAACGGCGTACCTTTTAAGGAAGGTGTCGAGGGCTTTAAGAGGTTCTGCGGAGAGGATTCGATCCTCTCCGGATGGGGTAACTCCGATACGGACATGCTGAAGATGAATCTTAAGTTCTTCGGTATGGATGATAGGATCGGACTCTATTTCCTTGATGTACAGCCTCTGTTCTCAATATTCTCGACGGAGAAGGGGAGACAGAGAAGTGTCGAGTTTGCCGTAGATTACTACGGTATTTCCAAAGAAGAGACCTTCCACAGTGCAACAGCGGATGCCAAGTACACGGGAGAGATACTGAAGAATATCTTCTCGAGAAATAAGACGAGCGAAGTTCTTAGTGTGATCTCCAGTTCCGCGATCAATTGCGATATCAAGCGTGAGTACACCAAAGTCGGGGCGGCATGTGACAGACAATCACAGGCTATGATGATGGTCGCGGGCTTTAACCTTAATTGTCCGGTATGCGGCTGTCCGTTTGAACTTAAGATTGAACCGTTCAAGATCCGCAAGTCTATGTATGCGCTGTATAACTGTCCGGAAGACGGCGAATTCTTCGGGAGAACCCGAATTAAGAAGAACAGGGAAGGCAAGTATTACGCCTCTGCAGTATTAAGATTTGCCACACAGCCTGACTACTTTCTGGTTGCAACCAAGAAAGAGGAGTTCGAGAAATATGGTTCCGAAGGAAAGCCCGTTATTAAGGAGTCTCCTGCCGAAGAGGAGACTGAAGCGGAAACTTGAAGGAAATGTGAACTTTTGGTGTCAAATCCGTGATATTTGATGTTGAAAATAAAAAAGACATGACTTATAATCAATGTAGTTTTATATAGGTGTAATGGCGTCGTATTGTAATTACGGCTGTCGTTATTTTGTGAGGAAGGGCTCGTTTATGCGTAGGACAAACAAGAAAGTTATGAAGAAAGCGGATGACAAACAGGGCGTCATCCTGATTACGGTTGTCTTCATTGTAGCGATGGCGTTGATTTTTATAACTACAGCGCTCACTATCTCTATCGCATCCAGACAGAGAGTATATTCAAATGCCAAGTCTGACCAGGCTAGACTTACGGTCACTTCATTGGCTCAGTCTCTGTGGCAGGCTATTTATTCCCAGCAGATTACTGACGCTGATCTTGAGAAGTTGGCTACTAACAACGCCCTTGTAACATTCTCGAACGACAGTATTCCGGGTATGGTTGCAAGTAGTGGGGCAGTTACCTCTGCATACTTCTATTACCCGGACGATGCAAATACCTCTAAGTTGGCAATTGAGTGTAAGTGCGATATTGATGGCGTTGCACAGTACTACAGAATGGTTCTTCAGAAGAATCAGAGTGAAGGTGTACCTCCGGTTATGTTCGATATTGCTGTTAATATCGGTGACGGCGGTATGCTTAACTCGATGAATTTTGGCTTGGATGCATCTAAGATAGGAGATGTTGATCGACGTAATCAGGTTAGTTTTACTACAACACATTCAGATTGCGCGGATAATATTGTATTTATTCATAACAGTGCAACTTCCAATCAGGATGGATCTGGTTTTTATTGTGATTTGATAACAGATGGCATACTCTATATGAGAGATGTAGTTATGTCTGAGCGAGTTTTGTTTGTAGGTCAGAATGCTGGAATGTTCTTCTGTGGTACCTCTTCAACAAATGTGGCTAATAATGATGGTAAGGCAGACATTTATTTCTGGGGTACAGACTGTCCTATTTACTACAACGGAGAGGGTCAGCCAGCTCTTCCCTTGGGTGCAACAAATGGAACTGCGAGCATTAGCTTCAGTACTGCTGACAGTTTGTGGTTTGATAACAGAGCTATTGATGGACGATACAATACAACTTCCACCGGATTCAGTGATTTTACATATAATTCCACAAATTATGGCGGATTAATGGGTGCTGGGTCTATACACTTTGAGAGAACAGTATTTAATGCAGACGGAGTACAGACTCCTGGCGCTACTTATCGTATGTATACTGGTAATACTGAATCGACAAGGCAGTTCTCTAGTTCTTGGCAGGGCTTTAATAATGGCACAGATCAGATTCCTTCTGATATGGTTCAGCGCTTGACTGTTAATGCTGATCAGATAGATACACAGAGTGAGATGATGACCGAGTATGGTCAGTGTGCTAACAATTCTGCTTGGTTTGATGAATTGAAGACCTCAGCAGATGCTGATGGAAACCCTCTGTATTGGATTGATTTCTCGCAGGATTCTTTGCCTTCCGGTTATACATGTGGTGATAAGCCGTATCAGTATCTTTATACTACAGGTGGAATATTAACTGATTGGATAAACTGTAATGTCAGCAAGACCACAGTTATATATGTAGATGGTGGTGTTTTGCAGATTGGTGATGAATCCGGCACTAATGGATGTGGATTCCGTATGACAGATACCTCTGGTGATAATAAGGTTGTATTTGTTCTTTTGAATAATGCGCAGATTAAGATTATGGGCATGAATAACAATCCTGTATGTGGCTTTGTCGATTACAGATGTTATAGCAATACCGATTTTAATAATCCTCAAAAGCTGATACAGGATATTAGTCATACACCAAGATTCTATATGTTCACTAACTGGTCCAGGCCTGATGGTATAGGTATTAATCATACAGCTGATGATGGTGGCGGATATGGTAGTGTTGGTGAATATGGTTTGGTGTACGGGAATCAGGCTCACCATGAGAACATGGTAGTTAATGCATATATAGGTTTCTTCCCTAGTTCTCAAGGTGGTTCAGATGGCGCTATGGTTTACCTTGATAGTGGTATGTTATCTGATGTATTCTATGGCCGTATTGCATGTTCCGGAATTGAGGTAAGATCATCTGATAACTTTAATGTTCCGTATTGTCCGGGTCTTCCTGGTAATGTTACTTATAGAGAGGCAGCTTATAGAGATAATACTAACTATAGTGTATTAACAAATGAGTGTGGGTATTTCACTGCTTGATGACTGATTAGAATGGTATTAATGAATACGAAGAGGATCGACTTATCGTCGATCCTCTTTTGATTTATATTTGAATTATTCCAAGATAATATTGGGTCTGGTCTCGATAATCTGATCCGTTATATCGGTCATAGGAACTACATGTACAGAGGTCGGGAAGGATTTAGCGAGTTCCACATTATAATATGCAACGCTGTCTGAACATATTAGTGTTGTATTGGCAAGTTGGATCAATTCATTTAACTTATCCGATTCTTCCAGGAGTTTAACTGCACAGTCAGTAATTATTAACTGAAATAATCTGTCACCGGCCATAATAAGACCGTCGAGAAGACTGTTAAGAAGCCTTCGTCCGTTATCGCTGTCACTGGAGTAGTAGTCGTGCTTAATAAGAACGTTAAGACCATTCGCGCTCTCACTGACATCAATAGCGTAGTCGGTTAATAGTTCTAAATCCGTATTATCCTTCATTGAATTCACCTGTATCTGAAGATAAGAATCTCATTGATCTTTGTATGGCGTTCTTGCTGTTGCCCCAAGGCTTGTCCTTGTTCCTGTAATCGAACTTCAAAGTGAACCATTCGACATCTTTCTCAAGTTCCTCGAAGTATTCCTTATTGCTTTTTGCCAGAGCAGTGACAAAGTCAGCTGCATCATTTTGAGATAACTTGGCAGCAGCCGTTCTCAATAATGAAGCTGTATGGGGAAGGCAATGTGACTTGGTGTTCATAAACTTTTCCCTGAATTCAGCATCGTGTGAGAACATATGCATGATAACTTCATTGTATCTTTCAATTGTCTTGTTCATCTTCTCGCAGACAGGACAGTCAGAAGTTCTCTTGTCTATTCTGTCAGCAAGTGACCTCAGGGTGTTCTTATAGTCACCGTTGCGTCCTTTGAGCAATCCGGCTTTCGCAGGGGCTGCTTCCGACAGATCTTCAGTAATGTCCTTATCGTAATCGAGCAGATGAGTGTGAAGAACAAGTGCAAGACCGAGTCTGTTGGTTACCTGCTTATTGAGCTTTGCCATATGATCAGGACAGAATCCGGTCTTATTGGTAATTATCCTGGTATCAGGCTCCATAAGGGAAGGACCGAGATAGTATTCGATCTCATTATCCTCACATCTCTTTCTTAGCTGGCATAAAGGACATTCCAAATCGGAATTGTAAGCATCATTAACAGGAATTGTATATATAGTCTCTTTCATACTCTTTCCTTTCCGTGAATGAGTCTGCCGGCTCTGATATTTACTGAGACGACGGTTATAGCTGTGAGATTCTCTACCGCGTTGCCGATCTTCTGCTGCGCATCGTGAAGTACCTTCTGGGCATCGTATCCGTAAAGGAGAGCGAGATCTATTGAGAATACGACTCCGATATTACGTTTCTCACTCTTGAAATCCAGTATGTCTCCATACCCGGGAAGATCTTTAAGTGTGATCTTTATAAGCTCCAGCAGAGCATCGTCAGAAATGGAATATGATCCCAGGGAAGAGAAGGTGGGGCGGATCATGGTTCTCTCATTGTCTCCGTCAAGAGCAACACCGCCCTCTTCAAGATTAAGGCGGCTTCTTATCTTTCCCAACGGATCAGAGAAATATCCTGAGAATTCATGTTTGATCTCCATGCTCGGAACAGGAATTGTATGCATTCCTTCGTTCATTCTTGTGTTCCTTGCATGGCGTCTCTCTTCTTCAGTGGATACGTCTTCTATCCTGATCAGCATGGAAGGTTTATTAAGCCATAAGTTGCTGGTAATCTTCTCCAGCATGGAGTCGCTGGTCCCGAGGATCATGATTGCGGTCGGATTGCTCTCCACAATCGCTCTTCTCATGACCTGAGATCTTGTCGGATCAACAAAAAGCGCCTGCCTTACTGACTCCATCTTGCTGGGAGCCTTCTTGGCAGACGTTCCTGCGACGATCCTTCCTCCGTTGATCAGAAGACCATCATCGATCAGATATTCAATGTTGTTCTGTCGGGCAACGGCTATTGCCCGAGTGCTTTTACCGGTTCCTGATTGACCTACAAAAGCAATTATTGCTATCTGAGATAAGAAATTGCGGGTCAGAACTTCACTATTGAGGATAGTATCGATATCCGGCTCAGAATTCTTGGACTTGGTATTATCCGAGACAGGATTAATCTGCTTAAGAGTTGCCCGGAGTTCGGGAATCAGAGTCGGTCTCTTGGCCTCGCTGAGTGGTTTGTTCTGAAGATCAGACATTAGTTATCCCAGTTATGGTAGACTTCCTGAACATCTTCGTTCTCTTCCATCATGTCGAGCATCTTCTCGAGGTTGGCACAGATGTCAGGATCTTCTACTTTGTTTGATGTGATAGCGACAGGTCCGACACTGGCATCGATAAACTCATATCCCTTAGCCTCAAGAGCATCTTTAACCTCATAGTAGTCATCAGCTCCTGTGTCGACCTCGTAATACTCTTCCTCGGGGACAAAATCTGATGCACCTGCCTCAAGTGCATCTTCCATGACCTTATCTTCATCTTCGTAATCTTCTCTTGAGATGAGAATAACGCCCTTTTCTTCAAAGAGGAATGATACGCTTCCGTCAACGCCGAGCTGTCCGCCGTACTTTGAGAACATGTGTCTTACGTCAGCAGCTGTACGGTTTCTGTTGTTTGTGAGAGTTCTAACCATTATGGCAATTCCGCCGGGTCCGTATCCTTCATACTGGATCTCTTCATAATCGTCACCTTCACCGGCTCCGGCAGCTTTCTGTATAGCTCTCTTGATATTATCGTTGGGCATATTGGCAGCCTTGGCCTTGGAAATAACATCCTTTAACTTAGAATTGCCATCCGGGTCAGGGCCTCCTTCCTTAACGGCAATGGCAATAAGCTTTGCCATTTTTGTGAAGATTGCTCCTTTTGCTGAATCGGATGCTTCCTTCTTACGCTTAATGTTATTCCACTTGGAATGGCCTGACATAACTACCTCCACATATAATAAATAAGTATATAATTAGTAAATTATAATAAAATTTACAATTCATTTCTACTTAATGTCAAAGTTACCAAAAAAACTTGTTTTTTAGCATATCCTGTTGTATAGTTTTATAGATGTATCGAGGGGTGGTACGTTCTTTTGTCGCCTTGTATTTTTCGATTCGTCATTTACAAGTGTAACACTTGGATCGGAGGCAAACATGAAGAGACTGGGAGATATTCTCATTGAGAGTGGATTCCTTACCGCAGCAGAACTTGCGGAGGCATTGAGTGTTCAGAAGGAAAGCGGTAAGCGATTAGGTGAAGTAATAACCGAGATGGGACTTATGTCGGAGTTCGATATACTCCGTGCGGTTTCCAGCCAGTATAGTTATCCGATCATCGATCTGACCAGTATTGACGTAGATCCTAAGGCGCTGGATCTCCTTAATGAGAAGTATTGTACGGAGAATACAGTAGTTCCTATAGGTTTTGATGATGATAAGCTTGTTGTAGCTATTGATGATCCTTTGAATATTCTTGTTCAAGATGACCTTCAGTTCAGAACCGGATATGAGATTGTTCTCATGCTTGCTACCAGAAGCGGAATTCTGGACACTATCAAGGTTAACTACGGTAAGACCAGTGCCAGTGAGGCTGCACGAGAACTCGGTGAAGATTTCGGTAAGGATGAGATAGAGGGCTTGTCCGATGAGGTGGCAGATCAGGTTAACAGTGCTCCTGTTGTTAAGCTGGTTAACTCCATGATCGATTTCGCTATCAGAGCCGGTTCATCCGATATTCATATCGAGCCGATGGAAGAGAGAGTACGTGTCCGTATCCGTATTGACGGTGTAATGCAGGAGATAATGAGCAACCCCGTTTCTGCGAGGGAAGCGATTACCACTAGAATTAAGATTCTTGGCGGTATGAATATCGCTGAGAAGCGTATTCCTCAGGATGGACGTATTCAGACTGAGATTAACGGTACTCCGGTTGATATGCGTGTATCCATTCTTCCTACAATATGGGGTGAGAAGACGGTTATCCGTATCCTTGCTAAGAACGACGGTAACCTTAATCGTCAGTATCTTGGTATCTCAGATCATAACAATGACATGATTAACAAGATTATCAAAGTACCGCAAGGTATCTGCCTTATATCCGGTCCTACCGGTTCCGGTAAGACAACAACTCTTTATACTCTTCTTGCAGAGAAGAATACGCCGGAAGTTAATATTATTACTGTAGAAGACCCTGTCGAGATTCGTATCCCGGGACTTAATCAGGTTCAGGTTAATGCCAAGGCTGGAATGACATTCGCGAGCGGTCTTCGTTCTATCCTCCGTCAGGACCCTGATATCATCCTCGTCGGTGAGATTCGAGACGGTGAGACTGCCGAGATTGCAATGAGAGCTGCTATTACAGGACACTTGGTTTTCAGTACTATTCATACGAACGATGCAGTATCGTCAATCAACCGTCTCGTTGATATGGGACTTGAACCTTATATGGTTTCTTCTGCTCTTGTCGGGGTTGTAGCACAGAGACTTGTACGCCGAATCTGCACAAATTGCCGTAAGCCGTATGATGCTGATCCGGATTTGATCGAACAGTATGGATTTGAGCCCGGACAGAAGCTTTACAAGGGCGAAGGCTGTACAGATTGTAACGGTTCAGGTTACAAGGGTCGAATTGCTATCCACGAAGTAGTTGTAATTACTAAGGAGATGAAGGTGCTTCTCGAGAAGAGAGCTCCTGAAGAAGACATGAGACAGCTTGCAGTTAAGCAGGGTACTCAGATGCTTATGGATTCAGCTCTTGCACTTGTTGTAGAAGGAATCACAACGATTGCAGAAGCTAACAGAGTAGCTTATTCAGTAGACGGATAATAACAGGAGGTACAGAAAGTGGAAGGATTCAGCCTTACAATGGAGGCGATTCTGGCAGAGTCAGTCAGAAGAGGAGCATCGGATACACATATTACGGCCGGTCTCCCTCCGATGATCAGAGTATCGGGAGAACTAATGCCTTTGACAAACCAGATCTTGACACCTGAGGATACGGAGTTCCTCTGTAAGTCAATGATCGATAAGTCAAGACAGCAGTATCTCTCGGAGAGAGGAGAGATTGACTTCTCATTCGTAGTCGCTGATTACAGCCGTTTCAGATGTAATATTTATAAGCAGAGAGGCAGCTATGCTCTTGCTGCAAGAACTATTACTAATGAGATTCCTACATGTGAGAGATTGGGACTTCCTTTGCTTTTCAAGGATCTGGCCTTGAAGCCAAGAGGATTGATCCTTGTTACCGGTCCTACGGGTTCCGGTAAATCTACGACTCTTGCTGCCATGGTAGGTCATATCAATACCGTTAAGAGATGTCACGTTCTGACTCTTGAGGAGCCTATCGAGTATCTCCATCAGCATGGAGAAGCGATGATCAACCAGAGAGAGATTCATGAAGACACACTTTCTTTTGCTAACGCACTGAGAGCAGCTCTTCGTGAAGACCCTGATGTTATTCTTGTAGGCGAGATGCGTGACCTTGATACAATCAGTACTGCTATTACCGCTGCTGAGACCGGACACTTAGTTCTATCAACACTCCATACGTCCTCAGCATCTGATACTGTTAACCGTATCATTGACGTTTTCCCGCCTCATCAGCAGGACCAGATAAGAGTTCAGCTTGGTTCTATCCTTGTTGCTGTTATCTGTCAGACTCTTGTACCGAAGATCTCGGGAGGTCGTTGTGCAGCATTTGAGATCATGCTTGCTAACGATGCTATCCGTAACAATATCCGCGAAGGTAAGACTTATCAGATTGACAGTGCCATTGCAACTAACCTTGCTGCCGGCATGTGTCCTCTCGATTTCTATCTCGCGGAGCTTGTTAAGCGCAAGCTTATCTCAAGAGAGACAGCTATGCAGAGATGTCGCTTCCCGGACGATCTTAAGAGATATATCAACAATGTTGGCGGACCTGCTAACAGTCCTCTATTCGGGGATATTGATTATCAGTAATAAACAATAGAGGAGGAAAGATAAATGGCTAATTTCAGATATCAGGTTCTTGACGGTGCCGGTAAGTCATCTTCAGGCGTTCTGGATGCAGCAAGCATAGCTGATGCTTCCAGAAAGCTTAAGAGTGAAGGCAAGTACATCGTCTCACTTGAACTTGATAAGGGCCAAGGTCTCGCCAATATGGAAGTTGGCAGTAAGAGACTGAACACCAAAGAACTTGTATTGATCTCAAGACAGCTCGCTTCATTGCTATCTGCAGGTATTACTGTAGTAAGATCTTTGGATATGCTTTATCAGCAGTGCGAGACAAAGAGATCGAAGAGGTGCATTGGTGAGATTTATGAGGCGATCCAGTCAGGTCGTTCGTTATCAGATGCATTTAAGGATCAGAAGGAAGTATTACCTTCGATTATGTGCTCAATGGTATCGGCAGGTGAAGAATCGGGTCGTCTCGATGAGATCATGGAGCGTTTGGCTATTCACTTCCAGAAGGAGTCAAAACTCAAGAATAAGATCTCGTCAGCTATGGTTTATCCTAAGATTCTGTTCTTCTTAACTATAGCAATTGTAGTTGGTCTCATGACATTCTTGGTTCCCGGTATTGCTCAGACGATTACAGAATTGGGTGGTGAGCTTCCGGGTCTTACAAAGTTTATCATGGCAGTATCTAATTCCATGGTTCACTATTGGTACATCTACCTTATCGTAATTGGAGGCGGATATTTTGCTTTTACTACATGGAAGCGATCAGAGAAGGGTCATGCTCAGTGGGATACAATGATGCTTAGAATACCGGTAGTAGGTAAAGCTACAAAGATGACTGCTGCAGCACGATTCACAAGAACGGTTTCTACACTTCTCAAGTCGGGTATTTCTGTTCTCACCGCTGTAGAGATTACGGGATCATCTTTGGATAATGTAATCCTGGAGAAGAAACTTGCAGATGCTAGACTTCAGATTCGTAAGGGTACATCCCTGTCAAAGGCAATTAAGCCTATAACAGAGTTCCCCCCGATGATTTACGCCATGACGGCTATCGGTGAGGAATCAGGTACGTTAGACACAATTCTTGATAAAGCAGCGGACTTTTTTGAGGATGAGGCGGACGCAGCTACAGCTAAGATGACGGCTGC
Organism: uncultured Eubacteriales bacterium; assembly: GCA_900314745.1. GTDB lineage: Bacteria > Bacillota > Clostridia > Saccharofermentanales > Saccharofermentanaceae > Saccharofermentans. The sequence goes on along the minus strand of OMWK01000003.1, from coordinate 91,637 downwards.
CTTAGAGCCTATTATGCTCATAGTTATGGCTATTATTATCGGTCTTGTTGTTGGCGGTATCGCGATGCCTATCTTCACGATGGCTAAGTTTGTTGGATGAAAGGAGAATAAATATGGCATTATCAGCAGGAAAGGGAACACAGTATATGGCTCTGGATATGTCCAGTTCTAACTTGAAGCTTGCTGTAGGTTCCTATAACAGTAAAACAGGCGTTGTCAGCATTGAGAAGGTTGGAGTTGTCCCTCTCGAGTTGGATTCAATCAATGATGGTCAGATAGCAGATTCATTTGGTATTAACATGGCTTTGAAGCATGCTTGGGCAAAGCTTGGAATAAATACTAAGAATTGCATTATTACTACTGAGGGTAGTTTTATGCACACACGTGACCTTGAGATTCCTCAGGTAGGGGCAAATCAGATTGGCGATATGGTTAAGTTCGAGCTGATGGGTCAGTCGAACAGTAAGGAGATGTCAGTTGATTACATTGTCTTCGGTGATGCTGTTGACGAAGAGACTAATGCAAAGAAGCTTAAGATTAGAGCTACCGCTGCTCCGACAGAAACAATAACAGCATTCAGGGATTTCCTTAAAGATATGGAGAAGAATCCAATCGCTCTTGATACAAATCAGAATGCGGTTCGCAAGCTGTTTAACGGTAGCATCATTAATGGAAATGTTAATGTTGCACAGTCAACGCTTCTTCTTATAGAGTTGTCTAGTACTACGACTACAGTAACGATACTTGACAAGGGATTCCCGATTCTTACGAGAAGACTTCAGTTCGGTCATAACACTATCCGTCAGGTAGCTGAGTCCATGAAGAAGATGCAGGGAGGAGATAATCAGTCCTCTATTGCAAGAAGACTCAATATCACAAAGAGTGATTCTGAAATGTCCGTTGATCCTTCCGAGATAGATCTGTGGCATGAGTCACTTGCTGATACTCCTGCTCTTCAGAGTGCAGCTAATGCATACTTCAAGAGTCTGACAGATGCTGTTTCCCGTACAGCTCAGTTTGCAATCTCGAAGTTCCATATCGATAGCATCAGCACATGTTTCCTTTATGGATCCGGTTCTGGTTATAAGAAGATTGATAAGGAATTATCGAGTCAGCTGTCTACTCAGGTAGAGGTGCTTAATACTGTAAGTACGGTAAACGGTCCTAGAGATTTTATGCTCCCTCAGTTTGTTAACTGTTGTGGCGCTATGATCAGGAACGACTGATAAGGAGGAGTTTTGAATATGACTTTGTTTGGATCAAAGAAAGGCTACTCAAAGAGTGATATTAACTTCTTTGAGGAATTTAGTGCCTCAGCCCGCAAACAGACACAGGTACTTGCTGTAGTTGTATTTGTAGGTATTATTGCAATCGGTTTATGCCTGGCTGTATTGGGTTACTGCATATTCCGTAATATTGGCGTTCAGAAGGATATTGATGATCTCAATGCCAAGCTTGCAAGTGATGAGTATGCTGGTCTTGAGTTAAGAGCTCAGGCTCTTCAGCAGGAGATAGCTGATAAGAACAGATATTACTTTACTTTAACTGAGATGAAGAGATTTGTAGATGAGACAAATGTGGCATCTACAGAGATAATTGATCTTATCGGTGAGAATATTCCTAGTGATGCATATGTAACCACATATAATCTTACTGGTACTACTCTTGAGATTCAGGGATTAACATTTAGTTACTATGATGCAGCTAACATTTGCTATTTGCTCAATTGTTCAGATGTTTTTGCTAGTAATGTAGTTCCTGCTATTGAACAGGATACGAGCATGAGAGGAGTAGCTGATGAGGAGAACCCAATCGATGTTTACTATGATTTCACAATATCTGGAAATCTTGTCTCCGATTCAGTAATTTCCATCGGACATTATGCATATCAGGATAATACTGTTGTAGCATTGAGTGGTGTTTCAACCGAGACGGTACCTGTTGGTGGCACGTATGAGTTCAGTGGCATTACATCTTACACCGCAGGTGGTAATACTTATACGCTTGCTTCAGTAAGTATTAACGGAACTCCTGTTTCAGAAAGTGATATGGCTACAATTACTGCTAACGATAGTGTTTCTGGTGTCGTTACAGGAAATGTACAGATTTCCCTGTACTATAACGTTGCTTCAGCCACAACAGAGACTGTTGCAGAATCTGAAGGGGGTGTTTGATAATGGGTAATATAGGAAAGCGTGAAAGATACTACTTAATGCTATTAGGAATCTTGGTTGTCGTTTTGCTTATCTATTTCTTTGGAATTAGAAATCTTAATGCCACCCATGACGAGATGGTTGTTACGAGATCTCAGTTGCAGGCTCAGTTGGATTATTATGAGGCTCTTAAGACTCAGAATGATGCAGCTATGACACAGATCAATCAGTTAAACAATCAGATTTCAGAAGCAGAATCATTCTTTATGCCTTATGTTTGTTCAGAGGCTATAGAGCAGTATGTATTGAAGACTTTTGAGGATGCAGGTTGTCCGTATCTTGTAAACGTTACAGTTGAAGATGCACCCGTAAGATCCGTAACAATGCCTGATGGCAGCACGGCTCCTGAATCTCTTCTGGCTAGAAGAGTCAATGTACAGTACTCTACAACTGATGGTTATAACATTCCTGAATACAACAGAAGTGTTAGTGTTGTATCTGGCGGCGTAATAGACGAGGGAGCTTTAAATGCACTTCTTGAAGAAATGTATTGGCATGGCGCTGATTCAATTGTAGGTTATGACGAATTCGTTAATGCTCTTAAGACATTAGAGACCGCTGACCCGAATTGCATTAAGTTGAGTAAGGTATCTATCTTGAGCGAGGGTGGATATATCTTGATGAGCGCCTCAATCGATTTCTATTCAGCAACATTCCGTAACAGAGTTTCAGAACCTGATACATCAGCTCCTTATGTAACGTGGAGTGGTTCGACATCCATTAATACTGATGGTGGATTTGTCGGCCGTCCGTTCATCATTGAGAATCCTGCCAGCGCATGGTTCAATGTGATAATGACAGATGGTGAGGCAACTGCCGGCAATAGACCTTTCTCAACGTATTATTCTTCCACAATATTTAACGAGGAAGTTATGGCGAACGGTTTGGAAGCAGTTTTGGAGATTGGTGAACCTGCTGTTCAGCCTGATGAAATACCAGAAGAATAAGAGTTTTCCATAAATGTGGAAAAAATGTGAAAAAAATTTGAAATAGGTATTGCAATCATCAAAATTGGTGCTATACTAAAGTTACAAACTTAAATACTTACAGGAGGTAAGAACAATGAAGAAGATTCAGAAGACTAAGAAGGGTTTCACACTCATTGAGATGGTTCTCGTTATCGCTATCATCGTTATCCTTGCAGCTGTTCTCATCATGGGTGTTGGAACATACCTGAAGAAGGCTAACAACGCAGCAGCTTCTGTAGAGGCTCACAACAGTGCTGTTGACTACGTTGCTTCAGTAATTGGAACATAATCTGATCTAGTTACCTTTATTAAGAGGGCGGGTGACCGCCCTCTTTTTTTACAAATTGTCAAAAGATTTAAGAAATTGTGAAGTATATATTTTAATTCGGTCGCATTGCTAGTATAATATAGAGCGTAGTATAGGTTTTTTATTTTAATCAAGAGGGGTTTATGAGACGGATATATAAATCAAAGGCTGGTTTCTCTTTAATTGAAATGATTATGGTTATTGCCATAATTGTTATATTGGCAGGTGTAATGGCCATGAGTATATCAACATATATTTCATTGGCTGAATCTAAATCTAATCAGGCTGCCAGTGAGAGGAGAAGTGTGGTTACAAATATCTCAGCGAATGATGTTAGAATGAGTGCTTTGGGGTTTGGAAATATCAATAGAACTGGTGTTCAGAATCATAATTACACGTCAACTGTAGCACTACCGTCATCTACTTGATTAAGTTGTTAGATTATATTTTAGGCAGGGAGTTGTTATGAAGAGATTAAGTCGTAAATCTAAGTCTGGTTTTACTCTGTTGGAAGTATTATTGGCAACAGTAATTTTGGTAATTGGGTCGACAATGATCATGCAGGGATTTATCTTTGTTATGGTCCTTGGCGCAAACAATCGTCAATTTGCAAAATCCGGTGATGAGAATTACAGACTTGCTTTGAGTCAGGCCGTTGCACAGCACGCTACTGCGTCTAATCAGATTGATGATATGAATTCAATGACATCTAACAATTATAGTGTGCTTCAGCCGAGTATTAATCCTCCGGTAGTTCCTACTCAGGATTTGACTCTAGTAGTAGATCTTCACTCGTATTCAAATACAGACGCTACATATACTGTAAATATGGCTGAGAATATAGATGATACATCCGCAATCAGTAATAGATTCGCTTTTTTCTATGATTTTAACGATTATATGAATCGATATACAGCTGCCACTGATTCTCCTCATATTATGAGATGGGGTTATACTATTGATTATGCAAATCAGGCGCAGATGAAGACAAGTCATGGTGAGTATACTACCCCGATTTATGATGATAGCGGCAATCTGCAGTATTACGGTCGATTTGGTTGGTATTGTTTCAATGAAGCCCACTGTACTAGAGATGCCTCTGGTAATATAACCGGATACAACTCTTGCAGAACTCAGCCATGGACTAATGTTAGAACTACACCAATGACTGAGTCCCCCGCTTAAGTTTTGGATACAGGAGGTTAATAATGAAGAGGACTAATAAACACGGATTTACTCTTGTAGAGATGCTATTGGCAATAGCTATCACACTACTTATAAGCGGATTGTTTATTACTTTGATGGCTACAATTAGAGCGTCTTATTATAGGACATATAATGATAATGACTGTTCCAATATTGCTTCAATGTATGCCGAAGCTCTTGAGAATGCCGTGCTGTACAGTGTACAGCACTCTGAAGCTGACTCGATTTCTTTGAATGCAGATTCGATATTAGTAAATACTAATACGAATTGTCCCATGACTTTTATCAGAATACCGAATTTCAATAAAGATAATTCCGGTAATACTAAATGGGATATTCGTATGACGTGTTATTTTGATACCGCTACGAATTTGTTTTCCTATAAGTTCTATTTCCTTGACAATTATATTCAGCCGGGTTATCTGCATTATGTTTATGAAGGATGTTTCTGGATTCCTAACTATAACGATTTTAATTCACAGACTATCGGATCCGGAGATACAGTTAATGTAGCCGCCGGTGCTTCTAATGTTTCTAATCCCTGGGACTATAACTATAGTGGCGCTGAGCAGGACTTCAGGATTACGCTTACAAACCCCGGCACGGTAGATGAGTCTACTGGTGAGTTGACAGGATCCAATATGGTTAGTTCAATTGGGTCTGGTGAATCAGCCAGGACCATATATACTCGAGTTAACAGGACATCTATGGGTGGATATCAGGCTGATGAGTCATCAACCGTTGGTCAAGTTCCTCAGAATAATACTACCATTGCTATTGCACATGTTGATGTTGTAGTTCCTACGTCTGAACCTGTTCCAACAACAGGACCTTCAGGTGCACCTACCACATCTCCTACGATAACGAATGCGCCTACAATAACGACTGCGCCTACAACAACGACTGCGCCTACAACAACGAATGCGCCTACAACAACGAATGCGCCTGGTAGTTCAGCTAGTGTGGATTATGCAGATAATAGAAACTGGAGAAGTACTCTTACTTTTAATTCACCTATGAGTTCATGTGTAGTTGTCACTGACGGTACTTTTGATGGTGTAAATTGTGGTGGTCAGTATAATTATGAAGATCTTGGACGCGGAAGGTATAGGGTATATTTCTGTGCTGAAGGCTGGGGTACAAGACAAACAAGAATTCCTTTTAGTGTTGGTAATGGTACAGCGTCTTATCTTTATGTAGAAAGTTGGAGTTAAGTATAATTATAGACTTTTGAGGCCCGGTGGAAACCGGGCCTCTTTTTGTTGTAAAATCTATGTGCTAGAGAGGTGCATTATGAGATTAAATGTGGGTCTTGATGTAGGCGGAAGTACAACTAAGATAGTCGGTATGGAAGATGGGAAGATCGTCTATAAGTCCATTACTACCGCAGGTGATCCGGTAACTTCTGCTTATGGTGCATTGGGCAAACTCATTAATGACCTTAAGATCCCCGTTACTGAGATTGCACGTATACATATAACCGGTGTTGGCTCAGGTTTTACAGCAACACCTATGCTCGGTATTGAGACTGTACTTGTAAGTGAGTTCCCGGCTACAGGTTTGGGAGGGTTGTACCTTGCCAAACTTGAGAGGGCTGTTGTAGTCAGCATGGGAACCGGTACGGCTTATGTTAAGGCCGAGTATCCGAATGTCTCACACATAATCGGTTCCGGAGTCGGCGGAGGTACTATAGTCGGACTTTGTAATTCCATGACAGGTATCGATAATCCTGAGAAGCTGTCAGACCTTGCCACCTCGGGCGATATCAACAAGGTCGATCTTACCATCGGAGATATCTCACGAGCTGAGATTCCGGGATTGGGCAAGCACGTAACTGCTTCTAACTTCGGCAAGGCAGCTGATGATCTGACCGGTGAAGATAAGATTATTGGAATATTCAATCTCGTATATCAGTCTATCGGTACCATGGCGGTCCTCGCTTCGAGATCTGTCGGCATAAATGATGTCGTATTTACAGGTCAGCTCACAACCTTCAAGGAGTGCAGGAATTCGTTCAAGCTGTTTGATGAGCTCTATGATACTAACTTCATCATTCCTGAGGATGCCGAGTTCGCTACTGCGATAGGTGCGATACTCGCGGGAGGTAAGAAGAATTGAATTCCAAGGAAAGAGCCTTTGAACTCGATTTTCTGAGAGGCATTGCCATAGTAATGATGATGTTCATGCATTTCTCGTATGACATCAGGTATGAGTTTGGCTGTGATACATTTGAGTATCTTAACAGCGGCTGGTTCTGGACCTTTGTTCATCCTGTGATCATTGTTCTTTTTGTCGGGCTCTCCGGAATATGCTGCACTTTCTCAAGAAACAATTTCAAAAGAGGACTGAAGCTTCTGCTTGTTGCAATGGCTTTTACGGTAGTGACGAGCTTCATTACATATAAGATCGGGATCGACTGCCTGATACTGTTCAATGTTCTCCATATGCTGTCGGTATCTACACTGGTCTATGCCTTGATCACTCTCATTGAGAACAAGACGAAGATCACAAAGGATCAGATGACACTTGTTATCCTGCTCTTTGGCGTGTGGGTTACAATGACGAACAATTATCTCGACTATTACTATGACGGCGTGACAGACAACATGCTGCTGTACCCTCTTGGGTTCCATATATCCGGAGCGCCTTCCGTTGCCGATTATATGCCGCTCATCCCGTGGCTCGGTGTGTTCCTGATCTGCGCAGCCGCAGGACGTGTTCTTTATAAGGAGAAGAAGACGCTTTTCGCGGGGGCGGGGAAGAAGGTAAGAGCCGTGACGAAGCCTCTCGAGTTCATGGGGCGTCACTCGCTTATAATCTACCTTGTGCACCAGCCTGTGATATACGGGATCCTTTACGTAATCTTTAAGCTCCTGGGCAAGATCTGATGAAGCTCATTACCAAGCAAAGTAAAGTGAAGTACGGCATCTGGCGTGCAGTCGGGCGCACTATACTTCTTATGCTTCTTATCGTGCTTATTCCGGTGTCGTATGTGCTTCCGCAGATACTCATAAGGGGAGAGGCTGCCGAGTTTTACAGCAGGAATGTATTCCCGTGGGTGTCGATGCTTGCAGCCGCCGTTAACGGCATGTTCCTTTTCTCTTTGACTGAGATGTTCGTTGTAGTGGGCTCCGTGACGCTTGCGGTGCTTATAGTGATGTTTCTTATCAAATGCATTAAGCTCATGTGCACCAGGGACACAAGAAGCCTCATTCACTACGTTTACGTCGTGCTTCGAAACGTGGCAATAATCGGTATTGCTGCGGCGCTTTGTTTTGAGCTGATGCACGGGTTGAATTACAACAGGATGAGTGTCAGGAAGAGCATGACGCTTTATAGTGACACGAGACCTTACGAGGACTATGCCGAGACTTTGCTGTGGGCCTACAGCGGAATGGTGAATGCGCGCAGTAGTCTTGGCGAGGACTATTACGGAGTGGCTCACATGAACACGGCGTTCGAAGTCACGGTCTACGACGCCAACGTGGCCGTAAGTTCCGTAGGACAGCACTTTGACCTCGGTATAAGTCCCAACTACATACGCGCCAAGGCCGTGTGGCTCAGCAGGCTGTGGGGCTATACCGACATCGTGGGCGTATACGATCCTTTCCTCGGGGAGTCCAACATCAACACGGATTACATAGATGTTCTGCATTTCCCCGTCACCGTCTGCCATGAGATAACTCATGCGAGAGGATATGCCAGCGAGACGGATGCGAACACCATAGCAATCTTAAGCTGTATAAACTCTCCCCGCGCAGACTTCAGGTACGCAGGTTACTACTACATCTTCATGCACCTGTGGAATACCGTGAACGATTACGCGGATTACGAGGGCGTGGCGATGACGGATTATTTCTCAAGGAGTGATTTCAAGCCCGTGATGCGGGATATCAATGCATATAACGAATACCGCGAGAGCTTTAACACCGGTCCTATTGCAGACCTGATCTCGCGTTTCTCGGAAGACGTAAACAATGCTTTTCTTGAATCGAACGGGCAGGAGGGCGGAACGGATACTTATGTCGTTCCCCAGGATGCTTATGTTGAATACTACTGCAGGTACGTAAGAGCAGATGCTTAAGGTAATTCTTGAAGGTCACGATAACTACTACGGCATCGGCGATGTCGTGAGGCTCTTCTACGGGCCGTGCACTGAAGATAAGGAGAATCATGCCGTGCTGTGCGCGAGCGCGCCGGATATGACGCTTATTAGCGCGGCTTCTGATTCTTCAAGCCTTCCGGTTAACCGTCAGGTCAAGGTGGATCTTTACAAGAAACTGTCGGAGCTTACGGGGCTTGCTTTTCCGTGGGGGAGCCTTACGGGAATACGCCCGACTGTCGTCGCCAAGGAGGAGGGGTACTCACCTTCTGCCCTCGTCGAAAAGTATCTTGTAAGGGAAGACAAGGCGGAGCTTGCATGCCGGACGGCATCGAGGGAGTTTGGTATCGCGGCCTTAACCTCCCGTAAACTCAATATGTACGTCGGCGTTCCGTTTTGTCCCGGAAGATGCGAGTACTGTTCGTTTATAGCGCAGGACGCGACCAAGCACCTTGACAGGCTTCATGATTACGCATCGGCGCTGATATCAGAGATGGAGACTTTGTCGCCTTATATATCAGAAGCGCCAGGAACCGTATATATGGGCGGAGGAACCCCGACAGTCTTCTGCGAGCAGGATATGGAGAGAGTCGTCAATGCGATAAGGACTAATCTAGGGCCTTCGGAGGATACTGAGTTCACGGTTGAAGCGGGGCGCCCCGATGCGATTACCAGGGGGAAGCTCCTTGCCATGAAGAACGCCGGAGTCAACAGAATATGCATCAACCCACAGACCATGTCGGACGAGACGCTCAAAAGAATCAACAGGAGACATACCGTGAAGGATGTCGTTGATGCTTACGATACGGCCCGTGAGGTTGGATTCGGTGTCATCAATATGGATATCATCGCGGGACTTAAGTATGAGACGGCGGATGACTTTATTAAGTCCGTAGAGGCCGTTAGAGCGCTTGCACCGGAGAATATAACCATCCATACCCTTTATAAGAAGAGACGTGCAGGAATGAGCCGTGAGGACGTTCTTGATGCGAGCGGCAGGGGAGACATAGATGCTGCCGTGAGAACCGCATATGAGATGCTTCAAAGCGATGGATATGAGCCCTACTACATGTACAGGCAGAAGGACACGGAGCTGGGCCTTGAGAATGTGGGATTTTGCAAGGGCGATACATATAACAGGTATAACGTCGCGATGATGAGTTACGACTCCAATGTGCTGTCCGTCGGTGCCGGTGCCGTAAGCAAGAGGATATTCGAAGACGGGCGGTTTGAGCGTTGCTCAAACGTCAAGGATGTGTCGCTTTATATGAATGAAGCGGAGAAGTGCGCCTTAAAGAAGATCAGTTTTTTTGATCTTCAGCGTCGTAACGCTCGCTGATGATGTATCTCGGACGCTGCTTGGTCTCGAGGTAGATCTTGCCGATATATTCACCGATAACACCGATGCTCATCATCTGGATTCCGCTCAAGAAACAGATGATGCACGATGTGCTCGCCCAGCCCTGAGGGGTGCTTCCGAAGAAATGCGATATCAGTGTATAGATAAGGAGCACAAAGCTTATGAGGGCTACGATGAAGCCGAACCATGTGATTATCTTGATGGGCTTGACGGAGAGGCTCGTAACACCGTCGAAAGCGAGCGTAAACAGCTTCGAGATGGAGTAATGCCCCTTGCCTGCGAGACGCTCGTGTCTGTCGTAGTAGACACATGTGCTCTTGAAGCCGACCAGGGGGAAGAGACCTCTTAAGAAAAGGTTAACTTCCTTGAAGTTCGCGAACTCCTGCAAAGCTCTTGAAGAAACGAGTCTGTAGTCGGCGTGATTGTAGATAACGTCTGCACCGAGAACGTTAAGTGTCTTATAGTAAGTCTGCGCCGTGAAGCGCTTCATGAAAGTATCCGTGTCGCGGTTCTGTCTTACGCCGTATACGATCTCGCAGCCGTTGTCGAATTCCTTGATCATGTTCGTCATGGCTCCGATATCGTCCTGACCGTCGTCGTCGATGGTGATAGTAACGTCACAATGATCCTTCGCTTCCATGAGTCCTGCGGTAACGGCATTCTGATGGCCTCTGTTACGCGACAGACAGATGCCCTTGACGTAGGGCTTGTTCTCATCACAAAGCTGCTTGATCGTATCCCATGAATCATCGGCACTTCCGTCATCAACAAAGAGGAGACGGCTGCCGTCGGATACAAGACCCTCGTCTCTCATCTTGAAAAGCTGATCGAGAAACATCGGGCATGTGACCTTAATAACTTCTGCGTCCTTATAAACTGGGACAACTATATACAGAACAGTATCTTTCATGCTAATGATTATACCTTAATCAAAGTTACAAATAAATGATATATGGTATAATGCCTTTATGATATGCCCAAGATGCAAGACAGAGAATGGTAACAGAACAGTATGCAGTAAATGCGGATACTACATGTACCGCGTTGCAAACCAGAACATAGCTCCCAGAACCAACGTAGAGCGTGCTATAGACGACACCAAGATCATAGGCAAGAATGTCTGGAAGGTCGTAAGGATAATCTGGATAATCATCGTAATGATCGTACTGAGTTTCTGGCTTATTGCAGGTCTTGTGTATCTTACAGGCGGTGAAGTACTACTGGGATGATCCCGGTGTCTTAATATTAACGATCGGAGGAGATTATTATGAGCGTTGAGATCGATCAGCACAATTCAGTCATCATGCCGGAGGCAGTATTCATTATCGGCACATATGATGAGGCAGGTGTACCTAATGCCATGAATGCAGCCTGGGGAACACAGACTGACTTTAACGAGATAACGATATCCCTCTCGAAGCATAAGACAACAGAGAATATTGAGAAGACAGGCGCTTTTACAGTCGCCTTCGGTACTGTTGATACGGTAACCATAAGCGATTACTTCGGCGTTGAGTCCGGAAGCAAGGTCAACAAGATCGAGAAGGCCGGCTGTCACGTAAGAAAGAGCGACAATGTCAATGCTCCCATCATCGAGGAGTATCCTTTGACACTCGAGTGCAAGGTTAAGAGCTGGAATGCTGAAGAAGGCATCCTCGTAGGCGAGATCGTTGCCCAGCAGGCTGATGAGTCCATCTTAACGGCCGGTCATGTCGACCTCGATAAGATGAAGCCCATTATCTACGATTCTTCAATTCACGCATACAGGAGCGTTGGTCCTGTCATTGCCACGGCGTTCGAAGAGGGATTCAAGATCAAGAAATCGGTCGATAAGTGGGATAATTAACGCCACTGGAAACATATGGTTAATTAAGCGTGAACGGGCAGTAATTGCCCGTTTTTACATGTTAAGATTTCTTTATACGATACTGGAATCGGAATTAATACGGAGGTGCAGAATGCGAAGATTTATAAGCTTGGTATTGATATTTACACTTCTTCTGTGCGGCTGTTCTTCAAGTTCAGGCAGACGCAGGGATTCGCGCAGATCCGACGACAACGACAGATCGTCAGGGGGATTTGGAAGACCTGCTCCAACCGAGACGGAGCCGGCGGAAACAACTGCAAGACCCACTGAGACGGCTCCCGTTGAGGATGATGCCCCTGTTTACAGTTTCGCGCTGGAGCCCATGATGTGGGATACGGCCACACTGGGACAGGTTGCCGTTCCTGCCGGCTTCTCGGCAGAGACCACCGTTAACTGCTGTGACGACACCACGTGTCTCGGTTATCCTTTGAGAGTATCGGAGACGCTTATAAGCGAGAGTGCAGATGCGATGCTTTTCTACAAGGCGGGCGAGCTTTATATGCAGAGGGTGTCCTCGGGGTATTTTTCTCACAATGAGGGCGAGCTGGATCAGGAGCTTTACATATTCATGAAGACTTACGAGACTGCGCCGTCGTGCTGTGACGAGATCGCGGCGCTTATAGCTCCCGGTGCAGTTTATGTCGGCGATGAGGATATGTCGAATTATCAGATGTATTCGAACTCGAGGGAAGAGGAGTACTATGCGCTTCTTGAATCCGGACAGGTTCCGGGCATGACTCTTGACTGGTCTGAGATGACGGCGGCGCAGAGACTGTATTCAGTTCAGATGAACGGAGTTGAGTGCGCTATCTGCGTTCTGTGTGAGGTCAAGGCGTATCAGATCACGACAGCGGGCTACGGCTTCTCAGATACATCGATCTACTGGGACATTCCGGGTTATTACATAATGGTGTGCCCCATGAGCGATTATGAGGAGAATCACGATAACATCTTCCAGGTATTCATAGACAACACCAAGGTCAACGACGAGTTCGTTGACTTCAACGAAGCCATCGCAAGGGAGATCTCGTCGGATGTAATTAACAACTGGAATATGCAGTGTGCCGCGAGCAGCGCTTATGCCGCCGCCATGCAGGCCATGACGTTTGCATCCGTCGAAAGTAATATGAACTACGGATCATACTCGAGTGATCAGTTCTCTGATTACATATTTGACCAGAACGATTACACGCTGTCGGACGGTTCAAGTGTACAGATATCGACAAGTTACGATTATGTGTATGAAGGGGATAACGGAGTTGTGTACTACAGCAACAGCGCTTTCACTCAGCCCGGCGGATCCACGCAGCTGTATCCGAATTAATAACTATTCCCGAAGATCCAGAAACCTTCCGTTAAGATCATAGACAAGGTAGAGGGGGTTCGCGATCGCGGCCCCTTCACATTTGCTCTGCAAAGCAGGATAGACATCGATGTATACCCCGCCTGTTGAGAAGTAGGGAAATATCTTAACGCCGCGCCAATCGTTAGCTTCAAGAAACGTAAGAACAGGCGGAGGCAGTCCGTCGGTCCATACCGGAGTTCCGATGATTACGGTTCCGTACTTTTTGACGTCATGAGTGAATTCGTTTATCACGGGTCGGTAGAGAGGTCCGTCGTGGCGGACCTGTTTGATTGTTTTGAATACGCCTTCGGGATAGGGGACTTGGGGTATTATCTGTTCTTCATCGCATTCCGTGACGCGTCTTATCAGCTTTGCAATCTGTCCCGTCATTCCGGTGTGAGTGAAATAGACGAGCAGAATGCGTGAACTCATGAACGGCCCTTGCGCTCGGATAGCTGAGTGATTATATGGTCTATGCCGCTTTTACTGCTCCTCTCGAGCTTGCGGTATTTCTCGATTAAGAAGAATTCCTCCTCGCTTATGGCATAAGTGGGATCCTTGCCTAATGCTTTGTGATCAATAAGATAATCTACGCTTACACGGAATATGTCTGCCAGCTTCTTGAGTGTATCTATATCCGGTTCGTGACTGCTGTTCTCGTACTTCTGAAGGGTCTGCTGAGATACACCTATCATTTCTGACAGCTGTTTCTGAGTGTATCCTTTGGATTTGCGGAGCAGTTTCAGATTGTTTAGCATAAAAGACCTCTACTTCAATATTAAACAAACACTTGAAAGCGAATACTCCAAAATGGCGTAATTCAATGAATTACGCCAAATGAGAACACATCAGATTGTCGTTGATGCTACTGCCCCAGATGGAGAACGTTAAGCAGAAGGATCCAGCTGGTTCCGTAATAGGTTACGACGGCGACAAGGTCATTGACGGTCGTTATGAGAGGTCCGGATGCGACGGCAGGGTCGATGTTGATCTTCTTGAAGAACAGCGGTATCAGAGTACCGACTGTCGCGGATATGATCATGGCGAGGAGAAGTGATAGTCCTATGCATCCCGATACCGAGAATGCGAACAGGGCGTCCTTGCCCTTAAATACCATGAGGTATATTCCGATAAGAAGGAAAGATACACCGCCAAGAAGTGCGCCGTTGAAGAAGCCGACGCGGGTTTCCTTGATGACAAGATGGAACTTCTGCTTAAATGTCAGATGCTCGTCCGTAAGAACTCTGATCGTGACGGCGAGCGACTGCGTGCCGACGTTACCAGCCATGTCGAGTATGAGTGACTGGAAGGCTACGATCAGGGTGAGTGAAGCGACCACCTTTTCGAAGGCGCCGACCACGGTGGAGACTACTATGCCGAGGCCGAGAAGTATAAGCAGCCACGGCAGTCTCTTCTTCATGCTCTCCGGTAAAGTCTCGTTAAGATCCTCTTCTGCGGTGAGACCGGCAAGCATCGCGTAGTCCTCGCCCATCTCTTCATCTGCAGCCTCGATGATGTTCTGTGATGTGATAACACCGAGGAGTCTGTTGCTGTCGTCGAGGACGGGGACGAGGGTCTCGGAATAGTCCTTGAGCTTCTCGATGCAGTCCTCGGTCTGCTCTGTGGCGTACACATACGGGAAGGAGGTGGCGATGATGTCGTCGAGCGCCGTTCCGCTTCTTGCAGTGATAAGGTCCTTGAGGTCGATCGCGCCGTAGAAGATCCCGTTCTCATCCTCAACGAAAAGCGTCGAGATGTTGTCGTTGTCTTCGGCCTGCCTGACAAGCTCGTTCATAGCCTGCTTTACAGTACTGCCTTCCTTGATGACGATGAAGTTCACAGTCATACGGGAACCGATCTCATCGTCGTCAAATGATGAGATAAGGCGGATTTCCTTCTGTATGTCAGGATCAACAGTGTCGATGATAAGCGCACGCTTATCCTTGTCGATCTCTTCGAGAATGCCTACAGCCGTGTCTGTATCAAGTCTTGATACGACCGCCGATGCCTTACGGATGTCCATCTCGTCGAGGTAAGCACCTGCTTCCTCTTCATCGAGATACTCGAAGATCTCGGCAAGCATATCAAGGCTGCACACACGGTAGAATTTCTTACGTTCCGGTAATGAGAGTTCGTGCATTACTTCAGCGATGTCGTTCGCGTGGTAATCGTCGAGCCTGTTCATCATCGTCTTCGGGGAGTCATTTCCTCGGATAATCGCAGAGATTTCCTTGATATAATCCATCGGTCTGTCCTCCTTATAGTGTCTTTATCCAACGTAACAGTAACACCAAATGAACAGAATTACTATAGCGTAAAGTGAGAGGATTTTGAGGCAGCCGACTCTCTTTATCAGCGCCATATCGTCAACAGTTTGAATACTTTCATTTTTCTCTTTAATAAAGTAATAGCAAAGAGCCGCCAATGAAGCTGTTGTAAGCGATACGACCAAAGTATGCAAATGTTCGTTAATATTACCGAATATCTCAGATACAAAAAGACCGTGGTATTCATAATCGAACAGTACTGGAAGAAGAAAATTAATCTCGTATACAGAGATCCTCTCGTCTCCTGTTACATACAGCATGAGGAATAATTCCATTAATACCCCGAGGATTAGAATGATTCTTTTATTCGGGTAGAAAGGAATGAGAAATGCAAGTGATAAAGAAAGTGGAATAAGCCACTGGAAGTGCCACGATGTGAACGCTGTAAATGCGGCATATGAAATAAATATCAATATCATTGAATACTTCAAGGTATCACATCTGGTTGTTAATGCACTTGAATTGTTATAGGCATAGAGCAAGATAAATGCATAGGCAATCGGGAAGATTGCATTACTGCCGCCCAAGGTTTGGTTAAACAGTCCGCCCGTGAAATCATAGGTAGATGATAGAAGACTCATTATAGCGTCATATCCGGATCCGTGTTTGAACAATAAGATGCTTATAAGAGGAACTATAAGAACTAACACTCCGTGTCCAATCAGTTCAAGAGGTTTCTTCTTCACAAGCAATATTAGAGGGATAAAGATCATTAGGGGAAATAGTTTCATAGCTGTTGCAACTGACATAATCAACGTGAACGTTCTATAGTTGCCTTTGTAGTAAAAAATCAAGGCGGAAAGAATGACAGCGACGTAAAATATATCTATTTGACCGAACGTCAAAGAAATACAGATAACAACAGGGGAGAACAAGAAGAGTCTTTCTACCGTATTGGTGTATTCTGAAGACATATCACAGGTCTTGCATATTGACTCAATTAGTTTGGAACTAAGAAGCAATACTAAGAAAACTATAATAGTAAGAACTACAGTAATAGCATAATAACCTTGTGAATATGGCATGTCGGATTCAATAAAGAACGAGATCGGGAATAGAATAACTGCTACCGGCAGTATAAGGAAGAAGTCGTAATTATAACCTAAGTGAATAAAGTCAGCACCTGAAGCAAGCGCGCTTGAATACGAGTAATTGTAGTAATCAAGAAAATTGCCGGCTTTTAATGATTCAATCATCTTGAGTGCGGCGCGGGATATCATTTCCATATCAAGAGCCTGGCCCAAGAATAGGATGGATACTAGGGATATGCCAAGAAGCAGCATCTTCTCTGCAATAGACTTTAGCTCTTCGGATGTGCTGGTTAATGAATAGACGTACAGGATAATGATTGCAGAGAATACTGCGTATGCTGCCGAGAACAGACTTTTATATGGAGCTCCATTGTGACACCCAAACACTCTGAAAGAAAAAGAACTCTCAGAGGCAGCTTTAAGTTGGGGTAATGTGTCACTCTCCTGCGCATCAACGTCGTTAATCTTAAACCTTAATGTGTACAGGTCACCGTGGTTAACAGGTAAATAGCCGGAGTTAAGACTGGTATCATAGATTGAGGTTATGTGTTTACTGAGAATTATGTCTCCGTTCGAATCGCTTAACTCAAGTGTGGCATCTATAGGTACGATTCTGTTACCAAGTCCTGTTTCACCTTCTTGGAATAGTAATTCAATACCGTTGATCTTGTCATATGACATGCGAAAGCATAGTGCATACTCGTCTCCAGCCTCTAAATCCGTATATACTGAATCTGAAGGATCATATGTGAATGAGTAACTCCATATTGTCAGACGGGGAGCGATAAGCATGAAAGCTAAATATATTGCCGACAGTAAAAGAATAGTTATAACCGTATTCTTATTCTTTATAACAAAATATTTCATAAGGCCATAATGTTATCCTTCCGTTTCAAATGGCAGAGTTTATCCCGTGGGCAGGAATCCTTTTTTGAAGCTCTGCTGCAATCATCTGCACTCATAACAATCATTATAATCGCAGCAACTGTCATTGACAAAACATAGTCTTCATTTGGTCTAAGAATGCAGACTGTGCTTTTCCCTTTTGAAACATCGATTCCTACGCTGCTTGCTATTCCAGAGGACATGTAAAATGTGCGTTCACAGAATAAGTATCGTGTGCAGATAGAATCATAATCGACTATACAGTTTTCGCCTCAGTTCACTATGATGTTGATATATCAATATAACGTATATATAATATATGTATGATGATATTTCAGTGGATGACAACAAAGAGAAGATCAATATCTCAAAGCATGGGTTGAGTTTTAGGGTAGCAGCCACGGTATTTAACGACGATGATCGACTTGAGATATTTGATCAGGAGCATAGTACCGCTGAAGAGGAAAGGTGGTATTACGATGGCATTGGTTGAATATAAGTTGAAGAATAAAGATAATCTCACAGAAGAGGAGATTAAGGCGGTTGAGGCTGGTCGTAAGAAGCCGGTTGTATTTGATGATGATTCGCCAGAGATTACTCCTGAAATGATGAAGCGGGCATATAGACCAGGTCGCGCTAAATCTACCAAGAAAATGGTTTCAATGTACATGGAAGAAGCTGATATTGAATACTTTAAGTCAATGTCAAAAGACACAGGTATTCCTTATCAGACTCTTATAAGTATGTATTTGACAGATTGCAGGAAAACCAAGAGGACATTTAATCCGGTTTGGGAAGAGCCTGCATAATAAAGTTAGAATGATCCCCTGATGTTGAACAAACTTCAGGGGGTTCTTTTAATAACCCTTGGGTAAGTAATTTTCATTGTGGTCTTATCTATTTAGCAGGCAGAGATATGAATACGGGATAATTGCATCCCTGACTAACACACTATCCTTATATATACATTTTTCAAATATTCTTGATATAATGAGGATCGAGAGGGTAACCTCTTTGCAGTATTTTGGTGTTGGAAACCAAGAATAAGGGAGGATTTTATTATGAAATCAATGAAAAAGGTATGTGCACTGCTTGTTTGTGCTTCAATGGCATTCTCTGTTTTTGCATGTTCATCTGAGACGGAAGGAAAGCCTGACAGATCCTCTGACGATGCTGAAGAGACTGAAGTTCAAGAAACTAATGCCGATACATCAGAAACCACTTCTGTAGTTGTTGAGTCTGAAGAGACTGATGTTCAGGAACCGGAAGCTTCAAGACCCGGTGGCATATATTCTGTTGCAGGAATGGATGCTGATGAGATTATGGATCTGATCGCTTATCTGTCTGACGTATCAGCGGGTGATACAGCAGATTCTTATTGCAGCAAGTTCCCTGTAGAACCGATGTTCATTGTTTCTCCATGTCTTGCTTATTTCGAAAGAGAAAATGGTGATGATGACATAATCTTGTCTGCTGGCGTTGTATCCACAATTAATGAAGACGGAACATTCGCTCTTGCTGACGGCGATTATGTTGACATCGTGTTTGACTTTAGCGATGAGGAACTGTCAATCGAAGTATATGACAGGGTGTTTAATATGTTGTGCGAAGAGCTTCCCGATGCGGAGGTTACAGATGACCGCGACGGCAACATTTGGAATTCTTCAGTCGGATCTTACGAAATGCTGAGACAGGGAATGGGCAGTAATTCTATTCAGATTGATATTCCGATAAGCGCTAACTAAGGATATGTCCAACCGCGTTAATAAAGTACTTGCGTCACTTATAGTCATTGCCTCAATGTCAATGACAGGATGCTTTACGCAGACAAACAGTGCTAACGAACCGCCTACAGAAGAGGAACTATTGGTAGCGGTTAATGATCTTGTCTGCGGAGAGCAAATAGAGTATCTGGGAAACGGTCACTTTTCTTCGTTAGAACGCGATCTGCAATTCTATGAGAGCTGGGTTGAGAGTTATACCAGCGGAGGTTCCTTTGATCATGCTCACCGCTATACTGTCACGTTAAACTCAGATTCTTCTCACGGATCCAGAAACAATTACAGAACGAGTGTCGTTCGCTACTGGGATGATGAGATCAACGAATGCATGAATCGACATGACTTTGACTCGGCTGAACGTTCGGAGTCAGAATATTCCAACACAATATCTCAAGTGGGAGTTCGCATTACATTCTCGTGCGATGCGTCACCTGAAGCGATAGAAGAGATAGACAGTTTTCTACTCGAGCTAAGAGATATCTGTGTAATGGAAGATGAATTTCATACTGAGCATTATCTTTTCCGATTTTGTGTGGACTTGGTTGAGTTTGATCCCGAAGAAGAGCGCCATATCGGCGTGGGGACGTTTGATATCGACGCCTTGAGTTCAGACGAAGACGTAACGCTTGAAGCTAATGCGAATCCCGAACCCGCCTGGCAGGTCTCAAGATCCGGCATAACAGAGGGTACTAATCTGCCCGGCTACATCGAGATATTAGTGAACTAATAATTCTATGAACGACAAGAATAACACTGCATCCAAAACTCTTTGCATAATATCAACTGTCGTGTTGGTATTAAGCGTTATTGGAACGCCGTTCTTTATCGTAATGTGGGTTCTGTCAGGGTTCGGCGGCAACATAGCCCTGACAGACTCCTTAACGTCCCTCATCTTAGCCGGAGGCTTCGGGTTCTTTGTAAGCCTTGTCCTTGCCATCATCGCGAAAAGCATCAACACCAAGAGCATATATGCGACTGTGTGCATTATACTCTCTGCTATACCTGTAGTTATAACGATAGTACTGGCCGTAATTCTTTCTTCTTATGTGAGAAAAGTTCAGAATGAGATTAATCAGATGGAGCGAGCACGGGTTGTTGAGAATTACACTGGTGAGTGGGAAGACGAAGTACAGGCGTGCCTCGACAGGCATCAATTCGATATCGCTGATATCAACTTCGATTACGTAAGTGATGAAGCCGGTAATGACCTGGTGCTCCTGATTTATATCTCAAGAGATGCTCAGCAAACTGAACTCGATCAGCTAAATGAGTTCCTGCATGAGATAAGAGATCTGTGTTTCGCTTATGAGAAAACAGTCCAGGTCATCCCCTGCTACTTTGATCCCGATGATGAGGATCTGGATTATACGACATACTTCTGGCTCACGGGCGACGAAGATGACATCCTCATAGACATCGATATGAACAGATCGACATCTTCCGTATACTCCTGGTACAGACCGGAGAATCTCCCTGATAGAGCTGACGATTGTAATGTATTATTAGTGGTATATTAAATTTCATCTAGAGAGTGGCACTGTCCCTTATCTTTTAGCTGGCTCATATAGATTTAAAAACGCCTAGAGCATCAACTCTAGGCGTTTATCGTTGGACGCTTCTTTCTATTTTGTCGTAAATTTGTCGTAAGTTGTGTTTTCTTAGAAGTTGGAATTCCTCGAAACCCTTGAAATTACTGACTTCCCACGACATGTTTAAAAAGTATGGTCGAGGTGACAGGATATCCTGTTCACCATTCCAATATATCTATATAACTGCCTATAACCCGTATATTTCAAGGGTTGCGAGCTGTGTTGGAGCTCAGTGGCTGTTTATAAGTCTATGCTAATATGTCGCAAAAATTGGTAAATTTGGTAAGGAATTAGCTTACATTGCATTCTCATAGTAGTCTGTGAGAGAAGCTATTTCTCTTTTCTTAAAGTCGCGAGAGGCATCTGTGTATGTTTTGAGTGTTATCAGGATACCTTCATGCCCCATTATGTCAGACACGGCTTTCATATCAGCTCCTGCCTCACGCATTCTGGTAGCAAAAGTGTGCCTTAACATGTGATTGTGCACACGAGGAAAGGCTTCGATATCGGTATTGCCGTTTTCGTGGATTTCCTCGTTGATCCTTTTGCATATTTCTTCGAGCCTATGGTTTAACTTCTTGTAATCAATTACCTCACCTTTACTGTTAAGAAAAATGAAGTTTGTGTAACCATCTATGGTTGACTTACAATTGATCCCCAAAAGTTCCTGTCGCTTCTTCTCGGACAATAATGCTTCTCGTACCTTTGGCAACATCGGAATGATGCGGTTACTATTCCTTGTTTTAGGTGGGTTAATACTGTATGCGCTGCCTTTTCCTTTTCCCCGGTTGTAATAAAGAAGGGTATGATTGACATTTATCTCGTCATTATCAAAATCAATGTCTTCCCATCGTAAGCCGAGTACTTCACCAACTCGCATTCCCGTCCACAGCATAAACGTAAAAAGATTGCAGTACTGGTGATATCGGCCAGGCTTAGCTAAATACGCTTCAAAGAGTTTCTGTTCTTGGAGAGTAAGAGCCTTTACGACTCTTGCTTGACCACTATACTCTCTTCGTAATTCTCTGAGTGCTCCACTGCAGGGGTTATTTATCAATACACCATCTCTTACGGCAACCTCCAGAACTTCCGAGAGTGAGAGTTCTATATTCCTAATGGAAGCGTACTTTAACCCTCTTTCCTCAGCTAAGCTCTTAAGAAACATTACTACGCTGCTATAAGTCAGATTACAGAGTTTGGTTTTTCCAAACTTGGGTTGAATATAGCGTTCATAATAACCGGTCTAGGTTGCTAAAGTGGTTTTTCTTACTCCTGTTTTTATCTGCTTCCATATCTCATAGTATGAGTTAATGGTTGCGTCAAGCCTATGGGAGTCTGTATCCTCAATGCTGCCATTTATTATTGCATCTTCTTTAGCACGTAGTTCTGATAATGTCTTGGCATATGTGTAATGAATTTTACCGTTCTTATCAGCCCACCTGAACTCAAATGTCTTGTTCTTTCTGACGTATTCTCCTTTCCTTAGTTTTGTCTTGTTCTTTGTGTATCTATTGCTCATTAAATAATCCTCCTAATGAACATAGAACACGCACGAGTTAATTATAAACCCGTACGTGTCTTTAGTCATTTTTGTTAAATTGAGTACAGGCGATTTAAGTGTTCTTCGAGCAACTGACGTTTGATAAGTCTTTTATTTCCATTCCATAACACATACGGGCAGTTCTCATCGTTGGTCAGTTCTCTGATCTTACATACCCCGATGTTGAAGTATGCCGATGCTTCTTCCAGTGTCAGTAATGACTTCTGTGATAATGCGATTTTGTCTTTCATAGTTTATCCTCTCATTCTGTTTATTAATGTTGTATCAATGGTTGTTTTGAGTTCCTCAAGATCATCAATGCACTTTAGCAGGCTTGCTCCGGGAGTAATGCCGAGCACATTCATTTTCTTGGCTATCTGGTTTAAGTTGGTGCCGATCCTCCTGAGTTCCCATACCATCGCATGCTCTTCCTCTGTGGGAGCCATACCGACCTTGTGAACTCTCATTACTCTTCTGCCGTACTCTCCTACAGATAATCCTGCTGCCTTTGCCTTGCCTCTGATATCATCAAGTTCCTCTTGGGTAACATAGATATAGAGTCGAAGCGGTCTTTTTCTGTTCCTTGGTTTTTCCATTTGATGCCTCCTGTCGGTTTTTCAGTGAACGTGCATTCGGAATGTCATCTGGTTTAGCAAGCAACGCATGTGAACGATCACATGCTGATTGCTTGTTAGGGGACGACCCCTAATACCCCGATTTGATTCCGGCGAATGCCATCAGGTTCGTACCAGCCATCCGATTGCCTGATGGTTTTATGCAGTTGTCAATGTTCACGAAGGGTTTCTTGAATTACCCCCTTCACTAATTAGGAATGGGAAACCCTGTTTTTTGGGTAGCAGGTTACACAAATTTTCAATAACCCTTCATATATATCGACAAAGGCACTAGTTTTGATGGGGTGTTCGGAGCGTAAAAACGGGAATTGTAATATTACAATAGATGCTTATACTTGCGAGGAACTTGGATTGAACGCACTCCTATCTCAAATACTTTTGATATAATGAAATTCAAAGGAGAGGTTTTATATGAAGAAGTGTCTGATTGGCAATGTTCCTTCGGATAAGGTGTCTGTAATACTACGACCTTGTAATATAGATTCTGACGGTAAAAGAATAAAAGCACCCAAAGTATGGCGACAAGCATTTATGTTGTTTGTTGGAGTAACTATATTTTTGATTATTATGATAATAATCGGGTTGTTGTTCCCGTCTGAAACAGAGTGGGAACGGTGGCTTGGTTTGTTGATTGTGTATTTGCTTGTGGATGCGTGGTTTATATTCATATATATGAAAGCCTACGTTTTGACACCAAGAGAATTTACTGATGCGATAAATAAGTTCGGTCGCGATAATATCATTTCTCAATTAACAGATTCGAATGCAGAAGCATTCTATATTGAAGAGGATCTCTATGATTCTCTGATAATACTTACTGATGACTTTATTGTATCTGCTAACGATTTCATTTATGCACTTTCAGATATAAAGATGATTTCTCTTTATGAACGCCAATTCAGAGAGAAATATATTAATGGGATAGCGGATGTTTACCATAGAGAGGTTCTTAAGAACGTATATACTGCAATCATCAATATGAACAACGGTTCTCACAAAAAAGAATTGATTGCAATAAGACGGTCAGATATAAAGATGTTCATTAATGCATTGCGAAGAAGATCTCCTGAAGCGACATTCAGGTGCCCCGATCTTCAAGATCCTGACTATGCATAATATTGCAGTTAGAAGGAGTAAAAACTATGCGACTTGAAACGATAGATATACCACTAATACTTCCGCAGCCCATGTCAGGCAGATCGTCATACTACGATGAAGATGAAGAACCTGGTTTCTTCTCGAAGCTTTTCAAGAAAAAGGATGTCCCCGAGAAGTCTTTTTTCGAGAGCCGCATAGAAGAGTTCGGCTACGATGACCTATACAACGAACTTAGCGACAACCCCGCGATATATCAAGTTAGAAACACATCTTATGACAAGTCGGTTATCCTTACGAAGAACTACTTTATTCTTCCCGGACAGGAGATATTCCCGTTAGAGCGTATATCGAAATATGTCATATGCAATCTGGGAGAAATGCCATGGGAACAGTATGCAGAAGATCGTGGAATTGATACTCCGTATGATCCGACATATATCAGCGAATATGAAGGCGAAGAGGAGTATGAGCTTGAACGTTTTAAGATCAGTCTCGTTATCATCGATAAATACGGTGTGCAATTCAGATACGATTTCTATATGGAAGCCTCAGATCGACGGGATTTTTACGAACAGTTTTCCAGCAGATGCGATGGAATGGACTTTACCCGCGAAGATGTGCTCGACGGCAAATTCAGTGAAGACTATGATTACTGGATTACGCAGATGATGTGACGGATTTAAAGATTACGGTATTTAACGATGAAAGAGTCAACGCAACACCAGATTCCATCTTGTAATTGCAGCACTTTAAAGAGTTGCATGATTAATAACATGGGGCAATTTGAAGACCTAAAAAAGCACTTTGAAGCTGAAGGGAATAATTATAGATGTATTTATAGTGAAATCAATAAGAAAATTTATAGATGTCTTAAGTGTAAGCGGGAATGGTTATTCAAATACCCTGATTTCCCGGCTCAAGGTGAGTTGTATCTCAAGAAAACCCATATCGTTATAGATAAATCTTTGAAAGCATATCTATTCCGATATAATCCTTGGGAATGGCACAATGAAGTTAAATATTCCCATAGAGTTAGTGTTGGCAACAATTATATCCGACAAGATGAAAACATAACATACGTTATCGTTCGTCTTGTCGGTCGGGATTGTTATGATGCATGGATTGATAGATCTATAGATAAACTTAATGGATATACGCCAAGGGAACTTGCAGCGAATTGTTTGGGCAGAATTGTTCTTAAAAGTTATCTTATCGATATGTCAAGGGACTTGGATATGGGCGGATAATGAGAAGCAATAAATGGATTCTTTTATAGATATTGCAAACAGTTATATAATTAATTCATATTGGAAACACGGTGTAGAAGCGTGAAAAGAAAGCAAGTATAAACATGGATATAGAATCTATTATTTCTCAAAAAAACGCAGGACACGAAGTAACCGAAACGGATTTGAACAGCATAGAGAATAGTTTGGGAATAAAAATACCGTCTCTTATGCGAGACTATTATCTTAGATATAACGGAGCTTGGGTAAAGACTATTTATGCTAAAGGAATAGATGGTGATATATATGGTCTTCATGGGATCTCGCCAATAAAGTACAAGAATAAACCGGCAGGTAATAACACGTTTGTGCCGGATGATTCAGGAATAGGTGAATTCGAACAGTATGTTGAATGGAATAGGGATTATGATGTAGTAGTGAGTAATAGATTGGTTCCTTTTGCTTACGATGAAGGCGGAGAAATGTATTACTGGCAAGCAGAGACTACAGCTGTATATTACGTTCTTTCGGAAGATATCGATAATGCAAAAAGAGTATTCGATGATCTGGAGAGCTTTTTTCAAGCATTTTGTGATGCAGTAAGACTTAAAGAATCTTTGGAGGATAATAAACCCAAAGAATCTATAGAAGAATTGGAGAAGAATTGTTGGGATTAGCCACCACACTATTCATCACACGTGGTAATAACATCATATAAGGCCAGACAAAAACCTATATGTGAACTGACAGATGAAGAGATTCGACTTTTGATCAGTCAAAAGATCGGACTGAAATACTTGTTGCCAATAGCTGTCAGAATGTTGCAGATCAATCCATTTATGATGATAACGTTTTACCCTGGTGACTTAATGAATTGCTTGCTTACTTTGGATGTTGAAGATTGGAAGGATAATACGGACGTCTTTAGTAATTTCTTTCAAATTGCTTTGGATAATCAAGTGCGTATATTTCAAAACAAAGAATTATCAGGAGATAGATTACTTCGACTGATGGATTACTATTCTTCTTTACAGTGACTATGGTTACAGGGAAAGTAGAGGAATGAAAACGACCGGCTGTTATACATCCGGTCGTAGTTGTTTGTGCGTGTTCCAGTTCGCTAAAATTGGTAAGTTTTTGGTAAAATGAGATTTCTACAAGAATGTATAACTCTACAATGCCTGTAATTACTGACTTCTTGCGATACGATCTGTAAAAGTGGTCGAGGTGACAGGATTCGAACCTGCGACCCCATGCTCCCAAAGCACGTACGCTACCAACTGCGCTACACCTCGATGACCATAAGTACCTATGAATTGTATCAAATACTGGGTTAATTACAAGTGAACACTTAATGCAAAAATAAAGGGCGGGTTTGATTCCCGCCCCTGTAATGTGCCTTAAAGCTTAGTTTGCTGCGCTCCAGCCTGCGTCGTGGAGGAAGTCGCCGTCCTCGATGTCTTCTTCGGAAGCGTAGTAGGGCATGGGGAGTGTTCCTGTCATCGGAACTGCGCCCGTCAGGATATCTGCGATTCCGTTGCCGCCTTCACTTCCGGGGAGGTAGCAGAAGAAGCATGAATCCCAGTTGCTTATATAGTTCTCTACGCTCATGTTGCGTCCGGAAACTACGAGAGTAACTGTGGGAAGATTGGATTCTGCAGCTTCTTCGATGGCTTCGGCATTGCCGTAGAGCGTCTGTGCGCCGTCCGTGATGGAGATGCTCTCGGTGTCGCCGTCCCATTCTGCATAAGGGTACTCGCCGATGCAAAGAACGATCATGTCGCAGGTATCCATCTCGTCGGGATCCGTTACTACCGTAAAGCCTATCTCATCTGCAGCTGCCTCGAGACCGTCGAGAATTGAGACTCCGTCAGGTACAACTCTTCCGCCGAACTCCGCATCCGTGAGACCCTGCCAGGTATAAGTCCAGCCGCCGCAGAGCACACCTACATCGTCGGAGGCGGGGCCCATTACGAACACGCGCGTTCCGGGCTCGATCGTGGCGTAGCTTCCGAGCTTCATCGGAACGATGGATTCTGCAGCAAGAAGCCTTGCAACTTCGTGTGACTCTTCTGAGTTGAACTCGTATGTGGGAGTGAAGTTCTCGATATAAGGATCTTCGAAAAGCCCTGCATCAAGCTTCACCTGAATAATTCTTCTTACCGCGTCATCTACGCGCTCCTCAGGGATGTCGCCGTTCTCAACAGCTTCCACGATGCACTGACGTGCTGCTTCATAGTTGGATGCCTCCATGAGCATATCGATGCCGGCATTAACTGCGAGTCTGCATTCTCGTGCATCTTGGTGCCCCACAAAGATGTGTGCGATACCATGATGGTCTGAGCGCCGAGTTCGATCATGTGCTGATACACTGCGAGACACTCGTCGATCTGTTCCTGTGTGGGGTGTGAATCACCTCTGTCTATGAGTCTGTTCACACCGTCTGAGTTCTCGCCTGTGCCGTAGACGACATAGCCTTCAGCGAAGAAGTGCTTGGGGCAGACAATGACGCCTTCAGAGAGTTGTCCCGTAATGAAAGCGGCTGCCATCTCATCGCAGATTGAATTCTCGGAGGAGTAGCACTCGTATGCACGGCCCCAGCGGGGATCAAGACAGTTGTTTACAACAGGAGCGAAGTTGAATATCTGAGCTGCATGTATCATCTCGCTCGCGACAATTGCACCGTAAGTCTCGGTGAGTTCAGTATCGCGGGCGGCACCGATGTTTATGTTCTGAGGGAATATGACACAGCCGCCTGTGAAGTTGACACCGTGAACACTGTCGTTTCCGTAGAGCATCGGTATGCCGGCAGGGGCAGAGAGTGCGGCATCCTGATAGGCGTCGGTGATCTCTCTCCAATCTTCAACTGAGGGACCCGGTACGATGTCGTAATGGCTTAATACTGAGCCGTAGCACTGCTCGCTCATATCGTTGTAATCGAGATTGTAAAGCGCTCCCTGTACCATCTGAGCTGCCTTCTGCTCGAGGGTGAGTGAGGCAACGATCTCTTCCGCACTCATTCCTGTGTAATCGGCAAGGTCCACCTCGAGAACAGAAGCTTCGGTTTCTTCTGACGATGTTTCCGCTTCAGAAGCCTCGGAAACCTCAGCTGATTCTGCGAGACTCTCGCTCTCTTCAGTCACGGTCTGCTGACAGGAGGTGAGGACGAGCGCACCTGCAAGCAGCAAAGCTGTAAGTTTTGTCTTTTTCATTTAATTCACTCCAATAATGTTTGTAGTAATTGCATTATGCGCAAAAAGATGTCGCATTTCCACTTTTTAGACAAAAAACAAAATCAATTATCGATGAGTTGATAATTGCTCACGGGCAAACCGATTTGTTATTTTATATTTGAACAACCGGTTGCGCAACAAATTGCGCATTACAGTCTATGTTGGCGAGAGGTATCCGTATGTCGTTAATGAAACACTTTCAAAAAGCCGTTGCCGGGTTTACAACAGCAGCGTTACTGCTGTCGCCGCTCGGCAGTTCTTTTGTCATGGCAGTTGAAGACGAGTACAGCGTTTCTGTAACTCCGGATTCAATTACAGTTGAGCCGGACGAGACTTCAGTAGAAGAATTAACTGACGGTCTTACGGTCAGCATCGACAGCGAGTCTGTTCATGTCGGCGATACTGTCAACATAACTGCTGATTATGTCGTTGGCGGCGAAGAAGTCACAGTACTTCCCGACGGATATGAGTTGTGGTTCTGGGCAGACATCTGGTCTGACGGACATGATGACGGAAGCACGGATATCACCGTAGGAACACACTCCGGTTCTGTTTTAAGTGACACGGTCACATTTAATTCCGAGGGTACATACTATATCGCTGCTGAAGTTAAGAGCGGAGGCAGCAGAGTTGACATAGCTTTCATCACTGTCGAGGTTACCGAAGAATCCGAAGAGCTTGAAGAAGGATTGAACGTAAGCATCGACAGTTACGAAGTTCATACTGATGATACCGTTACGATCACCGCAAGGTATGTTGTTGACGGTGAGGAACTGACAGATCTTCCTGACGGTTATGAGCTTTGGTTCTGGGCAGATATCTGGTCTGACGGACATGATGACGGAAGCACAGACATAACAGTAGAGACAGATTCCGGTTCAACACTTGTAGACCGCATTACTTTCAATTCCGAAGGTATGTATTACATTGCAGCAGAGCTTAAGAATGGTTCTGAGAGAGTTGCAATTGAATTCCTTACAATTAACGTTACTGATGCAGTTGAGCCTGTAGAAGGAAGGATCAATTTTGACGGAGTCCCGACTCTCCCTGATGATTTCTTCATGGGTGTAGACGTCTCATCCGTAGTCTCAGAACTTAATGCCGGTGTAGTCTATTACGATTATGAAGGCAATGCACTTAACACGGTAAACAGTTTCATAGGATTCCTTGCTTCTCAGGGCGTTAACTGCGTTCGTGTAAGAGTATGGAATAATCCCTACGATTCCGAAGGCAACGGATTCGGCGGAGGCAATAACGACGTTCAAACCGCCAAGATAATTGCAGACGCCTGTGAGGCCGCAGGCATCACGATGCTCGTTGATTTCCATCTTTCCGATTTCTGGTGCGATCCCGGCAAGCAGTATGCTCCTGTTGCATGGTCTTCGCTGACAGCTTCACAGAAGGCAGATGCCATCGCAGCGTTTATCACGGATTCCCTGAATACCATAGATCCTAACGGCAATACTGTTGCTATGGTTCAGGTTGGAAACGAGACTAACGGCGCTATATGCGGCGTAAGCAACAGCAGCGACATGTGTATGCTTTTCGACGCGGGATGCGATGCAGTTCATGACTGGAACAGCTCCGTACGTGCCGTAATACACTTCACAAACCCTGAGAGAGGAACGCTCGCGAACTGGGCTTCCACATTGAGCAGTGCGGACGTTTCCGCTGACGTGCTCGCGACATCCTACTACCCTTACTGGCACGGTTCTCTTGCAAACCTTGAGGCACAACTTTCCAGTGCAAGAACATATGGATTTGACGTAATGGTTGCAGAGACATCATATGCTTACACAATTGAGGATTCTGATGGACACGACAACACCGTAAGAACCGGAATCAACGATTCCGGCGATAACCTCCTGCAGCCCTTCACGGTACAGGGACAGGCTAGAGCCGTCAGAGATGTTGTTAATTCAGTTAACAGAGCAGGCGGAATCGGAATGTTTTACTGGGAGCCCGCGTGGATAACAGTAGGCAGCACAATCGGTCTTACAGGTTCCGATTATGATGCGCAGGTTGCAGCAAACCGCGCTTTGTGGGAGACGTACGGATGCGGCTGGGCTTCAAGTTTTGCAGGTACATACGATCCCATTGACGCAGTCAGATGGTACGGCGGTTCTGCTGTAGATAATGAGGCTTTGTTCTATGCAGACGGTACGGCTACTGCAGCATGGGACGTATACAGAAACATAAGAACAGGTGAATACTCCAACGACGTCACTCCCGAGACTGTAGAGGCGTTCGAAGCGTCTGTTGAGATCGGTGGCGAGTACGAGCTTCCCGCAACGGCTGTTGTAACTTATAGCGACGGCAGCACAGCTTCCGTGGAAATAGCCTGGAATGAAGAGCAGGCAGCGGCAATCGACACGGGTGTATCCGGCACATACGTTGTATCAGGTGTTGCAGGCGGACTTAATACAACATACACACTCACCGTCCTCGAGAATAATCTGCTCCCGGAAGACATCGCGGGGTTCGAGACAACTGATTATGCAAGTGCGTATGCTGTAGAGGGAGACGGCATAAATGTTCACTATAACGGTGATGCCAGAACGGGATCATATGCTGCACACTGGTGGTCTTCTACTGCGGTTGTCGGATCGATTGCATTAAGCGAAGCCATCGAGCTTTCTGAAGCAGGTACTTATACATTCACAGGTTACGTTCAGGGTGATGCCGATAAGGGTTCAAACGTTACATTTGCAGTAATTGATGCCGGTAGCGGAGAAGTAATAGCACGTGGAGATGCTGTAACTACTGCCGGCTGGAATGAATGGCTGTCACCTTCTGTATCCTTTGACATCGATGGTGAAACAAGTGTAATCCTGGTTGTGGAACTTGATTATGCTGCAGGCGGCTGGGGAACGGTTGATGATCTGTGCCTGTTCCTTGAAGCAGCTGCAGAACTCGGAACTGAACCCGACGTTGATACTGTTGTTGATCCTATAGTTGATCCCGTTGTTGAGCCTGTCGTTCCGGCAGAAGATAATGAAGAGCCTGTCAGTGAATCTTCATCTTCCGCCGCTGCAGCTGCTGTAACAACCGTTTCTCTTGTTGCACCTGTCCAGTTAACACTCGTTGCATATATAGAGAATCTGTATTCCGAATCTCTCGGCCGTCAGGCGGACGAGACGGGAATGAATTACTGGCTCACTGAGTACGAGTCAGGTAATCTCACGGTTAACGGACTCGTTGAAGGATTCTTCTTAAGTGAGGAATATCTTACTTCAGATAAGACGGACGAAGAGTTCCTGACTGATCTTTATCATGCACTCTTAAGAAGAGAGCCTGATGAGAAGGGAATGGAACACTGGCTCGACTGTCTGGCTTCCGGAATGGAAAGAGAAGAAGTAATTGACGGGTTTGTTGATTCGGAGGAATTTGCTGCAATAGCGGCTTCATACGGACTTTCATTGGAATAATTCTCACTTCTACCCCCATCCTGATGGGCCGCCTGATTGCAAGGCGGCCCTTTTCCTTATTTTAATTAAAAGTTTTTTAAGATAGAATAAATTAATATTTGCCGGGGGAGATACGACATGAAAGCTAAATCATATCGTGAGATGAGTGCAATTGAGAGAAGGAGCAAATCTCTTGAGGCCAAGACCATCAGAGGTCTTATCACAATAAGTATTTTCCTTGGAATTGCACTTCTTGCTACCGGACTGGGTTTGTATACCTATTCTATTGGCAGGCAATATATCAGAGATGCACATTATCTCTCGCACATAGCCGCATCTTCCGCTTCTCACGGAACTGATATTCTTGAGATGTCTGACGCTGTCATGGCAAGATACAGGAGTCTTACCGACGAGCAGATAAATATGATCGGCACCGATGAATACCGGGCTCTCTTTGCGGACTGTCAGCAGGATTATGACTATCATATGCTGGTAAAGATTCTCGCTCAGTACATCACTTTCGATGAGGTTTCTGATGTCTATATAGCCATGTATGACGAGCAGACATGCAGGATGGTTTATATTGTCGACCCTGATACCGAGGAGACACTCTATCCCGGAGAGTGGGAGGATGTTACCTATGACGGAATGGAGAAGTTCTTAAGCTACAGCGGCGACGGCATTCTGTATGATATTGATCACACCGCCAAATACGGCTGGATGTGCACCGTTGGCACTCCGCTTCTTGATGACGACGGCAGGATAGTTGCTTTTGTGCTTGTCGATCTTACAATAGATGAACTGTGGCAGGGAATGCGTACTTACGTTACACAGATAACGCTTATGCTCATACTTATCGTTCTGGTGCTGATGCTTGTTACCGTGCGTAATATTGAGAGGCATCTCGTTCAGCCGATCAACCTGATTGCAGATGCGGCCCAGGCCTATGTCGATGACAGGAAGGCGGGCAAGAGGGGCGGACAGCACTTCTCAAAGCTTGATATACATACTGGGGATGAGATCGAGAATCTGAGCCTGACCATGTCGGAGATGGAAGGCGAGATGGCAGACTTCGTTCAGAACCTGGCTTCAGTTACCGCTGAGAAGGAGCGTATCAGCACAGAGCTCTCGTTAGCCACAAGGATCCAGGCTGCGATGCTTCCTCATATATTCCCGGCGTTCCCGGACAGATCCGAATTTGATGTCTATGCGACCATGGATCCCGCCAAGGAAGTCGGCGGTGACTTCTACGACTATTTCCTTATCGACGATGATCATCTCTGTCTCGTTATGGCGGACGTATCCGGTAAGGGTGTTCCGGCAGCCCTGTTCATGATGGCTGTTAAGATCATCATCGCGAATTATGCAAAGATGGGTCATTCTCCCGCAGATGTTCTTAACATTACTAACAAGGCAATCTGTGAGAACAACCAGGAGGAGATGTTCGTATCTGTATGGCTCGGTGTTCTCGAGATATCCACGGGCAAACTCACGGCTGCGAATGCAGGTCATGAGTATCCCGCAATAAGATATGGCAATGGTGAATTCGAGATGAAGAAGGAGAGACACAGTCTCGTAGTCGGTGCCATGGATGATACAACTTATAGAGAGTATGAGGTAACAATGACTCCCGGATCGAAGCTCTTCCTTTATACTGACGGTGTTCCCGAAGCATCTGATGAGTCACATAAGCTTTTCGGTGAGGAGAGGATGCTTGCTGCTCTTAACAAGGATGCCGATGCCACTCCGGATCAGATGCTCCGTAATGTAAGTGAAGATATTATGGCGTTTGTTAATGGTGCTGAGCAGTTCGATGACCTGACTATGCTCTGCCTCGAGTTCAAGGGCTGATCAGCTGTTCCTTGCAGTATTGATGAATTCCAGGAACTTGTCCTTAGGGACAGGCTTCGAGAAGTAGAAACCTTGCAGATAGTTGATACCGAGAGGCTGGAGAAGCTTGATCTGGTCGTAAGTCTCGACGCCTTCCACCAGAATGTCCAGTTTCATCTGATGAATCATGCGGATGCTGTTCTCGAGAATGATCAAGCCCAGGTCGCTCTTCTCGGCTTCCCAGAGTATGCTCTTATCGATCTTTATGCAGTCGAGATTCATGGATGCGAGTGCTCTCATGTTGGAGTAACCCGTCCCGTAATCGTCCATTGAGAAGAGGAAGCCCTCTTTCTTAAGTGCGTTGATCGCGGAGTTCATTATCTCGTAACTGTCAGCTGAGATGGATTCGGTTACTTCAAAATTGATGAGCTTCTTATCGACTCCGCTCATCTCAACAATGCCATTGATATGTTCGACGAATCCGGGCTTCATAAGCTGGATTACCGAGAGGTTGACGTTGATGCAGTCTATGGTGCCGTCGTTGAGATTCTGCTCATTGATCAATTTGCAGACATCCATAAGAACGAAGTCGTCGATGGCGTCGATAAGACCTATGTTCTCGGCGACAGGAATGAATTCATCAGGGTACAGAAGACCCATCTCATCATCGTGCAGTCTTACCAGCGCCTCGGCTCCGTGTAAAGTCTTGCCGTCGATCGAATACGTCGGTTGATAGTAGACTTCGAACTTGCCCTCGGCAAGACCGTTGGAGATTGATTTCTCGATGGCGGAGCCTCGAAGTATGTTATCGAGATCACTTCCAGAGAGAATCTTCTTCTTGTCCTTGTCTGTTCTGAAGCTGTCGAACATGTAAAGAGCATCGTTCAGTGAGTCGAGCTGCTTCGGAATATCTGCTACAAGCAGGGAGCAGGAGAGAAGAACCAGAGTGTCAGCGAGCTGCCACGGTTTATCGAATCTTCTGCAGATTGTCTCAGCAAGCGACAGTGTCTCTTCATCGCTTTTGTTGAAAAGAATGAGAACGTAAGTCCTTCTTCCAATCTTGTAAATATGGTGCTTTACGTAAACGCTCTCGAGGTAGGCGGCAACTCTCTTCTCGACTAATTCCCTGTTGGCAGCACCGCGGCTT
Source organism: uncultured Eubacteriales bacterium (assembly GCA_900314745.1). Classification (GTDB taxonomy): domain Bacteria; phylum Bacillota; class Clostridia; order Saccharofermentanales; family Saccharofermentanaceae; genus Saccharofermentans. The sequence goes on along the minus strand of OMWK01000003.1, from coordinate 56,540 downwards.
CTGGAGATGATCTCCGGAGTGTCAATCCTGAGGCTTATCGCGTGAAGACGGATCTTGTTAAGAAGATATCCGCCGAGGTCCATTATGAACGCCTGGCGGTTGTAAAGTCCGGTCTCGCCGTCAATTCTGTCGTCTTCGTTCTCGATGATCATCATGACTCCGGTAAGACCTATGGCCTCTGCGAAAAGCTCGACCTTCAGTGCCGGGAAGCAAAGCTGCGTCAGGATTCCCACCATCGTGATGGTAGTGAACATAATAAGCCCGGAACGTCTCTTGGGAGTTAATGCGCTCCATGATGTCGCGAGCTTCCAGAACGATATCGTAAGGAAGTAAGCCGCCGCAACATAGATCAGGATCTCGCCCCAGTTGCGGACAAAATTACGCTCTTCATTGATGTAATAAACCCAGCGGGTAAAAGGGTTCACCAGTACGAGAATTTCTGTTGCAATAGCTATGAGATAGTACGATATGCCCTTGCCGCGCTGCGCCCTGAATACAACGCCGCAGACGTGTGACACGTAGAAGAAGAATGACGGCGCGAGTGCCGTATGGAAAATGAAGTAGAGATACCTTGCAATATCACTGACTCTCAAAGCCAAAGGGGAATCCGCCATATACGGAGTTACATAACCGGTTATGGTGTTGCAGATTCCGTTAATTGCGACTATCCAAAGGAGCAGAACAAATAACTTGTTCTGCGCTTTGCCCATTCTTCCCTGAACTGCAATGAAGAGGAGGTTAGCGAGGCACACCACGGTAGCCGCTACGGCTAACGTGAAGGTCAGACTGTAGACCGTACTCTCCGAAGAAATCTCAAACATCGAAAAGTTTGATTACGGGTGAGTGTTCAGCATTGCAATAATATCGGGGAGCATCTCGTCTACCTTGTCGTTATCAAGCTGACAAGTTCCTGCATTGGGATGTCCGCCTCCGCCGTAATCGAGACAGAGCTGGCCGATATCAAGAGTTCCCGCCTTGTTGATGATAGACTTGCCGATCATGACTGCGGTGTTCTGCTTCTTGAATCCCCATGCTACGTGAACGCTCATCTCTACCTCAGGCCACATAGCGTATACCATGAATCTGTTGCCTGCGTAGATCGTCTCGAGAGGTCTTAAGTCGATGACAGCAACCTTATCGTGGATTACGACCGTATCCTTGAGCTGCTGCTTGAACAGTTCCTGCTGCTCGAAGTAAAGATCTACACGCTCCTTAACATCGGGGAGAGCGAGGACTTCTTCGATAGTGTGATTTGTACAGAAGGAGATGAGCTCCATCATTAAATCGTAGTTGGAGATCCTGAAGTTATGGAAACGTCCGAGACCTGTTCTCGCGTCCATGAGGAAGTTCATAAGTACCCAGCCTGTGGGGTTAAGTATCTCTTCTGCTGTGAAATCAGCGGAATCGCCCTTATCAACCGCTTCCATGATCTCAGTTGTAACTGTCTTGAATGTCTCAGCGCCACCGTAATAATCGTATACTACGCGTGCAGCTGACTTCGCTACGTAGCAGATATACTGCTCCTTGATGGCTTCCATGTCATTACGTGAGAGTTCACTCTCATGATGGTCGAAAGCGATACCTACGCGAGGATCAAAAGGAAGGTTAGTGGTGATGTCGTTACTGGATAATTCAACCTTGCCGTCCTGAACATCCTTAGGGTGAACAAACTTGATCTCTCCGATGACATCGAGCTCTCTGAAGAGCATTGCACATACCAATCCGTCAAAGTCACTTCTGGTTACGAGACGCATCTTGTCTTCCATATTAAAACCTCCTGAGAGAGTTGTATCTTTTTTAATAATAGCAGTTACTAAATATTGAAATGGAAAACAGTATGTAAATTCTCAAATATCGATGAAAAATGCGATGTTATCCTACGGCTAACACAGAGAGCGCTGCTTGTGGAGCAGCGCTCTCATATATCTTATTGTACGGAGAAATCAATAAATATGAAGGCTTCCCGAAGCAGGAATACGACGCGCGTTACAGTAGCGTGCACTGCTTTATTTATCGTTCTCTTTGTTGTTTATTATTTATATCATCAGAATACTCAGTTAATGGCTGCCGATAATTCTTCAATGTTTCCGATGTTGTTGGATTTCTTGGGCGGGAACTGTTTATTGAAAGGCTGGGTTATCGGTTCGGGTTCCTTTGCATTTACTGACACTATATGGTGCGTTCCGTTTGTCTTAGCCGGTGTTCATTATCCGGTCATTATGAGTATTTGCGGAGCGTTTTTCCATGCAGGGTTTATTGCAATAATGCTTTGGCTTGTTATTACAGATGAATATCAAAGGGGTAATATCAATAAGATCTCTTATGCGATAATTGCTGTCGCGGTGTATCTTTTGCTATTTGCGATTGTTCCGTATGAAGGGTATACCATCGAGAATCCTACTTACATCTATCTTAATCTGAATGAGCATTCCGGCACCTATCTGTTTATAGCAGTTGAGATCCTTCTTTTATATCTTTGGCGTAAATCAGATTATAAGAACAAAGTCCTGCCGATCGTGTTTACCGTTTACGGAATACTCGGACAAATATCTGACAGCACCCCGCTGATGGTGTTCTTCGGCCCTTTATGCATCTATAGTCTTTATTTCATTATCTGGCCCGATGTTGATAAAAGAAGGAAAAAAGACTTATTCCTGATCTGCGACAGCATATTCATAGTAGTTTCTGCTTCGTTGATAAATAAACTGATATCTAATCTGGGCGGGATGGAGATATTCGGTGTTGGGATGGCCTTAAACACGCCGGAAAGAATATTGATCAATTTGAAGATGATGATAATCAAAATGATGATCCTCTTCGGTTATGATACATCATTCGGAATTCATATTGATGGCTATGTGATCACAGTATGTCTGATCGTCGGCATGATAGCAATGTCCGTCTTGTATCAGATTGTACAGGCTATCAGATCAAAACCCGACAGGTTAGGTCTGTTGCTCTCGCTCGGAATTGTATCTAATGTTATAGGCGTAGTGTTCATCTATATGGAGGGAGTGGTATCTTCAAGGTATATCCTGTCGGTTCCGTTCTTCGGAGTTGCGCTGCTGATAAAGATGTTGTTATCTGTTTTTAAGAGCAACCGCTTGATGAGAAATCTGATCTTTGGCTTTGTTCTCATCCTGTCCGCAAGTTATTCGGTGCATAATCTCATTGACGTTTCTAAGGCACCGAATTACGGAGATGACGGTGAAGCGGTTGCCGCTTATATAGACGAACTGGGCGGCGGCACGGGTTACTCCTGTTTATGGACATATACCACGATATCGAGTTATACGGATTTTAGAACTCTCATGATTCCGGTTTGGTGGAATGGCCGTCCTGTCCTGTTTAATCATAAAGTTCTTATCAACACCGATTGGTATGATGTGACTGACATTCATTACATTGTTTTGCTCTCTGATGAAGATGATGCATATGCGGTAGACGGTGAAAGATCGGATTTTATTAAGATCGCAGGTGAACCGGACGAGGACCGCGTGTTCGGTATATATGAGGTTATGTACTATGAGGATGATCTCAGTGAATATCTGTATATTCTGGATGACTGATGAGGTGTTTTTATGTTGACTGTGGTGATCCCTTCCTATAACGAAGACAAGATTATTCGCAAGACTATTTCTGTATTATGTTCACTTCTTGAGAAAGAGCAGATCGATTACGAATTGTTGTTTGTTAATGACGGTTCAAATGATAATACTCAGAGGATTTTGGAACAGGAAGCATCCTTGAATCCGCATATTCATGTCATTATGTTTTCGAGGAACTTCGGCAAAGAGTCCGCTATAGCGGCAGGTCTCGCTTTGTCGAAAGGAGAATGTGTAGCGGTTATGGACGGGGATCTTCAGCACCCGCCGAAAGTGCTTGTGCAGATGTACAGGCTTTGGGAATCCGGATATGAGGTAGTGAACGGAGTTAAGAAAACAAGGGGTGAAGAAAGTGTTATGCACAAGTTCAGTTCCCGAATGTTTTACAAGATTATGACTCAGACTACTGGACTCGATATGTCGGGGTCTTCGGATTTTAAACTGTTAGATCGCAAAGTCGTAGATATACTGATGGCCATGCCTGAGTACCATTCATTCTTCCGAGCCTTATCTTCATGGGTGGGCTTCAACAGTACTTCTGTGGAATTTGATGTTGCGGATAGGGAAGAAGGAGAGAGTAAGTGGTCTACAAGAGCACTGATAAAATATGCCGTTAACAACATACTGGAGTTTTCTTCCGCTCCGATGCAGATAGTTACTGTGGCCGGGATTGTTACTTTTATAATAGCGTTTGTAGTCAGTATTCAGACCTTGATACGCTATTTTATCGGTGCCTCGGCAGAAGGGTTTACGACAGTAATCATCCTGATGCTTTTGCTTGGAAGCGTCCTCATGTTGGGGATCGGCGTTTTAGGTCTCTATATATCAAAGATATACGATGAAGTAAAAAGGCGCCCCAGATACATAATCTCCAAGTACATTTGACGTATATTGTGTTTACTCCAGATCGGGATCCTGATGGAGCTTCTCCATGTCGTGCATCCACTTGCTGAATGCATCTGTAAGTTTATGGGCGTCGTTGTCGTAATCCTTGCCGTACAGTGGCTCGCCTACATAGATGATGAGCTTCTTCCTCTTGAAAGGTGCCTTCCAGGGATGCGGCCACTTCTGTGTTCTCGGCCAGATTTGGTATGCGCCTGAAATGTAGACGGGAACGAGAGGAACATCAGCCTTCACTGCGATATAGGCAGCACCGTCCTTCATGGGACCGAGCTTGCCGTCGTGTGTACGTGTTCCTTCGGGGAAGACAAAGCAGATGTTGCCCTTCTCGACTTCTTTCTTGGCCTTGATGAGTCCTCTTACGGGGTTGCCGTATCTGTCGACGGCGATGCCGCGGCCTACCTCCATGATGAGCCTTCCGAGTGCGCCGTAATCAGTCTCGAGATCTGCACCTACGAGAGCGCACATCCATTTGAAGTGTCCCCTCGGGAGGAACTTGTCTATGAGAACACCGTCAGCGAAGCACTGGTGGTTGGCGGCTACTACATAAGGATTGTTCTTGGGGAAGTTGTCACGGCCGACACACTTGAAGTCGGTGAGGATGCTCGTAAGGAAAAGGAAGCCTGACTTCGCAAGCTTGCCTCTGATTCCTCTCTTGGTAGGGTACTTCTCATCCAGATGCTTGTGATGATCCTTGCCGGTGGTGTTGTTTGCTTTATCTTCAGCCATATGCGCCTCTGTAACAATGTTAATTATCACTAAATGATACATTTATAATATCGTTTATTGCTCTTTAGTCAAACTTATAGACTTAAAAATCTCAAAATGATATTATCTTATAGTTTTGAACGGAGGTCGTAATGCGCGAGATAACCGGCACAGCTATATATAAGGCGGAGTACCACGAGAACATCCGCGACCTGATGATGAGTGCCTGCGAGAAACATGCAGCTCTCGATGCTTTTATATTCAGAAGAAATCCCAAGGAATCCGAGACACACAGAACTTTCGCTGAGTACGGTGATGATATCAAGAGCCTCGGCACATATATCCTTAACAGCAAGTACAAGGGCGAGCGCCTTGCGGTAGTAGGCGCGAACTCTTATGAGTGGCACCTTTGCTACAACGCGATCCTCGACACGGATTCTGTCGGCGTTCCTCTCGACAGGATGCTTCCCGAGGACGAGCTCATCGCACTGCTTGAAAGATCTCAGGCTAAGGTCATTTTCTATCAGCAGAAGCACCACGCCATGATGGTGTCGATCGCGACTAAGCAGAAGGAAGGCACGATCAAGTCCTGCATCGAGAAGTTCGTATGCATGTACAAGGACGGCCTCGGCAAGGGCGAGGATCTTTCCATCGACGGCTTCGAGGATCTGTACGAGCTTATCGCCAAGGGCAAGGCTCTGCGCGAAAAGGGTGACGACTCATTCATGAAGACTCCCATCTCATCCGATGAGCCCCGTATCATCCTGTTTACTTCAGGTACGACTTCCATGAGTAAGGGTGTACTCCTTACTCACAGAAATATCTGCACTAACGTTTACTGCATACAGCAGACGCTGCCGGTATTTGCAGGAGACCGTGCGTTCTCGATACTGCCTTTGCATCACACTTTCGAGAATACATGTGACTTCTTTATCCTGTATGTCGGCGGATGCCTTTGTCTGTCAGACGGACTTCGCTATATCGTAAAGAACCTGAAGGAGTGGCATCCCGAAGTGTGCATATCAGTTCCGCTTCTTTATGAGAATATCTACTCCAAGATCGAAGAGGGTATCAAGGCTTCCGGCAAGGAGAAGCTTATCAGCATTATGGTGCCGGTTACCAAGTTCCTGAAGAAGTGCGGTCTTGATGTGAGGCGTGCCGTCTTCAAGGAGATTCTCGATAACCTCGGTGGAGACATGAGAATGATAGTTATCGGAGGCGCCGGTATCGACAAGAAGTATATCGATGCTTTCACTAACTTCGGTATCGACTTCTTTATGGGTTACGGTCTGACGGAGACTGCTCCCGTTATTTCCGTTACCAACGAAGCCTGCAATGTGCACGGAAGCGTAGGCCGTCCTCTTGTCGGAGTAACTGCTGCTATAGACACAGAGGAGAAGGGTCCCAATGTAATAGGCGAGATCATAACCAAGTCCGACTGTGTCATGAAGGGCTACTTCGAGAACGAAGAAGCTACCCAAGAAGTAATCGATGAGAACGGCTGGTTCCATACCGGTGACATGGGTTATATCGACAAGACCGGTTCTATCCACATTACAGGCCGCGTTAAGTCCATGATCGTGCTTACATCAGGCAAGAAGGCGTTCCCTGAGGAGATCGAGTCGCTTATCGCCGAGATCAAGGGTGTAACCGAGGCATTCGTCTGGGGAGCAGGAAATGACAGAGGCCAGATCGACATAAGCGCGAAGCTTCTCATCGACAGATCAGCAATCGGAAGAGAGCTGGGACTGGATTCCGATCCTTCGGATGAAAAGGTTGCAGATTATCTCGACGATCAGATGAGGACTGTTAACCACAAGATGCCTTCGTATAAGATCGTTCATAACTATGTATTCTCTGAAGAGGACATGATCAAGACAACGACACTGAAGATCAAGCGTCCCAAGGAGCAGGAGGCTATCGAGAACAAGCTTAATGCCGCAGGCGTAACGCTTCGTGAGATCAACGGCAAGAATATCGATAAGATCTGATTATACTATTATTCGGACTGACAAATAACCACCATCAGGTATAATGTAATTAGTATTATCCTGAGGTGGTTTTTGCATGATTAAGATAATCCCTTACACATCATATAAGCCAGTAACGGAATACGCCGTAACCCAGCAGATGGGAAGTGCCGGCGATGATAATCGTGATGTTGTCTTTATTGTACCTGAGGCGGTTAAGGCTTCAGTCGAGAGACTTGTATTTGACAGGCTGACGGAGGGTAGAAGTGCAGATTCTGATATCAGTACCACGTTCGGCAATGTCAGCGCCGGAAGTCTTAAGTATGATGTGTTAAGTTTTGTAAGACTTTCATACAAGATACTTACCATGACAGGCCGGGCCTCAGAATCGGATAACACACTGCTTCGTAATGTAATCTACCGGGTATTGACTGATCATCCGTCGGACTTTCCTAATTTTAATAAACTTCGCTTTCACTTTGAATATATCGACATGCTTGTCGATCTGATCGGTGATTTCCGACGTTATGGTATAGGTACCGACAGAATAAGCGAACTGATAGACAGTGAGGGTGATGACGATGGCAAACTGTCAGAGATCGTACTTCTCCTTGAACGCATTGAACGGATTGGTGCTGAGTATTGCCTTCCTGTGAATGAGACTTTGCCGGACAAGGCTTGCGGGATCATTGCTTCGGTGATCTCGGAGGAAGGATCTGTTGGCAGAAGGACGATGAAGCCGCTGCTGTCTTACCTTAAGTCGAAGTTTGTGATTATTGGTCTTGGAAGTACCAGGAATCTTACCCCACAGGAATTAAGACTTATAAAGATGTTGTCGGATGCCGGTGCAGAGGTTGTTGTATATGCGTCTGTAAGAGACGATGCCGGCAGATCCAGCTTCTCTGAGTTCGGCGAGAATACAATAGACGCTCTTGAGCAGATTGGCGGAAGCATAGTTTCCGATCCCGTTAAGCTTAATAGTGCGGTAAATAACAGACTGAATGATGTATCCGTTCACTATGCTATGGATGAGTTGGGTTATAACTGTCCTATGGATGAAGATGGTTCGGTTAAGTTGATGTCGTATGCCATTGCCGATGATTCGATCGCCTATGTCGCGAATGAAATCAACAGACTTGTAAGAACCGAGAATAAGTACAGGTTCAGCGACATCAGGATTTTCTGTGCTGATGATGATTATAAGGAGCGCACCAGGAGCATATTCAAGCTATTTGACCTGAGTGCGTTTATCGATAATAAGGTGATCCTCATGAATACTCCGGTGGTCAGATTCGTTCTTAATCTTCTTGATCTGTCTATTCATAATTACAATGTGAATGATGTCCTGAAGTTTCTGAGAACCGGTGTGCTGACAGGAGCCAGAAGAGACCTCGTCGACTTCTTCGATAACTATCTTATCAGGGAGAATATCAGGGACAAGAACCGTCTGTTCAACGAGGAATTCTATAAGCTTACTTATGAGGTCGAAGATGATGACGGAGAATCTGTTATTACTAAGGATGCGTTTAAGATATTCGATAACGGGGAACTGATCTATGACGGTGCTGCATACCTGTATGAGAATGTTGTTAAGAATATCCTGCTTAAGACCAAAGAGACAACAGATGCAATAGATGAAGCGAAGACTATATCGCGGAAGGCAGAAGTTTTGGCCCGGTATTTGGGAAGCCTCAAGTCTGAGGTTGAGGCGTTAAGAGATGAGTATTATGACCGCGATAAAGATACTGCCCTTGCAATCGTTAAGGGATATACCGAGGTCATGGAACTTCTGTCATCTCTTACCGGCGAACTGAATGATGTGGATATCTCATCTGAACAGTTTGCTTCACTTATCAGGATGGATATGAAGAATAAGGCCACAGGCAGTATTCCTTTCTGTGTTGATTCAGTTGAGATATCATCAATGGAATCTTCAATCTATACGCCTTGTAAAGTGATGTTCATTCTCGGTGCAACGTCATCGAATTTTCCTCACGGTTCATCTAGGGAAGGAATCATACCATCAGGTAAGCTTCAGATGCTGGGTCTTCCTGATAAGTCGAAGATGAGATCGAAGCAGGAGTTCATCAATGCTTCAATGCTTCTCAATTCCGTAGAAGATGTGCTGTATTTCATAACCCCGGCAAGTGAGGTGCCAAGTTCTGTCTTTTATTACTACCGCAACGCTTTTAAGAGGGGAAGTAAAGACAATCCTATCGAATATCCTGTAGTGCAGGGAACCTTCTCAACTCCTGTTTACGGAGTTCCGGTAATCAGAGAACATGTGGCTGAAGACAGTACTAAGACTTATATTACTCCGGAACACATGAGAGCTCTGCTTAATGGTCGTATGAATTGCAGTGTAACCTCAATCGAGAAGTACAACGGATGTCCCTTAAGTTACATGCTTGATTATGCTCTAAGGATCAAGGTAAGGAAGGATGGGACGAAGGCTGAGTCAGGGGAGTTCGGAAGTCTGTGCCATTCGATGTTCGAGAACTCTATGAAGGATGTTAAGTCATCGCTTGATGCCGGTGCTACTATAGATGAAATAATTGCAAAAGCAGATGAAGCCGAGATAAGCAGATTGGCTGATGAGTATTTCAGGAAGGCTATTAGCGAACCTCAGATCACTAATCCTGAGAAATACTCTGCAAGGTATGCGGTAAATCCCGGTCTTAAAGCTAAAAGGGTATTCAAGGAGGCGTATCCTACCTTTCTCGAGTATTATCTGAAAGAGAGATGCAGGCCTGAAGGATTTGAGGTTAAACTCGAGGATCAGCCGAAGAAGATGGATATTAAGACCAAAATTAGCGGTGAAGAGTTAGTGTTCGAATTCAAAGGTTCTATTGACCGTGTTGACAAGAATCCGGATGGAACTCTGAGAGTCGTTGACTATAAGACATATGAGAAGAAACTGAAATATACAAAGGTCGCAGAGGGTGTGCAGATACAGCTTTTTGCTTATGCTTACGGACTTGAATTGCAGCCCGGCAACAAGGTGGATAAGATCGGGTATATTAAGACATATCTAGCAACTTCCAAGGGTGCAGGTAAGGATCACTTTGAATATATAAGTGCCGAGAATGCAAGTAAAATGAAATACGATATCAGGCCTGCTATAGCACACTCCTACAAGAAACTTGAAGAGGCTTGTTCGAACATTGCCAAAGGTAAGGCAACGGCCACTTTGACTTCGAGTGAATTTGAGGAAGCATGTACTTTCTGTAATTTCAAAGGACTGTGCGGCAGGAAGTCCGGACAGGAGAGGCCTGACGGATCTGAGGCGGAGAAACTTGCGGAGTCTTGGATCATTCCCAAAGAGGTTAAGCAGAAGGGAGGAAAGAAGTAATGCCCTTTCCCACAGAAGAACAGAAAGATATCATTATCGCCCCAAGATCTAACATACTTGTATCCGCAGCGGCAGGCTCCGGTAAGACGGCAGTGTTGTCGGCAAGGATCACTTCGAAGATAGTAAAGAAAGAACTTGAGATAGATGAGATGCTGGTCGCGACATTTACGAATGATGCTGCAGCTCATATGAGAGAGAAGATAGAGAAGAGTCTTCGCGAGGCTCTTGCTGAAGAAGGTGCGGACAGAGATTATATCAAGTCGCAGATTGATAAACTTCCGGGTGCATATATTCAGACGATGAACTCGTTCTGCAATAGAGTGGTGAATGAATCCGGACATCTTCTTGATGATGACTCTGTTATGAATCCCGGAAGTTCTGTCCTTGACGGAACTACACTTGCGATACTGAATAAGCAGGCTGCGGCTGATGCCATACAGGCTGTGTATGAGGCAATCGCCGAGGGAGCAATCTCTTCTTCTGAACAGGATGATTTTCTTAATCTTCTGTTCTCTACAGGCAACGGAAAGAAGGATGATGATCTGATCGATGGCCTTGTTGCTGCCTACGGGAAACTGCGCGCTTTGCCCGATTACATTTCAATAATCGATAAGATTATTGAGGTGAGAGAACAGAACGATAATGATGGAATACTCATAGGTCAGGATCGTTTTGTTGAGCTTGTTGATTCAGTTATCCGTAAAGTGGAGAACGCCTGTGCAGGATCTGAGGCTTTGGTCGATGATCTTGTTTTGGCAAACAAGGATAAGGATGATGTTAAGAAGAAGGATAATCTTAGAAGTCTTATCGACATGATGAGAATTCATGCAAAGTCATATACTGACCGTGTTCCGCCTGATGCAGATTTTGATGAGATGCTGGAAGGACAGAAGGAGTTCTTTAAGGGAATATATGATAATCCATCGCCGAAGGAATATATGAGACTTTATATCTCGAAGGAGAATAAGAACGAAGCTTTCCTTAAGGCGTTTGGACCTATAGCACGTATATGCGTAATGAATCTTAAGTATCATAAGTTGAATGGGGATACAGAATGTCCGAAGAATAGTCCCTGGGGTTTCTCAGAGTCGGCGATGCCCTATGCGTTTAATGACGTATTTGAATTATTCTTAGAGTGTAGTGAATCCGACATCCTTAAGATGCAGATGAGAAGGACTTCGTGTTCGAGGGCATTTGTCAGACTTCTTAAGGACTTGGATTTGAGATATGCCAAGTTGAAGAAGGCGTTAAGGGGCATTGATTTCTCCGATCAGGAGCATATGTGCCTTCAGGTTCTTAAGAGCGGGAAAGCCCGCAGTCTCTACAAGAGCAGATTTAAGGAAATATATATTGATGAGTATCAGGATAATACATCGCTTCAGGATGAGATCATTGCTCAGATATCAGACAACAATGTGTTCTGTGTAGGTGATGTGAAGCAGAGCATATTCAAGTTCAGAAATGCTAATCCTGCAATGTTTATCAATAAAGCTGAGAAGTACAGTAGTAATCCGGATGAGGGTAAACTCATGGAATTGCACTGCAACTTTAGAAGCACTCCACAGATATTGGATTTTGTTAACGAGATATTCTCCCAGCTTATGAACGGCGGCGCATCCGAGATAGATTATGATGGCGGTAATCATAAGCTGAATAAATCTAAAGAAGCTAAAGACGGCTGCATCCCTGAAGTTATTTTTATCAACGCAAACAAGAATAAGAATGAGATGCCTGTTGAAGCGGAATCAGATGGTTCTGGTGAAGATGCTGTTACCGAGAATATTATTGGATTGGATCTGATTGTTCATGAGGTAAAGAACCGAGTCAATTCTTACCTTGCTGAGGGATATAAATACAGTGACATATATGTTCTTTCACGTACTAATGATATAGCGCAGAAGATAGCAGGTGAACTTAAGAACAATGGCGTCCCTTCAAGATGTGGTGATAAGACTGCGCTGTTCAAGGATGTTGTTATTGCCGGTATCTGTAACCTCATTATGCTTCTGGCAAATACATACAGAGATGAGTTCCTTACGGGTGTCATGCTGTCTCCTTACCGCTTCTCGAATTTCAAGTTGGACGAGATTGCAGAGATCGTTTCTTCTGCGCCATCAGATTATCTTAAGATGAACCTTATTACGAAGGTTAAGTACTATATTGAGAATGGTACTGATGAGGCAGTCAGGGATAAGTGTATTGTCCTGATGAATGCGGTTGATGATATGCGGTCACGAAGCGTTATCTGTGATGTCAATGACCTTCTTGAGATGGTATATGATATGACAGGAATCAAAGCCACGGTGAAGAATGAAGATCCGGGTGAGCTTGATAATCTTGTTATCTTCAAGGATTGGTTAAGCAGCATCTTCTTAAGCAGGGGATGTGAGCTTACGGAGATTGCTTCAGTAATTGAGCAGATGCAGACTAAACTCAAGGACAATGCAGCTTTTGAGAATGACTTCGGAGGAGAAGATCTCGTCCGTTGTATGAGCTATCACAAGAGTAAGGGACTGGAGAAGAAATGTGTCATTGTTGCCGATGTTGATTCGAAGGGCAATAGCCGCGATGTCAGTCCTTTTGTTGTATTTAAGCCTGGCAGCTCGTTGTTTGCTGATCATAATGACGGTCCCAAGTTCTTCGTGAGTGATTACCTTGATGATATAAAACATTCTAAGGAATCCCTTGAGGATGGACTTATCAAGGAGGCGTATTCACTTGAGACTCTTGCTGAGAATATGAGGCTTTTATATGTCGCGCTGACAAGAGCTGAAGAGAAGATGTGTTTTATTGGTCTGGTTGACCTTGATGACGATAACCGAAGAGATCGTCTGTTTGAGTCTCTTAAGTATGAGGATAAGTATCTTTCACGCGATTACTACCTTAAGTGCAAGGGAATTGAAGAACTTATGCTCAGTGCTCTTCTTCGTATGAGATGCGCTCCGGATTCAGATGACCTTCGTAAAGCATGCGGTCTGCATGAATTTGATCTCAAATATATATCTGAGTTTGATAAGGTTAAGGTGAGTGTTAAGTCTATTGAGGATGTGAAAGCGGGTATAGATGCTGAGGTGATAACGGGAACTACTGATTCTTCCGGTGCTTCTGATGTCAAACCTGCGATTGATGTCAGTCCTGATCTTCCCGTATATGGTCTTACCGATGATAAGAGCGACGATCCGAACTTCGTAGAGTACAGATATAAGGATTCGATGAATGCGCCTGCCAAGACATCTGTTTCTATGATGAAGAAACAGGAAGAGGCTATGTTTATTGCTGATGATGCATCGGAATCTGAACATAACCTCGGAATAAATTTCTATGTTCCTGATGTTGATACATATATCGGTGATAAGGGTGGGCTGTCAGGCTCTTCTCTTGGTAGTGCAGTGCATAAGGCTATGAGATTTATTGACTTTACTTCATCTGCAAGCGATGAACTCGATGCTTTGGAGCAGGAAGGAATACTGTCATCAGCTGAGAGAGCTGCAGTCGGCAGATTCGAGAAGAGTATAGATATATTTACTAAGAGTGACATTGGACAGGCGTTTATAAAAGCTGACAGTAAAGGGCTCGCTGAACGTGAACGGCAGATCGAATGTGCGATCAGGATCAACCCCGAACGCAATGATTATGAGTTGGTGCAGGGCGCTATCGATGCGATGTATATAGATGATGATGGTAAGGCTGTGATCATCGACTATAAGACAGACTATCTTAATGTTGATGATAAAGCTGAGATAACGGATGTGATAAGGAAGCGCCATGGTGCTCAGCTTGAATTGTATGCGGCCGCGGTCGAGGCGTCCGGAATACATGTTAAAGGACGATATATATATCTAATGAGGAAGTATATGGTTATAGAGGTCTAAGAGTCTTATTTATTGCGGCGGTTTCTTTCTCTCATCTCCTGGAAGAATTTGAGCATCAATTCGCTACATTCTTCTTCCATGACTCCGCCTTCGAACTCGACCTTGTGGTTATGGCCGTGCTCGACATTGAAGATATCGTTACATGAGCATACCGCTCCTGACTTGGGTTCGTATGCTCCGAAGTAGACCTTGCGGATTCTCGACTGAACGATTGCACCCGAACACATCGTACAAGGTTCGAGCGTTACATACATATCCATATCATTAAGTCGCCAGTCGCCGAGCTTCTTGCACGCTTTGTCGATAGCAATTACTTCTGCGTGCATCAGTGCATTTGACTTAGTGAGTTTAAGGTTGTGTGCCCTAACGAACACCTTGCCGTCTTTGACGATAACGCATCCGATGGGACATTCCTTCTTCTCGTAAGCTTTCTGCGCTTCTTTGAGCGCGGCCTTCATGAACTTGTTGTGAATATCTTCCATGATGCGATTATAGCTTGTGTGTATTATAATATCCACTGAGGTGTGACGCGCAGTGAATAATTGTGATATTGAATTGCAGAGATGGAAAAAGTGGCTTTATTCAATAAGCGTTATGTGCGTCTCTTTACTGCTCATCGGTATTTGGGGGCATTTTGATCCTGAAGCATTCCTTATCGATGACAATCGTACTCAGTGGTTCCCTGTTATTGAACGGGCATATAGTGATTTTTTTCACACAGGTCATATGCCAATCTATGATTTCTTTCAGCTGAAAGGCTTTTCGATAGCTAATCCCGGATATTACAGCATTATGAATCCTCTAATGCTGGTTTCTTATTTGTTATCCCATTCCATCTCAAGTTCAATCAATACAATAACTGTATATCTGGCTCTGTTGTTTGGTATGGGAAATACAGTTTTCTTTTGGTTGTGCTATGAATTGAAACGTAGTATCCGCGAGTGTGCTATTTTCACACTTGCATATTCAGTAATATCTTCATTTTTCAGTGTTTGTTATTGGTATTATGCATTCAACAATCAGTTTTTTATCCCGCTCTTGCTGTATGTGTTTATAAAGTTAAGGGGAACCAAATCTGAGTATTTTGGATGTGGATTAGTATTGGCTTTTGAAATTCTATTCGGGAATGTTCAATATACTTGTTATCACTATATGTTATATGGCATTTTGTGTTTATCATTTGTTGTTTTTCGTAACTACAGAATGATAAAAGTATTGATTTCAAACGGTGTAATTGGTTTGATTCTTTCTTCTCCGTTCTTTCTGCTGTTGATGCGTTCTTCTGAATCGTTTGGCAGTAATCAGTTTTTGTCATCAGAGATACCTGTTTTTGAATTATCATTAGGTGCATTAATGCCTATGGGTATTTTTGAAACATTTGATGTGTTGCATCTTCATTTCATCAGTTCCCTAATTGGAAGAACGGACTATACGTGGTTGTTCAATGGTTTCTTTGCTGCATTTTGGCTGGTAACTATTATCGGAATGATCGTATATTTCCTACGTAAAGACTATAGAAAGATAGACGTTAAGGGTTGGTATAAATCTGTTTGCAATACACCCAATAGTCAGCTGATGGTGGGGATGGTTATTTGTCTGCTTTTCTTCATATCATTTTCTTCGGGCGGGATAATCGCGATCTTGTTATCCAAACTTCCGGTGATTGGTAAATTCAGATTCCTTTTCAAAGTCATATTTGTAGTTGAACCGCTTTTGGCTGTAATGACTGTATTGTTCGTTCCTAGTTTCCCTACAAAACTATATAAAGCTGCCATCGCTGTAGGCAGCCTGTTTATAGTTTTAGGTTTGATAAACAATTACTTTGTTGTTCAGGTAGTGACGGGTATTTTTCGTGACACTGAATATCTTACTGTCGAAGAGGAATATTCATATGGCCAAGAAACAATCTCAAGGATAAACTGGGATACTTCATTATACCGTTATGCCTCATATTCTAAATCAGTAGAGCCTTTCCACTATTGGAATGGTTTCACTCGTAATTTCTCTACTACTATGGGGGTTTATTCCCTTAGTGCTTATGAGATTCCGGCAAGTACTGATTGTCTTGAAAGTTTTTCATTGATTTATTCACCTTTGGATTCTTATACCAGACGTATGAATATCGGGAATAACAATTATTTCATTAACAACGCAGATAGGTATCCTGAAGAATTGGAAATGCAGCTTCGTCAGAATGCAGTTCGCTATATCTTTGTTCAAAGGATTGACTATTTGTCGGAGGATGGGACTCCGAGTTACAGGACTCCAGAGTTACTGGAAGCATTCAACTCGTTGCCTTCGATAACAGTTGAAGATGTCATTCCTGCCGATGATAAGTTTGATGTGATAGTTCTTGGTGGTATCGATAGTCTCTGTACAGATGGGGAGAATGCCATTCCACTTCTGTCAGAGAGAATGGACAAGTTATCCTTTCAGTCTACAGGAGCTGATGAATATACGCTCTCATTCATATACGATCCTGCTCTTTATGCATATGTAGTCAATGAAGATGGAACGTATTCACTGGAGACGAAGGAGAATGATGCCGGTAATACGATAATAATATCTCCTGATGGACAAAGAGGTACAGTATATCTGACCTATAAGGATCCTGTTTGTACTGTTGCATTTGGATTTGAAATAGTACTTACTGCTGCCATTATTATCTTCATGGTGCGGATATCATCGATAAAGAGAGGTGATAGTAATTGAATATTATCATTCCAATGACAGGTTATGGATCGCGTTTTGTTGCTGCCGGTTATAAGGTCCTCAAGCCTCTGATCCGTGTTCAGGGTATGCCCATTATAGAATGGATAGTAAGAGGCATGTATCCTGGGGAGAACAATTTTACGTTCATTTGCCGGGAGGAGCATCTGAACACGATACCTGATCTTGAAGCGACGCTTCGCCGTATTGCCCCTGAAGGGCAGATAGTCGCACTTGGAGACTGGGTGAAGAAAGGCCCTGTATATGATGTGTTAAGGGCCTCTGACAGGATAAAGAACGATGAGCCATGTATAGTAAATTATTGTGATTTCTATCAGGATTGGGATTATGATTCGTTTTGTAAGGCCGCATTAGGGCGGGGGTGTGACGGTGCGGTTCCATGTTATAGCGGATTTCATCCTAATCTTATACCGATTAAGAATCTGTATGCATCATGCCTTACTGATGAACAGGATAACCTTATCGAGATAAGGGAGAAGTATTCATTTGAGTCGGACAAGACTAAGTCGAGACATTCTCCCGGAGTTTATTATTTTAGAACCGGTGAGATCCTAAAGACTTATTTCAAAAGACAGATCGATGACGGATTGGCTTTAAACGGCGAGCATTATGCAAGTTTGCCGTATCAGTTTATGGTTCAGGATGGACTTAAGGTCTGGTGTCCTGTTGTATTACGATACTTCTGTCAATGGGGTACCCCTGAAGATCTTAAAGATTATTTGTTTTGGACTGAATATACCAGGAGATATGATCAATGAATATTCTTATGCCAATGGCAGGAGCGGGTAAAAGGTTCGCAGATGCCGGATATCCTCAATTGAAACCTCTGATCCTCACAACGGAACGTCGAGATGGGAAACGCTACCCTATGGTAGTGTGTGCTATGCATGATGTTCCCGAAAGTACAGGGACTGCTGATAAGCGGATCTTTATCATACGTACGGATTATGTATGCGATATTCGCCCCGAACTGTTGAAATACTATCCGGATGCTGAGATTATTGGAGTAGGCTACCTTACTGAAGGTCAGGCTTGTACCTGCCTTCTGGCCAAAGACATGATCAATAACAATGATCCGTTGTTTATTGCAGGATGCGATAATGGCATGGTTTGGGACAAAGAAAGATTTGACGCTGCCTGTTCGGACTCTGATGTTCTGGTGTTTACTTACAGACATGACGATTCGGTATTAGTCAATCCCAATGCATACGGTTGGGTGCGTACAGAGGAGGACAGTGATACGGTAACAGGTGTATCTGTTAAGAAACCAATATCCGATAACCCTCTGAACGACCATGCAGTAGTTGCTTCTTTCTGGTTCAGGCGTGGGTGTGACTTTGTTAGATGTGCAGAAGAGATGATAGAAGCAAATGATCGTGTTAATAATGAGTTTTATGTAGACAAAGTGATTGATTATTGTGTTAAAGCGGGATTGAATACAAAGGTATTTGAGATTGACCGATATATAGGATGGGGGACCCCGGCAGATTATGAGCGATACGAGAACACAATTGCCTATTGGAATGGGTTTACACACAGCAAAGCGTTTTTACCAAAATATCTATGAGGCTTTGCATAAGACGAGAGTACTTTATGTACTTATCGTTTTTGCGGTGCTTGTAAAGCTCGTCATGGCCGGCGCTTTTTCATCCGATTATCAGAATCGGATGTTTGAACCTTTTGTTCAGACTTTCCTTACCAATGGACTGAAGAATCCGTACGAGTGGTTTTATCAGCAAGGTTTGAGTTATGATTTCCCATATCCTCCTGTAATGCTGTTTGTAATGTCCGTCAGTGAAACTCTGTGTCTTTTACTGAGCGGGATTCCATTATTTTGGCATAACATACTATTTAAACTTCCCTTGCTGGTTATGGATCTTATTGTCTTCATTCAGCTTTGTCGGACTTTTCCTGAAAAGAAACTCAGAGTCTTGGTTCTGTACTTCATGTCACCGATTACCTTGTATGCGACTTATATGCATGGTCAGCTTGACATAGTTCCGATGACCTTTTTGTTCCTGTCTTTCTTATATCTTACAATTGATCAGTCGAAGAAGCATTATTACCTCTCTGTTCTGTTTCTTGCACTTGCCTTATTATCGAAATTTCATGTAGCGGTAGTTGTGCCGCTGATAGTTCTGTATCTGTATAAACAGAGAGGATTTAGCAGAGCAGCAGTTTATTTGACTCTGGTGACAGCGCTTACGGTTGTTGGATTACTGCCGTTCTATGGAGCCGGCTTTCTTGATGGAGTTGTATTCAATACAGCACAGTCAACTGTGTTCTCTTTGTTCCTGTCATTTGGCAGTTTGAGATTCTACGTATCTATAGGCGCCATCCTGCTGCTTTACCTTTATGTGATGAATCTTAATTTCATTAACAATGAACTCCTATTCGGTCTAGGCGGCCTCACCTTTTCTATCTTTCTCGTATTGTGTGTCCCAATGCCGGGATGGTATATGTGGGTGTTACTGTTTATTGCCGATTTTGTGATCAGGTCTAACGGATATCGTCATGCATATCTTTGTTATTTTGCCCTGAACCTTTTCTATTTGGTGTTTTTCGTGTTCTTTCACAGTGCGTCTGACGGTTCTGTCGATCTGTACTATCTCACAACGGATTGCAGCTTCCTTAAGAGTGATTCGGAACTGTTCAGAAATATATCTTTTACAATGCTAAGCGCGGTGATGGTGTACATGATTTTTCTGATGCACAAGTTCTGTATTGCCGGAAACGGGCTATACCGTTTCCATGATTCCGCATTTGTTATCGGTATCTGTGGAGATAGTGGAACGGGAAAGAGCACACTGCTTCAGCACATTAGCAGCATGTTCAGCCCTAATAATCTGCTTCAGATAGAAGGAGACGGAGACCATAAGTGGGAGCGGGGAGACAGTAACTGGAAAAATTATACTCATCTTAATCCTCAGGCGAATTATCTGTACAGACAGGCGATGGATATTCGAAGTCTTAAAAACGGTGAATCGGTCAAGAGAGTAGATTATGATCACCATACTGGCCAGTTTACCCAAAAACATACCTACCGTCCCTGCAGATTTATATCTATCGGAGGACTGCATATCTTCTATCTGCCTCAACTTCGAAGTATTGTAGATTTGAAGATCTATACTGAGGCTGAAGAAGATCTCCGTGTTATGTGGAAGACCAATAGAGATGCGGATTCCAGAGGGTATAGTAGGGAAGAAATACTCCGTCAGATAAGATCCAGATACGAAGACGCAAATAAGTATATTTATCCTCAGAAGGATTTTGCGGATGTTATCCTTCATTATTTCATTGATGATGAGAAAACAGGCTCTGTAGGAGTGAGAGCTATGCTCAACACTCAGATTGACATGAACAGATTCTTGGTTGTCCTTCATGACGCCGGGGCAGAGTTTACTTATGAGTTGTCGGATGACTTCAGATATCAGATCATAGAATATAAGCCATCTTTGAATAAGCATATGGAGACTGTGGATTTCTCTGGTTTATTTATGGATATCTTTGATAACGGTTATGATCTTTTAAGCAGACAGTTCTATGCTGACACTTCCTTCGACGGTGTTCTGAAACTGATTCTGGTACAGTCTATCTATTCCAAACTTAAGGAAGAGTCATGATACGGGCGGTTATTTTTGACATAGATAATACTTTTTATCCGTATGATCCGTGTGATCGTGCCGGAATTGAGAATATGTATCTTTCTTTCACTAAGATAGCAGATTGTACACGGGATGGGTTTAATGCTCTGCTAGCAGAGGCAAAGAGAGATATCAAATCGATTACCGCCGGTACTGCGGCTTGTCATAACAGGCTTCTTTATGCCCAGAGAATATGTGAATTGTCCGGATGCTACAGCTCAGCTAATGTTCTTGATCTGTACGATTCGTATTGGAATGCATTTCTTGAGAACATAGAACTCTATGACAATGTCTGCGAGGTTCTTGAGAGTCTTCGTTTATCTGGGATAAAGATCGGGTTTTGCACGGACCTTACAGCTAATATTCAGATGCGTAAAATAGTAAGACTAGGTATTGATGAGTATCCGGATGCGGTTGTAACGAGTGAGGAATGCGGTGCCGAGAAGCCGTCTGAAGTTCCGTTCAGAATGATACTCAAAAAACTGGGAGTATGTGATCCCTCAGAAGCAGTAATGGTTGGTGATGATCCTCTTAAGGATTATCAGGGGGCTATAAACGCTGGGATGAAGGCTATACTGTTTGGAAATGGATCAGATGACAGTGTTCGTGTCTCGGATTTCTATGAACTCGAGAAAGCTTTAAAGGGGATGATAGGTTGAGCAGGAACGGATTCAGTTTAAAAGAAATCTTTCGATTCCTCGTCGGCGGAGGATCAGCCGTTGCTGTTGATTTTCTGAGCTATCACCTGCTGATGTATATTGGTATTCCAGTGACGCCTTCGAAAGCTGTATCTTATGTGTTGGGAGCAGCTGTTGGATTCATTATTAATAAACTTTGGACGTTTGAAAGCAGGACTTTCTTGACGATGGAAATTGTTAAATACATAATTCTGTATGCGTTCTCTGCTATGGTCAACGCGCTCATCAATCGCACCGTTTTGGATTGGCTTGATATCAGCATAATCGCTTTTTTGGCAGCCACCGGAACAAGTACTATAATTAATTATCTCGGTCAGAAATTCTTTGTCTTTTCGAAGAGAGGAGATTCGTGCTGATGTTGTTTTCTATTGTTGTTCCCTGCTATAACGAGCGAGAGAATATCCCTCTTCTTTTAGCGCGTTTCTCTGAGAGTATAGGGGAGAGAACTGATATCGAACTCATAGTAGTCGATAACGGATCGACAGACGGAAGTGGTGAGGTTATCGATAGAGAGATACAAAAGTATCCTTTTGCTGTGAAGACGACAGTTGCCGTGAACCAGGGTTACGGTTTTGGAATCATGAGCGGCCTTCGTGCTGCCAAAGGAGATTATCTCGGGTGGACCCATGCGGATCTTCAGACAGATCCTTCTGATGTTCTGCATGCTGCGGATATAGTTATTGATGAATCCTATGACAAGGAGCTTTATGTTAAGGGTAATCGCAAGGGCAGACCAAAGAGCGATGTGTTTTTTACTTTTGGAATGAGTGTGCTTGAGCTACTGCTTACAGGGAAATGGATGAATGATATCAATGCTCAGCCTAACTTGTTCAGCCGCAGCTTTTTTGAACAGTGGAAGAATCCGCCAGACGATTTCTCTCTTGATCTGTACGCTTTTTACATGGCAAAGAAGCGTGGTCTTCGTATTATAAGGTTCCCGGTTTTATTTCCGGAGCGTATACACGGCAGTTCGAAGTGGAACACAGGTGCTTCTGCAAAAATGAAGTTTATTAGACGCACTCTTGATTACAGTATTAGGCTTAAGAGAAGGAAGGTGGAATGAATGCAGTATATTTGTCATCGCATTAATAAGAGTTCTGAACTCGATAACATTCCGGAGAACTATGGGGTTGAGATAGACCTTCGCGACGACCTTAATGGACGTATATACATGGAACATGATCCGTTCAAAGACGGCGAAGATTTTGAGTCATATCTTAAGTCATATCGTCATGGAACGATGATTCTGAATATTAAGAGCGAGAGGATTGAATGGAAAGCACTAGAGATGGTAAGGCAGGCAGGGGTTAAGGATTATTTCTTCCTGGATAGTTCCTTCCCAATGATATTCCTTTTAGCTCAGAATGGAATAACAGATACTGCATTACGCTTCTCGGAATATGAAGGAATAGATACCATTCGTAATATGGCGGGCAAGGCCAAGTGGGTGTGGGCTGATTGCTTTACCCGATGCATACTCACTCCAGAGAATTACAAGGAAATCAAAGATCTGGGTTACAGATTGTGTATCGTATCTCCTGAACTCCAGGGGAGGCCGGAAGATATCGAGAGTCATGCTGTATTGCTTAACAGCCAGGGAATAATCCCCGATGCTATCTGCACAAAGGCGTATAACATTCCATTGTGGCAGAGATACTTTGACTGAGGTGACGCATATGTCTAATAACCGAACTGCGGCTGAGAAGTTATCCTATATGTCAAAACTTGTGGGTCAGGATGAGGATTATGTCCAGGCCGGTGGAGGAAATACATCCGTAAAACTTGATGATAGTCATATGATCGTCAAGTCTTCAGGAGTTCAACTCACTGAAGTTACTCCCGAGAGTGGATATTCGCTTATAGATTATAAATACATTGCTGATCAGTTTGCGGTTGGAACCATTGAAGATAATAAGGAACAGATGATCCTTGAGAAATCTTTGATCGACGGCAGGCGTCCTTCTATAGAGACTTTTCTTCATGCGCTTACACGCAAGTATACGATCCATACCCATCCTTTGGGCGTACTTTTGCTTGCATCTTCAGATGACGGGATGAGCCGTCTGAAGGAGATATTCCCAAACTGTCTCCAGATTCCATATGCAACACCGGGAATCCGACTTGCCAAAGTGTATTATGATTCGCTGCTCCGCAACAAAGAGGCACAAGTTGTTTTTCTTGCCAGTCATGGTCTATTGGTCAGTGCTGATTCAATGGATGATGTCATAGCAATGCATCAGGAGGTAATGGATAGGATAAACGGCGAGTTAGGTCTCGATTCGCAGGTGTCTCGGATTGGAATAGAGCTTTACAAGGCTCTGCAGGCTGTTCAGCCAGGAGCAATAGCTTACAAAGCCGATACTCCGGCTATTACTGAAGCTGTAGGAAGATCGGGAGGAGCGTGGAAGTTTGCTTATTCTCCTGATTGTGTTGTTTACTGCGGATCAAAGATTGCGTTGCTTACTGATGATTATGTTCGAACACTTCAGGAATTCAGGAACAGATATGGTGAAATCAAAGCTGTGGTTGCGAATGGTTGTTGTTTCGCTGTAGCGGAGAACGTGAAGAAAGCCCGCGATACGGTAAGTCTACTAGACTACTCTGCAAAAATATATCTTAGTGGTAAATGTACGTCTGAGTTAAGTGGAGAAGAAATTGATTACCTGACGAATTGGGATTCCGAGAAGTATCGATCCTCAATTAATAATACATAGTAACTCTATAGCAAAGACCGCGTGTATCCGCGGTCTTCTTCTCGTTATTATTCTTAAACCTGTGTAGCAACAACAATAAGTAATCCTATATGAATTATCAGTGCCAGGGGCACGAGTACTTTGAACTTTATCTTTCTGGTCTTATGATGAAAGACTCCCATACCGATGAGTGCTCCGAGAGATCCGCCGATGAATGCGAGAAGGATGAGCACCTTCTCGGG
The DNA here is from genome assembly GCA_900314745.1 of uncultured Eubacteriales bacterium. Classification (GTDB taxonomy): domain Bacteria; phylum Bacillota; class Clostridia; order Saccharofermentanales; family Saccharofermentanaceae; genus Saccharofermentans. The sequence continues at coordinate 32,126 of OMWK01000003.1, read as the reverse complement.
AATCCTCCAGAGATTCTTCTTGGCTTTGTATTTGTCTATGCCATAGACCACGAATGTGACTACGCTCATTGCAAGTAAGTAGATCAGAAGATATTTCATATACTATTCAGTTTCTTATTTATTATTACTTACTAATTATATCTTTCTCATTTTATCTTTCATCCGCTCCAGTTGCCAACTGAAGAAGGGGAAGTGGGGCGGTGGAGGCGTTCAACAAGTGTAATTACGTCATCCGACAACGGAAAAACACTCCAAAACTACCCAAGACCACCCCCAAAACACCCCACCACCAGCCGCTGCCACACAAAAATCAACCCACCCAACACAAAAATCAAGAAAAATCGAGAAAAGTCCTTGCATAACAAAAAAGTTACACATATAATTCAGATATGTGGCGGAAAGTGGCACTGGATTGCATATAAGTGGAGTAAAGTGTCAGTATATCGCACAAACGTAACAATATAACACAGTTAAAGCGGGTTTATGGCAAGAGACACTAAGAAAATTGATGCTAAGGGGAGATTCTTCATTCCCACTAAGCACAAAGAGGAACTGGGAGAGGAACTGGTAGTTACCAACAGCCTCGATTCAGGTTATTTAAGTGTCTATACAGCCGAGAGTTTCCGCAAAGTCTCAGAGCAGTTAAGCAAACTCAATTCCATGGATCCTCAGGTACGTAAGCTCAGAAGAGTTATCGTAGGTGAGGCTCTTGAATGCAGCGTTGATTCTCAGGGCAGGATCAAGGTCAGCGATGAGCTCTGGGAGAGAATTGGAGCCAAGCCGGGCGATGAGATCTGCGTATTCGACATCGACGGCAAGCTTGATATATGCACTAAGGCACACTACGAGGCTGAGGATCACGATATCTCGTCGATCACTGAAGGTCTTGAGACTAAGTACATCGTAGAAGGCCTGTGATGGAGACGGGTGCAGGAGAGTTCTCTCATATCCCGGTGCTCTTTGAGGAGTGCATGGAGGCACTTGCCATTAAGCCTGACGGTATCTACGTAGACTGCACGGCGGGCGGCGGAGGCCACAGCGAGGGGATACTCGGAAGATTAAGTTCCAAAGGTCTTCTCATCTCGCTCGATAAGGATGACGAGGCTCTTGCAGTATGCAATGCGAAGGCAGCGACACATCCGGATAAGAACTGGAAGACTGTAAAATCGGATTTCTCGCGCATAGCGGAAGTCCTCGATGAGATGAACATTGACAAGGTAGACGGAATACTTGCAGACCTCGGTGTCTCGTCTCACCAGATCGATACGGCAAAGAGAGGTTTCTCCTACGCCATCGACGGTCCTCTCGACATGAGGATGGATGAGACACAGACGCTCTCGGCTTATGTTGTGGTTAATACCTACAGCGAGAAGAAGCTTGAGGAGATATTCAGGCTTTACGGCGAGGAGCGTTATGCGGGAAGGATTGCAGCCGGCATCGTGAGAGACAGGAAGGAGAAGGCTTTTGACTCCACGCTCGCACTTGCGAAAAGCATCGCTTCCTACATGCCTTCGAAAGCAAGGTATGAGGATCAGCATCCGGCGAGGCGTTGCTTCCAGGCGATAAGGATCGAGGTCAACCATGAACTTGATTCCGTCAGAACTTTACTGCAGGAAGGACCCAAGAGACTTACGAAGGGCGGAAGGATGGCAGTCATAAGCTTCCATTCACTCGAGGACCGCATTGTAAAGGAGGAGTTCCGTACTCTACAGGATCCCTGCACTTGTCCGAAGGATTTCCCCGTGTGTGTATGCGGGAAGAAGAGCATCGGAAAGATTATTACCAGAAAGCCCATAACGGCGAGTAAGGAAGAATTGAAGATTAACAACAGATCACACAGCGCGAAGCTTCGGGTCTTTGAAAAAGAAGTATAAAGGGGGCAGGAATGATGTCTTCAGTTAAGACAAACGAATTTTATACAGAAGTATATGTGCCACTCACAAGGCAGGTATACGAGTATCCTGCGCTCAATATTTCCGAAGAAGACCGTAAGAAGGAAGAGCACGAGAAGGAGATGAAGCTCATCAGGAAGGCTGCAAGAAGCAGAGCCTTTGAGACCATAATTGCTGTTGGTCTTATTATGTTTGTTGGTGTATTCTTTATGTTACTTATCAATCCGCAGGTAGGCCTTGCGGAACTTGCAAAAGATAATTCGGATCTCAAGGATGATATAGCGGTGTTGAAGAGAAATATCCTTGATTCCGAGGAGGACGTAAACGGTATAACTGACATGGACAGTATCAGAGCGCAGGCACTCGCTCTCGGTATGCAGGACCCGAACACAAATCAGGTCGTGATTATTCCGATGCCGGAGGATGACAAACTCGTCACTATGATATCATATGACGAGGAGTTCGGAATCAGCGAGGAGGCGTATAACAGCGCTGTTGAGGCTCTGACGAACTACTACCTCGAAGAAGAAGCATAGGAATGAGTGACGACAGGAATACTTCAGTAGAAGAACAAAATCATAAACAGCCTGAGAAGAGCAGCAACGAGAGGATATCGTTAGGATTGACTCTCGGTATTTATGCGCTTATCGGGGTGTTCGCGCTTTATCTGGTCGGCAATCTTTATAAGACAACCGTCATTGATTACGATATCTATGCGAGAGCCGCGTCCAACCAGCAGTGGAGACTTATGTCATACGAAGCTGACCGCGGCGTTATCTATGATGCGAACAACATGCCGGTCGCATCTAATACATATAACTATACGGTTGTTGTATCGCCCAAGATTCTTATGAGCAGCTCAGAGATCGCCTCGGGAACACTGACGAGATCACAGCTTATCTCGGATCTGTCGCAGCTTCTTCAGATGCCTTCGGAGGAGATAGACGAAGTTCTTCCCGTAGATCCTGAAGATCCGACGGACGAGAGAAACAACGTCGCAGGTATGGACCTCATAAGAAATGTAGAGGCTGAACTTGCAGAGCCTGCGAAGACTTACTGTCAGCAGCATGAACTTGCAGGAATATCTTTCCTTGCAGTGCCCCAGAGATACTATAACTACGGAAGCCTTGCGGCGCAGATCATAGGATATGCTAGCAACGACGGTGTCAGTCTTAACGGTGTATACGGACTGGAGGCTTATTACAACGGCGTTCTCTCCGGTACGGACGGTTACAGGTATTCGGAGGTTGACCAGGGAACGGAGGGAGTTCTTCCTTATTCCGATGCCATCACACAGCCTGCCGTCAACGGCAATAACCTCGTCCTTAACATAGATATTAATATTCAGAGGATCGCAGAGGAGGTCTGCAGGAGTGCATACATTCAGTATGCTCCGAGAGACGGTATATGCGCCATCGTAATGAATCCTTATACGGGTGCGGTACTCGCGATGGTATCGCTCCCCGATTACGACCTCAATGATCCTTACGGTATCCCGTACGGCATGGATGCCATCGTCTGGAATTCGATGGATGATGATGCCCAGGTCGAGTACCTGATGGGTAATGTATGGAGAAACAGATGCATATCCGATACTTATGAGCCGGGCTCCACATTCAAGGCTCTGACCACATGCATTGCATTCGAAGAGAATCTTACAAATGAGAATGAGGTCTTCTCGGATGCTCCTATCCAGGTATCCGACATAGATACGATCTCCTGCTGGATGCAGAAGCAGTATGGCGGCAACCATGGAATGGAGTCGCTCCGCGAGGGCTTCGAGAATTCATGCAATCCTATCTTCGTTCAGCTCGCACAGAGAATCGGCGTCAGCAGATACTACAGATATGTTCACATGTTCGGCTTCTACGAGACTACCGGTATCGATCTTCCTGCTGAAGGAACCGGTATCTTCCATACTGATCCGAGCGTCATTGATATGAGCTGTCTTTCTTTCGGTGAGTCCGCGACAGTTACTCCTATCCAGCTCATCAACTCCTACTGCGCCATAGTTAACGGCGGCAACCTGATGGTTCCTCACATCGTCCGTTACATCACGGATGAGAACGGCAATATCGTTGATGAGATCGAGCCCGAAGTAATAAGAACGATATTCTCCGAGGACACATGCGCGAGAGTAAGACAATTGATGGTAGACGTTGTAGACGAAGGTACAGGTTCTGCGGGTCAGGTTCCGGGATACTATGTTGCAGGTAAGACTTCAACATCAACGATCGAGAACGGTGAGCTTGCGGGTGCACACGTTCTCTCGTTCTCATGCTTCGCCCCTTCTTACGACCCTCAGATTGCTGTTCTCGTAGTACTTAACAAGCCTGCAGAGAACTCGGTCGGTTCATCTGCCGCTGCATCCACGGCTGCAAGAATAGTTGAAGGAACTCTCCGTTACATGGGTGTTCCGAGAATACTTACAGCTGAGGATTACGATCAGCTCACGACAAGATACTGGGTTCAGCCGGTAGTAGGCTTAAGTGCCACCGAGGCTGCTTCAAGAATCGGTTATAACGGAATATCATGCGTATACGGCGCTGCGAACATGACGGCCGAGACGATAGTAGGTTATACATATCCTTCCACGGATGCACAGCTTTACAGCAGCGGCATAGTAATGCTCTATCCTGAGGGAGAGAATACACAGATGCTCACGAGTACCGTCCCGAATCTGTCCGGCAAGACTGCCATTGAGTGCATGGAGGCATTAAGAGACGCCAACCTCAACTGCTATATTGAGGGTGATGTCATGGGTATATGCGTAAGCCAGGGCGAACTTCCGAACAGTACGGTCTTCTCGGGAACGGTAGTTACCGTAACTTTGGAGGATACAAATGTAGTGCCTGATTCAGACGTGGCTCCTACTGAACCTGAGGGCGAGGATGGCGTTGTGTCCGAGGAAGGTGACGCTTCTGAAGAGACATCAAGCGGAGCGGTAGGTTGATATGAAATTCGAGAGTGATTACAGGATAATAACCGGCACCATCCCGGAGGAGCAGATTGCTTCGGTGGAATTTGATTCGCGTAAGGTAATTCCCGGCAGCATATTCGTTGCCGTTAAGGGCTTTAATTCAGACGGACACAGCTTCATTAAGCAGGCCCTCTCCCAGGGTGCATCCATGATCGTTACGGATGCGGATGACTGCCCTTATTCCGATGAGGAGCTTAAGGTGATGGCGGAGGAGACCGGTGCCTGCATCGTATCTGTTAAGGATACCAGAAGAGAGTGCGCGAAGCTTGCAAGATCCTTCTATGACTGCCCTGAGTCGAAGCTTAAGATGATAGGTATTACCGGAACCAAGGGTAAGACGACAGTCTCATTCATGGTTAAGGATATGTTCGAGGCATCAGGCAAGAGAAGCGGTCTTATTGGAACCGTATACGATATCGTGGGAGATCAGAAGATTCACGCGAATCACACTACTCCTGAAGCGAGGGATAACTTCGAGCTTCTGTCGAAGATGGTAGACTGCGGATCTGATTCATGCGTCATGGAAGTAAGCAGCCAGGGCCTTAAGCTCGACAGAGTTGATTACATTAACTTTGACATCGGCTGCTTCACCAATTTATACGAAGATCACATAGGCAAGAACGAGCATCCCGACATGGAGGATTATCTCAATTGCAAGATGAAGCTCTGGGCGCAGTCCAAGCTCGCCGTCATCAATATGGATACACCGGTCAGTGCGACTGTGATAAGTAAGGCTGAGGAAAGCGGATGCGGAATCATCACATACGGACTGTCGGATCTGTGCGACATTCAGGCAACTAATCTCGAGAACGGGATGAATGACGGCCGCGCCGGAACATTCTTTGATCTTACGAGCCCCTGGTATAACGGCAGGCTCTTTGTCGGAATTCCGGGTAAGTTCAATGTCTATAACGCCCTCTGTGCGCTTACGGCAGCATTCCTGTCGGGTGTGAGTGCAGACGCCGTCAAAGAAAGTCTCGCGAGGATTGAAGTTCCCGGAAGACTTCAGCCCGTTAAGAATGACCTCGGCATTACTATCCTCGTTGATTATGCGCATAACGCTGCAAGCCTTGAGAATGTTCTCGATACGCTTAAGGAGACATCGAAAGGCAGAGTGATAACCGTGTTCGGATGCGGCGGCGACCGCTCGCATACGAGAAGATTCGAGATGGGCGAAGTCGCAGGCAATAAGTCCGATTACACGATAGTCACATCAGATAATCCGAGGACTGAAGATCCCCAGGTAATCATCGGTCATATAGTCTCTGCGATAGAGAAGACTGAAGGTAAGTTCGAGGCAGTCGAAGACAGGACTGAAGCTATTCATAAAGCCATCGAGATAGCGCAGCCCGGAGATATCGTTCTCATCGCGGGCAAAGGTCACGAGGACTATCAGATCTTCAAGGACAGGACCATTCACTTTGATGATGCAGAGGTTGCTTGCGATGAAGCAAGGAAGATAAAGGAGAGCAGGTCATGAGAAGAATGTTCTCTTTCGATGAGATAGTTGCCGCAGTAGGCGGAACGGTTGTTAATCGCAAGGGGGCCATTGGCGGTACACTGTTCATATCCGGAGTATCAACGGATACCAGAACCATAGAGGAAGGAAATGTCTATATCGCTCTTAAGGGAGAGAATTTTGACGGACATAACTACACATCCCAGGCAGTTGAGAAGGGTGCGTGCGCCGTTATCGTAAACAGCGCCACCAAGGTTCCTTCGAATTCGATCGGTATTGTCGTTAAGGATACGCTTAAGGCTTTGGGCGACATCGCATCCCACTACAGATTCAAGCTCGGATGCAAGGTCATAGCAGTAACCGGATCAGTTGGCAAGACAACCACAAGAGAGATAATCAAGGCCGCACTCGAGCCTTCGTTCAATGTCTGGTCAACGAAGAATAATCTGAATAATGAGATAGGTCTTCCGAAGACGATCCTGTCTGCTCCCGAGAACACGGAGATCCTCGTTCTCGAGATGGGAATGAGAGGAAGAGGACAGATCAATTATCTTACGAATATCGCTCATCCCGATATCGCAGTTATTACCAATGTCGGTTATTCACATATCGGAATATTGGGCTCAAGGGAAGAGATCAGGGCAGCGAAGACGGAGATCATAAACGGGCTTACCGAGCAGGGCATCCTGATGGTAAACGGTGATGACGATTTCCTTTTCGATTATGTGAGAAACATCATCCCGCTTAATAACGGCCTTGCAGCAGTGTCGGTGAACGATAAGCTGGAGGGCGCCGTGATGAACTGCCCTGTGTGCGTGAGTGCATATAACCTCAAGGAGAACAACGGCATGGATTTTGACGTTGCCTTCTCGATGGGGGAGAAGCGCAGGAGCATGGAGAACGTGCACATATCCATAGGCGGAGAGCACAACGTGCGTAATGCCTGCTTTGCCATCCTCTGCGCAGACATTCTTAAAGCCGACATGGACAAGACTCGGAAGGCCCTCGCTTCATATGCGCCGATGGACGGCAGAGGCAAGACGTATCACGGCAGAAATTACACGGTTATAAACGATGCTTATAATGCTTCACCGGAATCCATGGCGGCGGCGTTCAGAAATCTTGATGCAACCAATCCCGGCAGCCGTAAGATCGCTGTTCTCGGAGGCATGCTGGAATTAGGCGACGTATCGGCCAGCCTTCATGAGCAGACGGGAAGGGAATGCGGCATCTACGGTTTTGATAAGATCGTCGTTACGGGTGAAGACAGGAAAGATTTTATTAAGGGCTTAAGAAGTGTCAGTTCCGGAGCCGATGTGGTATCATGCGCAGACACGAATGAAGTTCGTATGAAGATAAGAGATATCATCAAGCCCGGAGATACGGTGCTCTTCAAGGCATCGCATTCGTTCGGCTTCGAGGAACTCGCGAAGGAATATATAGATAATGACTAAGATCAAGGCACAGCAGAAGAGCAATATACCTTTGATACTGATGATGTTCGCCATCGTCATGTTCGGCCTTGTCATTCTTTATTCGGTGTCGGGTCCTGCGGGCTATGCGAAGTCCTCGCACGATTCGGCGTACTATCTTAAGAGGCAGATCATATTCACACTCATAGGTATCGGCGCAGCGCTCGGCATATCATTCATACCGGTTAATTTCTTCAAGCATCCGGCGATATTCATGACATCGTATTTTGTGAGTCTGGCGCTTGCGATTGCGGTTAAGTTCATAGGACGTGAGATCAACGGTGCGAGACGATGGATATTCATCGGAAGCATAGAGATACAGCCTTCCGAGATCTGTAAGGTCGGACTCATAGTCGCGCTTGCGGGCTACAGGGAATACATAGTGCACATGCGTGCGCAGGGCAAGCTTAAGTCGGCGACCGGCAAAGCACAGGCGTGGAACCATGCGTTCTTCGACTTTATCATTCCCGTCGCGGCATGTCTTCTGGTTGACGTATTCATCCTCTTCGAGCCCCACTTCTCGTGCTTCCTTATCATCGGCATCATCGTATTTGTGTGCACGCTGAATTCCGGTGCGGGCATCAGGGCGTGGTTCCTCGGAGGCCTGTCGATACTTCTCGTCGGCATCATAGTAGGTTCTGCTTACGTAGCTCTTAACCCGAATTTCCGTAAGAACTTCGCACACGTTTACCAGAGACTTAACATCTTCGCTGCTACGAGCGGTGATGAGGAGATAGAGGTAACGGAGGACGAGACGCGTCAGGTTACGAATGCCCATAATGCACTTGGTTCAGGCGGCATGTGGGGCAGAGGAATCGGAAGTTCCCGTGCAAAGTATAACTACGTATCCGAGGCACAGAATGACTACATCTTCTCCATCTATGTTGAGGAGACGGGATTCGTCGGCGGTGCCGTTCTGATATTCATGTATCTTGGAATGTTCGCGATGTTCGTGCAGGTAATTCTCCGGGCGAACTCAGTGTTCTCGAGGATGCTTGCCACGGGCTGTACGACGCTGATCATAGTTCAGGTCGTGCTCAATATCGCCGTTGAGCTTCAGGTAATTCCGTCCACGGGTGTTACGCTGCCGTTCATAAGTTACGGCGGTTCCGCACAGATCATTCTTCTTGCTGCATACGGACTCATTCTCTGTGTATCAAGATCAGGCACATCGATTAAGATCAAAGAGAAGCGGGAGGCGGTTCAATGAAGCGTTTTATAGTAACGGGCGGAGGCACGTCCGGCCATATAAATCCCGCTATCACGATAGCAGATGCACTGATGGCTCACTACGGTCCTTCTGAAGGCTGCGAGATTATCTTCACGGGACGTAAGGAAGGGCTCGAGGGAGAGCTCGTTCCCAAGGCTGGCTATGAACTCAGAAGCATCACTGCGAAGCCTTTCCCTATGAAGCCTTCGCTTCGTATGATCAAGGCCTTCATCGCTCTTAACGAGGGCAAGAAGCAGTGTATGCAGATCATTAAGGACTTTAAGCCCGACGCCGTCATCGGTACGGGTGGTTACGTCTGCGCTCCTCTTCTGGATGCCGCTTCGTCTCTTAAGGTTCCGGTTGTAATACATGAGGCTAACGCCTTCCCCGGCAGGGCAAACCGCTACATGGGAAGGAAGGCGGATCTGGTGCTTACGGGTTTCCCCGGCATCGAAAAGGATTTCCCCAAGGCTCATAAGATCATACATACCGGCAATCCGATAAGATCGATAATGATCGGAAATGACCGCGATGAATGCAGGAAGAAGCTTGGTCTTGATCCTTCGGATAAGATGGTGTTTGCAATGGGCGGAAGCCTCGGTTCGAAGACCATAAATGATTTCATAATAGATGCTGCCGGAAGGCCGGAGTTTAAGGACATTAAGTTTGTCTTGGGTTCGGGTAAGCAGCAGACGGCAAAGCTTACTGAAGGGATTAAGATCCCTGATAATCTTCAGATGTTTGAATACATCTCCAATACCAATGAGTACATGTGTGCTGCGGATGTATCGATCACGAGATCAGGTGCCGTCACATGTGCTGAGACTGCAGCCATCGGATCGTGCTCGATCATGATCCCTTATCCGCATGCCGCTCATGATCATCAGACTTATAATGCATCAACATTCGAGAAGATAGGCGGATGTATCCTGATGTCTGATGCTGATGTTGTTGATGGTAAGCTTTTCGAGGTGCTCGGAAGCCTTCTTAACGATGAGGACAGGCGCATGAGCATGCGTGAGAACGCGAAGAAACTTGCAGTGCTTGACTGCGATGAGAAGATAGTAAAAGCCATAGAGGAACTTGTCGGGAATTGAGTGAGGAAGAGAAGAACAATTCCGTAGAAGAGAACGAGACTGCGGAGAATATCGAGGGTAAGGACGGAGCTGTATTCGTCAGCGAAGACATGCCCGAATCTTCTGAATCCGAAGCTGAAGCTGCTGTCGAAGTCGGTTCCGAAGAAACTTCTGAATCATCTTCGGATTTGAAGGGAGAGGAATCCTCATCGGAGGAGCCGGATAAGGAAGAGACACCTTCCGAACCGGAAACCAAGCCCTCCAAGCCTTTGCCCAAGCATAAGAAATATCAGAGGAAGAGAAAGGCGGGCATACTTCCGGAGAAGGAATACCTTCCGGATTTTCCTTTTGACTTCAAGACCGTGCTTTTGTTCCTGTTCGCGATCTCTATGATTGTGTTCATCTGGTCTTTGATATTCCATCCGTCCATGAGGATCGAGAACATTACGATCAACGGCAACTACGAGTTCTCCGACGAAGAGATACTTGATGCTCTCAACATTCACGTCGGCGATCATGTGCTGAAGCCTACTTTGTTCAATGCAAGAGCTCTCGAAGAGAGTACGCCTTATATAGATGACATAGACGTAAGACTTGATTTCCCTTCCGCCATCGTCATAAACGTGGTCGAGAGACACAGGCTTGCCTACATCAAGGTGCCGGACGGTTATGCCGTCATCGATCAGGAGGGCATGATACTCGACTTCTCGACATTTGCTGACGCCGATGTGCATCCCGTGCTGTGCGGTCTTGATCTCGACAGCGTGGTAATAGGGCAGAGGACTGACATCACGGATTCATTGAAATTCCGCAAGATGATTCTCGTGCTCGGTGCGGTGCTCGATGCGGAGAGAGGCTCCATCAGGGATGACGGTTACAATTTCTACGACAGCGTGCAGGAGATAAGGGTAGTAGCCTCGGGTCTCATCTTCCTTACTGTTGAACTTCCGGACGGAACAGAGCTTCAGGTCAAGCTTGACGGAGTGGAGAATATTGATGAGAACATGCAGTGGCTTCTTTATGCCATAAGGGCCGATGCGTTCGAAGGACTTCCGGCAGGATCGCTCGACATGACGGAGGAAGAGAAGATATACAGGGCATACAGCTCATAATTATGTAATATATATGTTATTTGCATTAGAACCCAAAAAAGTTTAACATTAGACGGGAAATATATGAGTTTTCTATTGTGGACGTACAACATTTAGTATAAAATTCATTTGATTGTACTATATATAGGAAATTACGTACATTAAACAGATACACGGAGGATCTGACAATGTCTGATAAGAGAGGTTTTGTTCTGGACGAGGACCATTTCGCCACGATTAAGGTAATCGGTTGCGGCGGCGGTGGATGTAATGCCGTTGACAGAATGATCGACAGCGGAGTTCAGGGAATTGAGTTTATTTCTATAAACAGTGATAATCAGGCACTTGCCAGAACCAAGTCTTCTATCAAGGTTCAGATTGGTGAGAAGGTGACAAGAGGTCTCGGATGCGGTGCTGATCCCAGCGTCGGAGAGAGAGCTGCCGAGGAGTCCAAGGACGAGATCGCCGAGGCTATTTCCAATACTGATATGCTCTTTATCACAGCCGGCATGGGCGGCGGTACAGGAACAGGTTCTGCTCCTGTCGTAGCTCAGATCGCTCAGGAGCTCGGTATCCTTACAGTTGCCGTAGTTACAAGACCTTTCGGATTCGAGGGTGCAAGAAGAGCACAGAACGCCGAGAGAGGTATCCGCGAGCTCGAGAAGTACGTAGATGCACTCGTAGTCGTATCTAATGATAAGCTCCTCGAGGTTGTTGATGATGATACTTCATTCGAAGAAGCATTCAACATGGCTGACCAGGTACTGAAGTTCGGTGTCGCAGGTATTTCCGACCTCGTTGCTATCCCCGGACTTATCAACCTCGACCTTGCAGACGTAAGAAGAGTAATGACAAAGGCCGGCGTATGCCATATGGGTATCGGCCGTGCAAGCGGTGAGGGAAGAGCAACAGCTGCTGTTAAGCAGGCTATCAATTCACCTCTCCTTGATACAACAATTGAAGGCGCTAACGGCGTAATCATCAACTTCACAGGCGGAAGGAACATGAAGCTCCAGGAGATCGATGCTGCCGCTAAGCTCGTTCAGGAGTCTGTAGCACCTGAGGCTGAGATCATCGTCGGTGCTGTTATCGATGCTTCCCTCGAGGACGAGATCATGATAACGGTTATCGCTTCCGGATTTGACAATACAGTTAATGCTTCCTCTAACCACAGAGCAAGCACATCCATCCTCTCGAGGAATAATCCTCAGCTCGTAGGTGAGCCCAGACAGCCCGCTCCTGTTACAACAACAAGCAGAAGCTCCTATGGCAGACCTGAGCCCGCACCGGCACCTGCTCCCAGGCAGTCCGCTCCGGGATTCCTCTTTGGTGATGATTCCGTAAATTCACGTGTTCAGGCAGCTCGTGAGCCTGAAGCTGTACCTGCACCTGTTGAAGCTGAGCCGGCACCCCAGCCCCAGCCTATCCCGGTACAGAGCAGAACATATTCAATGCCCGCACAGCAGCCTGCACCTGCTCCCGGACAGTACGGCGGAAAGCCTCAGGTTAACGTAACACCTGCTGAGGCTCCTGCAGCTCCTAGAACTGCTAAGCCCTGGTTCATGTTCGGCAACAAGGATAATAATCAGTAATGAAGTGTCCCAGATGCGGAGCTGATAACGATAAAGTGATTGATACACGCCCCTCTGATGAGGGGCGTGCCATTAGGCGCAGAAGAGTCTGTATTGAATGTGAATACAGATATTCGACCACGGAGAGAGCCGAAGTCCTCGGAATGAAGGTCATCAAGAAGGATGGCACACGTCAGGACTTCTCCAGAGAGAAACTCATGGCAGGTCTCGCATCCGCATGTTCGAAGCGTCCTGTGTCGAATGCCAATCTTGAGAAGATCGTTGATGAGGTGGAGAATGCCCTTAACGATCAGCGCAATCACGAGATATCTACCAATGCGATCGGCGAGATCGTAATGGAGAGGCTTAAGAAGCTCGACAAGGTCGCATACGTAAGGTTTGCTTCTGTGTACAGGGACTTTACGGATATCAAGTCGTTTACGGCTGAAGTAGAGAAGATAGATAATGAATCATAAAGGATAAGGGGGAGACTCTTATGGGAAAGAAAGTACTTGTTATTGATGATGATGCAGATATCATCGAACTCGAGAAACTCTATTTCGAGAAGGAAGGGTACGAAGTGGTATCCTGCATGCAGGGTGATAAGGCTGTAGCTACATTCAATGTCACAAAGCCTGACATCATCATCCTTGACCTCATGCTTCCCGGCATGGACGGCAATGATGTCTGCAGAGAGATTAGAAGGGTCTCCGATGTTCCGATTATCATGCTTACAGCAAGAACCGATACGCTCGACAGAGTCGTAGGTCTTGAGCTTGGTGCTGATGATTATGTGCCGAAGCCTTTCGAGCCGAAGGAGCTTCTCGCGAGAGTTAAGGCAGTCTTAAGAAGAACCGATAAGGCTCAGGCGGTCACAGAGCAGGTTCAGACCGATGCCGCTCCCAAGCCAGATGTCGTTACTTTCCCCGGTCTTTCCGTGGATAAGGTCAAGTATGTTGTAACAGTAGACGGCGAAGAAGTATACATGCCCCCCAAGGAGCTTGAGCTTCTGTTCTTCCTCGCATCCAATCCCAACAGGGTATATTCGAGAGAGCAGCTTCTCGAGAATGTATGGGGCTATGATTTCTTCGGTGAGTCAAGAACCGTAGATGTTCATATCAAGAGGATCCGTGAGAAGATCGAGACTCCTGAGGCAAACCGCGACTGGTGCATCAGGACTGTCTGGAGCAGAGGATATAAGTTCGAGACTAAGTGATTATGGGTAAACCCTATAAGTACAAGTCGGTCTCAACGGATTTTGCCGTATTCCTGAATACTTTTCTGATAATAAGCACAGTGATTGTATTTGCTGTGCTTGTTTTTATCTCGTATCAGAACGTAAACAATGAGTTCATAAGCAACTCCATGTCCGACAGCGGAAGCGTCTGTGCCGATGCAGTTCGAGACTATCTTATGGTCTCACAGCAATATGAGGATGAAGAAGTACGCAATTCTTTGCTTAATACTCTTCTTAGTTCCAACGTTATAAACGATAAAGGCTCGATATATATTACCGATGGGGAGGGGGGAGTGCTGTTCTCCAATTCCCACTCTCTTATTGCTACCGATGATATTAATGGCGAGATTAGATTGGCAATAAGCGGTGTCAATAATTCTAATGGAAAAATATACCAGTCTTATACAGAGATTACCGGAACTACTTCAAGACTTGTTTCTGCTGATGCCATAGGGGATACTGGCCTCTATGCAATAGTTGTTTCTGAGATTCAGTCATCAGCTTATGTCAGTGAATACATGAACATAATCTTCTATCCTGTCCTTGTATCTTTAGTTGCTGCAATAGCTCTGTTCATCGGATTCGTCGGACTAACGATCAGGCCCCTTCGAGATATATCGAGAACGATGTCCAGCGTTGCAGCAGGTGATCTTACTGCAAGAGTAGATGAGAAATACACCATGATAGGTGACAGGTCCGGAATGCTTACACTCTCCTCGGATCTTACTGAGATGGCCCGTAATGTCAATTCGATGATCGAGTCTTTGGAGAATCAGGAGAACGACAGATCGATGTTCATCTCATCGGTCGCTCATGATATCAGAACACCTCTCACATCCATAAACGGCTTTGTAACCGCCATGCTCGACGGCACGATCCCTCCGGAACTATACGAGAAGTATCTTACCAGGATCAAATCCGAGGTTGACCGTATCAGAAGTCTGGTCGTATCCATGACTGAAGCGTCTTCGCTGTCGAATGTATCTCCGGATCTCATGGATACTTTTGATCTTAAGGAAGCCTGTGATGAGATGATCGCGGACCTCGAGCCTCAGCTTAGATCCAAGAACATAACGATAGAGCAGAAGATCGACGAGACAGGCGGGACTTTGGTCTACGGAGAGATCCAGTTGCTGTGCCGCGTGCTGTTTAACATTGTTACAAACGCAATAAAATTCACGCCTGACGGGGGTAAGATAATTGTTTCATCCTATCAGGACAGCAAGGCGAATGCCCGCGTGATTTCCGTCGAGGATTCGGGTCCAGGCGTTGAACCTGAGAAGCGCAACAGGGTTTTCGAGAGCTTTTATAAGGTTGATTCTTCACGTAAGCAGGAAGGTTTTGGTCTCGGACTTTATATCTGTAAGCAGATACTGACAGGACATGAGCAGACGATCAGACTCGATGAGAGCCCTGAACTCGGCGGAGCCATGTTCGTATTTACATTTCCTCTTCCTCCCAAGAAGGACTGATCCATGTCCGTAAAAGCCCGTAAGGAACTTGCAGACCTCATGTGGAAGGCTTTGACAGAGGCTTTCCCGAATTCGTCGTGTTCACTCGACAGGGACGAGCCGGAAAGACTCGCGATAAGAGGTATCCTGTCTGCACAGTGCACTGATGTGAGAGTAAATATCACGGCAGCGGAATTGTTCACGAAGTGTCCTTCGATGGAGGATATAGTAAAGCTTCCTGAGGATGAGCTTATCGAGATCATAAGGCCCTGCGGTCTTTATAAATCGAAGGGTAAATCCATAAGACAATTCGCGGAGCTTTACTGCAATGAGTGGAACGGGAAGGTTCCGTCTGACGTGAACGAACTTATGAGGTGCCCGGGAGTCGGGAAGAAGATAGCTAACCTCATAGTCGGTGAAGTTTATGGAATCCCTGCAGTCGTCGTGGATACTCACTGCAAGAGGGTCATGTACAGGACCGGCATAAGTGATAATACGGATCCGCTTAAGGTTGAAGAGGACATTGAGAAAGTCTTCCCGGAGGATACGTGGATATCACTGGGACACAAGGCCGTGGATCTCGGAAGGACTTATTGTGATTCGAGGTCTCCTAAGTGCGGTGAATGCCCGCTTACTGATATCTGCCGTAAGAGGATAAAGAAATGAGTACGGCAGTTAAGATAACACTTGGAAGCCCCGTTACGGTGCTCTACGGAGTAGGTCCGGAGGCAGGAAGGAAACTTGCCAGACTCGAGATCACGAGTATCTATGATCTGATCTCCTATCTTCCGCGCCGTTATAACGACTGGTCGGATATAAGCCGTATAGATCAGTGCGAAGAGGGTAAGGAGATTTCCTTCCTCGGCACTGTCACAAGCGCACCCGTTAAGAAGGGTTTTAAGAAACAGTCCCCCGTATCGTTCTTCGTAAACGACGGAACGGGACGCATTGAGTTGTCTTATTTCAATGCTCCTTACATCATGAATAAGTTTCTCGTCGGTGACAGGATATTCGTGCACGGCAAGGTTGACTACTACGGCACTCGCGCGCAGATAGTGAACCCTTTCTGTGAGAAGGCGGAGACCTTAGGGGATGTGAAGCTCGTAAGACCTGTTTACCGTCTTACTGCGGGCATAACATCCAATATGATAAACAAGTGGGCCTTAACTGCATTGAAGCTCGTTAAGGACCAGATTCCGGACATCATACCGGAATCTCTCAGAAACCGTGAGAATCTTTGCAGTGTGACGGAAGCATACGAATGGGTTCATTCACCTGATACTATAAATCATGCGGCGGAGGGAAGAAGAAGGATAGCCTATGAGGAGCTGATCCTTCTCGGCATAGGCATGAAGTACTTCATGGCTACGGGCGGCCCTGATGAAGTCGCTCCCGTTGTCGTTCCTTCAACAGCGCTTTCTCCTGATGCTGAGAGAAGATGGAAGACCGTCATAGGCAATCTCGGGTTCAGACTTACCGGGGATCAGAAGAAGGCGATTGCTGACATACAGCATGACCTTATGAACAGCAAGCCCATGAACCGTCTCGTGCAGGGTGACGTCGGATCGGGTAAGACTGCGGTCGCGATTCTTACCATGGCCATGACTGCAATCATGGGCAAGCAGTCGGTTCTTCTCGCGCCTACTTCGGTACTAGCGAAGCAGCATTACGATTCCGCCATGAAGCTTCTTAAGGATTCGGGAATAAATGTTGCACTTCTTCTCGGTAAGACGAAGGCGTCTCTTAAGAAAGAGATCAAGGAGCAGCTCCGTGAGGGTGAAGCTTCCGTTATTATCGGTACACACGCAGTGCTTACGGATGATGTTAAATACAATGACCTCTCGCTAGTCATAACAGACGAGCAGCACCGCTTCGGCGTTAAGCAGCGCGAGAAGCTTCTTATCTCGCGTGACGGCACCGACGGCATCAACGCCGTGCATAATCTCGTCATGACGGCGACACCGATACCGCGTACTCTCGCCATGGTGATCTACGGCGACATGGCAACTTCCGTTATCAGGGAGAAGCCCGCGGGGCGTAAGGAGATCAAGACGCACTTCCTGCCTTATACAGACGGTGACGACATTTATAATGTGCTTCTGGCAAAACTTCGAAAAGGAGAGCAGGCATACATCGTGTGCCCGAGGATAGACGATGACTCCGAGGACCTCGCGGCAGACGAATACTACTTTGACGACCTGTTTGAGGATGAAGAGGAGAAGACTGATGCCGTCAGCGTGAAGGCCATGAAGAAGAGACTTGATGACCACGGTATCTCAGAGAAATACGAGAGTGCAGTTCTCTACGGCTCGATGAAGGAGACCGCGAAGCTTGAGGTAATGGAGCGCTTCTTAAACGGTGAGATCAAGGTGCTCATATCAACAACGGTCATCGAGGTAGGAGTAAATAATCCGAATGCCACCATGATGGTAGTCATGAATGCAGAGAGATTCGGATTGTCGACGCTTCATCAGCTGCGCGGAAGAATAGGAAGAGGAGACAAGCAGTCCTACTGCGTTTTGTGCTCCGATTCGAAGACTGAACTCGCACTTTCCAGGATGAAGCTGATGTGCGAATGCTCCGACGGATTCGAACTCGCGGGCAAGGATCTGGAGCTTCGAGGACCGGGAGATTTCTTCGGAACGAGGCAGCATGGAATACCGACACTTCGGGCTGCCAATCTGTTCACCGATGCGCCTCTTGCGAAGACTGCATGCGATGAGGTGAATAAGCTTTTCGAGCGGGGCGGAGCAGAAGCAAAGACCGTCATGGATAACATAGAGCGTCTGTTCAGGTTAAGATTTGCAGATAAGATGGGGACATTATAATGCCGAGAGTAGTAGCAGGAAGATTCAGGGGGATTGTTCTTGATGCACCCAAGGGTGACAACACGAGGCCCACGGGGGACAAGGTAAAGGAGGCACTGTTCTCAATACTTCAGACGCGTATCCCGGGGTCGGATTTTGCCGATGTATTCGCGGGTACCGGCGGTATCGGCATCGAGGCTTTAAGCCGCGGCGCGAGCTCTGTCGTGCTTATCGAGAAGGCGGGGCAGGCGTGCGGCATCATTAAGTCCAATCTCAATAAACTCCGTCTTGAAGAAGATGATGACATTAAGCTCATGAAGGCGGGTTACGATGCCGCATTGATCACGCTGGCAGAAGAGGGCAGAAGGTTTGACATCATCTTTATGGACCCGCCGTACAGGATGGCAGAGAAGGCGTGTATCGAAGCATCTAAGATAATTGTTGAGAAGGATCTTCTTAAGGATGACGGGCTGTTCATAGTCGAGCATTCATCGGAATTGCCTTTTGTAACAGATGTAATGAACATGAAACTCAATCGTTCTTGCAGATACGGTTTGGCGATGATAACATTCTTCTCGAAGTATGGTTGACAGCGGAGGGTAGTGTAGTTGGTTTCGCTTCTTTTCCCCGGAAGTTTTGATCCTTTTACGAGAGGACACAGGGATATCGCGAGAAGAGCTGCGAATCTTTGTGACAGACTTTATGTCGCTGTAATGAATAACAGTTCCAAGAACAATGTGTTCACTTTGGATGAGCGCGTCGCGATGGCGCAGAAGGTTCTCTCCGATTACACCAACATAGAGGTAATCGGCAGTGACGGACTGCTTGTTGACATCTTCAAGGACTTGGGTTGTAATGCAGTTGTGAGAGGAATAAGGTCTGAGACTGACTTCAGATACGAAGCAGAGATGGCACTTGCCAACAAAATGCTGTATTCTTCTTACGATGTAACGCTCCTGCCATGCCGCGACGATCTGTCGCTCATAAGCTCGAGCATAGTCAAGGAAGTCGGAGCGCTCGGAGGCGATATCTCCGGTATGATCCCGGCTGAGATAGCAGAAGAAGTAAAGTTGAGATTAAGGAAAGGCAGGACATAATCATGGATAACAGCAACTACGGGCAGATACCCCAGCAGCGTAAGGTTGAAAGATACGATCTTATCAGCAATATCAACGATATGATCGAGACACTGCGCGCAGCGAGCGGAGTACCGTTCTCGTCTAACTGTGCAGTAGACCGTAATGACATGATTGCTTCTTTGGAGGAGCTTAAGAATCATCTTCCGGCATCTATCGCTCAGAGCAACGACATCGTTGTAAGAGCTCAGGAGATAATCACTACAGCCCGTGAGAAGAGCAAGAAGATCATCGACGATGCCAACCGCCAGTATGCTTCCAAGGTTAATGATCACGAGATCACAAGAGGCGCCCGCGATGAGGCTGACAACATCCTTGCGGCAGCCGAGAATCAGGCTGATGAACTCCGTAAGAGCGCTCACATCTATGTTAAGCAGCTTCTTTCTGATGCCAACAACACATTGTCTGAGAGCATTGCAAAGATCCAGACAAACCTGTCGGAGATCGATACAACAATCGAATCCATGTAATTTAAGTTAACTCATTGTGAAGTAAGTTCTTGTAACTCACGCAACTTGACTCACAAAACACCGCGTAACACCCGGAACAGTGCCTATAGTTCCGGGTGTTTTATTTACGGTTAATTAAATCAATGGTCAACTATCGGTGATATAATCAAAATGTAGTTTGAGGATCCGGAGGCTAAAGCATATGGATAAGCGTAAATCGAAGAGACTTTGGCGTCTTGAGGTGGGCGTGCTTTGTACAGCAATTATCGTATTCATACTGCTTTGGAGATTCCCCGAGTTCTGGTCCGGACTTAAGACGTTTCTCGGATACTTCGAGACCGTAATATTCGGTTGCATCATCGCTTATATCGTTAATCCGCTGACCGAGTTCCTTGAGAAACTGTTCAGGGGAATCAAGAATAACAAGTTCCGTTCTATCCTGGCGATCTTCTTCTCGTTCGTGGGCGTGATAATCCTTCTCGGCTTCGCTCTTGTTACGCTCGTTCCTCAGCTGGTCAGCAGCGTCGAGAGCCTGATCAAGAATTTTGACGGATATGTCAGTACGCTTACTGCCATGCTGGTTAATCTCGGTGTATCGAAGAATACCTTCGATCTGTCGAGTGTTGTGGAGTCTTCCGAGGATATACTCAAATCCGTTTCTGATTATGTTTCCGAGAATTCGAGCACGATCCTCGCCGAGACGACAAATATCGGCAAGGGTGTTCTTCAGTGGATAATTGCCATCATAGTCGCGGTTTATTTTGTAGCCGAGAAGCCCAAGCTCAAGGCCGGGCTCAAGCGTTTTCTTAAGGCTCTGTTGGATGATGCCAAATATCAGAACGTCAGCGACTTTCTGCGTAAGTGCAATAACATATTCAAAAGATACATCATCTTCAGTCTTATTGATGCGCTGATCGTAGGCGTAGTTAACTTCATCTTCATGACAATAATGGGGATGGAGAATACGGTACTCGTATCCTTCGTCGTAGCGGTAACTAACCTTATTCCGACATTCGGACCTTTTGTCGGAGCTGCCATCGGCGGATTCATTGTCCTTATGACGAGTCCTAAGAGTGCACTTATCTTCGTCATATTTACACTGATCCTTCAGCTTATCGACGGATATGTCATCAAGCCCAAGCTCTTCGGTGATACATTCGGAGTGTCGGGTCTTTGGATAATAGTTGGTGTAATCATCGGAGGCAGCATGTTCGGAGTCGTGGGAATCCTTCTCGCGATCCCCGTAGTTGCCGTTATTGACTACATATACAGAACTTACATAATCACAGCGCTGGAAGACCGGAGGAAGAAACATGATACTGGGTGTTAATATCAGAAACTTCGACGTATTCAAGGACGATACCATCGGTCTCATGATCGAGGATTCTGCGCAGTATGCAGGCAAGTCACAGTCTGAACGCGGAATAAGACTTCGTAATCTCAATGCCCTCATAGGCAGGAACAATACCGGCAAGAGCTCGTTCATAAGAGCATTGTCTTTTGTCAAAAGATGTATCCTTACGGATGTCGGCAAGGCATCCACGACCGATAACCGTCCGGGCTTCATGAACCTTCTCATGGATAAGAAGGAACCTGCAGTATTCAGGATATTCTTCAGGATAAGGGATGAGGAGACTAAGAAGTCCGACTTTCTTCAGTATGAACTTACGATAGGTGCGAGTGCCATGGGAAGCCCCGTCATTAAGGACGAGAGGATATTATCCTCAGTCAGAGGAGAAGACGGCAAGATAGAACTTAAGGAGATCTTCGATAACTCTGAAGAAGCAAGACTTGTAAGCGATGAGCGCGTTACCGCACTGTCTCTTCTCGGAAGGCTTAACGGAAGTGATACACCCATAAAGCAGATATTCGATGAGATCAACCGCTGGTTCTTCTGTGCTTTCTCGGCAGAGGAATCTTCCGATTATTATTCGGCTGGCAATGCCCCCGGTGCACATAAGCACTTAAATTCCGAAGGCTCGAATATCGGAAATGTTCTGGATTACATTAAGAGCCTCGGGGACGATATCTACGAGCAGCTCATAGACGATATCAATGCTAAGATCCCGTCTCTTCACAAGAAGAAAAAGAACCTTCCCACAAACCTTCAGGGAAGTCCGGAGAAGCTGTTCAAGTACCTTCTCCTTCTGAGGGACCCCGAGCCGAAGACGACCATCTTCATCGAGACTCCGGACAGGGATCTGTATCACGACATGGTAGATGTTCTCGCAGACGAGATGAGAGACTTCACTCTGCTTAATCCATATTCGCAGATAATATTCTCCACACATAATCCTTATATTGTTGAGACGATGTCACCCAAGGAGATATGGGTGTTCTCAAGAGATTACGATGAGGAGACGGACGAAGAAGCCGAAGACGTCAAGATAAGCTGCGCGGGTTCTGATCCTGTTGTGACGGCGCTTTTCGAGCAGGGCGTGGGCATGGGCGCGATATGGTACGGCGGTCACCTCGACCAGGGTTCGAGCGAGTACGATGAAGAAGGCGTGAATAATGCACATTGAGATCTTAACTGAGGACAGGTCCGGATCCGTTGTAGTCGACCGCCTTGTGAGAAGGCTCCTCGAGGACGAGGGTGTCGAGGCAACCGTAGCCGTCAGACCTCACAGAGGCTGCGGCAGTCTTCCGAAGGACTGGGACATGCGTCCGGTCAAGTTCGCGAGTTCCCTTCTCGACCTGCTCCCCGCGAAATGCCGTGCATACAATAAGGTTTACGGCAACACGGATACAATACTCGTTGTGATAATGGATTCTGACAGCAATGATCCCGATGAGCTTCGCAAGGAGCTTTACCGCGTGTGCAAGAAATATGCCCGCGATGTCCGCTCTGTCATCGGCCTTTGTACTGAGGAAGTTGAAGCGTGGATATTGGGCGATGTCAAAGCGATCATGAAGGCGTACCCCGATTGTGACCTCAAGGCCTATCAAGAGTACGTACAGGACAGCATATGCGGCACATGGGAGATGCTCTGCCGTGTGACGTCGCCAGATAATTACGAGGATATGATAGACATCGGCTACCCCGCCATCGGACACTACAAGGCGAGATGGGCAGATAAGATATCGCCGTTCATGGAGCCTTCGGAGAATGTCTCGCCGAGTTTCATGACGTTTAAGAATGCGCTTCTTGCCGCACTTCATAATTCCGCACCCATTCCGGAAGTTAAGCGCGCCGGCGTTCACCGGACTTCTTTTTGATGCATATCTACGTTCACATCCCTTTCTGCGCGCGAAAATGCCCGTACTGCGGGTTCTATTCCGTTGCCGGATGTACCGATGCCGGGGCGTATTTTGACGCGCTTAAGAAGGAGATATTCGAGCAACAGGTTTACTGTTCGGCAAAGAAGGATGGCGGCATGAAGACCATATACTTCGGAGGGGGAACACCGTCATTTGTTGATGCGTCTTATGTGTGCGATGCGCTCCGGTACATAAAGGACATGTTCAGCATCGAAGACGGGGAGTTCACGATTGAGGTCAACCCGAATTCGTTTGATGAGGACAAGGCCCGCCGTTACAGGGAGGCCGGCTTTAACAGGATATCGATAGGCGTGCAGTCTCTTCATGATGACACGCTGAAGACATTAGGCAGGCTTCACGACAGGAAGGAGGCTCTGCTTGCAGTGGAAGCCTCTCGAAAAGCAGGCTTCACCAACATCTCGTGCGACCTGATGCTTGGCGTCCCGGGGCAGAAGGAAGAGGACCTTTATGAAGACGCGAAGACACTCATTGACGCGGGAGCAAAGCACATCAGCATGTACTCCCTCATGATCGAGGAGGAGACTCCTTATGAGAAGCTGTACGGCGGAAGACTCGATGAGTTTGTCGATGAGGACCTGGAGAGGAAGATGTACCACGGCCTTCGGGCATTCCTTGAGAAAGAGGGACTCATTCCGTATGAGATATCAAACTGTGCCTTCCCGGGGTACGAGAGCAGGCATAACCTGTCGTACTGGAGCGGGTCGGAGTACTATGCTTACGGTGCGGGGGCGCACGGGTATCTTGATTCCGTAAGATTTGCCCACCCTGAAAGTATTGATGAATATATAAAGGATCCGATGAAGCGCATCACGGAAGAGGTGCTCACGGAAGAAGATAAGATCAAAGAGAAGTGCATGCTGGCGCTTCGGACAAGCGCGGGAATGAGCCGCGAGCTTTGCAAAGACTTCATGGATGCGGTCGTAAAGAATGTAGATCTCGGCTATCTTGAGGAGGACGGGAACGGTTACAGGCTTACCCGTAAAGGCCTCGACTTCGCGAATCTAGTATTCATGGATTTTGTTTAACAATCTTGAAAAAGTATTGCAGAACAGTTGTGTATATCACCGGCTTATTGTGGCTAACGTTGATTGCGTATTGTCATCAGTTGGTATGTACCATGTGAATTGTGCATACGTAGCGATAGGTTCGCAATGCTCTTCAATGTATTCTCTTATGCCATCCGGCATCTGCCAACCTAATTCATCAGAACAAAGGATGATAGCATGATCTTTATTACATGCTTCTTCAAGGTAATAAATAGGATCGTTGGTCCCCAAATTTCCATTAAGAAACAGATCGAATGGCGGATTGAATTCCTCGTTCATTATACTAATTAGAGCTGCCTCATGAATTATTGATGTAACATGATATCCACCGACTTCATACAACTTGTTTTGTGAGGCTACTGTAGCATATCCGTATGCTATGTTTTCCGTCATAGGAATGAATCTGAACGCCTTGAATTCGTCTGAAAAGATGGCTTCTTTAGTTCTGAAATAGCCGGTTATAAGAATAGTAAGAGATATGAATACTGTAGTTAATGTAACCAGAACATATACAGCATTCCTCTTAGTTAAACTGCAGGCAAATTCAATAATGGGCATAATAAACCACATTCCCATAAATGTAACGTGCATAAAATCCACACGGGGAATAGCTATAGTAGATAAGGATAATCCTATCAGCAGATGGTAAATCCTGTCAGGTTCTTTATGTTTAACATAATAGTAAATATCCATACCAATTCCTGCAAGTGAGATTATAATTGCAGGTAAAGCATAGTCATCGACAACTGACCCGTTGCCTCCTGGAAGAAATAGTGCAAAGAGACAATAATCCCAAAATTGAATGAATGAGCCTGTAAAAAGCAGGTAAAACAAAAACGGTATACCAATCGAGCCGATTCCCGCAAAGTAACTGACTAAGTGTTTTGCTTTGTTGCTTTTTGACTTCTTTAAGACAAAGAAGAATCCGAGAATTAGCAGAAAGGTTCCTGAAGTTTGTCTGGAAAGAGCTGCGAGTATCCCTAATAGTCCTATAAGAAATGCATTTTTATATGATTCTTCATTTGTAAGAATAAGCAACATTAGTATTGCGAAAAGGAATACCAATGAATTATATGTAAACTGAGTTGATAGCAAAATTGAAGAAACGCATAATAGGGTGGCTGCTCTGTTATCAAAGTAATGCGTGCACAATTTATAAAAACAGATATAGGTGGCAATCCACATCAAAGCTGATGTCACTCGATATACTATAAGCGTTTTTGAAAATATAAGAGGAATTGCAAATAGTAGATTAAACAGAGGGGTCATTACCATATTAAAATCCCTATATGGTACATAACCCATGACTATTCCTCGACTCAGATTAAAGTTCCTGATTTCATCCATGTCTCCGAGTACAGTCGTCAGTTCCCATGAAACTGAAAGTATGGAAATCAGTAAGATAAAAAGAAGAAAAGATCTCTTTGATCCTAATGCATTATGTCCTTTGGGAATTAATGTATGATCTGACATTAGCTTCAGTTTCCTCCAAGGTCCAATTCTTTACTTCTATCGAGTTCTTTATGTAGCGTTTGCGAAGACCCATGCATTGCTCTAGGTATTGGAAGGTTACTTTTGTATCAATCTTGGAAGTGCCGCTTTGTCTTTCAGAGAATGTATAAGGTATTTGCGTAATATACCTAAACCTCGATGTTGCTATTACTTCAATCATAATTTTCCAACCGATAGGTCTCAAATCAGCTTCTTTGATTATCTCTTTTCTAAACATAAAAAGACCGCTCGTCGGATCAGAGATTTTTCTCAAACAAGGCAATAATAGTTTTCCGATATTTTTGGCGGTATTTGAAACGAATTTTCTGTACCAATTTAGTCCTCCGTCGCTGCCACCGGGGATGTGTCTTGATGGGATACACATATCTGCACCGTTCTCGAGAGTGACGTACATGGGAAGAAGGATTTCCGGAGGGTGCTGAAGATCTGCATCCATGCAAGCGAGATAATCTCCGTTTGCGGAACGGAATCCTAGAAGGACAGCGGTAGCGAGCCCCTTCTCATTGTTTCTGTGAATATACTTAACGTGTTCGTCTCTTTGGGATACTTTTTCAAGGATATCAGGAGTCTCATCCGTTGAATCATCAACAAAGAATATTTCGTAGTTGATATCGTTAAGGGTGTTTTCAATCCTTGATACCAAAGTTTCAATATTGCCTTTTTCATTGTAAGTAGGTATGACGATTGAGAGTTTATTGCCCATTATTCGACTCCTCTCTACTGATTATTAATAATCATACTCATATATCATATCACTAATCTGTGCCTAAGACTTGCCTCAATTATTCATTTGACATTATTTGACCATAATGCTATCTTGTACTTGGCACTCAGAGGGTTCGAGTGCTAATTACAGGAAAGGAGCGTTGGAAAATGGCGGCAAACGACCGTAAGATGCAGGTTTTGCAGGCTATAGTAGATGATTATGTAACAACTAATGAGCCCGTTGGATCCAAGGCTTTGATAGAGCGTCATAAGTTTCCCGTAAGTTCCGCGACGCTCCGTAACGATATGGCTGAGCTCGAGCGTATGGGACTTATCGAGAAGCCTCATACATCCGCAGGAAGGATACCTTCTGACAGAGGCTACAGGGAATACGTTGATTCTCTTATGAAGATCGATGAACTCTCTATGGCAGAGCGCGAGGAGATATCCAAGAGGATCGACGAGTGCGTTGATGAGGCGGGAGACCTTCTTAAGAATGCTTCTTCCGTACTCTCTGAAGCAACAGGCATGGTGTCCCTGGTAATGACCCCCAGACTTGCAGGCAGCGCACTTCTACAGCTGAAGCTTCTCATGATCGAACCCGGCAAGGCGCTCGTGGTAATGGTGCTCTCTGCAGGAGTCGTTAAGGACAAGGTCGTAAGGATCCCTAATTTCCTCACACCCGAACAGTTGAAGGAGATATCCGATTCGGTAGAGAAGAGCCTCAACGGCAAGCCTCTGGACGAGATAACGCTTATCACTCTGGCGACTTCAGTCAAGGAGACGAAGATCCCCGATACACTGCTTAATCAGGTTCTGTACGAGACATACACGGCGATCAAGCAGGCGGACAGACTCGATGTCTTCCTCGAAGGTGAGCACAACATGTTGAAACTCCCCGACTTCTCGGAATTAAGACGTGCGCAGAGCCTTCTCGGAACACTTTCCCATGACGGCATGGTCGCAGGGTATGTCAACGAGATAGAGAGGGAGAAGACCGGTGGAGACGATACCTACATGATAAGGATCGGACAGGAGATAGCACTCGAGGGCTTGGAGGACTGCAGTTTCATAACAACGACGTATAAGGTCGGCGATACGATCTCCGGCAATATCGGCGTAATAGGTCCTAAGAGAATGGACTACAGCAAGGTAATCTCGCAGATTGATTTTGTCAGATACAAGATCAACGAGAAGATAA
Organism: uncultured Eubacteriales bacterium; assembly: GCA_900314745.1. Classification (GTDB taxonomy): domain Bacteria; phylum Bacillota; class Clostridia; order Saccharofermentanales; family Saccharofermentanaceae; genus Saccharofermentans. The sequence continues at coordinate 4,549 of OMWK01000003.1, read as the reverse complement.
AGAAAATTAACGGATAAGGGAGGCAACAGTCTTGAAAAAAGATGAAGACAAGCACATAGATTCTGATGAGGCTGAGGAGATAGTATTCGAAGCCGAAGAGGATGCCGCAGAGGATAAGGCTCAGGTTACTGAGGATGAGGATGATGAGTCTGAAGCTGATGACGGATCCGATGCATCGGAAGAGATAAGGAAGCTGGAGGACAGGTACGTAAGGCTTTTCGCTGAGTACGATAACTTCCGCAAGAGAACCGCGAAGGAGAAGGAGGACCTGTATTCAAGTGCCGTTGTTGAGGTTACAAAGCAGTGGCTCGCAGTCCTCGATAATATCGACCGCGCCATTGATGCCGCGAAGGCTCAGCAGGGTGACGGAGTTGACGAAGAGGTTGAGGACAAGATGCTCCAGGGTCTCGAACTCATAAAGAAGCAGGCAGCAGACGTGCTTACGAAGATCAATGTAACCGAGATTCCCTGCGAAAGGGGTACGGCATTCGATCCTAACCTGCACGAGGCTGTAATGCATACAGAGGATGACACTCTCGGCGAGAATGAGGTAGCTCAGGTCTTCCAGAAGGGGTACATACTCAAGGACCGTGTGGTAAGACATGCGGTGGTTCAGGTAGCAAACTGATAACTAATACATAAAGGAGATTAACATGGAAAGTATTTACGATTTAAGATCATCACTGGTGCCTACAGTTATCGAGTCCTCATCCAGAGGCGAGAGAGCTTATGATATCTATTCCAGACTTTTGAAGGAGCGTATCGTTATCCTCTCTGAAGAGGTTAACCACGTAACTGCAAGCCTTATCACGGCTCAGCTCCTCTTCCTCGAAGCAGAGGATCCCGATAAGGACATTCAGTTCTATATCAACAGCCCCGGAGGATCCGTATCCGACGGTCTCATGATCTACGACACGATGAAGCTCATAAAGCCTGACGTACAGACGATCTGCATGGGTATGGCAGCTTCAATGGGTTCCGTACTTCTCGCAGCAGGTACAAAGGGAAAGAGATGCATCCTGCCTAACGCTGAAGTAATGATCCACCAGCCTCTGGGCGGCGCTCAGGGTCAGGCAACAGAGATCCTCATTGCTGCTGAGCACATCAAGGATACAAGAACAAAGCTCAACCAGATCCTGGCAGATGCTTGTAACAGACCTCTCGAGGACCTCATGAAGGATACTGACAGAGACCACTGGATGACAGCCAAGGAAGCTCTCGACTACGGAATCGTAGATAAGATTCTCGAGAGCAAGAAATAATAGAAACTACAACTAACGGAGGAATATAAAAATGGCAAAAGTAATCGGAATTGATCTTGGTACAACCAACTCATGCGTAGCAGTTATGGAAGGTTCGGAGACAGTAGTAATACCTAATCCGGAAGGCAACAGAACGACACCTTCTGTCGTTGCGTTCACAAAGGACGGAGAGAGACTTATAGGTCAGGTTGCAAAGCGTCAGGCAGTAACTAATCCTGACGGTACAATACAGTCCATCAAGAGAGAGATGGGTTCTGACTATAAGGTAAGCATTGCAGATAAGAAGTACACACCTCAGGAAATCTCTGCAATGATCTTAAGCAAGCTCAAGAGTGATGCAGAGGCTTACCTTGGACAGCCCGTAACACAGGCAGTTATCACGGTTCCTGCTTACTTCACAGACTCACAGCGTCAGGCTACTAAGGATGCTGGTAAGATCGCAGGACTCGAGGTTCTCCGTATCGTAAACGAGCCTACGGCAGCTTCTTTGGCTTACGGTCTCGATAAGGAAGAGGACCAGAAGATTCTCGTATTCGACTTGGGCGGCGGTACGTTCGATGTATCCATCCTCGATATCTCCGACGGCGTATTCGAGGTTCTTGCTACAGCAGGTAACAACAGACTCGGCGGTGATGACTTCGATAACAAGATCGTAGATTATCTCGTAGAGACATTTAAGGCTTCTGATGGAGTTGACTTAAGAGGCGACAGAATGGCAATGCAGAGACTTCGTGAAGCTGCTGAGAAGGCTAAGATCGAGCTCTCCGGTGTTGCTTCCTCCAACATCAACCTTGCTTACATCACAGCTGATGCTACAGGTCCTAAGCACATGGACATCACTCTCACAAAGGCTAAGTTCGATGAGCTCACAGCTGACCTTGTTGCAAAGACAATGGAGCCTGTTAAGAGAGCTCTCGCAGATGCAAAGATGACAACAAGCGATATCAATAAGATCCTTCTCGTCGGCGGTTCCACAAGAATTCCTGCAGTACAGGAAGCAGTTAAGAACTATTTCGGCAAGGAGCCTTTCAAGGGCATCAACCCTGATGAGTGCGTTGCTATCGGTGCTGCTATCCAGGCTGCTGTTCTTACAGGTGATGTTAAGGGCCTCGTACTTCTCGACGTTACACCTCTTTCACTCGGTATCGAGACAGAGGGCGGTATCTTCACAAAGATGATCGAGAGAAATACAACTATCCCTGCTAAGAAGTCGATGGTATTCTCCACGGCTGCAAACAACCAGACACAGGTTGACGTACACGTTCTCCAGGGTGAGCGTGAGATTGCAGCTTACAACAAGTCCCTCGGTAACTTCATCCTTGACGGAATCGCACCCGCACCCCGTGGAGTACCGCAGATCGAAGTTACTTTCGATATCGATGCAAACGGTATCGTAAACGTATCCGCTAAGGATAAGGGCACAGGCCGTGAGCAGAAGATCACGATCACAGCTTCCTCCAACATGAGCGAGGAGGATATCCAGAAGGCTATCAAGGAAGCAGAGCTTCACGCAGCTGAGGATAAGGAGCGTAAGGAGAAGGTTGACATCAAGAACAAGGCTGAGTCAACTGTATTCCAGACAGAGAAGGCTCTCACAGACTTCGGCGACAAGGTATCCGAGGAAGATAAGGCTCCTATCAACGACGCTCTCACAAAGCTCAAGGATGCAATCGCTAAGGATGATACAGAAGCAATGAAGACTGAGACAGAGAACGTAAGCAACGTACTCATGAAGCTCGGTGAGAAGTTCTACCAGGCATCCGGTGCAGCAGGTGCACAGGGCGCTCCTAACCCTGAGGACTTCGCAGGCTACGGCGATGCAGGCCAGGCAGGCGGAGCAGCAGGTGCAGGTCCTGACGAAGGATTCAAGAGTGCAGGCGGAGACTTCTAAGGAGACTGACTGATGGCTTCTGGCGATTATTATGAGATATTAGGCGTTCAGAAGGGTTGTTCTGACGAGGAACTCAAGAAAGCCTATCGTAAACTTGCTAAGCAGTATCACCCGGATCTTAACCCGGGTGATAAGACTGCGGAGCAGAAGTTTAAGGACGTAAACGAGGCTTATTCCGTTCTGTCCGATGCCGATAAGAGAAGAAAGTACGATCAGTTCGGCAAGGGCGCGGTCGACGGATCCGGCGGATTCGGAGGCGGCGGAGGTTACGGAGGATTCGGTGCCGAGTTCGACCCGATGGATATCTTCAACTCGTTCTTCGGTGGCGGGTTCGGAGGATTCGGCGGTTCTTCGAGAAGAAGGAACGGACCTTCGAAGGGTGCCGATCTTAAGTACGGAATGACTCTCGAATTCATGGAGGCAGCATTCGGCTGCGAGAAGGATATCTCTTTCTCAAGAGAAGACCTCTGTACTTCATGTAAGGGTTCCGGCGCCAAGGCCGGTACGGCTCCCGAGACATGTCCTTCCTGTAGAGGATCCGGACGTATCCAGACACAGACGCAGACACTCTTCGGTATGACGATGGTTACCAAGGACTGTCCTGCCTGCGGAGGCCGCGGTACGGTAATCAGAACACCCTGCCCTGACTGTAACGGTAAGGGGCGTAAGATAATGAAGAGAAATCTTCATGTTAAGATCCCTGCAGGTGTTGATACCGGCGATCTTCTCCCTGTTCCGGGTGAAGGTGAACCCGGACGTAACGGCGGAGCGAAGGGTAATCTCTACATCGAGTTCAAGGTCAAGAAGCACGATGTATTTGTCCGTCAGGGAAGAAATACATTCTGTGAGGTTCCGATCACTCTCGCTCAGGCAGCGCTCGGTGCGGAAATCGATGTTCCCACCATCGACGGTCCTATGAAGTATCAGGTCAAGGAAGGCACACAGCCGGGCGACCAGGTCAGCTTCAAGAACCGCGGTATCGTCGATAAGAACTCTCCTTCCTACAGGGGAGACCACACGATCAGGTTCGTAGTCGAGATACCTCAGAAATTGTCCGATGAGCAGAAGAGAATGCTCAGGGCGTTTGAAGAGACGTTGACCGATAAGAACTATACGAAGAAGAATTCCTTCTTCGAGAAGGTCAAGAAGATATTCAGATAAGTTATTAACGATCGCCCCGGTTGTTACCGGGGCATTTTACGAGGACAGTATTTATGAAATGGGCAGAGTTTACTATTATCACTACCGAAGAGGCATCTGATGCCATAGCAGAGATGCTCGCACAGATCGGCGCGGACGGAATCGCAGTTACGGATCCGTGGGAGATCAAGAGGATCATAGATGACCCTGCCTCATTATCGTATGCTGACGGCGGCTTCGTAAATTCTCTCGGCGA
>OMWK01000025.1 GCA_900314745.1 uncultured Eubacteriales bacterium | reverse complement strand
GAAGCGCAGTGCTTCTTATCCACGGAGAAAATGCTCATTCGTGCTATTTCTCAAAGGATGCCTATGCAGATATGACAAAGGACAGCAAGTATACAGAAAACAAGGAACTCATGATAATTCCCGGAGCGGTTCATACGGATCTATATGATAATCTCGACGTGATCCCGTTCGATCATATAGAGGAGTTCATGAGGAAATATCTGTGAGGACATCTGATCATAATAAGTATGTCATCTTCTTCATTTGACAGCCTCGGTACATGGCTGCTCGTAGATTTTGCAGGATTGGCTGTTTGTCTTGCCGGAATAACTGTTACTGTAGTTTGCAGTATAAAAAGAAACCGCCGCGGCTGAATCGGGTTGGCTACGGTATGATCAATGACTGGAAGCCCGTATGCGTCGTGAAGCCCTCGAGGAAGACCTCGATGAGTATGAGGGCATAGAGGACGCGGATTACTTGGCAGGCGAAGATGAAGCACAAAAGCATCGGGTATCAGCGACGAAGGCGCAGTCTGATAGTAAGAGGCATCGTGATCGGCTGCGGTGCACTTCTCGCTGTATCCGTTGTTGTTTATCTTCTCGTAAGACAGGATTCAGAAGAGCCTGAAGTTGCGACTTCTTCCGTGACTTCTGAGACTTCATTTGAGAGTATGCCCCTTGTCGAGACCTCAGAGGCTATCACGCCGGTACCGACGGCTACACCTACACCGACACCTACACCGACGCCCACGCCGGAGCCCGTGTTCATTGAATCATTGGAAGGATATGCTCCCGGTGATGTCATTGAAGCTGATCTTATAGATGAAGAAGACCTTGGACGTTACTTTACCTCATCTTCAATTGTTGAAGGAGATCCGGTATATCAGAGGATCTCCGGACAGTCGTATGTTGAGAATAATGACATAGCATTAAGTGAATTAAGGTATCTTAAGCTTCTGCACGTTAACTTCGACGGCTGTTATCAGGTCGGTGAGATGATCGTCAATGCGTTGGTTGCAGAACAGGTTCTGGATATCTTCGAGCAATTGTTCAGTGCCCGTTATGAGATTTATTCCATGTATCTGATAGATGATTTCTGGGTGGGCAATGCAACTGATTCTGATACTAATTCCATTGAATACAATAATACGAGCTGTTTCTGCTACCGGCAGGCGACGGGTTTATCGCATATCTCGCTGCATGCATTGGGGCTCGCGATAGATATTAACCCGCAGCAGAATCCCTATGTGAGGATAAACAGTGACGGCAGCCTTCATTATTCTCACGAGAATGCTGCCGACTATGTGTCGAACCGCTCTTCTTCAGTTCCTCACGTAATAACCGAAGAAGATTATGCGTATCAGCTTTTTGCATCTTACGGATGGACATGGGGAGGAAGCTGGAATAATCCCAGGGACTATCAGCACTTCCAGCTTGACAACGGCAACGGGAATGCTCAATAATGAGCGTGTAAAAACACTTCGAAAGGACGCACTGTCATGTACTGGATAACACCCAATATTCAGCTCATTAACGGTTTCAGAAATGACTCCGACAGGGGTAGTGCGCCATTTTTCAGATAATTCGCTGATATTTACTATTAGTTTATAATGCGCTGCTCCTGATGAATCTTTGAATTCGAAGGAGTATTTTTTATGGATTTTTGTAAGAAACAACTGAATAAGCTTTATGCTCTTAATTTCCTTGGGAACATCTCCATAGCGGGTGCCGCATGGGTGCTGCTTCTGGTATCCTGCGGCTACAGCATATTTGAAGTCGGTATATTCGAGACGGTTTTCCATTTAGTAAGTCTTACGGCCGAGATACCGTCCGGCGTGTTCGCTGATGTATTCGGAAGGAAGAAGAGTCTCATACTGTCCAGCGTGTGCTGGGTAATATCGGCACTTACCAGGATCTTGTGGATCCAAAGCTTTGCCGGAGTTGCATTCTCGATAGGGATCAACGCTTTAAGTTACAACTTCGCAAGCGGTGCTGACAGCGCTCTTGCATACGACTCGCTTAAGGAGAACGGCAGGCAGGATGACTACGACAGGTATATATCCAACCAGACAATGATCTACCGAATAACCAACGGCGTGGCTACTCTCGCTGCGGGTATCGCGGTCATGCTCGGCAACACGAAGGCTCATATCATAAGTATCATTCTGGCCTTCATTCAGATAATGGTTGCCGTTACGCTTAAGGAGAACAAGGTAATAAGCCAAAGTGCCGACAGGGAATTTGCAGCCAGAGTCCGCGAGTGCGTGTCCGAGAGTTTTCATTTCCTTAAAGGCAACCGTCAGGTTACGGGGATCATTTTCCGTAATGCCTTCATCGGCGGAATCGATATCCTCCTGCTGTTCTTTTTGCAGGCGAAGCTTCCGATGACCGGGATCAGGGACTGGATACTGGGACCTCTGCTTTTCGTAATGTCGCTCGGAGGCATCCTCGGTGCCATGCTGTCGCAGAAGGTAAGAAGCTGGCCTGTAAGCCGCATCTTCATATTGTGCCTTGCGGTGGTAACGGCAGGCTTTGCAGCAAACTTCTCGGGCATAGCGTGGATCATGACTGCGGGAGGCTTTGTTGCAGCTTTTGCTGACGACCTGATACAGATAAGAGCTGATGTCGAATTAAATACCCTCGTCCCGTCGGAGCAGAGAGCCACGCTGATATCAGTCAATTCATGGTGCTTCTCACTCGTGATGATAGTGCTCTCGCCGCTGTCGGGAATAATATTCTCGCTGTAAGTCGTAAACAATGATTGGTCTTCACGCGGTAAAATGTGATAATAAAGGCAGCACTAAAATAAGAATAGTACCATGAAAGAGTTAGATAATAATCTGGATGTTGATCGATTTTCCAAGGCAAGAGCCGAAGAGAGCATAAGAAAAGGGTTCCATAAGAAGCTTGTGGAACCTTTTACAAGAGCGTGCCGTGATTATGAGCTTATAAGCGAAGGTGACCGCATCGCGGTATGTATCTCGGGAGGCAAGGACTCTATGCTGATGGCAAAGCTTTTCCAGGAGATACAAAAGCACAGGAAGATGAATTTTGAGCTCGTCTTTCTCGCGATGGACCCGGGCTATAACAGGGAGAACAGGGAGCTTATCGAGCGTAATGCGGAGACTCTCGGGGTGCCCCTTACCATCTTCGAGAGCGGTATCTTCGAAGAGGTTGATAAGACAGCGAAAGGCGGCTGCTACGTCTGCGCAAGGATGAGGAGAGGGCACCTGTACAGCAAGGCGAAGGAGCTTGGCTGCAATAAGATAGCGCTCGGTCACCACTACGATGACGTCATCGAGACCATACTTATGTCCATGCTTTACGGCGGTCAGATTCACACCATGATGCCGAAGGTAAAAAGCAGGAATTACGAGGGGATGGAGCTTATAAGACCCATGTATCTCATAAGGGAGGATGATATCGTTTCCTGGTGCGAATGTAACGGTCTTGAATTTCTAAGGTGTGCCTGCAGTGTCATGGAGAACGCCGCAGATCTGGAAGCATCCGGAAGACTTAAGATCAAGAAGCTTATATCCGAACTTAAGAAGACCAACCCTGCGGTAGAGGCGAATATATTCAGAAGCGTTGAGAACATAGACATTGACGCAGTGATCTCATATAAGAAGGACGGGAAGAGAAGAAGCTTTCTTGACGATTATTGATTAATGATATGGTTATAATAATTAACGATAAACGTTAAAAAGTTGTTGACAAAAGTTAATCTGACAAGTATAGTGTAATCATCTTCGAAGAATCATTAACATGTTTTGTCATGGAGGAATAATTATGAATGAGATCAATGAGATGAACACTAAGCTTGCCAGAATAAAGAAGAGCTGCCATATAGGAGCAACCGTATCGAATATACTGTGCATAATCTGTATCGTCGGCTGCGTACTGTCGCTTATAGCTTCCGTAGCGCTCTTTGTAAACAGGACGGAATTCGAGTCTGAACTGTCAGGACTTCAGGAGTCGGGCAGAATCGAGAGCGTTACCTCGAGATTTTCCTATGCGGATCTCGGAACAGCTGACAGCTGGCATTCCGACATACCTGCTGTTCAGAAGGTAATCGACGAGACGCCTCTCGTATTCTCTGTCAGCACTTCTGCTTTTTTTGCATTCATCGCGACCGGCGTGGCAGCGGTTCTCATTAAGCTTACAGGCTCTGTATTTAAGACGCTTGAGAATTCCGACTCGCCGTTTAATGACAAGGTTATAAAGAAGGTCATGATCGTCATGATTGCTTTGTCTGCAGTGCTTCTTCTGACATCCGGCGCGTCGTTCGGGCTTCTTTGCGGCCTCGCGACATGGGTTGTCTACACCATTCTTGATTACGGTAAGACATTGCAGAACCAGTCCGATGAGACATTGTAAGGGGGTGTCTTATGGGACAGATAATACTTAGACTTGATCGTGTGATGGCGGACAGGAAGATGTCTCTTAACGAACTTGCCGAGAAGGTCGGGGTCTCGAACGTCAACCTCTCCAAGATGAAGAACGGCAAGATATCGGCCATAAGGTTCTCGACTCTGGTGGCGA
>OMWK01000004.1 GCA_900314745.1 uncultured Eubacteriales bacterium | reverse complement strand
GAAGAATACATTGATTACTACAACAACGAGAGAATTCAGGTCAAACTAAAAGGACTGACTCCTTGCCAGGCAAGAAATCAGTCCTTATACTCGTTTTAAACCGTCCAACTTCAGGGGTTCACTTCAATGATTCCGGGCTTCTTCTTTATGTGTAATTGTATGTTGATCAACTAAGATTCAAAACCTTATGCCGGTTCGTAGAATGTATCGATGATGAGCTGCTGCAGTGCATCATCGTCTACATGGAACTCAATGTATCTGCCGTCAGAGGTTGTCTCTCCTTCGGGTACAAGGATATCTCCCTGTCTGTAGTCAACAAACCTCTGGGCATATTCCTCGAACTCATCCGTGCTGATATCAGACTCGATATAGTCCGACATTTCGGAGAATGAATTAACGGCAAAGTCGGGATCCTCCTCAAGGCAGGTGCCGAGAGCCTCCATCAGAGCCACCATGTATACTCTCTGACGATGCATTCTGTTGAGGTTGGTATTATCATCCAGCATCGAAGAACGCGCTCTTACAAATGTCAGAGCATGCTGCCCCTCAAGGTGAACCATCTGACCCATTACGAGAGTATCATCAACTCCGCGGAAGTTATCCTCAACCATGACATCTACGCCGCCGACAAGGTCGTTCAATACAGGCACAGCGCCCATTGTAACGGACATAACATTATCGATCTCGGTATCATACAGCAATCTCGATACGGCGAATTCGGTATCTCGGCAGCTGTCGAGGCCGCCCGTTCCATACGAATGTGACAATGCTATCTGAAGGTCTACGATACCTGCATACTGACCGAGAACATCATATCGCTTGATTCCCGTGACCGTATCACGGTTGATCTGAACGATGTTGTACACCTGGTTGGTGTTATCAAAAACAACTACAAGAATGAGGTCTGCCTGAATATTGCATCTTAACTCCTCATTATCCTCAGGAAGCTCATACTCATCCGTACCGATTATGAGCAGCGTGTCTATGTCCTCTCTGTAGCGGTATCTTGCTCCGTTATAGTAGACAAGTCTCTCAGCCGTCGGTGACTCCGATTCAGGATCATCTATGTGCTCGAATGTAGGCTGCGGTTCCGTAACTGCTGCGCTGGCATTCGTCTCGCCTACGGGAACAGCCGAATTGTGATTATGGGCATAGAAAGCCGCTCCCACGGCGGCTATAACAACGGCTATGCCGACTAATGTAATTACAAGTTTGTTCTTAGCCGAATCTGTCATATAAAATCAAACACAATCCGGCGTCTGTCAAGAACGCCGGTCGTCCCCCTCAAATTTAATATTATAACAGATTACCGGTCAGTTTTGAATAACTAAACAATGGATAATATGACTTACACCTTCAGCATCGCCACTATCCACGAAGGATCCGGAGCCGGCATGGACTTGTCCATGGCCATCTCTTCCATTATTCCCTGCACGGACGCCCAGAAGCACCTCGCGAGAAGCGTGGCGTCGCCTTCCCTGAAGATACCGTCCTTCTGGCCTCTTGAGATAAGGGCAGAAGTAAACTCTATGGAGTCCACCGCAAGTGCCGTCTTATGCGCCTCCTCGGGCATTCCGCTGCGCCTTACCTGGCCCATAAGCACAAACATGTTGAACACCCACGGCTCCTCCTTGGCGTATGCAAACACCTTCGTAAGAAAACCCGTAAGGAAGACGTCGGCGGGGATCTTCTCAAGCTGCTTCGCGGGTACACCGGCACTTAAGGAACGCGTGCCCTCCGCACCCATCTTAACGAGCTCGAGAAGAAGCTCCTCCTTGGACTCAAAGTAATGGAACATGAGACCCGTACTCATCGGCACCGCCGCAGCGATGTCGGTGATTTTGGTGTCGTAGTATCCCTTCTCAACGAAAAGGCTGAGTGCCGTCATGAGTATGGCTTGGCGTCTCTCTTCTTTCTGTTCTTTACGCGTCATGTTAATCCTCAGATCTCGATGCTTCTTCTGTCTCTTTTAAGTATTCTCTGCACTGCGAACTTGCCGGAGATAACTGCGATCGGAAGTCCGCCGGGGCTCATTACCCACTGGCCTGCGATGAAGAGGTTATTTACGCCCTTAACGACGCCCTTGAATCTCATCTGCTTGTTGCCGACAGTCGTAACGAATCCCATGTATGAACCGTGGTATGCATTACAGTATCTATTATACGTCAGAGGCGTCCAGCAATCGAGAAGCTCTATTCTGCCCTTAAGCTCGGGGAACTCCTTAACGATCCTCTCCGTCATCTCGGCTGCAAGCTCCTCCTTCTTCGCCTTGTACTCTTCCTTACTTAGGCTCTCCCAGTAAAGATAGTCGGCGTCAGTCTGAACCACGTTAGCCTGAAGAACGGTCCTGCCCTCGGGGGCGAAAGACTTGTCGTAAGCGTATGACTTAACGGACATTCTGGTGAAGGTCCTGTCTCCGATCTTAATCGGATCACACTCGAAGAAGATAGTATCCTCGCCGCTGAAGTCGCTGTCGATCGCATATGCAGTCTGGAAGCCGCTAGTTACGGGGTAAGCACTGCTGTCCTCATACGCCTTCTTAAGCTCCTTAGGCATGTACTCCCTGTCAATAAGATGGCCATAGAGGAAGCCTGTGTCGACTGCCGTGATGACTTCGTCTGCTCTGACAACCGTGCCGTCCATAAGCTCGATGCCCGTGGCTCTCTTACCTTCGATGATGACTCTCTTTGCAGGGGCGTTCGTATGAAGCACACCGCCCATGTCCTTAAATCTTTTTACGATACGAAGTGTCATGGCAAGTGAGCCCTTAAGCGGGATATTGCCGTTGCCGGATGCCATCGTCGCATAGGATACGAGGAACGAATATGCCGTGTACTCAGGGGGCAGGTAATCGGTCATGAGCTTCTTCATTACAGGGCTATGGAATCTGTCTGCGAGCTGGGCACAGTTGATATTGCCGTATTCCTTCATGACCTTGGGCATGTCAGCCATATCCTTGCCCATCGCGATGTAATCCTTAACGCCCATCATGTCCATCGGCTTGTCGGAAGGGATAACACAGGACTTTGCATACTCCACATGCTGAATGAACTTTCTTATCTCAGCCTCATCCTCGGGTGCCGCCTCGATCAGCTCTTTCTGTGTCCTGTCAAGGTCGTTCCAGAGCGAGACTTCCTTATCGCCGAGTCTTGATGAGTAGAACTTGCTCGTGTTCGCATACTCCGTGTTCTCATCGATCGCGCCGCAGGTCTTCCACACTTCCCAGAGCTTTGTCTTTGAGTCAGTACCCGTGAGCCAGTGGATGCAGTTGTCGATGTGGTAGCCGTTTCTGTTCCAGCCCATGCACTCGCCGCCTGCTACAGGATTCTTCTCGTAGATTTCAGCCTCGAAGCCAGCCTTAAGTGCGTAGATGCCTGCTGAAAGTCCTGCGATACCGCCGCCTACTACGATTACCTTCTTCTTTGTGTCTGTGTTGTTCATCTCTTATTCCTCCTGCTGTTGAACTCTCGTTCATTGAATATGAGTTCAATATACAGGACAAAGAGGCCCCTGTCAATAGTTTATTGAATTTAAATTCAATAAATTTATCAGGGATTACGGAGCCGTATATTCGCCCGACAGATATCCGTAAGAGATGATGTTGCCGGCATTGCCGTCGATGTCGGTATCGAGGCCCCTTATAAACTGCGCAAAATTCGGATTCTGAGTTCTGACCGTTCCGCGCACTCTGTCTACATCATTTCTTAAAGCAACTACATAGATATCATATGTATGTGTGCTTCCGGAAGGCGGATAAGGTCCGGCATATGTCGCACCCTGCGCCCACCCCTGCGGAAGGTCGGTCTCGGTTACGGCATCAGCCTTCCAATGAATCCAGAAGTACGCTGTCGTGTCCACCATATAGATAACATAACTTCGCGCACCGTCTACAGGTTCCCAGCTAAGCTGCGGCGAGACACCATCCCCTTCCAGCGTAGCGGAAATCACATCAGCCCACACGCCGTCAGTAAGGTCTTCTGACGTGAGTTCGAAGGTCTCATACTCGGGAAGAAAACCGTCATCACCCAACACGAAAGCTTCTGTTGTTTCCGCGGGCTCCGTCTCAGGAGCTTCAGTCTCTGCAGGCACCTGCCCGCACGAAGTAAGCATAAGCATACAAAGGAAGGCGGCAATAGCTTTTCGATGTGTCATGGTGCTCTCCTTATGAATCAAAGAAATAGTCTCTTGAGTAATCGAATACATCATCAAACTCGGGATCATAGAACTCATAGATTACGTTCGAAGAACCGGGCTCATACTGATTGATCGTGAATTCGTCCTCATATAATGCGCCTGTGGATTCGGTTGCCGATACGGAGCAGCAGATGTATCTGTCGCTCGTCATAGAGAATACCTGGAACAGGGAGTTCGGCTCATCCATATCTTCAACAAACATACGCTCAGGCAATGTTCCCGTGGCGTGACAGTCAATAAAGTTAGTGCCGACATTATAACCGCACAATGCTCCGGAGAGCACGCCGTGGACGGTCGCATCTTCGATGTTAAGACCGATTATCGTCGCGACATAAGTCTCGCCGAAGAAACCGCTGAAGTCGTCAAAATCAAGGATCTCAAGTCCGGAGATCGTATGACCGTTGCCGAGGAAGATTCCGGAGTAAACGCCCGAATCGTCATAGTAATCGATGTAACGTCCCATAGGGACCCACTCGTATCCGCTAAGGTCAAGATCAGCCACAAGATCGATCTTGATGAACGGAGCATCGCCATAACTGATCTCACCGTCTCCGTCTTCATCAACTCTCGGATATGCATTTACAAGATAAGTAACGGATGCGAGGTCCTCGATGCTGTCTACGACATAAGGATCGTCGAAGCTCTGATTAAGATAATCAAGGTCGACCAGGCCGATGATATCGCCGCAGTTCCCGCTCATGCCGTATTCCGATATCGACGGATCGATCTCAAAGAAGTTCTCCTGTGTTAATTCGACCGGACCTTCAGGCATCGTCTCTTCAGTCTCTTCGACCGTAGTCTCAACCGTTGTCTCAGATGTTGTCGCAGCGGTTGTGGATTCTGCCGTTTCCTCGGGTTCGTTACCGCAGGCTGCCGTAGCCAAAGCTGCAACCAAAAGCAAACATGCCAAACTGAATTTTCTCATGATACTATCCCTCCTTAATATTAGGATTGTATCATGAAAGAAAGTCTCTGATTGTTGAATTGATCATTGAAGTCTCGATGTTATAAAGATTATGTCCTGCATTTACTTCAACTATCCTGATATTGTCCATGCCTTCCGCATAGGTCTTCGGAAAGCTTCGCCACGTCTTCTCATCATCGCCCGTCATCTTCCCGTTCGATACAAACAGCATCATGGGGACATCGGGCTTCGGCCTACCCTTCAATTCATCTCGCACCTCGGCGACGGCTTCCGACTCATTCATAACACAGATATTCCCGAACTTCGAATAGAAGATGGAACGGTATTCTTTTTTCTCATCTTTGGTAAGTGTCTTCGGGATTGAGAGCATCTCATTACTCATAATCTTTATGAAGCCCGTACGCTTGAGAAAACTTACAAGCTTTAGCGTTGTCTCGGCTCCCTTAATCCGCTTCTCGATGGTGTCATATGCTTCCGGTACGGCCATATCAAGACCGATGATCGCCTCCACCTCAGATGGGTAATCTGCCGCCCACTTCAAAGCCTCCACTCCAGCCATGGAATGCGGACACAGCACAAACGGACCTTCTATCCCCGCCTTGTTAAGCGCCTCCCTATCCTGCCTTACGATCGTGCCGAAAGACCTTTCGCTGTCGATGACATCGCTGTAACCGTAGCCGAAGCGCTCGATTACAACCACTCTGCAGATGTCCGCGAGCGCCCTGTATAAAGCCCTGTACTCAAGTATCGGCGAGCTGATGCCGCTCCCCGCAAGAAACACGAGTGTGCGTGCACCCGAACCCTCCTCAAAGACGCTCATATTATGACCGTCAACTCTTACGGTATGTCTTCCCATTATTTCTCTTTCTTTACCTTATCCCAAAGCGTCTGAAGTTCCGCCGTCTTAAGATATTTCATGGCAGCCTCGATCGAATCCATGCCGGTCTTGCCGAGCGAATCCCTTAACATAAGGCTCTCCTCAAGCCCTATGAATCGCAGATTCTTCACGTCAAAGTCCGGCTCCGCGTCAAACCTTTCCGCGGTCTTCTTCGCTTCTTTAAGTTTCGCCTCAGCCTTCGAGGCGTCGCCCGTCTTAAGCTCGACATAAGCCATCGCCGTCAGGTAAACGCAGTCGATCTTATCGAGGACATTGGGCTTATCGCCCTTACGGTAGGAAGAGTTCTCCTTCAAAGCCGCTTCTATAAGCACCCGCGCCTCCTCATACTCACCGGTCCTGAAATAGCACAGAAGCTTGCCGGTAATGAGGTTTATCCTGTCGCCCAGCTGCTTCACAAATGCCCGCGAGAGGTACTCGTCCGCCTCCTTGTAATCACCTTTCTGCGCGAGTATCTGTCCTATCCTGATATCGAATATCCCGCCCGCATTGTGCGCCTTGTAGATCTGCAACGCCTTGCCTGTGTCACCCATGGTCTGGTTAAGTATGGCAAGCTGGCCGTAGATAACGGCTTCGTCTATATCGGGATCGGTGTTCTGGGATATAAGCGTCACGGCCTGCTCGAAAAGCTCGATCGCTCGAAGCAGGTACTTTCTGTTCTTCGGGTTGATCCCGTGCACACCGTAAATGAACGCGCACTCGAATACGATTGAGAAATTATGGGGGTATTTCCTGAGTGATTTCTCCGCCTCGGAAAGACCTTCCGGATCCATCGAATACGCCATTTTACGAAGGCGCCCTGCGAGAGCTTCCACCCTGTTGTCGCGCGCCTCGAATCCGATAAGCACATCGAGCGAAGTGTCGAAGAAATCGGCCATCTCGAGTATGAGAGGAAGCTCCGGAGTCGACAGACCCGCCTCCCACTTATGCACCGCACCTACGGTTACGCCGAACACCTCTGCGAGCTGCTCCTGCGTAAGACCTCTGTCTTTTCGAAAAGCTCTTATGTTAACTGCAAGACTGTTATTCATACATATGCCTCAATAATCCAGATTTGAAAGCGGGTAGTTATCCACACAGTAAAGATCATTCGAATTGCCTATCTTAAATACGAGAGTGCAGGTAGTACCGTTACTGTCTTCAATCCTGAAGTCATGTGCATCAAGATAAGGATCATCGTCCATAAGTCCTGCTACCACCATGCAATGGCAGCGCATGCCGTCAGGATAGTAATGATAAGCATTCGTGATATGAACACCGGGCTTTAACGATACCCTGCTGCAACCGAGGACGGTCATTGCCAATATCAATACAGATATCAAAGTGAGAATTTTATTTACGGTTCTGTTCCTCATATAGCCGCCCTCCTTGTGCCTTAATTATATAGTCGGAGAGCATCAAAATGAATACACTATCAATACAATTAGGATAATAACAACTATACCGGCAGTATAGTTTCGCTCACATGGAACTGTGCACGTTCTCCAGTGCTTCCATTATCGGACGAAGATACTCCAGGCTGCTCGGCACTCTGGACATGATGACCACAATATAAGGACCGTTATCCGCATAGACGATTCCCGCATCGATCGAGACCGCATGATCAGGATCCTCATCGACAAGCCAGCCGCCCTTGGACCTGGTGGTATAAAGCTCCCCCACGGTCTCGTTTATTATCGAATACTCGGGGCTCTCGAACCACGATCCGACCTGCGCTCCCCACTCATCCTGCTCGAAGAATTCATAGTTTCTAAGCCACAGCGCAGCCATCTGCCGCGTATTTATATGCGGATACTTCCATGCGAACGGCGCAGGATCAACACAGGACTCGGCCGCCCACTCCTGTATATAAGTTCTGTGATAAGTATCGTTAAGCACCCTGTACGCGTCGTTGTCGGAGAACTGCAGCATGCTTATGATCGTGCTCTCCCAGTCCACTGCAATCTCCGGCGCAAGTGCGCAGAAGCTCGCGGCGAAAGGCCCCTTTATCGAACTTGCGGTGTAGTAGACCTCATCGAGGTTATACCCGACGCCGCGGCCGGTATTTATATCGATCATGATAAATGAATGTCTGTATAGAAGATCATCGGACGCCTGCTGAAGCTGCTGCAAAACCTCTTCACCCGGCTCGAAGCCTCCGAATGTAACTATCCCGTCAGGATTAGGAATATCCGCGATGAAGGAGTATGGATCGATCTCATAATATGGATTGATGGTTGTCTGAACCGGCTCGGTCTCGGGGACCGAAGTTGTTTCCGAAGCCGATGTTTCAGTTGTAATCTGTGTGGTCCATTCCGTCGTCTCCACAGTCTGCGTTGTTACCGAAGAAGCCGTCGTCTGTTCAGCGTCAGGAACTGCGCCGCACGATGTCAGCGCCAGGCAGATAAATAACAGGATCACGTTTCTCAACCGCTTCATATGAGATAATTTTATCACTCATGATTCGTCTTCACGCCCTATACAATCTGCAGTACTTCCTTATCAGAGCCATTATGTCATCTTTCATATCATCTGCATTGACCATCCGGTCTTCAAATCCACAGAACAGCAGAAGATCCAGGTTAACTATCATTCCCGAGTTTAAATAGTCCATCAGCTTGAATTCATTTCTTGTTATGTATTTCAGGTCGTTGAGTTTTCCCAGAAACTCGATGAAGAAGCACCTTTGAAACTCCGGAAGATAGACAATAAAGTCCGGATAATATATCTCCCCGCCTATTATGATCCTCGGCTCATATTTATAAGAAAGCCCCATGGAGTCCAGACACTGAGCCACGATCATCTCAGCTCGTGAGTCAAGTATCATCCCCTTATAGTCATATCCCTTTTCCTTTTTCTCAAATTCCGACCTGATTCGAATACGCTCCCACATCGATTTGTTGTATATCGTATTTACCTTGGAAAGGTCAATATCAGCAACTTCCCCGAAACCGTTAATCGCCGCCTTAAGCTGCTTCTTCAATTTGATCAGTTCCTTACGATGCTCGCTCTGACTGTATAACAGTTTTCCTTTATTACCGTCAGCTGAATACTCGCATACCTTCCTCTTCCCTGCACCGTGAATACACTCTCTATAAACAGGTCTGCCGCCGTGATATCCCAGCCTGACATCCGGCAAGCCGGCAATCTCTTCTTCCGTCAAAATCAGTTTTGCTTTAAGGTACTCAGCCGGATATCCATAACTCAGATTCATTTTGAAACCTCCCAGTTACTACTCTAGAAGGTATTCAACGAGATTATAACTACCAAAAGACGACAATTATCGACAAGAAACGACAAAACTCTGCAAGTTGCTCTTCACTTTTGAAGATTTTGAAGAGTAGATTGAAGAAAAAAGCCGATATTCTGCAAGTCGCTCTTCACTTTTCGCAAAAGTGAAGAGACGTTTGCAGAATTACCCGATAGAATTACTCTTCCGACAGGATTGCGACCGGGTTTAACTTGCTGATGCTGCGGCCGCACAGATATGAAGTGACTACTGCGCAGACCAGGATGATCAGGGCGCTTACTATAAACCAGACCGGAGCGGTGACGAAGTTGTTCTGACTGATGCCGAACATGCTAAGTCCTATTAGTACCAGCTTGTCAGACAGGGTGATGTGAAGGACAAATCCGAGAAGGATTCCCACTCCGATAATCGGGAGATTGGTCATGAGTGTTCTTCTGATCAATTCACCGGACGTATATCCGAGAGCCTTCGAGACGCCGATGTCGGTTCTCTCACGAATGACCTGTGAGCGGGTCAGTAATATCTCTGTCAGTGTAACTACGAATATGGTTACAAGAACGAAGATCACACAGATTGCCTCCATGGCGGATGTCAAAGTGTTGAGGGTCGTACCTATGAAATCACTTGTGAGTGACATCTGGTAACCGGGATACTCTTCCTCGAGATCAGTCATAAAACTCTTGGCGTTATCAGGATCATCAAGAAAAACAAGTATTTCCTCGAAGACAAAATCAGGATTGATCCTTCTGGCTCCTTCTTCAGTCATCAGAGCCTTGTTTCCGCCATTATTGATCTTCTGGTCGAGTCCGCAAAGAAGGAATGATTCAGTAGCTGATCCGTCGGATGTTCTGACATTTATGATATCACCTACGGAAGCACCGATATTATCCGCTTCGATGGTCGTAAGAACGATCTCATTCTCATTGGAAGGAACATGACCTTCAAGGATATATTCCTGCTGCAGCGAATCAACGTCCGAATACACATCAATACCGAGATTTGTAGAATTATCAAGATACGTGACCTCAACGCTGCTTATGGTCGTCCATGTATTGACCATGGATACGCCGTCGTGATCTCTCATCTGCTCAAGCATTTCCTCATCACCCGGGCATGAGATCTGAATATCAGATGTCTCGAATCCGACGAGCTTGAGAAGATTCGACGGATCAACCGCCCAGTTCTGATAGAGCATAAAGCCCATGCACATCGACATTGTAAGAACTGCGATGATCAATGTAAGGAAAGAGCTCTTCTTAAGACTTCCGAAGATATGCTTTCCGGCGATCGCAAGATCCAGAGGAAGACGGCTTCGCTCCAGCTCGAAATGATTACGCTTAAAGTTATGCGCTGTAATACCGCTTCTTAAAGACTCGAGCACTGTAAGTTTCCTGTAACTTCCGGTGGCAAACAATGAACCGATAAGAACAGCTGCGGGAATACCGATCACTGTCGCGATCAGCGCAGGAACACAGATTCCGGAGAAACCCGACATCCCATTCAGGATACCGGACACAGAGCTCAATGTTTGATTCAGAAGAACCCCTGCCACTACAGCCAGAACCGTTGCAAATACACATATGATCATCTGCTCTGCAACACAGGCAAGGCGCAGTTCCTTCACTGTATATCCCGTAGCCTGGAGAAGGCCGATATTCTGTGTGTTAAGCTCGATAAAGTTCTTGATTGAGAAATACATGATAAGGATAGCAAGACCGACAAGAACGACTGTAAATATCAGTACTATCGCAGAAGCGATCATAGTAGTGGCTGTTGCTGCCAACTTCGCAAGCTCGCTATGAAAAGCACTCACTTCTCCCTTGCCTTCAAAAGCCTTCAGGACTTCTCTCTCGTACTCTGCGGAACCAATCCCGTCCTCGGCATCAGCGTAGACTATGCATCGGGAACACATGGGGTCAAGGGCATCCTGAATATCAACAAATGAATCATGATCTACAACACATGCTAATCCGGATACACTCATAGATGTGGCAAAGAACAGATTCTCTACATATCCTCTGACCTTAAATGTCTTCTCATATCCGTTGACCTTATATGTGAATGAACTGCCGACCGGATGAGTAGTAGATACATAATACGGAACTAATATCTCATCATCAGCAAGATCTTTTGCAACTTCAGGAAGCGAACACAGGGTATTCTCCGCTGACCCGTCAAAGAAAAAGAATTGACCCGAGATCGCATCATCAGAGCTCATATCACCGTAGTAGTAGTTTGCGGTGCTCGATATTATATCAACCGATTCACAGCTTTGTGTCGAAGGAAGAGCATCAACAATATCTACAGACTCCTCCGGTGTAAGCTCTGCCGATCCAAACACAAGCAATGAAGGATTATTGTACTGCTCATCATTCTTTCTAATAGTATTATCCTTGGACATCAGCAGAGACAGGCTCACGAACAGGAGAACCGCCGCCATGAACATGAGGACAAACAGAATCGCCGCCTCACCCTTATGTTTCTTGATATTATTCTTAGCAATAAATACAAGTCTTCCCATAATTACCACCCCATATTAGAAAGGAAAGCGCGAAGCATCTGGTGACGCTCCTTATTCTCTCCGTCGTACTTAGGCATTGTGATCTCGTCGCAGATGACGCCGTCTCTTAAGTAGAGGATGCGGTTGCCTCTCTCGGCTGCCGCGATCGTATGCGTTACCATGACGATGCTCTGACCTCTTCTGTTCATGTCGGAAAGCACGTCGAGCACCGCCTCTGTATTCTGTGAATTAAGGGCTCCCGTAGGCTCGTCGGCAAACAGAATCTCAGGCTCATTAATAACCGACCTTACAAGTGCGACTCTCTGCTTCTCTCCTCCCGACAGCTGATTCGGGAACTTGTTGTAGCACTTCTCATCAAGGCCGACTTCACCGAGAAGCTTCTTCGCACGTGCTGCGATTGCCTTCCTGTCACGGCTCTTAAGAAGTCCGCTTACTATGATGTTATCGAGAACACTCATCGTGTCGTTAAGATAGTTCTGCTGGAACACAAAGCCGCAGTGCTTTCTTCTGAACAGTGCGAGCTTATCGTTACTGTACTTCGAGATCTCTTCGTCGCCGTAGAGGATCGCGCCGAGGCTCGGACGGTCCATGCCGGAGAGCGAATAAAGAAGCGTGCTCTTGCCTGCACCGGAGTCTCCCATGATTACCGTGAAGTCACCCTTATGGATCTCGAGGTTGAGGTTCTTCAGCACGTGCTGCTGAACACTCTCATTTGAAAATGTCTTACAAAGATCTGTAGCTTTAAGAACTGTAGTTGTCATTATGATTTCCTCCCAAATTCGTTTTGTCAGAATTCTTACACTGCCATTCTAAGGCTGCCCGGGAAAGAATACTTTACGCGAACCTTGTTCAATTCTTAACTGTTTCTTACATGTGCTATACTCGAGACATGAATTACAACTGCCTTATAATCGACGACGAGACAGAGCTTTCCAAGATGACACAGGAATACTTCGAGATGTTCGAGGTCTCCTGCGCGACTGTCTCCACAGCAGACGAATGCCTTGAGTTTCTTAAGGAAAACACGGCCGATGTCTTCCTTCTCGACATCAACCTCGGCAACGAGAGCGGCTTCACACTCTGCAAACAACTGCGCGAGAAGTACGACACGCCCATACTGTTCATCTCCGCGCGCCAGAGCGACGACGACGTCCTCGTGGCACTTAACATCGGCGGCGACGACTACATCAAGAAGCCGTACACATTAAGTGTTCTCCTTGCGAAGGTGAAGGTGCAGCTTAAAAGATTAGAGACAATAAAACAGCTTTCCGCCTCCACGGCAAGTGTCCCCTCACAAGACTCCTTCACAATCAATCCGGCAACACTTTCATGCCGCGTGGACGGGCGCGAGGTGCAGCTCAAGGCTAAGGAGTTCGCGCTCCTTTCGTGCCTTTACGAACACAAGGATACGATAGTTACAAAAGAGAAGCTTTTCGATGAGGTGTGGGGCGACAGCTTCTACTCCGACAGCACGCTTAACGTACACATAAGAAGACTGCGCGAAAAGCTCGAGGATAACCCCAACGAGCCCAAGTACATTAAGACCATCTGGGGCACGGGCTACATTCTGGAGACGAATAGATGAAGATAAAGGTCATCGCCATCCTGTACACGCTCGTCATGCTTTTGGGCGCGCTTGTAATCTGGAACAGGATCGGGGCCGGAACCGGATCTTCGATCGACATGCTCGACCTTAACACACGCGTCGGGGAGGTCTCCGAAGCACTTGAGGCAGGAACTGACCGCGATGCTCTCGAAGAAGAATATGACTGCGAGATCATCCTTCTAACCGACGGCGATTATGATTCGTACAATAACGAATTTATAAAGACGGGACTGTCCGTGTTCGACTACAAAAAGGACGGACAGATCATGGGTAAGGTTGCTTTCGACGTGAGAGGCGATGAGTACCGTCAGAAGATTTGGCATCAGCAGACAGTGCTTATATCTATCTTCACGGGTGCTTACGCTGCAGGCATGGTGCTTCTTGTTATCATCTGGTATTTCTACATAAGGCCCTTCAACAAGCTCAAGTTCTTCGCAAGCAACGTATCCAAGGGCAACTTCGACATGCCTCTTAACATGACGCGACACAACTATTTCGGAGCGTTCACCGAGTCGTTCGACCGCATGAGAGAAGAGCTCAAGTTATCAGCCGAGCGCGAGGCTGCGGCGAACAGGAGCAAACAGGAACTCGTCGCTGAGCTGTCTCACGACATCAAGACTCCGGTCGCGACAATAAAGGCGACATGCGAAGTAATGGAGATAAAGCACAAGGACCCCGACGTTCAGGAGAAGGTCGCCGTCATCAAGTCCAAGGCATCTTCAGTCGAGCATCTCATAGACAATATGTTCAAGGCTACTCTCGAAGACCTTGAAGAGCTGAAGGTAACTCCCCGCGAGGAGAGCTCGCTCATCATAGACTCGATCCTCGGCGACTTGAGGTTCTACGGCGAAGTCGTGCGTAAAGATGAATTGCCGCAGTGTCTCATACTCGCAGACAGGTTAAGGCTCGAGCAGGTCATCGACAACATCGCCGGCAACTCATTTAAGTACGCGGGCACCGCACTTGAAGTATCGTTCAATACTGACGGGGAGAATGTGCATGTCTTCTTCTCGGACAGAGGCCCGGGCGTACCCGAGGACGAGCTTGCCATGCTGACATCCAAGTTCTACAGGGGAAGCGCGGCGGAAAGCTCCGGCAAAGACGGAAGCGGACTCGGCCTCTACCTGGCTTCAAGATTCATGGAAAAGATGGGAGGCGGACTCGAGATCCGTAACCGCGAAGGCGGCGGATTGACAGTCGAGATAGTTATTAAAAAAGTTTGATTTCTTTGGTATAATGGACAAAAGGAGGGGCCGCTTATGAAATACATAGAATTCGGCAAGAACCACGTCAACATATCTTCGATCATACTCGGAATGATGAGGATCAGTTCCCTCTCCGCCAAGGAAGTAGAGCGGCTCATAGATACGACCCTCGATTCAGGCATCAACGCTTTTGACCTCGCTGACTGTTATGCCGACGGCCTGTGCGAGAGAATAGTGGGCAAAGTCCTGGCTTCAAGACCCGACCTTCGTGACAGAATGTGGATACAGTCCAAGTGCGGCATCAGACGCGACAACGGACTTAAGTATTTTGACTTCTCAGGTGAACACATCACCGAGGCGATAGACGGCATTCTCACAAGACTCAATATAGATCATATCGACTCGCTTCTGCTTCACCGTCCTGACGCTCTCATGGAACCTTATGAGATCAATGAAGCGATCGGAGCAGCAGTCAGTTCCGGCAAGATAATCGACTTCGGAGTCTCCAATATGAATCCCATGATGATCGAGATGCTCTCCCGCGATGTTACGGAGAGGATCTCCGTCAACCAGATACAGCTGTCCGCTGCATTCACTCCCTCTATAGATGCCGGTCTTCACGTCAACATGAGCACCGATTCGGGAATCGTAAGAGACGGCAGCATACTTGAATACTGCAGGTTTAACAACATAGTGATTCAGGCCTGGTCCGTGCTTCATTACGGATTCTTCGAAGGTGTATTCATCGGCAATCCTAAGTTCCCTGAACTTAATAAGGTACTGGCACGCATCGCCGAAGAGAATAATGTAACACCCGAAGCAATCGCCATCGCCTGGGTTCTCCGCTATCCCGGACCCATGCAGGCTGTCATCGGCACGACCAAACCCGTAAGAATTGAACAGATGGCTCTGGCCGCCGACATTGAACTCAGCCGCAGGGAGTGGTACGAGATCTATCAGGCTGCGGGGAACACCCTGCCCTGATCAGACTGCCGTTGCCGCTGCAATCACAGGCTCGAGATAAGACTTGTCGGTCCAGTCTCCGCTCGTTTCAGCTACGGACACTACCTCGGTTATCGTCTCTGTCTAAGACTTAAATACGCGTTCATCCAGAAGGTGCTCGCTTTTTGCGACGACTAGGGTCGCGGCCATGTCACCCGTCGTATTTGACATCGTTATAAGAAGATCGACGAACGGATATACCGTCATTATAAGGCCGACCGCCTCCAACGGGCAGCCTATGCACCGAAGCACGACAGCAATGCAGACAAGGCCCGCTCCGGGAACCCCCGGGGATCCTACCGAGAGCAGAATGATCGTCACCGCCATCGAAATGAGAGTCGAAGTCGGAACATTTATGCCGTACATCTTAGCCAGAAACAGCGCACTCATCGTAAGATTGATACAGGAACCGTCCATGTTGACGGTGGCGCCTAAGGGTATCGAGAAACTGCTGACTTTGGGAGAGATTCCCATCTTTTCCGTACAGATTCTCATGTTGACCGGCATCATCGCAGACGATGAACAAAGAGAAAAAGACGTCACCATGCCTTCGAGATTCTTCTTGAAGAAAGTCAGAGGATTAAGTCTGCCTACAATGAGTATCGCGAGCCCGTACACGATAAGCATACACAATATGCCGAGTGTGAAAACGCCCACATAACTTAAAAGATGTAACAAAGAATCGAGTTCAACCTTCGAGATGACGAGCGCTGTGGTGCACAGGACTGCAAGCGGGATAAAACGCGTGATCATGGAGGTAACTTCGAGCGCTACCGAATTACATCCGTCGAAAAACTTCTGCATCACAGGAGCATATTTCCCTATCCTTCCTATGGCAAGCCCGCACAACACGGCAAGAAATATTATCTGAAGCATGTTGCCTTCAAGGATCGGACTTAGGAAGTTATCCGGAACGATATCCACGATCGTCGATCGGATCGAAGTATCAATATCGGGATTAATCTCAATATCAGGAGCAAAAGAGTTGACAGTATCTAAGGCCGCACCGAATTCTCCGGGACTGAAAACTTTGGAAAGTGTAATCGATATAGCCACGGCGATCGCCGTAGTCGACAGATAGAAACCCATAACCTTCCCCGCGATACGCCCTAATTCCGATAAATCCTTAAACTGGGCAAAACACGTTACGATGGAGAAGAAGACGACCGGCCCGATTACTATCTTCAAGGCGTTAAAGAACATAGTCTTTACCGGAACAAGAAAATAATACTCCAGGTTCGTTGAGACAAC
The DNA here is from genome assembly GCA_900314745.1 of uncultured Eubacteriales bacterium. Classification (GTDB taxonomy): domain Bacteria; phylum Bacillota; class Clostridia; order Saccharofermentanales; family Saccharofermentanaceae; genus Saccharofermentans. The sequence continues at coordinate 130,919 of OMWK01000004.1, read as the reverse complement.
CTCGGGAAGTACCGTCTTGATCATAAATCCAATCAACAATCCGAGAACGGCCGCTAATGCAGTAAGATAGAGTCTCTTCGTCTCAGATTTTCCGACCGTGATACGCGTGGTGTTTACACCATTATGATGAGTAAATTTAAGATTATTCTCAAGAGATTTAAGAAGGATCGATCGGATCGCCCGTTGCTTGGTCTTATCGCTTATATCATTCGACAGGAACGATCCGTCAGTCTCGGATTCGAACGGATCGAATTCTCTTCCCTCAGATGCTATTGTGACACTGATCTCCCCCATAAACTTACGGACGCTGATCCTGATCTTCCCTTCAGGGTTGGAATTCTCGATGAACTGTGTGATCAGCTCCTCAGTCATGAGAACCGTGCGCATAGAAAGCTTATTATCGACTCCAAGTTCCTTTATCGTCGACTCCACAAACCCGATACCCTTTTTAAGGGTATCCTTGTCGGAGCACGGATTTGTGAATACTCTATTCATGAGAATATTTTATCAATTAATCACGATGCTGTCTCCGTCAAGTCCTGCGAACATGATGTATCCTTCTGAAGGAAGCGGGATAATACCGGAAGCATTCCTCATATGAGTTGAATAAACAACTTCGTGATACTTGTTATAGACGTAGATGACCGAATCCTCGGGGCAGTCAGCGGTGATGGTAGTTCCTGCCATATCATCGCCGATCACGAACCACTGTGCCTCGTCATCATGGAGTGCGATCTCCGTGATACTGTTGTCAAACACGGGAAGCTCATCAACGAAGCGGCAATTAAAGCCTGTTGTCAAAGCAAGCATTGCGACTGAAGTTCCGTCTGACAAAGTCTGTGATGTAAGCTCTACATCTGTAAGATCGCGGTTCAGACTGCATGGCATCGTTGTGAAAGAGACTGCGTGCGTCTCATCTGCTATCTGTAAAGGTCTTCCGTACCCGGTCGCGAGCAAATAGACGTATCCCGGAAGCTCATCCATCATATACACGCAGCCAAATGGATTATCATAATAAGCTGAAGAATATCTCTCGTTGCAGAGCACCATTTCTCTGCCGCAGATTCCCTGCCATGAAGCTGACGCCTCTTCACTTACCGGATTCGGATCGATGCGTTCAGCCGCATATTGATAATAGGTGCTCGTCCCAAGTCCCGTCTCCTGCGTACTTGATTCCACGGCAATATACACATGACCGTCACGTTCTTCGAATCTGCCTGCGTAGTAGTCTACCGAAGGCACACCGCTCTCATCCACACTTATAAAGCTTCCGTCGGTTAAGAAGCGGCAATCGTCAGTTCGCTCGGCTCCGAAGTCAAAATGCTGCACATGCATCATATCGCCATCAAATGATATGTAAGCATACGACGGACCATAATAGGAACCGAAGACATAGAATCCCTCATATCCGAGATATTCTTCCGGGATCTCATCCGCGAACTCATATGTGTGATCCGCCTCGTGATCGATCACTATCCCCTGCTCCTCGAGAACAACATCAAGTATCGCCTGTGCAGCCAGCTCGTTGTAAGTGGAACTTCCGCCCGTAGATAAAACAGCGACCGATACTTCCTGATCCGGAGCCACCAGCAGGAATGAATGTTGGTTAATAAGATCTCCGCCCTTACCCAGGACCGTAACACCTTCTTGCTCATAAGCAAGGCTCTCGACATAGTCCCAGCCTAAGCCGTTGGCATCCTCATAGATATCGGCATTCTCTCCCTCATCGTTCCACCTTGTCGCCATCGCTTCCTGCGACTCCTGCGACAGGAGAATATCATTACCCGTGAAGAAAGCACTTCCGAAGTTCGCCACATCCGATGCAGTCGCCATGATTCCGCCGGCACCTATACACATACCGTATTCGTAATCGTAAGGCACATTTCCCGGAAAAGTAACAGGTGCATTAAGATCGTTTTCGAGCAGTGTCAGAGGCGAGCCCGTATGCGTCGCACCGACAGGGGCTGCGATATTTTCCACAACATACTCTGTGTAATCCATTCCCGTCACGTTCTCGACAATGATCTCAAGAAGTTCAAAGCCGTCATTACAGTATGCCGCATATTCACCGGGCTCGTGGATCAGGCGCTGTGCCGCGAGATTTTCCAAAAGAAACTGATCGTCGTAATTATCATCGTACAAAAACTCATTTCTCATCGAAGTACCCATGATACCTGACGTGTGATCCATCAGCATTCTGACTGTGATATCCGTGTATCTGCCGTCAGCCATCGTAAAGTCCGGGATATATGTAGTGACCGGTTCATCAAGCTCCACAAGTCCTCTGTCCACAAGCTGCATGACAGCCGCAGTTACGTATACCTTACTTACGGAAGCTACGCCGTAGATCCTCTCATAAGAAGCCGCCGCAGCGGGAACAGTATCCTGAGCAGCACCGCTTTCAGAAGAATCAGCTGCCAGGCTTCCTCCCATCATACCAACCGCCAGAAGCGACGCTAATATACTCTTTGTAATTCTCTTCATAATACCCACCTCTTACTCTGTCATCAGTTCATTTACGGAGATCTTCCTGATCTTGCCTGCGCCTATATATGTCATTACGAATGTGAATGCGATGAGCGCGAGATCCGTAAGGATCAGAACCGGAATACTCGTCTTAATGTCCGCACCGAAGATCTGGAACCAGAACACCTTGTTGATAATTATCGACGCTGCGGATGCAAGGATAACGGCCACCACCGTCACCGGCATGATACTGATCGCGATCTGTGTCATGAGATCCTTCGAAGAGTAACCGAGGCTCTTCATGATACCCAAGTCCTTACGCCTCTTCTTTACGTTGGAGGAAGCGATTATACCGAGGATAACTGCGACGATCACACCTACCGCAATAGCTCCTGCTCCCGTAAATAATCTCGTAATGTTCGATATCGGATCTAACTGTGACTTAACAAGATCGTGATAAGACTGCAGCTCCTTCATAACAAACTGTCTGCTGTTGCCGGTTATAAGCTGATCTCCCACACGCACCGCATAATCGACGCTCGTGACACCGTAAGTTGACATCAAAACAGCGATCTTCTCGGAAGCCTCCGCCTGTATCCTCTCCTCAAGTGTACCGTCTGCATTATCCCCTGACATAGCCGTGTCAACGCTCTGCCCATAGATTGAGATAAGCTTGTCCTCGAATTCTTCCCTATTAACCCCATCCTCAAGATAGATCTCAACGCAGTTGGGAACAGCACTTCCGTTTGCTCTTTGGAAACCATCCAGCGTCATGTAGAGATTCATCTGGTTGTTGCTCATGGCGCCGACGATGCCTGTAATGATATAGCTCGTCTTAACTCCCTGGTTATCGATCACGATCGTATCGCCAACCTCAAGATCATAGGTCCTGCTTCTTCTAAGTGAGATCATCACCTCGTTATCGTGCTCGGGATATCGTCCTTCCATCGGAACGATATATTCCATATCGGTAAACTCTTCATAAGAGAAGACCGTTCCTTCCTTTTGTCCGTCTACACGGAATGACAGACTGGTGTCAGTTACGCGCGTCATTCTTACCTCAGGCATCTCCTGGAGCTCTTCGCTTAATGCATACGGATCTACACCTTCGTTTATAGTCATTACATCGTCCGATATCTCCATACCCATGAGCTTTACAAGCCCGTCCGAGCCGTTAAAGAACATCACGAATGTGTACATGCAGAACAGCAACGTAGTTCCTGCAAGGAAGATGCAAAGGCCGACACCTGCGCCCGTTCTTATATTCCTGATGCTGTCCTTGAAGCCAAGCCTTCTGTTAATGTTTTTACCGGTCTTCTCAAGAGGGAGCACATTGCGCTTGAAGTTATGCGTGCGTATTCCCCGGCGAAAAGCCACAACCGGAGGAAACTTCTTTACCATAGCGGCCTTGGTAAGAGCGAAGATAAGTATCAGTCCGATGACGCCGATCACTACCGGCAGCACCATATATACTTTCGCGGAAGATACCACTTCACGTCCGAGCATAACGCTTATGATATTGTTCATAAACGGAGTGGCAGCAAGTGCAATGATGCCTCCGATGACACCGCCGATACCGCTTGAGATCACATACTCGAACACATATGATAACGAGATCTCCTTGCCCTTATATCCCAGTGCCTCAAGAACACCGATCCTCTCCATCTGATCTTCGATGTCGGATCTGATCTTGTTCCTTACCATGAAGATTGATGCTACAAATGTAATCAGCGAGAGGGTGATACTCATGTAAAGGAAGAGATTAAGGAATTTGGTCTCGTTTGCCTTCTCCTCTTCTTTTGTAAAACCGTATCCTTCAAAGCTGTCACCGGATTCATCCATGCAGCTTGTAAAATAATCTCTGTAATTGAAATCATCGTCAGAATTAAAGGCCAGGAAAACATATTCTTGAAATACAGGTGTCAGAAGTCTGTAGTCCTCATTCGAGATAATGATCTTAAACAGCATTCCGGATTCATTCGACAGTCCTGTATTATAGAAACCTGCCACCGTGAAAGGATACTGTCTTCCGCTCACTACGGGAATGAATTCATCGCCGATCTCGTATCTAAGATTGTATTTAAAGAAAGAAGGCAGGATAACCCAGTGATCCAGAGCTTCGATCTGCTCTTCGGTCATAGATTCGATGATGTTGCCGTCATCGATCTTCTGATTCTCTGATTCTGTAATAAACGCAAGGTTATAAGCGATCTTCTCGCCGTCATGAAGAACGCCCGTCGAGAAGCCGTTTATCATATTTCCTCTTCTGACATCTTCAAAGCCGTAATCCTCTTCGAGGATCTCCCGATAAGAATCGCGATAATCATTCTCCGAGAAGCTGATAAAAGTATCAACGGAACCGCTTTTGGCGAAGCTTTCATCGAAGGCATTACTTACCTTGCTTAAATTGATCGCGAAGATGCCGAGCATCATCGTGGAGACCAGAGTAAGAAATACGATCGCCGCCGCTTCTTTCTTGTTCTTTCTTAAGTTAAAAAGTGAAAGTCTTAATATCTTCCCCATCTTTACCACCCCATATCCTCGAGGAAGGAAGTCAGATTATTTCTTCTTTCCTTTATGTCATCCTCACAAAAGTTCGGCATTCTGTAATCGCCTACTACGCCGCCGTCTCTTAAATAAAGGACGCGTGTACCGCGAAGTGCGGTCTTAAGATCATGTGTAACCATGACAATGCTCTGGCCGTTCTTATGAATGTCTGTGAAGATATCGAGGACATCGCGGCTTGATGCGGAGTTTAACTGACCTGTCGGCTCATCGGCGAAGAGGATCTTCGGATCATTTATGATTGCCCTTACGATGCCGACTCTCTGAGCCTCACCGCCTGACAGCTGGCTCGGATACTTATTCCATACTTCCTCATTAAGCCCGACTTTCTTAAGAAGTTCTTTAGCCTTATTTACTAATTCAGGTGAGTTCTTCTGAACTATGAGGGCGCCTGTTAATACGTTATCCAGCACTGTCTGATTCTCAAGAAGATAGATGCTCTGGAATACGAATCCGCAGTTGCCGCGTCTGAAGACCGCAAGCTCATCGTTGCTTAGGTCTTGTATCTCGGTCCCATCGAAGATGACCTTGCCCATCGAAGGCTTATCCATACCGGACAACGCATAGAGCAGCGTCGATTTACCTGATCCCGATGAACCCATGATGACCGTGAAGTCACCCTCCCTTATCTCCATGTCGAGGTTCTTGATTACATGCTGCTGTACGCCGCCGTTCGAGAATGATTTACAAAGCTTCTCTGTTCTTAAGATTGAATTTCCCATATATTCCTCCCACGCATGATATGCACTTTATGATTGGAGTATATGATTTCAGGGCGCGGACTTCTTTGCCGAAGTACTATCAAATTCTTATCAAATTCTTAATTGCGAAGAGAATTCCGGGGCAAATAGCACTTTTTCTATATTCAACCACAAAATTACGTGATTTTTCCTCAACTTATTGTTAGATGTGATAATTGCCGCAATTTCCACGAGCGCTATAATCGAACAAGCTTCTAACGAAGCGAAAGGAGAATAAAGAAATGAAGAAGAATGTTATGAAGAACATTTTGGCAGTATCTGTTGTTGCTGCTATGGCTATGAGCGTTGCTGCTTGCGGCAATACAACTGAGACATCTGCTGAGACAGAAGAGACTGTTGTTGAAACATCCGAAGAGACTGTTGCAGAGACAGAAGAGACTGTTGCTGAGACAGAGGAGACTGTTGCTGAGACAGAGGCATCCGAGGCTGCTGAGACAGAGGCTTCCGAGACTGCTGCTGCAATCGAGCTCGACGGCGAGATCGATGAGGACCTCATCGGTTCATGGACAATCGAGGAAGAGGGTTCTACTGTTACTTACACATTCAACGACGACAACACAGGTGTTGTTGAGATGGCTATCGAAGATGAGTCTGCTGAGTTCGAGATCGTTTACTCTGCTGACGGCGAGAACATCACAGTTGTTATGGTTGACTACCCTGATGATACAGACGAGGCTACATACACAATCGACGGCGACACACTCACACTCGTTACAGAGAATGAGACAATGGAGCTCACAAGAGAGGCTTAATCTTTACTGATTGAAGATTAACGAAGGGACTGTCAGACGGCAGTCCCTTTTTTGTTGTCTTTATCAGCTTAACGGAATCAGCAGAGTGATTATCAATCCGCCACGGCTCTCAGGAATCAGCTCGCCGTTCATCTTCTGCATCAATGTATTCGCGATATAAAGTCCCAGGCCGTTTCCGTCCTGCTCACTCTCACGCCAGTTCCTGCCTCTGTAGAACTTATTCGCGATAAGGCTTAATTCATCCTCCGGAACACCCGGACCGTAATCTCTTATCTTCATCTCCAGAAATCCGTCTATAAGGCCGTACGACACATCTATCTTCGTGCCGGCGTATTTATATGAATTGGTAATTATATTTCCTATTACCTGGCTTAAACGCTTAACGTCAACGTTTATGATGACCTTCGGAAGCTCACCTTCAGTAACAAGTAGCCTGTCATCGTAGCGCTTTATGATACCGCTTATTACGGCTGACTCCTCATCAGTCAGGTTAACCTTGAACTCACCGAGATCGTCGAGCGTCGACGAGAACAGATCCGAGACAAGATTATCTATCTCATCCGCCTTCTGCCAGATGTTATCAAGCTTCTCTATCTCCGGATCTTCCCCGGAAGTCGCATTCATCTCGTGCTTCGTCTTAAGAAGCTCGGTAGTAAGCTTAATTCCTGTGATAGGTGTCTTCAGGTCGTGACTTAACGATGCGACAAGCTCACGTTCCTTCTTCTGAAGCTGAAGCTCCCTCTCGCGCGATGTCTTAAGTTCCTCCCTCATGATATCGAAGCTTTCCGAGAACTTGCCGAATACATTGTGGCGGTCCATCTCCAGAGGCTCATCAAGATTACCCTCGGCAACCTTGCTCGCGAACCCCTCCATCTTCTTAAAAGGATGTATCAGATTCCTGTCCATATAGATGACCAGCACAACAGCTCCGAGTATTATCAGAGCCCCCGCGATAGCCAGGCATACAATGATAGTTAACCTCATGCTGTTATATACAGCCGCGCCGTCATCTATGAGGATCGCATATCCCGTGATCCTGTCGCCTTCCGTGACCGCTACATACGGATAGCGGTTCTTTATGGCTGTCTGAACCGTAAATGTCCCTTCCTGCTCCCCGCGCGAATCGTAAATGACGTTCCCGAGAGTATCCGTGACGACATAATCCTTGTCACCTTTGACGGATTCGAGCACATCGTTCTCCTTAACTGCATATGCTATGTCGTTAAGAAACAGCACATCCTGTTCGCTTATGGAGGAACCGCCGATCTTCCTGCCGCTTAAGAAAGCAAATGCCGCTATACCTGCAAGGTAGATCACGGCAACGAGTATGATTATCTTATAGAACTTACGCATCGAGGATATACCCTACGCCCCAGATGGTCTTGATGATCAAAGGCTCCTTCGGGTCCTTCTCTATCTTCTCTCTTAAGTGTCTTATGTGCACGGCTATGGTACCTTCTCCGATGAACTCATCGTCCCACACATTCTTCAGAAGCTCGTCCTTGGCAACGACGCGGCCGCGGTTCTGCAAAAGGTACAAAAGCAATTTGTATTCCATGTCCTTGAGGCTCTGTTCCTCACCGCCCGCCATTAGCTTATGCGTATTGGTATCGAGTGTAACGCCGCCGGGAAGCTCGTACGATGAGCCTTTCGGCGCGGATGAAGCGGAAGGAAAAGCAGAAGCCGCCTTCTCGTAGCGCGCGATGACAGTCTTCACCTTGGCAAGCAGAATGCTTAGGGTATACGGCTTCTTGATGTAGTCGTCGCCGCCGATGTTGAGCGCGATCAGCACGTCGTCATCAGAAGTTCTCGCACTTACAAAAAGTATCGGCATGTCGTAGTTCTCACGCACCTGCTTGCACAGGTCAAAGCCCGACCTGTCTCCCAGGTTGATGTCGAGCAGAAGAAGCGACACCGTGTTCTTCTCAAGGAAAGCTGCCGCCTCCTCGAAAGTGGTAACGAAAGCAGTCTTCACATCGAACATGTTAAAGTACTCCGCGGTTGACTCCGCGATAACTTTATCGTCATCGATCATGAGAACTTTGTAATCCATATTAAGATTGTATCACTTAATCAGATTGCAGATTTTACGTATTTCTCGAGATACTTGTTATAGAGAGCTTCACTCTCGGCATCCTTACGCTGCTTGAAGTCGTGCATGTATGTGTCGCCGCTGTCCATAGTCTTAAATCTGTAGACTATAGCCGCGATGTTCATGCTGTGGTCGGCAATTCTGCCGCAGCTGTAGAGGATATCGTTATAAACGAAGCCGTGACCGGGCTCACAAATTCCTGAGGACAGTCTCTCAACGTGATTGGCCTTATATGTGTCGCACATCTCACTGATGACGATACGAAGGGGACCTATCTCCTTGGACATATCGGGATTGTTGGAAAGATAGCACTCGGCGGTCTTCGTATAGACTTCCTTAACGGCTGTAACTATCCTTCTTATCTCATCATTCGCATCGGGCGAGAAAACGATCTGCTTCCTCGCGATCTCCTCAGCGGAGTTAGCCATGTAGTTCGCGTGGTCGGCGATACGCTCGAATTCTCCGACTGCCTGAAGCATCTTGGAAGATCTGTTCTTATCCTCAACGGAGAGGTGATGTGTCGTCGTGAGCTTCATAAGGAACGAACCGATAACGTCCTCGTAACTGTCGACCTTCTCCTCGTTCTTCTTAACGAACTCGAAGTCATTGTCGTTATATCCCGTAAGAAGCATGTCCGTAGCCTTATCGAGACCAGCCTTGGCCTTGCCGACCATCTTAACCATGGAGTTTGTACACTCGGAGACGGCGATAGGCGGTGAAGTCATGAGACGGTCATCGAGCTTGAACTCCTGCTCCTCATCAGTCTCCTTAATGAGGAGCTTAGCGAGCTTAACGAGGTGACTTCTGAACGGGAACAGTATAATTGTGTTACCGATATTGAATATCGAGTGGAAAGCCGCGATTCCGACTATTCCGATGGACTTATCGAGGAAGGCAAAATCCATTATCGCATCGAGTGAATAGAAGAGCATCAGCCAAATTACTCCGCCGATGACCTTGATGGCAACGTGAATGACAGTAACTCTCTTGGCATCTCTGCTTACGCCGATTGAAGAGAGAACCGCTGTCATACAGGTACCGATGTTGGCACCGATGATAAGCGGGATCGTCATGCCGTATGTGAGGCTGCCCGTAAGCGACAGGGACTGCAGGATACCGATCGAAGCGGCTGAACTTTGGATAACGCCGGTTACTATCGTGCCTGCGAGAACACCTAAGATAGGATTCTTAAATGCCGTAAGGATATGTACGAAGCTCTCGGAATCGCGAAGAGGTGCCATCGAAGAGCTCATCATCGTCATTCCCTGCATGAGGATTCCGAATCCTACGAGCATCATTCCGATATCCTTCCTTCTCTGCTTCTTCGAACCCATGATCAGAATGATACCGATGAGTGCGAATATGAGTGAGAAGCACTTAGGCTCCAGAAGCTTCAGAAGGATATTGCCGTCACTGTTGATACCTGAGAGTGAGAGTATCCATGCGGTGAGTGTCGTTCCGATATCGGAACCGAAGATAACTCCGACAGTCTGGAACAGTTCCATGATGCCCGAGTTAACAAAACCGACCAACATGACCGTCATGGCTGAGGAGGATTGAATTGCAATTGTGATGATTGCTCCGACGAGAAGACCCTTACCGGAATTATTAGTGGCCTTCTTGAGAAGCTTCTCAAGCTTGCCGCCGGCCGTCTTCTTCAAAGACTCGGACAGAAGATGCATTCCGTAAAGGAAGAATGCCAGTCCGCCGAATAAAGTTATAAAAGCAAATATATCCATACACCACGTATTATAAATACAGAATCCGACTTTGTAAAACCCTTTATTTGACATATAGATACGCGTCTATATATACCGTAATATAAGGCTTTGACGGCCATTATCCGCAACTTGTACACCTCCTTATGCAACTTGTGCAGATTTTCCGACGCGGCTTTTGGGGCTTTGCTAAAGTGAACTCATCAAGGAAAAACATGAAGGAGTTTTAAGACAATGGGAAAGAACAAGATTATTAAGGGATTGGTTATTACAGCAGTCGTGATCGCAGCAGTTGCCATCGGCGGATCGATCGTAACGGGCGGCGTCATCTCAGATAAGATACTTCATCAGAACGAAGGCAAGAACACATGCGAGAACAGCTTGAAGCAGCTCGAGCTCTGGGGATATGACATCGATGCATTCAATGCTGAGTATCAAGGTGTTGACGTGAGCACAGTGGCGGAAGACGGTAATCTCGTACCGGGTACGCTTTTCGAGCAGGGCAGCGACACATGTGTAGTCCTGGTTCACGGCGCAGGCGGAGACAGAGTAAGTATTTATCCTCTTGCAGAAGGCTACCTTCAGGACGGATACGACGTTATCGCTATAGACCAGAGAGGCTGCGGCAGCAACGGAGATGACCGAGTAACATTCGGCATTAACGAGGAGCTCGATGTGGAGGCGATGGTTGCATATGCAAGACAGACTCTGGGCTACGATAAGGTAATCGTCCACGGTCAGTCCATGGGCGCCCAGACAGCCGTCATCTACGCAGCAAATGTTGTTCCCGGCGAGGCTGAAGCAGCTGACGCTGTCATCTGCGATTCCCCTGTACCCGGCATGGAACTCATGCTCCGACTCATGTTCGGCGACGGAGAAGAGGGGGCACATTCACCAGTTACAAACTTTCTAATCGGCACCAGCAAGTCTTTCATGAGCACATTCGACAGGATTGACTGGGACGATGCCGATACCATCGAAGTTGCTTCCCGGATTGAGCTTCCCGTGCTCATCATCGTATCCGACCGCGACGAGGTCTGCCTCCCTCAGTATGTGGAGCAGATATATGATAATATTACGAGCGAAGGAAGCGCGATCCTTCACGTCGACAGCGCCCATATCGAAGGCATCATCGATGATGCCGACGGATACATGGACAGCGTCGGGAACTTTCTCACATCAGTTGGAGTATAAATGAGACTTAATCTTTACGAAGACAAGAATACGGCAGAAGAGCGCGTGGACATATATTATTCGAGCATGCGCCCTGCCATAAAGCAGATCATCGACATAGCCAATTCAGACAGGCCGTCTCTTAAGGGACGGCCTGCCGACGAAGACCTGGACGACGGTATCGATATCATCCTCGACCCCGGCGATATCTACTACCTCGACCACATCGACAGGAAGCTGTTCGCTTATACGAAGAATGGCGTATACCGCCTGATGACCACCCTCGTAGCCTGCGAGGAGCAGCTGTGGAACTACGGATTCGTAAGAGTATCGAAGTCTAATCTGATTAATATATATAAGATCAAGCAGCTGAAGCCCGACCTCAACATGAAGGTCTACGCTTCGTTCGACAACGGTGAGAGGATCTGCATCAACAGGTCCTACAAGAAGAGCTTCACGGAGTATCTTCAGAGAATGAGGAGATTATCAGAATGAGAGAATATTTGAAAGAGACATTACTGGAGCTGTGCTGCTCCTATACGATAATCTCAGTCGTCGGAGCGATAACCAACTTCTTCTACGGAAGCGAGACCAGCAACGCCAATGTAATTGCTATGTTCATCTTCTGTGCGATCGCAGTATTCGTACTGTCGCTGCATAAGCTTCTGACCCGCTTCAGCCCTCTTCTGATGATACTGATACAGTTCGTCCTCTCCCTCGGTCTTTGTTGCCTTGTCGTATTCATCATAAGCCTTATCGAACCTGTATCCCCGAGAGGCTGGTTCGAGTTCATAAGGTCATTCGTGATCGTATACATCCTCGGCGCCGGCTACTACTATTACCGCGTCTTCAAAGATGCGAAGAAGCAGGACAAGCTCATCAAAGAAATCCAGGAAAAGAATAAACAGTAGTGCCAAACGCCACGCCCTCGAGCGGACTTCCGCCTAGTAGCGCCAGACCACACCCCTTCGAGCGGACAGCGGACTTACGCACAAGCGAAGCGCGGAGTACGTAGCGAGATTCTGTGGAGTGAGCAAACCCCTGCGCTGCAAGTTCTGTGGAGAAACAAACCACCCCCGAGCGGACTTACGCAGGCGCTCTGCGCCGAGTACGTAGCGAGGGGTGGTTTGCTTTCGACTGGCACCTCCAACAGGAATCGAACCCGTACCAGCAGTACCGGAAACTGCTGTTCTATCCATTAAACTATGGAGGCGTACAACCAAGTATACCACAGCCAAAATAAAAGCCGCCAAACGGCGGCTTTCTGATTCGGTAATTTGTTCCGGCGATTACTTCGCTGCTGCGGCAACGGGCTTCTGATCCGCCTTGGCGTCAGCCTCGGGAGCCTCATCCTCAGAGGGCTCTGCCTCTGCCTTTGCCTCTTCTGCAGCCAGAGCGTCGAGCTTAGCCTTCTCGGCTGCGAGCTCCTCTGCCTTCTTGGCTTCAGCGGCTGCCATCTCTGCAGCGGCTCTTGCCTCTTCTTCAGCCTTACGGGCTGCAGCCATAGCTTCCTCAGCTCTCCTAGCTGCTGCCTCAGCCTTCTCACGTGCCTTGGCTGCTGCAATCTTGGCTTCCTCTTCAGCCTTCTCAGCTGCGAGTCTGTCGTCTTCTTCCTTCTTCTTCCTGTTGGCGAGCTCGTAAGCCTCTTCAGCCTTCTTGGATGCGATCTTCGCTTCCTCGGCCTTCTGAGCTGTACTCTTGGCAAGCTCCTCAGCGTGTGTAGCGGAATTCTTAGCTTCCTGCTCGAACTCCTCTGCTGCCTTCCTTGCCTTCTCCTCAGCCTTAACTACAGCAACTCTTGCATCGGACTCAGTCTTCTTCTGAGTAGCGAGCTTCATGGCATCCTGTGCCTTCGCGATTGCTTCCTGAGCGATCTTCTCGGCCTTCTCTGCCTCTGCCTGAGCTGTCTGAGCAGCCTTCAAAGCTGTATTGTACTCGTCCTCAGCCGTCTTGGCTGCCTTGGTAGCTGCCTCCTCGGACTTCAGTGCTGCCTCACGGACCTCACCGGACTTCTTAACTGCGAGTCTTGCCTCCTCGGCCTTTGTTGCTGCGCTCTCAGCTTCCTTAACTGCTCTCTCCTCGCGCTCCTTAGCCTGATCGAACTCGATCTTGGCCTTCTCGGAAGCGATCGTAGCAGGAGACTTGTTGGCATTGTTATATGCCTTAACAGTATTAGAAGTATTGCCGACATTCTTGCCTGCACTTGCAGCGGGACGCTGCTCTTCCTTCTGAGCCGCTACGGCCTGTGCGTGATTGATTGATGCTGAAGGCGGACGGCGGATAGGAGCCTTAAGTCCTACGGGCTTATTCTCATCCTTCTTTTCCTCCGGCTTGTCAGGCTTAGCTGAACCACTGTTCTTACGGGACTCCTCCATGGCCTTACGAGCTTCGATCTGAGCTCTTGCCGCAGCCGCACGCTCTCTCGCATAAGAAGCTGCAGGAGAGTCGATATTTGCCGCATTACGAGCCTTGGAAGGAGTACTTCCGGGTCTGCTTCCCGATACTTCTCCCGTCACTGCAACAGCGGGCGCGTTGTCCTCGCCCTTGCCACCTTTAAAAACATCTAGTATTCCACCCATAATTTCCACCCCTAAGTGTTACAAAAATAAAATATCACTTATATATGAATTATACTTTGTAAACAAATTATTTCAAGTATGTTGTGGAAATATATACATATTCACAATAGATTACAGATCGTAATACATCTGGTACTCCATCGGGGTAGGCATCGCGACGTGCTTCTTGAGGTCCTCTCGCTTGTTCTTGATCCAGAGGCTGATGAGCTCCTCCGGGAAAACTCCGCCTTCGGTCAGGTAAGCGTGGTCCTTTTCGAGGGCCTTGAGCGCGGAGCCCAGGGACTTCGGCAGGCCCTTTATCTTCTTCTTGTCCTCCTCAGACAGCTCGAAAAGATTGAAGTCATACGGTCCGCAGCCCTCTGCCACGGGGTCGATCTTGTTCTTGATGCCGTCTAAGCCCGCCATGAGAATTGCAGCGTAGCAGTAGTACGGGTTGCATGTGGCGTCGGGGTTTCTAAGCTCAAATCTCTTCTTGTCGGGAGCCTTCGCATAAGCGGGAATGCGGATGACCGCAGATCTGTTTGCAGTAGCGAAGCCGATCGTAACCGGAGCCTCGAAGCCCGGGAGAAGTCTCTTATACGAATTCGTGGAAGGATTCGAGAACGCGCAGATCGAAGCAACGTGGCGAAGAATGCCTCCGATGAAGTACATAGCCGTCTGTGACAGGCCGGAATAACCGTTCTCATCGTAGAATACGGGCTTGCCGTCCTTGAACATGAGCATGTGGACATGCATTCCGGAACCGGCTTCGCCGTAGATAGGCTTGGGCATGAATGTTGCCGTCTTGCCCTCCATTACTGCCTCGTTCTTGATGATGTACTTTGTGAGCATCGTCTTATCAGCCATGTTCGTCATGGAGTCGAACTCGACCTCAATCTCCATCTGGCCGGGACCGCCGACCTCGTGGTGATGGTAGCGGACGGATATGCCCTGCTTCTCCATCTCCATCGTCACGCGGGATCTGTAATCATAACCGATATCCTGCGGAGGAGCGATGTGGTAGCCGCCCTGATGAGGTGTCTGGTATCCGTTGCCGCCGAACGCGTTATTGCCCGTGTTCCAGAAGGCCTCTTCGCCGTCAATCGAGAATCCGGATGCCTGAGGCTTGTTCTCGAAGTTAGCCTCGTCAAAGAGATAGAACTCGAACTCGGGTCCGAGGAGGAATGTGTCGGCAACGCCGGTCTCCTTCATGTACTCCTCGGCACGCTTGCTGACATTTCTGGGCTCCTGGTTGAAAGGTGTATTGTCATCCTTGCCGATGACTCTGACGTCACCGATCATGGCGAGAGTCGGTATCTCGCAGAACGGATCTATCTGTGCGCTCTGAATGTCAGGTATGAATACCATGTCACTCTTCTCGACCGGAGCAAAACCGTAGTTGCTTCCGTCAAAGCCGATGCCGGCCGTCATTGTATCTTCGCTGAATCTCTCTACAGGGATCGTGAGATGATGCCATCTTCCGTTGATGTCGATCATTCGGAAATCGATCATCCTGATGTCATTCTCTTCAATAAACTTCTTAACATCTTTGACTGTCTTTAACATAATTGCCCCCTATAACTTTTATGTTTATACAATCAATGATATCACTAATCCTTGATAATTTACTTCGGACCCTTATTGATCAATATATTAAGAATGTCTATCGCATCCTGCGCCGTACGGCTCCTGTCCTTGTCCTTCGGCTTGTAGTGAAGGTACGGCTTGCCCTGTGCGCAGAAGAGTATGCGTCCCTGATACTCGGGTATTCCGAGAAGGATGCTTACAGTCTCGAAGTCTGCCTTACGGTCAGATGCAAAGTACAAAAGCACGCCGGTGTCCCTGATGCAGACACGCTCGAACCCGGCTTCTCCCGCGAGAGCCTTGATGAGTGCGACGCTTGTAAGGAACAGGAACTGCTTGGGCGGAGTTCCGTAGCGGTCGGTCGCCTCATCTATGAGATCATCCGCATCCTTCTGACTTCCGATGGAGCCGATGCGTCTGTAGCACGCCATCCTCGCAGCCTCATCCTCGATATAGGACGGCGGGATGTAGGAATCAAAATCGATCTCGACATTAACCTGCAAAGGAAGCTTGAACTCGGTGTCTCCGGTCTCGTTAAGATGCTTGATCTCCTCGTCGAGCATACGGCAGTACAGCTCATAACCGATGACATCCATCTGGCCGTGCTGCTCTGCTCCGAGAAGGTTGCCGGCACCTCTTACCTCGAGATCACGAAGGGCGATCTTCACGCCGGAACCGAGCTCCGTGAACTCACGTATCGCCATGAGCCTCTTACGCGCGTCGGAGTTCATCTCCTTGTTGGGGTTATAGGTAATGTATGCATACGCCTGACGGTCGGACCTGCCGACACGTCCCTTGATCTGATAAAGCTGTGACAGACCGAACTTCTCAGCGTCCTCGACTATCATGGTGTTTACGTTAGGCATGTCGACACCCGACTCGATTATTGTCGTGCAGACGAGTATGTCAGCCTCGCCCTGTATGAACGATTCGACTATCTTCTCCATCTGGTTCTCGCTCATCTTGCCGTGTGCGTAGACGACCCTCGTATCCGGCATCAGCGACTTTAAGCGCGCCGCCTTCGAATCTATGTCCGCGGTCTTGTTATAAAGCCAGAATATCTGCCCGCCTCTGGATATCTCACGCAGGCACGCCTGAACGCAGATCTCCTCATCGTATTCCATGACGTAGGTCTGGACCGGGCGGCGGTTCTGCGGAGCCTCCGAGAGCATCGAGATGTCGCGAATTCCCGACATGGACATGTGAAGCGTTCTCGGTATAGGAGTCGCCGTGAGTGTCAGCACATCGATGTTGGCTCTCATCGCCTTGATCTTCTCCTTGTGGTTGACGCCGAACCTCTGCTCCTCATCGACTACGAGAAGACCGAGCTTATTCGGCACAACGTCATCCGACAGAATGCGGTGCGTTCCGATTACGACATCCGCCTTCCCCTCCTTGATATCCTGAAGGTTCTTCTTCATCTCCTGCGCCGACACAAAACGCGACAGCAGGACCACCTTTATGGGGAAGCCGCCGAGCCTCTCCCTGAAGTTATCGTAATGCTGCTGGGCAAGAAGCGTCGTGGGGGCGAGCATGAATGCCTGCCTTCCGTTCATGACGCACTTGAATATCGCTCGAAAAGCCACCTCCGTCTTGCCGAAGCCGACGTCGCCGCACAGGAGCCTGTCCATCGGTACGGGTGACTCCATATCTTTCTTGATATCATTGATCGCCGCGATCTGATCCGCAGTCTCATCGTAAGGGAAGTACTCTTCGAACTCCTTCTGATACGAGTCATCGGGACCGCATGTGAAGCCCTTGTTCGCTCTTCTTACCGCATAGAGTTTGACGAGGTCAAAGGCGAGTTTCTTGACCGAGCTTCTCGCCCTCTCGACATTCTTCTTCCACTCCTGTGAATCCAGGGACGAGAGCTTCGGGCTTTTGCCTCCGGGGCCCACGTATTTGGAGAGCTTGTCTATCTTATCTACGGGCAGATAAATGACCGCATTCTTCGCATAGTTGATCTTCAGGTAGTCCTGAGAGGACTTGCCCATCTTAAGATTTACGATGCCTTCGTAAAGACCAATTCCGTGAACATCGTGAACTACATAATCGCCCGGAGCGACATCGCCGAAGAATGTTATTCTCGCGCCACCGCTCTTCTTCTGGACATGCTTCTTCTCGCTGCCGAATATCTCCTGTTCACCTATGAGGATAAGTCCCGCGGCAGGATACTCGAAGCCTGCGGGAAGTGCGGCCGGGATAACATTGATGTCCACTCCGCCCTCGAGCATTCTGTTCCTGAACGAATCGACACGCGAAGCGCCGGTTATCATGAAGGTTATATCAGTCGAAGAGGCGCCCGCACCGTTCTTGATGTAATTGATCAGAGCATCATCACGACCGATCCAGTTCTCCTCCGACATGCCTTTGCAGTCGACAGTCTCACCGCCGGGAAGTCCGCTCGACGCCGTCTTCAGACAGGCGAGCGTAACCGCGCCTCCGAACTTATCCAGAGCCTTCATCGCATCAGGCGCCTTGAACAGCGACTCGATGGAACATGACGGCGCCTGGCCGTATTCGAATGCACTCTTGATCCTAGCCGCAAAATCCGCGGTATAGCCGTCCATGCGGCTCCTCGCCTCCGAGAACTCATCGACGAAGAGGATCATCTTGTTGCGGTCCACATATCCGAGCACGCTCCTGGGATCGCCGTTGATCACTCCGATCCATCTTCCGAGTGCCGATATCCTCATTCCCTGTCTCACCGCCTCGGCATCCGCACGGGTGTATCTCTCGAGAAGCTCTGCCGTCGTCCTGTTCGAACTCGCATTCATCTTGTTGATGTCGGGAGCCGCCGCGTGAAGCATCGCATCGGCATACCTGCCGCGCTCTGCCTCATCGTAAGTGTAGATATAAGCCGGGCATATGACGGCCTTCTTCATTCCCTCAATCGATCTTTGATCGTCGGGATTGAATGTCTTAAGCTGATCTATCTCGTCATCGAAGAAACTGATTCGAATCGGCTGGTCCATGTCCGGCGGGAACACGTCAATGACATCTCCCCTCGCGGAGAACTCGCCCTGACCGGAGACCATTCCGACCCTCTCGTATCCCCTCTCGCTTAAGTCGGAGACGAGCTTGACCGGGTCGTAATTCTTGCCCAGGGAAAGCTTGATGAATTTCTTTTCGATGTTGGCGGCAGGCGGCATCTTGTTGAGAAGTGCCGGTGCGCATATCATGGCCGCGTCAAAGTCTGCGCGCAGAAGCTTCGAGATAACGCCCGCGCGCTCACTCTCGTTCTCGTGTGAAGATGCGACCGCGGAGACGAGCGACAGCTCAGCAGGCTTAAGCACGGGTATGTCCTTGCCGGCAAAAGGCGCGATACCTCCGGACAGCGCCTTGGCGCGCGTTACATCAGAGACGATAACAACAGGCTTCTTGCCGAACTTATATGCGAGCGCCGCTATGAGGTAACCCTTCTGCTGCTCACAAAGTCCCGTAATATTTACGGGACCCCCACTAAGCACCGACTTCTCAAAGGAAGCCATCAGGACCTTGTCCTGCTCTATCCTGCCGAGAAGTTCTTTAATTTCTCTTGCCATTGACGATATCCTCTGCGGCCTTGCACCCTGCTTCAAAAGAGTCGTACATCGTCTGCCTTAAGTCCTTCGGAATGTCGTCGAGAACATAAGAGATGAGATCCATGTGCTCCGGCACGGGACCGGTACCTATGCGGATCCTGGGGAATTCCTGAGTGTTAAGATGCGCAATGACGGACTTCATTCCGTTATGCGTGCCGGCGCTTCCCTTGTCTCTCACGCGTATCGTGCCCACACCGATGTCAATGTCATCGTAGATAATGATGATGTGTGACGGGTCTATCTTGTAGTACATCGAGAAGGGGCCGATGGCCTCGCCCGAGTTGTTCATGAACGTCTTGGGCTTCATGAGGAACACGTCGTGCCCGCCTATCTTGCCCTTGCCGAAAAGCGAATGAAACTGAGTCCGGTCGACACGGATCCCGTTACGCTCCGCGAGCATGTCGAGAGCTAAGAATCCACAGTTATGCCATGTGTACGCATACTTGTTCCCGGGGTTGCCTAGACCTGCAATAAGCCAAGTATCAGACATCAGACTGTCAGACCTCCGAACGGCGGGTGTCGAGCTTGATGTAATTTGCACCGCGGAGACGGTTCTTCTTCGTGACCCAGTCGTCCTTATTCTCCTGCTGTGATCTCGCGATTCCGAGACCTAAGGCGGGAACATCCTTCGTTATTGTTGAACCTGCGGCAATGTAACTGTCGTGACCTAAGACTACCGAAGCGAGGATGTTAGAGTTACCGCCGATGAAGACGTTATCCTCGATCGTGCATCCGACCTTATCAACACCGTCGAAGTTACATGTAACGGTTCCGCATCCGAAGTTGACGTTCTTGCCGACCTTCGAATCACCGATGTAAGTCAGGTGTCTTGCTCTCGTGTATTCGTCGATCTCGGAGCTCTTGATCTCAACGTAAGCGCCGATGGTTACATGGTCCTTGATGAGCGATCCGGGTCTTATGTGTGAGAACGGTCCGATTCTGCAGTCGGCACCGATGATGGACTCTGAAGCGATCGATGAATCGATCGTCGTTCCGTTGCCGACCTGCACTCCGTCAAGTCTCGTATTCTCACCGATGATACAGTCCTCGCCGATGATCGTGTTGCCCATGAGTCTCGTGCCCGGAAGGATTATCGTATCCCTTCCGATCTCAACTGCGGAGTGGATCCATGTGTTATCCTCATCGACGATCTCGACGCCGTTCATCATGTGCTTGTAGAGGATCCTCTTGTTCATAATCTTGCTGGCCTGCATGAGCTGGTATCTGTCGTTTACTCCGAGAGTATCCTCGAAGTTGCATACGACGGATCCTACCGTTCCACCATCACCGATCAGGATACCGATCGTATCAGTAAGGTAGTATTCCTTCTGGGCATTCTGGGCAGACAGTCTTCCCAGAGCGGAGAGAAGAAGTGATGTCTTGAACATATACATCGAGGAATTGATCTCGTGGATCTTAAGCTCTTCCTCATTGCAGTCCCTGTGCTCGACGATCCTCAATACGTTGCCGTCCTCGTCTCTTACGACTCTTCCGTAACCCGTGGGGTCATCAGCTCTCGCCGTGATTACGACAGCGGCATAATCTCCCTGCTCCATCTTATCGACAGCCTTCTGAATCGTGGTCGAACTTACCATCGGCGAGTCACCCGGAAGAACGATTACATATCCGCCTCTTCCCTCGAGGAAAGGCTCGGCCTGCATGACCGCATGACCTGTTCCTAATCTTTGCTCCTGGAACACATAAGCAACTCCTTCTCCGAGGACATCTCTTATCTGCTCCTGCTTGTCACCTACGATGTAGACCTGCTCCTCGCATCCTGCTTCGCAGAGCGCATCATATACCCACTTAATGATCGGCTTGCCTGCTACCTGATGAACCACCTTTGAGTATGAGGACTTCATCCTCTTACCATCACCTGCCGCCATTACAACCGCACATATATCCATAAAGCTGAATCTTCTTTCAATATAGTTTTGTTGACTAATTATAACATTCAATAAAAAAGCATGTAGTATAATAATTAAAATTCGAAATAAGGCGATAAGGAGAATCACAGATGATAGCAATTCTATTGGCAGCAGGATACGCCACACGACTGTACCCGCTCACAAAGGATAAGCCGAAGTCACTTCTTCCTCTCGGCAGCAGATTGATAATCGACTACATCATGGACTCTGTGGACAAGATCCCGGGGCTTACCAAAGTCGCACTTATCACCAATTCCAAGTTCTATCCCCACTTCAGCGAGTGGGCTGATTCCCAGAACAGGGACGGCAAGGCTCCGATCGTCGTACTCGACGACGGCACGACTGACGACTCGAACAAGAGAGGCGCCATCGGAGACATCATTTACACGATTGATCAGTTAAGCATCGATGATGACATCTGCATACTCGCAGGCGACAACATCTTCACATACAGCATTGAGCATATGTACAGCTTCTTCAAGGAGAAGAACGCTCCCACTCTGATCGCCATCACGGTTCCCGAGATCGAACAGAGGAAGAAGCTCGCCGTGGCAGTTCTCGATGAAGACGGACGCGTTCTCGACATGGCCGAGAAGCCGCAGGAGCCCAAGAGCGACTGCTGCATTTATGCAACTTATTTTTACGGCAAAGACATCATCCCGATGTTCAAGGAATACATCGCCGAAGGCGGATCTCCCGATGCTCCGGGCAACTTCCCTTCATGGCTCTATAAGAAGATCCCCGTCTATGCATTCAAGGGCAACGGATCGTGCATCGACATAGGAACAGTAGAGAACTACGAGAAGACATGCAAAGAGTATGAAGACAGATAACAGATTCATAAGACTGGCATGTGTGTTTATTGCAGGTTCCGCTCTTATCGGCGGAACTTCTTCTTGTGCGAAGCCTGAAGTTCAGGAGACCATGATCGAGACAACTCTCGCCGCGACTCCCACACCGATTCCTTCGCCGACTCCTTCACCCACTCCGTCCCCGACGCCTTCGCCTACACCCGTACCCACTCCGGTACCCGAATATGTCGAGCCGCAGTTCGAGGAGACGTGGTATAACGGCTTCGTCGACGCGAGGTCTGTACGCGCGCAGATAGTTGATAACCCCACGGACATCGCAGTTCTTGTAAACAAGTACTATGCCCTTCCTCTGGACTACGTACCGCCGGATCTCGTCGATGCCCCGCACTCGATGAACCAACAGATCAGAGCCGAGGCCTGTGACGCCTGGATCGCTATGTATGACGCCTGTGTCGAAGCGACGGGACAGGGTCTTTTCCTCGTGTCAGGTTACAGAGACGCGAATTTGCAGCAGTATCTTTTCGACAGGTCCACAAACCTTCGAGGCATCACATTCTCCGTGAGAAAGAACGCAGTCCCCGGAAGGTCCGAGCACCAGTTAGGGCTCGCGCTCGACATCACGCCCGAGGGCCAGTACGAGATCTTGGACGAGTTCGGCGAGACCACCACGGGCATGTGGGTCAACGAGCACTGCCACGAGTTCGGATTCGTCAGGCGCTTCCAGCAGCAGTGGGTATACGAGACAGGCTACGACATCGAAGCCTGGCACTACCGCTACGTCGGCGTTGAGCTCGCGACATATCTTTATGAGAACGACATGTCCCTTGAGGCCTATTACGGATGCGAGCAGGTCCTTCCCTGGGACGAGTAAGCTCTGCTTCGGATCCGTCAGATTCCGCCCCTTATCATATCTGCAATGTGAAGAAAGCTTTCCGCTTTTACTATGGCTATGCCCTGGTTCTCGTCTCCTAAGACCACGAGCTTGTCTCCCTGCTTAATATCGAAGAGCTTGCGGGCCTTAGCCGGAATAACTATCTGACCTTTGTCCCCGACTGTGACAAGACCGAACAGGTGCTTCCCCTTCGGCGGCACATTGAGCCCGAGATTATCTGCCGGCTCGAATTCCACGAGGTCATCCAGTGTAACTTCGAAAGCATCGGCAATCGCCTTGCTCTGCGTTAAGTTCGGGCATGTCCTGCCGCTCTCCCACTGGGCAACGGACTGGCGTGTCACGCCGACCTTGTCCGCGAGATCCTCCTGCGTCATGTTGTGTAATTTTCTAAGCTGAACTATGTTGTCACCGAACATTGATCAAGTCTCCTTTCGAGGTTTCCTTATGCCGAGAAGACACCACCTTACGAACGGAATCCTCGATACCAGTTCCGTAAGAAGTATGCCGCCGATAAGTCCCGCGGCGCCGCACAGAAGGTAGCAGACGAATGCAGGGCAGCCGGCATGGCGCGTGAGAAGAAGAGCCGTCGCCGACATCGTGAAATAATGGAAGGTATATATGCCGAAGCTCCTTGCCGTCATGTATGAAGTAAACGGTGTCTTCACGTCGAACCATGCCCTGAAGGAGCCGAGGAGTGCAAGACACATTGCCCAGCAGTAAGCTACCGCGGGAATGCTTGCAACGACGGGCATCTCCATGGCATCGTCACCGAAGTGAAGAACAAGATAAGCCGCGCCGAGTGCTGCCGCTGTTATAAGAAGCGGGATCCTGAACTTAGCAAGGCGGTCTATGACTTCGTCGTGTGCGAAGACAAAGTACCCCAGGAAGAATACGAACGGATAGAGGCCAAACCTGTAGACCGAGAGGATCGGCGGGTTAAGGATCTGCGCTGATGCGAAGACGGGTATCACAAGAAGAACTGATGCGATGATTCCTGTTTTTGCTGTGAATCTGTATAGTTTACCCTTCTCAAGCTTTGCAACGAGTGCGCACAGAAGCGAGATCAGCCACAGCAGCTGCGAGAACCACAGTATGCTCGTGCCGGACAGATCCATGATGAGAAACTTAATCAAACCCGGAAGCGCGGCAAATCCCTCATCGTTATCGAACGCATGTGCTTCAGCCATGCTGATGTAACCCTGCATCCAGCCGAACAGGAGTATGCCTATAGTAGACGGCACGAGAAGCTTACGTGTCCTTGATGCGATGAACCCTTTGACGGTGTGCTTCTCGAGGTAGTATCTCGAGCTCATGCCCGCGATGAGGAAAAGGATTACCATTATCCACGGATATAGAAGGTAGATGACGCTGTCCTGGTACTGGACCTCGCTGAAGGTCTTGAAGGACAGGGATCCGATAGAATTAAACATGAAGAAAACATGGTAAAGAACAACGGTGAGGACCGTGAACCAGCGAAGGTTATCCAAATAGTGTTTTCTCATACATTTACCACCTTTGCTATTAATCTTAACATAATTATCACGTCTGAATTATGGAGAGTCCACCAAGCTGAACTGACATTCGGCTATGGTTTATGTAAGATTTTGTTGCACCGATAGACAATCATATATCCATGTTCTATAATCTTCTCGGAATCCAAGGCGGGGTGTAAGTCCCCACCGGCGGTGAGCCTTCAGGCAATAGCAGCAAGGTAAGCCCGCAACTCCCGTTAAATCTTATGACGGGACTGACGCGATGAGATTTCGCGGCCGACGGTTAAAGTCCGGATGGAAGGAGTTGTTTTTTATGTCCGGTATTACCAAAGATTCTGTAACCCGTTCACGCGTGATGGCAAGAAAGATTGCTGTTACGGCTATCTTTACTTCTATGGCTGTCGTCCTCATGTACCTTGAGTTCAACCTCCCGTTCATGCCGGGCTTCCTCAAGTTCGATTTCTCTGAACTTCCGGTGCTCATCGGTTCATTCTCGTTAGGTCCCGTCTACGGTATCGTCATCGAACTTCTGAAGAACCTCATCCACCTGCCCGCGACAGGAACATCAGGAATCGGCGAGCTCTCGAACTTCATCACGGGAAGCATCTACGTATTCACAGCCGGTTTCTTCTATGAGAAGCACAGAACAAAAAAGGGCGCCATCGCAGCACTGCTTATCGCAACCGCTGCACTCGCGGTATTCGCCGTCCCGTTCAATTTCTTCTTCACCCTGCCTCTCTACGGCTCGGTCGCAGGTTTCCCCATGGATGCAATCCTCGGAATGAGCTCAGCGGTTAATCCTCTTATCACTGATAAGCTGTCCCTGGTCCTCTGGGCATTCCTCCCGTTCAATCTGTTCAAGGGACTGGTAATCGGATTCATCACATTCTGGGTTTATAAGCCGATTTCAAAACTTATTAATTCCACTTACAAGAAGACACGCTGAGAATTCTTCACTTTGCTCTTCAATAAATTAAAAAACGCAGAGCACTTAGCAGAATTTCACCGAATTTCTGCAGAGTGCTCTTCACATTGACCCAAAACGTAGAGAGGTTTGCAGAAATAACCGCAGCCTAACCGGCCGGCACAGTCTCGATTGGTGCCGAATCAACAGGTGCAGGATCGACCGGAGCCGGATCAGCCGGCGCGGCTTCCGTAGGAGCCGCTTCAGTCTGCGCCGCCTCAGTCGGCGCTGTATCCGCAGGAGCTGTATCTTCAGGCGTCTCGTCGTATACACGAACCGGCTCGGTGTCGATTATATATTGAGTGTAATCGCCGTTCGGATCACCGAACAGATATCGGAAATAATTCGATGACAATACACCGCTGCAGTAATTGATTCGATTGGCAACTATCGTTCGAACCGCCTCGACGTATCCTTCGGGTATCTCCGCATCCGGATCATTCGGATAGAACGTTGCCTGTCCGCTCAGATAAGTTCCGAGGTCCGTCCTCCAGTCGTATCCCGCATTGAAATACAGAGGCATCGCATCCGAGAAGACATCTCGTCCGGGAAGAAGTCTCGAATCGTATTCGATGCCGAACAGATTAAGCAAAGTAGGAAGCAGATCTATGGACATCGTGGGGGTGTCGATAATTATCGGATCTTCGTCCTCCAGACAGCCGCACCAGAGAATCAGGCGGTTGTGATCGCGAAGAACCGTATTAGTTACATCATATCCGTAAAGCTCGGACAGATATGAATTATCAAGACCGTAAGGATAGTGGTCCGCGCAGATCGTGATGACCGTATCATCGAGGATACCTTCCGCCTCGAGCTGTTCGAGAAGATATCCGACCGCGCGGTCGAGGTCGACCTGACATGCGATATATGCGCGCACGGTATCTGAACACTGGCCTTCAAGCGAAGCCGTATCATCCCAGTGCGCGCGGCTCTGGGCATTGGCGTAGCGCGAATAATTCGAGTGGCCGCTTACCGACATGTAGTAGATATTGAACGGCTGCTGATCGATATACATCGGGATCGTCGCCTCCATCATCTGAAGGTCGCTCTCCGGCCATACGGGATCGATATAGGACTCGAGTCCGTTGCCCCATCCCATGTACCCCTCAGAATAACCGAGGAGATTGTGCGTTACATTACGGGTGTAGTACTGATAGTCGTTATTGTGGAATGCCATTCCGTAGTATCCGAGTGCATTGAGCCTCTGTGACATCGTAAGGTATGTATTGCCCCGACACGCCATATGGTAGAAAGACACGCCGCCGTCCTGAGGAAGCAGACCGAACACGTGCGAGAACTCACCGCCGATGGTGCCCGCCGTCGCAGGAACATACGAATCCGTGAAGTTGATTCCGCGCGTCGCGAGGCGGTAAAGGTTCGGCGTTATGACAGGGTCAATGGCCTCCGCCGTGAATGCCTCCGCGGTTATCATGATTAGATTCTTCCCCTCGAATAGTCCGGTGTACTCATTGCTCATCGAAGGCTCAAGTGAAGCACAGTATGCCGCCAGGTTCGCGATCGTTCCCGACTCAGTCTCTGCAATCCCTTCGAAGTCTATATCCATCACATGAGGATACGGAGTCGGCGTCGGTGAAGGAGAAGGTGTCGGAGTAGCTCCGGGCAAAGTCGGAACAGGCGAAGGAGTCGTAGTTGATGTCGGTGTCGGAATTGCCGGAACGGCCGGAACATCGACAGCCGCGAACTCAATCTCATCGCCGGACTTCATCATGTTGCGAAGGTCCAGTGCGAGCGTCTCGGTGAGGCCGAACTTCGAAGCAGCAACGGGGAAACTATACTCCCTGCCGTGTACTGAAGCGAGAGCTTCATTCGATGATATGATTCCAAGATTGGTGAAGAAAGCCACAGGTATAAGAAGCGCCAAAAGACCCATCTTCCACTTATCGATTGGTCTTACAAGAAGCTTGCCGGTTATTATTCTGATGATGTAAATGACCGTCGGAAGCAGGAACAGGATGATGTGTAATATACCGCTAGTGCTTACGACAAGGCTCATGATCATGTCGGAAAAACCGGTGAGCGCATCACCGCCTCCGAACAGCACGGTGTTGATGTCGTAGAAAGACTTGAACTGCATGAAGATGAAGAATTCGATGATGAACGGAACTGCCGTCAGTATCCTGACAATTATCTCGGCCGCCGTTCTTCCTCGGCCCCTGAATGCCATGAGAAGAAAGCATACGGGAAGTCCCGCATAAAGCGACGTCAGAAGGACCGAAGGTATGCTCGAAGCAAATCCCGTTCCGAATGCCGAGAATCCCAACACGAGTTCATAGTAAAAAAGGATCAGCACATACTCAGCCGACAGCATTATCTATTATCAACTTCAGCGCGGTATGTGATTCCTGCCATGCAGGATCCGAGATTGCAAAAACGTGTTCCGCAGAGTGCGTCTCGGAAGATATCGCGTTATAGAATTTCACGGGTATTCCCTGCTCAATCAGGAAGTCTCTCATCCTCACGTTATTGCTGTGCAGGAAGTCCTTGTCACCCGTGATAAGACATGTACGTGGAAGGCCCGTGCGCCTGATGATATTGCGCAGGTCAAAAATGTATTCCGGTATGTCTATGTCGCCGTCATCTGAAGACGCGGGCTTCCTGAAGAAGTACCCGGGGAATTTCCTTGTATTGCCCTCGTAAACTCCGCATATGGAGTTCACGGAAATGACTTCGACATCCGATGTTATGAATACGCCTATGTCGTGTCTTACTGACTTGCTTCTAAGAAGGCATGCGAGCATTACCGCAAGGTATCCGCCGGCCGAATCACCTATGAGATGGAACTTGTTGATTCCCCTCTGCTTCGCAATAAAATCAACCGCCGAACATAGATCCTTCAGAATGCCCGCGAGGGACTTCACCGGAAGAAGGTGGTAATTAACATTTACGACGGGGATCGATGAGAAGACTGCGAGGTTCATTCCGAAGTTCTTGTCGAGCTCCTTGTAACCGTAGACGAATGCGCCTCCGTGAATAAGGAAGAACGCCGTGTCACCGACAGTCGTGCCCTTAAGATTATAGATATCGAGCCTGTGCTCGGGGATGTCAGGGGATTCATAACAGATGTCACACTCGGCATCGCAGTTGGTCGGGAGCACCTCGTGGGCAAGACGCATGCTGTCGTTGCGCGTGCATAGATTTATGAATGCCTTGCGCTGTTTCTCTGCTATGTACCTATCGAAAAGCATACCCTGTTAACTCCCGGATCCTGAGCCTAGTGACAACTTATTATACTTGCTCGTTCCGCGGTTGGCGATATCTTTCTTTTATTGTCATTAGATTGTTATATCGTGTTATAATTAGGACTGGTTGAATAAAACGAAGGATTAAATATCCGGACGGAGGTTTTCTATGCACGATACAAAGATTATAGATCAGCTCTCTGACCTGGTGTCTTCTTTTATCTGCTACGCAGGCTCTCATCTTCCCGATGACGTAGATGCGAAGCTTAAGGAGATGGCCAAGATTGAGACTGAGGGTTTTGCTCCCACGATCTACAAGGCAATGGCTGACAATATGGAGCTTGCTGACAAGCTCGGACGCCCTTCCTGCCAGGACACCGGTATCATCCAGTTTTTCGCTAAGGTAGGAACAAAGTTCCCCTATCAGGACGAGCTTCCTGAAGCACTGGAGCAGGCTGTTCTCAAGGCAACGGAGCGCGCTCCCTTAAGACATAACGCAGTACAGGTTTTCGATGAGATCAACACAGGCAACAACGTAGGTGTACGTGTACCGTGGATCGACTGGGAACTCGTACCTGACAGAGACGACATCGAGCTTTATGTTTACATGGCAGGCGGCGGATGCTCTCTCCCCGGTATGGCTAAGGTTCTCATGCCCCTCGAAGGTTATGAGGGTATCGTAAGAATTATCTTCGATCAGATGACATCATACGGCGTTAACGCATGTCCTCCTGTCCTCCTCGGCGTAGGTATCGCAGGTTCTGCAGAAGTTGCAGCTAAGCTTTCCAAGAAGGCTCTCCTCCGCCCCGTAGGATCTCACAATGAGAACCCCAAGGCAGCAATGATGGAAGAAGAACTCGAGAAGGGCCTGAACGAGCTCGGCCTCGGACCCGGCGGACTTTCCGGTAAGCTCTCCGTCATGGGCGTTAACATTGAGCAGGCTGCACGTCACCCTGCAACACTCGCAGTCGGAATCTCAACTGCATGCTGGGCACACAGAAGAGCCTGCATCAAGATCAACCCCGACTTCACATATGATTTCGTCACAAGCAAAGGAGTTACATTATGAGTATTTGGCATCTGACCACACCTGTAACTGATGAAGATATCGAGAAGATCCATATCGGCGACGTAATCTATCTCACAGGTGATATCACAACAGGAAGAGACGACGTTCACCACAGAGTAGTTGTTCAGGGCAGAGAGTGCCCCGTAGACCTTAGAGGTGCAGCAGTATTCCACGCAGGACCTATCATGAAGAAGGTCAGCGAAGACAAGTGGAAGTGCGTAGCCGTAGGTCCTACAACATCCATGAGAATGGAGAAGGCCGAGAAGGAGTTCCTCGCTGCAACAGGCGTTAAGATCGTTATTGGCAAGGGCGGAATGGGTCCCAAGACAACAGAGGGCTGCAAGGAGTCCAAGGCTGTTCACACAATCTTCCCCGGCGGCTGCGCAGTAGTTGCTGCAGAGTGCATCGAGGATGTAGCAGGCGTTGAGTGGCTCGACCTCGGAATGCCTGAGGCAATGTGGAGATTCAAGGCTAAGGAATTCGGACCTTTGATCGTATCGATCGACTGCCACGGCGGCAACCTGATTGACAACAACAAGGTCACATTCAACGAGCGTAAGGAGAAGCTCGTTCCCGAGATCTCTGAGAAAGTGCAGTTCATGCATTAATGCTTCCTGCCTTCACTGAACTTAAAGGTAAGGCGGATACTTTAATCTTTGACGTAGACGGTACTCTGCTTGATTCCATGACAGTGTGGAATCAGGCAGATACCGTTTTTCTTAACTCGAGAGGATTTCAAGTGACGCCCGACTACACGGAATATGTTAAATCCGTGCGAATCGAGGACGCCGCCATTTACACGCGCGAGCGCTATAATCTTACCGACACGCCGGAGCAGATCATGGCCGAGTGGAATGCTTTTGTTAACCAGGCCTACTGCTATACCGTGCCTCTTAAGGAAGGCGCTTACGACTACCTGATTAAGGCCCGGGCAATGGGTTATAAGACTGCCTGCGCGACGGCCCTTACCCGCCGCAATGTGGATGCGGCTTTTACGAGGCTTAAGATACACGAGCTTTTCGACGTGATAGTGTCGCTTGAAGACCTGCCGGGGTACCCCGATAAGAGCGAGCCCGACATCTATCTTCATGTGGCAAAGCTTCTGGGGTCGAAGCCTTCATCCACATTGATTTTTGAAGACGTTCCCGCCGCGCTTCAGGGCGCTTCCAAGGGCGGATTTCTGACCTGTGCCGTATGGGATGAGATAGGCGCGGGGTCCTCCCAAACATGGGAAGAAATGAAGAGCTCCTCGGACTTCTTTTTCCGAATGTGGAGCGAACTTTCCAATCTTTAATTTTTTATTTACTTTTTATTAAAACGCATATAAAGCGCGTCCTGTATAGTGGTCTCATGGATTACGATGAGAAGCAGATCTTTGTCAGGAGCAAACTGACCTTTGCAATATCTTGTCTGGGTTATACGCTCTTCTTTCTTGCAGGATTATTCCTGCAAAGATTTGTGTTCGTCGATTACGCTCAGGTAATCATTTCAGTATTCCTTGTTATCCTGAGTTTCTTCGTTAATCTCCTGTTCGGCATCCCGGGTTACTGGATAACCACGGCGCTGACAGTGGTCCAGATCCTCATCTATTCATCGTCCCTGTCCCAGCGATACAGCAGCAACCTGCTAATAATCATCGGACTCGCACTCCTCTCCATACTGGTCAATACGATATTCGAATTCTTCATCATCCGCGTCGGTGAGCGAATGGATACGCTGAACCGTAAGCTTACGGACGAGAAGTCAAAGAGAATAAGCTACGAGACGACCGCCATGATCTCCACGGCGATGAACCGTCCCGGAACAATCGTTAAGCACGAGGACATCACGGACAAGAATGAATATGTCGAAGCAGTTGAATCGACTCATTCCATGGCGCTCGATCCGCTGACGACGCTTCCCAACAGACACACCATCAACGAGCATACGGACATCAAGATCCTCGAGTATAAGAAGGCCTATCAGGAGGCCGCTGACAAGGGTATAAACTGCAGCATCAACCCGATCTATGCGATCTATCTCACGGTTGCGGATCCGGTCAGATTCTCGCAGAGCAACGGACATATAATCGTCGACCTTTTCATTCAGACGATGGCGCACAGACTCCGCGAAGCGGCTGATTCGAAGGACTTTGTCGGACGTATCGCCAACAACGAATTCGCCATCATAACAACAAGACTCTCATCCGATAATGAAGTGCTTGATTATGCGATCAACATCGCGAAGGCTCTTAACGAAGAGAACGGCGGTGATTTCTATGCGGGCATCGCACAGTATCCGCGTGATGCCATCTATTCCGGCGAGCTCATCCATCACGCCGAGACCGCCATGTACGATGCAGTCAACGAGGATGCAGATGCGAAGATCTATGAGCCGACCGAGAGCGAAGCGAGAAACTCTTTCCTCGAGGATATGACAATAGACGAGATCAAGAAGATGTTCGATAAGGCATTCGATGAGAAGGAGATCTTCATGGTCTACCAGCCGAGATTTGACACCAAGATGAATCTCACGGGCTTCGAGGCCTTTGTCCGCTGGGAGTGCCCCGGTCACGGAACGGTCGATACTAGAGACTTCCTTTTCTATGCTGAGAAGACAGGTCATATTTACGCACTCGGTGAATTCACATTGAGCGAGTCATTCAAGACACTCGCGATAATCAATGAGATAGATCCGACGCTCTCCATGACCATCAATCTCTCGACGACTCAGCTTCACACCCCCGACCTTCAGCTCGACCTTATCTCCATGGCTGAGATGACCGGATGCGATCCTCACAACATCATCATCGACATACCGTCAGACGGAGCTGCGATGAACATCTCCGAGATCCAGAATACACTCGATGCGTTCTCTTCATCGGGAATCACAATGGCACTCGATAACTTCGGCAGAGGATACTCGTCTCTTAACAGCATTCCTCTCCTTCCCATATCGCTGGTCAAGCTCGACGGTCATTTCACATCAGACCTCAAGGACGGCTCCGCTCAGGATGTTCTCACGAAGTCCATGATCAGCCTTCTTAACGAGATCGGAATCCCGGTCGATGCAACCAATGTAGGAACAAAGGATCAGTTTGAGAAGCTTAAGAAATACGGTTGCACTTACTTCCAGGGCACATACCTTAACGGCCCCATCCATGAGGAAGAGATAGTCGACTATATAAGGAATTACACTAAGCCTTCAAGTATCTGAGCAAGCCTTCTTACAGGGAGTCCCACTACGCTGAAATAATCACCTTCGACGGTCTCGACGAGCAGAGCGCCGCCCTGCTGTATGCCGTATGCTCCCGCCTTGTCATATGGCTCATCGGTACTTATGTACCTCTCTATAAGTCTCTCCTGGAACTCATCGAGGTCGCCGAATCTGACCTTCGTAACCTCGACAAAGACCTCTTCTTTTCCGGATGTCTTTACGCACACTCCGGAGATTACATCATGTGTCCTTCCTGACAGCATGTGAAGCATCCTTCGCGCGTCGTCCCTGTCTAACGGCTTGCCCATTATCTCGCTGCCGCAGACTACCGATGTATCGGATCCTATGACGATGCACCCGTCCTTCTCATCCTCGGGAAGCTTATCAAAGACAGCTGAAGCCTTGGCTCTCGCGAGCTCCTTCTGAACGTCCTCGGGTGTGCCTCCGTTACGTATTACGCCGTCCTCTATCGCGCGCTCATCGACCTCTTCGGACATAACCTCGAAGTCCGGAGTGATAAGCGAGAGGAGCTCTTTCCTTCTGGGTGATTTACTTGCAAGTATTATTCTCATGGCGATATTGTACCACTAAGAAGGGGGATGCATAATCGCATCCCCCGCTCTCCAGAGTTGAATATAAATAAAACCTTTAACTTCAGAAATTATCTTCGCCGAATATCTCTTCCTCGGAAATGTCTTCGGCAGAGATTCTCTCCCATAAAGGCTTATTAGAATCATCGGGCTTCTCTGTCTTCTCCTCGGGCTCAGCCTCTTCGGACTTCTCTTCGGCCTTCTCTTCAGCAGCCTCCACAGCAGGAGCTGTCTCCTCAGCCGGGGCAGATTCTTCCTTCTTCTCGAGAACGCTTGCATCCACGAACTCGGCAAAGTCAGCAGCAGCCTCATCGGCTTCGGTCTTGATCTCCTCTGCCCTCTCTGGAGCCTCTTCTACCTTCTCTTCAACCGTCTCAGCGGCTTCAGGCTCCTTCACTTCAGGTTCTGCCTTCGCATCTTCCCCTGCTGCTGCCTTCTTGGCTTCAGCCTCTGCCATCAGATCCGAGATGGAGAACTTGGTTATAAAAGAATCATCCTTCTTCTCAGCAGGTGCCTCCTTAATGTCAGCCTCCTTATCATCTGCAGAGGCTGCCGGCTTCTCGGCTGCGGGCTCATTCTTCGCTTCTGCCGCGGCAGCAGCGGCGGCTTCAGCCTTAAGTCTTGCAGCCTCGATCTTAGCCTGTACTCTCTCTCTTGCAGCAGCTGCTGCAGCGGCTCTCTTCTCAGCATCCTCACCGGATTCCTTGGCTCTTGCCGCGGACTCCTCTGCTCTCTTAAGAACAGCCTCGGATACCTTACTTGTCTCCTTGGGAGCTTCCTTCTCGGTCTCAGACTTCGCGGCAGCTGCCTCTGCGGCCTTCTCGAGATCGGGAATCCTGTCAGGAAGAACTTCATTACCCGGGCGTGAGAGAACGTCTACAAGAGAATCGTGAACCTTACGCACTTCGCTGTCAGGAAGGATACCTGAGACAGTACTCTCGTAATTCGCTTCAGGGCTGTTCATGAACAGCGCATATACTTCCTTCGGATTGTCCTTCTTTGTTACGCGGTAGAATGTGTTTACAAGCTTGTCCATGGACTTGCTCTGAGTCCACTTCGGCATCTCCTTGACCTGCTCGGAACCGGACTGCTTCGATACTTCCGCGAAGAAGTCCTGCGAGGACTTGTACTCACCGTTAAGGATATAAGCACCGCCGGGCTCACCGTTCTCACAGACTGCAACGAGCGCCGTGGCTACATTTCTTACATCAACGAAAGCGTGACCGCCGGATACCGTGGATACCTTCTTCTCAAGATACTTCTTAAGTATCTTATTCATATCGTAATCCTCGGAGAAACCGGGACCGATTATGAATGTAGGAAGAAGGAGTGATGCGTTGAACTTGTTAACGGCTATCTTCTCCATGAGATATGCGGAAGCTTCTGCCTTCGATGCGGCATAGTCACCGTCCGCCTTCGTTCTGTCGAAGTGAACCTTCTCACCGGACAAAGCTGAATCAGGATCGAGTGAATATGCAGAACCTAAGTAAACAAAACGTCCGATCTTGGCACGCATCGCCATGTCGATGACATTCTGGGCGCCTGCGACGTTGATACGTCTCATATTGAGATTCTTATCGTTGGAAATAGAGAGTATCTCCTCTGTGTGGATGACCGCAGACTTCCTGGGATCTTCCACGGCAAGGAATTCCTTAAGTGAATCCCTGTCGAATATCTCGCCCTCAGCAATCTCTGCTCCCATACCTCTTAAGAGGGAATAGTCTGACTCAGGAGGCACCAGTACACGTACCTGACAGCCCTCAGCGAGCAACGTCTGAACCACCAGTCTTCCGACCGGATCTTTTGCCCCTGTTACAAGATACTTCTCATACATCATAACGCTAGTCCTCGTTATACATAAAAACTCAGATACTATGATTTTATTTTAATTCTTTTACGTATTCACTTATCAAATGTTAATGTCGTGTAAACAAAATCGTGTTGACAAACATTTTCGATGGGGTTAATATGGCGATGTTTATATCGCAAATGCTGTGACGAAGAAGGTCCGGCAGTCAATGCACACAGAGAGCCGGGGATGCTGGGATCCCGACAGCAGAGACTTCCAAGTGATTATCGCTTCCGAGCTGATGCGCCGAATGAAGTAAGACTTCGAGTAGACCGCATCCGTATGGCCGCGTTAAGGCATAGGGTTTATAGGAACCTGAAGTGGCGCTCTCAGTAGGGAACGCAAGTTGAGTGGTAACACGGTAACTCGTCTCAACGTTCAGAAGAACGTTGAGACTTTTTTATTGTCTGTAAGGAGGACACAACAATGGCAGAGAACCTAAACAACGAGGTCGAAGTAAAGCTTCTCGAAGTCGCAGGTCGAGTTAAAGCCTTAAGGCAGGACATGGGACTTTCCGTCGAAGAGATTGCTGAGAAGATGGGACTTACTCCCGAGGAGTACGTTCAGTATGAAGAGGGTAAGGAAGACTTCAGCTTCACCTTCTGCTTCAAGTTCGCTAACATCGCGAAGGTTGATATCGCAGATATCCTCGAGGGATCATCACCTTCACTTACCGAGTACACGGTTACACGTAAGGGACAGGGACGTCCGATCGTAAGACGTGCTGATTCCGAGACAAAGTATCTCCGTCTCGCTTCAAGATTCAGGAACAAGATGTGCGAGCCCTACAGGGTAATCCTCCCTTATTCCGAGGAGGCTTTGAATCCTCCGTACAAGCTCGTTACTCACGCAGGCCAGGAGATGAACATCGTAGTAAGAGGTTCACTTAAGGTTATGCTCGGTGATTCTTTCGAGGTATTACATCCCGGTGATGTAATCTACTTCGATCCTGAGACACCTCACGCTGAGTTTGCCATCGGCGGCGAGGACTGCGAGTTCTATGCGATCATCATCGATCCCAAGCTCGCTGACAAGAATGACGATTATATTCCTCCTTATAAGACAGAGATCAAGACAGACTCACAGACAAACGTAGATGCTGCAGATCTCAAGGACCCCATCTACGCCAAGTACTTGAACGGCGTTCTCGACGAGCACGGACATCTCGTTGACGTTGACGTAAACGTACCTGCATGCAAGAAGTTCAACTTCGCTTTCGACTGTGTTGACGCCATCGCCGACAAAGATCCCGAGAAGCTCGCCATGCTCTGGGTTGCAAAGGACTGTGTAACAGAGAAGCGCTTCACTTTCACTGACATCAAGAAGTACTCCAACATGACAGCGAACTACTTCAAGTCCTTGGGCATCGGCAAGGGCGACAAGGTAATGCTCGTTCTTAAGCGTCACTACCAGTTCTGGTTCTGCATGATGGCTCTCGAAAAGCTCGGTGCCGTTGCTATCCCTGCTACCCACCTGCTTCGTGACAAGGACTACGAGTACCGCTTCCAGGCAGCTTCCGTCAAGGCGATCGTCTGCACCTCCGATGACGATGCGGCTGATGAAGTAGAGAAGGCTGCAGCTGTTTACGGACTTCAGACACTGATCCTCTGCAACGGTTCAAGACCCGGCTGGAGGTCATTCGATGAGGAGTTCGTCAAGTTCTCCGATGAGTTCGAGAGACCCGCTGACTACGCATGCGGCTACGATCCGATGGTTATGTTCTTCACATCAGGAACAACAGGCTATCCCAAGATGGCTCTCCACTCCTACATGTACGCTATCGGTCATATCACAACAGCCAAGTACTGGCAGAATGTCGATCCTAACGGACTCCACTTCTCCATCTCTGATACAGGCTGGGGTAAGGCTCTCTGGGGCAAGCTCTACGGACAGTGGCTCTGCGAGGCTCCCGTATTTACATTCGACTTCGACAGATTCAAGGCAGAAGAGATCCTCCCCATGTTCGCGAAGCATCAGATCACAACATTCTGTGCTCCTCCGACAATGTTCAGATTCTTCATCAAGGAAGACCTGAGCAAATACGATCTTTCTTCCCTGAAGTACGCAGTTACTGCAGGTGAGGCTCTGAACCCTGAGGTATTCAACCGCTTCATGGAAGCTACGGGAATCCGTCTCATGGAGGGCTTCGGCCAGACAGAGACAACTCTCGTTATCGCTAACCTCGTAGGTTCCGGAATCAGACTCGGTTCCATGGGCCGCCCGAATCCTCTCTATGAAGTTAAGATCCTCGATCCCGACGGCAAGGAGTGCAAGCCCGGTGAGACAGGCGAGATCTGCATCAACACACAGAAGTACCATCCGAAGGGACTCTTCCTCGAGTACTACCTCTCACCTGAACTTACAAAGGATGCATGGCACGACGGCTGGTACCACACAGGTGATACTGCTTGGCAGGATGAGGACGGTTACATCTGGTACGTCGGAAGAACAGACGATGTCATCAAGTCTTCCGGTTACCGTATCGGACCCTTCGAGATCGAGAACGTCATCATGGAGCTCCCTTATGTGCTCGAGTGTGCTGTCACAGGTGCACCTGACCCGAAGGGCGTAAGAGGAATCGTCGTTAAGGCAACAATGACTCTCGTAAAGGGCACAGAGCCCACAGAGGAACTCAAGAAGGAGATCCAGGAATACGTCAAGGCGAAGACCGCTCCTTACAAGTACCCGAGAATCGTCGAGTTCGTCGATGAACTTCCTAAGACTGTATCGGGTAAGATCAGAAGAAAAGCCATCCGCGAGGACGACGAAGCCAAGAGCTGATACGTATATCCTGGAATATAGAATCATCATATTAAGGAGGCTGCAGAACGCAGCCTCTTTTTGTGGCATACTGTCAGGCAATATGCCATAGTGGTGACAGCCCGTCGGCTCCCCTTCCCCTGACCCCCGTTATGCGCTGACACCTCATATCCCGGTCACCCGTCACATACGGCCAGAAGGTCTCATAGATATCATGTACATCCCTGACTGCCGGGACAGGCAGTCTCCTTATGTCAAGGATGTCATCCTCGCTCCCGTTCCTCATGAGAATGAGATAATGGCGCTTATCATATGCCAGAATATCGTCATACCTGGGGTCATTCAGTATCCTGTTCCGGATCAGCGGAAGCACGCAATTACGGGGGTTTAACATTGTTACTGCCACTCCGCTCTCCTTCTTGAACCCTATATCACCGGCAATCGTCTGAGACTCTCTGTACAGATCCCTGATCGCCATCTGTATGCGGTGCATGGTCTCATCCTCATAGTCTTCGGTCACCGAAGCTCCGAACCTTATCCCCCGTGCGACGAGCTCATAAAGATCGAGCTCCATCCGCGGCAGACTCGTCAGGAAACAGTCGGTTATCATCTGCTGAAGTTCGGCAGATGCGCACTGCCCCATATACCGGTACAGACGGTCGGCGAGCTGAAGGTTCGTTCTGACATACATGTACCTCTCCTCAAAAGGCTTGCCCCTGACCATGAAGTCCGGCCGTATATCAAGAGGTCTGACCTTCATCGCAATGCACTTAAGATAGACGCTCAGAAGCCCCTCCAGTGTCCCGTCATATGTAAAGTCATGAATTACGTGTGCCATGCCCTCATTCTAACAGGCGAACATTCGTTTGTAAACGCGCGAACAGGGAAATTTATCACCCTTTTACAAGAAGGACGATAGGGAGCATAATACGAATATGGATAATGATTTAAGAAACATCAGCATAGACGGCGCCCCTAAGATAGGTGAGGGAGCCCATGGCGAAGTTTACCGCATAGACGGCGACACAATAGTAAAAGTGTACCGTCCCTCGGTCTCCCGCGACGCGATCAGGAGGGAGAAGAAGCTCGC
This sequence comes from uncultured Eubacteriales bacterium, assembly GCA_900314745.1. Lineage (GTDB taxonomy): Bacteria > Bacillota > Clostridia > Saccharofermentanales > Saccharofermentanaceae > Saccharofermentans. The sequence goes on along the minus strand of OMWK01000004.1, from coordinate 91,824 downwards.
CAAATGGGCTTTTGTAAAGCGCCTCCCCACCGCCATCTCGTTCGATATCGTAAGAGTCGGAGACCGGTACGGGGTTGTCTATGAGCTGCTTAATGCGCGCTCGGCATCCGACTACGTCAGGGAATCAGAAGAGAATCTCGAAGACTTCATACAGAAATCGGTAGAACTCATGAACCGCATCCACTCCATCGAAGTGACGCCGGGAGAACTGCCCGACATGAAGAAGCAGTCTCTCGAATGGACGGAGAAGTGCAGACATTACATGCCGTCTGACATATGCGACAGGATCAGAGATCTGACGGAGGAGATCCCGGACAGCCACACACTTCTGCATGCTGATTTCCACCTGAAGAACATAATGGTAAGCGGCAGCAGCCTGATGCTGATAGACATGGATACGCTGTGCGTGGGAGACCCGATCTTCGAGCTCGCTACCATCTGCAATTCGTACAGGGAATTCCCTTCCATCGCGCCTGAGGCTGCCATGTTCCTCGGCCTGGACGTGGAGACGGCATATAAGATCTGGGACAGAACACTTGAAGTGTATATGGGGGATGCGGACAGCAGGGCAATACAGGACACGGCCAACAAAGCGAGGGTACTCGGCTGCGTCAGGATCATAGACTACATGGAGCGGCACAAGGACAGCCCCGAAAGGGAGCAATGCATCAACACCTGCGTCAGGGACATCTCCGATATCTTGTCTTAACCAAAACAACAGGGCATTTGCAGCCCTGTTGTTTAATTATCAATTTCAGTAAGACGCCGGATCAGAGGTGAGGTAAACCGAGAGCATTCAGTATTGTATCGACATCCTCTCTGTAGGAATCCTTATCCTTTGTTGTCAGGACCACGATCAGCTCATCTTCAACATAGTAGATTCCGCCGTACAGGTAATCAGATCCGTCAGCAAAATCCCTGCTGTCATTCTCGCCGTTCAGAAGGACGTATCCGTATTCTCCGCGGTCAACTCTTCTCGTTCTGCCGTCGAAGTCATCATCATCCATCATATCGTCGAAGTCATCAAGGAAATCTTCCCAGTCGTCTCTGGCATCATCGTCATCATCCAAAGTCATGAACATGATCTCATAGTTATCGGCATAGACCACTGTCGAACCGCCGTATGAGCCGTACTCATCGTCATCGAATACTTCCTCGATTGCAGCTTCGAAATCTCTGCTCTTGACGCGCTCAATCTTCTTGGCACAGCCTGCAAGCGGCAGAATCATTGCACCGACGAGTGTTGCAGCGATGATCTTCTTAACATTCTTCATTGCTAAGTCCTCCCTTAATTCATTTGGTTTATACACCTCTAATAATATAACAAGAATTCTTGATTTATGCAAAACCTGCCAGAATACAAAAGCAGCTGCCCCAAACGGGACAGCTGCCAATCACAATCTGTAAAGTCTAAGACTTCAATCAGGGCTTCGGATAACCCATAGCTGCGAGGATTGTATCGATATCCTCTCTGTTGCCATCCTTATCCTTTGTTGTCATAACTACGATGATCTCATCATCTACGAAGAAGATTCCGCCATAGTAGTAGCTTCTGCCACTCTGGAGGAAATATACGTTGCTCAGATCAGAAAGGAAATTCTTGTCGTCGCACTCGCCGTCGAGAAGGATATAACCATAGTTGGATGTGTTAACAAGCCTTCTGCTTCCGTCGAACTTCTTGTCATCTGTCATATCATTGTAGGAATCAAGAATGTCTTCCCAAGTATCAGTAGCGTCATCAGCATCCTCGAACTCATAGAAATCGATGAACATATTGTCGCCGTAGTAGTAGATGTTATCACCGAGATCTGAGTAATCGTCCTCGTCAATAACTTCTTCAATAGCATTCTTAAAATCCTTAGCCTTAATCGACTCGATCTTCTTAGCACATCCTGCGATGGAAAGTGCCATAGCACCGAGGAGAGCAACAGAAATAACCTTCTTAAGCTTCATAGTGTATTACCTTCCTTAAAAAATGTTAATGGACTGTTAACAACAGACGGAATTATAATACCACACTTATCAAACTATTTTAAGCCTGTGGTAAACTTTTTTACCCTTACGGGCAATTGCTTCGCCGTCCTTGTCAAAATCTTTCTCGGTGAGCTTATAGAACTTATCCGCAACAACGACGTCATTAAGATAAACGCCCTTCTGGTCGATCATTCTTCTGCACTCGCCATTGGACTTGAATACGCCTGCCTCAACGAGCACCTGAGCCAGGTCAACGCCCTCGGCCAAAGAAGCGGAAGGAATCTCGGTTGTCTTCATGTCATCAGACTTACCGCCCTTGTTCTCGAACAGATCCTCGGCAGTCTTCTTCGCGATGTCAGCCTGCTCCTTGCCGTGGATGATAGCCGTAACTTCATAAGCAAGTCTCTTCTTCGCCTCATTGATCGCAGAATCGGTAAGCTTCGCATACTCGTTGATCTCATCCATAGAAAGGAATGTCAGAAGCTTCATGCACTTTATGACATCAGCATCATCGACATTTCTCCAATACTGGTAGAAATCGTAAACGGGAGTCTTGTTGGGATCGAGCCAGACTGCGCCCTTAGCTGTCTTACCCATCTTCTTTCCTTCACTGTTAGTGAGCAACGTGAAAGTAAGGCCGTAAACGGACTCGCCCTTCTTCCTTCTTACGAGCTCCATGCCCGCGAGGATATTGGACCACTGGTCGTCACCACCGAACTCGAGGTTAACGCCGTACTTCTCGTGGAGATAGTAGAAATCATAACCCTGCATGAGCATGTAGTTGAACTCGAGGAAAGAAAGTCCTTTCTCGAGACGCTGCTTGTAGCACTCAGCCGTAAGCATCTTATTTACTGAGAAGTGAGCACCGACTTCCCTTAAGAACTCGATGTAATTAAGATTGCGAAGCCAGTCAGCGTTATTAACGATGAGCGCCTTACCGTCGGAGAAATCAACGACCTTGCCCATCTGCTTCTTGAAGCACTCGACGTTGTGGTCGATAGTCTCGACTGTCATCATCTGACGCATATCGGTTCTTCCGGAAGGATCGCCGATCATGCCTGTACCGCCGCCCATCAGCGCGATCGGTCTATGTCCCGCCTTCTGCATGTGGCTCATTACCATCATCTGCACGAAGTGGCCTACATGAAGAGAATCCGCCGTGGGGTCGAAGCCGATATAGAAGCTTACACCGGGCTTGCTCAGAAGGTCATAGATTTCTTCCTTATGTGTAGCCTGGGAGAAGTAGCCTCTCTCCTCAAGCGTATCGAAAACATTCTTATACATTTGCTTTTGCCTCCGCGAAAAGTTTAGCACGACCGATATAATACCATCTTTTCTTTTAAATATAAAACCGCGGGGAATATGATACGCTCAACTCTACTTCACGTCGGTCGGGATATGTTTGCCGAGTCTCCTTTTGAAAGTAAATATATGCAATACTGATTCATGCTGATCCCTTCGGCCTTAGCACGAAGAGATAACGAACGATGAAGGCTCTTAGGCATCCTAATCTTAAACTGACCGGAATACTCTCGGGTATCTTCTCCCACAATCGGTTCCGGAATGATATCGCCATCTTCAAGAGACGCTTCAAGCCATGCCTTTTTTGCATCTTGTGCATTTGCAATAAGTTCTTCCATTGTATCCGCACAAGTCAAACAACCCGGAAGATCCGGGAACGAAGCCATATAACCGCCCTCTTCAATATCGGGAACTATCTCCATTCTGTAAGGAAGCGACATATAATACTCAAGATTCTTCATTCTCGTTTTCCTCGCCTTCAACTATCGCTTTTACTGCTCGTATATATACAACTTTTATCGACACGTGCTTGGGTATCGTTATCTTCGGTTTACCCGCTTTTCTGAAAGCATAGCACCATATATGGTGTCATTCAATTTCATGCAGCATCGTCGTAATCGAGCTGGGATTTAATGCTGTCGATAACACTATCAATCTGTACAGAGCGGATCATAACACAGTCCCTATCAGGGATCTTCGAATATATTTCCTCGATCTCATCGACAATTGAAAGCGCAGGTCTGTCATCCGTAAAAAACGAGAACAGCTCACAAAACCTCCCTGCAACAAATGCTTTCTGAACATAAAGAGAATCGAGGATTATCTGCACTTGACGATCAACAGCATCGACATACAGCGCAGTCTTTCCATCCTCAGTCCTGCAGTAAGCTCTCGGGAAAGGACACGGATCATCATCGCATGGCAAAGGATCATGGAAATCAACTGTATATCCCCCTTGAGGATACTCGAAGTAAGCCCGCTTATTCCTTATCTCCTGCTGCAAATCGTAAGCGATACCGGCTCGGATATCTCTCTCGTCCGAGAATATCCCATAACTGCCGCTGAATCCGTATCCTTCTAATCCCGGTAAAAGAATTCTTCGAAGAAGCATAAGCCGCGATACGATCTCATCCTCACTTTTCTCCAATTGACCACACTTCTTCAGGCCTCGCGATTCAAATAAGATATTTCTATACTGTCCTATCCAGATCCTCGAGTAGAAATCGAGCGCATCGATTACTACATTGATTTCTTCGTCATATATTCTTAGCCGCATTATCTTTCCCCTTACCGTTGCAAATACACAGCAACGACTTTATAATAACCAATGGTTACCATTATTCTATATAACCATTGGTTATTCGTCAACATAGGAGGACGTATGGAATTCATACCCGAACGACTCATCGAACTTCGCACGGAACTTGGGATAACAAGAGCCGAAGCAGCAAGCAGGCTTAACATGTCTGCCATGGGGTACGGCCGCTATGAGAAGGGCGAGCGAACACCCTCATATCAGACTGTCTATTACATTGCAAAGACATTCAACACCTCACCCGATTATCTTTATGGAATAACAGACGACAGATCAGCCGCGACGATCACCATATCCTCAGAGACAGATCCCGAACTGTTTTTGTTGGTCAGCCAAGCAAAAGAAGACAAACATTTTCTGTCACGTCTAATCTCATATGCAGAGGGTTTAAAGAAATAATAGTTATCCTTTCCCCATAAACCGAATCCCCCTTAATTCCATGGGAAAACAAAATAACGCGCCCTTCACAGAACGCGTTATTATGATAAAAGACGAATAATTAAAAATCCTTAAAAGGTAATAGACCTTACCCGCCGCGACTCAGCCTTGAAGCAGCGACGGCTGCTACAGCACCGTCGGCTGCTGCAGTAACGAGCTGGCGGACATCCTTGGTACGGCAGTCACCCGCCGCGAACACCCCTGGAGTCGAAGTCTCGCAGTTCTCGCCTGCAACGACATACCCCGCGTCATCAAGTTCTGCGATATCCTTGAACACACCGTTCTCAGGAATAAGTCCGATCGCGACAAACAGCGCATCCGTAGTAAGCTCCTCACGGCTTCCGTCGATATTCGTAAGCTCGACGCCTGTAAGCTTGTCTTCGCCTCTTATACCTGAGACCGTGAAGCACAGCTTCGTCTCGACATTATCGTGCGCCAGAAGCTCGTCGACGAGAGCCTGATCAGCGCGGAATTGATTCCTTCTGTGGATGATATAGACCTTCTTGCAGATGCCCGCGAGGTAGATGGCATCCTCGACCGCAGTGTTGCCGCCTCCGAATACGGCCGCGGTCTTGCCCTTGAAGAAGGCGCCGTCACATGTGGCGCAGTATGAGATGCCTCTTCCCGTAAACTCCTGCTCGCCTGCAAGGCCCATCTCGCGTCTCTTAACTCCGCTCGCGATTATGACCGTCTTCGCCTCACACAAAGTGCCGTACTCGGTCGTGAGCCTGAAGCCCTCTTCAAGACTGCCTTCAGCAACTTTGACCTTATCGAAAACAAACTCCGCACCGAGTGCCTGTGCCTGCTCAAAGAGCTTGTTCGCATATTCATATCCGGACACGCCCGGAAGACCAGGGAAGTTATCGATCTCAGGAGTATTGATTATCTGACCTCCGGGAGCTTCACCCTCGAACACCGTTACCGAAGATCCCGCTCGTCTTGCATAGATTGCTGCTGTAAGGCCCGCTGTTCCTGCACCGATTATAGCTACGTCAATCATCTTTCTTATCCTCCACGTATTGCCTTATCACTGCATCCATTTCCGGGTAGCTCTTCGCGATGGAAACAATCTTCCCTTCAGTAGAAGATATGAAGCAATGCTCGCTCTGGCCCGTACACCTTACGGTGCCCGTTGTCTTGTCCTTAACCTCGTACTCGATGTAGAGCCTTACGCCCGTGTACTTCACGAACTTAATCGAGATCACAACCGTATCGTAGAACAGGGCGCTGGTCTTATACTTCGCAGTAACCGAAGTAACGGGACTCATGACGCCCTTCTCCTCGCACTCCTTGTAGCCTAAGCCTATCTGCTCGAAGGCATCGACTCTGGCCTCCTCGAACCATCTTATATAGTTGCTGTGATGAGCGACCTTCATCTGGTCTGTCTCGTAGTACTGTACAATGTGTTCGTAAGGTCTTATCTCTCTCATTACTTATCCGCCTGTAAATAGAATTCTGCTATATCCTTAAAGTAGTCCCACCTGACACTCTCGTTCTGTATCTCATGACGGTAGTGCCCGTAGTTTCTCTCCGTGACTTTGACGCCCTTCGATCTTAATATCTCGATCACCTGGCGCACGCCCTTGCCGTAACTTCCAACGGGATCATCCTCGCCGTATGTAAGCATGACGGGCTTATCAAGAGGAACACTGTCATAAGCATCCTTCTTCTGCATGCGGATAACGAGCGTAAACAGGTCCGCGAAGCCCTTGTTGGTGAACAGGAATCCCGCGAGGTCATCCTGCATGTACTTCTTCACCTCTTCCTCGTCACTCGTAACCCAGTCGTAGTCCGTCTTGGGATTAGGGATCTTCTTGTTGTACGCGCCGAAAGCAATCTTGTTCACAAGCTTGCCGGGCGCCCTTTTACGTCCGAAGACCTTCATCATATTGGTAAGAGCAAGGCCAGCTCCGGCCGCCGGGTTCGGTCCCATCGTGGACGCGAATATAAACGCTTCGAACTCCCTGCTGTATTCCGGCGTGATGTAGATATTACGGGCGACGAATGAGCCCATACTGTGTCCGTAAAGAAAGTACGGTAATGACTCCCCGAATCTCTCCTTCGTGATTCTGTGAAACTCCATCTCGTCCTTCAGGATGCACATCGCGGAATCAGAAGCGTCGCCGAAGTAACCCTTGGGCATATCGCGTCCGACATTAAGCTGGAATGTCGCTCCGTGACCCATCATGTCCATACCGCCGACGATGAAGCCCTGCTTAGTCAGGTACTCCGCCATCTCAAGATATCTCGAGAAGTAATCCGCCATGCCATGACAGATCTGGATCACTCCCTTAGGACGGGCTGTGTCTATGTCATCAGGCTTGCACCAGCAGTACGCTATCTCGTTGCCGCCGCCGCATGAAGCCTTAAAGATTCCGTCTTCTCTATTCATTTAAGAGTTACCCTGATCTTCTTTCCGATCTTATCCTTGGGAAGCACGTTGACCCCCTCGGATACGACCTCGCCGTCAACCTCGATCTTAGCGACAGTATCGCAGCCACCATCCATAACGTATGTAACATCGACTGGGACGCCGTTGAACTCGAACGATACTCCTGCCTCTCCGTTCTTATCGAACTGTGAAGGCAGAAGTCCGGGCTCGAACTTCATGTCGCCGAACTCACCCTTAACACCCATGATCTCGTTAAGGACCGTGAGGATGAGCCATGATGCCGCACCTGTCAGGTAGTGGTAAACACCTCTTCCCTTCGGGTCGAAATACTCGGGTACGCCGGGGTAGATCTTGGAGGACTCGAAGTCGGCTGCATGCCTGTAAAGTGAGCCGATTACCTTCCAGCCCGCTTCCTTGCAGCCTCTGGTGTAGAGGGCGTTACCGTACATGACAGCCATGTGCGAGAATACCGCACCGTTCTCCTTCTGTCCGTAAGCGAAGCCGAACATTCTACCCATATTTGTCTTAATCTCATGGAAGTCGGTGTTAAGTCTGTATCCGCCCGCACTCTCGTCGTAGAGGTACTTGTCGGAAGACTCGATTATCGACTTGACCTGATCGTCGGATGCGACACCGCTCATTACCGTGAACACCTGACCCGTGATCATCATCGCAGGGTTGCCGGCCTTATCGCCGTTCTTCTCGAGCGGCTTGCCGTCGTTGTCGTAGTAGCTGTTAAATCTCGACAGACCGAATTCATCCGTGAACCATTCGTTATCTCTGATATGTCCCGTAAGAGCATCCGCCTTCGCCTCAAGATCGCGTGCGATCTCATTAAGTGAGAACTCCTTCTTATCTCCCGAGAAGCCGTTCTTAACGGCGTCGCAGTACTTCATGAGTGTGTCTCTTCCGCCTTCGGTGCCGATAAGTCCGGAAAGCTCGGAAGCGAGGCTAACCTTATCGCCGTTTGTCTCTGCGAACTTATCTAAGATCTTAGCAAGCTTTCTGTAGTTGCCGGCGTAAGCTGCAGTGAAAGCTACCGACTCACCCCTGTCTTTCGCCATGTCGAGAGCGTCGTTCCAGTCAGCGCCTCTAAGCTTCATATTGCCGTGCTCTCCCACATCGAAGTACGCCGCGAGATTCTGCAGGAGCAGGTGTTCGAGGACTGTGCCCTCACACTTCGCGCCGGGATCTTCTTCGAGGAGCGACTCGCCTCTCATCACCTGTCTGTCGATGAAGTAAGGAGCAGTCTCGTTAAGGATGCCGATGTCGCCGCTCTGCTTGATATAAAGATCCATCGTCATGAACGGCCACATCGCGTGATCCATCCACACTCTCGTGATGCCGTTTCTGTCTGCGATGAACTCGCCGCTTCCCGTACCGATGATGGTCGCGTTGGTTCCGTCTGTTCTCACGCCTCCGAAGTTATCGACGAGCATCGATCTTACGTCCGCGGGATCCATGATTATGAGAGCCAGGCAGTCCTGCCACAGATCTCTCCATCCTCTTCCTCCCTTGCCGTAGTCGTGGTGCGGCAGGAACGAGCAGCCGTAGATGCGGCGCAGGATCGGCTGGATACCGACCCAGTACATCCAGTTATCGAAGTTCTTGTCACCCGTGTGGAGCCTTACGTTCACCTTCTGCTTCCAGTAAGTCTTGTTCTGGAACAGCTGCGAATCGAAGACATTGGCGGACAGGTATCTCAAGGCGACATCATCCGTCCTGCCCCTCTCGCCTATAACGAGAGCCATGACATACTCGGTGCTGTTTCCGGGAGCAAGCGTCTCCTTCTCAAAAATACATGCGCCCATCGCCTCGAAGCCGTCGACCCTGTCGCCGATCTGGCACTTGGGTACGCCTGTGGCGGGGAAGCGCGGGTTATCGAGAGTGCCGCCCTCGCCGATGAAGTCCTCCAGCAGCGGGCAGAAGCCCACGGGTGCTATGCCCTCGCCCTCGGCTGCGAAGAAACCATACTCAACCTCGTTCGCCCTGTGTCCCCTCTCATCGAAAGTGAGCGTCGGGTCATTTACGACACCGTACTTCGTGGTGTGGATGCGGTTAAGCATCGAAGTAACATTCCTGTGGTCCCTGATGGTATCAGCGGATCTGCCGTAGATCGGCACCGCAGCAGTAGCCGTAAATGTAACAGGCTCGGGAGTCGCGTTAGTGATCTTGACCTTGGTAAGCTCGATCTTGTCGTCCGTATCAACGGGAACAAAAGTTGTGACCTCTGCCTTAAGGCCGGTTTTGCCGATGTTTCTCTCCGTCTTCTGATAGAGCATGCCGGCATACAAGGTGACCTCGTCGGCACCTGCCTCTCCCTTAAGGGCGTGCTGTCTTGCCGAGTTGCCCATGGCTGACACGAGATTGCCGTTCTCGATCTTGATCCAGAAGTTTCTGGTCGAACGGTTGTTATGAAGGTTATCCGAGCTTACAGGCTCCAGGATAAAAGTGTTCTGAGATGTCTTAAGGTCTCCACCGAATTCCGGGGTGACAGTTCCCATCATGCCTGACGGAGCGCCGTCCGGAAAATACAGATAACTCCAGTTATCGGGATTGACTAACCTGAATTCTCCGTCTGAACCTATGTACTCGTAGCCCATGTTTATGTCCTCCTGTGGTGATTGGGTTATGGTCTTGAATGATGGGGATCAGCGCCTTCTTCCGCCTCTGCTTCCGCGGATGGCGAGAAGTCTCAGGAGCGTGATGGCTGATGATGCGAGTGCGACAGCATATGTGTCACCTGCTGCGCGAAGTGCTGTGCGTGCGAATGACAGCTGGTCGTCAGCGACCCAGCCGAATTCCTTCATGTCCTTGAAAGCGCGGTTGCTGGCATTTCGCTCGACCGGGAGCATAACAAGGTAGAACAGGAATGCCACGAAGTAAACGAGGATTCCTATGGTGCCGATCGTGTATCCGATGTCGGAACTGCTGTTCTGTGCATAAGCCGAGATGAGCACGCCTGCGATAACGATGTAAGGACCGACTCTGGAAGCGATTCCCGCAGCCGGAGCCAGGAACTGTCTTACCTCATAAAGGAGCATGTTCTCATGATCCTGAACCGCATGTCCCGCCTCATGTGCGGCGACCGCGATTGCAGTTACCGAACTTTGCCCGTATGTAGTATCGGACAGATAGATCTTGCCTTCCTTAGGTGAATAACAGTCAGTAAGATTACCGGGCTTGTGCTCAACCGTTATGCCTGTGACATCGTGAGCCCTCAGCATCTCTTCGACGACCTGATTCGCGGTCTTGCCGGACCCCGCACGCATCTGAGCGCCCTTCTGCATCTTTGACTTGAGATTAGCCTGAACGATCATCGACCAGACGAATACGATTACTGCGCCGATGAGATAAGCAAAATAACCCATACGCCACTCTCCTCTTTCCCATATTTCACTCTTATAATTCTATCATGCAGACAGGTAAATACTCGTGAATATTTAATGAAAAGAACGGTTAATACTGATAGCGGGTTTTGTACTTCCCGAGAAATACGACAGTTATGATCAGGCTTATGATTTCTGCCAAGGGCCACGCCGCCCACAATCCGAAGCCGCCCATTAATATCGTCATGCCATAAAGGCACAGCGAGAACACCAGGAATGTGCGCACAAACGACAGTATTCCGGATATAAGACCGTTCGAGAAAGCCGTAAAGAGTCCCGAGCCGAATATATTGATACCGATGAAGAAACATGCGGGAAGCGATATCTTCAGACCGTATTCCGCTATCTCGAAGAACTCCGTGCCCGGATCGAAGAACACACCTATGAGCTGCACTTTGAAGATCCAGAATACCGCGAACAAAACAACTCCCAGAACGAACGACCAGATAATACTTAATCTGTAGACCTTCTTACGCATATGAACATTGCCGCTGCCGTAATGATATGACAGAACGGGCTCGACGGCAGATGCATATCCCATGAACACTGCCATTATCAGAAACTGCATGTAGCTCCATACACTTAACGAGCTGACACCAGGCTCACCGTAACAGCGGTACGCAAGATGATTCATAAACAACGCCGTAACACCGGCAGCGAGGTTGGAGACCATATCAGAAGATCCGTTAAAGCAGATGTGTCCGATATCCTTCATGACTATCTTTGTGCGCTCTATCTTGTACCTGCTCTTCTTCGCTATGAGGTAGAAGTACACCGCATAGACGATCGTACTCATATATCCGATAACCGTAGCGATTGCCGCGCCTTTGATGCCCATATTTAAGTACTTCATGAACACATAGTCGAGAACGCAGTTGAGACCGCCTCCGATCATGATGACTACCGCCGCCACGACGGTCTTGCCTTCACCGATGATCAATATTCCCAGCAGGGACTGCATAATTATCGCTAGCGAGAATGCGCACATAACCATGTAGTACGGGCGCATATATTCCACATTACCTGCCGTCGCACCGCATAATTTCATAATGGGATCAGCAAAGATGAGACAGACCGCGGTAATGATGACACTTATAAGGACCGTGAACTGGATGAGCTCGGAGAAGACTTTTCCCGCTTCCTCATTCTTACCCTCACCGACAAGCTTGACTATCATCGCATTACCGCCTGTACCGAGCATGATGCCCGTCGCCACGAGAAGTCCCAGAACGGGGTAGTACAGATTGGTCGCACTTATCGCGAGCTCACCGACATAACGCTCGATGAAGATGCCGTCTACCATCTGATAGACCGCGATAAAAACGAACGTGAAGATACTCGGAAACACGAACTTAAAAATGGAAAAGAAATTAAAGTCCTGTGCCAGTTCGTTATCCGGCTCGCTTACATGTACATGCTGTTCTGCCATCTTTACTTCTTGCGCGAGAAGATACCCTTAACCGCATCGAAAAGGGTCCTTCTGTCATTTACTTTGTCTCTGAGGTCCTTGACCGTCATATCCTCGTGATAGTTGTGAGTAACGATAAGATGTGCGATCTTGGCAAACAGATCCTTGAACTTATCGATGGATTCATCTTCATAAAGACCGGCCGAATAATCGATCGCGATCTGAAGACCTTCCGCACCGTCAAGGATCTGGATATCCATTATGGTCTGCGAAGCCGCCTGATTCTGACGGACTTCGATAGTCTCAACGTCCATTCCTTCCATTCCGTCCATATCGCGGATGTCCTGCTGATACAGAAGATATGCAGCTTCATCCTGCATTGCCTGCGCATCAGCCTCTACATAAGGATAAACCGAGTGCTCAATACCCTTCTGAACCTGATCATGAACCTCATTCATGAGATTTCTTATTGTTACATCGTCTTCAAGTTTCAACCCGATGGGAAGGTCTCTGAACAGCAGACCTACCGTGGTAAGGAGTTCCGAATCCTCTCTGCCGTTATAAATCCAAGACAGCTTGATGTTCTTCTTGTTGTTATAGTAAGAGATCGCGAGAGCCGCCACGGTAATAAAGAACTCATTACGGCTGACCTTGTAGTTTCTCTCGATGGCGCGCATGAGCGGATCGTCAATGTCGAGAGATGCCTTAAGTTCGCCCATCTCGTTCTCGCCGTGCTCATTATCAACGTTGGGATACGAAGACCACTCCACTCCGTCATAACGGTCTTCAAAATACTTCTTACTCTCCAGATAGAACGGCTTGTTGATCGCATCTTCACGACGCTTGAGCATCAGATAGTAGTAATCCTTGTCGGGTTCGGCGCCCATGTAGATCTTGCCTACATCGCCCATGAACACCTTGAGTGACGTACCGTCAAATACCGTGTGGTGAACATCAAAGAATACATAGCCTGCTTTCTCAGTCTCGAATACGCGGCAACGGCACAATCTGCCTCCGACGATCTTGAACGGATAGACCATGGAATCTTTAACAAACTTGAACTCGAATTCACTTAACTTCTCGACATGGACAGAAGGAGCGATATCGGGTGTATATACCTGCTCGAGGATACCGTCATCATTCCACCAGATAGTGGTAAGGAGCGACGGATGATTTTTAATCGCTTTCTCCAGCGATTCCGCTAGACGTTCCATATCGAATAATTCCTTATCGACCTTAAGCATCGAGAACAGGTTGTACATGGTCGAATCAGGTACTGTGAGCTGATAATCAACCATATAAAGCTGTTCCGTCGTAAGTGGATGAGGAACCTTCAATGCTTCTTCATTCATCTCGTCCGGATCTTCTCCGTTATTGGCGGCTCTGTCTGCTTCATATATCTTGGCTATCTGTTCAGGCGTACGGCCACGGAATACCTGACCGGCATTAAGGCCTTTAAGACCGGCCTCAGTAATCAGATTGATGGAGCGGAGCGAGTCGCCGCCGAGCTCATAGAAATCATCGTGTATTCCGACACGCGCCAGTCCGAGGACCCTTGCCATACCTTCACAGAGCTTGGTTTCAGTATCATTAGTCGGAGCGACATAATCACTCTGGTAGTCCTTCATATCCGGTGCGGGAAGAGCTTTACGGTCCAGCTTACCGGTTGCCTTAAGAGGAACCTCGTCTATCTTGATGAAGAAGGCCGGGATCATGTAATGAGGAAGTCTCTTCATCAGCTCCTGACGCACATAATTAGCATCTACTGTAATGTCATCCTTGTAGTATGCACAAAGGAAGCTCTTATCTCCGTCTTCGAATCCTCTTGCAGCGCACCAATCGATATCAAGGACCTGCTTAACCGCCGCTTCGATCTCGGCAGGCTCGATTCTGTTACCGTTGATTTTGATCATATCTCCGCTTCTGCCGAGAAGAACAAGATTGCCTGATTCATCATAACGGGCAAGATCACCTGTGTAGTAAAGACCGTTGTTAAATGCCCTCGCGGTCTCCTCAGGAAGATTAATGTAACCTCTTACATATGGATTATGGAAGCACAGCTCTCCAACTTGTCCTTTGGGAACGTCGTTGCCATTCTCATCTTTAAGGTATATCTGTGTCTCTACTCTCGGATAGCCGATCGGGCACACCTCATAGGGCTTATCGATCTGGAAGAATCCTACGGCAAATCCGCTCTCGCTCGCCGCATAGATATTGATAAGTTCAACGTTCTTAAGATACAGATTATTGGCAGGCTCAGAACCGACGAAGAACATTCTTAAGAATGGTCCCGTCTGATTTCCGATCATCCTCGCATAAGACGGAGTCAGGAATGTGATCGTGATTCGCTTACTAAGGAAGAACTTCGCGAGGGCCGCGGTGTTCTTGATGGTCGCGTATGAGACTATAAAATTCTTTCCCTTGTATACATTCAGTCCACACAGTATTACGATAACCGTCGCGACGAAGTTCATCGGTGCCAGAGTCGCGAGTCGGTCGTCCTCGTTAAAGGGACATTCATTGTCGATTCTGATCGAATCGATAGCACGTTCCAGATTGCCTCTCTCGTGAAGTACGCCCTTGGGATTTCCGGTTGTTCCTGACGTGTAGATCGCATAAGCAGCGTCGTGAGGATCGGCTTCTTCGAAGCCCTTAAGCGGCTCCATATCCATGATCTCTTCCCAGTTCTCCATGGAGATATCACACTTACAACTGCAGTCTTTATAGATGTAATCGATTCTTTCCGGCGCATAAGTATCTTCAACCAACGCCCATGCTGCACCGGCCTTCCATACTCCGATCATCGCGATAACGGGGAGTACTCCTCTCGGCAGTCTTATGAGGACAAAATCCTCCTTGCCGATACCGGCTTTCTTGAGCCACGCATACAGTTTGCCCGACATCTCATCGAGCTGGGCATAAGTTATACCCTTCGTATAAACCTCATCAAACAGGATTGCAGAATTAGGACTTTTCTCGGTGTATTCGGCAAGCCTCTCTATAATCGTGCTCATATGATAACCCCCTTCGGTTTACAGCCATAAACCAATAATACACCACGTAAATATCAAAAACGCCCGCGCCTCGAGGCAACCGTCAAAGTTTACCAAATGTTAATTCTATTATTTGAGGGGGGCGGGAATGCCAAATAAACTGCCTATTTTCATACTAGGCAGTGATAATTGCAGAAAAGCGGCTGTTTCTGCCAAAAACACTGCCTGTTTTCAAAAAAGGCAGCCCTTTTGGCAATCGCAGTAATAGCAACCGCAGACTTCGCCGCAGTCACCGCACAAACGCACAAACAAAAACCGCCTGCCCCGAAGGACAGGCGGTATAAAGCTTTCTGTTTCTGACCGTTTATCAGCCTGCGTTGCAGATAACGGAGAAGTCCTCAGCCTTGAGGGAAGCACCGCCGACGAGACCGCCGTTGATGTCCTTCTGAGCGAAGAGACCTGTGCAGTTCTTAGCGTTGCAGGAACCGCCGTACTGGATCGTCATAGCCCCAGCGCACTTGTCGCAGTAGAGCTCAGCGATTACGCCACGGATGAACTTGCAGACTTCCTCAGCCTGCTCATCTGTAGCTGTCTTACCTGTGCCGATAGCCCAGATAGGCTCGTAAGCGATTGTGATCTGGCAGAGCTTTGAAGCAGGGATATCCTTGAAAGCGCCAACAATCTGACCCTTGATCCAGTCGAATGTCTCGCCTGCTTCTCTCTGAGCAAGAGACTCACCGCAGCAGATGATAGGTCTTACGCCGTACTTGAGGAGTGCAAGAGCCTTCTTGTTAACTGTCTCGTCTGTCTCAGCGTTGTACTCTCTTCTCTCGGAGTGACCGATGATGCAGTAGTTAACGCCCATCTTAGCAAGCCACAGAGGTGAGATCTCGCCTGTGAATGCACCCTTCTCCTCGAAGTGGCAGTTCTGAGCAGCGATCTTGATGTTGGAGTAAGCAGCAGCCTCAACAGCAGCAGCGAGTGCTGTAGCAGGAACACCGAGAGCAATCTTAGCCTTAGCGTCCTTAACGAGGGGCTTCAACTCGTTGATAAGCTTAACAGCGTCAGCAGGGATACCGCAGTTCATCTTCCAGTTACCTGCTGCGAAGATTCTTCCGTTCTCCTTATCGGAGAGGCAGTCAATACCGGGGAGAACCTTACCCTCGATGTACTCGAGAGAAGCGCCGCCGCCTGTGGAGATGTGTGTAACCTGATCAGCGAAGCCGAGCTTCTGGATAGCAGCTGCGGAGTCACCGCCGCCGATGATGGAGATTGCATCAGACTCAGCGATAGCCTTTGCGAGAGCCTTTGTACCTACTGCGAAGTTATCGAACTCAAATACGCCTGCAGGGCCGTTCCAGATAACTGTCTTAGCTTCCTTGATAGCAGCAGAGAACTTCTCGATTGTCTTAGGTCCGATGTCGAGGCCCTCCCAACCGTCAGGAATCTCCATTGTAGGAACTACCTTGGAGTTAGCATCGTTGGAGAAATCATCAGCAACAACTGTATCCTCAGGAAGGAGGAGCTTAACGCCCTTCTCCTCAGCCTTAGCCATGAGCTCCTTAGCAAGCTCTACCTTATCAGCCTCGAAGAGGGAGTTGCCGACAGTGCCGCCCATAGCGCCGATGAATGTGTAAGCCATACCGCCGCCGATAATGATCGTGTCAGCCTTGTCGAGGAGGTTTGTGATTACGCCGATCTTATCGGAAACCTTAGCGCCGCCGAGGATAGCAACGAAAGGTCTTGCAGGATTGTCAAGAGCACCGCCGATAACGTCGATCTCCTTCTGGATCAGGTAACCGCAGGCGGAAGGAAGGAAGTTAGCAAGACCTGCTGTTGAAGCATGAGCTCTGTGAGCTGTACCGAAAGCATCATTTACATAGAGGTCAGCCATGGAAGCGAGCTCAGCAGCGAACTTAGGATCGTTCTTTGTCTCTTCCTTATGGAATCTTACGTTCTCGAGCATGAGGATCTCGCCGTCCTTAAGAGCAGCAGCCTTAGCCTTTGCATCTTCGCCGATAACGTCAGCTGCGAGTGTGACAGGCTTTCCGAGAAGCTCAGCAAGTCTCTCTGCTGCGGGCTTCATGGAGAACTTAGCCTCAGGTCCGTTCTTCGGACGTCCGAGGTGGGAAACAAGGATAACCTTTGCATTATTGTCTACGAGATATTTGATGGTAGGGAGAGCAGCTGTGATACGCTTATCGTCTGTGATAGCTCCTGTCTCCTTGTCGAGCGGTACGTTGAAGTCAACTCTTACGATGACTCTCTTGCCGCTGACATCCAAATCTTCAACATTCTTCTTCAGATACTGTGCCATGATGTCACACTCCTATTAATTATTTTGTAGCGTTAACCGCTTCATTACCGCAGATATTATATATTCTTTTGTGAGGTTTATAAAGGCTTTATTGTCCCCATTTTTTGTTCCAAAGCGCCATGATCTCCCCCTCATGCTTCTTATTCATGAGGATAAGCGAGATAACAACAGCAACTGCAGATGCGCCGATCGTAACCCAGTCTCCCGTTCCAAGCCCCGTCATAGTACCGCCGCTTGCTTCGAGGTCGCCTCTAAGAAACTCCATGAAATCGACGCTCATGTGGGCGATGATCGTGGGCAAGAGGTTACCCGAACGAAGATATACCGCGCAGAAAAGCATTCCTACACCAATCGCATAAACGGACTGGATTAAGCTCGCGATCACTGCTCCGCCCGCATTTATGTTCATGATATGAACAAGACCGAATACCACCGAAGAGACCCAGAAGATGAGCCTGATATCTTTTCCGGACTTCGCAGTACGCATGAAGTTGGCAACACCAAGTCCTCTGAAAGCCATCTCTTCCACAAATCCCGGTGTCAGTGCGGTAAGAAGTGCAATTAATATCTTGCCCGAGAAGCCGAACTCTCTCCAGCTCATAACGCTTCCCGTGTAGTGAACTACAAGGAAGGGGAGCATCATCAGAAAACTCCAGAAGAACCTGTTGCCGTTCAGTATCCCCTTGTAGCCTTCCTTTGCAAAATACAGTCTGAATGCCAGGGCTATCGCGAGTGAAGATATCGCGGCACCCACACCTGAAGCAGCATTGGTGTCAAAACCCGGAATTATGATCCTTAAGATGATGGCCGTGATCAGTCCGCACATGGATGTCACCGCCATAACGCAGAATCCTATCAGGAAATAACTTACCAGCCCGTGATCAAATACCGCATGTTCAGCCTTACGTCCCATTGAGGAACCTCCTTATCAGGTCTGCTTTCCGAGAAGCTCAACTATGAGATGGATCTTGTATACCTTCTGTCCGTCTACATAGAACCTGAACAGTTCACCATCCTTGCTGTATATCTCGAATCTTTTGCCGTAACTTGTTACAAGACCTCTCATCGTGGCTATCTCGAACACCTGCGTAACAGGCTTGCTCACGCCTTCAAGAGAACGGTTCTTATACTTGCCCACAGGCTTGCCGGACTTATAAGGGATACCGAGTGCGGCATCGCAGTCCGTTCCTTCATAGACGATCTCAGTAGGCGTGATCGTAACTTTGCCGTTACCCGTCTTCGCGAATGTGAGTTCATCGAACTTCTTATGAAGATCGGCAGGAAGCTCCATCTTAAATCCGCCTTCCGCAAGCTCGGCAGCAACCTTCTCCTTCTCCCAGCAGGTCCACTTATGAAGGTCGTCGAAGCTCTTGTCCTCAGCTGTCGCAGGCTCAAGAAGACCCGAAGGCAGGTACCTTATGGTGTTGCCGCATGAGGAGCATCTCACGCAGTCACCTCGGCCCTCATCGAGCCACTGCACCGTAAACTCTTTCTCACACTTAGGGCAGATGTAGCCTATGTTCTGCAGGCCTTTCGCGAGCTTCTTGCCCTTGTGCACAGGGTGGTTCGCGCGGGCATAATCGTTCTCATCGTACCTGATACCGTCGAGAATGTACTGCTGGATCTCCTCCGCAGTCATCTCCTTTACCTTCGAGCCCGGAAGCTTATACGCGAACTCGGACGTGATCTTGCCTCTTCTTATTGGAAGGAGCTTGGCCCATCTCGGCATCGTAAGATATGCGCCGTGTATGTGCTGTATGTAGATCGCGGCTCCGGCCTTCTTCGCCATCTTGGCTACGCCGTCATCGAAAGTAATCGTGGAGCCGTCAACAGAACGCGTTGCCTCAGGGTAGATGAAGAGTACGCCCTTGCGCTTCATGACCTTCATCATGGCCTTAACTGCGATCGTATCAACTACGAACTGCTTCTTCGGGATCGCGCCTCCGAGCTTGAACCAGTGTCCCCAGGGCTCCTTTCTGAAGACGAATTCACCGGTTACGAAGTTGCCCGCGCGTCCTCTCGTGAGCTTGCTCGTGACCATGGGGTCAAGATATGACTGATGGTTTGCTATGACTATGATCGGACCCTCCTCCTTGAGGTAATCGGGATCCGGCTTGACTTTGATATTGGTAAACAACGAGATAAGAGAAACGAGGATGTTCTCGCCGATGCAGTGGTACCACCAGTTGCTCGGCACGCATCCGATATCGTATTCCTTAGGCTTTTTCGCCATTTATAGGCCTCCGTAACAATAAATTTTCATTATTATACCAAAGCTTTAATTGCAAAATGGGATGCGCTGATATTATTATTAATTGTAAACCATTTTTTATATTTATTTCAGGGGTACATGTATATGAATTTTAACGACTTGATATCCAGTCCCTCCACTACATTGATATCGATACTGATAGACGGCATCTTCATGATGTTTGTCTTCAAGAAATGCGGTCTTAAGTGGTGGTACAGCTTCATTCCGGGCTACAGCGAATACTGCAAGGGCCGGTGCGCCAACAAGGAAACCGAAGGAAGAATGGTAGCATGGCTTGAACTGCTTATCTTTGCGTTATCGGGTCTTTTGATGTTCCAGACCTCGGATATAACAGCGAGCATAGCTCTTCTTGTCAGCGCCGTCGCCTTCATCACCATGTTCATCATCGACATAAAGATCTGCATAGGTCTGTGCGAAGTCTTCGACAGAAGGAAATGGTGGGCTATCCTCTGGTTATTCAGCGGCACCAGACTCATCGTTGCGGCCATATGGGGACTGTCATCCAAGTTCCAGCCCAACAGGCTCGCGACAGACAAGCAGGCTGAAGTTGAGACCTCCGGCGTCACCGCCGACGAGGATGCAGAAGGCCTCTCCGTCAACATCAATGCGAGAACCGCCCACACGGCATTCCAGACCGTTACTCTTCTTAAAGACATCCACCTGGTCATCCCCCAGGGTCACATGGTGCTCCTGCTGGGAGGTTCCGGTGCAGGCAAGACGACTTTCCTCAACGCCGTAACGGGCTACGAGAAGGCCGACGCCTCCATCACGATCAATGATATCAACATCTATAAGAATTACGATCACGTAAAGTACAACTTAGGCTTCGTTCCGCAGCAGGAGCTGATGAGAGGAAACGACACAGTACTGAAGACGCTTCAGGATGCCGCCAACATCCGTCTGCCCGCTTCTATGTCGCATAAGGATAAGGAGAATAGGGTAATCGAGGTACTCGAGACATTCGGACTTGCGATGCTTCAGAACAACATGGTAGAGAAGCTCTCGGGCGGTCAGAAGAAGCGTCTGTCGATTGCAATCGAGTTTATCTCGGACCCCGAGCTGTTCATCCTCGACGAGCCTGACTCAGGTCTTGACGGTGTTGTCGCAAGAAGCCTTTTCGAGAAGCTGCGCGATATCGCAGATGAGGGCAAGATCGTAATCGTTATAACGCACACACCGGACAGGGTAGTCGACCTTTTCGATGATGTCATAGTCCTGGCAAAAGACTCCACCCGCACGGGCCGACTCGCTTTCTACGGCCCGGTCAATGCCGCGAAGAACTTCTTTGCAAGGGGCACGATGGAAGCTGTGCTCCGCACGATCAACCAGAAGGAAGAAGGCGGCGAAGGACGTGCAGACGAGTTCGTAGCCATGTATTCCCATGTAG
This sequence comes from uncultured Eubacteriales bacterium, assembly GCA_900314745.1. Taxonomy (GTDB): domain Bacteria; phylum Bacillota; class Clostridia; order Saccharofermentanales; family Saccharofermentanaceae; genus Saccharofermentans. Next base: position 70,637 of record OMWK01000004.1, on the reverse strand, counting down.
CCAGACTCATGGATGAAGGCAAGACGTGTGAAGAGGCCACGAAGGAAGTCATCTTCGAGAAGAGCAAGGGGGCAACAGCATGATCAGGGAAACCAAAGACTTAAGGCGCAAGGGACGCGTATATCAGACCGGAGTTTATCTCGGCAAATTCTTCAGAATGTTCGTCTACCAAAGTGACTGGAAGGTAATGCCTATCGCAGCACTTATCGCAGGTCTCGTTGGAATGGTAATGAAGAACAGCCTTTTCAGGACCATGGAAGGCACGCTTCTCGGCTCCTTCGCCATCGCATGCATCTGCGTCTGGAACGGATTCTTCAACTCGATCCAGAATGTCTGCCGTGAGCGCGCGATCGTAAAGCGCGAACACAGAAGCGGACTTCACATCAGCTCCTACATCACGGCTCACACTATCTATCAGGCATTCATGTGTCTGCTTCAGACCATCATCACCATGTTCGTTCTGCAGAAGATGGGCGTGGTTTTCCCTCAGACGCCGAAAGGCCTTGTAACAGGGGACATAACTCTCGACCTGGGAATAACGATCTTCCTTACCACATTTGCTGCCGACATGCTGAGCCTTCTGGTATCATCTGTCGTCCGCAACACGACAACGGCCATGACGGTAATGCCGTTCCTTCTCATCTTCCAGCTCGTATTCTCGGGAGGATTCTTCGCCCTTCCCGACAGCATCTCATTCCTTACCGATTACACGATCACCAAGTGGGGTCTTACCGCAAGCTGTGCTCAGGGACAGTACAATGATCTTCCCATGACCGCGCTTTGGAAGAGCATGAAGAAGATGCGCAACGGCTCCATAACCGCAGGCCAGCTTAAGGAATTCATGCTCGCATCCCCGGACTTCGGCAATGACCCGGAAATGGTCATTCTTCTGAATTCCATCCCCGATGACAAGGAGATCGAATTCGAAGCTTACATCAGTTACATCGAGAGCCAGAACGGCGGAATTATAATCGAGCGTAAATCAGGTGAGTTCAACCAGGAGGAGAAGTATGCATCCGAGCCCGCTGTCATCATCAAGTGCTGGCAGATGCTCGCCATCCACATCCTGATCTACATCGGTGTTGCCACAGCCGCACTCGAGTTCATCGATAAGGACAAACGTTAATCGTTAGGAAACAGTAACACTCCTGTTAATTGCAAATCACGAATAAATTATATATTATTACGTGATTGCAATTTAAAGGAGGCTCCTTATGGGCGAAAATAAATGGATACGTGCCGCTATCCCTGCGCTGCTCTTGCACTGCAGTATCGGTACAGTTTACTGCTGGGGTACATTCTCGAAAGAGATCGCGGGTTACATTGGTCAGGAGAACAGTGCCGTTCAGTGGGCATTCTCTTTTGCCATCTTCTTCCTCGGTATGTCTGCAGCTTTCTTAGGTGACGTAGTTGAGAAGGACATCAAGAAGTCATCCCTGATCGCTACCATCTGCTTCACAGCGGGTATGGTCGGAACAGGTGCAGCTATCTTACTTAAGTCACTTCCCCTCATCTATCTTTTCTACGGATGTATAATGGGTATCGGCTTGGGTACAGGTTACCTTTCACCCGTTAAGACACTCATGCTCTGGTTCAAGGACCGTAAGGGTCTTGCTACGGGTCTCGCTGTTGCAGGCTTCGGTCTTGCAAAGGCTATCGCAACACCTGTCATGCAGTTCTTCCTTAACAAGTTCGACAACAACCCTGCATACATGTTCTTCATCATGGGCGGTATCTACTGCGTAATGATGTTCGTAGGTCACCTGCTTCTCAAGAAGCCTGAGGGCTGGGTCGAGTCTCATGAGAAGGGCGGCATCAAGGAGTTCTTCGCGACACTCGGAAAGAACTTCAAGTTCTCTTTCTCCAACAAGACATTCATCGGAATCTGGATTATGTTCTACATCAACATCCACTGCGGTCTTGCACTCATCTCCCAGGAGAAGGCAATATTCAGCACTATCGGACTCTCACTTGCAACAGCAGCCACATTAGGCTCAGTAACAGCTATTGCAAATGCTGCAGGCCGTTTGGGATTCTCCGCCTGGGCTGACACATTCAAGGACAGAAATACGATCTACAAGATGATCTTCGTTCTCTCGATCGGACTTACGGCCGCTACGATCCTCACACACGGAATCGAGAACAAGATCGTTGTTCTCTGCGTAGCTCTTCTCATCATGGTTAATGCAGGATACGGCGGAGGCTTCTCCAATGTTCCTACTCTTCTTTCCGACCACTTCGGCATGAAGTCCATCTCCGCAGTTCACGGTATGTGCCTCTCGGCATGGGCTATCGCAGGTCTCACAGGAAACCAGATGGCTACATACATCGTTGAGCATACGGGAGCTATCGACCCTGAGACAGGTCTTAATCCTGCAGGATACCAGAATGTGCTTTACGCTACATGCGCTTTATACATTGTTGCTCTTATCGTCTGCCTCGTGCTTGTAAAACCTGCGAAGAAGAAAGAAGCACAGGCCTGATAAAACAAGAGCAGACACGACGTCAATAACTGAGTGCTGCTTAACAAACATCGTAGATAAAGTTATAAGGACCGCCATTGCATATGAAGCGATGGCGGTTATTTTATGGCTCCTGCGCCAGAGCACGCGGCCAAGCGATACGCCGCATGCGAAAGAGTTGAACACGTGTATGCTCGGCAGAACGTTCGTAGGCGTATCTATCTTATGCAGATACTCGACCATCCAAACAAAGATGCTGTCCGTGTCGCTTGTCACACGAAGGTTAAGCCCATTTGGGAAGACAAAACTTACGACGATAAAAAGCGACATACCGATTATAAGATTCCACGCCATTGCGAAGAATTCCTTCTTGTCCTTGAAGAACACGTAGATTATCGCGGCAAGCATAAACGGGAACCACAGGAAGTAAGGGATAATGAATTCCGGGATAAACGGAATCTTATCATCAAACGGGATATTGATTATCGTTACATCACTTACAGTTCTCTCCGCGAGGAAGAAGAATACAAGGTATAACGGAAGGTAAAAAACAAACTGCCAGTACTTAAATTTCTCTTTCATGCGTAACAATATACCACATAAAAAAGAAGACGGAACCACACCGGCTCCGTCTTCTTAATAAATCAGCTGTATCAGATTACTCCTGCGGGACTTCCACCTTAACCTTGATGTCATCATCGATCGGGCCGCCGTCGGAGATCTTGATCTCCTCACCCTCGGCATCGACGATGGCGATCCTTCCTGCGCTTATTACACCGTCGAGGAGTGCCTCGGAGAAGTTATCCTCTACCATCGACTGGATCACTCTCTTCAGAGGTCTTGCACCGTACTGCGGATCGTAGCCCTTCTTCGCGAGAAGCTCCTTCGCGGCATCCGTAAGCCTGATCTCGATACCGATATCCCTGATCCTCTTGCCAACCTGAGCTGTGAGGATGTCGACGATCTTAGTGAGCGACTCCTTGCCGAGCATCCTGAAGAAGATTATCTCATCAACACGGTTGATGAACTCGGGCGAGAAAGCTTTCTTCAGCTCGTCGAGAACTGTTGCTTTCGCGTCGTCGTAAGTCTTGCCGCCGTAAAGCCTCTCTCTTGAAGCCTCATCCTGGTCCTTCTCATCTCCTGCCATGTCGAAGCCGATACGTCTTCCTGCTGCGCTCGTGAGCATCCTCGCGCCGATGTTGCTCGTCATGATGATGATCGTGTTCTTGAAGTCTACGACTCTGCCCTTACCGTCGGTAAGTCTGCCGTCATCGAGAACCTGCAGCATGGAGTTGAACACCTCGGGGTGCGCCTTCTCAATCTCGTCGAAAAGCACAACTGAGTACGGATGACGTCTTACCTTCTCGGTGAGCTGTCCGCCCTCATCGTAACCTACGTATCCCGGAGGGGAACCGATGAGCTTGCTGACGTCGTGCTTCTCCATGTACTCGGACATGTCGATCCTGACGAGAGCGTTCTCATCGCCGAACATAACCTCGGCAAGAGCCTTCGCAAGCTCGGTCTTACCTACACCGGTAGTACCTAAGAAAATGAACGAACCTGAAGGCTTCGTGGGATCCTTGAGACCTAATCTCGATCTTCTTATCGCCTTCGCTACGGCCGTTACTGCCTCGTCCTGGCCGATGACTCTCTTCTTAAGTTCATCCTCGAGGTTCTTCAGTCTCTCGGCATCAGTCTCTGTGATCTTGGATACCGGAATACCGGACCACTGTGACAGTACATCCGCTACTTCATCGACTGTAAGAACTCCCGTGAATCCGTCCTTATCTGCCTTCACGCTCGAATTCAGTTCATCGAGCGATGCCTTGACCTTGGCCTCCTCATCTCTTAACGAAGCAGCCTTCTCGAACTCCATGTTATCGACGGCGAGCTTCTTCTCTTCCTCGAGCTCGGCTATCCTGTTATTGAGTTTTGCAGTCTGCTCGGAGAGGGCGAAGTTGATCCTCTTTCTTGCCGCTGCCTCATCGATGAGGTCGATAGCCTTATCAGGCAGGAATCTGTCGGATACATATCTCGAAGAGAGGATTACCGCCTGCTCGATGGCGTCATCGGGAATGCGGATCTTGTGATGCTCCTCGTACTTCGGACGAAGACCCTTGAGGATCTGGATTGCCTCACTCTGTGAAGGCTCATCGACGAGGACCTTCTGGAATCTTCTCTCGAGCGCGGAATCCTTCTCGATGTACTTGCTGTACTCGTCAAGCGTGGTGGCGCCCACGATCTGAAGCTCGTTCCTCGTAAGCATCGGCTTCATGATGTTGGCCGCGTCGAGTGAACCTGATTCACCGCCACCGCCGGCACCGATGAGCGTGTGGATCTCATCTATGAAGAGAATGATGTTGGGGTCCGAAGAAGCCTCTTCAAGAACATTCTTGATCCTCTCCTCGAAGTCACCTCTGTACTTGGAGCCCGCGACGAGCGAACCCATGTCGATGCTGTATACCGTCTTACCCTTGATAATGTCAGGGACATTGTCCTTGGAGATTGCGAGAGCGAGTCCTTCCGCGATGGCCGTCTTACCGACACCGGGATCACCTACGAGACAGGGATTGTTCTTAGTCCTTCTCGCGAGGATCTGCATGACGCGGTTGATCTCCTTCTCTCTTCCGATAACGGGATCGATCTTGCCGTCCGCAGCCATCTGAGTTAAGTTCTTGCCAAACTTCTCGAGTGTCTTCCTGCCGCCTTTGGAGCCCTTCTTAGCTGCGCGCTCAGATCTTACGGGACCTGCTTCCGGCGCCTCATCCGATTCTGTTCCGCCAAGCTCGCTCAACACGCTCGAGAGATCATCCGTGATGCCGTTAATGTCAGCTCCCGCCTTAACGAGAACCTGGTAGCCTGTAAGTGACCTGTTGGTCGCGATTACGAAGAGCATATGCTCCGGCTTGATGATGCCGTTGTCGCCTATTCTCCTGCTAATCTCCATCGAGTCGTTGAGAAGTCTCTTTGTCTCGAGTCTCAGAAGCCTTAAGCCTTCTTCTACCTCATAGTTATTGACTTCGTCCTCTACCACTGTCTCGTCGAAGTTCAGAACCGAAGCGAGCACCTGAAGTCCCGCGCCGTTGTTCTCGAGAGCCTCGGATGCCTGACCGTCAACAGCCGCTATGCCTGCGAGGATATGCTCCGATGAGACCATGCGGTTGCCGGACGATTCGGCAAATCTCTTGGCATATATTATTACTCTTGTTGTCTCTTCCGTGAGTTTAAGATTCATTACTCTTTCCCTCCTTTTATGATCTCTCTTATGAGAGCCGCGCGAGCCGCTGCCCTGTCCTTCGGCCTCGTAACTCTGTCGCCAGAATCCTGATAGTTGCGTCTCACTCTCTGCGTGAGCTTATTGATCTTCTGCCAGTCAACGTCGGCTTCGGAAGTATCCAGATAGTCCTGTCCGAGCCTCAGCCAGTTGATACAGGTCAGAGCCTCTGCAATATCGAGTCTCCTTGCATATCTTAATAGTGCATATGACCTGTAGTACTGGTCCTCAACAATGGGCTTCTTCTTCGTACAGATATTCTTCCTGCAGGTATTCTCCAGCTTGATGATGTCAGCCTGAACCTTCTGTGCTCTCGAGAGAAGATCCTGTTCCGTTATTCCCAGCGTAGCTACGTTCTTAAGAACATATATGCCGTTCTCGCGTGTGCCGTCCGGATGGTTTATCGGAATCAGCTGCCAGTCGTATTTCTCAGCTCTTCTCTGTAGCACCTGGATGGCACCCTCGGTCTTCTCTATTCCGGGTATGGCGAGCGTCATAAGAAGCTGCATTCCGGTTCCGACAAGCTGTATCTGTGAAGTCAGGAAGCCGAACTTATCCGTATAAGCTATATCCATGCTCTGCTCGAACTTTACCGCCAGTTCATCAGCTCTCTTATATGCAGTCTCGATGTCGCTTCCGGGAACCATCGATACGATGTTGATGTGATCCGTTGAATTGATGATCACACCGAGACCTTCTGTCTTGCTTCTAAGATAACCGGTCTTCGCATCATTATTCAGGAACTGGTATCCTGCGAAGAACTGCTCGAAGATATCCGCCTTTGCCGTATCGTCCAGCTCATCCGTCCTTACAAAGTTGAGCCCCATGGAACCCGATGCCTGTCTTACCATTCCGAGAACATTCTCGCGGTCCGCATCACTCATCTTGGGAGGGAACGGGAAGCCCTTAATGTTACGGCTTATTACCACCTTGGTAGAGAGGACAGTCTCCTTGTTATTTCCTTCATTCTCATACCACATATCAGTTGCCCTCCCCTCTTGACTTGAGCTCATCACGAAGTCTTACCGCAAGCGCATAATCCTCAACCTCTGCAGCTCTCTTCATGCCCTGCTCGAGCATCTCATCGGATACAGTTCCGAGATCCGCATTCTTAAGCCTCTCGAGGATATCCTTGTCGGGCTTAGCCTCAGGCTCTGCCTTAGTCTTGGTCTCAGCCTTAACCTCAGTCTTAACAGGCTCTGATTCCAGTTCGACATCAACCCTGTCCCCGGGCTTTCTGCCCATATACTCACTTGAGCCCTGAAGCTTCAGGATATTCTTAAGAATGCTCTCGTTAAATGTGTTATAGCACTCTATGCATCCGAGCTGTCCGCCCTGCTCAATATCCCTTAATGATGTTCCGCATCTCGGGCATCTGATCTTCGTGTTGGAGAAGTCGAGTTCGCTTCCTAACGAGAACACGTCGAGAGACGGGAATGCCTGATTGAATATATCAGTCTGCCTTCTGAACACCTCGTCTATCTTAAGGCTTCTGGCACAGTTGTCGCACAGAAGCATACCGTTCACCTTAACGAACGAATTGCCTATCTGCGCTCCGCATCTTGAACATTTCATAACTCTCTCCTCCCTGTTATATCAGTAGTCCCGCAAGTGCATTTCTGAATATGTCAGCCCTCACCTGCGCTCTTATGTCCGTATCTACCTTGGCAATCGACCTGTCCGATACCGCAGCCATTATCGAAGTAGCCTCTCTTTGTTTGATCGCCCCGGCCTCGACTGCATTCACTAAGAATATCTTGGCCTCCTGCTGCGTCATGCTGTCACCCGTGGACTGGATTATCGATCTTATGTAATCGTCCGTCCCTACCGGCTTGATCTGGGTGATGGTGATCTGCCCGCCGCCACCTCTCCTCGATTCGACGATATAGCCGCTGCCGGTCGAGAATCTGGTCGAGAGGACATATGTTATCTGAGACGGTACGCAGTTTGCCTGTTCCGCGAGCGTACTTCTGCTGATCGTGGCACTGCCGTTATTCTCTTCGATCATCTGTTTGATCATGGCTTCAATAACATCTACAAGCCTTGCCATAATATCCTCCTTTGACTTTGACTTTCTTTGATATTGCCATTATCGTCTTAAAGTCAAAGAATGTCAAGAACTTTTTTGACAAATAAATACCCGGCTCTCAGGCCGGGCATCCGTATAGTTCTAATTATTAGTCTCAGGATTACTTATGATACAGCTTCTTAGTCGCGTAGACCGGTTCACAGGTGATATTGACTCCGAGCTTTCTGAACACATTCTCATCTACGCTCGAGAGCATCGTGGTCGAATGTGCATCCGCATTCTTAAGATTATTCAGCTGCTGCATCGCGAGCTCTGCGACCGGGTTGGTCGTAGCCGACATGGACAGAGCGATCAAAGTCTCATCCATGTGAAGTCTCGGATTGTGATTGCCCATGTGATTGATCTTCAGATCCTGAATAGGCTCGATTACATTAGGTGAGATCAAAGGCATGTTGTGGTCGATGCCCGCGAGTAATTTCAATGCGTTAAGAAGAGCCGCAGATGAAGGACCCATGAGGTCTGTCGTCTTACCTGTTACCATTCTTCCGTCAGCTAGTTCGATCGCAACTGCAGGACCGTCTGTCTGATCCGCTCTTACCAAAGCCGCACCGACGCATCTTCTGTCAGCCACGTCTATTCCCGTCTTATTGATCAGAAGCTCGATCTTATTGACGTCAGAGCCGTCGGACAAGCCCTGCTTAACAGCACATCTGGCCTGATAGTAACGGCGGATGATCTCCTGCTTACTTGCCTCGCGGCATGCGTCGTCATCGATGATCGCGAATCCCGCCATGTTAACGCCCATATCCGTAGGACTCTTGTAAGGAGACTCGCCGTAGATCTTATCGAAGATCGCATTAACAACCGGGAAGATCTCGACGTCGCGGTTATAGTTGACCGTAGTCTCGCCGTAAGCCTCGAGGTGGAACGGGTCGATCATATTAACATCAGAAAGGTCAGCCGTTGCAGCCTCGTAAGCAATATTAACGGGATGCGCCAGCGGCAGACTCCATATAGGGAATGTCTCGAACTTCGCGTAACCCGCCTTGATGCCGCGCTTATTCTCGTGATAAAGCTGTGACAGGCAGGTCGCCATCTTGCCGGATCCGGGACCCGGAGCCGTAACTACAACGAGCTTATGGCTTGTCTCGATATAATCGTTCTTGCCGTAGCCGTCGTCACTTACTATAAGAGGAATATTAGAAGGATAACCTTCGATGGGATAATGCTTATAAACCTTTACGCCGAGCTGGCGGAGACGCTTCTCGAACTTCTCGGCAAGTGTCTGCCCCGTATACTGCGTGATGCACACGGAACCAACGCACAGCCCGAACTCAGTAAAGGCATCGATAAGACGGAGTACATCCTGGTCGTATGTGATGCCTAGGTCGCCTCTTCTCTTGCTCTTCTCGATGGCATCGGCATTGATGGCGATGATGATCTCGACGTCCTCCTGCAGCTTCAGGAGCATCTTGATCTTGCTGTCAGGCTCGAATCCCGGGAGCACGCGCGATGCGTGATGATCGTCAAAAAGCTTGCCGCCGAACTCGAGATAAAGCTTACCGCCGAACTTCTCTATTCTCTCTCTGATATGTTTACTTTGAAGCTCAGCGTACTTCTCGCTGTCAAAACCGACCTTAAACATTCGCCTTCTTACCTCGCATTACTATTACCTTGTGACCTTCAGGCTTGCCCTCGAGAACAAGTTCGGAGCCTATGCTCTCCACCTGCTCGAAAAGCTTCGTGAACTCAACCACAGTGCCTAACTCATCGTAACCGAAGCCTTCGCCTCTGTAGTGCATCGGGACAGTTATCGCGGGTCCTATCCTGTCGACATATGCCTTTGCCCCCTTCGCATCAACGGTATAAACACCGCCGACCGGGATCAGAAGCACATCGCAGTCCTTTATGATATCGATGTCCTCATCGCTGAGTTCACAGCCGATGTCGCCCATGTGGACAACAGTCAGCCCGTCAGCCTTGACGATTATAACATTGTTACAGCCTCTTGCGGCACCATCTTCTTCATCATGGAAAGACTCTATGAAACTTATGTCGAACGGAATGTCGACGCGGGTAACCGCGAGCTTGACCTCATCGAGTCCGAAGTGATCGCCGTGCCTGTGAGTCGACAGAACCTGATTGGCAGTCTCCTTAAGCGGAGCATATCCCGGAACGCTTCCGGCCTTATAAGGATCAACGATCAAAGCGAAACCGTCCTTCTCGAACTTAAAGCACGAGTGACCAAGGTAAGTAATCTTCATAGGATACCTCCCGTGATAATAATCAACTACAGATTATTATATTACAGGGAATCAGAAGCACAAAGCGACGGTTCTAGTGTAAATTGCTGTTCCTGTATCTCCAACCTTAGGATATATGGAAACATCGCATATGACATAAGACGGAACCGCGCTGTCATCAAGGTCGTGGAAATTCAGACCTATAGTATAACCGTCATTTATTGCGTTATAAGCTGATACTGACAAGGCATTAGTATAATCATAGTAACCCTGTGGGACAACATACGTTAGATCACCGCTTTGAGCAGCGCCGTTAGTAAAATAACCAAAATGCAAATATCCTTCATCATTGGAGGCTCTGTCAACACCTTCATCGAAAAGCCAATAGATAGCTCGGCTCCTCGCACCCTCGCCTGATAAAATAGGAGTTGCATTCGCATCAGCTCTCTCAGCACTTACAACTCCTGCATACATAGTTCCTTCACCAGTGCCTGTTATCTCATAATCCGAAGCAATTGTCTCGCAGTAATCGTTCGATCTTCTGAAAACAAGCACATCTCCCTCTCCCGAAGAACTAAGACTATCAAAGCTTACGCGCCCGTCAGAATTTGTCGAAGATGCAATCCACACGTCTCCCCCGCTGCTTATATTTGCCTTCGAGCATTCAGATCTAATAGCGTCAACTACAGCATCTGCCACGAACTGGGCACGGCTGTGATCCTTAACATGAGTATATATCTTGGTTACCGGCAGGATGATCATAACGCAAGTTGCCGCAAAGACAGCCGTCAATGCTATCGCGACGATCAATTCAACAAGCGTTATAGCTCTCTTGCTTCTTTTGTCACGCCTTAGTCTCTTCATACTTATCTTTCCATACCTGATTAAGTTTCCGGTGATGAAGTATAAACTACATATACGTAGTTCTGAATCCTAACAACATGTCTGTAAATATCAGTTCCTTCCACTACTTTCTTAGCTGCTCCGGTAGTTAGCGATTCACTTTGAAGCTGTATCATTGCAATATCAGAAGATTTGCGATGATCATTTGCATTGGCTAGATTCTTCGTAGCATTTTGCATTCCCTGAAACAGTATAACAAGCATTATCGATAGAAGCGCAAAAGCAACCACAACTTCCGCAATGGTCTCACCACTATTATTCCCAACAATCAACGGCCGTTTATTAATACTCTTCATATCAACTGACCCTCGTATACGACGTGCCGGATCCCGAATAAAGCGCAGTGTAAACATATGTTGCTTCGCCGACTGTGCCTGTAACTGTGAGAACATAATTACCATCAGCCTGCCTCAAGGACGCGGAAGCTCTAATCGACGCATTCGGAAGAGAAGATGCAAGAGCGGCTGTATCGTCAAAACTAAATCCATCGAGATTAATCTTTCCGGCAAGTATATGATCTTCAAGAGCTTTGCCGCAAGTTGTAGCGAGCATGTAAGCCTGATCCTGGTTATATTGCTTATCAGCCGATGCCCAAAGTGAACTTGTAACCATACGAAGTATGACCACACACGTAATAATAATGATCGCCATGATAGAGACCAAAACAATACTGGTACCTTCATTTCCGCGAAGGATTGTTTTTATTGAACTTCTTATTGATCCCTTACTCTTGCACTTCATTTGATCATCACCATGAATATCACTGCTTGAACTATGTCCTGCATGGGTTCTTTGATATGACAAATCCAGAAAGTGTCTAGCCCCCTCCAAAGACGCCCTCTGGCTTTATTGTAAACCCGTAAGTCTTGCGATTCAATGATTACAGGGTTACGTTCTGTGAACATTCAGTCACAAGATAGTAAATTAAATCTCCGGCGAGCCGGAGTAAGACAAAAACTATATATCAATCAGGGACGAACCGGGAAGTAAGCCGATTATCATCATCAAATAACAGATTGAACTGCACCATCTGAAGAGCCGACAATTCATCCGCAAAAGGAGATGCTGCAGGTGATGAATAATAATTACCCTCGCTATCCCATACCCCCAAAGCGGTGATTGCGGGTATTCTCTCATGAAGGTCGATAAGATATCTGTCATAATCCGCAAGTTCTATTCCGGCCAAGTCAAATACCGTGCTCGCGTAGTAATTAGTCGAAAGTGTATTAAACACCCCTTCGTGACCCGGACTGCTGAGAAGATCCTCTTCTTCGATATCAAAGTTAGCCCATATAACATATGGAACATAGAAATAATTGGTCCTGTTCTCAACGCCATCAACAAAATGATTATTAAGAACTCCTAATGTTTCATCATCAAACATAGGCTGATGATCTCCATACATTGCAATTATAGTAGGCTCATCACATTGTTCGAAGTATTCAATCAATTCTCTAAATGCATCATCACTCTCTTTGATCAAAGACAGATAACCATTAAATGATTCTGTAGCATCAAAATTAGTTACATAAACATAATCATCAGGTGCCGGAGAATAATTCTGTGTATATCCTCCGTGGTTTTGTATCGTTACATTAAAGCAAAACCACGGAGCATCAGATCTGCTTCTGAATTCTTCATACATCTCCTCTACGCGCCTGTAATCAGCGGAATCACTTAAATAGTCACGGATAATCTCTGATTCAGGAAAATCTTCTCTGAAATCATCCTCAAAAACTATCTCATCAAAACCAAAATGGTTATAAACCTCCGTGCGTCTGTAGCCTGAAGCATAATACGGATGATAGGCCACAGTATAGTACGGAACCTGCTGGTTCCTAAGAACTTGAACAATCGACGGATAATCAGCATCTACGTATTGGGTATATGGTACTGATCCATAAGGAAGATAACAAAGGGTCGATCGCATTAATATCTCATACTCAGTATTTGCCGTTGGTCCACCGGTTACTGACATATTAAGATAACCCTTACGAGTATTCTCAGACAAACTGTGGATAAACGGCATATAATCAATGTTTGTATCAATATCATATACAACAGACAAATCTGCAAATGCTTCATTTTGAATAATGATAATGTTCGGATATTCATAAGCAGCATCTACCGGTTGATCATCCAAACTGTCAAACGCCTCTTCTGCTAATGCAGATTCATAATTATCAAGTGTTACAGACTTAATAGCATTCATATTGCTAAGGAAATAAGCAATATATCCCGTATACTTCACGTTCTCGTTATAATTCCAACCCACTCCGTTTACATTGTTGTACAACGTACCGTTTCTGAAAGTAATAATTACGCCTGCAACAAGTGCAATTATTACAGCCACACGGGTTATTACTCCTCTCACACTTACGCCTTTATGCTTGGGAAATTTGATTAGTATTGTCAATACTGCTGCAATTATCAGTATAACCATAGCTAACCAAAACCAACCGCTAGGATGATACGTATAATTCCCGGCTACTTCGAGGGCTGTTCTAACTACCGTAAGGTCGCCAAACATTACATAATTCCCTCTAAACTGAAATACTACATCATTGATTAGACCTATAAGGTAGGCCAATCCTAAACTAACAAAAGCTCCTACTTTTACATTATTGGTAATAACATCTACAATTACTTGTAGAATTATCCAGTAAAGCACATTGTAAAATACCATATACGAGATCATATCCATTTTGCTTCCTGCCTGATATTCAAGGAGCATACAAGAACAAATGGACACGCATAAAACAAATGAAGCTTTGCAAACCCGTGGATAAGAATTTGGAAATCTCTTTAATGATTCCCAGAAAGAACGCCAATCCAACACAAATGCAGTAAGTGCCGCAAATGCCCCAACAATCCTTAAAAAGTAGGGCCATGAACCAAATGAATAATAATCGGTAAAGCACTCATGGGTGAACAAAGTCTTAATTGTCAATATATAGTAAAAGGCCAAAGCACCAAAAATGAGCCTCAAACACGGAATCCAATCACGAAGCTCAGATTTGTTTTTTACTATGAATGAAATATGGTACTTTAATCCGACAAAGACTATTGGGAACAAGGCGATTACCAGATAAAGCAATCGGAACCTTTGTAATTCCACCATATTGCTTGCGGCGGCATTGATATTCTCTCCAGACAAAAACTGTTCAGTCAGATTTCCAACGAGCCCTGCATCATTCGGACTCAGATTCCCTGTTGCAAAACCAACAAACCTAAAACCATTAGAGATTATTCCATATCCATCCAATAATATATAAATTGCAATAACGAAGAGCGTCTTTATTATAGTAATAGTATTAATCTTTGTAGATTCTTTAAATACTTTAGCATTCATTAAACTATCTTTCACAAACACTACACTGAGTTACCTTTCTCGATTTATAATCATGCCATATAAAATATAGACCATCCATAATAGAGCCTTCATTAGTTTACCGCACAATATATACCACTGAATAGCATTATTTAATAAAAGACCGGGGTTAAACCCCGGTCTCTCATCAATCAATTTATCAGACCTTTACTCGAGAATTATCTGTTCGCGACAGCAGAATTCCAAGTATTGTTTGCCCAAGTATACGTGTTGCCGTTAATTTTAACTGTAATACCTGTGATTCCATAGTTACTATTAATGGTATTAATTGTAACAGCACCAGTTGACAACTCAAGACCTGTCAATCTATTAATCTCAGTTACATTCGCTGCATAACTCTTAGCTGCACCTAATGACAAACTAGCTGTTGGTGTTTTACCATAATACTCAGCTACCAACGACTGTGCTGCTGTGAGAACTGTAGCTGCTGCCTGATAATCCTTCTCCTGACGAGCTCTCTTGATGTAACCTGTGAGTGCCGGTACGAGCATAGCTGCGAGAATGGCGAGGATAACGAGAACTACGATAAGCTCAACTAATGTAAAACCCTTCTTTGATGACTTACTAACTTTCTTCATTTTGATTTCCTCCTTCGTTATGAGTAAGACTATTTGTCAACCGAATCAAGTGTGTTTGATTTGTTGTTATGACTGAACTATATCAACTGAAAACCTTGATTTCAATAGCTTTGGGGCACAATTAACGACCTCTTAACAAGTTGTTCATCGACTCGGGATTTTATTTCCAAACCGTAAACCTGTTGCAATACTATTAACAACCCCTATAACGCTTATATTACAGGCGTTACAATCGGTTTGTCCGATTTAACTCGTCCCATTATCAAATTGCATTTGTATCAGGCATGTACCCCTTGCAAGTGTGTTAATACATGCCTAATGAAGCTAACAGCAGCAACTGTTCACCGAACAGCGAAGCAGTCGCAAGACCGTATGCGAGGAACGGCGCGAGTTTAAGTTTGGACCTGGCTTTGGCCTTATGAAAGATAAGTAATCCGATGCCGTAAATCCCGGCAATAAACATACCAATGAACGCTCCCGCCACCGTCAGACGCCATCCGATATAAAGTCCTGCCGCGGCCATGAGTTTGATATCTCCGCCTCCGAATGCACCCCGCACAAGAATTGAGATCAGAAGCATCGGGAGTGCAATGCAAACAACGCCAATAAGCCTTGATATGAGGCCCGCCATCGTGAAGCCTTCCACTACCGGGAAGCTGACTATGCCAAGGACTGCAATCGCGATCACGATCATGTCTGGCACGATACCAGCATTAATGTCAGCGCATGCACATGCGGTAAGAAGCAGAAGGAACAATGCAGCAAAGACACCGTTTATGTTAAACCCCATCACAAAAAACGCTGAGAATAAAGCAACCGCCGCGAAGATGTAAAACACCGGCGACGGTATGCTCTTAAGATCTTTAATAAGTTTGGACGATGAATTAATCGTCATTATATGCTACACGCTCAAGTTCTTCCATAGAGGTGATGCCCTGCTCTACGAGGATCTCTGCTGCCATTCTCAGAGTCTTCATGCCCTGTGTCTTGATGGCATACTGCTTCATCTCCTCAGCCTCTGCACCTTCCGCGATCATCTTACGCATGGTCTTATCGACCACAAGAACTTCATGGATAGCCGTACGTCCGAGATAACCCGAATTGTGGCACTGACCACAGCCTGTACCCTTCTTGGCATTAGGGATATCGTGGCCTAAGAACTCTATCTGTCTTTCCGACAAAGGCTCAGGCTTAGCGCAGTAAGGACATACTTTACGCATGAGTCTCTGGGCTACTACACCTACAAGAGCAGACGAGAGCATGTACGGCTCAGCTCCGATATCTACAAGTCTTACGATAGTAGATGCGGCGTCGTTCGTATGAAGTGTGGAAAGAACCAGGTGACCTGTAACGGCAGCTCTGATGGAGATGGCTGCTGTCTCGGCATCACGTGTCTCACCTACCATGATTACGTCAGGATCCTGACGCATGAGGGCACGAAGACCAACTTCGAATGTAAGTCCCGCCGTCGGATGAACCTGAACCTGATTGAGTCTCGGCAGATTCTTCTCAACAGGGTCCTCGATCGTACTTATGTTGATGGGTTTCTGAGCAAGAGAGTTGAGTGCGTTATAAAGCGTCGTTGACTTACCGGAACCCGTAGGACCCGTGATGTAAATAAGTCCGTTAGGTGACTTAAGCATCTTCGTGAACTTGTCATAACACTCCTCTGTCATACCGAACGTCTGGTTGTTATCGATGTTGACGGCAGACATGATAAGTCGCATAACGACCTTCTCACCGAATACTGTCGGGATTACGTTAACTCTGATGTTTACGATCTGACCTTGAATCCTTACACGGAAGTGACCGTCCTGAGGAATACGTCTCTCGGCGATATCCATGTCACCCATGATCTTGATTCTTGCAACAAGAGAATCCTGAACGTTTTTCTGAAGTGTCAGGTAATCGATAAGCGTACCGTCGATACGCATTCTGACGGCAACATTAGTCTCGAACGGCTCGATATGAATATCGGATGCGTTATCCTGGAACGCTTTATCAAGAAGCGAGTTAACAAGGTTGATGATAGGCGCATCATCGGCACCTGCCGATGTATCGATTACGAGTTCGTCTACATTGAGACCTGCCGTATTAGCGTTAGCATTCTCGGCAGCCATACGGGCCTTGATTCCGGCATACTGGTAATTGATTACTTCCTTGAGCGCACTCTCCTGAGCAAGGACAGTTCTTACAGGCATTCCGATGGTCTGTCTGATGTCCTCGATAGCATAGAGGTTAAGAGGGTCATTAACGGCAAGTACTACTTCACCGTTCTCCTGACCTATTGGGAGCATTACATACTGCTCAGCGAGCTGCTTGGGGATAAGCTTAACCGTCTCGGTATCTATAGGAACCGCAGTAATATCTATAAGCTGGATATCCAGTCTGTCGGCAAGAGCCGAGAGCATCTGAACTTCAGTAACATAACCTAAATCGAGGAGAACCTGACCGATTCTCTTGCCGCCTGATTCCTTCTGTATGCCGAGAGCTTCTTTAAGTTGGTCTTCGGTGATATATCCCGCGGAGACCATCAGGTCTCCTATTCGGATCTTGGAATTATCAGCCATATATCAACCCTCCGCTCCAGCAGCTTCTACTGCTTCATTTACCAATGCATCGTAATCCGTTACATTCGCCATATAAAGTCGAAGATCTATACGGAGCCTTGAATAATCCGGAATAACATATTCATATATACCGGCTTCTTCGTTGTAAACATACTCCGTATCAACCTCCATCCAGGTAAAACCTCTAACTCTTACCGAGGGATTAGTTACTATGTCGTCAATAAGTGCCTGACACACCGCCTCGTCGCCAGTCAATGTAATAGAGACGTCAGCAGCAACGACACCTGAAGATGATGTATAAACTGCTTCTGCCTTCGCCTGGTTATAAGGAACCAACAAACTGTCTACCACAGTCGACTGAGCAGCCGCTGTTCCTGCATCATTCGAATCAGCCGCAGGAGTCGCTTCCGTCAAAGGATCGGGTGTCGGAGTGGGAGTCATGGCAGCCACAGCTGCATGAGTCTGATTGCGCATCTCTTCTGAATAAACGTACGGAATCTCGTCTACGGGACCTGACGGCATGGTTATATATAGATCCTCCGGGAATAATCCGAATCCCAATACATAATTCGTCATCATGCGGTCAATTGTTGAGCTCTGCATAACCTCGTAGAAGCCATCCGTAGATGCATGGAGATCCTCGACGGCTCTGTTAAATACCGGCTCAGCAGCTGAGAGGCTCATAATCTTATTCCTGTACAAAGTACGGGTTACTTCAGCCTGTTCAATCTCATCTGTCAACGACCTGATGTCTGCGATAGCAGGCTTTATCAGATACCAGCAGAAGCAGAACATTACGCCTACGAACAGTACAACCGCAATCGTTATCTTATCTTTCTTATTAAGATTAGTTTCAATCTTGGCCATATCAATTCACCTCCTCAGCTGAAGATCCGGCATCTTCAGTAGGAACATCCCGTCCTGCGAGTGTACATACCACATTGATCTGCCAATAATTCTCTTCTTCCATATCTTCAATAGGCGTATTACCCGTATGATCAATAAGTGTATAACCCGTATAATCAACATTCTCGAAGATATCCATCATCATAAGATCCGCAATGAACATATTGATATCATCAACTATTGGTGACGATGCCATTATGCTGAATACGCCGTCGTATGCGCTGTAACTCTTGAAATCAATGTTTACATTGTGATCTCGCGCCGCAGCTAGAATCCTGGAGTTAATTGAAGAATCAGGGATAGGATATGAATTGATATCCGCAAGAAGGAGGTCTGCTCCTCCTTGGATGGTTCCTATCTCAGCCATACTGTCATACATCGCATCATATTCAGCAACCTGAGCCAAAACTCCCGGATCATGAATATAATCATTCAGTTCTTTAAGTTCTGCCTTCTTTGAAGCCTTAATTAAGGAAGCTCCGATAAACACAATGACCGCTAATGCCATTATTCCGCCAAAAGGCAGTATCAGCTTCATAAGGCCGCTCTTGTCACTCGCTTTTGCATCACTTTGCTTGGAAGCCTTCAGTATCGACAATTTCTCATCTATCTTACGAAGTCCTGCGATAGGGTAAACATAGAACGGGAACGCTGCCGTTCCCTCGGAGATCGATGTTCCCTGCGGAGCAGCCGCGAGCGATACATCAATCTGGCTGTCAATATTCAGGATATCATTAGACAATGATGCTACCTGCGGCTGAGTCAAACCTGCAAATACTACATCCTTAACTGTTGCCTCTATCCTCTGAGCTGACATGAACTGTCTTATGGAAGATATCGAAGAATAAATCTCACGTGCAAACTCAGGTGTTCCCGGTTGCGAGAATACTCTTGATGTTGAGTCATAATAATATTTACCTTCCGCAAAGAAGATAGTAACCAGGGAATTACCGTCAAGGATCATGTATATTACGGTCTTCCCCGCCGACTGTTTTGTAAAGAACTCTGTCGCGATCTGAACACCATTGTGGATCGACTTGAGCTTAAGTCCGGCACTCTCAAAAATATCTACATAGCCTTTTACAAAATCGGACTCTGCAGTCTCGTATATTACCTTCTGCTGCTTAGCCTTAGTATTCTTCGATATAAGATACCAGCCTGTTACAGGATTGGTAAATCTGCCGTATTCTGTATCACGGGTCTCTCTTCCGATGAATTCCGTTGTTTTCTTGTCAGGCAAAATTGGAGCATCGATCCTGTTCGCACGAAGCTGCGGACTGTTGATGATAAGCGTAACTTCAGATTTGGGGAGTTTATTAGTCTGCCATGCTGTCTTAATAGTCTGTGTAAGCCTCTCCTTATCCATAACGACGCCGTTAAGAACTGCGCCCTCGGGAAGCGGAGCCGAGAAAAGCTTGCTTACTTTTACTCCGCCGGAAGTTGAGGATCCGGATGCAATCTGTATGTTTGTATTCGACAGAAATACTACTTCAGCCATTTACTTCTCTTCCTTTCTTTACGAACCCGCACCGATAGTCGAATAGGACTGATAGATAGGCTGAATGATGGCTATCATGATGAAACCTACCATTACGGCCATAACTACGATCATTACAGGTTCAATTAGCGATGTCAGACGCATCAGCGCCTGATCGGAATAGAAATCAAGATCATTAGCGGTAGACTCAAGCATCGGACCAAGCATACCGGTCTCCTCACCAACCTTAATGGTGGATGAGAGTTTATTGACGAATCCGTCAACATCCTGAATGGATGATGATACAGAGCCGCCTCCGAGCACACGCCGCTCAACTTCTTCGAACTGCTTCTCGATATATCTGTTACCAATCGTACCCTTAGATATTGTAATACAGTTATAGATCGGAATACCTGAAGAATAGAGTGAACTCATAGTACGCGCGAATCTCGCGGAATAAATAACTTTAAGAAGCGCTCCCCATTTACCCTTGCACTTAATCATATCCCAGTAATATGCAACGATCGGAATCTTCATTACCATCTTACCGAATATGATAAAGAGCACTACTATTACTAGAAGAACATACCATCGGTTCTTAACAAATTCGGATATACCCATAAGTATCCTGGTTGCAAGAGGTAGCTCCGGAATCTCGGCAAACATCTCCTCAAACTGAGGAAGAACATAACCAAAAAGGATTGCCACAACAACGACGATAAGAACACTCAATATCTTAGGATATGTGAGTGAACTCTTAGCTTTCTGCTCCATCTCGGCTTCTTTTGTATACTGGTCAGCGAGCCTCAGGCAGGTTCTGTCCATAGTACCTGATGTCTCTGCTGCACGGATCATAAAGATAAGAAGTGGCGGGAAAGCGGGCTCAAGTTCCTCCATGACAGTAGAGAGCGCTACACCCTGTACCACGCGGTCACGAAGTCTGATATAAAGCTGTCTCTCATAGGGAGTAATGGACTCATCATTTGCCACGATCTCAAGAGCTCTGACAAGTGTGACTCCGGCCTTCGTAAGAGTTCCGAGCTGACGGCAGAAATCCGCGAGCTTCATCTTCTTCAAAGGCTTAAGTGCTACCTGCTTCGTAACAGGCTTAGCTTCAAGAAGAAGCATCCCCGAATCATGGAAACGTCTCTGAAGATCTGTCTCGTCCGATGCTTCGGCTCTGCCCTTAACTATCTTGCCCTTACTGTCCTGTGCCCGATATTTATATTCCGGCATCCGTCCTGTCCTTCCTTCTTCCCTCTTTAATCCGCCTCGAAATGCAGTATCTCGAACGAATAATAAACATTAAATATACCCTCTACTCCGGCTGAATATCCTTCGGATACACCGGTATCAGTATATACCACTCTGTAAAGTCCGCTTCTGTACTCGAACTGCAAAGGCGCATTCTCCTCCTCATCCCATGAGTACAGGATAACCATACCATCTCTGGTTGATATATCGGCAATCCTCTCAGCAGCACCTTCCGTAAGACCGTCAACACGGTGCGGATCGTAAATGGATTCGAGTTTTCCGTAGTATTCAGTTCCCACTATGCGCAGAGCTCTTCTGACATCTCTGGCCTCTTTATAGGTCTGTCTGGCACCGGCATCAACAATGGCCCATGCCGCGAGAATCATAATCGCTACAAAGACAACCAGCGTGACGACAACAATGCGCAGAACGTCAGCAATTCTACTTCTCCTATAAAACTGTGTGCCCTCAACGGACACCCCGTTGGACCTGTTGTCTGACACAGCATTCTCCCCCATAAGCAATGTGACATCAGTTCCCCAACTATGTCATATTACTTTTATTAAATTAAATATAAACACGCGCAAAAAAAGTGTCAAATAAAATTATTGTTAATAACATGACCATAATGTTACTCAAAGACACCCCCGCAGAGCGGGCTGTCATACACGAATATGAACTAAGCGGTTACTCCTCTTCCCAACCTGCGTATAGGGTGTAGTTGGTCTCAATCGTCACGTCAAAACTGAAAGGTTTTGTACAACTAGGGTCTTCATACCAACCTGTAAACCGGTAACCTTCTCTCGACGGATCCTGCTGGGGAGCTGCGGCAGTTCCTCCATGAGGAACGTCGATATCGATATTCGGTTCTCCACCCCCCAAAACAAATGTAATTCTGTGAACCCATTTAGCATAGAGTGTAACATCATCAACAACCGGCGTTGCAAAATTATACTCTTC
Organism: uncultured Eubacteriales bacterium; assembly: GCA_900314745.1. GTDB lineage: Bacteria > Bacillota > Clostridia > Saccharofermentanales > Saccharofermentanaceae > Saccharofermentans. The sequence continues at coordinate 48,590 of OMWK01000004.1, read as the reverse complement.
CGTAAGACCTTCATCGGTATACCAGCCAACAAAGGTATACCCCTCAAGTGTAGGCTCCTGTGGTTCACTTACAGTACTGTTGTATTCAACAGTCTGCGGCGCAACTGGTGAACCTCCATTAGATATGAACGTAACAGAATATTTGTTAATTTCCCACTTTGCATAAAGCTCATAATTCTTTCCTATCGTCGAACCGAAATCAAACGGATTCGTACATTCTGGATCAACATACCAGCCGATGAAGGTATAACCTGTTCTCTCCGGATCATCAGGTTCCGCAATTGTTTCTCCATCAAATACTGTCACGGGATCAGGGAGTGATCCACCTTGAGTATTGAAGGTTACCGTCCACAATGACTTCCAACGAGCATAAATAGTTATACCCGATGTTACAGGTGTATCAAAGTTATACTCTGTAGTGCACTGCGGATCGATATACCAACCATAAACTCCATGACCTTCATATTCGGGTGCATCCTCATCATCAGGCTTAGAAACAGCATCTCCATGATTAACCGTGTCCGTAGTTATAGCACCTGCATGTTGCCAGTCAAAGGTAACAGTATATGTATTCAACTCCCACTTAGCATAGAGCCTATAATCATGATCCAACTCGAACGGATAAACCACACGAGAAGCTTCAGAGAAATCAGGAGCAGTGTACCAGCCTACAATATGATATCCGACATATTCAACTTCACCAGGATTTTCGATAAGGGTTCCTTCATCAGCAGTTATCGGATTAACACTCGGAACATCTGTAGCACCTTCAATCGTCGCAGTTACGAATGTAACTGTATACTGTCTGATCCACTTCGCATAAAGCTCGATGTCTGTCACTACATGAGTATCAAATCTATACTCATTTCCATCTGTGCAATCAGAATCAGTGTACCAGCCAATGAATCTATATCCGTCACGTGTGATCACCTCGGGTGCGGTTACCGGTTTGTTGTATAGTACGGATGATTCCTCTGTAGTTTCCGGATCTCCGTTTTGCCAGTGGAACGTAACGATAGGATTCCTGATTGTATAATTCACTCTGCGAACACCGGCAAAATTATTGATTCCGGTAATCACTGCCACTGCATTTCCTACATTAGTATTGTTGATACAATTAACGGAATAATCTGTATCCTCAACCAGAGGTTTGTATCCATATAAAGTTGCGCCAGAAGGGATAGGTACAAAAGTGCCATCCTCATCATAACCGGGCGTTCCATCTTCATCATAAATAACCGGAACTAATTCTTCCGCTAGTTTGTAATACAAGGTAACACCAACAGGAAGAGCTACAAAATCACCATCCTCTTCATAACCCGGTGTACCATCTTCATCATAGATAATCGGTACAGGTTCCCCAACCGGTGCTATTACAACTATACTCTGAGGTACAACAGGACGTCCGCCATCTACACAATACGAATCCGGTGTTATAAACACCTCAACACCTTCATTTACAGAGATGTTAAATGGCTCAACTGTAAACGGAAGAATGACCTCTAAACGGTGATAATTAAGGTGCTCAACCTCATCTTCTGTAGTGACTATTCCATCTTCTGTAGTGACTATTCCATCTTCAACATAAACCTTCAGGTAGTAATCTCCGGCGCCGGTGATAGTGTCATACGGAACTCTGAGCTCACAAGCAGCATCAGAATAAACTTCATAATGAACATCTGAAGGCAAACCGAAATGAGGTATTCCGGCAGTACATCTCTCAGTAATCTCAACATTCGTGCCATCCCACGTCCATCCTTCAATTGAAGGTGCAACATCCCAACTATTGTCAGCCGTAGTTATCTCATATGGCGCTATATATGTGCCTCTTAGGATACCAATACCGGTAATCACTACAGAAGCGGTTCCTTGGTTAACATTATCTCGATATTCTACTTTGTAATCCACACCTTCACGTCGTGTCTGACCGCCGATTCTCAAGATAACACCCGGAGTCTTTGGATTACCGTCGTATACCAAATCCTCGGCTGTAGCTCCGGTTAAGGTAACATCAGCATCAGCAATATCAATACCGATGATTACAAATCTAAGTGTAGTCAACGCATTATCCTTATAATTGCCATAACCGGTTATAGTTACGGTTATATAGCCATCCGAAGATATGTCGATATTACTACGGTCATAAGACAGATAGAAATCGCTATTAGGCGTTAGTGTATATTCGACATCGCCTACCCTATATGTAACCGTAACTGTAGGATCAATGGCAGCGCCGGTATAAACATACGCAGGATATCCACCCTCATCCTCACTCATTGGAACAAGGTTACCGGCAGCATCGTAACCAAAATACAGAGGATTTCCTTCTTCATCATATCCCGGTTCAATACTGACAACAACAGCATCAGTCGCTAAACTTGCCTCAGTTACTATGTAGTTCGCTGTCTTGGCACCATAGTAATCGTTATCGGCTTTACTGGGATTGGCAGCAACAACAACCGATAACTCTCCTACATCAGCTGTCTGATTGTAGATCAGTATGTAATCCTCTCCAAATGTAAGAGGATCTGTGACACCGGGATAGGTGACTCTGACATGATTCGACAAATCCAAACCAGCCGGATCATATACAAAGACAGGTCTGCCCTCCTCATCATAGTCAACATCGATAAACTCAATCGTTGCTGATGACAGATTCCTTGTTCCTGTATTCGTTATTACTGGCCAGTCACCATGGTGAGTGTTATCAAGAACAGCTCTATACGGGAAAGATGCCCCCGCCAGGCTCGCATCAAACGGAACAGCCGTATATCGTGTCCCTGCTGTGTTAATATCGCTGTAACTATTAGCCCAAACTATTACTCCCGAATCATTACTAGAGCCTATAAGACTTCTATTTGTATTAACCGGGTAAAGCGCTCTGTTTGTTCCGGTGAATTTCCCCACGTCGTAAGCGTAGCCGGCAAATGCACCTACATACGAACCATTTCCTATTACAAGACCGGTACAGTAATTATTCTTTATTGTACAACTGCCCGATGACTGTCCGACAAATCCACCGATATTATTACCTGTACCTCTAACAGAAGCAGTTGTATAAGAATCGGAAATAGTCGCTGATCCGCTTACTGCGCCAACAAAACCACCTACGTTTTGATAGCCACTGATATTTCCCTCACTATCCAAATACGCGCCGGAATATGTATGACCTCCAACGTAACAATTGGATACCGAACCCGCAGAAATGCGCCCGGCAAATCCACCTGTATTCGAACCACTGGGATTTCTAACTGTTGCAGTGGTATAACAATTGGTAATACTACCACTACCCATGTCCCCAACAAATCCACCCGCAATTGTGGAAGAACCACCTCCAACTACAGATCCGGCGGAGCCGGTGAAGAAACAGCGTGTAATTGTTCGACCATTCATATTGGTCATTCTTCCAACAAATCCACCTGCAGCACCACTATCATTATCACACTGTACTAATACATTAAGAGCATATGAAGGGTGAGCGGAAGAATACCTATCCAGTGCTGCATTATCGATATAACCAATTACTCCGCCTGCATTAGAGTATCTTGAATAAACAAGCATCTGATCAGCAGAAGAGGAAGATACTGGTTCAACTGGTTTAACTATCATCTGAGCATCTGCATTGAAAGAATGTGTAGCATTCCTAATACTTCCAAATACACCTCCGACTCCGTACGCATTCTGAGATGAGGAGCCGCCGCCGGCCCATACGCGGCAGAGCGAGCCATCGAAGTACACCCTTATCGGAACATTGAAGTTGCTCTTGGATGTGTCAAATCTTCCAATAGCGCCACCGGCCTCATAGCAAATAGATGGATAAACATGACTGTCTCCCGGCATTGCATTACCTGTTATATCACCTATGTTAGTACGCCCATGAAGAGTAACCGTAATCTGACCCCTCTTGAAGTAGGATCTGTATGTATATCCTAATGCACCGCCAACGCTGGCTCTTCCAATTATATTGGCATCATTAAGAGTAACAACAACATCTGCATAAGTAGCAGGTATTCTACTGTTATCCCAAGTACGGGAAAAACCGCAGAAACCGCCGACACAACTACCCTGGCTGTAAACGAGTCTTACATTATCAACATCAAATGTAGCAGGACTGCTACTATAATCACTTTCACTTCTGTTGCCGAATCCACCGCTTGATCCCAAGCCGCAACCAATCCAACCGCCGATTCTGTCGGCACCGTTTACTGAGATTACACACAAATTAATCGAACCATCAACAACTATCTTGGAAATCGTAACATTCTGAGCAGCACTTGACTGATTGATTGCCTCACTCATTCCAACCTGGCCTATTATTCCACCAACAGATTGTCCTCTGGCAGCAACCAGAACTGTGTTAGGATAAGAAACAACCGGACCATTATAGGGATATTCGGAACCAAAGATATCACTATCGATATTACATGCACCACCTGTACCGCTCAAAGTAATGCTCTCTACTCGACCTTCACCAATTCTTCCTATAACACCTCCGGCACAAGCCATATCACCAACATCTGTTCCCGTAGCAACGGGATCGAACAAATAGCGGGAATTAATCTCGCAATTAACATTCATCATTACCGCAGAGTAATATCTATCTGCATCTATCTTGTCACCCGTTTGTCCAATTGCGCCACCAATACAGGTAATACCTGTTAATGCATAATCTGCAGATATTGTTACTGATACATTACTTATTCTGCCGGTTGCTTTTCCGTCAAACACATCGTTTCCACTCTGTCCTACAAAGGCTCTGGCTAACCCTATTGCACCGCCGACGCAATTAACACCAATGATCTGAGAGCTACCTGTGACTTCTGAAGAAACACTTTCGATATTGCACGAGGTAAAGCCTAATACTCCACCTACATAATTCTTACCCTCAACTACCGCATTTCCTTCAAGCTTTACTTTTAATATGTTCACAGTATTTTTCGGAGCCTTGTTGTTATCTTCACAATAACCTATTGCTCCGCCAACATAGTCATAAGATACCGTTGTTGCGCCACTGCTGTCCTCTGTTGCGGATGATACCGTTCCGCTTATAGTTACATCTATCGTACCGGTAATCTTGGCATTGTAATGATAACCTATCGCTCCACCAACATACCCGCCATTAACACTTCTGACGGATCCATTAATCACGGAAACCACGTCAACAAGAGAACCATTGTTATATCCGATAACGCCACCGACACGGCCATTGCTACCATACCCGCGCACCATACAATTTACAGGGATCATACATGTCAAGGTCTTGCTCATGCTGGTTCCTTCATTAAAACCAATCAATCCGCCGATATTATTATTTCCCTCTACCCTTGCAGTACTACCCAAGGTAACGGTTATGTTTCCACTTATAGTATTATTCTTGGTGTGTCCTATACCTCCGCCAACATTGTCGTAACGGGCGCTGCCATCACTGTTAAGAGAAGTAACAGATCCATTCAATACTACAGCTATTGCTACAACATTTCCTGTTGAATCCTGTCGGCCGATTATATTCGCCTCATTGTAGCCTATAGCGCCTCCAACGTCGCCTGAGGTTCCCGCTCCTGTTACAGCACCATTTATCGTAGCTGTGATATATTCAAGCGCTCCCTTATTGTAACCGACAGCACCTCCGATCCTGCCTTCTCCTGTTATACTTCCACTCGAAGTGACAGAGATAGTAGAAACAGCAGCTTCATTTAATCCGATTGCACCACCGACATTATCTCCCGAAGCCTGAACCTTACCATTTGAATTAATAGTTGAGGTCACACTCGAAATCGAACGGGTGTTATAACCAATTGCACCACTTACACAACCTGTCACGGCAGTACCCGATATCAAGCCGTCTACCGTTGACTGAACAGATGTAAGAATTCCCTGGTTATTGCCTATGGCACCGCCAACATAACCCTTACCCTCAACTTTACATCCGGCAGGAATACTAGATGAGATTCCGGAAGAGAATGTTGTACCCTCATTGAAACCGATTATTCCGCCAACGTTATTATTGCCGGTAACGTTATTCTCAGTGCCTGTTGAACTGCTTTGGAATGTAACTGAAACAACTCCCGTAACAGTATTGTTTTTTATGTGACCTAATCCGCCGCCAACATTATCTCCTGTGCCGGTAATACTGCCGTTAATGGTTGCAGAGATAACTGTAGCGGTACTATCTGCCAATGCAATATCAACACTATCGTTATATCCAATTACACCACCAACATTTGAGTTGCCTGATACGCCACCAGTTAAATTAACTGTAACTGCGTATCCGATTCCATAATTGTTATAACCTATCGCACCACCAATACTGTCACCAGCGCCGTTAATGTTACCATTTATGGTGGCAGTAATAGCACCATTGACAAGAGCTTTATTATTGCCTATAACACCACCAACATTATTGCCGGATCCGGTTACATTACCCGTTATCTGAGTTGATACTCCGAGAACGTCCAATTCATTTAGGCCTATAGCTCCACCGACATTATTCGCACCTTCTATAACACATCCAGTAGTTGTAGTAACATTTATAGCGCTATTTCTGAGGTGGTTTTTACCTATCGCACCGCCTACATTATTACCGGCACCTGTTACACTCGACGAACCGAGATATGCCGTTACTGGTATCGCAACAGAACTATTGCCCAAATTATTATTATCAAAACCTCTGAACTCACCGACAACTCCGCCTACGCTGGAATTACTATTCTCATCACTTCCGGATGCACTAATTCTCCATCCCGAGAGAACAAAATCAACTTTGATTAAGCACCCGGAGTTCACCTCACAATAAGTAACAGCATTGAATAGTCCGACTGCGCCTCCGACATTATACTTGCCACGTATTATGCTGGTTTCCTCGCTAACAGATCCCATTATGCTCTTAACAGTTATGCTGCCGGTATAATTACCGCCAGATGTATTAATCTTACCGATAGCTCCACCGACATTATAGCCGCTAGCCTTTATGTAAGACTGAGGATGAAGAACAACAAGCAAGTCAACATCAATTACTTTGGTACCGTCACTAATATTTATATATCCTAGTGAACCGCCAACATTATTCTTTCCGGATACTCTCATTACCAGACCATTAGCAGGGCTCTGATCAGGCATCCTAATTATCGTAGAAATACTAAACGCTGACTCTAACTGGCCAATCGTACCACCTACATAATCTCCCTGCGAAGAAACATTAAGTACCGGTACAGTACTGTCTCCAACAAGTTCAACGGTTCCATTTGTTCCGGCATCAGCATTTTTAACATAACCAACAACACCGCCAACATAAGACCCTGCACTGTTTACAGAAGAATTCCCGTCGACAATCGTCTTAAGTAAGGAATTCTCATAGAAATTCTGAATTCTACCTGATGTTCCGCCAACATAACCTGTCGAGCCGCTACCCGATATATTTGCCCCATTCAATGTAGAACGAATTGTTCCATATTGACTATTGACATCCCCCGTTGCTCCGCCGACATAATCCCTTCCCGAGACAGTTGTCCCGTTCAATACAGACTGAATAATACCGCTTTGATTCTTATATTGAATACCAATAGCGCCGCCTGTATAATCACGACCAATGATTGAGCCATTGTGATTTACCGCATATACTCTTCCCGCATTAGCAGGAACTAGACCAATTGTACCTCCGACATAATCCGATCCACTTATAATTCCGCTATTTTCTGCGTAAACTATGGAATCTTCTGACAAGTAGATTTTGGTGGCATCACCATCTTTGATTCCGCCTACAGCACCTCCAGTTCCTCGAGACTTATTGCCACCCGGGTTCCATATGCTAACTATCTGTGAATTCTCGCCATTAATTGCACTAATAATAAACTTGGATTTGACAAATGATCCTTCAATTGCTCCGATAGCACCGCCTGCACCGGTATCTTGACCATAAGATACAATGCAGCCATCATTAACAGCATTTATCATAAATGTAACATCAGAATTATCTACTGTAGAGTTAATAATACCTATGGCGCCGCCAGCACGGAGCGCTTTCGAAGAATCAACACTAAATGAACCTATACTGGATCCATCAGAATTAATAACATCTACATATATATTTCTAATATGTTTATTATTTGATAATTCAAAATAACCTATCGCACCACCGTAATTGCGCGCCTTATCTCCCTGCGCAATAATATTACCGTTATTCCTGATGCGAATATTAAGTCGTTCACCATTACCATTAACAAGATGACCTATGGCACCGCCAACATATCCATCTGTACCAATATTAAGACCAAGCAAAAGCGAATCATCAGGCAAAACTACACTGATTTGGTAATCATCATCATTCAACCGGTTAAAAGTCAATCCTCCGTTATTGTCAGGACCCGTCACACTTACGCCTGATACACCATATGTAAATTCGCGCGCACCATCTACCTTGCCGATTGCGCCACCCACCATATACGGAGATGCCACAATACAAGATGGCGTCAATCTATGTCCATCAAAATTTAATTCCGGGAAAACAAATTCGGATGTACCCGTGCTTCCTACAACAACAAGTCTCGCACCAATATTGGCTTCGTCATATCCTATAATGCCGCCAACATTTTTACAGCCTAGTACAGCAAACGAACCTGTAAGTCTTATCACTCCATAGGTAGATTCTGAACCTGAATTACGGCCATTATTTTTACCTATTACTCCTCCAACATCTTTAGATCCGCCGCAATTCCAATAATTACCCGCCATTACAACTGTATTATTCATGACGATAGTGTTGGACGATTCTGCGAGATTAGTAGCTGAAGAACCTACAAGCCCTTGATTTATTCCTACAAGTCCGCCAACAGGCTTATTAATATTCTCATTAGTTTTACTAATGGAAGTAATACTGGAATTACCGATCGAATCATAATCACAGCCTACTCCCTCACCAGCAAAATCTATCATTACAAGATTGAGGTTATTGGTATAAATATTATATATGACACCACTATTCTTACAGATAAGTCCGTAAGAACCATCGCTGTTTAAAAAAGACCTCTTTCTTAACTGAACATTATTAATCGAATATGTTGTGCCTCCGGCAACAGACATAGACATCAGAGTCTGTCCGCTCTTAAGTTCACCCAAAGCAGGGAAAGATACCGTCATTAAATTTCCGCCTACAGCAGGAGAACGGAATCTGTAAGCTTGCCCCTGAGAATAAGGTTGAAATACTTTAACCTCACTCGCATAGTTATTACCTATATGGTAATACCAGTTAAGATTTCTTACGATACGGAATGTGGCAGTAGCATTTCCTATGTTACGGATATTATATAAATGTCTGTATGAAGTAATGACAACATCTCTTGTGTTATCCCAAACCGAACCATAGATAGTTGTTGTCGCACCACCGGATGAAGTAGTCACACTTCTTCCATAACGAAGATCACCAAAAAGTGTATTAACGACACATTTTCCCGTTATAGTCTTTTCTTCATTTTTGGAATCCGCTCCGTCAAATTCCGCTGCATGATCCCTTACTGTGTAAACATAAGTAATATGACCGTCTCTACTATTCTCAACTCTGTCAAGATATACAGGATCGTTTATTGCTCTCGCGGCATAAACAGGCTCATTTGTAGTTCCGCCTATTGGCAGAGTACTTCCGGAAGACTGACCAGCATCATTCAAGCTATAGGTAGTTGCCGAACCGGAAATAGTCGCGTAAATGTTGCGGGGTGTTATATCACCTCGGCCAAACAACCTTTCAGAACCATATCTATTTGCATAGTTATCTCTATTATTAAAATACGAATCGTAAGATCTCTCCATCATACAATCAAGAGACAATGTGTACTCATAATAACCAATATCAGGATCAGGACAACCGATTCTTCCATCATTAACAACTTTGCTGATAGTAATAGGGAATCTAAGCTCATGGCCATTAACACTTGCGCTAACGGTTCCTTCTACCGTTGTCCTGGTGATCGTATACATATTATTAATGTACTCGTAAGTAACAGTTTCCTGTGACGAAGTCTTAAGTGTCTCATAACTTATAGGCGCACCCTCACTCCAATCTATGCTGATTGTCGCAATTGGAGTTGGACTTGCACTTGTCTGGGAAACACTGTCAATATCAAAAAGACTGATAATAATATTCTCTTTGTGAAAATCGTGAGCCTTTCCGTCTTCGTCAAATATTGCCCACGAAACATCAAGAGTTTCACCATTACGGAAATTAAAAAGATAACCTTGAGCGTCTGAGCCAGCTATAATGTGACCATCCAACTCATAAGTTGTTGACTGAGGCAAATAAACAGGAGTAATATTCACCGGTTTAGCAGAGGCCTCAGTACCATCAAAGTAACCTACATGACTGGTAAGGAATCTGAAGGACGCTGTTCTTACAGGAAGACCATCAACTGTAGGAGTATCATCCTCCACACAGTATGCAGGATCCCATCCTGAACTTACTGAATTCTCAATGCTGAAGAATGCTGACTTAACACTTGCTGAATATACAATTACGCCGTTGTCATTGATAGCACTAATATCAAATTCAACAGCAAGAGTACCGTTGAATACTAACGTATCATAAAAGTACGGCGCAAGGAATTCGTAAATATATTTATCTTCGGCGTTACCAGATGATTTAGGATTATATGTCAACGCAACGGTACAGTGTGCCGATGCATCTGTCTGTGTGTTCTCAGTGGACAGCGACGGCAATTCAATTCCCGGGATATTCTTAATCCAGACTTCAATAGTTCCGTTCGATACCTTCTGAGAAACAATATTCTGCGCAGTCTGATAAATAGTGATCGCGTATTGTTCGTTTTTATCAAATCTGGATTTCTTGATGTACCCTACAATACTCGATACACCTATCGCAGCGAGAATTGCGATGATCATGAGGACAACAATAAGCTCAACCAAAGTGAAGCCGCGGCGTGAGCGTCTTCTTGCGGTATAAGAAGTTGTGTTCCTATAAAGCTTCATTGTCCCCTCTTCCTCTGCCTTGAAGACAATACGCCAAGGTAGAGCATATTTTTCTATTATTAAATACAATATAGGCGCGCGGGGAACGAGCGTCAAATAAAATTATTGTTAAAAAAATGACCAAAATATTACGGTAGTGTCAGAACGACACTCGCCGAGAGGCAGTTTTGAGGCTATAGTTGGAGCCTTTCGAAGGTGGCGTAAGCGCCCCGCAGGTGACGCCGGCGTACGGATTACGCGTTAAGATCGTCGTCTTCGCTGTTTACGGGCTTTGCTGAGATAACCTCGGGACGGGCCTTAAGTGCAGGCAGGTTCCAGAATCCCCCTACAGCCTCTACTACCATCGTGATTCCTACGAGAATCATGGCAGTTCTTACCGCAGAGAACGGATTTACAAGGATTACAATGCCAAGAACCACGGCAGCCACGCCCACTAAAAGCGATACCCACCACAGCGTCCTGACGTGCCTTATGATGAAGACTGCCTGGAACAGGTGATCCAGACCCATTATCAGGATGATTATTCCGAAGATTATGTTGAAGAAGCTCAGAAGAGAATCCGGACGGACAAGCAGGAAAATGCCGAGCGCCGTCAGTATCACGCCTATGATTATCGCCGGAACATCCGTGAATCCCTTACGCTTTCCGAGGAAGAACAGTACCAGCTCAAATGCGGCGACACCGAGTATCACGATAGCAGTCGCCCTCGTAAGGAAGATTGCTGCCTGGTCGGGCCAGACTATAAACAAAACGCCGAGTATCAGAAGAATGATACTGCTGATTATCATGTGATTACGTACTGATTTAATTCTCTCGGGACTCATATGATACCTCCATAAGCCGGTACCTTTTTTGTATCACAAGAGCACGTAATCATCAAGATTTAAGGCTTTACACCTTCCTTACAACTCCCGCGGCACCGTCGACTTCGACCATCTCTCCGGTCTTAAGAAGCATCGTCGCATTACCGCACCCGACGACAGCCGGTATGCCGAATTCACGCGCTACAATTGCCGCATGCGACAGGGGCGCACCGATGTCCGTCACGATTGCAGATACCCTCGGGAAGGCGGGCGTCCAGCCTATGTTTGTCGCTGTCGTTACGAGTATGTCCCCGTCCCTGATGTCACCTATGTGATCGACATCCGCGATGACAACCACCTTCCCGCGCACCTTGCCCGATGCCCCCGGAAAGCCCCTGATATCGCCCTCCTGCACAGGTTCCGCGCTCATGTCCTGTATGTAGTAATCGCTTCTTCTTTTCGCGTCCGCGCACCACTCGTCCGGCTCGAACCTACCCATGACGATGCTCGGAAAGCACGGGTACGTGAGGTTTTTATCGTATGTCTTGCGCCTTGCCGCAAGCGTCTCTACCGGCATCACGCCGCTTCGAAGCGCCTCGAAGAGCTCGTCAAACATGAACATAAACACCTCGTCGCCGAGCCCGTTCAGATGCCCCGCACGCAGGATGTACTCCCTGAACACGCAGAATATGTACACGCCCTTGCTTCTTATCTCCTCTCGAAAAGCATTCGCCGCGCGGAACCCTGCGATCTGCTTCTCTATCCACTTGCTCCTTGTAGGGTACTTCGCCTTGAACTCAGCAAGTGCCTCCTCGAAGGCCTGCTGCTGGCTTCGAAGCATCGCATACATGTTGACACCGCTCCTTCGTCGCTCTTCGATCACGTTATCCGGGAAAGCCGGATCCTCATACGGCCTCGGCTCAATAAGCTCCATCTCGGACGGGCTTCTGTGACCGCAGGTCTTAACGTAGTCTTCCTTACTCAGTCTTCCCGCGATCACGTCATCTATCAGGAGCATCGGCTTCATGCTCTCGACCACCCCGAGGCAACCGCCGCACAGGCGGTCAGCCATCTGCTCACCTGCGATCTTCGCTATCTTCCCGCGTGTCGAGAACAGCGGCACCATCTGCATTCCCGCCTCGCCGAGTATCGATGCGAACGCATCCTTGACCTTCGGAAGAAGTTCACCATCCCAGTAATTAAGCAGCTCTTTGCTGTCTTCTATTGTCCTGATCCTTGCTATGACTTCTCTTGATATATCAGGCAGGTCTCGTACCATATCGTGCTTCTCACGCTTAGTTAACTTACACTTCTCCTTAGGGAAGAAGAGCACCTTCAGCGCCTTAAGAAATGCCTTCTTATCAAAAGGCGATACCGGCACCTCCACCCCGTCAGGTATGTTGCCGACAAGGCTCTTTATGTTCTCGAACGCCTGCTCACGGTTCTTCCCGAATGCCACCTGTATCGAGCACATAACGGAGATGTTCATATAGGCCTGACCGCAGATACTGTCGAGCCAGTCAGGAAGACCGAGCATCGAATTAATCTTCTCGAGCACGCTGAATGTCATCGGGGACAGAGGCTTCATGAATATCTCGCCGACGTTCGTCCTCGTAAGAAGCTTATATCCCGACTTGGTTCCGTTGACTTCGTATGTTGCGGGATCCAGCCTTCTTAATGTCGTGATCGGCCGAGCCTGCAGGATATAGACTTTGCCGCCGCTTACGGCCCACTCGATATCCATCGGCATCCCGTAGAGGCGCCTGATCTCCATGCAGTATCTGCCCAAAGTCTTCGCATAAGCTCTCATCTCATCAGGGCCTCTGTATGCGAACTTTACCACATTAATCCTGAACTCTTCGGCATTCGAGGCACCCGAGACCAGCTGCTCGCCCTCGCCCCGAACGTAGTTTCCGACGAGTTCCTCATCCTTGCCCGTTATCACGTCAGACGTGAACACAACGCCCGCGAATTCGGGCTGCACGAACCTCTGGATAACTACGCCTATGCCGGTCTTCGACCCGGAATATGCCTTCACCCGGTCATTATCGGCAGATGCCTGAACTTCCTTTACTGCCGCTATGATGTCCGGGACTTTCACGTCGGTCACCGTCTCATACTGCCCGGCAAAAGACTCATTCTGTCCGTCCTCGTTCAATGCCGACGAGCGGACTGCGTATGTAAACCTCCCGTCCAGCCGCGCGATATCGTCATCCGACACTTCCTCTCCCGCCGGGAGCACGAAGCCTTCCGGAATCCTTATCTTCGTATGCGTGATCATATACGACAGGGACTTCGCCTTGCCGCCCGTAAGCTCCAGCCTGTCCTCAGGAATGTTATTAAGCGGATATATCATAAGCCCAGAAGAAGATCGACCCTCATATCGATGTAATGCCGAAGCTGCTCCTCATCATCAAGATCGATCCCGAAGTCCCTTTTTATGTCATCCTTGCGGTAAATAATGAGCTGCATCATGGTCGAGAGCTCGTAAGCGATAAGCTTGCACTCGGCATCCGTTTTACGGCCTTTGAAGGCTTTTTTAACATAGTTAAAGCTGAAAGATTCCTGCCCGAGGTCCCTCTTAAAGAGCACAAAGCCCGTTATCGCCTTCGTGAACGTGTGATTCTTCACAAGACAGTCCGCCACAACATAATGCAGCCTCTTCAGCACCTGGTCCGGCGGCAGGTCGGAGTTGATCACCTTCTCCACCTCTTTATCCTTCAGGAAACTCAAGTACTGCTTCTGGAAAGCGTTGTAAATGAGATTCTCCCGGGAACCGAAGCAGTAGTTGATCATGGCGGGCTTAACATCTGCCCTCGCTGCTATCTCACGCGACGTCACTGCCATCGGGTCCTCCGCCTTCTCCATCAGCTCGAAAGCGGCATCCACCAGTTTATCTTTGGTTAACTGTAATTTCTCGTCTTTCTTCATGAATGCACCTATTATTAAACACGTTCAATAATAGATTATCACGCCCATTCCGCTTTGTCTATCCCCTCTGAAGGCCCCAAACGTACCAAAACTACAAAAATGGCATATAAACCCGTTCCGGGCAAAGAAAAACCGGCAGGTTTTCACACCTGCCGGTTCATTCATTGAGGGCTCTTATCAAGAGGTACGTTAATCAGTTTGTTTATCAGCCCTCTGCGTTATTGGTCTTTGCATCTGCCTTAAGTCCCAAGCCCGGCGCGCCTGCAAGCTTGGTGCCTGCGAAGCTTCCGATTACGGATGACAGATCGATTCCGAGGCTATCGCCGATGCCGTCGATCGTCTGCTTGAAGGACTTCGTGATGTCCTCTGTCATCTTGGCTGTATTGCCCTCGCCATACATCGTGATTGAATCAATGTTTGCAAGAGGCTTTGCAATAGCCTCGGCTACGAGAGGATACATCTTGCAGAGCATCTCGATGACGGCTGCCTCACCGTACTTCTGCATGGCCTCGGCCTTCTTGTCGATACCGATGGCCTCTGCTTCTGCCTTCGCGCGGATGGCATCAGCCTCTGCCTCACCCTTCGCACGGATACCTTCAGCTTCCTTCTGCATCGCGATGAGGTCTGCCTCGGCCTGAATCTTCTTGGCCTCAGCCTGCTGTGCGAGCTCATACTTACGGGCTTCTGCTTCCTTCTGCCTCTTGTAGAGTTCGACTTCAGCCATCTGCTGCTGACGGTAGCGCTCTGCATCCGCCTGCTTCTTGATCTCTGCATCGAGAGCCTGCTCGCGGACCTGAGCCTCCTTCATCTTGAGCTCGATCTCCTTCTCCTGCTTCGCGATGTCGGCTTCGGAGTTTGCTACCTCAATAGACTTTCTCTGAGCCTGCTCCTGGATCTTATAAGCGGCATCTGCCTCAGCCTGCTTCGTATCCTGGATTACCTGAAGCTCGGATCTCTTGATCGACAGTTCGTTCTGCTTGATTGCGATCTCTGTCTCGGAAGACACCTTCGCATCATTGGCTTCCTTGGCAGCCTCTGCCTGAGCGATTGCTACGTCCCTCTCGGCATTTGCCTTGGCGATGGATGCCGTCTTCTGGATCGTCGCCATGTTGTCCTGACCTAAGGCCGTAATGAGGTCGTTCTTGTCCTCTACGTGCTGGATGTTGCAGGAGATGATCTGGATACCCAGATTGTTCATGTCTACCTGCGCCTTCTCCTGTACCTGATCACCGAAGGACTTTCTGTCATTGCAAAGTTCCTTCAATGTGATCGTACCGATGATCTCACGCATGTTACCCTGCAACGAGTCTACGAGCTGAGCATTGATCTGCTCGCTCCTCATGTTGAGGAAGTTCTTCATAGCGAGCTTGATGCCCTCTTCGTCGGTCCTGATCTGGACCTTCGCTACTGCGTCGATGTTGACGCCGATGAAGTCTGCTGTAGGAACGAAGTCACCCGTCTTGATATCGATAGAGATCTGCTCAATGAGAAGCTCGTCTTTCCTCTCAAGGAACGGGAGCTTCAGACCGGCTTTACCGATTAAGATCTTCGGCTTCCTCTTAAGGCCCGTGATGATGTAGGCCTTGTTCGGAGGAGCCTTGACATAGCTCGTTGCAATGATGATCACAAGCACGATAACTGCGATAGCGATCAAAACGATGGGTAAAAATAACGTTGCCTGAATTCCGGCAGGCACAACCGCACCAACCAAAATCTTCATAATCTTTCTCCTATTCCTTATTCCAAATGTTTCAACTATCCCTGTGTTCTTGCAAGAAGCATTATGAAAATATTACCATCACCCCGCCCCCGGTCAAGATAAATCGTATCGGGCAAAATCCGAATTTACAATTTGGACATAATTACTTGATAATGCCGACAGAACATACTGCATAATACGACACAAACGTCTAATAGAATAAAGTCGTAAACCCGCCTTCTGACACCGGATATATGAGGTTGAAACCATATGAATAGAAGATTCAATATCGGCGCTAAGATGTATCTGTTCGTAGCTGCAACAGTCATACTCTCAATCGCCGGCATAAGCACATTCTCATATATCATCAACGTGGGGCAGATAGACAGTTTCTACAAGAGACTGACCATCAACTCCGCCAACTACGTCAGGGGACTTGTGGACGGAGATTATCTCTCAGAGTTAAGGGACGTTATCGAATCGGATGAATTCCAGGAACTGCGCGATCACGCTGAAGAGATCGACGACGATTCACAGATAATTGAATATCTCGATGAACGCGGCCTGTGGGATCGGTATGTGGAGACGAGAGATACGCTCCGAAGCGTAGTCGAAGATATGGACGATATCGAATATCTCTATCTCGTCACCTGGTCCACAGAACCTTCCGAGGACGGCAATTACTACGACATGTATCTCATCGACGCAGACGACCTTCCGTTCTACCAGTCGGGATATTGGGAAGAGAGAGAACCTGAGTTCGAAGGAGTGCTTCCGACGGATACCATAGCCCCCGTAATCAGCGAAGGTGACTGGGGCTGGCTTTGCTCAGGTTATGCGGCAGTCTATGACAGCAGTGGAAACATCATCTGCCATATCGGATGCGATGTGAACATGGATCAGATCATGGCACAAAGAAAGACCAACCTCATCTACCTCGCGGCCGGAGCCGTTATATGCGCACTCATCGTACTTCTCGGTGCGAGCTTCCTTGTTAACAGGATCATCGTCAAGCCCCTCAACAACCTCACGAAGGGAATGAAGGAATTCGCTCCTGCCGTCGGCAGAAACTACAAGGAGTCCGGAGTCATAGATCTCACGATCAGAAGCCGCGACGAGATACAGGATGTTTACGAAGAGACGCGCTCCATGCAGATGAGACTCATCGACTACATCGACGACATCACCAACATCCGTAAGGAGAAGGAACAGGTCGAGGTTGAGATCAGCAAGGTCAGCAAGGAGGCTTACCGCGACTCGCTGACGGGCATCGGCAACAAGACCGCATATACCGCCAAGGTGAAGGAGCTCAATAACAGGATACTCAATAATGACAGGGCTTTCTCGATCGTAATGGTCGACGTCAACTGCCTGAAGGAGATCAACGACGAGTACGGTCACAACTTGGGCGACCTCTATCTCAACGGCTCGTGTCACCTCATCTGTGAGGTCTTCAAGCACTCCCCCATCTACCGCATCGGCGGTGACGAATTCGTGGCCATTCCGAACGGAGAGGACTACGACAACAGGGTGCAGAAGGTCGCTGAATTACGACAGCTTTTCGAGGAGGCTTATAAAGACACGAGCGTGGATCCTTGGCTCCGCTACTCAGCTTCCGTAGGCATTGCAGACTGCACTGAGAAGGACCTCTCTGCAGAGTATGTTTTCGCGAGAGCTGATAAGGAGATGTACCGCGAGAAGGTTACTTTCAAGCAGGATCACGGTATGTCCCAGAGCCCGCGCGACTCCGCCGAGCTGTGATCACTTAACGATATTTTTGGCCCAGATTCCGCTTCTGACCATGACCTCGCCCACGATGCACTTTATTATCTCCGCGAGCTGAACCGAGAACATCATTACAGGCACGCTCACGTTAGTGAGGCGGCTTAGAGCGAGCGCCAGAGGCACTACGATAACCCATGTGTATCCGCTGTCAAAAATGAGCGTTATAAGTGTGTTGCCGCCGGCACGGATTATGAAGTACGAGGCGTGCGTGAAAGCCATCAGCGGCATTACTATTCCCGATATAAATATGAGGATCGTCGCGAGGTGGCGAACTTCGTCAGAGGTCTTGTAAAGCATCGGGAAGAACGGCGAGAGTACCGCCATTATGATGCCGCACACTATGCCGAAGAACACGGTAAGGTCTCTCATCTTAAGAGCGTGATCCTTCGCGGTCTCGATATCGCCGCTGCCGAGCTTCTGCCCGACGATAATGCCCACGGCTTCACCCGTCGCTACGAAGGCAACCGTCAGCAGGTTCCAGAGCGTAGTCTCGATGGTAACTGCGGCGACCGCGATGAGACTTCTGTAGGAGTAGCACTGGTTTAAGATCGTGATGCCGAGCGACCACATGGTCTCGTTCGCCATCAGCGGAAGCGACTTCATTATGAACTGCCCGCACAGCTTAAGAGGTATTCTGAAGCTTCGAAAAGCTCCTACGATGAACGGGTTCGAAGCAGAATGCGTTCCCGTGTAGATTATGAGCACAAGAAGCTCGACATAACGCGAGATTACGGTAGCTATCGCGGCACCCTGCGCACCTAAGGCGGGAAGTCCGAACATACCGTAGATAAGAACCGCGTTGCCTATGAGGTTCACAAAGATCGCAACCATCGTGGCGATCATGGGAACCCTGGTGTTGCCGGTGTCCCTGAGCGTTCCGGCATAAGCGTAGCTTAAGCCGATCGGGACGAGGCTCGAGATGATGACGTACATGTAATTGACGCCGATGTCCAGGATCTCCGCGGCGTCTTCGGGAGTGCCGTCGCCTTCAAGGAACAGCGACACGAGAGTCGGCGCGAGAAGGTAGAATACGACGCCGCTTACGACGGCGAGGAATGTATTGGCAATAATCTTGAATCTGAATGTATCGCGGACGCCTTTGACGTCTCCCTTACCGTGATACTGGGCGGTGAAGATGCCGACACCGGCCGTGGCTCCGAACATCAGAAGCCAGAATACGAACATCAGCTGATTCGCGATGGCGACGCCGGATATGGCGTTCGTGCCGACCAGACCGATCATCAGATTATCAAGAAGGCTCACGAAGTTCGTCAGACCATTCTGAATGATCATCGGGACTGCTACTGCGAGCACCATCTTATAGAAGTCTTTTGTACCTAATCGTGATCTTAATCTCATGGAGAGTGATTATAACAGCATTGTTTTGAATTTTCCAAAGAGTATAATTAGATGGCTATGAAACTGAGACCATTCGACATCGATCAGGACTTCGATTCCATCAAGGACTGGATAAACGATGAACGCTCACATGCGATGTGGTGCGCCAATAATGTTGACTACCCCGTAACCCGGGAAGAATTCGGAGAACTTATGAAGAATGTCGCCGTAAGATGCGGTGACAAGCCCTATGTCGCGACTGACGATAACGGCAAAGTCGAGGGATTCTTCTGCTACTCAACCGACTCCGATACCCGTGAAGGCATGCTCAAGTTCGTAGTTGTCGACCCTGACCGAAGAGGCAAGGGCGTTGCCAGGCAGATGCTTCGCATGGTTATTGATTCCGCTTTCGACGAGGCGCAGGCGATTGCCGTGAACCTCATGGTATTCACGGAGAACGAGCGCGCCAGGAAGTGCTACGAGAGCGTCGGTTTTAAGGAACGTGAAACGACCCCCGGCGCCTTTAAATACAAGGACGAGACCTGGGGTCGCTGTAATATGGTTATCGTTAACCCAAAGGCTTAACTTATACTACACAGGGATAGTGCACACAATAAACTATATCCTTACTTGTCACCGTAAGACTCTGTGATCTCCTTACATACCTTAAGGAAATCGATAGTGAGCTTTCTTAAGTTGAAGGACAGATGACTGAGGATCAGGTCGACCTTCGCAGGGCATGTCTTGAACATATCCTCGAGATCATAAGGATAGATGACCTCTACATAAGTATCATTGGATTCGGAAACAGCCGTAGCTTCTCTTGTATCGTCAGATACCATTCCCATCTCGCCGAAGAACGAGACAGCCTGTAGCTCGTAAAGCAGAACCTCATCTTCCTTGGAGCGGAAGTTGTTATACATGCCGACCTTGCCGCTGTGCAGGATGTACATGCACTTGCCGAGGTCTCCCTCCCTGTAGATGACTACGCCCTTCCTGAAGGACTCGTTCTTGCCTGTGCCCTCATCCTTAAGCTCTGCGAACTTCTCACGCAGCGCCTCGGCACTGGGCTCTGTAAGCTTCGTCTTATTGCTCTGATATATATCTATGTGCTTCTTGATCTTAGCGAAAAGCGACTTGTTCTTCTTGCCTGAATCGGACTCGCGCAGTTCCTTGAGAAGTGCCTTGGCATCGTTATAGTCCTTGGTCATGGAACTGATTCTCTTGCCCAGGTGCTGCATGAGCTCGATTATCTGATCGGGATTCTTCTTGAAGTACGCCTTCAGATCATCACCCGGGATCTCAACAACTTTGACATTGCCGACAGCAACTACGGTAGCGCTTCTGGGATACTCCTCGATGATAGCCATCTCACCGAAATACTCGCCTTCCTCAAGCACAGCTATCTTCATAGGATCATTCTTGCCGTAATCCGCATATACACCGGCCTTACCTTCGAGAAGGCGGAAGAAACTCTTGCCTGCATCGCCTTCCTTGATGATAATTTCACCGTTCCTGAATGATTTCTCAGTTAAGCCCATATCGCGAACTCCCTTCCGTGACATTTATGTTTATCAATTTAATCTGATAACTATTATATACCATCATTCAGCCTTTGCACCCACCGCAACTCGTAAACTATCTGTAACATAAGTCAACATATCGATTGCCTTATGTCGTAAAAGCGACATAAGCCCTGAACATCATATATTGGAGCGTCCGCCGGCACCTGTGATAATAGGAACAAAGAAATGCGTACTAGCTAAGGAGAACAGCACAATGACTACCAAATTAATGAACAATCTTGAATTAACACATATAGCAGGCGGAGTCGGCAGATGGTACGATATCTATACACCGTGGTTCAGTGTAGGCGACAAGGTTTCCTACAAGAAGTTCCCGGAGCAGGTATTCACAGTTACGGCTCAGGGCAGATTCGAAGGCAACGGCCACGGTTTTGAACTGTACTGGTACAATCTTAAGTCTGTTGATGACCCCGACTTCATTTGCAAAGGCGCAGGACAGTCGCTGCTCACCAAAGTAGGATAAAGTAAGCGTAGGCTACCGCCTCCTCGAAAGGCACTGGGGCTTCCCGGAGCCGACGCTCACGGATAAGTGGATACTGTAATTTAATCTCAGACCTCAAGTTCGTTCGGGATGAACATCGCCTCGAACTCGAAGAATGCCATGGCCTCTTCTTCAGTCGCTTCTGTCTTATCATCAGACCACAGACCAACGCTGCTTTGATACCAGCATACCTCACCGGTTGAATCATCCGTAAAGTAACAGTCCGTAAGCGTGAGCTCGCCGTCAGCGTAGCTGTAGTTTGCAAATCCGGTATAAGCCGCGCCGCTTGAACCCACGTTATAGAACGTGCCGTCGGAAGCTAAGTAATAGGAGTTCCTCACGCCGCCCTCGATGAAGTGAACAGGCTCACCGTCACTGTAAGTATATGCATCGTAGATGGCCGGCGTCTCAGTGCCGTCCACGCCGATCTGACGGGTATAAACGAGAAGTTCGTCAACGCCGTTTCCGTCGATATCGATCATCGTGTAGTAAACGGATTCGTCTTCAGGAACAGACATGAAATCCGGAGAAAGGACCGCTGTTAAATCCAATATAGCATCGTCATCCGCATCGCCGCTTCTAACAGCGCGGAGCGTGTCGATGATTCCCTCGTAAGCGATGCTTACCTCAGATGCGGGGGCTGCGGTTTCTAAGGCTGCCGTCGTCTCGGCTACAGACTCTTCTTCTGTCTGCTCAACAGTCTCATCTACCTTCGCTGCGCAGGACGCGGTAAGAGCCATACCTGCCGCACACATTATGATCAAAGCGTTTCTTCTTAATTTCTTCATGCTTATACCCTCCCTGATATATGCCGCGTTCACCCGCAGCCTCTACCATAATACATCATTTCCAGTAATTATCAGGCACCCAAAAAGGGCGATTCTGTCGCTTAAGCAACACTTATTTCACACTTTATTCATTGGATTGCCATACGACTCTTGAGATAATCAACTCAGACAAATCACGGCTGTTAAACGGAGTTTATCAGCCTTCTAAGGAGAAATATTATGGCTCAGTTAAATTTATGCATGCTTGAGAATATAACGGGAGGTACATTAACGGAATTTCAGATATCGAAGATCAAGGCTCTGGCTTATGTGGCAAGATGCATGGGCGAGACCAAGGAATTCGTCATCAACGGAATAGCAAACGGAAGATTCGACGCGGATGTACTTAGAGGAGTATCGTCGGAAGATGCGTCCAGAATAGTTGATGAGGCCTGGAACGATTACGTCTGATGAGGGCGCGGTGAACTGCAAATTCTGTTGATACATTGGTTTATTGCAAAAGAAACCGGACCGCTTTACTGGCGGTCCGGTCTTTTATTCTTATTCAGGAATAATCAGAAGTTCCTGTTATCCGCGCTCGTCCAGGAATGTCTGGATTCTCTCTTCGAGAACAGGTATTACCTGATCGAGGCTCTTCTGTCCCTCGAAGTACGCAGGCATCTCCTCCCTTATGATGGCGTTGATAGAAGCATCGTTGTCATACCATCCCGTAAGGCCTTCTACGAAGGACTCGAAGTCGCCGATTACGGACTCGTCCATCTGATTGGGATTCATACCGTAGGATCTTATCTCTGCCTCGGACATGTAGCTGCTCATCTCGCTCAGCATATGGTGCTGATAATCAATAAGCATGTTGCAGGCACTTACAAACGCCTCTCTGTTGACGGGGATACCGTTATGGAAACCCATGTCCGCCTGAACCTCGTTGCCAAGGAGAATCGAGACGAACTCCTTACATGCGTCAGGTGCGCATGTCATCGCTGAGATGGCAACGGAGTCTGAACCTGCGAGGACAGGTCCGCGTCCGTCGTAAGAAGGCATGCCGAGCAGGACCTTGTCGCCGTTAAGAACACTGTCGAAATAACTCTGAACACCGTTGATAGTAACGAACTTCGCCGCAAGTGTCGTATCATCGACAAACACGTAATCATCTTCGTCGTCTGACACCAGAGGTTCGTTGACGAATTCAGACGTATACTCAGCAAGAGTTCTGAAAGCTTCGCAGTCATAATCGACAACTCCGTCAATAATGAGCAGGTCGGCCATGGAGTTAAGCGAGTTAATGAAGAAGTACATTCTTCCGCCTGTGATAGGATCCGAACCGTTACATGTATCGTAAACAAACTGCTCGTACTGATCGTAAGTAAATCCGACCTGACCGGGCTCGACATTGGAGCGGTCAGTTGCGATACCCATCGCACTACATGTTACGGGTACATGGTAGAGCTTGCCGTCATCCGAAGCAGCTTCGAAGAAATTCGTGAAATACCTGTCAGAAGTAAATGTGGAATTTACATACTCCGTCATGTCGAGAAGGTAGTTGTCGTTATTAAGCATAACGAACTCCTCGCCGTTAACGATGATATCGGGACCCGTGCCTGACATGATGTCGATGGCAAGCTGGTTGCCGAGTTCAGTAGCTGCGATATCCTGATCGCCTGCTTCGTCGCCGGATTCACCGGACATGTTAGATACCGCATCATCTACGTTGTATGAAGTATTGAGCCTAATGTAGCATTCGGAATTCGTATCATTGAATCTGCATACCGCATCACAAAGACCGTATGAATAGTCGTCAGCCGAAGCGACCTCGAGGATCGTCTTGCCCGCATTAGGGTTGGAATCAGCCTTCTCGAAGATGTAGAGAACCGTCTGCGGGATGTCAGAAGGTGAGACGTTATACTTTGTTCCCGCGAAAAGGGTAACGTCCTCTTCGATGCTGATGGGGGTCATGTAGTTCAATTCGTACATGTTGATGTTGGCATAGCTGTAAAGGAACGCAGGGGTTAAGGTCTTTGCCGCATAATCGATCGTATATATTCCGTTTATGTCCCTTACGACTGTTCCGTAACCTTCGATCGTGGTAAGGAAATCCGTCTTACCCGACAGGAATCCCATCTGATCCGAGACATCAGTAACGGAGCCGTCAGCAAAATTGATCTCGAAGAACTTGGTAGTTCCGCCTTCGCAGCCGGCGATCAGGAGAGCCTCATCCTCACCGATCTCAACAAAATAATTTGCATAGATAATGTTTACCGTAGGATACAGCTGCCTGAAATCAAGCTCTGTAATGCTGCCGTCGGCATCCTTGATCTCAAACACGTATGAATAACCGTTATCGTTGAACCAGAAAGGATCAATCTGTCTTCCGCAGGCCTCGCTCATATCCTCACGGAAACCGCCATCCTGCTCGAGCCTTGCAATGTATGAGTCTTGAGCAGCTGCTTCGGTCTCAACAAGCTCACTTGCCTCGCCGCTGCCAAGGTCGATTGTGCTTATGTAAGTGTAATCGGTACCGGGATCTGAGATAAAGCCTGTAACCTCGACGCTGCAGCCGTCATCCTCAATGTTGATGGACTCAATGTATCCGCCGTCAACATCATCAGGCAATGCTCGCAAAAGGTCTACGCAGTCCACCATCGAGACAAGGTTACCGGACAGATCGTAAACCCTTAAATCATCGATGCGGTAATCGAGCCCCTCCTTAAATGACAGCTCCTCTTCAGGCAGCGGAAGGTAGCCTGTAACGCGGAACACCAGGTTATCGCCGTATTTCCCCTTATAATCGAAGGAAGGCTGTCTGCAGCGCGGATAGTCAAACTCTGTGCCTATTGCAACTTCAGTCATGTTGTACCATGGCTCATCAGTGAATACTTCACCTGAGCTGCTGTTTCCTTTGGAGCAGGCAGCAATTCCCGGCACTGTAAGAGCAAGCGTAAGAAACGCTGCCATTAATCTTGCTGATTTCTTCATTGTTTTTCCTCCATGATTTTGGTTTTTACATAATCCTTTTTGTCGCACTTTGATAAAATCACATACCGGTATTCAAATCGATGGATAATTTGCAGGTCATTTGTCGCTTAAGCGACATGTATAAGACTTTTTGTCGCCGTGTCCCCAGGTTGCACTGCCGAAGTGTCGGAAATATAATTAGAAATGTAAGGAGATTGCCGAGTCGCACGTAAAATGATTGGTCCGGAACAGGTACAATATATCTTTACAAATTCCCAGGATTCGATATGCATCATATCGTCAACCGGCGAGCTGCAGTATTCCAATCCTGCCGCTGAGAAGCTGTTCGGTATCTCGGCCAAGGAGGGCGTCAAGATCTGGGAAGCCATTCCGTACGTCGAAGGCAACGACGACCTCATACAGCTGTTTATAGATGCGGTATTAAGCAAGGTCGACTCACAGGAGGCGATCGTTGATTACTGGAACAACGAAGGCGAAGTCCGGAACATACACGTTAAGATGACTCACCACAAGGAAGACCAGTCCGTCTATCTCGTAGTCATCACCGACCTCACTCAGTTGTTCAAGGTTAATTCAGCACTCGTAAGATATACCTCTCCCGACATCGCGGACTACGCACTGATGACGGCTGAGGGTCAGAAGAGCGGCGGACAGACGCGTAACGTTACGATCCTCATGAGCGACCTTCGAGGCTTCACCGCCTTAAGCGCCAGGTTATCGGCCGAAGAACTCATCAAGGTCCTTAACCATTACTTCGAACAGATGGTAGCCATAATCCAGAAATACCGCGGTACGGTCATCGAGTTTTTGGGCGACGGAATATTCACCGTATTCGGCGCACCCAAGGACCTTCCGGATCACGCGACTCTTGCAGTCAAGTGCGCCGTCGAGATGCAGTCCGCTTTAAGAGAAGTCAACAAGTGGAATGAAGAGAACGGATATCCGCCGCTTGAGATGGGTATCGGCATCAACACCGGAAATGCGGTTGTCGGCAACATCGGCTCCGAGAAGAAGATGAAGTACGGCTGCATGGGTTCGACGGTTAATATAACGGGAAGACTCGAGGGCCTCACGATCGGAGGCCAGATATTCATAACACAGAGCACGAAGGACAAAGTCACAGAGGAACTCCTCATCGTCTCTGAAGGGCGTTTCCTTCCTAAGGGCGCTCCGAATGATCTCGATTACTTCGAGATCGACGGAATAGGCAACATGCTTCTCGACAACAACAGAGAGAACAAGATCGTCTGGAAGGATGATTACAAGCCTGAAGACTGCGTGTTTTACTTCCTCGAAGAGAAGGCTGTACGCGAGACCATTCACAACGGAACATTTCTTAAGATCTCGGAGAACGGAAGATTCGCACTTCTTAAGTCCGAGAGCGACCTTATACTGAAGCAGAACATCATGATCCGTAAAGATGACGAATGCATCTACGCCAAGGTCATTAAGACCGACTCCGACGCGTACACGATCTGCTTCACTTCACTGCCGCAGATTAATTAAACTGTTATTAAATCAATCAACAAAGAACCCCCACGGTCAATTCCGAGGGGGTTCTCATTATTCTAGTTATCAATCCTTACATCACAGCAGCGGTGTGTCGTTGTACTGCGTTCTGTCACTCTTCTTAACATGGATGAACATGTTGTGCAAGAGGTTAACACTCGTAAGGATAACTTCACCCTGATTGAGCTTCCTGACATGCTTGATGGCGTAATCATCAAGGTGGCTCTCTACCGTACGGATCTCATCGTTAAGCATGAGACGGTGAATGAGCATTGTACCGATCTGACCGAAGAGGACAGCTGATACGTCCTTAGGGTTCTGTGTTGTCAGGTAAAGGAAGATACCCTTCTTACGTCCCTCTCTCGCGAGGAGTGTGAGACCGCCGTGGAACTCCTTATCGGAGTATCTGGACTTGGCATATCTGTGAACCTCATCGATGAAGAATACGAACGGGCAGATATTGTCTCTCGAGATAACGAAATTACTTACAAGATCGATAACCATTCCACCGATACCTTCAGCAGCACCGAGTGAGGATGTATCGATATAGAGACTCGCCTCAGGCAGATGTACGAAGTCCTCGATTACGTCGAGGAGGTTATACATGTTGGGATCATTCGAGAAGAACGAGAGGAACTTCGTGTTCGTCATCTGATACTGGATCTTCTGAATGAACGAAGCATTGGAGTTAGCCTTAAGTGAGTCGTAGCAGTACTTGAAGCTGTAGTTATTATCTCTGTCCGGCTCGCAGACTGACTCTGCCTGGATCTGCTCGGGGAGGAGCTCGATATTGAAATCCGTGTCATCGTTGGAAACGGAAGCGAGGTTCTCCTGAACTTCATCGATGTTCTCACCTACCTTGTAGTAATAGGTGTCCTCGCCTACCTTCTTCATGTAACGCAGTGACGTGATCGCCTCCGAGAGTACTGCACCCTGGCTGCTGTTCTCCGCCTCGAAAAGCTTCTCCCACTGTTCCATTGTGATCTTACCGGGGGAGATCGTCGTATCTACACCAAGTGTGAGCTTCGTGATCTCATCATCTGAGAATGCGTTCCTGTACTCACCCGTAGGGTCGATGATAAGAGCCTTACGCTTAGTGGAAACAACCTTATCGAGAATGGCGAGAGCCGTTGTAGACTTACCACTGTTCGTAGCTCCGATACACATGAGGTGACGGTTGAACAGTGTACTCGGCTTAAGCGATACCTCAGCCTGTGATCTGTTGATGAATGTAGCGAACGGAGGAAGCGGCTCTTCCTGATCGTGTGAGAACTCGAGAGAGCTTAAGAAGATCTTATAGATCTCATCCGTTGCAAGATATACATTATCGGTGATACCGAGCGTCTTAAAACCTGCGAGCTCGAACTTATCTGACTCCGGCTTCATCAGCGCGATGGTATCGATACTTATCTCATGGTAATCATTTGTCTTCTCATCGGCTATCGAACTCATCTCGAAGATGTTCTTCCTCGATGCCTTGTTCTCGAAGATCTCTCCGAGGAATATACCTACCGTGGAATCTATAACTACAAAGTTGTTGATCGTGTTAGGCAGAAATGACTTTGTAAATCTGCTTCTGTCAGACAGGAGTGATAAATTGTCGAGCTGAGCTATTGAACAGCTTCGGTATACCTGCGTGACTTTACCGAAATAATAGTCCTGGATGTTCACACCAGCATAGAGTTCTTCAAGTGTCATTATTAATCCCCCGAGAATATGAATCGGTCAGAAGTGACCGCTTATTATTATAACTTGCCGGATATGAATTTGGTAACCATTATGTGAAGAAACAAACAATAAATATATTTTATAATTCTTCGGTCCACTGAATACGCAAGGCTCTCATTTTACTGAGGGCCTTGCGCACCATAACGAGGAAATCCGGAAGTATATAGACAAGGTCAGAAATGACCTTCTATATTCTGATTCTTAATCTGTCCAGAGACCGTGGAGATTGCAGTAAGCGTATGCCTTCTTAACCTCGGCACCTGAGAGCACTGCGAATACAGCCTCAGGATTATCATTCGGATTAAGCTTGGCGATCTGTGCACCTGCCGTCGTGTCAAGGATAACGAACTGGATGTAGTGCTCGGCTGTCATGGGGTGAGCTACGGAACCGACGGATACCTTAACGATATCTCCCTCTCGTGTTACAACGGGAACGTGCTTCTCTACTGCAGCATCAACAGATGCTGGATTGAGCTCTTCCATATTCTCTCCACAGCATGTCATGGGCACACCGGAGTCTATTACCTTGATAGCGATATTGCCGCAGTGCTTGCAGCGGTATACTTTGATTTCCATATCTTACCTCCCGATAATGTATTCATACTTAAATGTAACCACAAGCAGAGGCTTCAAAGAATTAACTTTATGTAAAAAATAAATGCGAAAAATGAACTGAGCGCGAAGATCAGTTGTACGGTCTTCTAAGATCCCAGTCTTCGGCGGTATCACACTCATCGATCAGCCCGAGATAATACGCGGTTACTTCACTCATCTCATTGGTGATGTCATCGTAAATATAATCACCGGTAACCCGGTCGCTGCACGTATACATTATCTCGTTCGTAAGGTCCGTCTGAATGTAATACAAAAAGCTGTCGTCGATACCGAACGACAGATCGCTCATGTAAAGATCTGGCGCACCGAATGTATGAAGTATCTCATGCGCGTAGACTGCAGGCGGATTAAGACACCCGTAATCGAAGTTATAAAGAAGCACGAACTCCGCATCACTCGGCGCTCCGGGATACCAGTTCCTCGTGCAGGATATCGCATCCGTGGCGGCATCGGTATTCATGAAGAACATATACACGACATTATCCGCCCTGAACTCATCGCGAAGCGCTTCCTCGTCTATGGTGTCATCGATGTAATCCCAGCCGCATTCATCGGTAGTGCCGTCAACAACGGCATCCCACGTCGTTATGACATCATCAAAAGAACACGTGTACATAAGATCCGGGTTGCTTATAAAATCCGACTCGAACCACGTCTTGGATCCGTACGAACCTGCTGCATCAGTAAGGTAGTCACACGCCATCTTAAGTGAGTCCCTTATGTTTAAAACCGAGATCCTGTCTTCGCAGTCGAAGTCCCATTTGTACACGGGATCACTCGCGAAGATACTGACGACTATGGTGCGCCCGCATAAAGTTCCTGCGGAACCTCTCGCGGTAGGCCCCAGTGCTCTCTCGGATATCCTGTAGTGCTCGTTTCTTCCGGAACGCCTTACGTGTCCGCCGTCTGAACACGATGTCAGCGCAGCAGAGCTTAATACCACAGAGGCGGCAAGTGTAATGGCAGCTAATGATTTCTTCCGATTTTTAAGCATACAGGCATTATATCACGAGGCCTTCTTAAGAAGGCCGAGCATCAGGGCTACCGAGGCGCACATCATTATGAATTCGGTCACGGGCTGAGCCCACAGCATGCCGCCAAAACCGAAGTGCTCATTAAACAGGAGCAAAAGCGGTATGTAGAGCAGCAGCTGCCTTACGAGCGTTATCGCGAAAGCAAACCCGGGCTTTCCCATAGCCTGGAACGACATACGCGTCATCGACACGGCGCTTACGAACGGGAGTATGAACATGATGGTCCTAAGCACACGGGCTCCGATCGCTATGGTCTCCGGCGTATCCGTAAACTTGCCTATCAGCACCGGCGCGAATATCCAGAATACGACCATCACGGTAAGCTCGAACAGATTGACCACGATGAGTCCCGCCTTGAAGCACTCGCGCATCCTCTTATAATCCTTTGCCCCGTAGTTATAACCCATAACAGGCTGAACGCCCGCCGCGAAGCCCTGGTATATGTAGTTGCCGACGGTCATTATCTTCTGGGCTATGCCCATGGCAGCGACGGTAAGCACGCCGTAAGCTGCCGCGAGATTGTTGTTGACCACATAGGCGACAGACGTAAGCATCGTCTCAAGCGATGCGGGTATGCCGACCCAGAATATCTCCTTAAGTATCTCGCGCGTCGGCCTTATAAATCTTAACCTCGGGCGAAGTATAGATGCGCCCGTGAAGTACAGAAGAACCGATATGACCGCACCCGATGCGTTTCCGAGAACGGTCGCGACTGCCGCTCCCTTTATCTCAAGCTTAAGCGTGAAGATGAATACCGGGTCCAGAATGAGGTTCACAACCGTTCCCGCGATCATTCCTATTATCGAATACTTAACCGAACCTTCGCTTCGCAGAAGCTGACCAAGAGTATAGTTTCCCATCGTAAATATTGTTCCGAGAACTATCACGAACACATATGATCTTGTGTAGCCAAATACATCACCGGCCGCACCAAGAAGTCTCACGAGCCTGTTGATGAATAGAAGTCCCAATGACGTGACAATGAGACTGTTAATTACTGTAAGAACCATTCCCGTCGTGACCGTGTGTTCTGCAAGTTCCTTATCCCCCGCCCCGAGACTTCTTCCTATGAGCGAAGCGGCACCGGCACCGACCATGTTCGAGACCGCGACGGTCACCATCATCATCGGATAAGCGAGATTCACGGCCGCCAGCTGGCAGTCATCGCCCATGAGACCAATGAAGTACGTATCGACAAGGTTATAGAGCATCATCACGAACATTCCGCAGATAAGCGGTACGCCGAGTTTAACCACGGCGATATACGGGTTTTCCTGACTTAACGTGAATATCCTTCTGTCGTTCTTATTCAATTCGCTCATCAGTAACTAGTATACTCCGTTATTCATTGCGGATTTCGTTTCACTTTTTGCTCAAAAATGAAACAAAATCCCCACCGGCCGGTGGGGATCTTCAGGATCTTTATCGTTTTAACATAGTTAAATCACGCTGATCTTATTCCATATCCTGGTGTTAAGCGCGACATCCGCTTTCCATGTCTCATATAACTCCTCATACGGGATGAGACCGTCTCTGTATTTCTCGCCCAGCTTCTCCAGATACTTCCTGGATTCAACGAGCTGCGCCTCATCATCCGCCGTTATATTGAACATGCTGTAGCCGATATCCGAATCGTCGAGCTTAATCCAATTCCAAATTCTTCTAATGACCGCTGTCATTGTCCTGTCTCCTTGTAAAATCTTTGTTTGATTATCTCAAGTCGCAGAATGCGGTCCAATAAATAATATCTTCGGGAATTGTCGGATAAGCGGCACAAAACGGCAAATCTGTCGCCAATTTCAAAAAAATAACAATGTTAAAGACCGACTGGTCGGCCGGTCTTAACAAGGAAGGTGTATGAAGTAAGTCGTGGTTTAATAACCACCTAGATTAAAACATCGGAAAGCACCGGTTCCAATAAACAATTCACTGGTAATTTGCCGCTTAAACGACAGCAAACGGTAAATATGTCGCTTTTACTCCGATACAGTGCCGTTCATGCACTAGATCGCAGAGCCTATCTGCTCTCCCATCTTAACAGGGGTCTCCTCCCCGCCTGTAAGATCACCTCGAAGCTCAGCGACGCCCTGCGGAACAAGAACTATTATGGTGGAGCCTCCATACTCGAAATGCCCCTTCTCCTCGCCTCTTCTTACACGGCCGGGAAGCGGCTTCTCATTAACGATGCGGCCGACCAGCATCGCTCCGACTTCCATCTGTACGCATCTGCCGAAGTTAGCTGTATCGATGACCGAATAATCGCGGGTATTCTCAATAAAAACGGGGCGCTCATAAAGAGCCACGGGACGGACCGTATGGTAAACGCCCTGAATATGCCTGTCTTCAAGCTTATGCCCTGAATCAAACCAGATATACCTGTGATAGTGATCGACGCAGAGCCTGTAGACGAGCGCATATCCGCCGTCGAAGCGCCTCGAGAGTTCCCTGTCTCTAAGAAGCGAATCGATGTTGAACGTGCTCTGCTTAACATTAAGTACTGTCCCTTCGCCGTCGATCTTATAGGCACTTAACAATCCGTCGCAAGGCGAGATCAGCGATGAAGCCGCCATATCGACCGGACGTCTGCCGTCCTTAATTTTCCTGCAGAAGAAATCATTGAAGCACTTAACGTTACCAAGAAGATAATCGTCTGTATTAATTCCGTTCTTCTTAGCAAATGACTTGATCAGGATCTTCGACCAGCGGGCGTCCATAAGGGCACCCGAGAATGCCGATACAGACCTGCTTACAAGCGGCCTCAGAAGCACTCTGCCCAATACGGTCTTGTATAGAAATTCCAGACTTCCCATCAGTTATAGTGGAATACGATACAGGTAATAACGAACTCTGCGATACCGATAAGAACGATGATCGTAAGACCCAGCTTGCCGGGCTTCCTGATCCTTATGTTCGCGAGGAAAGCGATCGCGAGAACGAGCATCAGGATGAAGTATACGATTACCATGTCCTTGCCCGTGATGAGCTGTACGACCATGACGAGCGGGAATACGAGCGCGGCTGTCGTAACCGGAACTCCGATGAAATACTTGTATCCTAAGTCCTTGCTGCCCTCTTCCCTGATCTCGATCGTAGAATTGAAGTACGCGAGTCTTATCATGGCTGCGAGCACATAGAACACGGCGATTATTATAAGCAGGATCAAAAGGGCGTAGTTGCCCTCATAATTCTTGTGTGAGACTATCTCGGTCAGAATGCCGCTGACACGAAGGCGCGCAAGACCGATGGTTATCGGAAGCACACCGAAGCAGATCATGTCACAGAGCGAATCGATCTGAACACCGAAGTTCTTCTCTATCTCACTTCTGTCCTTCTTCATTCTCGCGACGCGGCCGTCAAATGCGTCCAGGACGCCGGACAGCATAAGGAAAAACAATCCGACAACAGGGTGACCCGTCCCGGTAACGCTCGCGACGATGCCGAGGATTCCCGACACCAGAGATGCATATGTAAGAATAACTGTATAATCGTATACACCGATCATTTACGATTCCTCCCTGCCAAATATCCCACCAAAGTAATAATACCGCTTATCAGCACGCACATGTAGAACGAGATGACGCGGCTTATAAGTTCAACGTTGATTGCCATGTCCATCCCCATGAGGTCCGTGAATCCGTCTATCATCAGGTAGTCCGAGATTCCCATGCCTCCCGGGATCGGCACGAAGTTATACCCTATTGTAATCAAACATTGCTTGGAAAACACCTCTACCATTGAAGATGCGGCACCGCCCAATGCCTTATATATCATAACAGGAACGAGGATCTGTGATGCCCTCTGCAGGAAATTCCACAGGAATGCGGCCGCGAGAACGCGCTTACTCGAGGATATGAGATCCGCGCAGCACTTGTAATCCTCCTCGTGTTTGTTGATCTTCTTAAGCTTGCCGTCAACGTTCTTAAGAAGCTTCTTGCTGCCCATAAAATTAATGATGCGTCTTATGGTTCCGAATATGAGCTTTTCGTTGCGGAGCATTACGAGGAACGAGCCCGAGAGCAAAAAGAGCGCCACGAAGCCGATGGTAATGATTACTCTTGAGAAAGTGTTAAAGCTGAGAAAAGACGCGGGGCTAAGGCATATCGAGATGAGCCCAAGTACTACGATGGACATCGTGTACATCGCGAGGTTCAGGATGAGAGTTGCAGTTACGATGCCGCCCGGAATGCCGTCGCGTATCATGAAGAACGCGCTTGCAGGCTGGCCGCCGGTAGCTGACGGCGTAATGGCGGAGAAGTAGATGTCGGACGTGCTGTAGATGAGGCCCTGGTGCAGCTTGCGCCTGTAGCCGCTCTTGCGCAGTATCTCCAGTATCGCCACGCCCTCGAGGAAGACGAACATCGCTGCCGCTACTACTGCGAGCACAACGAAAAGCACATCAGACGTCTTGATAATCTGCCAAAGTTCGCTTAAGGACATGTCCTTGTTATGGTCGAGAACGCCTTTTATGGTAAGGAAAGCCAGGACCGCCGATATCAGCGCCCACATAATAGTCTTCATTGTGCTTTTCTTAATCTCGTTCTTCATCCCAATTACGCTATTATACAAAATTAACCCGCGGAGTATATAATAATACGAATAAAGATTTTGGAGGTGCCCTATGGCGATATGTAAATCCTGTGGAGCCGAGAATCCCGACAACAATAAATTCTGCAGCACATGCGGTGCACCCATGGAGACACCCATCGAAGTCCCCGCTGAGCCCGCTGAGCCTATAGCCGAGGCCGAACCCGTTGAAGCCCCTCTGACACCGATAGCTCCCGATCCGTATCAGAACACCTATGGAAGAGAGCGTGCACAGACTTCCTCCTCCACATCCGGCGGAGATTACAAGATCGTCTGCCTTCTGGCGCTCATCTTCGGAGGCGTAGGCTTCCTCATCAATCCTCTTTACCTTGTAAGCCTCGCAGCATTGGTACTCGGAATCATCGGTGTCATCTGCAGTGAAAAGTACAAGACGTGGGCCATCATCGGCATCGTGCTTAGTATAGTAGGCTGCTTAGTACAGATCCTGCTCGACATCTTCTGCACATTCGGATTAGGCATCTTTTGCTGATACACACAAACAAGAGATATATCATCGCATTCGCGGCAACGACAGTCCTGCTGATCGCTGCCGTGATTTGTTTTGTGTGGCTTCTGGGTCACCACGGCTTCCTGGAGGTCCGTGAAGAGCGCTGCTACTTCTCGAGCGAGTTACACCTCTACTGTCCCGGCTGCGGCGGCAGCAGGGCCGTTCTGAGGCTTCTGGAGGGTGACGTGATCGCTTCGGTTCTAAGCAATCCTTTTCCCGTGTATATCATTCTGCTTCTTCTGCGCATGTGGGGCGCACTTTTGTACAACACTTTCTTAAGCCGCAACGGCAAAGAAGTGACCGTTCTTTACGAATGGGAAGCCTGGGGCATACTCGTTGTGGTATTGGGGATCTTCATCGTAAGAAATCTCCTGCTTATATTCTTCGGCATCGACTACCTGGGCGACATGACCGGCGCCGGGTATTTCCTGACATAACAAACGGGCAGCACATACCGCGCTGCCCGTCTTATTAACTCTTCCTGAAGAACCGTTATTATCCGAGTCTCTCGTTAAGTACCGTCTGTACTCTATCCTCAAGGATCGGGATAACCTGATCAAGTGTCTTCTGGCCCTCGAAGTAAGCAGGCATCTCTTCCCTGATGATGGCATTAATGGAGCCGTCATTTGTATACCAGCAGGAGAGTCTCTCGATCATGGATGCAAAATCGCTGATAGCCGCTTCGTCCATACGCTCTGTGCTGATACCGTACATTCTGAGCATTGACTCATCGTAGAATCTCAGAAGCTCGTTTACATAAGCCTCCTGCTGATCGATAAGCTTATGTCCTACGGAATCGAATGCAGCTCTGTTGACGGGGATGCCGCCCTCCATACCGAAGTTCTCCTGTGCCTCGTTGCCAAGAAGGATAGATACGAACTCGAGGCAGCCTTCCTCGGAAACGGAGTTGGCAGATACAGCAACTGAATCAGTACCGTAGATGATAGGACCTCTTCCGTCGTAGGAAGGAACACCGAGAAGTGTTCTGCCTGTAGATACGATGTAGTCGTAATAGCTGGTCAGACTTCCTACCTCAACAAAAGCGGGGCCGTCAGAAGTATAGTCGCTGTAATCCTCTTCATCGTCTGCAACAAGTTCATCATTAACATTCTCGCTTACATACTCGGCAAGAGCACGGAAAGCCTCATTATCATAATCGACCTGTCCGTCAGTGATAACGAGATCCTGCATGCAGTTTAATGCTGTGATAAACAGCTGAAGCTTGCCGCCGGTGATGGGGTTCGTTCCGTTGCAGGGACCTTCAACAAAATCACTGTACTGCTCGAAAGTAAATCCGATCTGACCGTCCTCGACATCATCGGGATCAACAGCGATTCCTCCGATGGAGAATGACAGAGGCAGCTGATAGAGAGAGTCATCTACACGTGCCGCATCGATGATGCTGGAGAAGTAATTGTCAGCTCCGCAATTCTGTGAAGCGTACTCGGTGAGATCGAGGAGATAGTCATCATCATTGAGCATACCGAATGTTGCACCGTTGATAATGATGTCAGGACCTTCACCGGACATAAGATCGATACTGAGTCTGTTGCCGAGATCGGCAGACTGCTGATCTGCATCATCCTCTGAATCATCGTCGGAAACATAGAGGTCATTTACATAACCTTCGATCTTATAAGACTCGTTGTATCTGATGAAATACTCTTCGTTCGACTCGTTGAAGAGACATACGGCACTGCAAAGAGCGCTTGTGTACTCATCTATAACTGCAACCTCAAGGACCGTCTTACCTGCGTTGGGATTAGTCTCGGCCTTGTCAAATACGTATATCATCGTCTTGCCGCCTTCGCCATATGCGGAGTCAACAGGATAAATGATACCGGTGAACACAGCCCTGTCTTCCGTAACACTGATGGGAGAGAAGGTGCTTACGTCGTAGATATTTACATTGGAATCACCGAAGTTGAACACGGGATCGACGGAATGGTTAGCGTAATTGATCGTCTTAAGTTCGAGGTCATCCATTACGACGGAACCGAGTCCCTCAACATTCCTGACGCCTGCCGTATCACATGTGAACCATGACATGTCCTCTGTCACATCAGTGATGGTCATCGTTGTGAAGTTGAGTTCGAAGAACAGATTATCGCTGTTATATGTGGCGCAGATGAGACCTTTATTATCTCCGACGTCGATAATGGAACTTATATCGTATACGGGAGTCATCGGGAACTCATCGCGAAGATCGATCTCCGTTACATTGTCATCGGGATCGATGATCTCGAGTACGTAGGACGGTGCATCAGCATCGTACATCCAGTACTTTCTGATGGCATAATCACCAACATATTCGGTGCCTTCATCGCTTCCGTCCTCTGCCATACGGTCTACGAACTCATAATCGTCAATGCTCTCGGGCTCACCGATTGTAAAATCGTCAAGGTCGACAAGACAGCGGTAAGTCTTCTGGGAACCGTCATCCATGTCGTATGATATGATCTCGAGTCTCAGACCTTCATCAACCTTGTTTACGCTGTTGACATAGATCAAATCTCCGAAGTCATGCTCTCTTGTGTAATCCGTGATGGATATCGACCTTACAAGGTTGCCTTCAAGATCAAAGAAGTCCAGACGCTCGACCTCATAATCAGAGTAATCATCTGTATTGAAGTCAAAGCCTTCCGGAAGCTTGTAGATGCCTGTCATGCAGAATACATAGTACTCATCAAAAGCAGCAACGAACTCGCTGTAGATATCCTCGAATTCTTCCTCATTGTCACCAGCGTCGATCTCGATCGAGGTGACGTTGTACCAAGGATCATCCTCGGAAATAACTTCCACATTGCCTGCTGTCTTGTAGCAAGATGTTACTGCGGAAGCCATCATTGCGGCCGTAAGACCTACGGCCAAAAGCCTGAAAGGTTTTCTCATAATAATTCCCCTTTTCCTGAATTTGCTAAAACATATTACATCAAGCGTCCGGCAAAAATAAGTCAGTAAGGTGATTCTTAAACCTTTCTTTAATAATTCAGAACCTCACTAACAAAGAAGTCTTCGACAGCCTTCACCATCTCTTCGAGGTGGTTGTCAAAGCAATGCGTATCGCCGGGAACCGGCACGAACCTTCCGTCGCTGTATTTGGCTGCGGTCTCTTCCGCGTACTTCACGGGGACCGTCGCATCTTCCTCACCGTGCACTATGAGCACCTTGCCGGGGTATGCCGCGATCGCCTTATCAACGTCTATGGTCTGCGCTATCCTGACGTAGTCGGTGCTTATCCTCTGCTTGTCCCACGACAGAAGATAAGGAGGCAGATTCTCCGGGTCAAAATGATACCCAAGAAGATCTCCGCTTCTGGCTCCGTCCGGGA
Source organism: uncultured Eubacteriales bacterium (assembly GCA_900314745.1). Taxonomy (GTDB): domain Bacteria; phylum Bacillota; class Clostridia; order Saccharofermentanales; family Saccharofermentanaceae; genus Saccharofermentans. The sequence continues at coordinate 9,926 of OMWK01000004.1, read as the reverse complement.
TCATGACGGCAGGAGACAGCGGCAGCAAAGCCTTTATCACATCCTTCTCCATGGCAGCAAGAAGGATGGCGAGAAGCCCGCCCTGAGAGTGCCCGCACAAATATATGTCAGTGACTTCCTGAAGCGACCTCGCGTAATTGATCACATCCATGGCATTAGTAAGCCACCTGTAGAGCGTGTGCTTTTCGAAAAGGCCCTCGCTCTTGCCGTGCCCGTACATGTCCACACGCAGCGTCGCGATGCCGATCCTGTTCATCATCTCCGAGAGAGCAGTCAGGTGGCGCTCCTCAAGGTTGCCCGTGATGCCGTGTATTATGATGCAGACAGGGTACTTCTTTCTCCCGTCCTCAGGGAGTTCGAATCTGGCGTTGAGTCTGATACCGTCGCTTTGTATGAACATGTTAACCTCCTGGTCTTAGTGTGCCTTTATGCGTCACGGAATAATGCTGTATGCGTACTCCTCATATTCAGCGTACTTCTTAGCCTTGAGAAGACGCTTGATCTCGCGGTCCTTTCCGTCGAACAGAGTTCTCCAGTAGGTCCACAGCTCCTTCATTCTGTAAAGAACATTTATGTCAGGTGACATTACCTTCTGATACTCGTGATAGAGCGTGTCGTGCAGCTTACGAAACTTTACGAAGTCGGTCTCCTCCGCCCTGCCCTGAAGCTTGTCTATAAGCGACGGATCACTGATGAGTCCTCTTCCGAGCATCACGGTGTCAGGGGGCGTGCCGAACGTCCTTCCAAGGTCATCATAATCCTCCGGCGTATAGATGTTGCCGTTGTATACCAGCGGGCATCGGGCATGCCGAAGAGCGTATGCGTAGAATTCCCTTCTGGGCTCACCCTTATAGAAGTCGGATCTTATCCTCGGGTGAACGATGAGTTCGCTTACCGGGAACGCATTGAATATCTCCACAAGATCGTAGAACTCCTCCGGGGCATAGTAGCCGAGGCGAGTCTTAATCGATATCTTCAGCCCGTCTTCCTCCGCATAGGAATAGATGTCATCCAGGAACTTACGAAGCGCTGTTGTCTCGGGCAGGAAACCCGCCCCTTTGCCCTTCGCGCAGACCGTGCCGGAAGGACAGCCGAGGTTAAGATTCACTTCCCTGTAGCCCATATCCTTAAGCTCCCTACCGGCCTCGATAAAGCAGTCGGACCTGCATGTAAGTATCTGCGGAACGAGGTTGATGCCGCTGTTGTTCTCAGGCGTGATGTCCTTCCTCTCACGCGGTGTCATGGGACAGTGTTAGCGTCGGGTGAAAATCGCCACTAAGAGACGGATTAAAATAGCCACAAAAAGACAAAGATAAAAAGCCATTACGCACATATTCTTTTATACTGATTTTACCAACACATCAGTTAGGAGGAATATGACACATAATGACTTAAAAAGAACTATAACACAGGCCCTAGATGAAATGAAGAAGGAGCAAGGAGACACCTTTGATCTTAAGGAAATTAACCTTGCTGAATTGGAACGGCGAACAGGAATATCCAGGGCTAAACTAAGAAGACTGAAGAGTCAAGAATTTGTATTCAAAGAACACGGCAGGAAAGGTCTCAAGGCTAAGAAGACAGTTTTGACAGGTTATGAAGAAACGATCAATACGTTTCTTAGTAAGGGAGTTTCTAACTCTAATGTTCTCTACGATTACATCAAGGGTGAAGGATATACCGGCGGCCTAACGACATTAAAGGAGTATATCTCGTCCCACAAACATCTCCTGCCACCTAAACGTCAGATCGTATCAAGCCAAGGCAATCGCGGACGAAGATATAAGACGAACCCCGGTGAAGCATATCAGATGGACTGGGGATTCGTTAATGTCGATAACGGATCCGGAGGTGAATACCGTGCTGCATGCTTTGCTATGGTCTGTCACCACTGCGGTAAGAGGTTTATAGAATTCTTTCCCAACGCCCGACAGGAAAGTCTGTTTATCGGTATGCTGCATGGCTTTGAGTATATGGGCGTACCGGAATATGTCCTTACGGACAACATGAAGAGTGTTGTTATCGGAAGAGACGAAGACCGGCATCCCATATGGCAGAAGGACTATGAAGTGTTTATGGATGCTGTAGGATTTAAGACCAAACTCTGTAAGCCCAGACATCCGTTTACTAAAGGCAAGGTTGAAAGGCTCGTCCGATTCGTAAAGACCAACTTCCTTGCATATCGAACCTTTAGCAATATAACGGAACTGAACTACGAGGCGTTAAAGTGGTGCGATAAGAAGAACGGAGAATACAGCAGAGCGATCGGCGATGTGCCCAACGATCTGCATGCATCCAAATGCGAATGTAAGGTATCGGTGCTGCGACAAGATGAGGATATCCTGGTCTATCTGTGCCCGAAGCGTAAGATAACATTCGATGGATTCGTTAATTACGAAGGCAGACGGTTCGGAGTTCCGTATTGGTATAGCCATAAGGAATGTCGTATAAGGCGGAATGAATACAAGATATACATCTACAGTGACGATATGGAACAGCTCTTAACGGAGCACGATGTTACCTGGGGCAGAAAGGATAGTTTCTGTGACGATCAGTATTCTTTGGAACAGCCGGAAGAACTTCCGACAGTACCGGTCAAGGAAAAGATCTATCAGATAAGAATCCCTGAATCGCGGACAGGCTTTGAACGCTTTAACTTCGAGGAGGGTCTTGAAGATGAATAATGCGTTTGATGAGATCCAGCAGTCTGCAAAGGCTCTCAAAATAGATATCTATGCTACGGATGTTGCAAACTTTATTAAAGACAAGGAATACGACACAAGACAACTTGCAGCAATCGCGGAGATATTAAAGCACTTGAGAGACCGTAAGGAAGAGTCGATTATCAGTACGTTGCTCAAGATGAGCCGCCTTCCTCTTAAAGAACCCAAGACCTTTCAGGGATTCGATTTTGGGTATATAAGGAGTAAGGATGTCGATAAACTCAAGTCACTTCCTACCCTGGCGACACTTCATTCCAATAGGAATCTGGCATTCATTGGACCGCAAGGTGTCGGTAAGACTCATCTGGCAATGGCATATGGAAGAGAGTGCTGTTTACAAGGATATAAGACATATTTCCTTAAGGCCACAGAACTTAACCAACGCTTCACGGAGGCCATTAAGTACGGACGAGAAGGATCAGTGGTCAACGGACTGGTAAAGCCATCCTGTCTGATTGTCGACGAGATAGGTCGCTGTGTGTTCAATAAGGAGAATACACGGCTGTTCTTTGATATGGTCGACAGACGATACAGTAAAGAAGGACCAAACTCCATGGTATTTACAAGCAACCTTATGCCAAGTCAGTGGTGTGAATACTTTAATGAAGACGAGTCTTTAAGATGTGCCTTAGACAGGATCTTTGACGATGCCGTAGTCTACGTGATTAAAGGCGACAGCTATCGCGGAAAGAACTTGGAGACGTACTCCATAACCACTGCGGCAGCAAAGAACAAATAAACAAAATCTATTATCAGCTGATGTGTTGGTTATTTTTATCTGACTGATATTGGCGATTTTTGTCCGACGCGGGAGTGGTTAAATATGCCCGACGCTAACAACAGTTCTCCGAGGGCGAGATGAAGGGCGCGTAATACTTGCCGCCGTACCCGTAGATATCGTGATATGCGTTGCGGAATATGTAGCCGGTTATGCCTTCCAGAGGCGCGATGTAGATCTTCGGGCTGTGCGCATTCTTATCCATGGGTATATTCTATCATGCAGCACATTGCCAGAAAGAATATATCGAATAACAATAATTTCATATTGAAAAACAATTCACCGTCTAGTACAATGAGAAATGTAAGGAGGAACATCAGATGGGAACAAAGTTGAGATATGACCGCCGCAGCTGTAAGACGCTTTTATGCTTGATGATCATTGCGGCTGCATTCTTTGCATTTGGTCTGGTCTGTTTTCTTCTCTTTGATGATACCCGGGCACCGTTTTGGCTGATCATTACGGCAACCATGGGGCTCATGATCGGCGGTCCCCTTACGTTACTGTTCGCTTATCTGTTTACAGATGCGAAGATCTATCTTGGAAGATTAAGTCGCAACGGATTCGTTGTTCCGGATACAAAAGCGGAATGCAGCGGTATTCTTGAGAGATTGAGCAGAACAGGAGATCCCGTTACCAATAACTACAGCGAAGACAGTAAGCGAGCATTGGTTCTATGCATCATATTCTTCATTGCTGATATCTCAGGTGATATCTGGTATCTGCATAAATGGAGCAGGTATCAACTGGAAGGTTCAAGCGTATTATTTGTGATGCTTCTTATCTTCCATGCGGTTATCTTTCTGATCCCCGCCTTAATCTTCCTTACACAGAGAAATACGAAGAAGTATATCGATAATGTCGATCTTAATGACGGGCGTAAAGTCAGGATGAGCCTCATGTCTTCCATCCTCCTTCTTGCGATCCTGTCAGGCATAGGAGCGTTCGGTGTAGTCCAGGCAAACACCATGACTTCCTATATTTACAAGAGCAAATATGGACGATATGAGAAGACGTATGAAGATTTCTTAAGCGGGGCTTCTATGGAAGTTACGTCTGACAGCCTTACAGACGGAGTCTGGAATAGTGAGATTGGTAACGCGTCTCCGGAACTTACTTTTGAACCTGTTGACGGAGCAGAATTCTATGTCATCTATATGGTTGATGAGAGCAGTGACAACAGACTTTTGTGGTATGCTTCGCACGTCGGTGACACATCAGTTCCTGAAGGAAGCGGGACCGGTGAATATTCGGGTCCGGATCTTCAACCCGGCGAAGGCAGACATAATCTTACTTTATATGTCTATGCTCTTCAAGGCGAACCCGGAAGAACCATTGATCTTACACCGGGCGATTCTTCTTTATCTGGAGACCTGTATTACTACGATATTCTCAACGTGATCGATGGATCATCTTCTCCCGAACTGTATGGTAATGTACTCGCATACGGGTATATTACAGGCACCTACCGGAAGTGATATTGGAAATGGCCAGACATAAAAGTCCGGCCGTTTCTTTAAGTGCTACTTCGTTACCTGTTCTGCGACGGCCGCGATCGCACCGTAGATTATTCCTGCGATAGGCCATACGATCCAGGTGAATCCCCAGTCTTTTGATACGAAGCTCCATGTGAGATAACCTGCCGTTACAAGGAGCCAGTATGCGGGAGCGATGGCATTCATGACCTTGTTTTCTTTCTTGTCTCTCGAGTAATCCTCTTCTTGTAAGACTTTGTTATAGCTGTCCTTTATCATGCCGACTCTGATTATCGTGTTCACTCCTGCGGAGATAAAGAGCAGGAGACCTGCTGCAGCAGCAATGATGAGTGATTCGTTGTTCTCATAGAGGAAGCTTACAGCTACGAGAATGATCACGCCGAGAAGAATGGTTACCACACCCGTTGTGATACCGCGAACGAAGCGGGGATCGAACTTCTCCAGCTTGGATCTTACGGCACCGTCCACACCGTATTCCGTCTCGAAAGACTCCTTCTCGAGCCATTCCCACTTGCTCAGAGCCATGGCTGCGGGGATTATGAATACCAGCGAGATCGCTACGAATATGAGGAGGAGTACTGCTCCTATGCCTCCACTGACGCCTTCGGAGATGCCGGCACCTGCCTTATATGCGCTTTCGAGAAGCAGTAAAGGTACAGCGCAGCTCGTGCATATGGCAGCCCCCAAAGCTATCTTGCCCGAGCTTTTATTAACGGTATCAAGATAAGTATTGGCTTCCTCCAAAGAAAGCTTCCTCAGGGAAGTATCGGATTCTGCTTTCTCAGACGGAATGACCTCTTCTATATCGTCTTTAAGAAGATAATCGGTACTTACTCCGAATATCTTGCTCATCTCAAGGATCCTCTGAAGATCGGGGACAGACTGAGCGCCTTCCCACTTGCTTACGGACTGTCTGGATACGCTGAGCTTATCAGCCAGTTCCTCTTGTGACCAACCTAGTTTCTTACGTTCATTAATTATCTTATCTGCCAGGATCATAATGTTCACCTCTTCCTATAATTCTATCAGACATTGTGCACTTGCCTTATGCCGTTACGATACAGGAAGCGGCGATTGCACACCATAAAGCCGCCTTGGAAATCTGTCAACTGACAGTTGCAACCGCCAAAACCGGTAGAAATTGACGCCTGCGTTATTTGGGACCAATGGATCTTCAAAACCATGGAGAAATGATGAAGGATATGTAATCATGGGGATGAAATACTTTCTTTTGAATATAGTACTTGAAAACAATTTTTAATTACATTAGCCTTCTATTTGGACGTCCGAATCTATCCTAAGATGAGGCTTATGACTATGAATAAAGAACAACTACACAGCTACATTTCTGATAGCACAGGAAATGAGAGTAATATCTGTCAGATTTATGTGATTAAAGACGGCGAGACTGTATATGACGATTGTTGGCACGGATTTAAGACCGAAGATGCGATGAATGTCAATTCAGTGACCAAAGGTGTGATGGCATTGCTTGCAGGAATCGCATTAGACAGGGGCTGCATCAATAGCGTGGATCAGAAGGTGATGGATTTCTTTCCGGATTATACTGTTAAGCGCGGTGAGAAAACCATCTATGATGTGACAATAAAACATCTGCTTACGATGACTGCTCCGTATAAAGGTAAGTCAGAACCTTGGAAAAAGGTGTGTACTTCACAAGACTTTACGATAGCGATACTTGATTACCTTGGTGGCCGTAGAGGAATCACGGGTGAGTTCAGGTATGCTACACTTGGTATTCAGATTCTTGCAGGAATAATTGAGAGAGCAACCGGTGAGAAGTGTATAGATTTTGCCAACAGGAATCTGTTTGAACCGCTGGGACTACCGAAGCGGATACCACACGGCAACAGCTCCAAGGAAGATCAGTTTGATTTCTTCATGAACAAGAATCCAAGGAAATATGAATGGTACAGTGACCCTCAGGGGAGCGTTACAGCGGGTTGGGGATTATGTATGTCGGCAAAAGATATGGCTGTGATTGGTGCTTTGGTATCAAATTATGGCCAGTATGATGGAACAAGGATAATCTCCGAAGAATACTTGAGTGACATGATAGCACCACATCTTAAGCTTGGTGAGCGATTTGGTTATATGAATTACGGATACTTATGGTATAAACCCTATTATGATAAAGATGTTTATGCTGCAATCGGTGATAGTGGCAATATAATCTATGTCAACATGGAAAAGAAGATATCTGTTGGTATAACCGGAACATTCAAGCCAAGAATCTTCGATAGGGTAGACTTTATAGAAGAGAAAGTGTTGCCTGTGATCGATGGGTGATTGTTTTGGATTCAATGTCACAATATGTACGCTGACGTATCTATGCACGCAGGAGGACGAACCTATGGATCTGAGAGTGTTGGAGTATTTTCTCACAGTTGCGGATGAGGAAAACATATCCCATGCCGCTGAACTTCTGCATGTCTCACAGCCGACAATCTCAAGGCAGCTGATGGAACTGGAGGAAGAACTCGACCGGAAACTGTTTGTCCGGACGAATAAAAAAGTCATCCTGACAGAAGAAGGGGTACTCTTCCGGGAAACTGCCGAGGACATTCTGAAACTGTATAACAGGGCCAGGGCAGATCATACGGGACAGAGTGAACTGGAAGGAGAAATTTATATTGCCTGCGGCGAAATTGAGTCGTTCGATCTTGTGGCTGGAAAAATCCGGGACTTTCATCTGAATCATCCGAAAGTACAGTTTCATATCCACTCCGGAAACGCGGAGGAGATCTGCGCCGCAATCGATAAAGGGACGGCAGACATCGGGTATATTGTCCAGTCCGTCAATACTATGAAATATGAGGTCTTCAGTCTGAATACTTCTGAACAATGGGGCATCCTTGTGAACAGAAATCACAGGCTTGCGGCAAAAGAGTATGTGACTGCCACTTATACATTATTCAGAAACGCCATGATCCTGACTGAACTCAGTGACTGGGTGACGATCTGCCTAGAAACCAGAAAATATACCGGAGACAACCTTGTCTTTGTCCCGTTTTCACCGCTGAAGACGTCTTCCGCGTCCCTGATCTGGAAAAAAAGGGCGGTATACAGTCCGGCAATGCATGAATTTCTTTCCTGCTTCGGAATTCGCAATCTGAATGACAGGTAATTTGATATAGGCATTTCACATTTCACAAAACATTCTGCATACTGTAACTGAAAAAGGAGGAACAGCGATGCAGAATTTTATTTATCACATGCCTGTCAAAGTCTATTTCGAGGAAGGCGGTGTAAAGAAATACCTTTCTAAGGAAATGGAAAAATACGGGAAGAATATCATGATCGTTTACGGCGGCGGTTCCGTCAAAAGGAACGGTATCTTGGATGAAGTCAGAAAAACCCTGGAAGAATGCGGCAAGACTGTGTTTGAATTCGGCGGAGTCGCTTCCAGTCCTTCCTATGAAAAGATTCTGGAAGGAATCGCAATGTATAAAAAAGAAAACATTGACCTCATGATTGCCCTTGGCGGCGGATCAGTTGTTGACAGCACCAAGATCATGGCTGCCGGCGCAGAGATTGAGGGAGATATCTGGGACGAAGAGATGATCAGACACAATATTCCAGAAAAGATGGGAAAATATGCAGTTGTTCTGACAATTTCCGGCGCCGGCGCTGAGATGGACCATCTCGGAGCGTGTACAAACGAAAAGACACATGAAAAGAAAACATTCGTCGGTCCGTACGCAGACTTTGTCATTGAGGATCCTGCCTATGTGATGTCAGTTCCGCTTCACACCTTTACACCGGGTGTATTTGACTCATTGAGCCACTGCATGGAAACCTTTTTCGGCCAGGGAACAAACGTCTGGGATGAGATCAATGAATCCCTGATGAAGAATATCATCCGCAACGGAAAAGCATTAATGAAAGACCCTGACAATATGGAGATCCGCTCCAATCTGATGTGGGATTCCTCCCTGATCCAGTCGTTCAGCTTCTATACAGGCAAGCCCGGCGATTTCCAGGCCCATGGCATTGAAAACATGCTGGCAGCTTATACCCATGCGGCGCACGGACGCCAGCTGGCAATCCTGCAGCCGGTCTATTATGACCATATTGTTGAAGCTGGTTCTGAAATGTTTGCCCGCTTTGCGGTCAATGTCATGGAAGTTGATCCGGAAGGAAAAACACAGCTTGAAACCGCGAAGGAAGGCATTGCGAAACTGCGTGAATTTATAAAATGTCTTGAACTGCCGATGACATTCTCTGAAGCAGGAATCGAAGTGACTGAAGAAACAGCTTCCGCGGTTGCGGCGACATGCAATGTCACCACAACCAATGCCCGTCAGCTGTCACGGGAAGAAATCAAAGAGATCATTCTTGAATGCAGATGAGCAGATAAGACTGACGAGGAGATATGATTTTCTATTTCACAGGAACCGGCAACAGCCTGTATGCCGCGAAACATTTTGATAAAGAGCTTTACAGCATTCCCCGGGAAATGAAAAAGGAGAGCAGGAAGTATACAGCAGACAGGATCGGTATTGTCTGCCCGCTTTATGAATTCGATCTGCCCAGCCTTGTCAAAGACTTCATCCTGACATCAGAGTTTGAAACAGAGTATTTCTACATCGTCATGACTTACGGCATGCACCATGGCGGATGCGCTGCCCGCAGAAGGCGATCGGCTACGCGGTTATTCAGGAAAAGAATCCCAACGCCCGCTACCGCCATCCGGAAATCAGCCTTGCGGAAATCATTCAGTCCAACAATCAGAATTAATCTATATAAGATTTTATACATTCCAGCTGAATAGAACTTGTCGCTAAAGTATATGATGTGAACCCGCAATCACTCCTGATCATCTTCGGGAAGTATACCGGCTTCATAATCTCTTCTTAACTGAATCAATTGAGCCTGATATATTAAATCCTCTTCAAAAAATCTTGT
>OMWK01000007.1 GCA_900314745.1 uncultured Eubacteriales bacterium | reverse complement strand
GAGCGTATATAGGTACACCGGCTGTGATCTTACCGATACACGGAAGCCTGACAACATCGGCAGGGGTAACGGTCTCATTCTCTTCATCTGTATTCTTAATAATTATCGCCCTTCTCATGCCCGGGCGGTATTCTATCAATCCCATCTCATCAAGCTTCTTGAGATACATGTGTACGGATGAAGTAGACTTGAGACCCGCACCCTTGCATATATCTCTAACAGAAGGGGAATATGTGTTTGTCTTAATATAATACTTAACGTAGTTATAAACTCTGTCGATCGTCTTATCGGACTTCTTCTCGGGAATGGTCTCGGTTGTCATAACGAACGATCCTCCAAACATATTTTCTATATCTAGATTTTACCATTGACATGGATTTTGTCAAACACTTGTTCGTATGGGAGGAATATATGTACGAAGATATACTCATAAAACGACTTAATAGCCTGTATATGGATCTGACCTGCAAGAGCGAAGAGGCCGAGAATCTGGTCAATTTCATGTGTACAAGCCTGGATGACAAGCGCACCTTTCTTAAGGATCTTTATTATCGTGATCATGCTCCGGTAAAGGTTCTTAATCCTTCATATACGGGAGTAAAGGGAGGCAAGAAGGATATTGAAGCCGAGATAATCTCTATAAGTGAAGGCTATGACAGTTTCATAAAAAAACTGGGTAACCAGACTTCTGATATTTTGAGCAGACATTCTATGGCACTGGAGCTATTTGTGGAATTGCTCTCGATGCCGGAGCCGTACTCGAGATTACTGTATCTTCGGTATTTCAAGGGGCTTGATATGGATGAAGTGAGCAGGATAACGTTTATGAGCAAGTCTTCCTGTTACAGGAAAATCGAGAAGGGGGTAGAGCTTCTTCTCAAAAGATACATGCTTAAAGATGAAGAATAGAGAGGTTTTAATTATTCATATGTTTGGTTATAATTCTCCATATGAATAATTCGACTGCTGACAATCCGGGCATAGGCGACAAGCTATCCGCCATATTCGGCTCCATAGTAAGAACTACGGTTAAGTTCTTTAAGAATCTTCCTTCAAGGTGCGAGAATTACTTTAAGAGGAAGCTTACGGAGTACAGAAGAAAGCCCAAGAGGGATACGGCAAACAAGGTCTATGTACTTGTCGGATACGCGACCAAGTCTCATATAGATTCGAAGCATAATGCTGAGCGTAATCTCATTATTCTTAACAGAGGACTATTGATAATTATTTTTTTCCTTATTCTGTTTATATGCATCAATGCAATACTTCCTCACATAAATATTGAGCAGTATCAGGACATGTTCGGTATCTCTACTGTTGAGGAAGTTACCCGTAATGATCCCTTCACGGTATCGGGGTCCGGCAATAATCAGGGTTCAGTAACGGCAACTCCGGCTGCTTCTGTGCCTTCTAATTGACTATTTGAATTTTGTAAAATTGATTATTGCATATTTCTAACCGTTGATATATTATTTTTCCAGTTTATGAATAATTTTATGCCGCAACTTGCAAAATGACGGCAAAAGGAAAGGTGGAAACAATGGATTACACAATCTCAAATCCCTATCTTAATGACCTCATGCAGAGCGTTATGAAGAAGAACCCCAACGAGCCCGAATTCTTCCAGGCAGTTTACGAGTTCCTTTCTTCTATCGAGCCCGCACTTGCTACACATCCCGAACTCATCGAGAAGCAGGTTCTCGAGAGAATCGTAGAGCCTGAGAGACAGATTATGTTCAGAGTAGCTTGGGTTGATGACAACGGCAAGATTCAGGTAAACCGCGGTTACAGAATTCAGTACAACAGTGCTATCGGACCTTACAAGGGCGGTATCAGACTCCATCCTTCCGTTAACCTTTCCATCCTGAAGTTCTTGGGCTTCGAGCAGATCTTCAAGAATTCCCTTACAACACTTCCTATGGGCGGTGCTAAGGGTGGTTCCGACTTCGATCCTAAGGGCAAGTCCGACAACGAAGTACAGGCTTTCTGCCAGAGCTTCATGAGAGAGCTCTACAGACACATCGGTCCTGATACAGATGTACCTGCAGGTGATATCGGTACAGGTGCACGTGAGATCGGCTACATGTTCGGTCAGTATAAGAAGATCGTTAATGAGTTCTCCGGAATCCTCACAGGTAAGAAGATCTCATTCGGCGGTTCCCTTGCAAGAACAGAGGCTACAGGTTATGGTCTTTGCTACTTCGTTGATTGCCTCCTCCACAAGAAGATGGATACATCTTTCGAGGGTAAGACAGTAGTTATCTCCGGTTCCGGTAACGTTGCTATCTATGCATGCGAGAAGGCTACACAGCTCGGCGCCAAGGTAGTTGCTCTTTCCGACTCTAACGGTTACATCTATGATGAGAACGGTATCAACCTCGATGCTGTTAAGGAGATCAAGGAAGTTAAGAGGGGCAGAATCAAGGAGTATCTTGATTATGTTCCTTCCGCTAAGTACACAGAGGATGTTAACGGTTCCAAGGGTATCTGGACAATTCCCTGTGACATCGCACTTCCTTGCGCTACACAGAACGAGCTCAACCTCGAGTCTGCAAAGGCACTTGTTGCTAACGGCGTAAAGGTAGTTGGTGAGGGCGCTAACATGCCTACAACACCTGATGCAATCACATATTTCCAGGAGAACAAGATCTTCTTCTGCCCCGGTAAGGCAAGTAACGCTGGTGGTGTTGCTACTTCCGGTCTTGAGATGTGCCAGAACTCCGCTAGACTTTCCTGGACATTCGAGGAAGTTGATGCAAAGCTTAAGGGCATCATGACAAATATCTTCGAGACAGTTGATAAGACAGCTGCTGAAGTTGGACACGAGAACAACTATGTTGTTGGTGCTAACATTGCAGGTCTCCTCAAGGTTGCTGATGCTATGATCGCTCAGGGCTGCATCTGATCGATAATTAAGACTTTTCGTGGAAAGGGCTGCGAATTGCAGCCCTTTTTCATTTTTGTGAGATAATAGATTTATGCATAGTGAACCGGTTTTTATTGATACGCATATACACGGCGCTTTCGGTGAAGATGTATCTGACGCTTCATATGAAGGAATCATGAACCTGGCAAGAAGGCTCCCGGAATTCGGAGTGAAGGCTTTCTGTCCGACCACCATGACAATAAGCGAAGATAATATTATGCGATGTTTTGATGCAGTGGCCAAAGCTTCGGATAAACTGAAGGAAGAGGGAGGACTTTACTCCGAGATCCTGGGGGTTCATCTCGAAGGACCATTCATGAGTCCCAACAAGGCGGGAGTTCAGAACCGTGATTACTGCATTTCTCCTTCAAAAGCCGGGCGAATCGTTGACAGGATCGAGTCTCATTATCCCGGGCTTCTTAAGATAATCGATGTCGCTCCGGAGCTTGACGGCGGAATTGATTTTATAAGGCAGTACAGCAGCAGATATATCATCTCACTTGCTCATACGGAAGCTGACTATGATATCGCCTGCGAAGCATTTGAGGCCGGTGCACAAAGTGTAACTCATCTTCTTAATGCTATGAATTCGTGTACTAAGAGAGATCCCGGAATACTCGGGGCAGTATTTGATAACAAGAACATCTACGCAGAAGTGATATGTGATGGCATTCATATCAGCCCTCCGGTGCTGAGAATGCTTTTCGAGTTGCTGCCGGAGGACAGGATCATAGTTGTTTCAGATGCAATGCGTGGCGCAGGCATGCCTGACGGCATGTATAAACTTGCAGATGCTGACGTTACAGTTAAGGGCGGAAGAACATATTACGGCGAAGGCGGAAATCTGGCGGGTTCCGTTACAAATATGAGTGAGGAAGCATCCAGGCTTATCTCGTTTGGCGTCGCTCCTGAGAAGGTGCTTAAGGCCTGCGTGGATAATCCTCTTTCGAGACTCAAATTTCTTGCATGTTAATATTATTTTATATAAAATAAATAATATGGGCAGTGATTCTATAATTGCACAGTTAATAGACTTCGTAGTCGAGATGCTGAACAGCTTGTCAAGCGGTTCCATTTTCTTCGGCAGCACTATTGATGTCATTCGTTATGCCATTGATATTTTTCTTGTCGCGGCTCTTTTCTATTGGATCCTGCTGTTTGTAAAGCAGTCACGTGCATGGCAGCTTATCAAGGGTATTGTTCTTATCCTTCTGTTCGTTCTTATGTGCGGTCTGTTCGGTCTGGAGATGATCGGCTTTATCTTTAACAGGCTCCTTTATGTGGTTGCAATTCTGTTTATCGTTCTCTTCCAGCCTGAACTTAGAAGAGTTCTCGAGACCGTAGGTCTTAAGTCCTTCGGTTCGCTGAGAAATTTATTCACTTCTGAAGAAGCCAATGAAGCAGCGCTGTCGGCGAGCTTCATTCATGAGATAGTAAGTGCTTGCAAGGATATGGCATCCACATATACCGGCGCACTCATCCTTATTGAGAGGAAAACGAGACTCGATGAGCTTCTCACACAGGAGAATGTCGTAAGGTTTGATTCGACTGTCACGAGCTCAGTTCTACAGTCAGTATTTTATAAGGGCTCTCCGATGCATGACGGAGGACTTCTCATCAGGGAAGGAAGGATCATAGCTGCCAGATGCCATGTTCCTCTGTCAGTTACAATGCATAACCTCGAGAGATCCGGAACCCGTCACAGAGCTGCCGTAGGTGCAAGTGAGATGGGTGATACGGTAGTCGTTGTTGTCTCCGAGGAGCGCGGCAAGGTATCCATAGCCGTTAACGGCAATCTCTATGAGATGAAGGATTCGAGAGAGCTCGAGGCTAATCTCGACTATCTCCTCGGTGTATCAGCAGATAAGGTTGAGAAGAAGGGTATCGGCCGTTTCTTCGGTAAGGTTATACGTAAGAAGGCTGAGGAAGAGGCACGTCAGGCTTATGTATCCGCTACAGAGGCTGCAGGTGAGGCTTCCGAGAATCTTCAGATCCGTACTGCCAAGGCTGAGGTCATGGCTAATTCTTCAAGGGTAGGAGCAGGATCCAAGTTCATTCTCATGCTTCTTTCACTGCTTCTGTCTTTCTGCTTGTGGATGTATATTCAGGTCAACACGAATCCTGTTGTTACCGCATCTGTTAATGTTCCGATAACATACGACAGTACGGCTACACCCGATAATATCGATGTTTCTTATCCTATTGATTCAGTCGAACTCGAGATCGTAGGAAGACAGGAGACACTTGATGATCTTGATGTAAGCGACATCGTTGCAAGCATTGATTATTCGAATATTTCTTCGACCGGAGTTGCTGAACTTCCGATCGTTATTACATCTTCGAACAGTGATGTTTATTTCAGAGTTGAACGTCAGGTTCCGGAGACAATATCGGTAACGGTCTATTCCTTAAATGATTCGACCAATGCCGAACAGGAGGCTAACTGATTATGTGTGGAATTGTAGGTTATATTGGAGCAAGAAATACGCTTTCTGTTCTTATTAAAGGTTTGAAGACACTGGAGTATCGTGGTTACGATTCTGCCGGTGTTTCTTTTATTAAAGACGGTGAATTGAAACTCATTAAGAAGAAGGGCCGCGTTAATGAACTTGAAGAGAAAGTGGCCTCTTTGGGATTTAACCTGGATGAGCATAAGACCAATAAGATCTCATCCGGAATCGGTCATACGAGATGGGCTACACACGGTGCTCCTTCAGATGAGAATTCGCACCCGCATCTTTCCATGAACGGCAAGATCTGCGTAGTTCATAACGGAATCATCGAGAATTATGCAGAACTTCGTAAGTTCCTTAAGAAGAAGGGATATGAATTCAAGTCTGAGACAGATACTGAAGTAGTTGCACAGCTTATCGAGTATTACTATGTTAAATCCGGCAATAACGATATCGAAGCTGCCGTATGCAGGGCTCTTGCAGATATTGTCGGTTCATATGCTCTTTGCATCCTGTGCGTTGATAAGCCTGATCAGCTCATTTGTGCCAAGAAGGATAACCCGATCGTTATCGGCCTTGGCAAGAACGAGAATTTTGTTGCTTCCGATATCACAGCTCTCATCGAGTATACGAGAGATGTTGTCTTCATGGAGGACAACTGCTACCTCGTCATGAAGAAGGATTCCATCGAGATCAAGGATATTCACGGTGAGCCTGTAGAATACAGCGTATCAACTGTTGAATGGGATGCAGATGCCGCACAGAAGGGAGGATATGCTCATTTCATGATGAAGGAGATGTTCGAAGAGCCTTCTGCATTTGATGCTACCGTACGTCCCAGAATTCAGGATGAGAGGATCTATCTCGAGCATATTCCTGTTGATAAGGAATTCCTTGCAGGAATCACGAACATCAATATCATTGCATGCGGAACTGCATATCATGCAGGCTGTGTAGGCAAGTTCCTCTTTGAGAAGCTGTGCAGGATACCGACCGTGTGCGGAGTTGCAAGTGAATTCATCTATTCCGATCCTTTGATCGATGAGCATACACTGACTATTGTCATATCACAGTCCGGTGAGACTTTGGATACACGTAATGCAATGAAGATTGCTAAGGAGAAGGGAAGCCGTACGATAGCCGTTGTTAATGTCATCGGCAGTACTATCGCACGTGAAGCGGATTATGTTCTCTATACTGCTGCAGGTCCTGAGATCTCAGTTGCTTCCACCAAGGCATATACAACACAGCTCGGATGCATGTACCTTATGGCAATTAAGTTTGCATATACGCTCGGATGCATTACACCCGAGAAGTATAAGGAGTATCATGCGGAACTTCTCGCTATTCCCGAGAAGCTTAAGGCAATTCTTTCCAAGCAGAATCAGATTCAGAGATTTGCATCAACGCAGTTTAATGCCGATTCGATCTTCTTCATGGGAAGAGGACTTGATTATTATCTGTCCATGGAAGCTTCACTTAAGCTTAAGGAGATCTCTTACATCCATTCAGAAGCATATGCAGGCGGTGAACTTAAGCACGGAACCATTGCTCTCATTGAGGACGGAACCTTGGTTGTATCACCGATAACACAGGATGAGCTCGCTTCCAAGATGGAGTCAAATATCAAGGAAGTAAGAACGAGAGGAGCAACAGTTCTTGCCATCATCCCGGAGAGACTTGCGAAGAACAGTTTCTCCTGCGATGAGAAGTTCGTAATTCCTGACTGTGATGAGATATTCGCGCCTATTCTCGGTGTTCTGCCCTGTCAGCTGTTCGCTTATTATATGGCGGTCAACAAGGGCTGTGACGTTGATAAACCGAGGAATCTCGCGAAGAGCGTAACTGTTGAATAATGCATTGATATCGAGTGCATAATGATATAATGAACTATATTTTTTAAGGAGAATCATATGGGTAAATATTTTGGTACAGACGGATTCAGAGGAGAGGCGAATGAAGTCTTAACATCTGCTAAGGCTTTTAGGATCGGAAGATACCTCGGCTGGTATTACGGTCAGAAGCACGAGGACGGCAGAGCAAGGATCATCATCGGTAAGGATACAAGAAGAAGTTCGTACACTCTTGAATACGCACTGTCGAGCGGTATCACTTCATCAGGTTCCGATGCATATCTGCTTCATGTTTCAACTACACCTTCAGTTTCCTACTGCTGCAGAACTGACGGATTCGACTGCGGAGTTATGATCTCTGCTTCACACAATCCTTACTACGACAACGGAATCAAGATCATGCGTGCCAACGGTCAGAAGATCGAGGCAGAGATCGAGGAGAAGATCGAAGCATATATCGATGGTGAGATTGAGGAGCTTCCTCTTGCCAAGAGAGAGAAGATGGGTAACGTAGTCGATTATGCGGCAGGACGTAACCGCTACATCGGTTATCTCATGTCAATTCCCACAAGAGGCTTCAACGGAATGAGCGTTGGTCTCGATTGCGCCAACGGTGCTTCATGGAACATCGCAAGAGCTGTTTATGAGGCTCTCGGTGCCAAGGTTTATGTAATCAACAATACGCCTAACGGTGTAAACATAAATGAGAACTGCGGATCTACTCATATGGAGAGTTTAAAGAAGTTTGTTCTTGAGAATCACCTTAATGTCGGATTTGCTTACGACGGCGACGCAGACAGATGTCTTTGCATCGATGAGCACGGCAACGAAGTCAACGGTGACCACATCATGTATCTTTGCGGTAAGTACCTGAAGGAGAACGGTCAGCTTGACGGTGATACTGTTGTTACGACAATCATGTCCAACATGGGTCTTTACAAGGCTTGCGAGGCAATCGGCATCCGTACTGAGAAGACAGCTGTCGGTGATAAGTACGTAGCAGAGAACATGATGCAGAATCATTATGTTCTGGGCGGTGAGCAGTCCGGTCATATCATTTTCGGCAAGTATGCTACTACCGGAGACGGTATCCTTACATCCCTCATGGTAATGATGACGATGCTCGATAAGAAACTTCCTCTTTCCATGCTCGCAGGCGAGATGAAGATGTATCCCCAGTGCCTTAAGAATGTTGTCGTTAAGGACAAGAAGGCAGCTCAGGAGAATCCCGTTGTAGTTGCTGCGGTAGCTAAGGTTAACCAGGAACTCGACGGCAACGGAAGAATGCTCCTCAGAGCTTCAGGTACTGAGCCCAAGATCAGAGTAATGGTTGAGGCTTCCACTGATGAGATCTGTGAGAAGTATGTAGATCAGCTCATTGAGGTAATTAAGTCTGAAGGTCTCACAGCAGACTGATGACTAATTCATATTAAGGAGAAAACATATGGAAACAGCATTGATCAGCAATTTGTACAATCTTGATGAGACTATTGCAAAGGACATCTTCGAAGGATGCACATATCCTTGGGAGGTTCTTCCCAAGATCAAGGATTTCATCCTGAAGCTCGGACCTACTTTGAGCCCGGATGAATACGATAAGGTAGGGGAGGATGTATGGATTGCAAAGGATGCAGAGATTTTCCCTTCTGCCTATATTCATGGTCCCGCCATCATCTGTAAGGGCGCGAAGATCAGACAGTGCGCATTCATCAGAGAATCGGCAATCGTTGGAGAGGGAGCTACAGTCGGTAATTCCACAGAGCTTAAGAACGTAATCCTTTTCAACAAGGTTGAAGTTCCTCATTATAACTACGTCGGTGATTCAGTTCTCGGATATAAGGCTCACCTCGGTGCAGGTGCCATCACTTCCAACATCAAGGCTGACAGGAAGAATGTAGTTGTTAAGGGCGAGGGCAGAGCTTATGAGACAGGTCTACGTAAGTTCGGTGCAATGCTCGGTGATAATGTTGAGGTTGGCTGTAACAGTGTACTGAATCCGGGTACTGTTGTAGGTCCTCACACCAATATCTATCCTTTGTCGATGGTAAGAGGCATTGTTCCTGAGCACTCAATCTACAAGGATAAGGACAACATCGTTGTTAAGACAGAAGAGTCAGATAACTGAGAAATAAAACTATAGGGGGCTTAAAATGAGAGTTATCAGAAAAGCTAATTACGAAGAAGCATCCAAGGCATGCGCTGAGCTTATCGCTTCACAGATAAGACTTCAGCCTGACTGCAAGATCGGTCTTGCTACAGGTTCCACTCCGGTAGGAACATACAAGGCTCTTGTTGACATGTATAAGGAAGGTAGCCTTGATTTCTCCAAGGTTACTTCAGCAAACCTTGATGAGTACAGGGGATTAGGCGGTGATCATGACCAGTCTTACAGATACTTCATGAATACCAACCTCTTCGATCATGTAAACATCGACAAGAACAAGACTTATGTACCTGATGGACTTGAGGCTGACGCTGTTAAGGCATGCACGGATTACGATGCAATTCTTAAGTCCCTTGGCCACCTTGATATTCAGCTTCTCGGTATCGGCGGAGACGGTCATATCGGCTTCAATGAGCCTGCTGATGCTTTCTGCGTTAACACCCAGTGCATTGACCTCGAGGAGCAGACAATTCAGGATAATGCCAGACTCTTCTTCAACGGTAAGATCGATGAGGTTCCTACACAGGCTTATACAATGGGAATCGGCTACATCATGAAGTCAACTACTGTTATTCTCATGGCTACAGGTGCCGGTAAGAAGGATATCGTTGAGAAGGCTTTCACAGGCCCTGTTACTCCTTCGGTTCCTGCTTCTATCCTGCAGCTTCACCCGAACGTTGTTGTTATCGGTGATGAGGCAGCTATCTCTGATAAGGTAGTTGCTGCCGCAGACTGAGTTTAATTGGAACTTCGTAAGTTAAAACCGGAAGATGCACCGCTCATGCTCGAGTGGATGCATGATGAGAGTGTTACCCGTGATCTTCAGACGGATTTCGCGTCTAAGACCATGGGTGATGCCTTGTCTTTCATTGATAACAGCCTCGAAGACAAAGAGAATCTCAACCTTGCCATCGTTGATGATAATGATGAGTATATGGGAACTGTAAGTCTTAAGCATATTTGCGCACCGGGTGCCGAATTTGCCATAACGATACGTTCCTGCGCGATGGGAAAAGGGTTCTCCGCATTCGGTATGAAGGAGATAATGAAGATCGCATCTAAGGATTACGGTCTTAAGTATGTCTATTGGTGTGTAAGCCCTGATAATGCGAGGGCGGTAAGGTTCTATGATAAGAACGGCTATGAACGTGTATCGAGCGATTGCCTTGATATAAAGGGCTCTTATACGGAAGAGCAGATCTTAAAGTATTACTGGTATATCAACAGGTTGTGAGAGAGGTCAAATCTCAGATTTATGGCAAGTAAAAAGTCCGTCATACGACGGACTTTGTTATTGCTTATTAAACTAATCTGTCCTTAAGTCTGTCGAAAGCGCTCTTTGCTATCTGTCTGACATTGGGATCAGAATCGGCAAAAGCCAACTTCTTAACGTACTCTTCACAATGCTTTGCTCCTATATCGGCCGCTGATGTAGCTGCTGCCGCCCTAACTGAAGGTGAAGAGTCACGAAGAAGAGGTATAAGCGCCATCCCTGATTCGTAAGTTCTGATCTGTCCCATTGCAATAGCAACTTCTGTACGAACAGCCTCATCAGAATCACCGGATAGCTTTACAAGACCATCAAGCTTGCCCTTAGCGGCCAGCTTCATAATCTTTCCTCTAAGACTATCTACTCGTGACATCTAATCTATCTCCCTCTGCTTTCTTACTGAATTCATTATATATCTTGACATAATTTAATTTGTTAACAAAGTATGACAAATAATTAAATCAGCGTCAATATCTTGCCATAATTAAATTATTGAATTGCAGACCCTAAAATTATATACTGATTTCATCCTTTTTTATTAACAGAGGAGAGGTTATGAGGTCCAAAGTTCTCCCTGCCGTAGTTTCTATGGCAATATGTTTTTCTATTGTTGTAGGAGCATGCTCTTCCAAGCTGCCTCCTGAGACATTACCGGCATCTGTGCCTACCACGAGTGAGACAATAATTGAGACTGAGACGGTTCCTTCAGAGACAACTGTCGAGACTGAAGCAGAATTCGGACCTTTAAGTACGCCTCAGGTGCTTGATGTTCCCGTTGAGCTTTACGGACAGCTCAGGGTAGAGGGAACAAACCTTGTAAGTGAATCCGGTGAGCCTGTTCAGCTTCGAGGCATGAGCAGCGGCGGACTTCAGTCCTGCTTCCAGTTCTTCAATGATGATGTATGCGATACGCTTATTCAGGACTGGGGATGTACGGTCATAAGACTTGCAATGACTTCTCACGGTCTTGATAACGGATATACTTATTTCCCTGACCGCTATTTCAACGAGGTGTGCGGTTATCTTGATACACTGATCGCACACGGAGTTTACGTAATTGTAGACTGGCATATTCTTTTTGACGGCGATCCAACGGAGTATCAGGAGGATGCCATCGATTTCTTCTCAAGGATATCAGCACTTTACGGCGATTATCCCAATATCATTTACGAGGTATGCAACGAGCCGAACGGCATGAGATATGATGATCCCGATTCACCGGTTGACTGGGACAATGTCATTAAGCCTTATGCTGAGACTGTTATTGCAGCTATTCGTGAGAACGATCCCGATAATATCATCATCGTCGGAACTCCTTCATGGAGTCAGGATGTTGATGAAGCATCACTCAATCCCATCGATGCCGAGAATATCATGTACACACTTCATTTCTACGCTGGATCCCACGGTCAGGACCACATGGATAAGGTTCAGACTGCTTTGGACAACGGACTGCCTATATTCTGCACGGAGTGGGGAGTATCAATGGATTCCGGAAACAGCGGAGTTTTCTATACTGAGACACTCGAATGGATGGATTTCCTCGCGGAGAATAATATCTCATGGTGTAACTGGTCCATCGGAACAGCTATTCTCGAGAGCTCCAATGCTTTGAGACTGTATTCCAACCGTTTTACCATCGAGCAGAAGATACAGGGACACTGGCCTGATGAGATGATCTCGGATTCAGGTTTGTTTGTAAGGTCTTTAATTCTGGGAGCTGATTTTGAGATCCCGGAGGGAGGCTACAGCGCTTAATCGTGAATAATGAGAGAAGTGTAAGACGCCTGATCCTTATAATCACGATGCTCGCAGCGTCTGTCGTATTTGCGGCATGCAGATTCGGGATTTTTCCTGCTGAGACAACACAGGTATCAGAGACGGAAGTTACACAGACAGTTCCTGCTCCTACGAGTACACCTACACCGACTTCAACTCCTACTCCGACGCCTACACCTACGCCGGAGCATATTGTTGTAAGTTTCCTCGGCGATCTTACTCTGGCTGATGCGCTTGCATGGAGCGGAGCCCCCGGAAGCTTTGATGCAGTTGTTGACGGAGACTGGACATACTGTTTCCAGAACTGTGCAGATTATCTAGCAACCGATGATCTTACATATGCCAATTTCGAGGGCACATACGGAGATGAGCTTGCTCCTCATATGACAAAGGAGTTTGTGTTCGCCAACGTGCCGGAGAGCGTACAGATGCTCATTAACGGCAGTATTGAAGCCGTTAATCTTTCCAACAATCACAGTTATGATTACTGGGAGGATGGTCTTGTAACCACGCAGCAGACTCTGGATGAGGCAGGAATTCTCTGGAGCAACCAGCATCAGGTCGCGATCTGTGAAGTTCGCGGAATCAAGATCGGCATGTTCGGCATAGACATGATCGGTAACGGTGATACTTCTTCCACGGCTTATCCTCTCATCGATGAGTTAAGAGAGGCCGGATGTCAGATAATAATCGCTTCGTGCCACTGGGGGGTTGAACGTTACTATGAACCTACGAACGATCAGGTTTATACCGGTCATGATCTTATCGATCACGGTGTAGACATAGTTGTAGGTGCTCATCCTCACAGGCTTGAGCCTATTGAGATGTATAACGGACATTACATCCTTTACAGTCTCTCTAATTTTTGTTTTGGCGGTAATACGGGATTATCTGATCCCGATACTTGCATAGTCAGATGTGAATTTGTCATGGATGAGACAAATTCATCTGTTGAACAGTACAATCTTACCATCGTTCCTTACAGCCAGACCAGCTTCGCGTCTAATGATTACTGTCCCAGACCTTATGAATGGGAGTCAGAGGATTATTACCGAGTTATGGACAGGCTCAACTGGAATCAGGAAGATGAATAACAAGATTCGGAAGGTGTAAACATGGCAACTGAAAAGGTTTTGGTAATTATGGGTTCTGACTCGGATTTCCCGGTTATGGAAGGATGCTTTAAGCTCCTTAAGAAGTTCGGAGTTGATTATGAAGTTCATATTGCTTCCGCGCACAGAAGTCCCGAGAAGGCTTCCAAGCTCGCTTCTGAAGCAAAGGATAACGGATTCTCGGTAATTATCGCTGCTGCAGGACTTGCAGCTCATCTTGCCGGTGTTCTCGCTTCAAATACTATTCTCCCTGTTATCGGCGTACCCTGTAAGGGTGGCGCTTTGAACGGGGTAGATGCCCTTTATGCAACGGTTCAGATGCCTACGGGAATCCCTGTTGCTACAGTAGCCATTGACGGCGGTTCAAATGCTGCAATTCTTGCAGTACAGATGCTCGCCATCAAGAATGAGGAACTTTCCTCCAGGCTTATTGAATACAAGAAGGAACTCGCTTCTTCTGTAAATATAAAGGAAACAAAACTTCAGGACAAACTTAAGGAGGCCGGACTTTAATGAGCGGATTATTCGGTGTAATCAACAGAGCAGGAATCGACGAGGGAACAGCCAATACCGCTTATTATGGTATTTTTTCTCTCCAGCACAGAGGTCAGGAAGCTGCCGGTATTGCTATCAATAACAACGGTTCTTTCCTCGTGCATAAAAGAGACGGAATGGTAGCCGACATCTTTGATGAGGTTACTCTTAATGCACTAAGCGGAAGCTGCGCAATAGCTCATGCCAGAGGTTCTGACGGAATCATCGGCCCCGACGGCATACAGCCTGTAGTTATCAAGTCAAGAGTCGGCAATATCGCGTTAAGCTGCGATTCAGTAATTCTTAATGCTGAACAGATCAGGGAGGAGCTTAAGAATCAGGGCGCTATCTTCCAGACAAGTACGGATACAGAGCTTGTACTCTCTCTGTTCTCCAGGAACCGTGTTGTTGCCGAGACTACTGAAGAGGCTCTTCTTAAGACCATGAAGGAATTGAAGGGTGTATATGCTCTCATCATCATGACTGAAGACAAGCTTATCGGTGTCAGAGATCCGTATGGATTGAGACCTCTGTCACTTGGTAAGAAGAATAACCAGTGGATGCTCGCATCTGAGAACTGTTCTTTCGATGCGCTTGATGCAGAGTATGTAAGAGATCTCGAGCCGGGTGAGATCCTCTCCATTTCTAAGGACGAGGTATCAAGCATCTTCTACAACAGCGAGATATCTTCCGACGAGAGAATCAAGAACGGCAAGGTCTGCATCTTCGAGTATGTTTATGTTGCACGTCCCGATTCTGTAATCGACGGTACAAACGTATTTAAGTCAAGATATGAGGCTGGTAAGGCCCTTGCGAAGCTTCATCCCTGTGACTGCGACCTCGTTATCGGTGCACCTGACTCCGGTAATGCGGCTGCACTGGGTTTTGCAGACGGTCTCGGAGTAACTTATGGCATGGGACTTCTTAAGAACCGTTATGTCGGCAGAACATTCATAAAGAGCACTCAGGAACAAAGAGAACTTGCCGTGAGAATGAAGTTCGCAGTTCTTAAGGAAGCCATCAAGGGAAAGAGGATCGCCATTGTTGACGATTCACTCGTAAGAGGTACGACAACGAAGCACATCATCCGTTTCCTTAAGGACAATGGCGCTTCTGAAGTACACGTAAGACTTGCTTCACCTGAAGTTAAGTATCCCTGCTTCTACGGCGTTAATGCTTCATCTGATAAGGACCTTCCCGCTACATACATGACAGTAGAGCAGATCGGGGAGATGATCGGTGCTGATTCTCTTGGATATATCAGTCTTGAGTGTCTTAAGGAAGCTCTCGGCGGTCTTATCTGTGACACATGCTCTGCCTGCTTTGACGGCAATTATGTTGCCGGTAAGCCCGAGGAGTATGAGAAGAGCGTACATCAGGTGACAAATCTATGAAGATAGCTGTATTTGTATCTGGAGGAGGCACTAACCTTCAGGCCATTATCGACCAGATTAAGGATGGCCGTTTGAAGAATGTTGAGATCAGTATTGTTATCGCATCTAATGACAGTGCCTATGCTCTTCAAAGAGCAGCTGACAACAACATTCCTTCTTCTGTAAT
The DNA here is from genome assembly GCA_900314745.1 of uncultured Eubacteriales bacterium. Taxonomy (GTDB): domain Bacteria; phylum Bacillota; class Clostridia; order Saccharofermentanales; family Saccharofermentanaceae; genus Saccharofermentans. The sequence continues at coordinate 101,355 of OMWK01000007.1, read as the reverse complement.
GAGTGTAAAATCATTTGCAAGCCGTGAAGAGTGGGATGATGCCGTAATTGAGAAACTTCGTGAATCAGGTGCTGAACTCATTGTTCTTGCCGGTTATTTATCACTTCTCGGACCTAAGACCGTAAAGGCGTTCAGCAACAGGATAATCAATATCCATCCTGCTTTGATTCCGTCCTTCTGCGGCAAGGGTATGTACGGCATTAAGCCTCATGAAGCTGCTCTTGCAAGAGGTGTAAAGGTGTCGGGAGCTACAGTTCATCTCGTTAACGAGAACTATGATGAGGGCCCGATCCTTCTGCAAAAGTGTGTTGATATACTGCCTGATGATACTCCGGAAGTTCTGCAGAAGCGTATCATGAAGGAGTGCGAGCAGGTTATTCTGCCTAAGGCGATCAGCCTCTTCGCAGAAGGTAAAGTTGAGATCAAAAATAATATTGCATATGTAAAGGAATGAAAGAAAATGGAAAAGAAGAACATCTCGGAATTACTTAAGACAAACGCATATCCCGGAAGAGGAATCGTTATCGGCAAGTCCAAGGACGGAAAGTATGCAGTTACGGCATACTTCATCATGGGCCGTAGCGTAAACTCCAGAAACCGCGTATTTACTGCTACTGAGGACGGCATTAAGACAGAGGCATTTGATCCTTCCAAGCTCTCCGATCCGCACCTCATCATCTATTCACCTGTCAGAGTTCTCGGGAACAAGACAATCGTAACTAACGGTGATCAGACAGATACGATCTACGAGAACATGGATAAGCAGCAGACATTCGAGATGAGTCTGAGAGGACGCGAGTTCGAGGATGATGCTCCGAACTACACTCCCAGAATCTCCGGTATCCTTCACGTTGAGAACGGAACATTCAACTATGCTATGTCTATTCTTAAGTCTGCTGACGGCAATCCCGAATCATGCGAGCGACATACTTTCTCTTACACAAATCCCATTGCCGGCGACGGCAGATTCATTCATACATACATGGGTGACGGCAATCCTCTTCCGAGCTTCGAAGGAGAGCCTGAGAAGATCGGCATCGAGGGCGATATCGACTCTTTTACTGACATGCTCTGGACAAGCCTCAACGAAGAGAATAAAGTATCTCTCTATGTTAAGTTTATCGACATCGCCACAGGCGAATCCGATACAAGAATCGTAAATAAGAACATCAAGGAGTAATAACAAATGTCTAACGAAATGCAGCTTAAGTACGGTTGTAATCCCAATCAGAAGCCTTCAAGAATATTCATGGAGAACGGTGCCGAGCTTCCTATCGAAGTTCTTAACGGCAAGCCCGGTTACATTAACCTTCTCGATGCTTTCAACGGCTGGCAGCTTGTAAGAGAGCTTAAGAAGGCTACAGGTCTTCCTTCAGCAACATCATTCAAGCATGTTTCACCTGCAGGTGCCGCAGTAGGCAGGCCTCTGTCAGAGACTGAGGCAAAGATCTATTTTGTAGATGATCTGGGTGAGCTTTCTCCCATCGCATGCGCATATGCCAGAGCGAGAGGTGCAGACAGAATGAGCTCCTATGGTGATTTTGTAGCTCTTTCCGATACATGTGATGCAATTACGGCTACAATGCTTGCACGTGAGGTTTCCGACGGTATCATCGCTCCTGACTATACAGACGAGGCTCTTGAGATTCTTAAGACCAAGCGTAAGGGTACTTACAACGTTATTAAGATCGACCCTGAGTACAAGCCCGATCCCATCGAGAGGAAGCAGGTGTTCGGTGTTACTTTCGAGCAGGGCAGAAACGAGCTTGATATCAATAATGATCTTCTTACAAACATCGTTACAGATAATAAGGAGATTCCTGAGGACAAGAAGATCGATCTTCTTATCTCTCTCATTACACTGAAGTACACACAGAGTAATTCCGTCTGCTACGTTAAGGACGGCCAGGCAATCGGTATCGGCGCAGGACAGCAGTCAAGAATCCACTGCACACGTCTCGCAGGCAACAAGGCTGATATTTGGTGGCTCCGCCAGCATCCCAAGGTTATGGGACTTAAGTTCGTTGACGGCATCAGAAGACCTGACAGAGATAACACAATCGACGTTTATATCTCTGACGAGCACGATGATGTCTTAAGAGACGGCACATGGCAGACTCTGTTCAAGGAGAAGCCTGAGGTTCTTACAGACGAGGAGAAGAAGGAGTGGCTTGCTAAGAACACTGACGTTGCTCTGGGCTCAGATGCGTTTTTCCCGTTTGGCGACAACATCGAGAGGGCATACAAGAGCGGTGTTAAGTATATTGCCGAGCCCGGCGGTTCTATCAGGGATGATCATGTAATCATGACCTGCAACAAGTACAACATGGCTATGGCATTTACAGGCATCAGACTCTTCCACCATTAATAAGGAGGAGCAAAAAATGGAAGAAGCATATATAACCATGCCCAAGGGCTTCAGGGCCTCGGGCGTATCGGCAGGAATGAAGTGCAGTGATCCTGCAAACATAAATAAGGATGATCCCAAGTCATCATATCTTGATGTGGCTTTGATCGTATCGGATACACCGGCTAATGTAGCGGGCGTCTATACATCCAATCTTGTTAAGGGTCATTCGCTTACAAGAACAATAGACATCGTTAACTCCGGAAGTAAGGTCAGAGGAATTGTCATCAACAGTAAAGTGGCCAATGCCGGTGTCGGCAAGGTCGGCGTTGATGATGCTGAGCTCGTTGCATCTAAGATAGCAGACAAGCTCGGATGCGACAGTAAGCAGATCATGACTGCTTCCACGGGTGTTATCGGTTCAAGACTTCCTGTCGATAAGATCACTAATGTTGTACCTGAACTGGTTGATTCTCTTTCAAGTGATGAAGAGAGTGCTCATAATTCCGAGTACGCGATGATGACTACGGATACTGTTCCCAAGGAGGTTGCTGCAACAATCACGATGGGTGACGGCAAAGAGGTTACCATTGCGGCTCAGGCGAAGGGATCCGGTATGATTCATCCGAATCTTGCTACAATGATCAGCGTATTTACTACTGATGCCAATATCAGCAGTGACCTTATTGATAAGGCTCTTCACAACGCTGTTAAGTATACTTTCAACCGTGTAAGCGTCGACGGTGATACATCCGTATGTGATTCCGTCATCGTAATGGCTAACGGTGCTTCAGGAGCTTCAGAGATAACTGAAGGTTCTGAGGATTACGAGCTTTTCGAGAGGGCTCTTACAAAGCTTTCAGATGATCTTGCAAGAATGATCGCTTCTGACGGAGAAGGCGCATCCAAGTTTATCGAGATCGAGGTTACGGGCGCAGCTGACGAGTATGATGCCAAGCTTATCGTTACTTCAGTTGCAAGATCACCTCTTGTTAAGACTGCTATGTTCGGAGAGGACGCTAACATCGGTCGTGTTCTTACTGCCGTAGGATATTCCGGAGCGAAGTTTGATCCCAACAAGATAGACATCCTTGTCGGCGGAATGCTTTTCTTCCACGACGGCGTATGCGTTGATTTCGATGAGGAAGAGGCGGCTAAGATACTTGCCTGCCACGATATCCTCATTCAGATCGTGCTTTCCGAAGGAGAAGCTCATGACCGCATGTTTACATGCGATTTTACCTATGATTACGTTAAGATAAACGGTAGTTACAGAACCTAATACATAACAGGGGGAGTTGTATGAAGGACGGTTTTGTCAGGGTCGGATCCGCGTCGCCAAAGGTGCGCGTTGCTGATGTTGATTACAATGTATCTGAGATCGTAAAGATCTGTGCGGAAGCAGACGAGAAGAAGTGTTCTCTTCTTGTTTTTCCTGAACTGTCGGTTACCGGTTATACATGCGGTGACCTGTTCCTTCAGCATGAACTTCAGGAATCTGCCATAAGAGGCCTGTATGACATAGCAGAGGCAACATGTGACATGAACCTTGCCATTGTCGTAGGTCTTCCTCTTAAGCATGAGGGAAAGCTCTATAACGTCGCTGCAGTCATATCGAGAGGCGAGGTTATAGGATACGTTCCCAAAAGATTCATCCCCAACTATTCCGAATTCTATGAACTCCGTTATTTTGAACCCTACGAGGGCGAGGATGAGACCGAAGACGGTGTACCGTTCGGCAATCTGATATTCAGAAACGAGACCTACGAAGACTTCACGTTCGGAGTTGAGATATGTGAGGATATGTGGGTTCCAAATCCTCCGTCCGTCAAGGCTTCTATGTCGGGTGCGACTATCATATGCAATCTTTCCGCCTCTGATGAGGTAATAGGCAAGAGGGAGTACAGGGAGAAGCTTATCTTGGTTAATTCCGGCAGAATGGTAAGCGGATATATCTATTCCGACTGCGGATTCGGCGAATCCACTCAGGACATGGTGTTTGCAGGTCACAGAATGATCTGCGAGAACGGTTCCGTATTAAATGAATCTGCCTGCTTTGGTGAAGCGGGCGCAATCTATGCGGACATTGATCTTCAGAGACTTGTTCACGATAGAATGAGAAATACATTCGAGTGCGATGCCGAGCCTTTGAGCATCGTATACTTTGATACAGAGCCCGAGACTGATCTTCGACTTATGAGGGAATTCCCTTCATATCCGTTCGTTCCTTCCGACAGTTCTTCATTGTCTTCAAGGTGTGAAGAGATTCTTACCATGCAGGCTGCAGGACTTGCTACGAGGCTTAAGCACATCAACGGAAAGTGTGCTGTCGTCGGTTTGTCAGGCGGACTTGATTCCACACTTGCCTTGATCGTTACTGTTCATGCTTTCGATATGCTGGGCATGGATAGAAGAGGCATAATTGCCGTTACAATGCCCGGATTCGGAACGACTTCAAGGACAAAAGGCAATTCCGAGAAGCTTGCTGAAGCATACGGTGTTACGTTAAGAACCGTGGACATCAAGCTCTCCGTAAGGCAGCATTTTGAGGACATCGAACACGATGAGAGTGTTCATGACGTTACTTATGAGAATTCACAGGCGAGGGAGAGAACTCAGATCCTGATGGATATAGCAAATCAGAAGGGCGGTATCGTGATCGGCACGGGAGACCTTTCCGAGCTTGCTCTCGGTTGGGCGACATACAATGGAGATCATATGTCCATGTATGGCGTGAATGCATCCATCCCCAAGACTTTGGTACGACATATCGTATCTTATGAGTCCGGTAAGACAACAGGTGAGCTTTCCGATGTTCTTAAGGACATTGTTGATACTCCCGTATCTCCCGAACTTCTTCCTCCGGATGATAACGGTGAGATCAGCCAGAAGACCGAGGATCTCGTAGGTCCTTATGATCTTCATGATTTCTATCTGTACTACTTCTTAAGATGGGGATTCAAGCCTTCCAAGATTTACAGACTTGCATGTCAGTCTTTTGAAGGCAAGTTTGATCCGGATACGATTTACAAGTGGGAAGAGACTTTCATAAGAAGGTTCTTCAATCAGCAGTTTAAGCGTTCATGTCTTCCTGACGGGCCTAAGGTGGGTACGGTTACTCTGTCACCCAGAGGCGACTTCAGGATGCCTTCCGATGCTGTTTCCAAGCTGTGGCTTGACGATTTGAAAAGCGTTTTGTAAAGGATAGGGAGGCTTAAGGATTGCTTTTTAACTCGATACAGTTTGCGCTTTTCTTCGCGGTTGTTTTGCTTGTTTTCTACATTCTGCCGCCCCGTGTAAGGGTGTGGTGGATTCTTGCAGCGAGCCTTTTCTTCTATTGCTTCGAGAGTACGGATAAGCTCATAAGCGACCAGTCTGTCTATCTATTCATAGCGATAGGCGTATCGTGGGTTAGCGGACTTATCATGGATCTTATTCCTTCCGAAGGTAAGCTTAAGGTTCTAAGAGGTGTCTTACTCGCAGAAGGCCTTATCGCGGACTTCGGCATGCTTATTTACTTCAAGTACACCAAGTTCTTCATAGAACTTATTAATCCTAAGATTGTAGAGAACGGCGGAACTGCTATATCCACCGACTTCAATCTTCTGATGCCCCTCGGAATCTCATTCTTCATCTTTACTTCGACGGGCTACCTTCTCGACGTGTACAGAAACAAAGTAAAAGCTGAGCGCAATCCCTTCTATTATGCTCTGTTTACATGCTTTTTCCCCTGCATCCTCTCGGGCCCGATCGAGAGGGCGGATCACCTTTTGCCTCAGTTAAGAAAGCTTCACAATGTTAAGGTTCTGGACATCGACCGTATGGCAAACGGCTTCTTCATGATCGTCTGGGGTCTGTTCGCCAAGATGGTAATAGCGGACAGGATCGCCATGATAGTAGACAATGTCTATGGTCATTATTATCTTTACGGTTCTGTGGAGATCATCCTGGCTTCGATATGCTATTCGATTCAGATCTACTGCGACTTTATGAGTTATTCATCGATAGCATTAGGCTGCGCTAAGCTTATGGGAATAGATGTCTTCGATAACTTCGCCGCGCCGTATCTGTCACTCAGCGTTAAGGAATTCTGGAGAAGATGGCATATCTCATTAAGTTCGTGGCTTAGAGATTATGTTTACATCCCGCTCGGCGGCAGCCGCTGCTCGAAGATAAGAAAGTACCTCAATGTCATCATTACGTTCCTCGTGAGCGGTATCTGGCACGGTGCCGGCATCAATTTCATTATCTGGGGCGGCATACACGGACTGTTGCAGGTGATAGGGGACATTACTACGCCCCTGCGCGAAAAGGTAAACACCTTAACCCATGCCAAGACAGAAAGCTTCGGCTACAAACTGGGCAAGGGGATACTTACGTTTATAATGGTTGATCTAGCATGGGTTTACTTCAGGATCACCGATTTTAAACTTGCAAATGAGATCATAAGAAGAATGTTCTCGAAGCCTGACCTGTGGGTCTTCTTCGATCAGAGCCTCTATAGATTAGGTCTCGACAGAAGAGAGTTCAATGTTCTGTTCATCGCACTGATCGTTCTCGTAGTTGTAGACATAGCACGTAAGAAGAATGATAAGTCTCTCGGCGAGATTCTCGTTATGCAGCCATGGTGGTTCAGGGGAGCAGTTATCATTATTCTGTTCTTTGCAGTATTGACGTTCGGTATTTACGGACCTTCATTCGATGCGTCTGATTTTATCTATCTGCAGTTCTAGGAGGGGTTGGATTGAAGGATTTGATAAAAAAGATTCTTAAAGGTCTTCTGGACACTGTCAGAGTAGTGGCCTTCCTTCTGGTGCTCACTACATTGATCATCATCTGGAATTCATGGTTCAGGTATAAAAGTTACGACGGTTCTCTCATGATGGAGAATTTTTATGAGCAGCCTGAGAACAGCATAGATATGCTCTGCATCGGAAGCTCACATACCTTTGTAGACATTAATACCGGCGTTCTTTGGAATGAGCAGGGAATTCCTTCATATGTTCTCGGCGGATCGCTTCAGCCCTTCTGGAACTCCTATTATTATCTGGTTGAAGCCCTTAAGACACAAAGACCCGGTCTCGTTGTCCTTGAAGCGCTTGCCGTTAACCTCGATGATGACTACAGCGATCACGGCATGATTATCAATAACATCGCCGGCATGCGCATGAGCATGAATAAACTTGAAGCCATAAGGGCGAGTGTAACCGATACGGATGGCGTTATCGATTATTCATTGCTTTTCGAAGAGTATCACGAGAGGTATACCGATCTTGAACTCATGGATATTGCAGATGACCTTGGTGATGAAGTCAGGACCGCCAGCTGGAAGGGGTTCTACGATTATTACAGAGTGGAGGAGCAGGTACATCCTTCATATTCTGAAGATGTTGATCCCATACCCATGACCAACAAGCAGGAGTATTATTACAGGATGATAATCGAGTATTGTCAGGCTGAGGGTATTCCGCTTCTTATAATCGTTTCTCCCGACGGCGGCTACTGTGATGACCAGAGAGCAAAATACCTGTATGCCGCAGATATTGCAGAGGAGTACGGTGTCGATTTCATTGATTTTAATGAGTATTACGATGACATAGGCCTCGATCCGTCAGAGGATTTTGGTGATATCGGTCACCTTAATTACAGCGGCAACAGGAAATTTACGTCGTACTTCGGTGAATATCTTGATGATAATTATGATCTTCCCGACAGAAGGAATGATAACTCGGGCCTTTACGATTCATGGGAAGAGAATTACCGTTATCTTGAGTCCAGAGCGGATAATTATGTGCTGAGGCGCACTTTCGACGTGGGGCAGTATTATTCGCATCTTTCTGAATTAAGCGATGATTATGAGATATTCGTTTACGTTACGGATAATTCCCATCTTGTGCCTGAGACTGTACGTTACCTTGGAATAAACGGCATATCGTGTCAGCGTCCCTTTGACAGTAACAGATACCTGATCCAAGGTCACAGGACAACTGTTCTGACTTCGGATGACAACGGGCTTTGTTATGAGGAATTCCACGGAGATCATCATCTTGCCGTTTGTGAGGACAGTATCTATTATGACACTCTCGACATAGTTGAGGATCTCCATGAAGGTGTGGTTATCGTCACTTATGATACATATAACGGAGAACTTGCTGATTCTGTAGTAATCGTTCTGGGTGAGGTGTGGCGCTTTGACGTTTGATTTTAAGAAAATGGGCAAGCTCGGCCTGATGATATTAACGTATTCGGTAAGAATAGCCCTTGCCGGTCTTATCATATGGTGGTGTATCGGCAAGGTCGATGAATGGAAGAACTTCCAGGTGTTCCGTGAATGGAATGATCATTACGGATTCGAAGGATGCGGTACATATGAGGAGCCATATCTGATAAGTACTGCCGATGATCTCATCAAGTTCGCTGAAGCTGTAAATAACGGCGATTACTTCGCTTCCACGTATTTCAGGCAGACCGATGACATAGATCTTGCTTCCTGCGATAACTTTGTCCCGATCGGCACCTTCGAGAGCGGATATATGTTCTGCGGCATTTATGACGGCGGTGGACACCGTATCTATAATCTCAACATCAACGCTAATCAGCTTGACGAGAAATTTGTCGGCCTGTTCGGTAAATTAGGCGGAGTCGTCATGAATCTCGGAATCGAGAGCGGACGCATTTCCGGTGATTATGTCGGAAGCTTCGCTGCTGCCGACGGTTCTTCGGATGCTATGATCATTAACTGCTATAACAGGGCAAACCTGTATTCGATCGTAAGGTGCGGCGGAATCGCTGATAATTTTACGTCAGGAAGGATACTCGGCTGCGCTAATTACGGTCATATCGCAGGCATATACACGGGACAGATCGTAGCTTACGACTGTTCCATAATATCAGGATGCTGCAATCTTCAGGGGGCTCAGGATGATTTTGTTCCTCTTGATACGTTTACCGGCAAACTCTATGACTGTTTTATCGGAACAGATGACATAACCGAGCTTAATCGCTTTATCGATGATTACCAGGATTTCATTATCTATCCCGATGATCCGCCTATCGACGTAATTCCATGGCAGGCTGAGCAGTAATTATTATCTGAAGAGCTTTCTGTATTCGGGGTCGGGCTTAGGCTCGTGTCCGACGTAGTAATATACGTCATCGACACCTAAGTGCTTAAGATATGCTGCCGTCTTCTCGAAGTTTATTGCGATGTTATTTGAAGTATGCGCATCTGAACCCATAGTGATGAGTTTACCGCCCATATGAAGGTATCTTCTGATGACTTCGGCATCGGGCAGGGAATCCCTGATTCCTCTTTTCTCAAGTTTAAGTACGGTTCCTGTATTTATCTCTAGTGCCTTGCCTCTCGATATAATGGCATCAAAGAAGTCGTCGAATTCTTCGGGGCAGTCGCTGTAACATACCTTGCAGTCACTGTCGTTTACGTAGCGGCAGATGTAATCATAGTGCGCTGCGATGTCGTACCCGTCTATGTCACGGCACATCTTCGCCATGAAACCTATGTATTCCGTGTTTCTTTCACGTCTCGAAAGTGTATTGAGAAGTTCGCAGCCGTAAATGTCCTCACCTCTGAAAAGATGCTGTGCGAGTATTACGGAGTCAAAAGGAAGGGAAGATGCGGTTTCCTCGATCATATCCTTCAGGTGTTCCTGCCAGCCAATCTCAATTCCCATAAGAACCGAAGGACCGTGCGACTGCTTTGAGAACTCATTCAATGAAGGGATCGTCCGGCCATATGTATCCAGGTCAAAAGTCCAGTTACAGGTCTTATCCGGGAAGTCCATGTCAAAGTGGTCTGTAATTGTAATGAAAGGTAAGGAAAGTCCTGCTGCCGTTGCTATTATCTCTTCCGGTGTCTGTTCTGCGTCCGGACTGAATGCTTTGCTGTGCATGTGTGAATCATTAATCATGACAATATTATATATCATAGTTTTTTTAGGACCAAAAGCATTTACTTTTATGCCCAAACTGTTTATTATTTTAGGGTAATTTTTAATCCAAAGGAGTGTTTTTCATGGATATTTCACCGCTTCAGAAAGCAAGATACGAGTATCAGCCTAAGCTTCCCGGTATGCTCAGAAATGGCGTAGCAGAGATCTGCGTTAAGGAAGGTGCTGAGACAGCAAGCGTTGCTGATCAGGATAAGATCAAGGCTCTTTTCCCTAATACATACGGTAAGAAGGAGATTACTTTCGAGAAGGGTACAAATACTTCTGTTGCTAAGAAGCAGGTAGTAGGCGTTATCCTCTCCGGCGGACAGGCTCCCGGCGGACACAACGTTATCACAGGTCTTTACGATGCACTTAAGGCTGCTGACAAGAGCAATGTCCTTTTGGGCTTCAAGGGCGGTCCTGACGGACTTCTTAAGAATGACTTCGTAGAGTTTGATGATGATTTCATCGATTCTTACAGAAATACAGGCGGTTTTGACATCATCGGTTCCGGAAGAACCAAGCTCGAGACAGAAGAGCAGTTCGCTATCGTAACTGAGAATGCCAAGAAGAACGGACTCACAGCTATCGTTATCATCGGTGGTGATGACTCCAACACAAATGCTGCTACTCTCGCTGAGTATATGGCAGCTAACAACACAGGCGTTCAGGTAATCGGATGTCCTAAGACAATCGACGGTGACTTGAAGAACGAGGATATCGAGGCTTCTTTCGGCTTTGATACAGCTACAAAGACATACTCCGAAGTAATCGGAAACATCGAGAGAGATGCTAACTCCGCTAAGAAGTACTGGCACTTCATCAAGGTTATGGGCCGTTCCGCATCTCACGTAGCACTCGAGTGCGCTCTCGAGACACAGCCTAACATCTGCCTCATCGGTGAGGAAGTTAAGGCTAAGAATATGTCTCTTGCTCAGATCACAAACTACATTGCTGATTCCGTTGAGAAGAGAGCAGCTAATGGCGACAACTTCGGTGTTGCTATCATTCCTGAGGGTATCGTTGAGTTCGTACCTGAGTTCTCCGCTTTGATCGCTGAGATCAACGAGCTCCTCGCAGGTGAGAAGACAGAGGCTTTCAATGCTCTTCCTGACTGGCAGGCTAAGTATGATTTCATCAAGACAGGTCTTTCTGCTTCTGCTTTCGCAGTATTTGATCTCCTTCCTGTAGGAATTCAGCAGCAGCTCTTCCTCGAGAGAGATCCTCACGGTAACGTTCAGGTTTCCCTCATCGAGTCTGAGAAGCTCTTCTCTGAGCTTGTTAAGAACGAGCTTGCTAAGAGAAAGGCTGCAGGCACATACAAGGGCAAGTTCTCCGCTCTCCATCACTTCTTCGGTTACGAGGGCAGATGTGCATTCCCTTCAAACTTCGATGCAGACTACTGCTATTCTTTGGGTTACAACGCATTCATGCTTATCCAGTATGGTTACACAGGATACCTCTCCAAGGTTTCCAACATCAGTAAGTCTGCTGATGAGTGGGTTGCAGGTGGTATGCCTATAACAAAGATGATGAACATCGAGAGAAGAAACGGTGCAGATAAGCCTGTTATCCGTAAGGCTCTCGTAGAACTCGACGGCAAGCCTTTCAAGTATTTTGAGGCTAACAGAGATAAGTGGGCAGTTGAGACTTGCTTCACATATCCGGGCGCTATTCAGTACTTCGGACCTTCAGAGGTTTGTGACAGAACAACAGTTACACTCGCACTCGAGCAGGGCTGATAGTTATAGATAGTAAGTAACTGAAGCGGCGCAGTCGGATAATGACTGCGCCGTTTGTTATTACGGAGGGAAAAGATGAATATCAGAAGATTAAATGCTGAAGATGCAAATGCTGTGTCAGAACTTATAAGGAAGACGATCAGGATATCTAACGTTAAGGATTATCCTGAAGATCTGATGGATCAGCTTATAGCCGTTGAAACTCCTGAACATGTTCTGGAACGTTCGTCATGGACTCATTTTTATGTTGTTGAAGAAGAGGGTGAGATAATTGGCTGCGGTGCAATAGGACCTTACTGGGGCAAAGAAGACGAGAGCAGTCTTTTTACGATATTTGTTGACCCGGATCATCAGCGTAAAGGCATAGGAAGGAAGATAATCGACACTTTGGAACAGGATGAGTTCGCAATAAGGGCCCGAAGAATCGAGATACCGGCTTCGATAACGGGTGTTCCGTTCTATCTGAAGTCGGGTTATGTATTTAAGAACGGAATCAGCGAACCTGATGATGAGCATCTAATAAGAATGGAGAAGTTTTTGTGATGGGAAACATTGTCTTACTTGTGGTTGATACTCAGAAGGGTATTACTGATGATAGGCTCTATTCCTTCGAAGAGTTTATGAATAACGTGTCTTTATTAATTACAGAGGCAAGAACAAATGGAATCGAGGTCATCTTTGTACGACATGATGACGGTCCCGGTACTGGATTCTCATTCGGCGATGAGGCTTTTGAGATCTATCAAGGATTTGCGCCTTTGGAAGGTGAGAGGATATTCGATAAGAATGTAAACAGCGCTTTCAATAGAACAAGCGGACTGCTTCGTTACTTGAGAGCGAAGAATGTCGAAAGGCTGATAACAGTCGGCCTTCAGACTGATTACTGCATGGATGCAACTATTAAGAGCGGATTCGAGCACGGATTCGAGATGATAGTTCCCGCTTACTGCAATTCTACAACGTCCAATGACTATATGACCGCCGAGGAGACTTATCGATTCTATAATGAGTCAATGTGGCCCGGAAGATATGCGGCATGCATCCCGGTAGATGAGGCAGTTAAACTCATTCGTGAGTCCAAGGAAGAAATATCTGAAGCAGAATCGATCAATCTTTGCGGTGCACAAGATATCGAGACTGACAGACTTTTTATACGAGCTTTCCGAAGTGAAGATGCCGAATCCATGATGAGAAACTGGATATCGGATGAGTATATTCAGGGGATGTACGGTGAGCCTGCGTATAAGACCAAAGATGAAGTGGACAGGCTTCTTGGGACTTTTATCAGAAATTATCAGAGCGGATGCCATTTCAGGTGGGGCGTGTTCGAGAAGGAATCCGGAGAGTGCATAGGACAGATTGCGTACTTCCTTGTGGATACGCATAATAATTTCGGTGAGATCGAGTACTGCATAGGGAAAGCGTTCCAGGGCAGAGGATATGCGATGGAAGCCTGCAGGGCCATTATAGATTACGGATTTGATAAGATAGGTTTTAATAAAGTGCAGATATGCGTAAGACCTGCTAATGTCGCTTCCAATAAGGTTATTGATAAATGTGGATTTACATATGAGGGAACACTAAGAGATTATTTTCTTATTGACGGTAAGTATGAAGGAAGAAAGTACTATTCGATATTGAGGAATGAAAGATGAGAGAGGGGTTAGAAACTGAAAGACTTATATTAAGAAGATGGAGGATAGAGGATGCTCCTTCTATGTATGAGCTTGCAAAAGATCCCGATGTCGGTCCGATCGCGGGGTGGCCTCCTCATAAGAACGTTGAAGAAAGCAGGTCTGTCATAGAGAATGTCTTGAACGGACCTGAGGCGTATGCCATCTGTTTTAAAGAAGATGAGTGTAAGCCCATAGGATGCATCGAGCTTAAGATGAAGGGGTGTGACCTTGCCGAAGAGGATGATGAGTGTGAACTCGGATACTGGCTGGGTAAACATTACTGGGGACAGGGCATCATGCCTGAAGCCGCAAGAGCGCTTATCAGAAGAGCATTCGAGGAGCTTGATATGAACCGGATATGGCTGGGCTTTTATGACGGCAATAACAAATCTGACAGAGTGAGGCAGAAACTCGGATTTAAGCATCAGTGGACAAATTCTGATGTTGACGTACCTTTGCTTAATATTCACAGAGTAGGACATGTAAATCTGCTGACCAAAGAAGATTGGGAGAAAAGTAATGATTGAGTACAAAATTGCAGGATCTGAAGATATCGAGCTTCTTATGAGCAGCCGTCTCGAGATGTTAAGGATAGTAAATGACCTTGATGATGACTATCAGTATGACGAGGAGCTTATAAGATGCTCAAGGGATTATTTCCTTAACGGTGACCAGACAACAATACTCGCGCTTGATGAGGGTAAGGTCATCGGATGCGCCTCCATGAGTTATATGTTGATAATGCCGACATTCTCGCATCCGACCGGTAAGCGAGCCCATCTTATGAATGTCTATACCAATAAAGACTACAGAAGGCAGGGAATAGCCCGGAAGATGGTTAACATGCTCATTGATGATGCATGGAATAAGGGGGCAACGGAGATTAGTCTTGATGCCACCAACTCAGGAAGGCCCCTGTATGAGAGACTTGGGTTTGGCGATAACTTGACCTGTATGAACCTTTTAAGAACGTCCGACAAGTAAAAATACTTGACAGAAGACTTCTCTTATAATAATATGCTCAAGGTCTATCAGACGGGAGGTAACTCATGAAGTCCTATGAAGACAGTCTTTTATTGGATTTTTACGGTAATCTTCTGACTGAGAAGATGAGACTCACGCTCGATATGTATCTTAATGATGACCTCTCGCTTGCAGAGATTGCTGAAGAAGAGGAGATATCGAGACAGGGAGTCCACGATAAGGTAAAAAGAGGCCTGGCGCAGCTTAATACATATGAGGATAAGCTGGGACTTGTTAAGAGGTTTCTTGAGCAGAAGGAATCTGTGACGGAAGCAATCGATCTTATCGATAAGAAGAAATATGAAGATGCAAGGAAAGTATTATCAAAGCTTTCCGAAGAGATAGAGGAGTAACGCTTAATGTTTGAGAGCCTTTCGACAAAGCTTCAGAAGATAACAGCTTCGATGCGCGGCAAAGCACGCGTAACTGAGGCTGATATCAAGGATATGATGAAGCAGATCAGAATGGCTCTTCTTGAGGCTGACGTAAACTATCAGGTTACTAAGGACTTCGTTAAGGATATGCAGGAGAAGTGCCTTAATGCTGATATTGAAGGCAGTTTTACTCCCGGTCAGCAGATAGTAAAGATAGTACACGAATCATTGAGCGCATTGCTCGGTGATGACAATGCCAAGATCAACGTATCCTCATCCGGTTTTACGGTAATCATGCTCTATGGTTTCCAGGGTGCCGGTAAGACAACAACGGCTGTTAAGCTTGCCAACGTTCTTAAGAAGGACGGCAAGAAGCCCATGGTCATCTCTGTAGACGTTCACAGACCTGCAGCTGCCGAGCAGCTCAAGGTTCTTGCTGACAGCGTCGGGATTCCCTGCTACATCAATCCCGAGGAGAAGGATGCCGTTAAGATTGCCAAGGAAGGCGTCGAGAAGGCTAAGTACATGCTCTGTAATTATCTTATAGTTGATACAGCGGGACGTACCGTTGTAGATGACGAGATGATGGATGAGCTCAAGGATATCAACGAGGCAGTTAAGCCCGATGAGAAGCTTCTTGTTGTCGATGCAATGATCGGTCAGGAAGCCGTTAACGTAGCAATGACATTCGAAGAAGCCATCGGCATGGACGGCTTCATTATGACTAAGCTCGATGGTGATGCCAGAGGCGGTGCCGCACTTTCGATAAGGAAGATGACAGGCAAGCCTATCAAGTACATCTGCGTAGGTGAGAAGATCGACAAGATCGAGGTGTTCCATCCCGGCAGAATGGCAGACAGAATTCTCGGTATGGGCGATGTAATGTCGCTTATCGAGAAGGCCTCACAGACTATAGATGAAGAGGAAGCGCAGAAGTCCCTCGAGAAGATGCTCAACAATAAGTTCGATCTGAACGATCTTCTTTCTCAGTTCGAACAGATGAAGAAGATGGGCTCCATGAAGGATATCATCGGAATGCTTCCCGGTGTATCAGGCAAGGTTACTGATGAGCAGTTAGATGACGGTGAAGTTGCAATTAACAGGAATATGGCGATCATCAGATCCATGACCAAGAAGGAACGTAAGAACCCCAATGTTCTTAATGCTTCCAGAAGGAAGAGAATTGCAGCAGGTTCCGGTACTACTGTTCAGGATGTAAATAATCTCATCAAGCAGTATGATCAGACAGCTAAGTTCATGAAGCAGATGGGAGTTGGCGGCAAGGGTGGCCTTAAGATGCCTAAGGGATTCCCGGGTGGCAAGTTCGGCGGTCTTGGAGGATTCGGCGGCTTCGGTAAAAGAGGTTTATTCTAAGTGATCTATCCCTAACGGGTTAATCAATATAAAAAAGAAACAAATATTTTTGGAGGAACAGAAAAATGGCAGTAAAGATTCGTTTGAAGAGACTTGGTAAGAAGAAGGCTCCTTTCTACAGAGTAGTAGTAGCTGATTCGAGATACCCTAGAAACGGTCGTTTCATCGAGGAAATCGGTACTTATGATCCTATGACAGATGAGGACAAGCAGGTTTCCATCGATGCTGAGGCAGCTAAGAAGTGGATTGGTAATGGTGCTCAGCCTACAGAGACAGTTCGTGCTATCTTGAAGAAGCAGGGCATTATCTGAGGTGAATTAAATGGAATTACTTACTTACATGGCTAAGTCCCTCGTAAGCAATCCGGATGATGTTCAGGTAAAGAAGACAGAGCGTGGCAACACAGTTATCTTCGAGCTCTCTGTAGCACCTGAGGATATGGGCAAGATTATTGGTAAGAACGGCAAGAGAGCTCAGGCTATCCGTTCCATCATGAAGGCTAAGTATCTGAAGACCGGTAAGAGGGTTGTAGTTGATATCGTAGGATGACATCAAGTCGTCTTATAATCGGTAAAATCACGGCGGCGCACGGCGTCAGGGGAGAACTAACGGTATTTCCTCTGACGGATGATGCCCGCCGTTTCTTAAAGCTTAAGAATGCTTTCCTCTGTGATGAGAATTCAGATAAGGAAGAGCCCTGTACTGTTAAGTCCGCACGCATAGACCGTGACCGCGTTCTGCTTAAACTTGAAGGCTGTGAGGACAGGAACAAGGCTGAGACTTATAAGGGCAGATTCTTATCCGTTGACAGAGAGGATGCGGTTAAGCTTAAGGAAGGCGCTTTCTTCATTGAAGACCTCAAAGGTCTTAAGGTGATTGATGACGCGAGAGGAGCGCTTGGCACTGTTAAGGACGTTTATAAGTCAGGCCCCAAGTATATCGTAATGATATCGCGCTCCGGCAAGCAGGACCTTCTTGTTCCATTTGCAAAGGAGATACTTTACAACATAGACGTCGAAAGCGGTATCATCAACGCACGTCTCCCCGAAGGACTCTACGAACTATATGAAGTTTGATGTATTGACCCTTTTTCCCGAGCAGATTAAGACCAATATCTGTGAGAGCATAACGGGACGTGCGGTAAAGAAGGGCGTTATATCACTTAACGCCGTCAATATCAGGGATTTTTGCACCAACTCATACGGCAAGATCGATGATACTGTCTACGGCGGCGGAACGGGACTTCTCATTTACAGCGAGCCTGTTTATAACTGCTGGAAGAGCCTTTTCGAGAAGGAAGAGGACAGACCTTATACCGTTTACGTAAGCCCCAAAGGCAGCGTCCTTAACCAGAAGAAGGCCATCGAACTCAGCAAGAAGAAGAGAGTCTGCATTATATGCGGTCATTACGAGGGTATCGACAGCAGAGTAATAGATACCATATGTGACGAGGAGATATCCATAGGCGATTATGTGCTAACAGGCGGAGAACTCGCGGCGTGCGTCATCATTGATTCGGTATCGAGAATGATAGACGGTGTGCTTCCGAACGAAGATGCATTCACAAACGAGTCGCATATGGGAGGGGTGCTTGAAGCTCCTTCGTATACAATGCCTTCGAACTGGAATGGTATGGCGGTGCCGGACGTGCTTTTGTCAGGGAATGACGCCGCAATTGAAGAGCATAGAAGAATAGCATCACTGGTCGAGACATGGGTAAAAAGACCCGATATGCTCGACAAAATTGAGGTCACAGAGTCCGAATGGCAGAAAATGCTTGCCATGAGAAGGACTTTATGATATTTTATCTTAGTTATCAGGGCGGTCCTCTGGAATAATTAGATTTGTACGAACGCCTGCAGGAGAAGGAGGAAACTCATAATGGATTTGGTAAAGGTTATCGAGAGCGAGAACGTTAAGAATACTTATCCCGAAGTTGAGATCGGTGATTATGTTAAGGCATATCTGAAGATCAAGGAGGGAACTCGCGAGCGTGTACAGATCTTCGAAGGTTACGTTATTGCCAGAAAGGGCGGCGGACTTTCCGAGACTATTACAATCCGTCGTATCTCTTATGGTGTAGGCGTTGAGCGTATCTTACCCGTTAACTCACCTAAGATCGAGAAGATTGAGGTAGTACGTAAGGGTAAGGTTAGAAGAGCTAAGCTCTATTACCTCAGAGGCAGACAGGGTAAGGCTGCACGTATTCAGGAGAAGCTCTGATTCATTGAAGTTTCAAATGATCAAGAATTAAGACATCGCTTCGGCGGTGTCTTATTTTGTGCTCAAAACAGAAGGAAATATAATAAAATAATTATATGTTTAATTATGAGAATGAACATTTGAATATGTTAAGATCGCACTTGTCCGAATGTACGGTCCTTCTTAAGTACGACGGAAAGTTTCCTGTAAGCGCCCCATGTAAAGTTGCTCTTTACGGTTCCGGTTCCAGAGGTACGGTCAAGGGCGGCACTGGTTCAGGCGAAGTTAATTCGAGATTCTTCGTAAACGTTGAAGACGGCCTTAAGGAAAGAGGTTTTACGATTACTACTTCAGGCCGCGGTGGATGGCTTGACCGTTATGATGCGATAAGAGACAAGGCGAGAAGAAGATTCGTTAAGTCCATTAAGGAACGTGCCGCGAAGAAGCATTCCAATCCCGTCATGGAGAGCATGGGCGTTATCATGCCTCAGCCTGAATACGATCTTCCGCTGGACGCAACCGGTGATATTGCGGTTTATGTAGTATCGCGTATATCAGGAGAGGGCTCTGACAGAGATTACATCAAGGGTGATATTCTTCTTAATGATTCTGAAGTAAGGGATATACTTGAACTTAGCAAAACTTTTGACAGGTTTCTTCTCGTGCTTAATACCGGAGGTCCTGTCGATCTTACTCCTGTAATGGAGGTTAAGAACATTCTTCTTCTGTCGCAGTTAGGCGTAGAGACGGGACTTGTTCTTGCAGATATCATTCTCGGAAACACATATCCTTCCGGTAAGCTCACTACGACATGGAGCACAAAGGATGAATATTGTTCCTTGGGCGACTTCGGATGCGTCAATGACACATCTTATAAGGAAGGAATCTATGTCGGATACAGGTATTTTGATACAGCAGGCAAGGCACCGTTATTTCCGTTCGGATTCGGTCTTGGTTTTACGCAGTTTGAACTTAAAGGTTCTGATTTTGATGTTGACGGAAGCTTGGTTCGCATTTCAACTGATGTCGTTAATATCGGATCTTATCCCGGCAAAGAGACTGTGCAGCTTTATGTTAGCGCCCCCGAAGGAAAACTTGATCAGCCTTACCAGATGCTCGCTGCATTTAATAAGTCCGGAGAGATTGCCGCAGGTGAATCTGGCAAAGTAAATCTGTCATTTGATCTTAAGGATATCGCTTCATATTCCGAAGCGGATGAAGCTTATGTCCTTGAATCAGGTGACTATGTTCTAAGACTTGGTAACAGCAGCAGGGATACTTCCGTTATCGGTGTCATAAGACTTGATAAGACTGTTACAGTTAAGAAGGTCAGAAATGTATTGGGTGATCCTGGATTTACAGATGTTAAGCCTGAGCATTCCTATTCTGCTGAAACTTATGACGGCGTTAAGACTGTCAATATTTCTTCCGATGCCATTAAGTGTACCGAAGTTGTTTACGGTACTTCGAAGAATATAGACACTTCGTCCGTTAAGAATCTTTCTGATGAGGAACTCATGTATCTTGCAATAGGTTCTTTCGATCCGGGTGCAGGAATAATGAGCGTAATCGGCAATGCGAGCAAGAGTGTTGCCGGCGCTGCAGGTCAGACTACTCATCTTCTCGGCAAGCATAATATCAAGTCGTATGTCATGGCAGACGGTCCTGCGGGAATAAGGCTGTCACGAGAGTGCTTTATCCATGACGGGCAGGTTTACTCCAAGGATCTTGCACTGCCGGAGACCATGCAGGATTTTCTTCCCTGGTTTGCAAGAGTCTTCATTAAGATCATGAGTCCCAAACCTCGTAAGGGGGATGAGGTTAAGACCCAGTACTGCACGGCACTTCCGATAGGAACGGCTATTGCCCAATCCTGGAATGCCGAATTTGCCGGTATATGCGGTGACATTGCGGGAGCCGAGATGGAATTGTTCGGAGTTGACCTCTGGCTTGCACCTGCACTTAACATCCACAGGGATATTAGATGCGGAAGGAATTTTGAGTATTATTCCGAAGATCCGCTCATAAGCGGCTTGATGGCTTCATGTATAACGAATGGTGTTCAGGCTCATAAGGGCAGGGGCACTACAATCAAGCACTATGCGGCAAACAATCAGGAGACAAACAGGTACAGATCAAACAGCAGGGTATCTGAACGCGCCATGCGTGAGATCTATCTTAAGGGATTCGAGATCTGCGTAAGGGATTCCAATCCGAAGGCGCTTATGACTTCTTATAATCTTCTTAACGGAGTCCATACTTCAGAGAGCAGAAGTCTTACGGAGGATATCTTAAGAGATGAATTCGGATTTAAGGGTATCGTTATGACTGACTGGGTCGTCAGCATGAATAATTCTGATAAGGATTCCGTATATCCCGATCCTTTGCCGTGTAATGTGGTAATGGCTGGCGGAGATGTATTCATGCCTGGATGTCAGGCGGATTATGATAATTTAAGTAAGGCCCTTGCCGATGGTAAGGTTACACGAGAGCAGCTTGAGATAAATGCTTCTCGAATAATTAATATGTAAGACAGGCAGAGTAATTGTATGGCACAGGATATTAACTGGTTTCCGGGGCACATGCGTAAGGCCCTCAATGATACTTCAGACAAGCTTAAACTGGTAGACATAGTTTATGAGACTTGTGATGCCAGGATTCCGCTCTCGAGCAGAAACCCCGAACTTGATAAGATCATAGGAGACAAGAGAAGGATACTTATCTTGAATAAGTCCGATCTTGCTGATCCCGCGGACACACAAAGGTGGACAGAACACTTTAAGTCGCATGGGATTCCTTCAGTATCTTTGGAGGCTATTGACCGTAAGAGCATCACGAAGCTTACGGATCTTACCATGGAGCTTATGAAGGACATTCTTGATAAGGCAGCGGCTAAGGGCAGAATGGGAAGACCCGTAAGAGTTATGGTTGTCGGAGTTCCTAATACGGGCAAGTCGACACTTATCAATACACTTGCAGGCAAAAAAGCCGCTGTGACCGGCGATAAGCCCGGTGTCACACGGCAGCCTAAGTGGATACCCACGGGCGGAAGACTCGAGCTTATGGATATGCCGGGTGTTCTCTGGCCAAAGCTTGGAAACAGAAAGTCTCAGGTCATACTTGCCGCGACTGGTGCCGTTAAGGCTGAGGTAACTGATGTAATTGAGGTTGCATACGATGCCGCTAACTTGCTTTGGGAGATGTATCCGGAACTCATGAGCGCCCGCTACGGAAGTTATGAGGAAGGCATGGATCCTTATGACCGCTTCCAGGAGATGGGAAGGAAGAAAGGCTGCATCATGAGCGGCGGCAGAGTTGATGAAGACAGATTCGCAAGACTCTTCCTTGATGATCTTAGAAGCGGAAGGATCGGACGAATTACTTTCGAGAAGGTGAAGAAATAATGGCAAGACTTACCGAGGCTGAGCTTATAGAGAAGTATGAGAGACTGTCTTCTTACGAGAATGAATACCTATCGAGAGGTTTTACAAGGATAGCGGGTATTGATGAGGCGGGAAGAGGCCCGCTGGCAGGTCCCGTCGTCGCCGCCGCGTGCGTGCTTGATCCCGGTATTAAGATACTCGGACTTGATGATTCGAAGAAGCTTACTGCAAAAAAGAGGGATGCGCTCTTTGATGAGATCAAGGAGAAAGCTCTGTGCTACTCCGTTTGCCGCGCCGAAGCTGAACTTATTGATGAGATCAACATACTGGAAGCTACCAAGAAGTGCATGAGGGACTGCGTGAAAGGCCTAATCGATCAGGGAGTTTCCCCGGAAGTGCTTCTTATTGATGCAGTTAAGCTAGAAGGCACTGGTGTAGAAGTTGTTGTACCGATCATCAAGGGAGATGCGAATTCGAATTCTATCGCTGCAGCATCCGTTCTTGCAAAGGTGACAAGGGACAGGATCATGGCGGAATATGATGAAGTTTATCCCGGTTACGGCTTTGCAGGTCATAAGGGATACGGTACTGCGGCTCACTATAAGGCCATTCGCGAACTGGGAATGTGCCCTATCCACAGAAGGTCATTTCTTAAAGTTATTCATTGAATAATTGACAGAAGATTACTTAAGGCGCTTCTTGAAGAATCTCTCTGACAGAGGCTTGTCGAATATATCTCCGATGAAATATGAACAGCCGTAACGGCAGGCGTTCTCTGCGACGTCAGTGCTGTCGGGATCTGTGCATACGACTTCGTATCCCAGCTTCTGTGCCATGGATATAAGATTCTCGAGAACGAGGACATCCTTCACATACTCAGAGTTGATGAGTTCGGGAGCTATCTTAAGATACTGGAACTCAAAATCACTTAAGAGCATGAGAGAGGAATTGAAGTTTCCGTAATGTGATATACAGATCTTAATGCCTGCCTTTGTGAACTTCTGAGTAGCAACCTGCATCTCGTCATAGTGTCCGTGGAAGCTGGCTTCATCGAATTCGAGTGTTATCATGTCACGGCCGATTCCGCTTCTGTCGATTGTTCTCAGAACGTTGTCGGCAAATGATGTATTGAATGAATCAAATGAAGATATGTGAATCGAGACAGGAACATTGGTAAGTCCTTCGTTCTTCCAGGCGTTGACTGTCTGAAGAGTCTTCCTGAAGATGAAATCGTCCATGTCTCTGATGATGTTGTTGTTCGAAGGTGTGGATATGAGGGTATAGGGGTCAACCAGTCTGCCGTCCTTCCTCCATCTGATAACCGCTTCAGCTCCGGCAAGTTCCATCTTGTCAAAACTTCCCTTGTATCTGTAGAAGGGTCTGAAGTAAACTAGGAACTGATTAGACTTAAGTGCCGCGTTGATCTCGGAAAGGAAGATGAAGGGCTTGTTTCCGTTGGGATTGCCGTCTCCGTTTATGAAGTAGATGTCGGGATTCTCAGGAAGTCTAGAGAATCCGAGAGCATTCTCAGCAAGGTGAATGAGATCTGAACTCTTCCTTATATTGGATGAGAGATTAACGACACCTGCTCTGATGCCGACATTATATTCAACTATATCTCCGTTAAGGTCTACGCTGACCTCGGAGTTGTTCATGGCATTAAGAATATTCTCCACATTGGAAGTCAGGGCAACCATGATGAAACTGTCTGAAGATAATCTGGACAGCAGCTCATAGTTATTGGTATCAATAAGATCCAGGCTGTCCTGGGCAAAGTCTCTGATTATTTTGTCAGTGATATCGGAACCGAATATTCTGTTGATGGCACCGCAGTTCTTGATGTTAACGCAGACTACGGAATAGTTGTCGGTGTTGCCTGACTCCAGGAATTTATCAAGGTAATTGAGGAAGAAGGTAACGTTGGTAAGCTGTGTTAAGGAATCATAGTACTTGGCATTCTCATAAGCCTTGATGAGATTCTTAACGCATATACCGGACATTACGGTCTCGCCGAATACCATAAGAGTAAATCTGTCTTCGGAATTTAACGGCTCGGCATCACTGAATCTTGTAATCTTCATCATGATCAGTCTGTCGTTGCTCGATATCTGCTTGAAATCAAATTCTTCTCCCATAGTTGAATTGGGAGCATTATAAATGACGGATGATTCAATACTTATGTCATTGTAGAATATTCTGTAGGAAATCTTGCTGATACCGAGTATATGAGAGAAGAGTTCGACGGTATCATTACCCGCGAACTTCTTATCAAAATCCTGACATACTTTTATCAGATCATAAATGTCATTAACCCCGATAGCCACGAATTCATTTTATATTCTCAAATGACTTAATTCAATGATAAATAGAACTATGTTGCATATTTTTTTTCTTTTAAGTAAAATAACGTGATGTTTAATAAATATACAAGGAGAATTTTATGATCAGCGCAGGCGATTTTAGGAATGGACTTTGCTTCGAGATGGATAATCAGGTTTACCAGGTTGTTGAGTTTCAGCACGTTAAGCCGGGTAAGGGAGCAGCTTTCGTAAGAACAAAGTATAAGAACGTTAAGACAGGTTCTGTTGTTGAGAGATCTTTCAACCCTAACGAGAAGTTTGAAGAGGCTCATCTCGACAGAAGAGACATGCAGTATCTTTACAACGACGGCGAGCTCTACTACTTCATGGATCAGGAGACCTACGATCAGCTTCCTATTCATGCCGCTCCTATCGGAGATGCGATCAAGTTCCTTAAAGAAGAGATGATCTGTAAGGTTCTTTCTTATAAGGGTGAGATCTTCTCAGTTGAGCTTCCTATCACTGTCGAGCTTGTCATCACAGAGTGTGAGCCCGGTGTAAGAGGCGATACAACAAATAACGCCAACAAGTATGCAACACTTGAGACAGGTGCTGTTGTTAAGGTTCCTCTCTTCGTTAACCAGGGAGAGACAATCAGAGTAGATACAAGAACAGGCGAATATCTTGAGCGTGCATAATAAGCACGTTCCTCAAGAAGGCTGATGAGCTTTAATTCGAACATTGAATCCATAAAGGGTGACCGGTCGATGACGCAGGGCTTCGTGGCACAGTATGCCGCAGAAGCCGCGCTTCAGATCGATGGTGTGTACGAGCTCAAGCCTTCTTTTGCCGTTGCGCTTAAAGAGAAGACCGGAGTTGTTCACGAAGGTAAGGGCGTAAGGGTAGTATTTGGAGATTCCGGCAAAGAGAATGTCTCCATAACCATTTATCCGGTTATATATTACGGAATGGTTATTCCTGAAGTTGCATGGTCAATTCAGGAGAAGGTGAAGAGGGATGTCGAACTGTATACAGGACTTGATGTTGAGTCAGTCGATGTATATGTATGCGGCATCAAGGAAAGAGAAGAAGGACCCGGGAGTGAAGAGATAATATGAACGGACTAATGCGTTTCTTTCTGTTTGTTTATTCTGTGTTTCTTGCGCTGTTATCGATAATCCTGCTTTTCGCAGTTATCGATGACGGTATCTTTGCCGACCTTCTTTCTCCTTTGTCTTCCATTGTTACTAACCCTGTCACCAGATATGCATATATCGGTGTTCTGCTGGTTGTCATAATTACATGCGTAATCAGCATATTCGGTGTTATTTCCGTTGGCAGGGCCTACAGGACCAAGCTTCGTAAGACTGATATCGGTTCTGTAGACATCGGAGCTGATGCTCTCGAGTCAATTGCCAGGAATTCCGCCATGTCTGCTCAGGCAGGTATCAAGACCGTTAAGGCCAGAGTAATGTCCGGCAAGAACGGTTCAATTAACGTAAGCATCAGAGCTATCCTTTATTCCAACGTTGAGATTCCTTCCTCGATGTCCAAGGTTCAGGAGAGGATCAAGAAGGATATCGAGAGATATACGGGAATCATAGTTGAAGAGGTTAAGGTAAGAGTTACCAGAGTTGAGCCTGCTGCAGCAAGAGTAGAAGGTCGATAATACATGGAACGCCTTCTTTCCAGAATATTTGAGAAACTCAAGAATACCAAGGCAGGTGCACTGTTTGCCTTCATATTCTTTGTAGTCGCCGTTCTGATCTGCATATTCGGATTCTGGAAGACTCTTTTTATTGTATTATTCACATTAATTGGGTTTATTGTCGGAGCTTTTCTCTTCGGTGATGAGAGCAGGTTTAAGAAGCTCCTTGACAGAATACTTCCCCCCGGGAGAATAAGATGAGCAGAATTGATGCGCGTGAAGCAGTAGTATTCTTTGTTTACCAGTTTGATTTCAGGAAAGAGACTATCGATGAGCAGATCGATCTCTATGTTAAGGACAAGCCTGATCTTCAGGAGGACCTCGAGTATTTCAAGTCCACGGTTGTCGGTGTTTTGACCAACAGGGATGCTCTTGATGAGAATATTTCCAAGTTCCTCAAGAACTGGACTTTGGACAGAATCCCCAAACTCGATAAAGCTATTCTTGAGACGGCCGTATATGAGATATCTTCCAACGAGGATATTCCCACAAGTGTTGCCATTAACGAGGCTGTAAGACTCGCTAAGAAGTACGGCACAGATGATTCCTATTCGTATATCAACGGAGTTCTGAGCAGCTACGAGAAGAGCCTTTGAGGTTGATATGCACCCATTTGCTTCAGTTTCCGAACTTAATTCATATGCTGAGCAGGTAGTTTCTTCAGACCCCCTATTATCGAATTTGGAAGTTACCGGAGAAATCTCCGGGTTTAAGGTTTATGCCAGCGGACATGCGTATTTCACGCTGAAGGATCAGGATGCACAGATAAGTGCAGTCATGTTCGCTTCTAAGTTCTCGACAGTTAATTTCAGACCCAAGGATGGTGATAAGGTTACCGTTGGCGGTTACTGCACCATATATAAAGTCAGGGGTTCCTTCCAGATTATGTGCAATTCCATGAGACTTGCAGGTTCCGGTACTCTTAAGGCTCAGCTTAAGGCATTGTATGACAGGCTTGATAAGGAAGGACTTTTTGCAAAGGAGCATAAACTGCCACTGCCAGTAAGACCTCGAAGGATCGGAATTATTAGTTCTGCGACCGGTGCGGTAATTCATGATATGCTCGTTAAGCTTAACGAGAGAAATCCTTATTTTGATGCGGTTCTTTATCCTGCATCCGTACAGGGCGAGAATTGTCCCTCGGAAGTAATAGACGGAATTGATTATTTCTCATCACGCAATAACGTTGATGTAATTATCATCGCGAGAGGCGGAGGATCCATTGAGGACTTATGGGGATTTAATGATGAGACTCTCGCAAGAAGAGTATATAATTGCAAGATTCCCGTTATCTCCGCGATCGGTCATGAGACTGATGTCACTATTCTGGATTGGGTGGCGGATAAAAGATCTCCTACACCAACGGCAGCTGCCGAAGATGTCATTAAGACATATGAAGAGCTTAAAACTTCAAACGGGATATTGCGTGAGAAGCTTCACAATAACATGAGAACAGTTCTTACAAGGAAGAGGGCTGCGTTGGATTCATTAAGAACCAACAGGGCGCTTTTTGAGCCTGAATATGTTGTTAAGACTAAGCGTAATGAACTTAATGCTCTTAATGAGAGACTTAGAGGCAATGAGAAGAATCTCATAACAGCCTACAGAAAGGATCTTCTGTCTTATATTGATAAGCTCGCGATCTTAGGCCCTCATAATGTATTAAGAAGAGGTTATTCATATGTAACCCTTGAAGACGGCACACCGGCTTCATCGGTTGATTCAGTAAGCGTAGATTCAAATATCAATATTGTATTCAGTGACGGTGAAGCTTCGGCTGTTGTAACCGGAATAAGCAAGGAGGTTAAGAATGGCTGAGAACATATCTTATGAAGATGCAGTAAGAGAATTACAGGATATAGTAAACAAGTTAGGTCAGGGTAATGTTACTCTGGATGAATCACTGAAGCTCTATACCAGGGGTATTGAGCTGTCTAAGTTATGTGATGATAAGCTTAAGGAAGTTGAACAGAAGTTTTCCGTAATCGACCCTGCTACGGGCGAAGAGAAGGAAGAGGAAGTAAAATGATTGATGCTAATGCTTGGATAACCCCGTATCTTACGGATGTTTTTTCTACTCTTGATGATAGCGACCCAGTTGTAAAGGCTGCAGCCTACAGCCTTTTCGCAGGGGGAAAGAGGATGAGACCTGCCCTTATGCACGCGTCCGCATCAATGCTCTCGGGCTACGGTGTAACACCTGAAGACATTGCACCTTATGCTGCATGTCTTGAGATGATACATACATATTCTCTGATACACGACGATCTTCCGGCAATGGATAACGACGACTTAAGAAGGGGCAGACCCACATGCCATAAGGTCTTCGGTGAGGACATCGCAATCCTTGCAGGTGACATGCTTCTTAATACGGCACACGAGAACCTCATCATGCTTGCCATGAAGTCCGAGTCTCACGCGAGAGCTTCCTATAATATTTCCCATCTTTCCGGAATTGCCGGAATGATAGGCGGTCAGAGCATCGATATAGATTCCGAAGGCAAGAAGATATCACTGGATAAGCTCTATGAGCTTCAGCATAAGAAGACGGGAGCTCTCATAAAGGCGGCCGTTACGGCTCCGTTCTATTTGTCCTCTGCGGACGATGAGGTTCTTGATTATCTCAGGGATTACTCTGAGCATCTCGGCATTGCATTCCAGATCAAGGACGACATACTCGATGTTGAGGCTGACGAATCAACTCTCGGTAAGACAACAGGTAAGGATGAGCGCGACGATAAGCCCACGTTTGTTACTCTTCTTGGACTCGAAGGAGCCAGGGCAAAGCTTGTCGAGGAAGAGAATGCATGCAATACCGCTCTTGATTACTTTTCTTCTAAGAATATGGATATAATACTTCTTAAAGAACTTAGTGAATTTAATCTCAAGAGGGATCATTAAACCGTGGATTATAAATTACTAGGAACAGATCTTACACCTTCATATCTCTCTTCATTAAGCAAGAGAGACCGTGAGCTTCTGTGTTCCGAATTAAGAGATAAGATAATAAGTACCGTATCTAAGAACGGCGGGCATCTGGCGAGTAACTTAGGCTGCGTCGAACTTACCGTATCGCTGCTTTCCGTTTTTGATTACACAAAGGATAAGATCGTATTCGATGTAGGTCATCAGTCATATTCATATAAGCTTCTTACAGGAAGATTCAATGAGTTTGATACCTTAAGGCAGGAGGGCGGAATATCGGGTTTCCCGAGAATATCCGAGAGCCCATATGATGCTTTTGATACCGGTCATTCCAGTACTTCAATATCCGCGGCTCTCGGTATGGCAAGAGCCAGAGACTTGAAGGGTACTGATGAGTATGTAGTCGCCCTCATAGGTGACGGCGCCATGACAGGCGGTCTTGCATTCGAAGCCCTTAACGACCTCGGACATTCGAACACCAAGATGATAGTCATTCTTAACGATAATGAGATGAGTATCGACAGGAATGTAGGCGGCATGAGCAGATATCTTCAAAGACTTCGTATGACTTCGGGATACCTCTCCGCGAAGAAGAATACCGAGAGTTTCCTCAATAAGATCCCGGTTCTTGGCAAGGGAATAATAGCCATGATCATGGCGATAAAGAGGTTCTTCAGATTCATTACCTATGGTAAGTCGCCTTCTATATTCGAGAACCTCGGATTGAGATATTACGGCCCTATCGACGGTCATAACACAGAGGAACTCATCAAGGCCTTCGATGCAGTTAAGGATCTTAATGTTCCCGTTCTCATGCATGTTATTACCAAGAAGGGGAAGGGTTACAGATTTGCTGAAGAGAATCCTTCTGATTATCACGGTGTATCTCCGTTCGATGTTGAGGTAGGTGTAAAGAAGTCGAACAAGCTTTCTTATACAGGTGCTTTCTCCGGAACACTGCTTGATATCTCAGCTAAGAATAAGAAGGTTGTAGGCATATGTGCCGCGATGGCTATAGGTACCGGTATGGAGCCCTTCTCTTATAAGTATCCGTCCAGATTCTTTGACTGCGGCATTGCGGAGGAACACTGCGTTACCATGGCTGCAGGAATGGCAAGGAGCGGTATGATACCGATTGTTGCTATTTATTCTTCATTCCTGCAAAGAGCCTATGACGAGATCCTTCATGATGTCTGCTATATGAATAATCATGTTATATTTGCCGTTGACCGCGCGGGTTTTGTCGGCAATGACGGACATACCCATAACGGCATGCACGACATCTCATATCTTAATTCGATGCCCGGAATGACAATCCTGTCTCCTCGTGACTATTCCGATCTTAAGATGTGTTTTGAATATGCCGTTAATAAGGTAAAGGGACCGGTTGCCGTAAGATACCCGAGAGGTGCATCGCCCTATGAAGAAGACGGTCCTCTTTATAGTGAGATAAAGGATATTAACAAGCCTCATGTCGTTTCTGACGAGGGGAATGATTATGTCCTCATAACAACAGGTCTGTACTGCAAAGTCTGTGAGAAGACACGCGATATTCTGAGTACTAACGGATATAAAGGCAAAGTTGTTTGTCTCACGGTATTAAAACCTTTGAACACTTCAGATATAATTGATGTAATCGGTGATTCAAGATTCGTCTTTACCGGTGAGGAAGGAATTCTCGCCGGAGGCTTCGGTGAGAGTCTCAAACTGGAGCTTACAAGAGGCGGATATAACGGCAGAGTAGATAACTTCGCTGTTGAGAATCAGATGATCAGGGCAGGTACCGTTGATCAGCAGCTTAAGGCTTCAGGTCTGGATGCCGAGACGATTGCATCGAAGATCAGGAAGGTTTTGACGGAGGAGTTAAAGTGAGATTCGGAATTCATTCCAATGAGACCCGTGATATCGACTACGTAACAGCTATAGAACTCTCGCATTTTCTTATTGCACAGGGTTCGGTTCCCGTATTTGATGACAGCATGGCAAGTACACCGCTGTCCGGGATCGACGGAGTGGAATTCGGAGACTTCAAAGATGTCGACATTATTGTTTCCATCGGCGGTGACGGTACCTTCCTGTCAGTAATATCTAAGTACAGATGCCTTAAGAAGCCGTTTATCGGCATTAACAAGGGAAGTATCGGATTCCTTACCGAGGTTTCAGCCAATGATTATAAGGATGCTTTCGTATTGATACTCGAAGGCAGGTATTCACTATTTAAGAGGATGCAGCTTAAGGCTGAGCTTTTCGATAAGGACGGTAATCTTAAGTGCAGTGACATCTGTCTTAATGACGTGTCAGTGTTAAGAGGAGACAAGCCCCATATTACAAGGCTCACTCTCTATGTGGATAACGAGAGGGTAGAGAAGTTCTACGGAGACGGCATCGTTATCGCTACACCGACGGGATCTACGGCATATACACTTGCTGCGGGAGGCCCTCTTGCCATGCCCGATATGGATGTTATCCTTGTAACGCCTCTGTGTCCGCACACTTTGCAGAACATGAGCTACGTTATCAATCCTTCGAGTGTGGTTGAAGTGCATCTCGGTACATTCGAGACAGTTCCTATCATATGTCCTGACGGAAGACAATTCCCGAACATTGAACAGAACGATGTCCTGAGGATCAGCAGATACGAGGATTCTATAAATACCGTAAGTCTTAATCTTACGGGATTCTTCCAGAATGTTAAGCGCAAGATACTTGCAAGAGGAAGCTTCTATGAAGATGGCAAAGAATGAAAGACAGGAACTGATTTTAAGACTTATCCGTGAGAATGACATCTCCACTCAGGAGGAACTCACGAATCTCATCAGAAATCACGGGATGGAAGTTACGCAGGCCACATGCTCACGTGACATTAAGGAGCTCGGTATCATTAAGGTTATTCTTCCGAATAACCAGAGCAAATACGCTGTTCTCGATAAGACCGGCGACATTGCTCCCGGAAGACTGCTCTCGGTTTTCTCGAATTCCCTGCTTTCCTGCCGTAACGCAATGAATCTCGTTATCATTACAACTCTTCCCGGCATGGCCCAGGCTGCGGCTTCCGCACTCGATTCTATGCATCTTCAGTATGTTGTCGGAACTATTGCCGGCGACGATACGGTTTTTGTAGCGACCGAGAGCGTTGAAGATGCCAAAGCTTTAAGCGCGACTATAATTGACATGACCGGGTCATATCATGCTGACAAGACTTGAGATAAAAAGCTTCGCCGTTATTGAGCACGCAGTATTTGAACCGTCTTCGGGACTTAATGTCATATCTGGTGAGACGGGCGCCGGTAAGTCCTTGCTTATCGATGCCATTGGACTGATATTCGGTGAGAAGGCTTCGAAGAATCTTATAAGAAATGATTCTGATTCTGCTTCCGTGGAAGCAGTTTTTGACTGTGAACATTCGGTAATGGAGCGTCTTGCTCCGGTTATGGATAAATACGGCATTCCGGTTGATGACGGAAATATCATAATCTCGAGAACCTTCAAGGAAGAGGGGAAGAGTGTGGCGCGCATAAACGGAAGCAGCGTCATATTGAGCCAGCTTCGCGAGATCAGCCGTGAACTAATTGACATACACGGTCAGAATGACAATTCCAGGATATTCGACCCTACTGTTCATATCGACATGCTCGATAAGTACGGAGGCAAGCAGGTCTTAGATCTTCTCGATGCGTACAGGGATAAGCTTAACGAATATAAGGAGCTTACGATAAAGTTCAAGGAAGCAAATCAGCTCGCATCTTCTTCATCTTCCAGAGTCGATTATCTTAAATATGCCGTTAAGGAAATCAGGGAGACAGGACTCAAGGACGGCGAGGATGAGGAACTCTCGCTTCGTAAGAAGGAATTAGCTTCCCTTGAGCGCAATCAGTCTGTTATCAATTCCGTTTCTGAGCTTTTATCCGGAACGGACAGCAACGGTCTTACTGCAGCGGGAAGACTGAATGAGGCCTTAAGAAACTTAAGGAAACTTGCCGAGAAGGACAGTTCATTCGAAGATTATGCGGGAAGACTCGAGAGCATAAGCCTTGATCTTGAAGCGTTGAGCTTTGATTTTGAGAAGAAGACATCAGCTTCGTTATACAGTGAAGATGAGATCCGTAAGGTAAACGACAGGCTCGGCAAGGTATTCGAGCTTCAGTCAAAATACGGAAAGACAATAACTGAGGTCAATGAATTTGCCGATTCGGCCGAGAAGGAGTTAAGTGAGATAGAAGAGGCTTCTTCTCTAGTGATCAGCATCAAGAAGCAGCTTAAGGAGACTGAGGAGGATCTTCTTGCAATCGCGAAGGAACTTAGTTCCGAGAGACGTAAGGCTGCCGACCGTCTGTCAGTTCTGATAACAGAAGAACTTCAGGATCTTCAAATGCCTTCGAGCTCTTTCTACGTAAGGTTTGATACGCGTCCCAAGGAGAGATTCTTCAACAGCAAGGGCATTGATGACATTACTTTCATGTTCAGCGCCAACCCGGGTCAGCCTCCGATGGACCTTGCTTCAACGGCGTCGGGAGGAGAGGCGTCGCGCATCATGCTTGCGATCAAGAACATTCTGTCATCAATAGATATGATGCCCACGCTTATATTCGATGAGATCGATACCGGTGTCTCCGGTCTTGCCTCGCTCTCGATATCTAAGAAACTTAAGTCCATATCGAAGCAGCACCAGGTGCTTTGTGTATCGCATACGGCACAGCTTGCGGCAGCTTCTGACCACAACTTCCTTATACGCAAGAATACTGACGGCACCAATACTTATACCGACATAATTC
The DNA here is from genome assembly GCA_900314745.1 of uncultured Eubacteriales bacterium. Taxonomy (GTDB): domain Bacteria; phylum Bacillota; class Clostridia; order Saccharofermentanales; family Saccharofermentanaceae; genus Saccharofermentans. The sequence continues at coordinate 67,580 of OMWK01000007.1, read as the reverse complement.
CGCTCAATGAAGAGGACAAGATCACTGAAGTATCAAGGCTTCTGTCGGGTAATGACGATAAGGAATCAAGAGATCTCGCCGTTAAGATGATCGAGGAACTTCGGGCTTAAGCCCGCTATGTCAGAAGGAAGTTCCGAGCTGAAACTCATCTTCTCACCGGTAACTGGATGAACAAAATCAAGATATGCAGCGTGAAGAGCAACTCTCGGGCATTTCTTGTCGAGAACGGAAGCTATTGGAAACTTATCCGAAGGATTGTCATCGGATAAAGGTCCGTAAAGACCGTCACCTATAAGCGGGTGTCCCATTGAAGTCGAGTGCACTCGGATCTGGTGGCATCTTCCCGTAGCAAGTTCAAACTCAATGAGGGAGATGCCGAGATTCTCATCAATGGCTTTTGTCCTGTAGTAAGTAAGGCAGCTGTGTGCCCCGGGGGCGCTCTCGTTGCAGACATCCCTTATCATGACGGAGCCCTCGCGTCTTCTAATGGGCTTTTCGATGGTGCCGTCAGAGGGAGTGTAGATGCCGTACACTGCCGCGAGGTATCTTTTCCTTATCTTCTGCTCACCGAAAAGCTTATGCACGTGCCCGTTCTTGGCAACTACTATGAGACCGGATGTCTCCCTGTCGAGGCGCATTACGGGGTGGAGGGGATTGGCACTGGCGTTGATAAGGGTAAGAAGAGAGTCATCAAGATGGCCGTGCGTAGGATGCGTTACCATGCCGGAGGGCTTGGATAATACTGCGAAGAACTCATCTTCATAGAGTATGCCGATGCCAGGAACCTTCTTAAGCTCGCCTGTATCATCGTCATATGAAGCGTAAATATGGTCGCCTTCATTCAAGATATACTTAACCGTGACGTGTTCGCCGTTAACTTCGAGCGTTCCGTAGAGCTTTACGCGTTTGATCATGGTGTTGCTCATGTTCAATTCGTGCTCCATGACCGATTTTACGGTCCTTCCGGCTTCGGCGCTTGTTACATCGTGGTTAAATTGCATGTTATCGTCCTTGACACTCGTGTTATTTATTTTTATTATAACTAATGGCTAATTATAGTCTATAAATGTTCTTTGACAACTTTATATTGGAGGTGAGTACCAACATGCAGTGGTTATTATTAATCATTGGATTGGTTCTCGGAGTCCTTATCGGTTTTATCGGTGTGCATATGTACTATAAACTCGGATTGTCTGCCAAGCAGAAGCAGCTTGAAGACGATTCGGTAAAGGCGAAAGCAGAAGCTGAAAGAATCGAGGCAGAAGCCCAGAAGGATGCTGAGAACCGCAAGCGGGAACTTCTTTTGCAGGCTAAGGAAGAAATCTCAAAGGCCCGCGTCGAGTTAGAGCACGACGTCAGGGAGAAGAGACAGGAACTTGCAAGAGAGAGAAACAAGCTTGAGCAGAAAGAGGATAATGTCGAGAAGCAGCTTACTATCGCAGAAAACAAGCGTGCTATGTACGAAGCCAAGCTCGAGGAAGCTGAGAGAACCGTAGCAAGAACTAAGGAACTCGAAGCCCGTAAGGAGCATGAGCTCGAGAACATCTCGGGATTGTCAATTGCTGAAGCAAGAACCCTTGTTCTTGACGCAGCAGAGAAAGAGTACAGCCATGATATGGCTACTATGCTCAGGCAGATGGAAGAGAAAACCAAGCAGGATGCGGATAAGATCGCAAAGGATATTATCGTTACATCCATTCAGAGATATGCATCTGATTATGTGTCTGAAGCTACTGTGTCTGTAGTTAACCTTCCCAACGACGAGATGAAGGGCCGAATCATCGGACGTGAAGGCCGTAACATTCGTGCCATTGAGACTATCACAGGTGTCGATCTTATCATTGATGACACTCCTGAGGCCGTAATCCTCTCGTCATTCGATCCGATCAGAAGAGAAGTGGCAAGGATCACTATCGAGAAACTTGTTTCCGATGGAAGAATCCATCCTGCCAGGATCGAAGAGATGGCTAACAAGGCCAGGAAGGAAATTAACCAGACAATCAAACAGGAAGGCGAGCGTGCTGCGTATGAGACAGGCGTGATGAACCTTCATCCTGAGGTCATTAAGCTCCTTGGTAAACTCAAGTACCGTACAAGTTATGGACAGAATGTGCTTAAGCATTCCATTGAGGTCAGTTTCTTAGCAGGAATGATGGCCGGTGAACTTGGACTTGATGTTAACTTCGCTAAGAGGGCAGGACTTCTCCATGATATCGGTAAGGCTGTGGACTTCGAACAGGAAGGTACACATGTACAGCTCGGTGCCGACATCGTCAGGAAGTACCATGAATCAGATAATGTCTGCAATGCCGTTGAATCCCACCACGGAGATGTTGAAGCTAAGACAGCCGAGGCTGTTCTTGTAGCTGCAGCTGATGCAATATCTGCTGCAAGACCCGGAGCAAGAAGAGAGAATCTTGAGACTTATATCAAGAGAATCCAGAAGCTCGAGGAGATTGCAACAAGCTTTGACGGAGTGGAGAAGAGTTATGCGATTCAGGCGGGCAGAGAGATCCGCGTAATCGTTGAACCCGAGAAGGTTAACGACGAGGAGATGATCCTTAAGGCCAGACAGATCTGCAAGAAAATCGAAGACGAGCTGGATTATCCCGGTCAGATCAAGGTTAATATCATCCGTGAGACTCGTGCAACTGATGTTGCAAAGTAAATAATAAAACTTTTTACCTTAGTTAGTATTATTTGTTGATGGGTTGGCAATCACCTTATAAAAAGACGGACATTCTGCGGTCCGTCTTTTTATTTTCCTCAATATTTCACCAATTGAACATTAATTATAAAATATAATGTAGATTGAATTTGAATAATAGATTAAGGTGGAATATGGATAAAGTTATTTACATAGCCGATGATGATGACAATATAAGAAATCTGCTTAAGTCGTTTCTTGAGCGTGAGGGTTATATTATCTATGGTTTTCCCACAGGGGATGACCTTCTTAAGGAATTCATAACCAACCCCTGTGATCTTATAATTCTTGACGTTATGATGCCCGGACGTGACGGCTTCTTCATCCTTACTGAGATAAGGAAGATAAGCAATGTTCCGATCATAATGCTTACAGCAAGAGATTCGGATGCTGATTACATCGAAGGCCTTAATCTCGGATCAGACGACTATTTCACCAAACCTTTCAGCCCGATCAAACTTGTTACGAAGGTTAAGTCTATATTTGCAAGGCTTGAGGCCGTTAACTCGATTAATGTCGATGCTTCTGATTCCGAACTCGAATTTGCAGATATCAAGATCAACAGGAAGACTAAGTCCGCTACTCTTAAGGGCAGAGAGTTAAGCCTCACTCCTAATGAATACACACTTCTCACTTATCTCATGATCAACAGTGACAGAGCAGTTCCCAGAGTTGAGCTCCTCGATAAGATCTGGGGATATGAGACTGAGATCGAGACACGTGTCGCTGATGATACCGTTAAAAGATTAAGAAAGAAGATAGTTGATTCTGATGCCAAGATCTCAACAGTTTGGGGTTACGGATTCAGACTGACTACCAGCCAGGATGAACCGGGCGAGTAATAATCCGGATAATGAACAGTACGACAGCAGGCCTTTCCGCCTGCCTATGTTCGTACATATTTATATATCACTTTTGGCTGTAACCCTGATTACCGGAGCCTTCATATGGCTGTCGAGCAGTTTCATCATGCAGAACTACATCGCCTCCGAATGTAATCACCGTATCAATAATGCCGTTAACTCGTGTCAGTCTTTTGCCGAGGCTTTTAGAAATTCACTGTCACCTGAATTCGGTACAGAGGAGCAGATAAGGACCAACCTTCTTAACTCCATCGTATCCTCGTCCGATCTTTCCAATGAGGCATCCATCGTTTTATTTGAAGATGATATATCTGAGACTGGTTATAACGTTCTCTGGCCGACTGCAACTTATTCGGTCTCATCAAGGAACAGAGCGGAGAAGTATCTTAGCACCATTATCGAGAATATGGCGACGAATAAGTCGATGACTTCGAACGACATCAGAAGCACGCTTGTAGACGGCAATCTTGTTTATTACAAATTCATCAATGTTGAATATTCAAGTTATGAAGGTGCCGATGAGCCTGAGTACGATCAGTACTATCTTCTTGTTTATATCGATACAAGTTCCTATTACGATTTTACGACCGCCATCAACGTGGCTATATTCAGAGCTATTACCATCGCGGTTCTGGTATCGACCGTCATAAGCATCCTGCTTGCTTTCCCGCTTTTCTTCTCGACAAGGAAGCTGTCAAAGTTCGCGTTCCGTGTAGGTAAGGGAGACTTCACGCCGGTTAAAGGACACATCATGTCTTCCGAGCTTTCTAACCTCGGATACAACATGAACAAGATGGCGAAGAAACTCGAGCAGTCTGACATCGAGCAGAAGACATTCTTCCAGAATGCTTCACATGAGCTTCGTACGCCTTTGATGTCTATCCAGGGTTATGCGGAAGGAATAAAGTACGACATCTTTAACGAGGAAGAGAAGAAGGGTGCGGTTGATGTAATAATCTCCGAGACAACGAGACTTACTAATCTTGTTGAGAATCTTCTTTCTATCTCCAAGATGGACATGTCAAGAAGCGGAAATTACACGGTTAAGAAGACAATCCTCAATGTACAGGAACTATCTGAAGACGTAGTTGCACGTGTCAGGGGCAACTTCCTTTTTGACAACAAGGAGCTCGTAACGGACATAAGAGCCGAGAACTCCTATATCTGTGCTAATGAGAACGATATATTCAGAATGCTCGAGAACATCTTCTCGAACTGCAACAGGTATGCTTCCAAGCAGGTTGACTTCTCCGTGTTCAAGGTGAAGGACAGCATCAACTTCGTAATAAGTGACGACGGCCCCGGTATCGACCGTGAGCTGCTGCCCACGCTTTTCGACAGATTTGCCAAGGGCAACGACGGTAAGCACGGCATCGGTCTTGCCCTCGCGAAAGCGATAGCAGAGGAGCACGACGGCTACATTACGGCCGACAATAAACTTCAGGGAGGAGCCGTGTTTGTTATATCGATTCCGATAATCAAACCCAAGGTTCAGCTGTCGCAGATCAACAACAGAGGGGAATAGGATTTGTAATCTTATTGCAACATTGGCTTTTTAAATCTATTCATTTTTTATTAAATTATATGTATAATCATTTGAACGTTTTAACGGAGGTGACACAATGCATACTGTTCTTGTAACAGGCGGAATGGGCTTTATAGGCTCCCATACTGTAATTGCTTTACATGAGAACGGCTTCGAGGTTGTTATTGCAGACAACCTTGTTAACAGCAAACTTGAAGTCCTCAACAGACTCGAGCTTATCACCGGCAAGAGATTCAAATTCTATAAGGTAGACTGCTGTGATAAGGAAGCTATGCGTAAGGTCTTTGAAGAGAACAGCATAGACAGTGTCATTCATTTTGCCGGTCTTAAGGCGGTAGGAGAATCTGTTCAGATTCCTCTCGAATACTATTCCAACAATATCAACAGCATGCTTACTGTTCTTGAACTCATGCGTGAGTATAAGGTAAGCAAGCTTGTTTTCTCATCCTCTGCAACTGTTTACGGACAGAGCGAGGATGTACCTTTCACAGAGGAGAGCCCTCTCGGATTCTGCACAAATCCTTACGGCTGGACCAAGTGGATGATCGAGCAGATCTTAAGAGACTGCGCTAAGGCAGATCCTTCATTGAGTATTGTTCTTCTCAGATATTTCAACCCGGTTGGAGCTCACAGCAGCGGACTCATCGGGGAAGATCCCAAGGGCATTCCCAATAATCTCTTCCCGTATATTTCCAAGGTTGCCACAGGTGCTTTGGAGAGGCTTACCATCCACGGAGACGATTACGATACTCCGGACGGTACATGCCTTAGAGATTATATTCATGTATGTGATCTTGCTGACGGTCATGTTAAGGCCATCAGATATATGGACGATCATGAGTCCGGCGTTGAAGTATTCAATCTGGGTACAGGTAAGGGTACTTCCGTTAAGGAAGCAGTTGCTGCTTTTGAGAAGGCATGCGGACATAAGATTCCGAATGTCATCGGCCCCAGACGTGCCGGTGATCTTCCCGTATGTTATGCTTCAACTGATAAGGCTGAGCGTGTATTAGGGTTTAAGGCGACTAGAGATATTGATGACATGTGTGCTTCCTGCTGGAACTGGCAGGAGAAGAATCCTAACGGATTACAGGATTGATCTAAGGAGGATCTGATGAGAAGTAAATCTCGTAATGTGGACGGAGCAAGTCCTAAGAAGAAGGGTAAGGCATTAAAGATAGTCATTACTGTTTTGGCTGTTGTTCTTGGTCTTGCCATTGGAGCGGGAGCATTTGTATTCTGGTATACCAGACAGCTGCTTGATAACATTACCTACGTAACCACTCCTTCTGAGGATGTAACCATCGTAGATGAATCAGGTAATACCGTTAACCTCGACTCCATTAGACAGACAACTGTTTACGAGCCTATCGATACGGCCGATGATATTCATAATTTCCTTCTTATCGGTATCGACAGCAGATCCAGAAACTATAACGAGTCCGGTACAGGCGGACTTTCCGACGTAACTATGGTTATGTCCGTTAACAGCACACAGGGCACTATAAGACTCATTTCTATAGCTAGAGACTGTTATGTTCATGTTCCCGGATATTCATATGCAATGAAGATCAATGCTGCTATGAGCCGCGGAGGTCCGGATGTTCTCTGCGCTACTGTTGAGGATACATTAAGAATCACTATCGACGGATGGGCTTATGTTAACTTCTATCATATGGCTGAGATCATCGATGCCGTAGGCGGAGTTTACTGCGATGTAACTTCGAGCGAGCTTAACTCCGAGGGCGGACTTAACTGGAACCTTGCCGAGGTTAATAACATTATGGGACTTCCTGCATCACAGGATGCAGTTACCAATACAGGTTACATCTGGCTTAACGGAAGACAGGCTGTAGCTTATGCAAGAATCAGAAAGATCGACTCTGACTACAGAAGATCTGAGAGACAGGTTGAAGTATTGAGATCTCTTATGGATCAGTTCATCGCAATGTCTCCTACGGGTAAGGCTTCTGCACTTCCTGTTATTCTCGGAGCCATTACGACCAACATACCTCCGGATCAGATTCAGGAATATGCATTCAATTTCCTGCCTTCAGTTGCAAATATCAGTATTGAGTATATGCAGCTGCCTATCGAGGGATGCTTCTATTCAGGTATGTACGGAGATGAGTGGAGCATAAGACCTAACTGGAATGCAATGATTCCTTATGTTCAGGAATTCTTCTACGGCGAGACTACTGATTTTGACCCTGTTCCGGATATCAGCAATTCGCCTTCAATAGAGAGCTGTCCTTCTGATCTGGACATCGATGATCTGTTGAGATAACAGGCATTTGTGGCAAAAATCAGGTTTTTGACTTTTTTTGATATTCGTTATTGACATAACCTGAAGTGAGAATTATCATAAGTACTGTTGGCACTCGGATACGAAGAGTGCTAACAGTATTTTTTTATAGAGGAGGCGTTTGATATGACAATCAAACCATTAGGAGATAAAGTAGTTATCAAGAAACTCAAGGCAGAGGAGACAACCAAGAGTGGCATCATTCTTGCATCAGCTGCTCAGGAGAAGCCTCAGGTAGCCGAGATCATTGCCGTAGGTCCCGGTGGTGTTATAGACGGTAATGAAGTAAAGATGGAAGTTGTTATCGGCCAGAAGGTTATCATCCGTGATTATGCCGGTACAACAGTTAAGATTGACGGTGAGGAAGTTATCATTGTCCGTCAGGAAGACATCCTTGCTATCGTTGAGTAATTAATAGTACTGGAGGAATATACAAATGGCTAAGAATATTGAATATGCAGAGGATGCTAGAAAGGCACTCGAGAGAGGTGTCGATAAGGTTGCAAATACAGTTAAGGTAACACTCGGACCTAAGGGAAGAAACGTAGTTCTCGATAAGAAGTACGGCGCTCCTCTTATCACAAATGACGGTGTTACGATCGCTAAGGAGATCGAACTTGAGGACAGAGGCGAGAATGCTGGTGCACAGCTTCTTAAGGAAGTTGCTTCCAAGACAAATGATGTAGCGGGTGACGGTACAACTACTGCAACACTCCTTGCTCAGGCAATCATCAGAGAAGGAATGAAGAATGTTGCTGCAGGTGCTAACCCGATCATCCTGAGAAAGGGTATCTCTTCCGCTGTTGAGACAGCTGTTAAGGAGATCCTCGACAATGCCAAGAAGGTTGACGGCTCCAAGGATATCGCACGTGTAGGTGCTATCTCCGCAGGTGATGATGAGATCGGCCAGCTTATCTGCGAGGCTATGGAGAAGGTTTCTTCTGACGGTGTTATCACTGTTGAAGAGTCCAAGTCCATGAAGACTGAGCTTGATGTTGTTGAAGGTATGCAGTTCGACAAGGGTTATATCTCACCTTACATGGTTACAGATACAGATAAGATGGAAGCTGTTCTTGATGATCCTTACATCCTTATCACAGATAAGAAAATCTCCAACATCCAGGACATCCTTCCCGTTCTCGAGCCCATCGCTCAGTCCGGCAAGAAGCTCCTTATCATCGCTGAGGATGTTGAGGGTGATGCAATCACAACATTGATCCTCAACAAGCTCCGCGGAACATTCACATGCATCGCAGTTAAGGCTCCCGGTTACGGCGACAGAAGGAAGGAAATGCTCCAGGATATCGCTATCCTTACAGGCGGTACAGTTATCACATCTGATCTCGGCCTCGAGCTTAAGGATACAACTCTTGAGCAGCTTGGTACTGCACATCAGGTTAAGGTTACCAAGGAGAACACCATCATCGTTGACGGTGCCGGCTCCAAGGATGAGATCAAGGGAAGAGCTGATCAGATCAGAAAGGCTATCGAGGAGACAACATCTGACTTTGACAGAGAGAAGCTTCAGGAGAGACTTGCAAAGCTTGCAGGCGGCGTAGCTGTTATCAAGGTTGGTGCTGCAACAGAGACTGAGATGAAGGAGAAGAAGCTCCGTATTGAGGATGCTCTCAATGCTACCAAGGCTGCTGTTGAAGAGGGTATCGTTCCCGGCGGCGGAACAGCTTACATCAATGCTATCCCTGCTGTAAGAGCTCTTCTTGATTCTTCTGAGGGCGATGTTAAGACAGGTGTCTCCATCGTAATGAGAGCTCTTGAGGAGCCTGTTCGTCAGATCGCTGCTAATGCAGGACTCGACGGAAGCGTAATCGCTGAGAAGATCAAGAATTCCGAGAATGGTGTCGGATTCGATGCTCTTAATAACAAGTATGTTGACATGTACGAGGCCGGTATCGTTGATCCTGCTAAGGTTACAAGATCCGCTCTGCAGAATGCTGCTTCAGTATCTGCAACACTTCTTACAACTGAAGCACTCGTAATCGATATACCTGAGCCGGAACCCGCTGCACCTCAGGCTCCGATGTATTGATAACTTGAATAATTGATTTACAGGCGGCCGTGTATACTGCATGGCCGCCTTATGTTTAATGGAGATTTATGGAAGATCTGTTCTATGAGAATTGCGTAAAGCGAGACCATGGCACCATGGGAAAGCTTTTCCCTGTATTATCGATAACTGCGCTGGTTATATTCATGGTGTTCTTAAACGGAATACCGATCCTGTTCGGATATAACATCATCTACTTTACTGGTATGATCTCTTTTGGTCTTTGTTATCTTGAATACAGACTTATCAAGAATCTTAATATCGAATATCAGATTGAAATTACCAACGATTCTTTTGAGGTTACCAAGATCACGAATCAGAAGAAGCTTGATTTGCTGGCTGATTTCTCAATCAAGGATTGTGAGTACATAGGTCCTGTAACTTCCGACAGGTTTACAGATGATCTTGAGAAGTCGGAATATTCACTCAATTGTACGTCGGACAGAGTCTATAATATCAGCGACGATATCTGGTATGTCTTTATTACTCAGGATAAGGTCAAATTTACCGTGGTATTTAATTTTAATGAGGAGATGTATCCTATATTCAGGCGTTATAACCCGAGAGGAACCAAGAGAATAGATGTCTGATTTTTCACAACTTGAATTTTACACAAAGAGCACAGAATGCGGTACGGACAGCTGTCTTGCCCCATATGTGCTCTTATCTGATTTGCAGGAGACTGCGGATAAAGGAGCGGCAGATAACGGCTGGGGCAGAGATGCTATCGGCGAATATAACTGCTGCTGGATAATAATAAGGTGCCGTGTACACATAAGAAGGCTTCCGTCATGGCGTGAAAGGTTTACCATAACCACCTGGTCAAGAGGAGCGAAGAAGCTCTTTTTCGACAGAGAGTACGAGATTTTTGACTCAAACGGAGAGATTATCGGCAGTGCCACATCCGTGTGGATCCTTGCCGATAAGGATACGCACAGGCCTGTTTTCCCGTCGCATCTTGAGAAGCTGCCGCAGGATGCCACGGAGTCTTTGCGTTACGCTCTTGATGGGGAGTGCCCCAAGATCAAGATCCCCTCAAGGCCCGGTACGGAGCCTGCGATCATTAAGTATGCCGATTATACGGAACTTGACCACAATCATCACGTCAATAACACCCGTTATCTCGCGTGGGTTTATGATGCTTTGTTCAAAAGCGGATATGAGCTTGCAAAGATCGCGGATATCAACATAAACTACCTGTCTGAGGTCAAAAGCGGGCAGAAAGTGGATATTTATGTAACGGAATCCGATAAGGGACTGTATGTCTTCGGATACCGCGAGGATTCCTCCGGAGTATTTGTCTGCGAAATATTATTTTGATATTGGCGCTATTTATATTATTATATATAGCGATGTGCGAATTTTGGGAGGCACTGTATGATTGAGATTAACAACCTTGTGAAGAGATACGGAGACATTAAGGCTGTCAACGGTATTTCTTTTACGGTTAATGATGGTGAAGTCTTAGGATTTCTCGGCCCCAACGGAGCCGGTAAGTCCACTACGATGAATATTATTACCGGTTACCTGTCATCAACGTCAGGTACGGTTAAGGTCAACGGTCATGATATTCTTGAAGAACCTGAAGAGGCAAAGAAGTGCATAGGTTATCTTCCTGAGATGCCGCCTCTTTATTTTGATATGACAGTTCTCGAATACCTGAACTTCATATGCGATCTTAAGAAGGTTCCGAAGAAGGAGAGGAAGGAGCAGCTCGCTTCAATCCTTTCGATGGTTAAGATTGTTGATATGGCCGACAGACTTATCGGCAACCTTTCCAAGGGTTATAAGCAGAGAGTAGGTATAGCACAGGCTCTCGTCGGAAATCCCGATATTCTGATCCTTGACGAGCCTACCGTAGGTCTTGACCCTAATCAGATCCTCGAGATAAGAAAACTCATAAGAAAGCTTGCAGACAAGCATACTGTTATCTTGAGTTCCCATATCCTTTCTGAGATCCAGGCTGTATGCGACCGCGTTGTTATCATCAACCAGGGTAAGGTAGCTGCAATCGATACGATTACAGACCTTTCTTCCAAGCTCAGCGGTTCCACAAAGCTCTCGCTGTCATTCAAGGGTCCTGTCAAGGAAGTTACCAACAAGCTCCGTTCAATCCCGGGCGTAAATAACGTTACTTCCATTGTATCCAACGATGATACTTCAATTCATCAGGTTGAGATCACGGCAGACAGTTCTGCTAAGAACGATGTGCGTACAGGAGTTTTCTATGCGATGAGCAAGGGCGGATGGCCGATGCTCGAATTCAGGTCCATGGATCCTTCACTCGAAGAGATATTCCTCTCGATAACATCTGTGTGATTACGGAGGTTACAGAATTAAATGTCAGCAGTATATAAAAGAGAATTAGCTTCATATTTCAGATCGCCCGTGGGTTATATCGCACTGGCTCTGTTCTCATTCCTGTCGGGTTTTGTATTCATTAACCAATACAGTAACGGTTCAGTTAACATCTCGAGCGAGATAATGTCACTTTGTTCCTTCTTCGTAGTAATCATTCCCGTTATCACGATGGGTCTTTTCTCCGAGGATAAGAAGAGAGGTACGGAAGTGCTTTTCTACACAAACCCCGTATCCATGTTTGACGTTGTACTGGGAAAGTTCCTTGCAGCCATGACGCTTATCGCAATCCTTTTCCTCAACGTAATCGTTCACATGATAATCACTGCATTCTCAGGCGGAGTAGTTAACATCGGCTCATGGGGTTCGGTAATCGTTTTCTTCTGCCTTGCAGTCCTTTTTACATCAATCGGTATCCTGGCTTCAGCTCTTACGGATACACAGATCATCTCAGCTATCATAAGCTTTGTTCTTATTCTTGTTATCCAGCTTCTGCAGACAATAAGCACACTTGCTTCTTCTGCACTCTATTCATTGCTGTCCTCATCAATGCTTTCGCTCGATACGGAAAAGATCAATACTATTTGTTCTAATACGGCAGCTGCTATTTCATGGCTCAGTCCTTTCTCTAAGACACAGGACTTCAGATATGGCGTTTTCTCCATTTCACCTCTGGTCTATTGTGTTTCCATGGCTCTTGTATTCCTGTTCCTTACATACAGGATACTTGAGAAGAAGCGCTGGTCACAGAATTGATGAAGGTGGTTCAAGATGAGTAAAGATAACGTAAAGACAGATTCAATTAAGAATAAGACAAAGAAGAAGGATGGGAAGGCTGTAACAGATGCCAGAGCCGGCAAGCTTAAGCTTTTCTCCATAAGCTCATTTGTCATCCTTCTTATCACGGTTCTCGCAGTAAATATCATCTTTGGTCTTAAGATCAAGAACACAAGCATAGATGATTATCTTACATATGATATGACCGCTACAGGCCAGAACTCGGTATCCGAAGTAACCATTTCATACCTTGCTTCTTTGCCCGCAGATTCTCATATCAGGATAGTAGGACTGATGGACCGTCCCGTAAATCTCAGGGATACACCTTATGAGTATATTGTTCCGCTCCTGGACGATTATGTTTCAGTATCGGAAGGTAAGATCTCTGTTGAGTATACAGACCCCACCAAGTACCCTAACATCATCACGGAGCTCGATCCTAACGGTGTTTACGATCTTGCTAACTTCAAGGGATTTGTTGTTTACTCTGAGGGCAAGATCATTCAGATCGATCCCGTAGACTGTTTTACATATGATAATGAATATCTCCAGTATGGATACTATCTGCCTCTGACGAATATCGTTGAGCAGAAGTTTACAAGTGCGATCGTTAATCTTACAAGAGGTTATGCATATACTGCATACTTCGTTACAGGCCTTGGTGAGGGAACTCACGATCAGCTCTCCAACATGCTTGCTTCAATGGGTATAGACAGCGCTGAGATTCAGGCAAGTGACAATTTTACAGTTCCTTCCGACTGCGATCTTCTTATCCTGAACGGAATCAATACTGATATTACCGACAGCATGTCTGAAGCCATCAAGAGTTACCTCTCAGGCGGCGGTAAGATCATCGTTGCAGTAAATTACTACAACACCAATGTTAACGAGTCATTCCCGAAGCTGAATGTTCTTCTGGCGAACTACAACATCCGTATCGGAAGTGCTCTTGTAGTTGAGAATAATCCCGGATATCAGATCAACAGCGATCCCTACAGTTCACTCGTTGATGTATCAACTGATTATCAGGAGGCTGCCGGTACAACGAGACTTCGTAATTCATACGCAAGACCCATTATGGAGGCAGATACGCCTTATACATACATTCAGGTTTCACCTTTGTTTGCCACATCAAGCACGGCAACATTCGGTATGTATGATTCCAATACAGGCAACATCGTTCAGAGTGTAAACAATGCTCAGTTCTATGTTGGTATGTATTCAACATTCACAGGTACCCCGACACCTCCGGATGTATATGTATTCGGTACTCTTACATTTACATCCGATGAATACATCAGCAGCTTCGGATTCAATGATGCGAACGTTGTATTCACGAGAAACATAATCAGGGGAATGCTTGCAGCAGATGACAGTGTATTCGTCGAAGGCAAGGCTCTCTCTGACTATTCAATCGACACACAGAAGGTAACAGGTGATACCGTTACCGTATGGACATTTATACTTGTTGCTATCGTTCCTCTGGCGTTTGTCATTGCCGGTGTCGTAGTCTATAACAAGAGAAAGAATCTGTAATATAAGAATATGAAATCGCTTAAGAGTCTTTTGATACCTTTCATCGTAATGGTGGCACTTGTTATTGTTGCTGTAGTTGTCATCGTTATGAACAGTAAGGAGGCGTCAGTTAATGAATCGGTTTCCGAAGAAACCAGTATAATCGCAGTTACACCTGATCTTATTTCTTCCATAGAAGTTGTAAGGGCAGACGGTACAGGCATCGGTTTCAATGGTGCGGTAGACGAGACAGGAGCCGTAATCTGGTCGCTTCTTGATAAGTATGATACTGATGTACCTTTGAACAATGAAGCTGTTACTTCATGGGCATACATTCTGTCTAATTTCATGGCAAACGGTAATATAGGAGACAGCTCCCAGTATAATCTTGCTGATTACGGTCTTGCAGAGCCCCAGTACACCATTGTCATCACTCAGTATGACGGAACGGAGAACCGCATCTATGTAGGTAATAAGACTGCTGACGGTTCCAACTGCTACTTCATGCTCGAGGGCGATTCCCATATCTATACTGCAGTTGCAATTAAGTATGTTTATAGCGGATATCAGCTCATTGATTTCCTTGCTACAACGACTCTCGGCATCGATTACGCGATGCTTTCTACAGTTGAGTTTAAGCGTGACCTCGATAACATTGATCTTACTGCTTCCTGTTCACTCTATGAGACCGGAGATCCCATGTATATGGCGATAACTCCTTTCGAGATAGAGTGTAGCCCTTATTTTGTAACGCTTATCGATAAGATCGTTCACCTTGAGATTACATCTTATGTAGATATACCTGATGATATGCTCGCAGATTATGGTCTCGATGATCCGGCTTATGAGTTCACGTTCACAATGAGTGACGGCCGTGTCATAACTCTTGCTCTGTCGTCTTCTATCAACGGATATTATTACGGTACATGTAATCTCGTAGACGGTTATTTCAAGCTCTCTGATCTTCAGATCGACGGACTTGATACACAGCTTATGATGCTTTTAAGCAGCTATCTTGTTTATTTTCCTGCGACGGATATGTCCAAGATAACGGGAACTTACGGTGATCAGTCGTTTACATACGAGATATCCACAACAGGTTCCATCTCTGCTGAAGATGCTACGGCGATGCTCAATATGCGTGATGCAAGAATCTTCAATTCTGATGGCAGATCTTATGCAGCCATCCTGTATGAATCTCTTATTACGATTTCCGTATCTTCAGTTGATGCAGAAGCGGATCCTGAATTCGAACCGGAACTCGAGTTTACGTTTATAACTAATGACTATGACACTTATGTACTGTCATTCGTACCGAGGGACAACAACAGTTATTACGCATTCCTTAACGGCGAGTATACCTGTTTTGTTGTTTCTGCTTCTGAACTGTTCAACGACAGCGGTACGGATACCTATAATTACGGTGCATGGACGGCTTATGAACTCGCAGTAGAGGCCATAGATAATTCCGTAGCCGGAGTTTATGACATACCTGCCGATGAGGATGCGGCCTGATCATGAGTACGGACGGGAAACGGAGCACTATAGACAAACAGTTATGGATTGCCATAATCGGTTTTGTTGCGTTGCTCGTTTTCTCGGTAGTTATGCTTATTCTTGTATCCCGTAATGAGGATGCAAGCCGCGGAGCAGAGAGATACATAAGGCTCTCCGGACAGTCCGGATTCAACTGTGAGTATGCCGAGGCTCAGAAGCTCTATGCTTTCGGTGAGGGCGTGCTTAAAGTCACTAAGGAGCGAGTAGCTTATCTTACCCTGTCAGGTAATGAAGTATTCAGTGCCACGGTCTCATATACGAACCCGCAGTGCTACATCAACGGTGATAACTGCGTCGTATTTGATAATGACGGCTACGGTTTCATTGTTATGAATACCGATAAAGTTCTCTATGAGAAGCCTACGGAGAACAAGATCCAGTCTGCCGTTCTTTCTGATAATGGTCTTTGTGCCGTTATTACGGACAGTACCGAGGCTTATGGTGAGGTGATCCTCTTTAATTCCGAGGGCGGCCAGATATCAAGATGGTCTTCTTATAATTCAGGATATCCTATAAGCGGTGCCTTCTCGGAAGATGAGCAGTTCTTTGCACTGACGACTCTTAATACGACAGGTGCGGTGTATAAGCCTTATGTCAGGGTATTTGCCATCAATTATGATACGTCCAACATATCCGCTTCGGACTATGCCGTTTATACCATTGATGATACTGAGATCCTCTCATACACGGAGTACATAGGGAACAGGCTGTTCGCTTTCTGTACCGACTGTATTTATACTGTTTCCAACGACACTCTTGTTCCGCTCAATGATTCCTTCGGTGCGATAAACTACGTAAGGATCGTTGATGACGTTATTTTTGTCGTCTATGCGGACGGTGTTAACCAGTTGAATAAGCTGATGATCATGAGCGCAGGCGGAGACATTATCTACGATTCAGAAGTAGGTTCCGATGTTAACGCAATTGCTTCAAGTGATGATATGTATGCACTGTCAATTGATGACAGAATCCTGGTATTTAACTCCGACGGCGGAGTTGTTTCTGATATCTCGGTGGATGAAGATATTATCAGGATAGGATTTACCGATAATAACCGTCTTGTCGTTGTTTCCACCGGCGGCGTACATACGATTGATTACTGATGAGGGAGTATGGAAACTGAAGTTAAACTGGCATTTAAGAGCAAAGAAGAACTTATGGGTATTATCAATGCCGACTGGTTCTCGGATTATTGTCTTGATGTAGGTGAGAAGCGCCCTGTTAAGCTTAACAACACTTATTTTGATACAAAGGACAGAGACCTTATGAAGAAGGGTACTACTGTCAGGGTCAGATTATATGATGACGGGGAGAAGACTCATTACGAGCATACTGTTAAGTACGGCGGTTCCGTGGTTAACGGCTTAAGTCAGAGGTATGAGTGGAATGTAGAATCTGACTCACCGGTATTTAATGTTGAGGAGTTCAGAAGCAAGGCTTCAAGAGGCGACGACGATCCGGAAGAGATTCTTGACGAGGCCTTAGGCGGAGTAAAGAGCGAGGATCTCATAAGCCTCTGCTCGACATATTGTGAGAGAACGATATACACGTTTGGATTCGGAGATTCCATGATGGAAGCAAGCTTCGACATCGGCAAGATCAGCGGCGGCAATAAAACCGAGGATATCTGCGAACTTGAGATTGAACTTGAAGCAGGCGACGTAGTAGACCTTAAGGAGATGGCCCAGTTTATCGTCGATAACACGGGTGCCGTTCCTTATGACCAGAGCAAGTACATGCGCGCAATAAGGCTTCTTGATTCCGCGGATGAGTAACAATAAATATGATGTAATCATAATCGGGGCAGGAGCTGCGGGACTTATGTGTGCCGCGGCTCTTTATAATGCGGATTCTTCTCTCAGGGTCCTTGTTCTGGAGAAGAACAGCAAGCCCGGCAGGAAACTTCTTGCGACAGGCAACGGCAGATGCAACTACACCAACAGGAACGTGACTTCTTCGTGTTACAACACTGACGACAACGCCAAGCTTACTAAGATACTTCACGCATTCGGCCCCGCCAAGATTACTTCCTTCTTCGAGAATAATCTCGGAATAATCACTGATTATAAGAATGATCTTGCATATCCCATCACATATCAAAGCAAAACGGTTGCTGATGCTCTCGCTTCGGCTTCCAATGCAAGATTTGAATACGATACTGAAGTAAAAAGCGTTGTAAGAGAAGGCATGAACGTCATTGTTAACGGCGTTTATACGGCACTTTATGTTGTGTTTGCCTGCGGAGGAGTGTCATTGCCGGATTCCGGAAGTGACGGTTCACTATATCCCGTACTTAAAGGTATGGCAGGCTCTGACAGCTTCGAGCGGCTCATCCCGTCTCTTGTGCCTTTGAAGTCCTCGGATAAGGATTTAAGAAAGCTTAGCGGCATCAGGCAGGAGTGCATCGTTAAGATGGACGGCAGGGAGGAAAGAGGCGAGATCCTATTTACCGACTATGGCATATCAGGAATATGCGTCATGCAGCTTTCAGGTTACTATAACAGATCATTAACCTCCGGAAAGCCCGTTAAATACCTGACTGTTGACCTTATACCATCGATGGACCTTAAGATCAAGAAGAAGGTTATCGGTGATCTTCTTAACCGCTTTAACGATCGTGACAAGGCTTCCGCCATATCAGGACTTATTAAGAAGCCAATAGCTGAAGTTGCTGTAGCAAGATCTGACGGTACACCTAATGGTATAGCATCTGTCATTCATGATTTCAGGATCAATCTTACGGGCAGTCTCGGATTCGAGAATGCCCAGGTCACATCAGGCGGCCTTAAGTTAAGCGCAGTTACGGACGGACTTGAACTTAAGAAATGTCCCGGCATCTTCGTATGCGGCGAAGCCCTTAACGTGGACGGACTTTGCGGCGGATACAATCTTCACTGGGCATGGGCTTCCGCAATGACTGTTGCCGAATCCATCTATGATGAATACGAGGAGATCTGAAGTGATCAAGGAACTGTCATTTCGCCCGGAGGATATCGGCAATGTTGATGATGTAACTTCTGTGCTATCCGGAAAGTCCGGTATCGCATCAGGCAAATTAAGAATCTTAAGATCCTATATCGACGCGAGGCATAAATCTGACGTTAAGATATGTTACAGGGTTACTGATGAGCCATTGACTGATTCATCCGCTCCTGTACTGATTCATAAGAACAAAAGATTCAATAATAAAAACAGACCCGTAATCATCGGATTCGGTCCTGCAGGAATGTTTGCAGGTCTGGTCCTTGCCCGTTACGGACTTAAGCCCATTATCATTGAGAAGGGCAGGGATGTTGACAGCAGAAACCGGGATGTCGCGAATTATAAGAAGACCGGCGTCATTGACCAGTCTTCCAATATTCAGTTCGGCGAAGGCGGAGCAGGTACATATTCCGACGGCAAGCTTAATACAGGTGTGTCTTCGGATTACAAAGACTATATTTACGATGTATTCATTAAGCATGGAGCACCGGAGGATATAAGATATGATTCGCATCCTCATGTAGGAACTGATAATCTTGTTAATGTTGTTAAGGGAATAAGGGAAGAGATTATATCCCTTGGCGGTGAAGTGTATTTCGAAGAAGAATTGAAGGAGATCAATCTTCATAATTACGCGAGACCGGCAAGGTTAGAAGGAATTACTACCGATAAAGGATACTATCCGACAGATAAACTGATACTTGCGATCGGAAACAGCAGCAGAGACTTTGTAAGAGCTAACTGCAATCTTCTCGGTATAACATCAAAGCCTTTCTCGATAGGTGTCCGTATCGAACACTTAAGGGCAGATATTGATAAAGCTATGTACGGCTTCGATACTGCGCTTTATAAGAATATCTTTGCCGCCAATTATAAGCTTGTAGTAGATACAGGTACGGGCAATAAGCTCTATACATTCTGTATGTGTCCCGGAGGAGAAGTTGTTCCTTCTGCTTCTTTCGCGAATGCCGTATGTACGAACGGCATGAGTTACAGAGGTCGTGACGGCGTTAATTCCAATGCTGCTCTGCTTATACCGTTCAATCCTGCTTACGAGTCAGATGACCCGCTTTACGGCATGATCTTCCAGGATATGCTCGAGATGAATGCGTTTAAGCTTGCGGGAAGCACCGCCAATGCGCCTTACATGACTTATAAAGACCTTAAGACAGGTAAGAGCGGTTCTTCTTATACCACAGTACATCCTACATATGCTCCGGGTGTTGTGCCTTGTGATCTCAGGGAACTACTTCCTTCGTATATGATAGATACTCTTACAGAAGGCATCGCCCTGATGGGAAAAAAGATCAGGGGATTTGATTCTGAAAGTGCTGTATTAACTGCAGTTGAGACAAGATCTTCATCACCTGTGAGAATACCGAGGGATAAAGAATCTTTCCAAAGTGTCTGCATAGAAGGCGTGTATCCTGCAGGTGAGGGCGCAGGCTATGCAGGAGGCATAATGAGCAGCGCTGTCGACGGTATAAAATGTGCTAATCGGCTCGCCGAAAGTGTGTTACTATAAGTGCGAATAAAAAGAGGAGAAATATTATGGATTCAGATAAGAATACAGCAGTAATCTCAGTAATAGGCAAGGACCGCGTAGGTATCATCGCAGGTGTTGCGACTTTATTATCAGAGAACAACATCAATATTAAGGATATATCCCAGACGATACTTGACGGTATCTTCACAATGATCATGATGGTAGATCTTCAGGAGCACGACATCGAGAAGTCCGATATTATCGAGAAGCTAAATGCACTCGGTGACGAACTCGGTGTATCTATTACGATACAGCACACAGATCTCTTTAACAGGATGCACAGAATATGATTACAGATTTCGAAATACTTGAGACAATGAAGATGTTCAATGAGCAGCATTTGGACATCAGAACAATTACCATGGGCATTTCCCTAATGGACTGCGCTGCTTCTTCCGTGGACGAGTGCTGCAACAGGATCTACGATAAGATCGTGCGCTATGCCCATGATCTCGTAGCTACCGGTGAAGCGATAAGCAGGAAGTACGGTGTTCCGATCATTCATAAGAGAATATCCGTAACTCCTATTGCGATTGTTGCCGCAGCCTGCAATACTTCCGATTACACTCCTTTCGCGAAGACATTGGACAGAGCTGCAAAGGAGTGCGGTGTTAACTTTGTAGGCGGTTTCTCTGCGCTTGTACAGAAGGGTTACACGAATTCTGACATGAAGCTTATTAACTCAATTCCTGAGGCATTGGCTTCTACTGATTTTGTATGCTCATCAATTAATCTTGCTTCAACGAGAACAGGTATCAATATGGACGCCGTAGGTGATATGGGCCGCATCATTAAGAAGACGGCTGAACTTACTGCTGACCGCGATGCTCTTGGATGCGCAAAGCTTGTTGTATTTGCTAATGCACCTGAGGACAACCCGTTCATGGCAGGAGCATTCTTAGGCCCCGGCGAGCCCGAGTGCGTTATAAACGTTGGTATTTCAGGTCCCGGTGTAGTTAAGCATGCCCTTGAGTCCGTTAAGGGCGCAGATCTGGGTACTGTCGCTGAGACTATCAAGAAGGCTGCATTTAAGATCACAAGAGTAGGAGAACTCGTTGCCCGTGAGGCTTCCGAGAGATTGCACGTTCCTTTCGGAATAATCGATCTTTCCCTGGCTCCGACTCCTGCCGTAGGAGATTCCGTAGCAAGACTTCTTGAAGAGTTCGGTCTCGAGGAGTGCGGTACATGGGGAACCACTGCTGCTCTTGCTATGCTTAACGATGCTGTGAAGAAGGGTGGAATCATGGCTTCCTCATATGTTGGAGGTCTTTCCGGTGCATTTATTCCCGTATCTGAAGACGAAGGAATGATCGCAGCTGCAGCAAGCGGCGGATTGAAGCTCGAGAAGCTCGAAGCCATGACATGCGTTTGTTCCGTAGGTCTCGACATGATCGCTATTCCCGGTGATACAACGGCAGAGACGATCTCCGGTATCATCGCAGATGAGATGGCTCTCGGTACGTTCAATAACAAGACAACTGCTGTAAGACTTATCCCCGTTCCAGGTAAGGGTGTCGGTGATAAAGTTGAATTCGGCGGACTTCTCGGATATGCACCGATTATGGCTGTAAATAAGGCATCCTGCGCTGATTTCATACACAGAGGCGGCAGAATTCCTGCGCCTATCCACAGTATGAGAAATTAACAGGAAGTTTTTATATTCTTTCAAAGGCTGTACACTTTTATTCTTATACTTGATATGAGTAATAAGAAAGCGAGGCCATATTATGTCTGATATATTCGATTTGTCGAAGAAGCCCGATAAGTCTGAGATTAAAGACCGATTGAAGACCAGAAGAGATGAACTCTTCGCCAAGCAGATGATAATCAAGGATAAGAAACTGCCTGTGCTTATCATCGTTGAGGGTTGGGGAACAGCCGGCAAAGGAACCCTGATCTCGAATATAATCAAGAACATTGACCCGCGTTTCTTCAAGGTGTTCAACATTAACGTCAGAACACCCGAACAGAAGCGCTACCCTTTCCTGAAGAGGTATTTTGATCTCATTCCCGAACAGGGCAAAATCAGCATCTGGGACGGGGCGTGGATGAGCGAGCTCACGGTATATAAGGCTGAGGGAAGAGATGAAGTCTGCGCTCAGCGCCTGAAGAGTATAAAGTGCTTCGAAAGGCAGCTCGTTGAAGACGGTTATCTTGTAATCAAGCTCTTCCTGCATATATCGAAGAAGGAACAGAAGAAGAGGATCAAGGATCTTCTGTCTGATAAGAACACTAGATGGCGCATTAGCGATAACGATCTCAATCAGAATAAGCATTATGACACGAGATTAGAGGATTTTGCCGAGTTCATTAAGGAAACGAATTCCACATATGCGCCATGGCACGTTATCGACGGTTCTTCTGAGAACTGGGCTGCTCTGCAGGCTTTGGACGTCATAAATGAAGCGCTTGATACGGCTTTCCAGAACTCGAGTCTGAGTTTCCCGGTGCTTCAGAATACTTTCCAGCTTAACAAGACTTCTAATCTTAAGGATATAAGCCTGGATGATAAGGTCTTAAGTGACGATGAGTATAATTCCAAGCTTGAAGAACTCCAGAAGAAGCTGAGCGAGCTTCATTACGAACTGTACCGTAAGAAGATCCCTGTTGTTATTGCTTATGAAGGCTGGGATGCCGCAGGTAAGGGCGGAAATATCAAGCGAATTGCCGCTGCTTTGGATCCCCGCGGCTACGAAGTTCATCCTATAGCAAGCCCGGAGCCTCACGAGAAGGCAAGACATTTCCTCTGGAGATTCTGGACCAGACTTCCGAAGGACGGACACATAGCCATATTTGACCGTACATGGTACGGGCGCGTAATGGTAGAGCGTATTGAAGGTTTCTGTTCTGAGAATGAATGGAAGCGCGCTTATAACGAGATTAACGAGTTCGAGAAGGAACTGGTTGACTGGGGAGCAGTAGTGATAAAGTTCTGGGTACAGATAGATAAGGATACCCAGCTTGCAAGATTTACTGAGAGACAGAATACTCCCGAGAAGAATTGGAAGATCACCGACGAGGACTGGAGAAACCGCGAGAAGTGGGATCAGTACGAGTCCGCTGTCGATGAGATGATAAAGAAGACATCTACGGCTTTTGCTCCTTGGTATGTGCTTGAATCAAATGATAAGAAGTACGCCAGGATCAAGGCTTTGGAGATAGTAATTGAAAACATCGAAAGGAAACTTAATAAAAATGTGGTTTGAAGAATCAGTATTTTACCAGATCTATCCGTTGGGGTTCTGCGGAGCTCCCTTTGAGAATGACGGCATTCCCGAATCACGTATTCTCAAGGTATTGGACTGGATTCCACACATTAAGAAGCTTGGCTGCAACGCTATTTATTTCTCACCTGTATTTGAGTCTGATACGCACGGTTACAATACCCGTGATTACGGATTGATTGATACGCGTCTCGGCACAAATGATGACTTTAAGAAGGTAGTGGATGAACTTCACAAGGCCGGAATAAAGGTTGTTCTCGATGGCGTATTTAATCACGTTGGCCGCGGCTTCTGGGCTTTTAAGGATGTTCAGGAGAAGAAATGGGATTCTCCTTACAAGGACTGGTTCCATCTGTCCTTTGACGGTAATTCCAATTATAACGACGGATTCTGGTATGAAGGCTGGGAAGGCAATTACGACCTCGTAAAGCTTAACCTCCGTAATCCTGCTGTAGTTGATCATATTCTCGATAAGGTTAATTTCTGGATTGATTTCTTCGATATCGACGGACTGCGTCTCGATGTAGCTTACTGCCTGGATCACGAGTTCCTGCGCCGTCTTAGAGAGTTTACCGACAGCAAGAAAAACGAGTTCTTCCTTCTCGGTGAAGTTCTTCACGGCGAATACGGCCGTATGCTTAATGAGATGCATCTGCATTCACTTACCAACTATCAGTGCTATAAGGGAATACATTCAGCATTTAACTCCGGCAATATGTTCGAGATAATCCATTCCCTGTTAAGGCTCTTCGGACCCGAGGACTGGACAGTTGCAAGAGGCTCACACCTTCTGTCATTTGCTGATAATCATGATGTAAGCAGAATCGCATCGCTCATCAATGATCCCGAACTTCTGCCTTGTGTATATACCATGGTATTCGGAATGCCCGGTATTCCGTGTGTCTACTACGGTTCCGAGTGGGGAGCTAAGGCTCGTAAGGAAGAGGGAGATCCCGCTCTTCGTGCATGCTTTGATAAACCCGAATGGAATGATCTTACGGAACATATAAGCAGACTTGCTGAAGCTAAGAAGAATACAAAGGCCTTGAATTACGGCGGAATGAAGTCGGTTGTACTTACAAATAAGCAGTGCATATTCGAGCGTAACTGCGGCGATCAGCGTGTGCTTGTTGCAATTAATATGGATTCACAGCCGTTTACCGCACATTTCGATGCGGGCTGTGGCCAGGCAAAGGAATTGATATCTGGTAAGATACACGACTTCGGCGGAGGATCAACACTCGCTCCTAAGTCATCTGAAATTTGGCTTATGGAAAGATAATACTCTTTGTATTTACAATCAGCGATCCGAATATCAGAGCCTCTAATTGCTCTATATCGATAGTATATGGATCTATATTTCTGAAGAAGATGATATCTCTCAATTCGGTAAATCCGTGCATGAGATATTGTCTTTTTCTTTGCTCTGACTTCGTATAATAATCCTGAACATCGATTGCGCCATCAAGCTCTATTGCTATCGGTTTGTCCATTTCCGGAGCATAAAACGTCACATCAGGATACAGCGTTGTGAATTTATCTATTTTGATCTCTATTTCAACTTTATAATCATATCCGAAGCGGTCCAGAGTTTTACAAAGTATTAGTTCATTCTTTGATCTTAGTTGCTGATCGTGATAATCGATAATGTTCTTATTAGGGAATGAATTACAATTACTGTCTGCTTCCTGATAAAACTTTGCAGTAAGCGGAGAAGCAGAGTTTCTTCTCAAAGGAAAAGTCAGATTTCTCGGAGAGGATTTATATATCGCATTCCAATCATTCATCAGCAGATTTATAGTATTCTCTATTTCCGATGCCTCTTTGACCAACCGGCAGAATAATTGACCGTCCTTAGATGATAGATTAAGAATCCTTTTTTCCCTCGGTGTTATATGAGTATCATTCGGATCATACGTTACATAAACAACAGAATGGTTTCTGTGGGTTCCGAAGTATCCGTGAGGGAGCCTGTTCCATTGGTCTCTATAGAATGCTATCAGCAACTCATGATGTTCTCTGTTCACTATAATCATATCCCTATTTTATAGAGTTACTGATTGGGATAGGGCGACAATTGAGAACAATTTTCGACAAAAATCGACAAATGAGAACGTCTCTACTTTTCCCCGTAAAGCGTGAAAAGTAGAGACGTCAGGTAGATACATCAGTCTCAATGTATCTACTAATAAGCGATAAAGCTTAAAAGTAGATACAACTATAGATACAAGTTTACTGGTTATCGAGATATCTCTTTACCGTATCCGGAGCAGGTCCGCCGGTGAGTGTACGCTTGTTTACGCATGTCTCAAGGGAAATCGCATCGTAAACATCTTCTTCGATGAGGTCCGAGAACTGTTTGAACTGCTCGATTGAGAGTTTCTCGAGCGTAGTGTTGTTCTCTATGCAGTAGTGAACGAGCTTACCGGAGATCGCGTGAGTCTCACGGAAGGGGATTCCCTTACGGACAAGATAGTCTGCAAGGTCCGTGGCGTTTGTAAAGCCGCCGAGTGCTGCGGCTTCCATGTTGTCCTTGCGGATGGTCATTGTCTTCATCATGCCCGTGAAGGGAGGGAGCACTCCCTTGATGGTGTCAATCACGTCGAAAAGCGACTCCTGCACTTCCTGCATGTCCTTGTTATATGTAAGGGGAAGTCCCTTCATGATAACAAGAAGTGAGATAAGATCGCCGTAAACTCGTCCGGTCTTACCGCGCGTCAACTCTGCAACGTCCGGATTCTTCTTCTGAGGCATCATGGAGGAGCCTGTAGAATAAGCGTCATCGAGCTCATAGAACTTGAACTCCTGAGAAGCATACAGGATGATCTCTTCGCTCATCCTCGAAAGGTGCATCATGAGTATAGATACAGCAGATGCGAATTCAATAGCGAAATCACGGTCAGCAACACCGTCAAGAGAACACTGTGTTACACCTGCCATGCCGAGTTCATCAGCTACAGATTCGCGGTCAAGAGGATATGTGGTTCCTGCAAGAGCACCGGAGCCCAAAGGCGAGATGTTGGCGCGGGATGCTGCGGCTTCGATTCTGTCGCGGTCACGCTTAAACATCTCGATGTAGGCTGTGAGGTAATGGGCATATGTTATAGGCTGGGCACGCTGAAGGTGAGTATAGCCCGGCATATAGGTAGTAAGATGCTCCTTAGCCATATCTGTTATGGTCTCGATGAGCTCATCAAGAAGCTCGATAACATCAAGTGCCTCATCTACAAGATAAAGCCTCTGATCGAGAGCTACCTGGTCGTTTCTGGAGCGGCCTGTATGAAGACGCTTGCCGGCATCGCCGATGCGGTTTGTAAGCTCCTCTTCGATAAACATATGTATATCTTCGGCATCTGAATCAAATGTAAGCTTTCCTGATTCGATATCAGCCTTGATCGACAGCAAACCCTCGCGGATAGCATCAGCATCTTCCTGAGAGATTATTCCCTGACGCGCGAGCATTGCTGAGTGTGCTACGGAACCTTCGATGTCCTGAGCATACATTCTCGAATCAAAAGGGAGGGAAGAGTTATAGTCGTTTACTGTCTTGTCAGTAGCCTTCTCGAAGCGGCCTGACCACATTTTCTTTGCCATATCAATTACTCCTTAACATAGTCGGGATCTATCCTGACCATTTCTGCAAGCGCCTTGTTCCTGTAGTTTAAGTCTTCACGAAGTGTAAAGCCCTGAGCTTCCCAGAATGCATTTCCGCCTTCGTTCTTCTTGAATGCTACGAGAAGAACCTTGTTGATTCCTTCTTTCTTAAGCGCTTCTAATGCAAGTTCGACAAGTCTGTTACCAATACCGAGTCTCCTGTAATCAGGAGAAACACAAGCGTGCTGTATGATACCGCGCCTGCCGTCGTGCCCACATAATATAACACCTACGACCTTGCCGTCACAAGTTGCAACGAATGAAGTTGAAGGATTGCGTTTAAGGTATTTATCGATTCCTTCACACGAATCATCTTTATCGTTAAGACCGTTACCGCATTTAATCCAAAGATCATAGCACTGCTTATAATCTTCGATGCTCATTAACCTGTAATCGATCATAATTCAATCCTCCGGAATATAGATCAGTTCCTTACATGTCCAGTCTTCGCCTAAGCAGGAGTAAATCTCTGTTACGCCTGTATCCTTGAAGCCTGCGTTAAGATAACAGTAAAGGGCTGAAGGATTATTATCGAATACGCCGATAGTTACTTTGTTTGCTTTCATAAATGTAACGGCATAATCCAACGCCATCCTTATCATCTTCTTGCCAAGCCCCTGACCGCGCCTTGAGTCATCAACGATAACATATCCGAGTCTTACGGTATTGATATCATTCTTATCGGGATAGCGGATGTTAAAGTGTCCGATCAATCCTGACTCATCGTAAGCCACAAAATGAAAGATATCATCGTTAAAAGCGAGATCTTCATACTGTGCGATCAGATCATTCCCAGTAATAGGATATGATTCGAATCTGTCCGCGCACCAATAGCGGAAGATCCGCTCGTTCTTTATCCAGGAAATGATCGTATCGGCATCACATTTCTTAAACGGTCTGATTCTCATGGCTTTACTCCTTAAATATAAAAACGGCTGTCTCTATTATGAGGCAGCCGCAGTTCTTAATCAAAACTTAGATGATTATCAAAGAAGTCCGTTCTTCTTCTTCATCTGAGCAACGACCTTCATAGGGAGACCGAAGCAGTTGATGAATCCGCCCGCATCAGCCTGATTATATACATCCTCAGCCTCAAATGTTGCGATCTCTTCGTCGTAGAGAGAGTAAGGTGACTTAGCGCCTGCAGGAGTGCAGTTACCCTTGTAAAGCTTCATCTTGACTTCACCGGTTACAACCTTCTGTGTCTCATCAACGAAAGCGGAGAGAGCCTCACGGAGAGGGTGGAACCACTGACCGTAGTAAACGAGCTCTGCAAACTTCTGAGCTACGAGATCCTTGTAGTGAAGTGTATCTCTCTCAAGAGTCAAGAGTTCGAGCTCTCTGTGAGCAGCATACATAAGTGTTCCGCCGGGTGTCTCATATACGCCACGGCTCTTCATGCCGACAAGACGGTTCTCTACGATATCTGCGATACCTACGCCGTTAGCACCTGCAACCTTATTGCAGTACTTGAGCATCTCTACAGGGGAGAGCTTCTGACCGTCAACTTCTACAGGAATACCTTTCTCGAACTTGAAAGTGACGTATGTAGGTGTGTCAGGAGCCTTCTCAGGTGAAACCATGAGCTCGAGGATCTTATCGAGATCAGGCTCATTTGCAGGATCCTCGAGATCCATACCCTCATGTGACAGATGCCAGAGGTTCTCGTCCTTACTGTAGTTGTTCTCCTTTGTAACAGGTACCGGAATACCACGTGCCTCAGCGTAATCAACCTCTTCTGATCTGGACTTGATGTTCCATACTCTCCAGGGAGCGAGGATCTTCATCTCAGGAGCAAGAGCCTTGATCGTAAGCTCGAATCTTACCTGGTCATTACCCTTACCTGTAGCACCGTGAACGATTGTTGTGCAGCCTTCCTTGCGTGCGATCTCAACCATCTTCTTAGCGATAACAGGTCTTGCGAAAGAAGTACCGAGGAGATACTTGCCCTCGTAAACTGCATTAGCTTTAAGTGTAGGGTAGATGTAATCTGTGATGAACTCCTCAGAGATATCCTCTACATAGCACTTGGAAGCTCCGCACTTAAGAGCCTTTTCCTTAAGGAACTCCTCATCAACACCGATTCCGACTTCACCGGCCATAGCGATAACTTCGCAGTCGTAGTTCTCAAGAAGCCAGGGAATGATGATGGATGTATCAAGTCCGCCTGAGTATGCAAGTAAGAATTTTTCTTTAGCCATAAGGCACCTCCGATTAATTAAAATGCATCGTAATGAATATTTATGCAAACTTTTGTATAAACCTACATCATAATACTCTTGTGACTATTATCCGTCAATGACAAATTTATATGATTAAAGCAAATAAAAAACGCCCCGAGCAGAGTACGCAGCGAAGGGCGTTTGAAATTTGGTGCGGATGGCGGGACTTGAACCCGCACGAGATTGCTCCCACTAGCACCTGAAGCTAGCGCGTCTGCCAATTCCACCACATCCGCAAAACGCTTAAGAATATTACCTTATATCTGAATCAAAATCAATATCAGATAATGTTATAATCTTTACGGAGGATATATGTTTAAGCGTTTTACTTCACTTTTTATTACTTTGATGTTTTTATCGTCCTGTATCTGTTTTACAGGATGTAAGAATGAAGAGAACGTTTTCCCTGAACTTCATTTTGCTGATGAATCGGTTATGGCTAATGATCCTGGACCGGGTGACATACAGTCCGTAAATTCAGATCTTCATGAGATAACTGTAGCACTTCCGCTATCTGACAGGACTGTAAACCTACTTATGAAGCTCTATTATGCCAAGAATCATGACCTTTTCCCTTCGGATATGTCTGGAGCCGATATCAGTATCGAATATCTTGACGCCATTAATACACCCTGGGTCGTTAATACAATAACAACTACCGGAACAGGTGAGACTTCGGACATCATCGAATCATTAAGTCAGGACGGCATCGTTCCCGACGTCTTCCTTGCATCAGATCTCGTGGATATGGTATCGAACGGTCTCGCGGCTCCGTTGGACGGTTACCTTGCTTCCGACATGAATATATCAGCTTCCACGGTTTATCTTGGTGCACTTGATGCCTTGAGATCCGGGGAAGAGCACTACGGAATACCTTTCTATTCAACAGTTTACATGCTTGCCGGAAGTTCCGAATATGTTCCGGAATCAGGCGTACCCGCCTATAACATCAGCAGCGATGACCTTCTTGATTATTTACAGGACATTCCGGGCACAAGTTCTGACGGTTCCTTAAGCGTAACAAGATTCTATGATGCAGGAAGCCTCGCGCCGTTTATGGGGACCGATTACGCCGACAGCATCGATTCATATGGATTGTCTTCAGTCACAGACAGTTACGGGGCAGATCCGAGAGTATCGAGATCCTGCGGAATGTGGCTCATGAACTCATCAGGATTTGATACATGGTCATATTACTATCCCGATGGTCTTTACTTCGTTATGCTTCCTTCTGAGAATGTAAATGCGGTTGTTTATCCGCTTTGTCTTTCTCCCGACAGTTCCGATCCTACATTCGCTTCAGGCTTTGCTTCATTCATCTGCTTTGATAAGGATGCGCAGATGCTTATGAGAAGACTGGAATCATTAAGAGGATATTTCCCGCCTGTAGCTAACAGAGGCGTATGGGATGTGATGTCCTCCGACAGCGAATTCGGCACACAGGTTATGCTATACGAGCAGTATATGGATAATGCCGTCTACACGGCTGCGGAGGATTAAGATGGGCAGCGTTCATAAGGTTCGTCTGCAGGATGCTTCCAGGCTTAAGTCTCTTCTTAACTGTGAGACGGCCGTCGCGGTTGAGAATAAGATCCGCGGAAAGACCATCTACACCGATGATAATTATGAAGTTCTGTCTTTTTGTACTTTCACAAGTTCGCATGCCGTGATCATAAGATTCAAGGGCAATGTGAATTCGGGGTTTACTGATGACCTTCTTAAATTTTTCTTCTTCGAGAAGAATGTCTATAAGGTAAGCGTCATCATACCTGTCGACGATAACAAATCCGAAGAAGTGCTAGTAAATAACGGGTTTATGCAGGAAGCAGTCCTTCATGATGAACTGTATATTGACGATTCATTTAAGGATGCGGGGCTCTTCTATATAACCGTTCCTATGTACAGGAAATATAACGTGGGTTTCATTCCGTTCCAGAGAGGCATCATTGCCGTCAGAGGAGGGGTAGATTATGTTGATTCCGTTTCTTTTTTGAGGTTCGATGAGACGCCTACTGACCGTTATCTTAAGTTGTGTGCGGATTTCTGCGGACTTATGAAGAACGGCAGGATGAGACCCAGAGGTGATGTATATTATAAGGACTACGAAGCCGATGACTGTCCTGCTGAGGTAATGAGGGCCGTTAAGGAGATCAAGGAATATCTTTATAAGGAGAGAATGACTTTTGATATCAGTATCAGGCTTCCGAAGACATCGGATTTCCGTTCTTCGGTATGGGATATCATAAAGAAGATTCCTTACGGTTATACCAGAAGCTATGAGGACATCGCACTTGAATTAACCGGTGGCAACAAGAAGGAAGCGAGGAAACTTACAAGAGCCGTTGGACATGCCTGTTCTGAGAATCCCGTCCCTATTATAATTCCGTGTCACAGAGTAATAGGCAAGGACGGCAAACTCGTTGGCTTCACCGGCGGAGTGGAATTCAAGGACTTCTTACTTACACATGAGCTTTTCGCGGCGCTGCCGCTTGCATAAGGAGGGAATATGGCAAAGCATGACAAGATAAGCGTAGGAGTATCAACGATACTCAATCCCGTGCCGGTAGTAATGATATCCTGCGCGGGCAAGGACCCTTCCAGAGAAGAAGAGAGGCCCAATATCATAACGGTCGCATGGGCAGGAACCATTAATTCCGAGCCGCCCATTGTATCGGTATCCATAAGAAAGTCGAGGCACTCGCATAAGCTCATAAGCGATACTGGCGAGTTTGTTATTAACCTTGTAAACAAGCAGCTTTGCAAGCCATGTGATCTTTGCGGAGTCAAAAGCGGTGCGGATATTGATAAGTTCGAAGCAACCGGTCTTAATGCGGTTAAGGCGGCGGGGCTTGATTACGCCTATGCCATCAAGGAAGCTCCCGTATCGATATCATGCAAGGTTATGTCCGTTAATGAACTTCCTTCACATGATGTTTTTACAGCTGAAGTTGTAGGTGTTACCGCAGATTCGTATCTTCTCGATGAGCAGGGAAGATTGTGTCTTGATAAAGCAAATCTCGTTGCTTATAACCATGGTGAATATTTCCTGCTGGGCAAGAAACTCGGTTTCTTCGGGTACTCGGTAGCAAGTGAAGATGTCATTAAGAAGAGGATGGGTGAGGATTAATGGAATTTATTGGAATTGAGAAGCTCTATGAGAGCAGATTCATAACCAGATACAACCTTAAATACAAAACTGCTCTTGGAAACATCAAAGATTACGAGATTATAAGCAGAAATCCCAATATTAAGACGTTCGAAGAACTTACTGTTGATCACGTCGATGCCGTAATCCTTATCATTCATGATAAGGACGACAATAAGGTCCTTCTCAACAAAGAGTACAGAATGGCAGTCGGAGACTATGCTTTAAATTTCCCTGCAGGTCTTATCGATCCCGGTGAGGAATACAGCGAAGCTGCTAAGCGCGAGCTTTGGGAAGAGACGGGTCTTAACCTTACGAAAGTCCGCCACGTGCTGCCCAGAAGCTACAGCGCTGTCGGCGTCATGAACGAGACATCCATAGTAGTCATCGGTGAAGCTGAGGGGAACTTCGCTCCGTCGACATCTGACGAAGAGGAAATAGAGGCAAGGTGGTACACGAAGGAGGAGGTAAGGGAACTCCTCGAAAGAAGTGAGCACTTCGCCGCGAGAACACAGGCTTACTGCTGGTGCTGGGCTCACAGCAAAGGAATGGATGTATGATCCTTCAGACCGAAGCACTTAATAAGAGGATCAAGGAATCTGACGATAATCTCTTCCTGATATACGGGGAAGAGGATTTCTTCATTGAGCTTGCCGTTAACTCCATTAAGCGCAAGTATCTGGAGAAGGGCTTTGAACAGATGGATTCTGTAAGGCTCGACTTCAATAATAAAAGCGTGGACATCGATAAGATCGTGGAGAATATCGAGCTTCCTTCCTGGTCTTCGCCGAGAAGAGTTGTCGAAGTCGTAAACTTTGATATCGATAAGGATTCTGCCGATAAGCTTCCTTCAGTATTGGAGAAGATTCCAAGCGGAACGGTTCTTCTGTTCGTTACTGATAAGTTTGATAAGCGTAAGAAGAAGCTTTACGACTCGTTCACCAAGAATGGAATCGTATGTGAAGTTAAGTACCTGGATGATACTGTCCTTTCCAAATACATTAAGGCCGGACTTGCAAAATCGGGATTAACGATTGATCAAGATGCCGTCGAGAGCATCATAAGCAGATATGACAGATCGATGAGAAAGATCGATTCGGCAATCAGGAGATTCTCACTTTACTGTTCTGCAGTTGATACCAAGAATGTTACTTTCGAGATAGTTGACGAGCTTTGTGAGCCTGATGTTCATGCCAGGATATTCGACATCATGGAT
Source organism: uncultured Eubacteriales bacterium (assembly GCA_900314745.1). GTDB lineage: Bacteria > Bacillota > Clostridia > Saccharofermentanales > Saccharofermentanaceae > Saccharofermentans. The sequence goes on along the minus strand of OMWK01000007.1, from coordinate 33,898 downwards.
GCTGTCGGAACCGGCAATACGGCGCAGGCTCTGGTTCTTCTTGATAATCTCATAAGGCTTAAGGAGCCGCTGCCTTCAATAAGGTTCATGCTTGCAAGACATTTCAAGGAACTTATATGTGCCAAGGAACTTAATAATTCCAGGGAGATAGTCTCACGTCTCGGATTGGGAGGAAAGAGCTTCAAGGCAGATAAGCTTCTTAGACAGTCGCGCAATTTCCGTATGGATAAACTGATTCTTCTATATAATCTTTGCTACAGAAATGATTATGATATCAAACACGGAAATGCGGATGAGAGGGCGAGTCTGGAGTCCTTCATTGTTCTTGCATCGGGTAAGTAATTCTATTAAAATATGTCGGTTATATAAATATACGGAGGACTTTTATGTCTAAAATTCAGATGAAGACGCCGCTCGTTGAGATGGACGGCGATGAGATGACAAGAGTTGTATGGAAGCAGATCAAGGATATCGTAATTCTTCCTTTTGTTGACCTTAAGACTGAGTATTTCGACCTGGGGCTTCCCAACAGAGATGCTACAAATGACCAGGTTACAATCGATTCCGCTAACCGTACAAAGGAACTTGGTGTCGCTGTTAAGTGTGCAACGATCACACCTAATGCTCAGAGAATGGATGAGTATAAGCTTCATCAGATGTGGAAGAGTCCTAACGGAACCATCAGAGCAATGCTCGACGGTACAGTATTCAGATCACCTATCCTCGTTAAGGGAATCAATCCTTTTGTAAGCTGTTGGAAGAAGCCTATCACCATCGCAAGACATGCTTACGGCGATGTATACAGAAACTCCGAGATCCGCGTTGACGGTCCCGCTACAGCAGAGCTTCTTGTTACATATCCTGACGGAAGACAGGAGAAGAAGGTTATCTTCGAGTTCAAGGATGCAGGTATCATCCAGGGTATGCACAATACAGATAAGTCCATTGCTGCATTTGCACGTTCATGCTTCATGTATGCTCTTGACGTTAAGCAGAGCCTCTGGTTTGCAACTAAGGATACTATTTCCAAGGTTTATGACCACAGATTCAAGGATATCTTTGCCGAGATCTATGAGGCAGAGTTCAAGTCCAAGTTCGAAGCAGCAGGCATCGAGTATTTCTATACTCTCATCGATGATGCAGTTGCAAGAATCATGAGATCCGAGGGCGGTATCGTATGGGCTTGCAAGAACTATGACGGTGACGTTATGTCCGATATGCTCGCATCTGCGTGCGGTTCCCTCGCCATGATGACTTCCGTTCTCGTTTCACCTGACGGTGTTTACGAGTACGAGGCTGCACACGGTACAGTTACAAGACACTACTACAAGTACCTCAAGGGTGAGGCTACATCCACAAACCCCATGGCTACGCTTTTCGCTTGGACGGGTGCTCTCCGTAAGAGAGCCGAGCTCGATGAGCTTCCCGAACTTGCTGATTTTGCTGACAGACTTGAGAAGGCTTCAATCGAGACAATTGAGTCCGGCACGATTACAGGAGATCTTAAGAATCTCATCGATGTTCCTACCAAGAATGTTGTAAATACTGAAGATTTCCTGAAGGCTATTGCTTCCAGACTTTGATAAGGAGAACCCCAAATGACATATTACGAGACATGGATCGATAATTCCGAGAACGTTAAGGACCAGACATCATATACTCAGTATATTAATGCTTACTATTCAATGGAGAAGGATGCTTACGACAAGATCCTTTCCGCATATCCCGACAATGCTGAGCTTACATCCGGCAAGGCTTCCGAGCTTGCAGCTAAGCTTGGATTCAATAAGGATACAATGGATATCTTTGTCGGCTTCCTCGACGGAATCAAGACTTCCCTTAACAACGAACTTGATGTTGAGAATGTTAATGATGATTCCGACATCAAGCTTGATATCGATTATGAGAAGCTTTATTACAACATGAAGGATGCTAAGGCTACATGGCTCTTCAAGCTTCCTTCATGGAAGAAGGTTCTCGACGAGAATAAGACAGCAGAGATCTCCCGTGCATACAGGGAAGCTAATATTGCTCATTCCAACAAGGTAGGAAGAAATGATCCCTGTCCTTGCGGTTCAGGCAAGAAATACAAGAATTGTTGCGGTAAAAAGCAAGCATAAAGATGCGAAGACTGCTGACCAACAAGCGGTTCATAACAGTCGTTTCTTTACTGATAATTCTGGCTGTGATAATACTCGGATCCATTCCGGGAAGTCCGCTTAATGTCGTTTTGAAGCCGATCGGCGCCGTTGTCGATCCGGTTCAGAAAGCAGTTAAGTTCACCGGCAATGAGATATCCGGCTTCTGGGCTGCGCTTACTGACGGTATAGCCATCAGAAATGAGAACGAGCAGCTTCGTGCCGAGATTGCGGAGCTTCAGTATCAGCTTACTCAGAATGAAGAGGCTGCCATCCGCTATGAAGAGCTTCAGGAAGCTTTCCATATCAGGGAGGTATTCTCTAATTACGATATCTTCGGAGCTTCAGTACTCTCGAGGGAATCCGATGAGTGGTTTTCCGTAATCAGAGCCGGTGTAGGCAACAGTGACGGTATTTATCTTGAGCAGGGCGAATCACTTGCAGTAGTTGATGTCCGTATGAATCTTGTCGGCAGGGTTATCGAAGTCAATGATGATGACTCTGTCATCCTGATACTTCTTCACGAAGGATTCCAGGTAAGCGGCAAGGTTAATGCCGTAAACGGTGCAACATTCCTTATTATCGGCGACGCTTCATTGAAGCAGGACGGTCTTTGTCTTGTTACAGGCATAGATCCCGATACGATTCCTTCAGTCGGAGACGAGATCGTTACTTCCGGTGAAGGCGGACTTTTTCCTCAGGGTATACCGATAGGTGTCATTGAATCCGTTGATACATCCAACGAACTCAATATTACCGCTACGCTTAGACCTTATGCTGATGTTGAGAATCTTAACGATATCTTCATCATGGTTCCTTATGAAGATGAGTCGGAAGCTTCGGATTCTGAAGAGGTAACGGATGAAACGTTCTCAGAAGATACGTAAGTACCTTGTGTATGCTCTATACCTGCTTCTTTTCTCCGCGTTACAGGTAACATTTACCGGAGTTCTCTCCATATATGGAATAAGACCTGATCTCGTATTCGTTCTTGTTGTTCTGTGTTCATACATGTTCGGCTTCTATGACGGCGTGATATTCGGAGCACTTGCAGGGATAATCAGGGACTATTTCTCGGCTCCTTCGGTAACTGGAATAGACGGATCGGTTACCACGGCTCTCGGCATCGGACTGTTTCTTATGGTAGCGGCTGCGGCCTTCGGTTCCTCATTCTTTACGGTCAGGATTGAGCGCAATTTCATACTGGCATTCGTATCAGTGGTAATTGCCACACTGCTATATAAGGGAATAGGGCATTTCATAATCTTTTTGTGGTTTAAGGTCGTTACCGGAATGACTTATAACTTAAGTCTTAACCAGATCCTTCTTAAGTCGATCCTGCCTCAAGTCTTACTGAACTTAATTGCTGCGATACCTTTGTTTCTCATGCTTAAGTTCATCGGACCATACAAAAATGGAGTTAATCCTGTTCTTATCGACGAGAAGAGGAGGGGGGATAATACATGGCTGACAATGTAAATAACAAACGTGAATCAGTCTTCTCCCTGATCCTTGGTGTCTTCGGGAACAGATACTTCATTCTCGGACTCATATTCTGCATATTCGGTTCGATTATCCTTTACATGACCGCAGCTCTTCAGTTCTCCGGTTACCAGAGGACAATTTCCGCTTCATCAGAGGGTGTATCCAGACAGTATGTCGTTACTGCTCCGAGAGGTGACATTATCGATGCGAACGGAGTTGTTCTCGCGACATCTCAGGAAGTTAACACCGTAATGATCTCCAATGCTTACATGGAGAATGCGGACCTTAATGCAATGTGTCTGGAGTTAAGTTATCTGTTTGACCAGTATAACTGTATAAGCGAATCTGAACTCGATGATTATTTTGCAACCGAACCGTTCCGCTTCCTTAAGGATGAAGAGGAGATAAGGCTGTGGCAGACAGACCATAACCTGTTTGATCTTGACGATTATTCAGAGGGAATTATCGTTACTTATTCCGATAATTATGTTAAAACTGACCCTCAGGTATTCTATCTGTACCTAAGGCATTTCTTTGATATCGATACCAATTATTCAGAAGAGGAAGCTTACAGGATCATCAGGATAAGATTCCAGATATTCAAGGACAACTGGTCTTTCCTTACAGGTACGCCGGTTGAGATAGCAACTAACGTACCGGATGAACTCGTAACTATACTTAATGAGCAGAATTATCACTACATGGGAATAATTACCACAAAGACATACAGGCGTACATATACTCCTGCTGCCCAGTTATCAAGCCATGTCGTTGGATACGTCGGAAGAATATCACAGGAGTCACTGACGCAGCTCGCGCCCTACGGTTATTCCAACAGCGACCTTGTAGGTCAGTCCGGAGTTGAATCTCAGATGGAGCGTTATCTGCACGGTAATTCCGGTATCAGAACCTATAACACTTGGACGACGGAAGGACAGGAAGGCGTATTTTTCCCTCAGGATTACGGTATGCCCCCTCAAAGCGGTGCTACCGTACAGCTTACTATTGATACCAACCTTCAGAGAGTCGGAATCGAGGCTCTTAAGACATATATTGAAGACGCCATGAACGCCGAGATCATTGAGCAGACAGGATATAAAACGGCTAATGCAGGTGCTTTCGTTGTTATGGATGTAAATTCCGGCGCCGTTCTTGCAATGGGTTCATATCCGAACTTTGACCCGAATGACTTCGTGCTGTCAATGTACGGTGACGATAGGGCAGAGGAGCAGCTCGAATACTATCTGGGGCTCGGTGAATACGAGGATATTACGGCTGAGGACATGCCTTTGTGGAACAGAGCGATCATGTCCCAGTATGCTCCGGGTTCCACTTTCAAGATGTGCACGGCACTTGCAGCTCTCGAGACAGGAGTAATATCTCCGGGATCCACATGGTATTCTTGTGATTCACCTATAGACATCGGCGGATGGACGTTCAGATGTCTCGAGTTCTCCAACGGCGGACACGGACCTCTGGATCTTAACGGAGCCATGGCAACTTCCTGCAACATCTATTTCATGAGACTCGGCGTTGACACGGGTATCGACAATATTGATGCAATGGGCGAGAGGCTCGGACTTGGAGAGTATACGGGCATTGATCTTCCCGGTGAGATAAGAGGCGTCAGGGCCAGCCGTGAGACCAAGATCCTTCTGCATGAATACGAATATGACCGTACATGGTTCCCTGCTGATACGGCCCAGTCGGCTATAGGACAGTTCGATAACTGCTTCACGATCATGCAGCTTTGCCGTTATACGGCGGGCATTGCAACAAACAGGCTTGTTACTCCGTATGTAATCGACCGCGTTACTTCTGATGACGGAACCATACTGTATGAGGGACAGACCCAGTCGATCCCTCTCAACATCGATGAAGAGAACATCGAGGCTGTAAGATATGCCATGAGATGTGTTGTTACCGGTACTTCCACTTGGCCCGGAACTGCTCAGGACATCTTCAGCAATTTCCCTGTAGATGTCGTATGTAAGACCGGTACGGCTGAGACAGGTTATGAGGAAATTCGAAAAGAGTACAGTAACGGACTCTTTGTATGCTATGCACCTGCCGAGGATCCGCAGATCGCAATTGCTCTTGTTGTAGAAAGAGGTGAGTGGGGAGCTTCAACGGCCGTTATTGCACAGAAACTTCTCTCTGAGTATTTTGATGTCGCTCCTACAAGAGCGGAAGTCATGCTTGATACTATTCCGATTACGGGCGATGACCTCGATGCTTTGATCGCAGTTACTCCCGTAGAGGAAGAAATTTAGTTAATTCGAACAAAAAAACAACATATCGTTGCTTTTTTGATGTTTTTTTTATACAATACTGATAGTTTTTAATGGAGGAATGGCGTATGAAGATTGTTCTGATGGCAGATAATCGTAAGACCGAACTTCTTGTCAATTTCTGCATCGCCTATAAGACAATCCTTACGAAGAACCAGCTTATCTCCGTTTACAGCACAGCTAAGCACCTTAAATCCACAGTCGGCATCGAGGTCTCCGGACTTAATGTTGATTATCTTGGCGGTATCGAACAGCTTGCTTCCAGAGCTGAATTTGATGAGATCGATTGTGTCATCTATCTTCGCGATGCTGCAGCTGATGCAGAATCGGCTTCTTCAGATCTTCTTAAGACCTGTGATTCCAATAATATTCCGTACGCTACCAACCTCGCTACGGCTGAGATTCTTATTCTCGCGATCGACAGAGGAGATCTTGATTACAGAACCTGGATAAAGGATACTAAGGTCTCATAATGACAATTACCTGTTACCCATATGGTCCTTTGGCCTCGAATATGTATCTTATCGATACGCATTCGGGGTGTTTTATTGTGGATCCTTCCGTTTCTTTGGACAGGATCAGCAATCATATACCTGAATCAATCGACGGAATCTTAATCACTCACGGCCATTTTGATCATATAAATGCCCTGGATGAATGGCACGGAAGATTCCCGAAAGCCGGAATATACATATCTCCTGATGACATGGAAATGCTTGATTCAGCGGATAAGAACGGCTCCATGGTATTCTCCGTTAGATGCTCATACAATTCAAAGGCATCCGATATTTACGGACTTAAGCTAGATAATCTCAAGGTCTTAAGGACACCAGGTCACTCCAAAGGCAGCGTCTGTCTTCTTTTCGAAGAGGGAGAGGAGCGCGTGCTTTTTACCGGAGACACTTTATTTGCAGGGTCTGCGGGCAGAACCGACCTTTACGGCGGCAGCAGCAGGGAGCTCATGGCGTCCCTTAATTCCATTAAGGATCTTGATCCCGATACGGTAGTACTTCCTGGTCATGGTCCGTCTTCAACAGTTAAGGAGGAGCTCAGGAATAATCCCTTCTTTAATTTCTAAGGGCGTTGTGTTATATTTTCTTAGTTAATGCGCGTTTTAAGGAGGCTTATTTATGAGCGATCTTCGGGAAAGTCTTAATCAAACCCGTGAAGAATTCGAGAAAAAGATCAAAGAGATCCAGAATCTTGCTGATATTGAGAAGATAAGAGTCGAGTACTTTGGTAAGAAGGGTAAGCTCACCGGTGTTCTTCGCGGCATGGGTAATCTTAAGCCTGAAGAGAGACCTGAAGCCGGCCGTATGGTTAACGAAGTCCGTGCCAAGATGGAGGAGGCTTTTGCTCAGAGCCAGGCAAGAATGAAGGCTCTCGAGAGTTCACATAAGCTTAAGAGGGAAGTAATCGATGTTACTTTGCCTACACATTATGAAGGCTGCGGTGCAAGACACCCGCTTAATAATGCAATCAACGAGATCTGCGAGATCTTCCTCGGACTAGGTTACAGCATCGGTGAAGGTCCTGAAGTTGAGTACGATAAGTACAACTTCGAGCTTCTCAGAATCCCCAAGGGACATCCTGCGAGAGATACTCAGGACACATTCTACATAAGCGACAACATTCTTCTGCGCACTCAGACATCGGGAATGCAGATCCGTATCATGGAAGAACTCACAAAGAGCGGCGGCAAGCCCCCGATAAAGGTTGTTTGCCCGGGTAAGGTATACCGTCAGGATACTCTTGACGCCACACACTCACCCGTATTCCATCAGATCGAAGGACTTGTAGTTGATAAGGGCGTTACTATGGGTGACCTCGTAGGTTCCCTGCGTCTGTTTGCCAAGAAGCTCTTCGGCGAGAAGACAGAGATCAGACTGAGACCTCATCACTTCCCGTTCACTGAGCCTTCCGTTGAGGTAGACCTTACCTGCTGGAAGTGCGGAGGCACAGGATGCAACGTATGTAAGGGTGAAGGCTGGATCGAGGTTCTCGGCGCAGGCATGGTTCATCCCGAAGTTCTTGAGAACTGCGGTATTGATTCTTCCGTCTACAGCGGATTTGCTTTCGGTATCGGTGTTGAGAGAACGGCAATGGGAAGATACGGAATCGATGACATCAGACTTCTTTATGAGAACGATGTACGTTTCTTAAAGCAGTTCAAGTAAGGAGAAAGATTCATGAAGGCACCTGTTATTTGGTTAAAGGATTTTACAGATATTGACGTATCTGCCAAGGAGCTGGCAGATAAGATGACTCTCACAGGATCCAAGGTTGAGGAAGTCATCGATTATAAGCTTTCCGGCGTATATGCAGCGAAGATCGTAAGCGTTGCCGATCATCCGGATTCCGATCACCTTCACATTCTTAAGGTTGATTTCGGTACTGATGAGTTAGGACACGATGTACAGATCGTCTGCGGAGCTCCCAACGTATACGAGGGCATGGTATGTCCCGTAGCTGCTGTTGGCGCAGTTCTTCCCGAGATCACTATCAAGAAGGGTAAGATCAGAGGCGTAGAGAGCAACGGTATGTGTTGCTCCGGTGAGGAGTTGGGTCCCGTTGTAAATGGCAGACCCGGAGCCGATGAGTATGGACTTTGGGATCTTTCCAAGCTCGATAACTGTCCTGCACTCGGTACTGACATGAGAGAGTACCTCAACATTGATTCTCTCATCACTATTGATTTTGAGATCACATCCAACAGACCTGACTGCTTCTCTGTAGAAGGTCTCGGACGTGAGGCTGCAGTCTCACTCGGCAAGGAATTCAGATCTGTTAAGAGCGTTCTTAAGCAGGAAGGCTCCAACAATACTGAAGATGTTGCTAAGGTTGAGATCCTCGCACCTGACCTTTGCTACCGCTACTGCTCCAGAACAGTTGAGGACGTTAAGATCGGTCCTTCACCTGAGTGGATGGCACAGAGGCTTATTGCTGCAGGTATGAGACCCATCAACAATATCGTAGACATTACAAACTATGTATGTCTCGAGCTGGGTCAGCCCATGCACGCTTTTGATCTCGACTATCTCAAGAACAACCACATCATCGTTAGAACTGCCGAGGAAGGCGAGAAGACCGTTACTTTGGACGGCAACGAGCATATTCTGGACAAGGATACACTCGTTATTGCGGACGAGGAGAAGGTTTGCGCCATCGCAGGCGTAATGGGTGGCGAGAACTCTGAAGTACTCGAGACAACGAAGAGCATTCTTTTCGAGTCGGCTACATTCAATGCAGTAAGCGTAAGAAAGACTGCAATCAGAAACGGCCTCCGTACAGAAGCTTCTTCACGCTACGAGAAGGGTCTTGATCCCGAGAATGCTCTTAGGGCCCTGGACCGAGCATGCGAACTCGTTGAGATGCTCGGCTGCGGTAAGGTAAGCAAGGGACTTATCGATGTATATCCTACAAGAAGACCCGTTAAGCATATTGAGTTCAGACCTGACTGGGTTAACAGCTTCATCGGTATCGAAGCTTCCGAGGATTTCATGAGGAAGACTCTTAATGACCTCGGATGCGAGATCGTTGAGGAAGGCGACAAGCAGATGATCGTTCCTCCCACGTTCCGTCCCGACCTCGAAGGAGAGGCTGATATTGCTGAGGAGATCGCAAGATTCTACGGCTACAACAACATTAAGCCCACTCTTCTTTCCGGTAAGGAGACGACTCTCGGGGGAAGAACCCGTGAGCAGAATCTCGCGGAGAAGATCAGAAATACTCTTGTTTCCTGCGGATTCTTCGAAGCTATCACATATTCATTCGAGAGTCCTTCCGACCTTGATCTTCTTAAGGTTGCTGAAGACAGCCCTCTTAGAAGACAGGTTAAGATCTCCAATCCTTTGGGAGATGACTCATCAGTAATGAGATCATCCATGCTTCCTTCTATGCTTAGAATCGCTGCAAGGAACTCCAACAGAGGTGTTCCTTCCGCCAAGGTATTTGAGTTGGCATATATCTACATACCCGATGAGGATGCAAATCTTCTTCCTGAAGAGAGACCTCTTGTCAGCGGATTCTTCTACGATAATTCCGTTGGAGACAGCTCAAGCATTTTCTATCATGTAAGAGGAATCATCGAGGAATTGGGCAAGGTGCTCGACATTAAGTCCCTGTGTTTTGAGCCTTTGACTGATGATCCTTCATTCCATCCCGGAAGAACTGCTTCCATCCTCGTTAACAACCGTAAGTGCGGTGTCATCGGAATTATCCATCCTGAGGTTGCTGATAACTTTGAGGCTCCTGAGAAGGCTTGTTTCTTCGAGTTCGAGGCAAATGCTTTCATTAATGCTGCTAAGACTGAGAGAGTTTACAAGCAGATTCCTAAGTTCCCCGGCATTTCCAGAGATATCGCTGTTGTAATCAAGAAGGATGTGGCAGTCGGAGATATTCTCAGAACATGTAAATCTGCCGGCGGCAAGCTTCTGAAGGAAGTAGATTTCTTCGATGTTTATGAGGATGCCAAGCTCGGTGACGGCATGAAGTCCGTAGCGGTATCACTCATATTCAGAGATGACAACAAGACTCTTTCTGATGCTGACATCAAGGCACCTTATGACAATATCATCGCCAAGCTCGAGAAGCAGTATGACGCTCACCTGAGATGATCTTTGTCGAATTTTGTCGATAATTGTTCTCAATTGTCGGTAATATCAAGTAATCAGCCCCTGTATTCTATAAGTATTACTTAGAGAATACGGGGGTAGTTTTATGAGTACACTGGAGACTTCGATAGTCTTTACTTTTGTATTGCTTGTTTTATCGGGACTTATAGTGGTGCCTGCAAGACTATGTGCAGATACTGCAGCAGATTCCCGGTATATCACAGATGAAGTGCTGAATGATTATGAGGATTTAATCTCACCAGAACGGCTGAATACTTTCTTTACGGGCTTATCCGAGAATTACAGGATAATCTACGGATCTTTATCCGGGGAGGCCGCGGATGAGGAGGAATAAGAGAGGCACATCAACACTTTTCCTTGCTGTCATTCTGTCTGCGCTGATTCTCGTTGAGACGACTTACATTGCACTGGTCGCAGATCTTGACAGGAGACTCACTTATACCAGGGCTTTGAAGGAACAGACTGAAATATACCTTGCAAGCTATAACAGGCAACTGTTCAAGACATACGGAATATACGCATTTGACTATAACAGCATAAATTCCTCGGTATTTGACAGCATACTCGCATGTAATGGATATGAGGATGGCGATGTTATCTACGCGAGCGGAATGTACAGCATTGATACAGAGACGTTAAGGCGTTCTGTTGCTGCATTCTATTCATACAGAAGCACCGGAATCTTCTTCGACAGGTTTAAGGACATCATTGTCTCACTTCTTGATGAGCTCGGTAACGGAATATTTGAATCAATAAGGTCCTTTCTGACAAGTCCTGCCTCGGGCGTTGTCGGAAGGATCATAAGCGGAGGAGCTGAAATAGCCGAAGCGATATCTGCTGCCTGTGAATTTCTGGGGCTTGATGAATCATCACCTTCAGTACAGGCATTCATCAGTTTGTTTGAGACTTTGGGTGCGGTAACGAACGAATCCCCTGATATAGGTAACGGCTTTGATCCGTCTGACCTTAATTTCATATTCGATGTTTTTGACATTAGTGCCACATTCTACGATTACGGAACGGCTGTTAATGAGAACATTCTGATTCACGCCTGTCTTGCAGACTATGCCTCGAATAATTTCGACTCATTCATGGAAGATGATTCCGCATTGAACGGAACTTCATTCAGTGTGTTTCACAGCGATAACGAATGTGACTGCGAATATATCCTGACAGGACTTCATGGATTTGCCGGCTGTGCATTAACGGACTTTTACATCTTCAGCTGTCTGTTTGTAAGAAGACTTGTTGATTATCTTACAGATCCTGAGACGGAGGAGATAATTACAGGTATAGCTGATGTTTTATCAGCTGTTGTAACTGCATTATCACTGGGATCTGTGCCTTTGCCTCCCGAAGTATATAAGGCCGTTATCCTGATCGTCATGTCCGAATGCGGTGCAATGTTTGATCTGATATCGGTTATGAGAGGAGAATCGATACCATTCTTAAGTGTTGGGGAGACCGACCTTATATCGCTGGATTATAGAGGATTTATTACGGTCTTCATGTATATGGTTCCCGATGAACTGATGCTTAACAGAATGCTCGAGATTTTTAACCGCGATTTTCCGGGGTACCTTACAGGCATTGATACCGAGACAGACTATAACGGAAGGACGATTACTTATGAGGGAAGATATGAATACTACCTGTAAAAGAGGAAGCATATCACTTGAGACAGCTATATCATTCTCGATAGTTCTCATATTCATTACCGCCATAATAAGCGTAACAGTCTTTATCCGCACAGATATCCTGATGCAGGGCGCGGTATCACAAAGCTGCGAGAATCTGTCATGCTATATGCCGTTCTCCGTTGTGGCTTCGGACTCTATATCCACTCTGGTTAATGCGCTTCCGGACAATAATAGTGATACGGGAATAATAGAGAGGGTAGGAAGCATAGTGGCAGGTGCTGATGCCATTACTTCAGGAGGTATCAGGGCTGCTGCATTGAACGTTCTTCTCGGGGACAGATTCACGGATGATATTGCCACGGAATTTTATAACTACAACGGAAGCTATTTCTTCGGACCCGATGAGATATATGCGGATTTTGACATAGAGGATTACTACATTGAAGTCTACGTCGTCTACAGTGTTAACACCATCATCGGTCCTATAAGCAGGGAAATAGTATCAACTGTGCCTTTTTACGGAGATTTTGAGCTCTTTCTCGGCGAGAGTGATGCCGAGGCAGCCGATTCAGGAAGCGTCTGGCAGGAGAACAATTTCAACAGGGGCAGGATCTTCGCCGACAGATACGGTGCTAATCTTCCGCCTACGTTCCCTGTAATCAACTCTGTTAACGGCGGCAATGTAAGTTCTGTAGTAAGCATTGACCTCAACAGAAGAACCTACACATCTCCCGCTGCCGTAATCATGAGAGTTACCGAGCAGATAGAGCAGATTGCTGCCTTTCGTGGGGCTGACGTACAGATTGACGGCAGAAGATATGCTGTGAACGAATCCGAGATCAATTCCAGGACTTTAATAGTCGTAATTCCGGAAGATTCCCCTGACGGGAACATAGCGGCAGTTAACTCTTTACATGAATATGCATCGCTTAGGGGAGTTGAACTTCAGGTTATTCAGGACGGGTGCTCTTTATAATTATTATTTGTTTTAAGTGGTAAGTTGGGTTATTATTGTATGGATTATTTTAGAAAGGTGTGCCCATAAGCGATGAACAGCAATGTAAGAAAGCCTTCTATAGCCGTTACTTCGGTAAGCAGCAGCATCGACGGTAAGGAATCAATCGGTGATATTCTGCGTAAGGCCAAGAAGGAACTTATCATCAGGCGAATATGCATGGCAATGATACTGACACTGTTGGCACTTCTCATAATGTATCTGATAGTAAGCGGTGTTGCTTCTGACGTTCTTGACGCTTCATTCTCGCTCTTTGAATAATGATGGAATTTGATAAGGACGAGAGAACGGCTTTGGACAGCCTTTATAAAGCAATTCTTACACTGAAGACCCCCGAGGAGCTTCATCAGTTCTTCGAAGATCTCTGTTCAAGGAACGAATTATGCTCAATGCTTCACAGATGGCAGATTCTTGAGCTCATTGATCAGGGATTAAGCTACGAAGAGATCATCAGGGAACTTGCACCCGATAATACATCTTCCGGCAAGACAAATACTGATGAGAGAGATTCCAAGAAGGGGAAGGAGCGTAAGGCCACCAAGGTAAGCTCCACTACGATTTCAAGAGTAAAAGCATGCTATAACAATCCCGACGGCGGTTACAGAACTGCTTTGGGAAGACTTAAAGGAGAAGGTAAATAATGGGTTTAGAGGCGATTTTCGGTACGCACAGCGATCATGAGATCAAGAAGATCGAACCGATCAAGAAGAAGGTTCTGTCTTACGATGAAGAGTATTCCAAATTAACGGATGATCAACTTCGTGCCAAGACTGATGAATTCAAGTCAAGATATCAGAACGGAGAGACTCTGGACAGTCTTCTTCCTGAAGCTTTTGCAACAGTTAGAGAAGCTGCTTGGAGAGTATTGGGCCTTAAGCCTTATCCCGTACAGATCATCGGTGGTATCGTTCTTCATCAGGGAAGAATCGCCGAGATGAAGACCGGTGAAGGTAAGACTCTTGTTGCTACTATGCCTGTATACCTTAACGCTCTGACAGGTAAGGGCGTTCATGTTGTTACGGTTAACGACTACCTTGCAAAGCGTGACTCTGAGTGGATGGGTAAGGTCTATAAGTTCTTAGGGCTCACAGTCGGACTTATCATTCATGATATCCCGAACAAGGACAGGAAGGGCATGTACGCTTCGGATATCGTTTATGGAACAAATAACGAATTCGGATTTGACTATCTGCGTGATAACATGGTCGTTTCCAAGTCCCAGCTCGTTCAGAGAGAACTCAATTATGCTATCGTCGACGAGGTTGACTCAATCCTTATCGATGAAGCAAGAACTCCTCTCATCATTTCAGGAAGGGGCGAGGCTTCATCAGATCTTTACCAGAAGGCAGATGCATTCGTACGTCAGCTTAAGCCTTACATCGTAGTTGAGACTGACGATAAGATCGACATGGATGAGCTCGTCGGTGATGCTGACTACGTAATCGATGAGAAGGCCAAGACTTCCGTAATTACTGCAAACGGTATTAAGAAGGCAGAGAGATTCTTCAATGTTCAGAACCTCTCAGATCCCGAGAACTTTGACCTTCAGCACTATATTAACAATGCTTTGAAGGCGCATGGTAACTTCCACAAGGATGAGCAGTATATCGTTACCGAAGAGGGCGAGGTTGTAATCGTTGACGACTTTACAGGCCGTCTTATGCCCGGTAGAAGATACAGTGACGGTCTGCACCAGTCCATCGAGGCTAAGGAAGGCGTTAAGGTAGCTAACGAGAACAAGACTCTTGCTACAATCACATTCCAGAACTTCTTCAGAATGTATGATAAGCTCTCCGGAATGACCGGTACTGCTTACACAGAGGAAGCAGAATTCAGACAGATCTACAACCTCGACGTTATCCAGATACCTACAAACAAGAAGATCCAGCGTATCGACGAGAACGATGCCGTATTTAAGACTCAGAAGGGTAAGTACCACGCAGTTCTTAAGACAGTTATCGAAGTCCACAAGACAGGACAGCCTGTACTTGTAGGTACTGTTAACGTCGATAAATCCGAGTATCTTGATAAGCTTTTCAGGAAGGCCGGAATCCAGGCTCAGGTACTCAACGCCAAGAACCACAGACGTGAGGCTGAGATCGTTGCTCAGGCCGGACGTAAGGGCATGGTAACCATCGCTACTAACATGGCAGGCCGTGGTACCGATATTCTTCTCGGCGGTAACCCTGAATTCCTTGCTAAGCAGGAGATGAGGAAGTTAGGTTATGACGAGGATCTCATTGAGGCTTCAACAGCTCATAATGAGGCTTCTGATGAAGTAATCCTCGAGGCTCGTAAGAAGTATGCTGAGATCTACGAGAAGAAATCCGAGGAGATCAAGCCTGAGGCTGAGGAAGTAAGAGCATTGGGCGGTCTCTACATCGTAGGTACTGAGAGACACGAATCACGAAGAATCGATAATCAGCTTAAGGGACGTGCCGGACGTCAGGGCGACCCCGGACGCACAAAGTTCTTCCTCGCGTTAGATGATGATCTCTTGAGAATCTTCGGCGGTGACAGGGTTAACAGTCTTTATGACACTTTGGGTGTTGAAGAGACCATGGAGATTCAGAACGGTATGCTCACAAAGCTTATCGACAGTTCACAGAAGAAGCTCGAGGCTCTCCACTTCGGTGCACGTAAGAACGTCCTTGAATATGACGATGTCATGAATATTCAGCGTACAATCACTTATGAGCAGCGCCGTAAGGTCATCGACGGTGAGGATATGCACGATACCTTCATTAAGATGCTTGAGAAGGTTGCGGAGAGACAGGTTATGGCTTTTGCCAATGACGGTGTAATCTCCACAGGCGACAGATATTCGCTCGGTGCTAAGCTCTCTGAGATATTCGGAGATCTTCCTGTTGTTCTCGATATTAAGGACGATTCCAAGGAATTGCCTTCACCCGAGGATATCATTAAGGCAGTTAATGAGCAGTCCATCGAATCCCTTAATGCCAAGGAAGCACTCGTCGGTACTGAGGTATTCAGACAGACGGAGCGTTCAATACTTCTCATGACGGTTGATACAAAGTGGATGGATCATATCGATGCTATGGATCAGCTGCAGACTTCAATCAGAATGAGATCAGTAGGTCAGCACGATCCTGTTGTTGAATACAAGATGGAAGGCGGAGAGATGTTCGAAGAGATGAACGAAGCCATCCAGAATGATTCAGTTAAGCTCCTCATGAGAGGCAGATTCGAGATCAGGAAACCCGCAGAAGCTCCTTCCGGCGATAATGCCGCTGAGAAGCCCCAGGATGCAGGAATGATGTCACCTCTGGCTGCTGCGGCTGCAAGAGCTACGGCTTCACAGAAAGCAATTCCCACTGAAGCAAAGCAGGTTGACGGTGCTGCTCAGAGCGCTAAGACTCTTGAACCCGTTAAGAGGGACAAGAACAAGGTCGGAAGAAATGATCTTTGCCCCTGCGGTTCCGGCAAGAAGTACAAGAACTGCTGCGGTAAGAACGCATGATAGATTCAGAGCGTACTGTAACAGACTCCGTATTTAAGGCTGCTTCTTACATAAAATCAAAGATTGCCGATGGAGATATACCTTCGATCTGTATAGTACTGGGATCGGGATTGGCACCGCTTGCTGATGAATGTGATATTGAATTATCCATTCCTTATGCGACCATACCTGCTTTCCCTGTATCAACAGTACCCGGTCATGAGGGAAGACTTATTGTCGGTAGTCTTGAGGGCAAAAGAGTTTTTATGATGTCCGGAAGGTTTCATCATTATGAAGGTTACGACTCTTCTGTCTGTTCATTTTACGTTAGAGTAATGAAGAGGCTCGGCGTTAAGACTCTTTATCTGACCAACGCTGCGGGCGGTATAGCTGATAATATTAATCCTGCGGAACTTATGGCTGTTACAGATCACCTTTCTTTTTACTGTGACTCACCATTGATCGGACCTAATATGGATGAATTTGGCGTCAGATTCCCCGATCAGTCACAGGTATACGATCCTGAATATATTGAGATGCTTATGAATATTGCGAAGGAGAACGGGATCCGACTTCATAAAGGTATATATGCTTATATGAAGGGTCCTCAGTATGAGACTCCTGCCGAGATAAGAGCTCTTAAGAATATGGGGGCAGATGCGGTAGGTATGTCTACCGTTCCCGAAGCAATCACCGCTTCTCATTGCGGTATAAGAATTGCTGCAGTTTCTCTGATCTCAAATAAGGCGGCAGGCCTTTCCGATAAGAAACTTTCTCACCAGGAAGTAATGGAATGTGCAGCTAAGGCCTCAAGCGACAGCTGTAAGCTCGCGAGACTGTTTATAAAGTCACTGTAAGGAGGCTGTTATGGCTAATTACGACATTAAAGATATAAATCTGGCTCCGTATGGACAGGAGAAGATCGACTGGGCATACAGAAACATGCCCGTACTTCGTGCGATAGAGAAGGAACTTGTCGAGGAGCAGCCTTTTCGAGGGCTTAAGATAGCGGTAAGCGTTCATGTTGAAGCTAAGACGGCATGTCTTGCGAGAGCACTCATGAGAGGCGGCGCAGATGTTGCCCTTACAGGATGCAATCCTTTATCCACACAGGATGACGTAGCAGCAGCGCTCGTAGCCAACTCCGGAATGAGCGTATACACGATACACGGCGACAGCGACGAGGAGTACATCAATCACCTCAAGATGGCGCTCTCATTCGGCCCCGACATAGTCATTGACGACGGCGGAGACTTTGCCATGCTTCTGCACTCCGATCTTAAGGATCTTACCAAGAATCTTATCGGCGGATGCGAGGAGACAACAACAGGCGTACACAGACTTAACATCCTGGAGAGGGAAGGCAAGCTGCTTTACCCTGTAATTGCTGTTAATGACGCCAA
The DNA here is from genome assembly GCA_900314745.1 of uncultured Eubacteriales bacterium. GTDB lineage: Bacteria > Bacillota > Clostridia > Saccharofermentanales > Saccharofermentanaceae > Saccharofermentans. The sequence continues at coordinate 15,832 of OMWK01000007.1, read as the reverse complement.
ATGTAAGCACCTTTTTGACAACAGATACGGCACAGGCCAGTCCGTATGGACCGCCATCATGGCTACTACAAACCTCATTGTTGCAGGCAAGACGGTAGTTGTTGCAGGTTACGGCATGTGCGGAAGGGGCGTTGCCATGAGAGCAAAGGGCCTCGGAGCTAAGGTCATCGTTACTGAGATCGATCCCGTGAAGGCCTGTGAAGCCATCATGGAAGGCTATGAGGTCATGACGATGGACAAGGCAGCTCCTCTGGGCGACCTGTTTGTAACAGTAACAGGTTGCGAGGACGTTATCGTAGGAAGACACTTCGAACTCATGAAGGACGGTGCAATCTGCTGCAATGCGGGTCACTTCGACTGTGAGGTAAGCGTTAAGGAACTTAAGGAGATTTCAGTCTCATCCAAGGAACTCCGCCACAACATAATCGGCTATGAGCTTAAGAACGGCAACACAGTTTCCGTGATAGCAGAAGGAAGACTTGTTAATCTTGCCGCAGGTGACGGACATGCCGTCGAGATAATGGACATGAGCTTCGCACTCCAGGCACAGTCTGCAAGATACATTGCACAGCACGGCAAGGACCTCGAAAGGAAGGTCTATCTTGCACCTCAAGTTATCGATAACAGAGTAGCTGAGATACTGCTTCAGACACGCGGTATCAGCATCGATAAACTCACTCCCGAACAGGAGAAGTACATTAATTCCTGGGATTTTTGATGCTTGACACTTATGTGCTTAATGAGTATTCTTTTTAAGCACAATATGCCAATGTGGCTCAGGGGTAGAGCAATTCACTCGTAATGAATAGGTCGTGGGTTCGATTCCCACCATTGGCTCCATATTAAGGGGTTGTGGCGGAATGGCAGACGCAGCAGACTCAAAATCTGCCGACCATAAATCGTGTGGGTTCAAGTCCCACCAGCCCCACCATATAGGATGAAGTTACCCCCATAATTTGGACCGAGAGGTTACAATTTATGGGGGGCTTGTTTATTAATCTTTTTGTCATATTTTAATGTTATGATTTGATTATTCTAGTTGAGAGAGAGAGTTATGAGTTATTCAAAAACGCTTAAAATAATGTCTTTGGTAGCATTATTACTCCTATTAAGCCCTTCAAATTTATATTTTGGTTCTCTCTATTTATTCTTTTCTTTATTTCTTATTTTTGTTGTCGTTAAAAACACAGATTATTTGTCTTGTAAAACTAGTACGATTCGAATTCTTGTATCTTTAATCGTTAATCTGCTATTTGCTATAGTTTTTTTGCATAGATGGGGTTTTATTCTTGGTGATTCTTTTGCTCTAATTACTGCATTAATACTTGCAGTTGGAGGATCTTATTCACTACAAGGTTTATTTTTTTCATTCAATTCCAATGGCAATTCCATTCGACATAAAAATAAAAATGAGTTGATTGATATCATTCTTTGCATAATTACTTCGTTAGTAATAATTCTGATAGCAACTCGTTCTACACCTTTGATTCCTTATAATGACTATTGTGATGCTAATGTCATGTTCACAATAGGAAGAGGTATAACTCACGGTAAAGTACCATATAGAGATCTTATTGATCATAAAGGGCCCGTTATTTTTATGATTCATGCTATAGGTGCTTATATTTCTTCAAGGAGTTTTACAGGTGTATGGCTCTTGGAGTGGGTGAGTGCTTTTTTTACACTGTTTATGGGGTTGAAAATCTACAGTCTTTTTAATAAGTCTGATTGTTTATCAAGAATTCTGACGGTTCCTTTGTCAGCTTCACTGTACTTTTGTTTTTCCTATTTATATGGTGATAACGCAGAGTCTTTTTGTGTTCCTTTCATTCTATTCGGAATATATGCCGGATTAAAAGCCATATTAAATAAAAGGATTTCATTTGCTCAAAGTTTCCTTGTGGGCTTAAGTATATCTTTTGTTTTTTGGATGAAGTTTACTTTGTGCGGAGCATTTGTCGGAATGTTTTTATTCATGGCAATTTATATGCTGAAGAATAAACTGTTTAAAACTACTATCCGTATAACGCTTTCGATATTAGCCGGGTTTATTACTTTTTCCGTGCCAATTATCGTCTATTTTGCTGTTAACAATTCAATAGAATATCTGATACAAGTATATTTTGTTAATAATATTTTCAGTTATAACCTTAATTCAGGTTTTGAATCGGTCCTTGCTTCTTTAATTATGCCCATAAATATGTTGGGATTTTACATGGGAAAGAATTATTTCATGTTTATCCTTATTACAATCGGACTGGCATGGTTTAGTAAAAAGAATTCGATAATGTTTGGTTATATCCTCACATCTTTTATAACATGCTTCATTTTTGCGTTTATTGGAGCTAAGTCCTATACGTATTATGCATTTATCTTAACTGCCTTTGCTGTATTGGGATGGAGTGGGGCAATCTCTTTAGTACGTTATATTGTTGGTTCATTAAACTTGAGATTCAATTATTTGTTGGTTCTGTTACCAGTATCCTTATTAGTTACTATATCTGCTGTTACAGAATGTCCCAATTGGGAAATTCTGTGGCTGGACAAAGAAGACAGTCCTGTTTACGAATGTTCAGAGATAATCCAGCAACAGTCAGATCCTACTTTATTATGTTATGGTTTTCAGGACAGAGGCTTTTATACGTATAATGACATAATTCCAGATGTTCCTTATTTCACTATTATGAACATGAATGCTGATATTACTCTCAGAGAACAAGACAGATATATTCGTCAAGGACAGTACGACTTCATTATTACCGAGAGCGTACCACATGATTTTGAAGGATATGAACTGGTATTTATTGATTCGAATGAGGGAGAGGGTCTGCCATATTTTCTGTATAAAAGAATAGATAATGGTAATAACTGACATTTCTTTACAACGTGCAAATCAATAGAACAAATGATTTTTGTTTCCAGTCTTTTATTTTCAATAATTATAAAAGTGGGTTAGTTCTGTTTAATTAGCGCTTTTATCATAAAAATTTTATAGAAAATGAGAGGAATAAAAGCTATAATGACTTGGTAATTATTAATGAAAAGGAGTTTTCATATGGCAAACATTGATCTTTCCAAGTATGGCATCAGTGACGTAAAAGAGATTGTTTACAATCCTTCTTACGAGAAGCTTTTCGAGGAGGAGATGGATCCTTCTCTGGAGGGCTATGACAAGGGTCAGTTGACAGAGCTTGGTGCTGTTAACGTAATGACAGGTATCTATACCGGTCGTTCTCCTAAAGATAAGTTCATCGTTATGGACGACAAGTCCAAGGACACAGTATGGTGGACAACACCTGAATATCCGAACGACAACCATCCTGCTACTCAGGAAGCTTGGGAAGCTTGTAAGAAACTCGCAGTTGATGAGCTCTCCGGCAAGAAGCTCTACGTTGTAGACGGTTTCTGCGGTGCTAACAAGGATACAAGAATGGCAGTAAGATTCATCATGGAGGTTGCTTGGCAGGCACACTTCGTAAGAAACATGTTCATCCAGCCTACAGCTGAGGAAGAGGCTAACTTCGAGCCTAACTTCATCGTTTACACAGCTTCCAAGGCTAAGGTTGAGAACTATAAGGAGCTCGGTCTCAACTCTGAGACAGCAGTTCTGTTCAACGTTACATCACGTGAGCAGGTTATACTCAACACATGGTACGGCGGTGAGATGAAGAAGGGTATGTTCTCAATGCAGAACTACTTCCTGCCCCTTAACGGTATGGCTTCCATGCACTGCTCTGCTAACACAGATATGGAAGGTAAGCACACAGCTATCTTCTTTGGTCTTTCCGGTACAGGTAAGACAACACTTTCCACAGATCCTAAGAGACTCCTCATCGGTGATGACGAGCACGGCTGGGATGACAACGGCGTATTCAACCTCGAGGGCGGATGCTATGCTAAGGTTATCAACCTCTCCAAGGAGAATGAGCCTGACATCTACAACGCTATCAAGAGAAACGCTCTCCTCGAGAACGTAACTGTTGATGCTGACGGTAAGATTGACTTCGCTGATAAGTCCGTTACTGAGAACACACGTGTTTCTTATCCTATCGATCACATCGAGAAGATCGTTAAGAACGTTAACAAGATTTCTTCCGGCCCTGCTGCTGAGAACGTAATCTTCCTTTCTGCAGACGCTTTCGGCGTATTGCCTCCTGTATCCATCCTCACTCCTGAGCAGACACAGTACTACTTCCTCTCCGGATTTACTGCTAAGCTCGCTGGTACAGAGCGTGGAATCACAGAGCCTACTCCTACATTCTCTGCTTGCTTCGGTCAGGCATTCCTCGAGCTGCATCCTACAAAGTACGCTGAGGAGCTTGTTAAGAAGATGGAGAAGTCCGGTGCTAAGGCTTACCTCGTAAACACAGGTTGGAACGGTACAGGCAAGAGAATCTCCATCCCTGATACAAGAGGAATCATCGATGCTATCCTCGACGGTTCTATCAAGAACGCTCCTACAAAGAAGATCCCTTACTTCGATTTCGAAGTACCTACGAAGCTTCCCGGCGTATCCACAGAGATCCTCGATCCCCGTGATACATACGCTAACGCTTCCGAGTGGGAAGAGAAGGCTAAGGATCTTGCTGCAAGATTCCAGAAGAACTTCAAGAAGTATGAGACAAACGAAGCTGGTAAGGCTCTCGTTGCTGCAGGTCCTCAGCTCTGATAGTTGTTCATTTGAATCAGTAATGATTGTAAAGGCTGTCCTTCATTTGAAGGGCAGCCTTTTTCTTTGGTATATAATCTATAAAGTATGGATAAAAAAGCAGAGATAATAACAGGTTTAAAGATTACTGCAGCCGCCGTTGCGGCCTATATTATCGCGGAAACAGCTGGTCTTGAATTTAGTGTATCCGCGGGCATTGTAGCGATCCTTTCAGTACTTCCGACCAAGAAGGAGACTTTACGAACGGCAATAGAACGGTTTCTGGCATTTGCCGTTGCACTGATCATAGCTTTGGTCTGCTATTCCGTTATCGGATATAACCTCCCGGCATTCTGCCTGTATCTTCTTTTATTCATAGTATTCTGCCGACTGTTCGGATTCTATTCCGCCATGGCAATGGATTCCGTACTGATATCACATTTCCTTAGTACCGGCGTGATGAATGCCGAATCAGTGCTTAATGAGGTATTTCTGTTTATCATCGGAACGCTTCTGGGAATCATTGTAAATCTGACGCTTCGCAGGGATAGAAAGAGGATGGAAGAGCTGACAGACAGAACCGATGAGCAGATCAAACATATACTTTACAGGGCTTCCGAGAGAATAATCGATACTGACCTTCATAATTACGACGGTCATTGTCTTGATGTTCTCGACACCCTCCTTGATAAGGCGGAGAAACAGGCGCTTACGGATTATAAGAATGACCTCATAGATCCCGATAAGATCGACATAAAATACATCGAGATGAGAAGGAAACAGGCTGAGATCTTAAAGGAAATCTACAGGAACGTGAGCGATATCAGGACTACACCGGATACGGCTAAGATAATATCTGATTTCTTACATAAAACGGCTGATGATTATTCAAGAGATAATGATGTATCGGGCCTGATAGAAGAGGTTCGTTCTATAAGCCTGGGATTTAAGGAATTCCCGCTTCCGAAGTCCAGGGAAGAGTTCGAAGACAGGGCAAGATTATTCGTACTCATGAGGAGTATCGAAGACTTTCTGTCGATCAAGAAAGAAATGTATAAATAATACAAATTTCATCTTGAATATGCCTTACCAAAAGAATAGACTCATTAAGTAATCTTTAAACAGCCCGGCGAGGTTGTAAGGTTCTTAATTTAAGAATTTTGTCGTGCCGGGAAACTATATTTTTCCGGCATTTTTATTACCGGGGTAAGGAGTTTCCAAATGAGTGAAGTGACTGCTTCCAACACAACGGTTTTAATGGATGAAGCAGCTATCGAACGTGCGATCATCAGGATCTCCCATGAGATAATCGAGCACAATAAGGGTCTCGATGGAATTGCTCTCATAGGTATCCAGAGAAGAGGCGTTTCCATAGCGAAGAAGATCAGAGATTATCTTGAATCGATAGAGAATATCAAGGTTCCCATGGGCATCCTCGATATCACATTCTACAGAGATGATCTTTCTACTCTTGCTGCGCACCCGGTAGTAAACGGTACGCATATTCCTTTCGACGTCAACGGAACCAAGATTGTCCTTGTTGATGATGTTCTCTATACGGGCAGAACGATCAGGTCTGCCATCGATAACATTTTCGACATGGGAAGACCTTCCTGCATTCAGCTCGTGGAGCTTATAGACAGAGGTCACAGACAACTTCCGTTCAAGGCAGATTACGTAGGCAAGAATGTTCCTACATCTGAATCAGAACAGATAGAAGTTCAGTTTGAAGATATTGACGGTTCTACACAGGTTCTGTTGATCAAGGAGGATAAATAACATGGGACTTAAGAGTAAAGACCTCCTCGGAATGAAGCAGCTTTCCGCTGAGGAGATAATGGAGATACTGGATACGGCCAAGACCATGAAGATGGTTGTTGAGAACGGTCCTAAGAAGACTTCCCACTTACAGGGTAAATCAGTAGTCACACTCTTCTATGAGAACTCAACAAGAACTAGGCTCTCCTTCGAGCTCGCTTCGAAGTACATGGGTTCAACGAGCGCGAACATCTCGGCTTCAGGAAGCTCCGTAGCGAAAGGCGAGTCGCTTCTTGATACAGCGAGAACCATAGACATGATGGGAACCGATATCATCGTCATGAGACATCCCCAGTCAGGAGCTCCTCATTCAATTGCAAACAAGATCAACGCCAGCATCGTTAATGCAGGCGACGGCATGAATGAGCATCCTACACAGGCGCTTCTCGACATGCTTACAATGTATGAGAGATTCGATAAGTTCGAGGGGAAGAAGATCGCTATCTGCGGTGACATATATCACTCAAGAGTAGTTCGTTCCAATGCGATCGGACTTGCAAAGCTCGGTGCCAAGGTCAGCGTTTACGGCCCGAGAACAATGATGCCCATCGGAATCGAGAAGATGGGAGTAACGGTTGCCGACAGTGTTGAAGACTGTGTAAGGGACGCCGATGCAGTCATGGGGCTTCGAGTTCAGCTCGAGAGAATGAAGAGCAGCCTTTTCCCGTCAGTTGCTGAATATGCAAGATTCTATGCAATCACACCTGAAGTTCTTAAGCTTGCCAAGCCTGATGCATTCCTTATGCACCCGGGTCCCTGCAATCACGGTGTAGAACTTCCGACAGCGGTCTACGACTGTGATCAGTCAGTTATCAATAAGCAGGTTACCAACGGTGTAGCCGTTAGAATGGCTGTTCTTTACCTGCTCATGGCAAGGAGGAATAACTTATGAAGACAATAATCAGAAATTGTAAGGTTTTGGGTTCAGACAAGACAGAACTTTATATCGAAGACGGCAAGTTTGCAGAGGCTTTTGATGCAGCTTCTGCAGATGAGGTCATTGATGTTAAGGGCGGAACTGTCCTTCCGGGACTTGTGGACATGCACGTTCACTTCAGAGAGCCCGGTTACGAGTATAAGGAGACGATAGCAACAGGAAGTGCTGCAGCTGCAAGAGGCGGTTTTACAAGTGTCTGCACAATGCCTAATACTTTCCCTGTATGCGATAACGCTGCCGTTGTCGAGGGAATCCTCAAGAGAGCTGCAGATGCAGGCCTCGTAAGGGTTTATCCTATCGGCGCAGCAGGCAAGAATCTCGAGAGCAATGAGCTTGCCGAGATCGGACTTATGAAGGAAGCAGGCATCGTCGCCATCAGTAACGACGGTAAGCCGATCGCTACTTCAGGATTTATGCGTAAGGTTCTGGAGTACTCTTCAGACTTTGATATTCCGGTATTAAATCACGAAGAGGATCTTACCATCTCAGGCGGAGCAATGAATGAAGGTGAGGTATCAACCTCCATCGGTATCAGAGGCTGTCCTACAGTTGCAGAGGACATCATGATTGCAAGAGACATCATCCTCTCGGAGTATCTCGACATCCCCGTCCACATCTGCCACGTAAGCACTAAGGGCGGTATGAGAATGATCAGGGAAGCGAAGGCAAGAGGCGTTAAGGTTACATGCGAGACTTGCCCTCACTACTTCACTCTTACTGATGTTACATGTGAGAATTACGATACCAACTTCAAGATGCACCCGCCGCTTAGAGAAGAAGAGGACAGACTTGCAGTAATCGAGGCTATTAAGGACGGCACAGTTGACTGCATCGTTACTGACCACGCGCCCCATCACCAGGATGATAAGGACGTTGAATTCTCTCACGCTTTGAACGGCATTGTCGGCCTTGAGAGCTCTTTTGCGCTCTGCTACACATATCTTGTTAAGCCGGGCATAATCACTATGGAAAGACTCGTTGAGCTTATGTGCCACAACCCTTCGAAGATCTTAAAGCTCGGAAGGGGAGGAATGAACACAGGAGATGACGCTGACCTCGCCGTATTTGATCTTGATAACGAATTCACTTTTGATAAGAACAAGATGCTAACCAAGGGCAGAAATACGCCTTTCGACGGATGGAAGCTCTATGGTAAGACTGTTCTTACAATAATGGGAGGAAAGAAGACATATGAAGAACTTTGCTGATGATCTTGCAAGGAAGATTGCCGAGCTTAATAACCCGACCGTAATGGGTCTTGATCCGAGACTTGAGTACATCCCTGAGGATATCCGTCAAAAATGGATTAAGGATCTTGCTCCCGATACCGAGCTCGCAGCTGCATGTGCCATCTACGAATTCAACACGGCTTTGATCGATGCCGTCTGTGATATCGTTCCTGCCATCAAGCCGCAGTTTGCGTACTATGAGATGTACGGCGTTGCAGGCATCGACACACTTAAGAAGACCATCGCTTATGCTAAGAATAAGGGAATGCTCGTCATCGCAGACGCCAAGCGCAATGATATCGGAAGCACTGCAACTGCTTACGCTGAAGGAATCATCGGTGAGACAGAGCTTGATGACGGCTCCAGGAAGCACATGTTCAATGCTGATGCAGTTACGGTAAACGGATATCTTGGCATCGACGGAATCAAGCCTTTCCTTGACGTATGTGCAAGAGACGGCAAGGGTATCTTCACTCTCGTTCACACATCAAATCCTTCTGCAGTTGATTTCCAGGATATGGTTCTTGAGGACGGCCGTAAGGTTTATGAGCTCATGGCGGACTGCGTCAATGAGTGGGGAAAGGAGCTTATCGGAGAAGAGGGATTCTCTTCAGTTGGTGCCGTACTTGGCGCAACAGTTCCTGAGCAGGCAGTAGCCGCACGTAAGAGAATGCCGAATACATTCATGCTTGTACCGGGCTACGGAGCCCAGGGAGCAGGCCCCGATGCTGCTGTGGCATCTTTCACAAAGGATGGTAAGGGAGCCATTGTAAACGCATCCAGAAGCCTCATGTGCGCATGGAAGAAGAGAGAGGACCTCGCGCCTTCTGACTTCGCCCGAGCAACACGCGACGAGGCTCTCGACATGAAGGCAAAGCTTAACGCAGCACTTAAAGACAGGAAGTACGTATGAATAAAGACTATTTCTGCGAAGTAATCTCCAAAAGCATGCTTAACGAAGACACTGCTCTCATCGAGTTTCTGTGCCCCGAAATAGCTTCAAGTGCAGTTCCGGGACAGTTTGTAAACGTAACATGCTCCAACTTCTTAAGAAGGCCTTTCGGTGTAGCCTCAGTTAATAAGGACAATGGCACATTCAAGGTAGGCATAAAGATCATCGGTGAAGGAACCGAGGAACTCGCGTCACTTCAGGAGGGTGAAGGAACCTGGATTCTCGGCCCTCTCGGCAACGGTTTTGAGTTAAACGACGATAAGTACATTCTTGTAGGCGGAGGCACAGGAGTATTCCCCGTAAACTTCCTTTACGAGAAGTTATCCTCCGAAGGAAGGGCGGTAAAGGTTGTTCAGGGTTTCCGTGACAAAAGTCAGATCATTATGAATGATCCGTCTTATATTCTTACGACGGATGCCGGAGATGCAGGTCTTAAGGGAAACTGCTGTGACGGTCTTAACACATTATCAGAAGATGACATTAAGGGAGCCACAGTCCTTTGTGTAGGTCCAATGCCTATGATGCGTGCAGTATCAGCCTGGGCTTCTGACAAGGGCCTTAACTGCTATGTATCTTTAGAACAGAGAATGGCATGCGGCATCGGCATCTGCCTCGTCTGCGTATGCAAGATCAAGGCGGAAGAGGAAGGAATTCCTTTCGATCACAAAAGGTGCTGCAAAGACGGTCCCGTATTCGATTCCAAGGAGGTGATCTGGTGAGCGAGAGATTATTCGTAAAAGTAGGAGACACCTTCCTTAAAAGCCCTCTGATCTTAGCTTCAGGCACATGCAATATGGGCCGCGAATTATCGGAGATCTACAATCTTTCCATTCTCGGCGGCTTGTCATCCAAGGGTCTTACGATCAAGCCCCGTGTCGGCAATGAAGGTGTCAGAGTCGCTGAGTGCAAGGCGGGTATGCTTAATTCCGTAGGTCTTCAGAATCCCGGAGTAGAGCATTTCATCAAGTACGATCTCGACTTCATGAACACCCTTGATACAGGTGTCATCGTAAATGTTGCAGGTCATTCGACCGAAGACTATATCGACATGGTAAAGACACTTGATCCTCATAAGGACAAGATTGATGCACTAGAGATCAATCTGTCGTGTCCCAATGTTAAGGAAGGATGCATGTCGATAGGTTCCGATAAAGAGCAGATCAAGAAGATAGTAGGCGAGCTTCGTAAGCTTACTGACCTGCCCTTATGGATCAAACTGACACCTAATGTTACAGATATCTCATCTATGGCTCTGGCCGCTCAGGAAGGTGGTGCTGACGCCGTTGTACTGATCAACACAATGCTCGGCATGGCCATAGACATCAAGACGAGACGTCCGGTTCTTCACAATAACACCGGCGGATATTCAGGTCCTGCAATTAAGCCCGTCGCGCTTCGTATGGTATCGGAGTGCTACAGGGTTCTTGATATCCCGATTATCGGCTGCGGCGGAATTACTGAAGCTTCCGATGTTCTTGAATTCATGATCGCGGGAGCTTCGGCTGTAGAGATAGGAACAGCAAGTCTTCTGATCCCCGATGCTCCTGTCTTCATCACAGACGAACTTCTGGCATGGTGTGAGGAGAACGATACCGATATTGCTTCATTAACAGGAACACTTAAACTTTGGTAATAACTGGAGGTAAAAATGTCTAATCAAATAACAGAAGATCTTTTCAAAACACATGCTGTCCGCGTTGCACCTGCCGATACGCCTTTCTGGTACACATCAGGAAAACTCGGTCCTTTCTTCATCAATACGCACTTCCTTGCAAGGAATGAGGAAACGGCTTCAGGCATTCTCAAGCTGATCGAAAGTGCGATCGCTGAAGACCGCAATACGGCACCCCACAAGATCTTTGATGCTTTCTGCGATCTTTACAAGAATGATGAGATTTACAGAAACTGCATCGATTCGATAGTTGAAACAGCTAAGAAATATGACTTCGATTTCATCTCGGGAGGAGAGAGGAGAGACTTCTTCTTCTCAATGGTTCCCGCTCATATTCTCGGCAAGCCTCACCTTACTATCTTCAAGGATCTAAGTTCAGTTATAACAGACAGCAACTTTGATGTTATTGATTATGACTTTAAGGGAATGACGGCACTCCACATAGCAGACCTCATCACAGAGGCATCAAGCTACGAGCGTGCATGGATACCTGCAATCAAAGCTCTCGGCTCCGACATTAAGGACACCATCGCCGTTGTCGACAGAAAGCAGAACGGAAGAGCAGTTCTTTCCGGTCTTGGAGTTAACATGGAGACATTGACAGCCGTTGACAAGGAGCTCTTCGATGAGGCTCTTGCTAACGGTTCCATCAATGAGGCTCAGTATAAGCTTGTGCTGCAGTTCCTTGAGGACCCCGACAAGTACATGAAGGACTTCATTGCTTCCCATCCGACATTTATCGATGACCAGATTGCATTGGGTGGCAAGAATGAGCAACGCGCAAGACTTGCAAGAGAGAAAGGCTTTGCTTGATGCAATTTAATTATCTCTATTCGTTCTTTATCAGGCCGATTGAGCTGATACTTGAATTTATATTCTCGTCTGTTTACAAATTAACGGGGAATATAGGTGTATCTATTATTTTTGTCGGCCTCATAATGAACATTCTTATTCTTCCCATATATATGAGGGCGGATAAGATAACTAAGGATAATTCGTTAAAGAAGATAAGGATCAAAAAATGGATATCTAAGATAAACGCTGCTTTTAAAGGCGACGAACGTTTTATGATCCTTCAGGCTTTATACCGGGAAAACCACTATAGTCCATTAAGTATACTTTTGGATTCTCTGCCTATTTTATTTGAAGTTCCGTTTTTTATAGCGGGATTTCATTTATTATCAAATCTTAAAATCGTTCAAGGTGTATCATTTCTATTTATTAAAGATCTAGGTCAGCCTGACAATTTATTTACGATTGGATCATTCGCAGTCAATGTCCTTCCAATATTGATGACACTGATTAATCTAGTATCATGTTCAGTCTATTCTAAGGAACAATCTGTCAGCACCAGAGTTCAGGGTTATGTATTAGCTGCGTTATTTCTGATATTGCTATATGATTCGCCTTCCGGCCTGGTTCTTTACTGGACTACAAACAATCTGTTCTCACTTGTAAAAAATATCATAGTCGAAATGATACTTCCTAAGTGTAATTTCCATTTTAAGAATGTCAGACGAATAAGATTATTCGATTATAAGCATAGTTCTATTGATACGTTTTTTGCATTTTTAGGCTTATTTTTAGTGTCATTCTTAACTGGTGTATTAGTCAGTTCTGACGTTATCAGCTCTAATTCACAAGCCTTTATGGACCCATTCCATCCAATTGACCCCAATTCTTATGTCTTCAATTCTTTTTTCATTGCAGCAGGTTTGTATATCTTTTGGGGTGGAGTGATTTATTTTATGGTAACAGATTATTCCAAGAATATTTTGCTCATGATCATATATATCTTTTCTTCTATCTGTGTAATTAACTACTTTGGTTTTGGCCCGAGTGGTACATTAACAGATCAACTAGTTCTTTTTGGAGACATTAACGAAGGTCATAAAGGTGTTTTGAACAGCATTGTGATTCTTTTATTAGTTGTTTTATTTATCATCCTATTTAAAAACAACAAATCATATCCAGCTATACTTCTTATACTTCAAACCACGGCAGTTTTAACACTTGGGATCATAAACATCGTCAAAATTGAGAATGATTATAAAGAATCATCCTACATATTTAGGCAAAACAACATTGAGAGCATCCATTTATCCGGTCAAGGCAAGAACGTTATAGTAATAATGCTTGACAAAGGAATGGGAGGTATTATCCCATATGTACTTAACGAAGACCCTACAATAGAAGATCAACTTGATGGTTTTACCTTTTATCCCAACACTTTGTCTTATGGAATCCAAACAATAATAGGTGTTCCTTCTTTATATGGCGGATACGAATATACACCTGAGAATCTAAATCTGAGAACTGATGAATTGTTGAGAGATAAACATGATGAATCAATGCTTGTTATGCCTGTTAATTTTCTTGAGAACGGTTTCAATGTTACTCTATGTGATCCCACGTTAGGGGGCTATAGATGGATATCAGATTATAGTGTTTTTGATGCGTATCCTGATATTAATGTTTATAACATGATGGGTGTCTTTAATAACTATATCGACGGTATTCGCAATTTTAACCTTTATGAGCGTAACTTCTTCTGTTATGGTTTTTTCAGATTGTCTCCAGTTTTCATGAGAGGATTATTCTATGACAACTCGATGTTCAATGCTGCTGACAGGGAATACTTCTTTGATTACATACAAATAGATTCATCTCCTAGTACTTCACGCGGATATTCAACAACATTCCTTGACTCTTATACCGAATTAACGTCGTTGCCGCAAATTACAAATATTGATGATTCTTCTGAGAATTCTTTTTTGATGTTTACTAATAATTGTGTACACAACCCCAGTATGTTATCAGAACCTGATTATGAACCAGCATTAGTCATAGATAATACTGAGTATGACAGCGCTCATACAGAGCGATTTATTATCGAAGACAATGCTATTGCTTTAAATACTAATTTGCAAATGAGCTATTATCAAAGCATGATCTGCACACTACATAAACTGGGCGACTGGTTTGATTATTTAAGGGCAGCTGGATGCTACGACAATACAAGAATTATTATCGTAGCTGATCATGGACTTACGCTTTATGACACATCTACTCCTAATGAGTATTCATATATCTCACAGGCTTTTAATCCATTACTAATGGTTAAGGATTTTGACGCTACAGGGTTTACTGTGTCGGATGAAATCATGACAAATGCTGAGACCTGTTTTCTTGCATTTGATGGACTTATCGACAATCCTATTAATCCGTCAACAGGAAACATTCTTACATCCGAGCTTTCTGCAGGACACTTTAGAGTTCTTTATAATGATCACAATATCGTTGACGATAATTATGACCTCTGTTGCTTTACACCCGGTGAATGGTATGAGGTTGATGGAAATTTAAATAATCCAGACAACTGGTCTTATTTGGGAACATGGTAAGAATGCTATAATTATATGTAAAAATTGCTGGGAGAGAATTCATGAAAAACATACCTCTTTATGAAGTAACCAAGATCACCAACTTAAGAGACGTGATCAAGACCAGGGTTAAGGAGTTTCCGGGTAATCCCGTTTTCCTTCATAAGCCCGGTAAGAGCAAGGAATATGTTCCAGTATCAACGGAGAAATACGATCACGACATCGACAGTCTCGGTACGGCTTTCATGAACAAGGTGAAGAAGGGCTCCAGAATCGCCATTCTGGCTGAGACAAGATACGAATGGTATGTAACATATCTTGCGACCACGAACGGCACAGGATGCGTTGTACCGATCGATAAGGAGCTTAAGACTGACGAGATCATTAACTGCCTTTCAAGGGCGCACACAGATCTTCTCGTTTTCTCGAAGAGCAAGCTCGAAGCAGTTAACGAAGTCTATGGCAAGATCGATTCACTCAAGTACTATGTCTGCATGGATGATATTGATGATTCAAGATTCATCAATTATTCCGACCTGATAAAGGAAGGTGAGAAAGCACTTGAAGACGGAGACAATATCTTTACTGAAGCGACAATAGACCCTGAGGAGATGACCATCCTTCTTTTTACTTCCGGTACTACTTCTAAGTCCAAGGCTGTTATGCTTTGCCAGAGAAACATCTGTAAGAACCTGATGTCGATGTTCTCAATGCTCTACATTGACCGTAACGACATATTCTTCTCCGTATTGCCTCTGCATCATACTTATGAGTGCACCTGCGGATTCTTAGGACAGGTCTACAGAGGAACAACTATCGCGATCTGCTCCGGATTAAGATACATAACAACAGAGATCAAGGAAGCCAAGCCTTCCTGTATCCTGATGGTTCCGGTAATGCTCGAGATGTTCTACAAGAACATCATGAAGAACATTAACTCCGATCCTAAGAAGGCCAAGAAGTTCAACACGGGACGTAAGCTTTCGAAGTTTTTGATGAAGCTTCACATCGATGTGAGGAAGAAGCTTTTCGCGCAGATACACGACGTATTCGGCGGCAACATGAGACTCATAATCTTAGGCGGAGCTCCGGTAAAGCCCGAGGCTCTCGAGTTCTTCCAGGACATGGGCTTCCTCTGCGTTCAGGGCTACGGTCTTACTGAGTGCGCACCTATCCTTGCTCTTAACCGTGAC
>OMWK01000011.1 GCA_900314745.1 uncultured Eubacteriales bacterium | reverse complement strand
CCTTTTGTTAATTCTCCCGTTCCTGCAGGTCCCAAGCCTGTATTCGATAAGAATTCATATAACGTGATGGATCCTTTTAACAGGACTCTTCCTGTCGACAGCAAATCCGGATTTACTGATATGACTGATCCCGCTTTCGGCGCGGATACAAGAGGCGAGCAGGGTGTACTTAATTACGGTGAGAGGCGCGTTTCCACGCAGAATGTAAATGTTGTCGATGACACGGATTTCACTTACGATTCCAATCCTCACGGCAGCAACTTGAGAACTCCCGGAAGGAGAGCTGACAGCCCTGATTTCTTGAGAAGCGCACCCGCACAGGATTTCTATGATCTGTCGGATGCAACTTATCCCGATAATTCCAACTTCACTGACGACTACAGTCAGAGACCCGCGGCAGGAGGCTATTACCGTCCCGAGGACGACATGCCTTATGAGATAAATGATGACGAGCCCTTCTACTTTGAAGAGGAGAAGAAGCCTCAGGTAAGAGCACCCAGAATGACAGAATTCGAGGCGCCTGCAAAGGTTCCTTCAGAGGAGCCTGTATCCGATATCGGAATTAATACTTCAAGCGACGATACTGAAGGTTATTCCAAGATGGAGGGAAGGATCATCGACACTTCCGCCGCGAAGCAGGCTTCCGGCAATTCCGGTTTGGATGTCACATCAAGTTCCGCAGCGAAGGAAGGCCGTGTCATTAAGGCTAACAGCTTCAAGAACTATAAGCCCGTACCGATCAGCAAGCTCGCGAGGGAAGACAGCAGAAGCAAGAATACCGAGAGCAAGGAGAAGCTGAGGCAAAGAGCCGCAAATCTTGAGGAGACACTAAGAACATTCGGCATAACAGATGCCAAGGTCGCCAACATAACTCACGGCCCTGCCATAACGAGATTTGAGGTTACTATCGGACAGGGAGTTAAGGTATCCAAGGTAAAGGCTCTCGAAGATGATATAGCTCTTGCCATGGCGGCAACCGCTGTAAGAATCGAAGCTCCTATCCCGGGTAAGCGTGCTATCGGCATAGAGATTCCTAACGATAAGACTTCAGCCGTATACCTGGGCAACGTACTGGATACTCCTGATTTCAGAAACTCCGAGCCTCTTAATGTCGGACTCGGAAAGGATATTCCGGGTAAGCCTATTTACTGTAATATCGCCAAGATGCCGCACCTTCTTATTGCAGGTGCCACAGGTTCTGGTAAGTCCGTGTGCATTAACTCGATACTCGTAAGCATTCTTTGCAAGGCTTCTCCAAAGCAGGTAAGAATGATCCTCATCGACCCTAAGGTTGTTGAGCTTTCCATCTATAACGGAATTCCTCATCTTCTTATGCCTGTCGTCAATGATATGAAGATGGCTACGGGAGCTTTGAAGTGGGCCGTAGCCGAGATGGAGAGAAGATATAAGCTGTTTGCCGAGAAGTCCGTACGTGATTGTAACGGCTATAACGCCTGTCTTGATGACGACGAAGAGCCTCTGCCTCTTATTCTTATAATCATCGATGAGCTTGCCGATCTTATGGCTGTCGCGAAGAATGATGTAGAGACACAGATCGGAAGACTTGCGGCCATGGCCAGAGCTGCGGGCATGCATATGATAATTGCTACACAAAGACCGTCTGTTGATGTCATTACCGGTGTTATCAAGAGTAACGTTCCTTCCAGAATCGCTTTCTCCGTTGCATCCGGTGTAGACAGCCGTACAATACTTGATTCCCAGGGAGCTGAGAAGCTTCTCGGACGAGGCGACATGCTCTATTGTCCTCTTACGGCTCCCAAGCCGATCAGAGGTCAGGGTGCGTTCGTATCTGACGGTGAAGTAGAGGCTGCCGTTGAGTACCTTAAGCAAAGATACGGCTCTCTTTACGACAGCAATATCGATGATACGATCAAGAGAATTGCGAACGGTGAGGGGACCGGCAAGTCTGAAGGACTTTCAAATTCTTCCGATGACAGCGGTGAGGATGAATTGCTCTCAGCTGCAGTGGATACCATCCTTCAGGCAAAGAATGCGAGTGTATCTATTCTTCAGAGACGTCTCGGAGTCGGATACGCAAGAGCCGGCAGACTTATTGATGTCATGGAGCAGAAGGGCTACATCGGTCCTTTCGAAGGGAGCAAACCCAGACGTGTTCTTATAACAGAGACGGACTGGCTCGAGATAAAGGCAAGGGGAGGTAACTGATGAAGTCAGTAAATGTATCCGAGCTTATTGATTTTCTTAGAGATCACGGACTCAAGTGCTCTTTTGCAGAGAGTCTCACGGGAGGCATGATAGCGAGCGGCATCGTTGATGTAGCCGGTGCTTCCGATGTGTTTGAGGGGAGCATAATATCGTATTCCGATGAGTTTAAGATCAATGTTCTCGGTGTTCCTTCCGAAGTTATTAAGGAAAAGACTGCAGTTTCTTCCGAGTGCGCTGAAGCCATGGCGGCAGGTGCTCTCAGGATCTCAGGTGCTTCAGTTGCCATCTCTGTTACGGGTTATGCAGGCCCGGGAGACGGACCTGATGGAACACCTTGTGGAACCGTATACATCGGCTACGCGGACAGAAACGGCTCCGGCTCACAGCAGATGAGGTTCTACGGCTCCAGGGACAATGTACGTAAATGCACAAGAGACTTTGCTTATGATCTTCTTTACGAGAGGGCATCCGCACTGTAATCATGGCTTCTCCGAAGACAAAGAGGTTTACAGGCAATAGCATAATCCTTTCCACCATACTAGTTATGGTGGGTCTTGTTTTTTCTAAGGGTTCAGGCTTCCTGCGCGATATTTTTGTCGGTATCAAGTTCAGTGATCCGGTTTACAGAGACAGCTTTACGCTCGCATTTACGATCCCGGATCTTGTCTACAACCTTCTTATCGGCGGTTCAATACAGTCAGCCATAACACCTTCGCTGTCGGCTTCGATCGGATCCGGCAGAGAGAAAGAGGGCATAAGGGCTGTCAGCATCTTTATTTCTTTCTTCGCGATACTGCTCATAGCTGTGTGTTCGCTCGGAACGATCTTCTCTGACCAGCTGTACTCGATTTACAACGTGGGTAACGGTAATGAAATGACCGTAAGCCTTGCTGCCGCCGCATCCAGGTGGCTTTTCCCGCAGATCATATTCATGATGCTCGCAGCTTTGTGCATCGGTATTCTTAATGCATATAAGCGCTTCGGTTCAACTGCGTTCGGTCCGACGATCTACAACGTCTGCGTACTGATGGCGATAATCGTGTTCGCAGGTAACAGCAGATCGGATCTCATGAGGACCACGTTCGGCATCATGTGTGCTGCTTTTATCTACTTCGCTTATCAGGCTCTCGTAGGCAAGGATAAGCTTAAGCAGTTCAGGTTCATCTGGGCTCCCGGTGATAAGGACTTTCATAAGCTTGTAAAGCGTGCGCTGCCGATACTCATCTCGGCTTCGGTAGTTCAGATCAACATGGTTATCCTGAACTACTTTGCCATCAAGCTTCCTGACGACGGTTATATCTACGCTCTTCGAAATGCATCTACCACGTGGCAGCTTCCTTACGGCATCTTTGCGGTAGCCATAGGAAATGTTATGCTGCCTTCGCTTGCGGAATTCTACGGTAAAGGGGATTACCCCGGGGCTTCGGAGCTTCTGTCATCCAGACTTAAGAGTGCGCTGTTTCTGACTATTCCCTCGGCGGGAATAATGGCGGTTCTTAATATTGAAGTCATCAAGGCCATATTCCAGTGGAGTTCTGCATATCGTGATATTGATGCCCTTAGGGCGGGACAGCTTCTGACAGGTTATTCCGTGGCGATAATAACTCATTCAGTAGTATTCATAATGAATCAGGCTTTCTATGCTATAGGCAAGACCAAGGTTCCTCTTGTGGCGGGGTGCATAGGTCTTATATCCAATCCTTTGTGCTGTTCTTTGCTTATGCCGTCCATGGGCGCCTACGGGCTTACACTTTCTTATTCGATAACGAGTATTCTTCAGATGACAGTTCTTTGTGTTGTTTATTGCCGTAATAAGGATCTTCGTCCGAGGAAAATGCTTGGTTTCATAATAAAGAGCTTCTTCTCACTGATTCTGATGATGGTCGCGCTGTTTGTAATGACACAGTACTATGTACCGGGAGCAGGTAAGATTTCCGAGCTTATCTATCTTGCCGTCAAGTTTGCAGCCGGATTCGCGCTTTACTTCGTACTTTCCATTTTGCTTAAGGTTAAAGAGGCTGAGGACTGGCTTCACAGGACAATAAGAGTATTCGTAAAGTCCAAATAAACGGACTTTGTCGATTTTTGTCGGAAATTTTGTTCATTTGTCGGTTAAAATCCGTTGACTTTGGTGTATTTTATTCGTAGAATGTTTTCGAAAACGGTGAACAAATGTTTATTTTCTATTTGGAGGAAATTTATTAATGGCTAAGAATAAAGCAAGTAAACCTCAGGTACAGTCAATATCTTCAGATGATCAGGACGCACGCAGGAAGGCTCTTGAAGCCGCGATGTCTCAGATTGAGAAGCAGTTCGGCAAGGGCTCAGTCATGAGACTCGGTGATCAGCAGCAGACAGATATCGAGACAATTCCTACCGGTGCATTAAGCCTTGATATAGCACTCGGTGTAGGAGGTCTTCCCAGGGGAAGGATCATTGAGATTTACGGACCCGAGTCTTCAGGTAAGACTACTGTAGCACTCCATTGTGTAGCTGAAGCTCAGAAGATGGGCGGTACATGTGCATTTATCGATGCTGAGCATGCGTTGGATCCCAATTATGCTTCAATCATCGGTGTTGATGTAGATAATCTTCTTCTCTCGCAGCCTGACACAGGTGAGCAGGCTCTCGATATCACAGAGACACTCGTAAGATCCGGATGTATCGACGTAATCGTAATCGATTCCGTTGCAGCGCTTGTACCAAAAGCTGAGATCGAGGGTGAGATGGGCGATTCCCATGTAGGTCTTCAGGCAAGACTCATGAGCCAGGGTCTTCGTAAGCTTACAGGTATCATCGCTAAGTCCGGAACTGTATGTATCTTCATTAACCAGCTTCGTGAGAAGATCGGTGTTATGTTCGGTAATCCTGAGACAACTACAGGCGGCCGTGCATTGAAGTTCTACTCATCGGTAAGACTCGATGTAAGGAAGACTGAGACACTTAAGAACGGAACCGAGGTGGTTGGTAACCACGTCAGAGTTAAGGTCGTAAAGAATAAGGTCGCTCCTCCGTTTAAGGAAGCTGAGTTCGACATTCTCTACGGTCAGGGTATCTCCAAGGAAGGCAGCATCATTGATCTTGCCGTTGAGAACAACATCATTGACAAGAGCGGCGCATGGTTCGCGTATAAGGGCAATAAGATCGGACAGGGTAAGGAGAACGCCAGACAGTATCTTATTGATAATCCCGATGTCTGCAGTGAGATTGAGGAACTCGTACGTGATTCCTATAAGCCTGCTGATGCCACGGCCTTCGTGGATAATGAAGACATAGATGATTCCGATGACTCTCTTGAGAGTGATGACGATATCCTTGGCATAGATATGTAATATGGCTTCCAAGGCTTCATATGATCTGACTTCGGTAAAGGATGCGGAGACCTGCGGTATTAGACATATCGGCATAGGGACCTGTTCATCCGGCAAGATGAGGGAGTATCTCAGGAAGAAGGGATTCTCCGGTAGCATCATTAACGAAGCCGTTGATAACCTTATAAGAAGAGAATACATAGACGACGAGAGAGCAGGACGTAAAGTCCTGCTCAACCGTTCCGGAAGGAAACAGGAGAGTAAATCATATCTCAGGCAGCGTCTGTACGCTGCAGGTGTCAGCTCTGCTGTTGCTGATGTTCTGATTTCAGAGGTGGCGGATGATGTCGATTTATGTTTTAATCTTTACTTGAGTATTGCTCCTGCGGCGGATCCGGAGTCTGAAGATTCTTCCTTTATGAATGAACTTCTTAAGACTGCGGCGAAGCGAGGCTTCAATCCTGAAGTCGCCAGGCTCGCCTGCAGGAAGTATCTTGAGAAGGTTATTAATGATAAACAGAAGTGATATTAGTGTATCGATAATTGCCCTTGGCTGTTCCAAGAATCTGGTTGATGCCGAGTGCATGTCCACGAAGCTCAGAGAGGCCGGTTATAAGATCTCAGATTCCTCAGATGATTCGGAAGTTGTTATCATTAACACCTGCGGATTCATTGAGGCGGCAAAGAAGGAAGGCATTGATGCCATCTTAAGAGCCGGTGATCTTAAATACGGATTTAACGGATCCCGTAAGCTTAAGCACATTATCGTTACGGGATGTCTGTCCCAGCGTTACCCTGATGATATTCTCGCTCAGATGCCTGAGGTTGATATTGTTCTCGGTACTTCCGATTACGGAAGAATTGTTGAAGCCGTTGATTCCTTATATTCCGGGTCAGAAGATTACGCTAAGAAATACGACTGCACGCCCGGTGGAATGTCCCATCTTATGTCTGACAGGGATATCTCAACCTCAGGTTATGCATGGCTTAAGATTGGGGAAGGCTGTATTCACCGCTGTGCTTTCTGTGCAATTCCTAATATCCGAGGCAAGTTTACCTCGAGACCTATGGAGGAGATTATCGATGAGGCTTCCCATATTGCATCGAAGGGTTTTAAGGAAATAGTTCTTACGGCTCAGGATACGACTAACTACGGTATCGAGATGTACGGCAAGAGGATGCTTCCCGAACTTCTCGGAAGATTATCGAAGATAGACGGTATTGAGGCCATCCGTGTTCTGTATGGATATATGGATGGAATAGATGAAGAACTGTTGACAGTCATGAAGAACAATCCCAAGGTTGTTCATTATCTTGATATTCCCATCCAGCACGGCTGCGATAAGATACTTAAGTCCATGAGACGAAGGGATACGGTCGATATCATAACGAATAAACTCAATATGATAAGAGAGCAGATTCCTGATATTATCCTGAGAACCACGGTTCTTGTAGGTTTCCCGGGTGAGACGGAGGAGGACTTCGAAGAGCTTCTAAGTAACCTTAAGAAGTGGAAGTTCGACCGTCTCGGCTGCTTTGCATATTCTCCTGAAGAAGACACGCCTGCATTCGATATGCCGGATCAGGTAGATGAGGATGTTAAGAAGGAGAGGGTTAAGAGAGTATATGAGGCCCAGTATCCCATTTCCGAGGCGTCTTCACAGAAGAGAGTCGGATCTGAAGTTACGGTTACTATTGATTCTGTGGCTGATGATGGTATATTTTACGTCGGAAGAAGTTACGGTGAAGCTCCCGATGATGATCCGGTTATTTATGTAGCCGCATCTGACGGGGAACTCGAGATTGGCGGCCGTTACAGGGTTAAGATCGTAGAGACCCGTGATTCCTTTGATATGACAGGAGTAAGCTTATGAATCTGCCTAATAAATTATCGTTGCTTAGGATCATACTGATACCGGTTACCATGTTCTTCATGCTGCCGATATCCATATACGGATTTGAACCGGAAGGATGGAACAATTTCATCAGAAGTTATGGAATGATAATCGCGGGATTCGTATTTATTATCGCTTCTGTTACGGATTTCCTTGACGGTCAGATCGCCAGAAGGTGCAATATGATCACGGACTTAGGTAAGTTCCTTGATTCCCTGGCCGATAAGATGCTCGTAATTGCAGTTCTCATTGGCTTTGTCTCTACGTCCAGAATCTCACCCTGGCTTCTTGCAATCATTGTGCTTCGGGAATTCATGGTTACGGGAATAAGGCTTATAGCATCGAAGCAGGGCGTTGTCATGGCCGCGAAGATGATAGGCAAGATTAAGACGACCACGCAGATGATCGCCATTATCTACCTTATGTTTGAGCCCGCTCTTATGAAGATTGCTGGGTACGATTACCTGACATCTCTTACGACTTCAAACCCCGTATCGATTGTCGGAGATATTCTGTTCTACATCAGCGTAATCATGACGATAATATCGGGAATGGACTATTTACTTAAGAATCTTGCTTATTTCAAAGAAGACAGCGGTTCTGTTCCTGCGGAGCAAAAATAGTATTGACTTTTTATAATACTTACATTAAAAGTATTGTAGATTGTGACAGACAATCATTCATGGAGGTAAAACAAATGACTAATGAAGAACTTTTTGAGAAGCTTAAGGGCATGATCGTAGACCAGCTTGGTGTTGACGAAGATTCGATCACAATGGAGTCCAGCTTCGTAGATGATCTTAACGCTGATTCACTCGATATGGTTGAGCTCGTTATGGCAATGGAGCAGGAATTCGACATCTCTGTACCTGATGAGGTAGCTGAGAAGGTTGGCACTGTTGGTGATGCTGTTGAGTTTATCAAGTCTTCTATCGGCTGATAGATTTTAATTTGAATTAACGAGGCTGAATGTGCCGACAAAGTGCATTCAGCCTTTTTATTTTGTTATAAGCCGGAAGGTGAGTATGGACTACGGTGAATTAGAAGAAAGACTGGGTTATACATTTAAGAACAAAGATCTTCTCAAACTGTCGCTTACGCACACTACTTATGTATTTGAACAGCACGGCGAGCATTATCAGTCCAATCAGAGACTTGAGTATATCGGTGATGCTGTAGCAGATTTGGTAATAGGACGAAAGCTTTACGAATTAAAGCCCGAGGCAGACGAAGGCTATCTTTCTAAGATCAGATCGATAATAGTATGTGAGGAGTCATTCGCCCAGGTGGCAAGGAAGCTCGGATTAGGCGAGCTTCTGCTGATGGGTAAGGGCGAGGAGATGACTGGCGGAAGAGATAAGGATTCCACTCTTGCAGATGCTTTTGAGGCCATAACGGCTGCTGTTTATTTTGATTCCGATTTTGAGACGGTTAGGGAAGTTGTCCTTAAGAACCTCGATGAGATAATCAAGCTTGCAGTTGACGGTAAGATCTTCCTCGACTATAAGAGCAGACTTCTCGAGATTGCCCAGATGAAGAACAATCAGCATAAGATTACCTTCACGATCACAGATGAGCGCGGACCTCAGCATGAGCGCGAGTTTGACGTCGAAGTATATGCGGATGATACATTCCTCGCGAAGGCGACAGGGCGCTCCAAGAAGGATGCCGAGCAGAAGGGCGCCAAGGCGGCCATAGACGCTTACGAGAAGATTTTTATGGTATAATTCCTCAGATGTATTTAAAAAAGCTTGAACTTCAGGGATTCAAATCGTTTCCCGAATATACTCTGATTGAATTTGACCGCGGTATGACCGCAGTTGTAGGACCTAATGGAAGCGGCAAGTCCAACGTTACGGATGCCGTCAGGTGGGTCCTTGGTGAGCAGAGCGTAAAATCACTTCGTGGCGGCAAGATGGAGGACGTTATCTTTAACGGTACTTCCGTCAAGAAGGCCATGAACTATGCCGAAGTTACGATGACTCTCGATAATTCGGATAAGTACGTTAACACCGAATTCGATGAGATCGAGATCACAAGACGCCTGTATAGATCCGGTGAGTCCGAATACCAGATCAATAAGGTTAACTGCAGACTTAAGGATATAATCAATCTCTTTTTCGATACGGGCCTCGGCAAGGACGGCTACTCTATCGTAGGTCAGGGCCGTGTCGATGACATCCTCTCGCCGAAGTCAGAAGACAGAAGGCGTGTTATCGAGGAAGCTGCAGGTATCACCAAGTTCAAGTCGCGTAAAGAGGAGGCAGAGCGTAAGCTTGCATCCACTGAGCAGAACCTTCTTAGAATTGATGACAGGCTCAATGAACTTACGGAGCGCGTCGGACCTCTTAAGGAGCAGGCTGAGAAGGCCACCGAATACCACAGATCGTACGAACAGCTTAAGAATGCCGACATCAGCCTTCTTGTAAGGCGTATTAATGACGCGACTGAAGCGATGGGTGACTACGCTGATGTTCTGGGTCAGGTTCAGGATGAGATCAAGACTCAGGAGGAGCGTTACCTCGATCTGAGAAACTCCAATACCGATCTTAACGACAAGTCGGAAGAACTCGAGACTCTTATCGAGGATAAAAGACAGGAGCTGTCCGACCTTACCGAGGAGATGCACGAACTGTCCTCTGATATCAAGGTAGACGAGGAGAAGGTATCTTCGATTAAGGCTAAGATAGAGCAGTCCGCTCAGGCTGAGAATGAGATCAGCGAGGATATCGTCAGACTCGAGAATGAGTACAAGGGCAGAATATCCAAAGCCGATGAGCTTCTGGAGAAGGCCGGCGAAGAGAAGAAGATTGTTGAGAAGCTTGAGCAGGAGAGGGATTCTCTTCTTGATACTTTCCGCGATTCCGAGAAGGAACTGTCAGAGCTTCGTAAGGTAATCGAGGAGAAGAACAGCAAGATCAATGAGTCTTCCGGCAAGATCAATACTGCAAACGGTCAGATTACAACTCTTGTTGACCGTATTAAGGAATTAACAGAAGGCAGGGAAGCTTCCAGGAAGATAAAGGAAGAGCTCGAAGGCAAGATAGTCGAGGCAGAGAAACTCTGGCATGACATGATGGAGAAGGAGGGCGAAGTTACTTCCGACATCCAGGTGCGTGAGGATTCCCTTGCAGAACTTAAGAAGGAGGAGGCAGAGCTTCTCTCCGAGCACGAGACTCTCACAAGGTCTTTCCTTCAGGACAAGTCAAAGCTCAAGACTTTGAAGGATCTCGAGAGCCGTAAGGAGGGTTATCAGGAGTCTGTACGAAGACTTCTTGATCATGCCGATTCCAATCCTTCGGTTAAGAAAAAGATGACGGGTGTCATCGGAGATCTTATCTCGACAGATCGAAAGTATAATACCGCCATTGAGATAGCTCTGGGCAATGCAATCCATAATGTGGTTACGAAGACTGAACAGGATGCGGCTGATCTCATTAATGTTCTTAAAGAGAACAGGCTCGGAAGAGTCACGTTCCTTCCCATTGAGAACATCCGCCCTAGAAATGTCGAGAAGAGCCTTATAAATGACGCTTCTAAGCAGAAGGGCTATATCGATATAGCGGCCAATCTCGTTAAGAACGATAAGAGTCTCGACGATATCGTATCGAGCCTTCTCGGTAAGATATTCATCTGTGAGGACATGGACAGCGCGAGATCGATTGCCCGTGCCATCTCATATCAGGCCAAGATAATCACGCTCGACGGCGATTCGATCAATGCCGGAGGTTCCATGACCGGCGGTTCCGTAAGGAAGGATGCATCGGGTATCCTCGGAAGAGCCGGTGAGATCAAGGAAATCGAGGCTAAGCTTGTCAAAAGGAATCAGGAGCTTGCGGTTCTTGAGGCCAAGAGACAGGATGTCGATTCCAAGGTCGGAGACATCGAGAAGGAACTTGCGCAGCTTGATGAGCAGCTTAAGTATTTCAGCGTTGAGAGAGCTAAGGCTGAGTCTGAGTACAGAAATCTCGGCGTAAGAAGACAGGAGCTTACGGATTCCGTTGCCGAGAGCGAGAAGCAGCTTCACCAGATATCCGTCGATAAGTTAAGACTTGAGGACGATATCGCGGAGTATACACAGATAATCAAGGAACTTCAGAATGAGATCTCTGATTATCATGACAGCATTGATGCCAATGACAGCAAGACTAAGGAGTTTAACGAGAAGATCGATAAGCTCCGCGAGAAGATAAGTGAAGGCAAAACTAATTCCGAGAGGATACTTGCCGAGCGTAACGGTGTCCTCAATCTCGCTTCGCACATTAAGGAAGAGCTGAATTCCAGGAAGAAGAACCTCGAGGATTCGAACAGCAGCCGTAAGGAAGATGCTGCGGTTCTTTCTTCCGTTATCGAGGGTATCGAGGGCAAGAAGGCCGTTAAGGAAGAGCAGCAGAAGACTTTTGGTGTCATGTCCGAGGAGATTAAGAAGCTCACAGCCGAGAAGGAAGAGGTTGATTCCAAGCTCAAGGGATTCTTCGAGAAGAGTGCAGAGCTTAACGATATCCTGTCCCGTCTGCGTCAGAAGGAGAGCGGTATCATCTCGCGTAATGAGAAGCACATTAACGACATCGACATCTCCAAGAACAGACTCTGGGAGGATTACGAGGTTACTTATGATAATGTTAAGGATACGTACGCTCCCACGACTAATATCAATGAGTCCGTTAAGCTTATAAACAGCCTTAAGAGCAAGATCAAGGCTCTTGGCCCCGTAAACCTCAATTCTATCGATGAATACAAGGAAGTATCCGAGAAGTTTGAGTTTATCACGGGCCAGCGCAACGATATCTATAAGGCAAAGACTGATCTTGAGAAGGTCATAAGCGATCTTGTTTCCGAGATGAAGGAGCAGTTCCTTAAGAATTTCACGACTATCAATGAGAACTTCAAGACCGTATTTACGGATCTGTTCAACGGAGGAAGCGCTGAGATACTCTTAAGCGACTCTGACGATATCCTGAACTGTGCCATCGAGATCAAGGCACAGCCTCCGGGAAAGAAGCTCCAGAGCCTTACGCTGCTCTCCGGCGGTGAGAGATGTCTTACTGCCATCGCGCTGCTTTTCGCCATATTGCAGCTGAGACCGTCACCTTTTGTTATCCTCGATGAGGTTGAGGCAGCACTCGATGACGTTAACGTAACACGCTTTACTGACTTTGTGCGCCGTTATACTGCGAGATCCCAGTTTATTCTCGTAACACATCGAAAGGGAACCATGGAGGCGTGCGACCGTATGTATGGTGTTACTATGGCGGAGCGCGGTATCTCGAAGATACTTTCAATGAGAATAGGAGATTAAGATGGGTTTATTCGAATCTTTTAAGAAGGGGCTTGCCAAGACGCGTGACTTCTGGGCGGCAGAGTGGGTCAAGACTACCGCTTCACACGGCAAGTTCGATCAGGATATGCTCGATGACCTCGAGGAACTCATGGTCAGAGCGGACTGCGGCGTTCCTGCGAGTGAAGATGTTGCTGAATACGTAAAGGATTATATAAAGACCACTGGTGATGATTCGCACGACGGCGTTATGACTGCCGTAAAGAAGAGAATCGTCGAGATCCTCGGCGAGAAGCAGACCATGGAGATAGTACCCGGTAAGCTTAACATCATTCTCATGGTCGGAGTTAACGGTACAGGTAAGACAACGACAGCCGGAAAGCTTGCACTTAAGTACAAGGCTGAAGGCAGGAAGGTTATTATGGCTGCGGCGGATACGTTCAGGGCGGCAGCTGTTGAGCAGCTCAAGGAATGGGGTAGAAGAACTGAGACTTCAGTTATCTCACATGAGGAGGGTTCTGATCCTGCTTCCGTTGTATACGATGCGGTACAGGCTGCCAAGGCGAGAAACTGTGATGTTCTCATAGTAGATACTGCAGGAAGACTTCACAATAAGAAGAACCTCATGGATGAGCTTTCCAAGATCAACCGAATAATCGACAGGGAAGCTCCGGATGCAAGCAAGAAGTCAATTCTCATCATTGACGCCACAACCGGACAGAATGCCGTTTTGCAGACTGAGGCATTCTCCGAAGCGGTTAAGCTTGATTATCTCGGCATCACCAAGTTAGACGGTTCGGCTAAGGGCGGAGTCGCCATCGCTGTTTCATATCTTGCCAAGGTACCAATCGTTCTGGCGGGACTCGGCGAGGGGGTTGAGGATCTCATGGATTTTGATCCTCAGGCATTTGCCGATGCTTTGATTGACACATAATAAGCTGTGTGATATTATTCGTGAGTTGCCGTGACGCAGAAACAGGGCTTGTCCGCCTTTTCCGCAGTCACAGGTGAATAAATAATAATTGGAGGACATGTAAAATGGCACAGATTGACAAGGCTGCAATCATCAAGGAGTACGCTACTCACGAGGGCGACACAGGATCTCCTGAGGTACAGATCGCAATTCTTTCTGCAAGAATTGCTCTCCTCACAGAGCACCTCAAGCTCCACAAGGGTGACCACCACTCAAGAAGAGGACTTCTCATGATGGTTGGTAAGAGAAGAGGACTTCTCGAGTATCTCCAGAAGATCGATATCGAGAGATACAGAGCTATCGTTGCTAAGCTTGGCTTGAGAAAGTAATCTCACTACTGATTAGTAAAGAAACGGAGAACCGCCGAGAGGCGGTTTTCTTTTATATGGATATAGGGATATTTATTGTACTAACTACAATATATTGTTATGTTATAATTGTTTGATTAGAAAATATGGGGGTAAGCATGGCTCGTAAGTCGGATTACGGTAATGAGAGCATAACGATGCTCAAGGGCGCGGACAGAGTAAGAAAGCGTCCCGGAGTTATATTTGGTTCAGATGATCTTGAAGGATGCATACATTCCTTCTTCGAGATCCTTTCTAATTCTATAGATGAGGCCAGAGAGGGCCACGGCAAGCAGATAATTATCACAAGATTCAAGGATGGTTCCTTGCAGGTTGAAGACTTCGGAAGAGGTATTCCGCTTGATTTCAACACGAAGGAGAATCGCTATAACTGGGAGCTCGTTTACTGCGAGTTATATGCCGGTGCCAAGTACGATAACAATGCACTCGGTGATTATGAGTATTCATTGGGTCTTAACGGTCTCGGCGCCTGCGCCACGCAGTATTCGTCCGAGTTCTTTGATGTTACGGTATTCAGGGATAAGACCAAGTATTCACTCTCATTTAAGAAGGGTGAGGTCGTAGGCGAACTTGTTAAGGAGCCGTACAGATTCTTAAGGACAGGTACCATCCAGAGATGGAAGCCGGATTCTGAAGTATTTACCGATACTGTCATTCCTTATGAGAGATTGAGGGATATCGTCAAGAAGCAGTCTGTTGTAAACGGCGGTATCGAGTTTAAGCTTATTGATGAAGCATTGGGAACGGAGGAGTCTTTCCTTTGTCCTGACGGTATCACCGGATTCTGCGAGGAGCTGTCGCAGATGAAGCAGTTTACCGAAGTCTATCACTTCGAAGGCGAAGGCAAGGGCAGGGATGCTGATGACCGTCCGATATATAAGTGTAAGGCTGAGGTGGCATTCTGCTTCAATAACGAGATAAATGAGCTTCAGTATTTCCATAACTCGAGCTTCCTCGAGCACGGCGGTTCTCCTGACAGAGCTGTTAAGAACGCGTTCCTGTATGCCATTGATAAGGAGATCAAGGCGAGGGATAAGTATAAGTCCAATGAGAGCAAGATCAAGTTCGAGGACATACAGGATTCCCTTATCCTTATCACATCCACGTTCTCGACATTTACTTCATATGAGAACCAGACCAAGAAGGCCATTAACAATAAGTTCGTTCAGGATTTCATGACTGACCTTATCAAGAAGAACCTTGAGGTATGGTTCATCGAGAATAAGCAGCAGGGTGACAAGGTCGTAGATCAGATCCTTATCAACAAGCGCAGCCGTGAGAATGCGGAGAAGACAAGGATCAACATCAAGAAGCAGCTTACGGGTAAGGTCGATATCAACAACCGTATCAAGAAGTTTGTTGACTGCAGATCCAAGGATACTGATAAGCGTGAGCTCTACATCGTTGAGGGTGATTCCGCTTTGGGTTCTGTTAAGCTCGGAAGAGATGCGGAGTTCCAGGGAATCATGCCTGTAAGAGGTAAGATCCTGAATTGCCTTAAGGCTGATTATTCGGCAATATTCAAGAGTGATATCATCACGGATCTAATCAAGGTCTTAGGCTGCGGAGTTGAGATATCGAATAAGCACAGCAAGGATATGAGTGCATTCAATCTCGATCAGCTCCGCTGGAATAAGATCATCGTCTGTACCGATGCCGACGTCGACGGATTCCAGATAAGAACCCTTATCCTCGCGATGATCTACAGACTCTGTCCGACTCTGATCGAGAAGGGTTATGTCTATATCGCCGAGTCTCCTCTTTTTGAGATAACAGCCAGGAAGAAGGGCAAGGGTGGAGAAGAGCAGACTCTGTTCGCCTTCAATGAGAAGGAGAAGACCGAGATTCTCTCGAAGTTCGACGAGGACAAATACACCATCAACATCCAAAGATCCAAGGGTCTTGGTGAGAATGAGCCTGAGATGATGTGGGAGACCACTATGAACCCTAAGACAAGACGTCTTATCAAGGTTTGCCCCGAGGATGCGAAGAAGACGGCTGAAGTATTTGAACTTCTCCTAGGAGATAATCTCGCGGGAAGGAAACAGCATATTGAAGAGGACGGACATCTATATCTTGATATGCTCGATGTAGGATAATAGTTAATTATGGCGAAGAAGAAAGAGATCAAGGATAACAGCAATTCACTTAAGGCACGCCTTACTGATGACAGTAAGCCCGATATGCCGCCCGTTAATCAGCCGATTACCGAGATGCTTGAGATTAATTACATGCCTTATGCCATGTCGGTCATCGTCTCCCGTGCCATTCCTGAAATAGACGGCTTTAAGCCTTCTCACAGGAAGCTTCTTTATACAATGTATAAGATGGGACTTCTCACGGGCAACAGAACGAAGTCTGCCAATGTTGTTGGTCAGACCATGAAGCTCAACCCTCACGGCGACGCTGCCATCTATGAGACGATGGTCAGAATGACCAGAGGCAATGCGTCGCTCCTGCACCCTTATGTTGATTCCAAGGGTAACTTCGGTAAGCAATATTCCAGGGACATGGCTTATGCTGCTCCCCGATATACCGAGGTAAAGCTTGAGAAAATCTGCGAAGAGCTTTTCGCCGGGATTGATAAGAATGCCGTAGACATGGTGGACAACTATGACGGCACTTTGAAGGAGCCCGTGCTTCTGCCTGCGACCTTCCCGAGCCTTCTTGTCAACAGCAATCAGGGTATTGCCGTCGGTATGGCTTCTAATATCTCTTCATTCAATCTGAAGGAAGTATGTGAAGCGACGATAGCTTATCTTAAGGATAAGGATGCGGACATACTGGAATACATGCCGGCTCCTGATTTCTCAGGGGGAGGACAGATCCTTTATAATCGCGATCAGATGGCAGAGATATACGAGACAGGTAAGGGATCCATTACCCTCAGAAGCAAGTACACTGTCGATACCAAGAACAACCTCATTGAGATTACCGAGATTCCGTATTCCACTTCATCTGAAGCGATCATTGACGGAATCGCAGACCTCGTAAAGGCCGGTAAGGTGAGGGAGATCAACGACGTAAGAGATGAGACTGACCTCGACGGCCTTAAGATAACCATCGACTGCAAGAGAGGAACGAATCACGAGGAGCTCATGAAGAAGCTCTTCAGATTCACCAAGCTTCAGGATACGTTCTCATGTAACTTCAACATACTCATCAACGGTTCACCCCGCGTAATGGGAGTAAAGGAGATCATAAGCGAGTGGCTCAACTGGAGACGCCAGTGCGTATCAAGGGAACTTGCATTCGAACTTGATAAGAAGAAGTCGAGACTGCATCTTCTCGAAGGTCTTGAGAAGATCCTCCTTGATATAGACAATGCGATTGCGATCATCAGGAATACCGAGCTCGAGGAGGATGTAGTTCCGAACCTCATGCGAGGATTCGATATCGATAAGATCCAGGCGGAATACGTTGCCGAGATCAAACTCCGTAATATCAATAAGCAGTACATCCTTAACCGTACGGCTGATAAGGCGAATCTCGAGAAGGACATCGCCGAGATTGAGGATATCCTGGGCAAGCCAAACCGTATTAATACTCTTATTTCCAAGAAGCTTAAGGAAGTATCTGACAAATACGGTAAGGAGAGGAAGACTGAGCTTATTATGGCAGAGCATGTGGAGACATATGTTCCAGATCAGTCCATCCCTGATTACCCCGTAACTTTGATGCTTACAAGACACGGCTATCTTAAGAAGTTTACTGCCAATGCTCTTAAGCGTCAGGATGAGATCAAGATCAAGGATGACGATGAGATATTCCTTACGACAGAGGCGATGAACAAGAGTGATCTTCTGTTCTTCTCCGATAAGTGCAATGTCTATAAGGGTAAGACGTATGAGTTCACGGACAATAAGGTCTCTGACTTCGGTTCGTTCCTTACGAATGAACTCGGTCTTGATGACGATGAGAAGATAATCTTCATGCTCGTGACTACGGACTATAAGGGCAAGCTCATCATAGGCTTCAAGAACGGCAAGGCTGCACAGTTCCCTGTCGAGGCATATGAGACGAAGCAGAACAGGAAGAAGCTTCTCAACGGTTTCTCGGATAAGTCCGAAGCTGTATCGTTCCTGTTTGTTCCCGAGGGTGAGGACCCCGATCTTTTCGCGAGGTCCGATAAGGATAAGGCTGTTGTGTTCAAGTCCTCGATGATCCCTCTTAAGACAACGAGATCGACTCAGGGCGTGCAGCTTCTTATAAGCAAGAAGGGCTCCAGTCTCTCGAGCATCTGCATGCTTGCTGATTCCGGGCTTAATGATCCGGAATACTACAGGATCAGGAACATCCCCGCTATCGGTTATTACATTAAGCAGGAATCTTTTGAGAACAGGCAGATCGGGATAGAAGACTTAGGGTGAGACGCGTAGAAGATAATATCTTCGATAACTATGAGAAGAAATCCGTAAAGGGTACGGGTCATATTATCGCAGCCGTAGCCTGTATGGTTGCGATAGCTTCCATGGTTGCCGTTCTGTTCTGGCTTAACCAGTCGATGGAGATAGAGGCAGGAGTCGTTCCGGACTTTGAGACTGCGATAGATGAGGGCCGCTATGCCGATGCTTTGATGCTTTACCGCGCGGTTCATGATGATGTTGTCGCGGCTGATGACGATAATACGGAACTTGGCATCAGACGAGAGCAGATGGGGCAGATGGAGGAGATCGTCAATACGAGACTTCTTGCCATAGAAGATCAGATGCGAAGCTCCCGTTATATTCCCACGACTGCGGATATCAGATTCATGAATGAGATGCAGGAACTGACATCTTCAAGATTGTCCGTGTGGCTTAACGATCTTGCTACCGAGTTTTTGCTGGGCACCATAGAGAAGCCGGATCTGATATTTATCTTCGAGACGCTGAACGATGTGAGCAACGTCGCTGCAACCACGACGCCTCTTCTGTATGAAGTTGAGACGATTGAGCAGGCGAGAGGTGATGTACAGGCAGCCGAAGCCGCGTTTAACCAGGGTGATTACATTTCTTCCGTTCAGATATATGTAACCGTATGCGATCAGTACACGGGATTTGTTTATGATTACTCATCTTCGCGCCTTACAGAGATCAAGGAGATCATGTACGAGCCTATGCTTACCGAGGGTGAGCACATGCTTGAGCGCATGCGGTATTTCTCTGCGGAAGCGCTGCTTTCCGATCTCGCGGTAATCTTCCCTGATGATAACCGTATCAACGCCGATCTTCTTGAAGCTACCTCGCATACTACCGAAGTTATGGAATACACCGGTACTGTCGAGGTTATCTGTGTCCGTCAGCTTATCGCCGATGTATCGAGAGGTGCTTCCAATACCGGACTTTATCTGACGACTGACGAGTTCACGAGAATGCTTAATGAACTTTATGAGAATGACTACGTTCTCGTCGATGCCGAGACTATGGCAGACATGAGCGAGGAATCTTTCATAACCGAAGTCAATCTCACCGTTCCTGTCGGCAAGAAGCCTTTGATCATCGTGCTTGAGACATTTGATTATAACGTGGCGTCCACCTATAACTACGGACTTTGCACACAGCTCTCGCTCGACGAGCAGGATCACGTTGTGGGACAGTATGTCGCTCCTGACGGAACTTTGGTGTCCGGAAGGAATCTTGAGGCTATCGGCATACTTGATGCTTTTGTTGAAGAGCATCCGGACTTCTCTTACGACGGCGCGAAAGGCGTTATCTCCATATGCGGATACGAGTCCGTATTCGGTTATGTCATAAGCCGTGACGAAGCTGATGACAGAACTGCTGCCTTAGAGAGCATCGGCCGCCCCAATGTCGAATTTACCGACAGCGAGATTGAGAACAACCGCCAGACCGTATCCGAGATTGTAAGTGTTCTTCTCGACACAGGCTGGAAGTTCGCATCATCCACTTACGGCAATATCAATGCTTATGAAGCCGATATGGATACCATAGTAGCGGATACCGAGAAGTGGATGGATCAGATCGAGACATTGATCGGCGATGTCCATATCATCGTATATCCCGGCGGCAATTACATATACGGAACCGATCCGAGAGCCGAATACCTTAAGAGCAACGGATTCAGGATATTCTTCGGTATGGGTTATAATCCGTATCACATTTATGGCGATAATTATCTGTATTACGACAGGTCTGTAATTAGTGAATATACGCTTGAGAATTACGATTATTCCAGGCTTTTTGATGCTACGCTGGTGCTTGATTCATATGTGAATGCAGTAGTCACTTCAGACCAGACCGAGGAGCAGGAACCAATATAACAATAGTTTTACGATTTGGTATTTATTGGTAAAGCGGTGGTACTATTCGCAAAAAAAATATATAATCATAAAAAACTGTGGAGGCACTTTGATGGCAAAGACAGACAGATTATCGGAATATGTTAAGGAAGAACCCATCCTTTGGCATGACAGAAGAAGATATCTCGGTTTGCCAATATCTTTCACAAGATACAGTTTTGACAGCAATAAGTTCTATCTTAAGAGGGGGCTGTTCAATACAACAGCAGATGAGATCCTCCTTTACAGAGTTCTTGATATCAGACTTAAGAGGAGTCTCTGGCAGAAGATCTTCGGTGTCGGAACTGTAGTCCTTAAGACGGCTGATCAGACGATGCCTAATCTCGAGATCAAGAGTGTCAAGGATTCGGAGCGCGTTAAGACGGCTCTCAGTAATATCGTTGAGAATGAGAGAAATGAGAAGAGAGTACTCGGCAAGGAGATGTTCGGTACTGCTGGTCACCACGACGTTGATATAGACGGTGACGGAATCCCCGATCATGTAGATATTGATACCAGTATTCTCTGATTGATAAGTAAGGCGTATAAGTGGAAACAAGGTTAGACAGGTACGAAGGGGCCAGAGAGGCTAAGATAGCCCAGTTAAGGGAACTCATCGAGAATTCCAAGAGAATAGTTTTCTTGGGCGGTGCCGGTGTGTCGACTGAGAGCGGTATTCCCGACTTCAGAAGCGGCGACGGTATCTATAATCAGGAGAGCGGTCTTAATTACAGACCGGTCGATATCATCTCACATTCGTTCTTTGTCGAGCACCCAGAGGAGTTTTACGACTTCTACAGAAGGAAGCTTCTGTATCCTGATGCTAAGCCGAATAAGGCGCATAAGGCTCTCGTAAGACTTGAGAGACAGGGCAAGCTTCTGGCCATCATTACGCAGAATATTGATAAGCTTCACCAGGATGCAGGGTCCAAGTGTACCATTGAACTTCACGGTTCCGTATTCAGAAATTACTGCATGGACTGCGGTAAGAAGTTCAGACTTAATTACATTCTGGATCATGAAGGAGTTCCTCATTGTGACAGATGCGGCGGTATTGTACGCCCGGGCATTACGCTTTATGAGGAGAACCTTGACCATGAACCTGTTGATGCGGCGATTAAGGCTCTTAAGAAGTGCGATCTGCTTATCATCGGCGGTACATCTTTGACTGTTTATCCCGCAGCTACTTTCTCGCAGTTTATCAAGCATGACAGAATGGTAATCATCAATAAGTCGTCCACTTATCTTGACCTTTCTGCGATGCTTACAATACATGATTCGATTGGTGATGTCCTTGATCAGGCTATTCCCAAGAGGAAGAAGAGATCTGATGCCGGGAAGAAGAGGAAGACTTCATCGAAGTCAGGAACCGCCGCTAAGGCCAAGACAAAGTCACCGAAGAGTAAATAATGAGAGATTTCTATGAGGGCCTGCTTCCGGGAATGAAGGAGGCGCGTGAATCATTATCCAGAATCAATAGCCACTTTGCATTAATCAGACTTCTTTTGTTTGCCGCTTTTGCCGGCCTTGCAATAGCGGGAGTATTCAGACATTACAGCATAATTCTTTTTGTACTTTCATTTGTTTCACTTGCTGCGTTTATCGTGCTGTGTGTGATTCACGGCAGATCAAAGCATATGGAGGAGCTTCTTGCTGAGAAGATAAATGCTGCTTCAAGGTATCTTGCAAGAATTGACGGTGATTATTCACTTCTTACCGACGAAGGGGCGGAGTTTATAAGCAATACCCATCCGTTTTCCTCGGATCTTGATATATTCGGATCGCATTCCATTTTTGCGCTTTACAATACGTCTCATTTTGTATACGGAAGAACTGCTTTTGCCAACAAGCTGAAGTGTACTGATTTCAGTGAACTTACCGGGGATTCCATAAATCGTGATCAGAAGATTGTAAGCTCCTTATCCGACGATCCGGAATTCCTTCTGGATTACGAATCCATCGGAGCTCTCTATTCAATGGACAAAATTCCTGAAGCATTGATCAGGCTCTGCACAGGTAAGAAGAAGTTGCCGTCTGCGCTTAAGATAGTGTATAAGCTGATGCCGCTTCTGTGGGTCGTGCCGGTTGTATTTGCCGTCCTCGGGAATTCCGCGGTTACGAGGGTGTCAATTCTTCTCATAATACTGATCAACCTCATTATATGGTTTGTCTCTTCCAGAAACGACTTTACCGACATATTCAAGGCAGGTCTTATATCTAAGCAGATCGAAGCTGTAGATCAGAGGGTTGAGTGCATCTTTGATGGGAAGAAGGAGCTCTTTGTTCCAGGTTATCTTGATGAGAACATAAGAAGCGACATAAGCGCCCTCATGAGTGCGTGCAAGCTTTGTTCCTTGAGGGAACAGCCCATCATGGCACTTATCCTGAATGCGGTCATGCCTTATGACATTTTCTGCGCAGACAGGCTTTATAACTGGAGTTTGGAACACGGAGACAAGCTTCTTAGAAGTATCAATGGTCTGGGAGTTATCGAGAGTCTTATGAGCACGGCTGTTCCCGGCCTTGTATCTAAGGTTTCCTGCTTCCCTTCTATAGTTGAAGACAGGAAAGCTTTCTTCGAGGGCGAGGATATGACACATCCGCTTCTTGACCCCGCTAGAGCCGTATCCAATTCCGTTGTAATTGATTCGAAGACTGCGCTTATTACGGGCTCTAACATGAGCGGTAAGACTACTCTCATCCGTACGGTGGGAATCATGTGCATACTGTCGTATATCGGTGCCAAAGTGCCCGCCTCGAAGGTATCGGCTTCAGTCATGAAGATCATGACATCCATGAGGATAGCCGACAGCCTGGAGGAGAACATGAGTACGTTCCGTGCGGAACTTATAAGGATCGGATCGATTGTTGAGGCGTCTAATGACGGCACACCGATGCTGTTTCTCATCGATGAGGTGTTCAGAGGAACCAATTCACAGGACAGAACCGACGGTGCGGAGATACTTCTTAACAAACTTAACAAGCCGTATATCTCAGGCTTCATGACTACTCATGACTACGCTTTGTGCGACCGCGCAGTTGAACGTAAGGACGGAAATATCGTGTTCTTCCACTTCAGTGAGAGGTATGAGGGAGACGAGGTTATCTTCGATTACAAACTGCGTTCCGGTCTTTCTCATGAGTCAAATGCCAAGTTCCTGATGCGCCTTGTGGGAATTGAATAAATAGTAATGTGAAATGTTGACACAAATTTGCCACATTTTCGCCAAAAATGATTTACTTTAATATTAATTAAATATAAAATTATTATATGGCTCTTGAGGTATTGGAAAACTACAAGTCGCTCATTGTCGACTATTCATTTATCAGACGTTTCGCTAAGACACGTATTCTGGCGGAATTTCTTGACATTGTTACCAAAGGCCAGAAGGACGTTTACGTCAGCAGAGCATTTAAGCTTCTGCATTATTGTGTGATCCATCAGGCTGATGACAAGACTGCAGCGGTGTCCGACGCTATGCGTGACTTCTGCACGATGCTTCTTCCTGATAAACTTCTTCATTCCGTTCAGGTTAATGAGACCAGAGAGTTCCTTGCCAAGATGTCACTTGTTCAGGACGGCTGTGTTGTCATGGCTGACGGAGGTATTTTCCTTAAGAGAATCAGAGAGAAGAAGCCTGTTTTCCTTGGTGATATCTGCGTAGTTGACCAGGAAGGAAATGCTGTTATATATCACGGAGTTGATGAACTCCTTAAGAATTTACCTGAACAGCCCATAAGTCCTCTTGCTGCAGTTGATAAGTATCTTGATATGCCTGCTTACTGTAATATAGGCGATGCTGTGCTTACCGAGGACGGCAGAAGAATCGTACTCGAGAAGAGAGTCAGTGCCGGTGCTGAGGGAATGGTATTTACAACGGACGATCCCAAGCTTGTAGCCAAGATCTACCATAAGGGAATCATTACTCCGTTAAGATGGAAGAAGCTTCAGACTCAGGTAAAGATGGGTATCAATTCACTTGGTATCTGCTGGCCTCAGAATCTTCTTTTCTATAAGAATGTACCTGTCGGATACACGATGATAGTAGGTAAGGGTAAGACGCTCGGCAATATCTTTGACGGACCCGATGCGCTTCTTAATGCTCTTCCTGACTGTAAGAGAATAGATATCGTTACCACACTTGCAGACCTTCTTGAGAAGTATCTGTATCTTCATATGTTTGATATCGTTGCAGGCGATATTCAGATGAAGAATGCGCTTATCTATTCGCCAAATTCGATCTACCTTATCGACATGGACAGTGTTCAGGTCGATAATCTCCCTTGTCCTGTAGGAACTGAGGAATTTACCGATCCCGGATTGTGGGGCAAGAATTTCTCGGGATTCTTAAGATCATTAAGAGATGAGGATTATTCCATCGCGATGCTCGTATTCTCGATTCTCTTCTGCGGACTTCATCCTTATGCTACAAGGAACGGTGCAGAGACATTGCGTGAGGAGATCTTAAGCAAGAACTTCCCTTATACTTTCGACGGTTCCCTTGACGAGTATATCCCCAAGGGCGGATACAATTACATCTGGAGATATCTTCCTGATCAGCTTAAGACCATGCTCTATAAGACATTCCATGACGGAATGAGATTTGAGGCTGTTGAATGGTATGAGGCTGTCATCACATATAAGGAAGCACTTTCATCCCGTTCTTTCCAGGACGAGGAGGCATATAAGGCATTCCCTAAGATGGATTACGTTGCTACTGATCCGCATCCCATCTCCAAGCCGAGATTTGCTCCTCCTGAAGGAACGAAGTCTTCGAACTCACCGTTCAAGCCTTTGTCTAAGGACGAGAGCGCGGGTACTTCCGTTAGTTCCGGACAGTCTGCTTTTTCTGACAGAATATATAAGGGCGGCATAGGTGATTTCAGTAAACCTGATAATACGCAGAAGAACGATAATGAACAGCCGGGTGACAAGAATGACGGAGGTCTGCTCGGTCTATTTAAGAACAGGAGATAAACGACATGGCAGAGAACACGATCAATGCTTCTGATTTTGGAAGCAGCACCAAGAGAAGACTCCCTATTTGTTTTTGTCTCGATACTTCGGGATCCATGATGGGAAACCCCATTAAGCAGCTTAATCAGGGGCTGAATAACTTTATCGCTTCTATCAAGGCTAATGATGACACAAGATCCGCTACGGATATTGCAATTATCACATTCGGCTCATCCGTTGAGATTGTTATGCCTTTCGGTAAGATCTCCGAGAACGGACTCCCCGAGATCAAAGCTTCCACAACCATGACTCCTATCGGAGAAGGAATTCTTACGGCTCTCGAGCTTCTCAACGCACGTAAGGAAGGATACAAGGAGCAGGGTATCAAGTATTATCAGCCATGGCTCGTAGTCATTACCGACGGTGCTCCGCAGGGGCCTAATGCCATGGCTAACATGGAGATGGCGATTAAGGCCT
The DNA here is from genome assembly GCA_900314745.1 of uncultured Eubacteriales bacterium. Taxonomy (GTDB): domain Bacteria; phylum Bacillota; class Clostridia; order Saccharofermentanales; family Saccharofermentanaceae; genus Saccharofermentans. The sequence continues at coordinate 40,367 of OMWK01000011.1, read as the reverse complement.
GCAACGAACTCGAGAAGGACGATAAGCTTGTTATCTTCAATATCGGCGTCGGCAATTCCGTTGACTTCGACATCCTTAAGAGAGTTTCTATTAAGAGGGAAGAGCCCATTTCAGTATCGTCCGGAGACTTCGGCAAGCTCTTCGAGTTCCTCGGTTCTTCGAGTTCTTCAGTCGTATCTTCAGGTATGAGCGACGATGCACTTTATAACATCTCAACAGAGCCTGAAGGCGAGTCTGTAGATGTTGATGATTTCTTTAAGTTCATGGAAGAATAATCTATGTCCGGTATTACAGTTTCAGCCGTAACAATGATGGGTCAGAAGCACAAGGGACGAGGAGTTCCCTGCGAAGACTCTTCCATAGCAGTTCAAAGAGACGGAGTTTCCGTTGTAGTAGTAGCAGACGGTGCCGGATCCAAGCAGTATACTCATGCAAGATTCGGTTCTAAGTCCGCGTGTGATACGGTATCAGAGCTTCTCATCAATTACTTTGATGCTCTTTACTATGAGAACAGGGAAGCAGCCGTAAGATCACTTATCATTGCTGCCGTGCATGTTGGCTTTGCCAACCTCATGGAGCAGCATAAGCTCGATACTCTCGACAGATTATCCTGCACACTTCTTTTCTGTGCCGTTAAGGACAGAAGAGTTCTTATAGGACACATCGGTGACGGTCTTATCGCATGTGTCTCAGAGAGCGGAGTTCATCCGATCACGATGCCTCAGAACGGTACGAATGCATCTTCGACATATTTCGTTACTGCTCCTCATGCGGCTGATTATCTGAGGCTTATCAAGACCACAACGGATGACATCCACGGTATTGCTCTCATGACTGATGGTGTTCAGGACAGCGTATATGATGAGAATTCAGGTCTCATTAAGCCTGTTGTTGCGCAGATGGTAGAGACGGCAGCGCAGGGCAGGGAGAAATCCGAGAAGGATATCGAGAATATACTCTCGCAGTTTATTGTCGGCGCTTCCAATAATAGCGACGACGCTTCATTCGGAATACTGCTTTTCGACGGCACAAAGGCGCCGGATAAGAGCAAGCTTCCCAAAAGTGCAGATAAGTTCGGCAGGAGCCAGGATACATTCAGGGACCTTCAGAATGATTTTGCACCCGAGTACAAGAAGGCTAAGCAGATCATTGCAAACTGCGCCGGTAATCCCGCACCTGAGGGGACGGCGGCTGACAGTGAGTCCGAAGGTGTACGTGAGCATGCGAGGGCCGTTCCCGTCAGGAAGAACGAGAACGAATCGGCTGCACCGGAGACTAAGGTTAAGATAGATACCAATCCGCCCAGGAAATCTTCGTGGCTTCTTAAGGCTGTTGCTTTGCTGGAATTGATTGCTATCATAGTATTGTTAATTAAAATATTTATCTTGGGGGGCTGACAGTGGATAGAGAAGAGAAGAAGTATGAGGTGCTGCCTGGTATTAAGACGCCGGACATTAAGTCCATACTTGAAGCTGCCTCTGATTTCAGTAATCCCGGTGTAGAGAATGTTGCCATCAAGGGCGGTGATATCAGAAAGTCGCTTGCTCCTTCGCAGACAGCAGTTGCTGCACCTACTAAGGAAGAGATCGAGAATCTCAAGACCCTCGGTATTGAAGTCGGAGAGGCCGAGCGCCGTGCTTCTGAAGAGTCCAAGAAGAAGATGGATGCTATCAAGAAGCAGGTAATGGCACCCGAGTCCCTGTCAGAACTTAAGAAGGTTGCTGCTTCGAAGTCCATAAGTGATGAGAAGCGTGAGCAGATTGATAAGGAACTTGCTGAGAAGGAAGCAGTTCAGGCTGAGGAAGAAGCTAAGACCAAGGCAAGAGAAGAGAGAAAGCTCGCTCAGCAGAAGAAGATAGAAGAGATTCAGCAGAAGAAGGCTGAAGAAGAGGCAAGGAAGAAGATAGAGGATGCTCTTCGTAAGAAGAAGGAAGCGCTCATGAAGCAGAAGGATGAGGAAGCCAAAGCTGCGCAAGAGAATTCCGCTGACGATAAGAAGGAAGCTGAAGCAAAAGCTCCCGAGAAGAAAGAGCCTGAGAATAAGCCTGAGCAGAAGCCTCAGGATACCAAGTCCGCCGAAGCTAAGAGGGATGAGGAATACCTCGAATGGGTCAAGGCTAAGAAGGAAGGGGCTTCAGCAGCTAAGAAGGCTCCCGAGAAGAAAGAGTTTGAAAATAAGCCTGCCACAAAAGAAGAGGAAGTTCGCAGGAAGAAGGAAGAGGAGCTTCGTAAGAAGAAGGAGGAGTCAACTTCTTCTAATGACAGTGATTCCCAGACTCTGGATGATTTCTCTGAGTTCCTGTAATACAAAAAACTGACAGTTATATTTCAATTGTTTTACAATAACCCGCCGTAAGCTCATTCGGCGGGTTAAGTCTTTGGATAAAAGATATAATAATTATATGGACTATACGATCAGAAAAACTGTAGCCTTCCTCGCGGGTATGGCTATTACATTCAATCTACTAAGCGTCGACGACATCGGCGCAGTTAATGATGTGTCTCTTCAGGCACCCGAGATGGAGATCACTACAGCTGAACCAGTGGACTTTGTTCCGTCGGCTTATATCGTGTCCAATTCACAGTTGCAGGCTGAAGCCGGAAGATATACCGATGATCTTGATGCGAGGACAATTACAGTCTCGCTTGAAGAAGGTGAGGATGACGCTTTTGATGCTGATGAGTTCACTTATGACGGTAATCATTACTGGGTCAGCGTTGACATAGCAAACTTAAGGTCGGAGCCCAATACCGAATCCGACATTATCTCGCAGGTTACGTATTCAACTGATCTGATCCGAGTATCATACGGTTCCGAATGGTCTTTGGTAAGAACAGATAATGATGTTGAGGGATATATACTTACATCGTTGCTATCCGAGGATGAGATCGCGCTGCCTACGGCTACTCCTACGCCGCTTCCCACAGCGACACCGACTCCTATGCCTACAGCGACACCTGTGCCTACGGCTACACCGACACCGGTTCCTGCAGCACCTTCATATACTGAGACTTCTTACAATGCGACAGTCTATGCTTCATGCGTAATCAACGTAAGATCCGGTCCCGGTACTGATTATTCACTGGTTACAGGTTATAACATAGGTGATGCGATAACAGTTACTGCATCCACGGATAACGGCTGGTACAGAACATCCGACGGATATTATGTTAAGGCTGATCTTTGCCTTGATACTGCACCCGCGACTCCGGCACCTTCAGTTACGAATGTAACACCTTCTGTTGATCCGTCTGGCTTCTCAGACTTCGGTAATTACTGTCTGCAGTATGTCGGTACTCCTTACGTATACAGCGGAGCATCTCCTTCAGGATTTGACTGTTCCGGATTCGTATCCTATGTTTATGCTAATTACTACGGTATCGGACTTCCTCATAATGCTGCAGAGATTGCAGTCTTAGGAAGTGCGGTATCACCCGAGAATGTTGCAGTAGGCGACGTTCTTTGCCACGACTATAACAGCGACGGTTATATTGACCACGTAAGCCTTTATATCGGCAACGGAACCTGCGTTCACGCTTCCAACTCGAGAATGGGAGTCATCACTGCTAACTGGCCGATGGGATCAGTGGTTACTATCAGAAGATTCGTCTAATTTCCTGTAGACCGTAAAGTACATCGTCATGAAACTTGCAAGTCCTCCTACCACGTTGGAGACGGGCTCGGCCATAAATACGCCGTTTACCGCAGGCTCCGTGAAATGAGGGAGCAGGATGGTAAGGGGGATAACAAGTATTACTTTCCTGAACAGCGAGAAGAATATGGCTCTTCCGTTCTTCTCAAGTGACATGAATGTCGACTGTCCCGAGAATTGGAACGCCATGAAGACGTACGCCATGAAGTACAGGTGCAGGGCGGGCACCGAAGCCTCGATGAGTCCCGGGTCTTCGCTGAACATGCCTATGAACAGCCTCGGGAAGATAACTACGACGAGCCATGCGAGTCCCGTGTACACGAATGCAAACAGAAATGACAGTCTGATTCCCTGCTTGACTCTGTTGTATTTGCCGGCACCGTAGTTGAATCCCATGACAGGCTGCGCACCTGAAGTAATGGCATGAACTGCTACGCTCATGATGTCCCTTACCGAACTTACTATCGTCATTATGCCGATGTATAAAGTTCCTCCGTACTCGGAGAGGGTGCGGGTGCAGACTGTAAGAACTGCGCTGTTTGTAAACTGCATAATGAATCCCGTAAACCCGACTGAGCAGATCTCGAAGCATATGGCGGGCTCCGGCTTCATGTTGCGAAGTTCTATCTTGAACTTCGGCTTCTGTCCCGTAAGGAAAGAGAGTACGAGTATAGTCGAGAGTGCCTGCGATATGACCGTTGCGATCGCGGCGCCTCTGATATTAAGGTCTAGTATGAATATGAAGAACGGGTCCAGGATTATGTTAAGTACTGCGCCGACAAGTGTGTTAACCATGGCCCTTACGGCGAATCCCTGAGAACTAATGTAATAGTTAAGTCCGTTCGAGATCATGGTCAGGGATGTTCCGATAAGGTAGATCTGAAGATAGGTCTGTGCATAAGGGTAGGTAACGGCATCTGCACCTATCCAGAACAGAAGCGGCTTCATGAAGAAGTAAAGGATCGCAGTCAGTACCGCGCTTCCTGTTATAAGCATCGTGAATGAGTTGCCGAGAACCTTGCCGGCTTTCTTCTCGTTACCGGAGCCCATGGCGATGGAGAACACGGGTGCGCCGCCCTGCCCGAAAAGCATGGTAAACGCAAGTATCACGGAAACTATGGGAAAGGTGAGCCCCAAACCTGTCAGTGCATCCTGACCTTCTCCGGGAATGTGTCCTATGTAAATTCTGTCTACGATGTTGTAAAGCAGCTGGACAAAAGAAGAGAGCATGAGGGGAAGGGCCTGCCTTATTACATGACCGGCTACACTACCTCTGCCAAAATCCGTTGAATGTCCTTTGTTAACTGCCATAGTTCTAATAAATGAAAAAGCCTTGAGAACAACTCTCAAGGCTTTCTGGTCGGAGTGACGGGACTTGAACCCACGACCTCTTGCTCCCTAAGCAAGCACTCTAGCCACCTGAGCTACACCCCGATATAACTGTCAATAGCCTGTTCGGAAATCCTGGTCGGAGTGGCGGGACTCGAACCCACGGCCTCTTGCTCCCGAAGCAAGCACTCTACCACCTGAGCCACACCCCGTTATTTTCCGAGCTGAGCTTTAGACAGCTAAATAATATTATTACAAGTTTTGTTTTAATGCAAGGGGATTAGAAATAAAAGTTCGAATTAGTTTCAGACGGGTTACATTCAAACGCGGATCTTTTTTATGCTATTATAATATGGTACTTTTGCAAAGCACGGAGGAACTGTCTATGAGTATGGCAGATGAGATATTCGATCAGAATATTAAGGATATCCTGAATTCAGGGTATACCACCGAGAATGAGAAGGTAAGACCTCACTGGGAAGACGGTTCTCCTGCATATACTTTTAAGAAGTTCGGTGTTGTTAACCGCTATGATTTGAGCAAAGAGTTCCCGATGCTTACGCAGCGCTATATCAATTTCAAGGGCGCTGTTGATGAGATTCTCTGGATATGGCAGAAGAAATCCAATAACGTAAAGGACTTAGGAACTCATATCTGGGATGCATGGGCTGATGAGAACGGCTCGATCGGCAAGGCGTACGGTTATCAGTTAGGTGTTAAGCATCACTATAAGGAAGGCGACATGGATCAGGTCGACCGTGTCCTCTTTGACCTTAAGAACAATCCCAGCAGCAGGCGAATCATGACTAATATTTATGTTCATCAGGATCTTTCCGAGATGAACCTTTATCCCTGCGCTTATTCAATGACATTCAACGTAACGGGCAACAAGCTCAATGCGATCCTTAATCAGAGAAGTAACGACATGCTCGTCGCTAACGGCTGGAATGTATGCCAGTATGCAGTTCTCGTTCATCTTTTCGCGAGATGCACGGGCTTTGAAGTCGGCGAGCTTGTACATGTTATCGCTGATGCACATGTTTACGACAGACATGTTCCGATCGTTAAGGAGGTAATTGAGAGACCCGCGTTCCCGGCACCAAAGCTTGTGATTGATGAGGGAATAACGGACTTCTATCAGTTCACCACGGACAACATCCGTCTTGAGAATTATCAGTACGGTGAGAAAGTAAAGGGGATACCGGTAGCCGTCTGATGAGGATAGTATTTGTAAGACATTGTGAACCGGATTATACGATCGATTCTCTTACACCGAGAGGGTGGGAGGAGGCTTCGCTTCTCGCGGACAGAGTGTCAAAATGGAACGTCGACGACTTCTATATGTCCCCGCTGGGACGAGCAAAGGATACGGCCAAGGTATCTCTCGACAGAAGAGCTGAACTCGGACTTAACCACGAAGCTTCAGTTCTTCCATGGCTTAAGGAATTCTATTATGACCTTAAGTATCCTGATACGAATGAGCCCTGCATGTGCTGGGACCATATGCCGTCTTATTTTAGCGGCAACAAGGATCTTCACGATAAGGACAGATGGTACGATACGGATCTTATGAGGTCCGGCAATATTCGCGCGGAATACGAAGCCGTGACGTCCGCTTTCGATGAGCTTCTTAATGGGTACGGCTACGTAAGGCGTAGTGACGGCACTTATGAAGTAACGTCCCACAATGACAAGACTATAGTTATGTTCTGCCACTTCGGAGTTACCGCTTTGCTTACGGGACACATGACAGGTGTTGCACCTACGTGTCTGTGGCAGAACTTCTTCATGGCGCCCTCTTCGGTTACCATAATAGGCTCTGAAGAGCGTGAAGAGGGAACAGCTTCGTTCCGTGTGCAGGTCTTCGGCGACACGGCACATCTTACTTCAAAGAATGAATCCGTATCCTCATCAGGATACTTCGCGGAGGTGTTGAGTATATGAGCATGACAGCAATTGCAGCTGTAGATCAGAACTGGGGCATAGGATATAAGGGTGACCTTCTCATCTCTCTTCCTGAGGATCAGAAGGGAGTTTTCCGTAAGTATACTGCGGGCAACACAGTAGTGTTCGGAAGAAAGACGCTGCTCACTTTCCCGGGCGAAAGGCTTCTGCCCAAGAGAGTCAACATCATCCTTACAAGAAACAAGGACTTTGAGAAGGAAGGCGCAGTCATCCTTCATGACAGGGAAGAGCTTCAGGAATATATCGCTTCACATACCGATGAGAAGATATTCCTCATAGGCGGAGAGACTGTATATAAGTCAATGCTCGATCTTTGTGATGAGGCAATAATCACTTATATCCATAAGGAATATACTGCCGATGCTTACTTCCCGAATCTCGATGAAGATCCAAAGTGGGAGCTTGATCGTGAAGAAGATGAGATAATGTCTGAAGCAGGCGTCACATTCAATGTCAGATTTTACAAAAGAAAAAATTGACTAACGGTCAATAATGTAGTAGCATAGGTGCAGTTTAAGGAGAAAGAATTTGAAGAATATCGATCCGACAATCAAGCATATGACTTCTTACATCGCACTCGCGACGCTTATCATGAGTGCACTTATGGAAGCAGTCTTTCTTATCATCGGAAGATGGGACCTTCACGTCCTGTTTGGTAATCTTCTGGGTGCCGGTGTCGGTATCCTCAATTTCTTCCTTATGGGGCTCGGCCTTCAGAAAGCTCTTGATAAGGACGAGAAGGACGCGAAGGCAACGGTTACTTTCTCTCATACAATGAGATTCTTCCTTCTTGCACTCGTGCTGATACTGGCGGCCGTACTTGACTGGTTTAATCTTCTTGCCGCCGTAATCTCTTTGATTATGCCGACGGCTGCCGTCTATATGAGTGCCATGGTGTCAAAGAAGAAGGGCATTCAGGAGGAACCTGAAGTATGACCGTATTACTGCTTATCTTGTCCATCATTCCTCTTATAGCGGGCATTCTCATCAAGGTTCTTTACGTACCCGCATCCGAAGGCATCGATATTTCAGGTGCTCATATATTCTTCACGATAGATCTTCCGCTGGGCGGACTTCCGATTACCGAGTCTCAGGTCAACTCATGGCTCGTAATTCTGTCTTTGTTCTTCTTCTGCCTGTTCCTGACTCACGGTCTCAAGACTAAGAATATGTCCAGAAGACAGATAATTGCTGAATGGATAGTTAACACGGTTGATAATCTCGTTAAGACCAACATGGGAGAGTTCTTCATGGGATTCGGGCCGTTCATAGCTGCGATGCTCGGCCTCTCGGCCTGTTCATCTCTTCTTACTCTGATTGGACTTTTCCCGCCGACATCTGACATCAATGTCACCGGCGGGTGGGCTCTTCTGACCTTCATACTTATTACTTACTATAAGTGTAAGGCTGGTCCCCTCATATATATCAAGAGCTTCGGTGATCCGGTGCCTTTCCTCGCGCCTTTGAACATCATAAGTGAGGTTGCGACACCTATATCGATGGCATTCCGTCATTACGGCAACGTCCTGTCGGGCTCCATCATTTCAATACTCATAGCTAATCTTCTTACTAATGTATCTAAGATGATATTCGGATTCCTTCCCGGCTACCTTGGCGGTTTCCCGTACTTAAGGGTTGGACTTCCGGCGATATTGTCCATTTATTTCGATCTGTTTAGCGGAGCCTTACAGGCATTCATCTTCGCTATGCTGACCATGCTTTATGTTTCAGGCGGTTTCCCTGAGGATGAATACTTCAAACGCAAGCGGATAAAGGAAGCTAAGAAAAAACAACAAGTTATCGAGAATACAAACGGAGGTGTTTGAAAATGTTGGAATTGGCAATCGGTATTATTCTGGGAGGATGCGCTCTCGGAGCAGGATGTGCGATGATCGCAGGTATCGGACCTGGTATCGGTGAAGGTAATGCGGTAGCTGCTGCCTGTGAAGCGATCGGAAGACAGCCAGAATCAAGAAGTGCGGTAACCACGACAATGCTCATGGGATGTGCTATCGCTGAGACTACCGGTCTTTATGCTCTTGTTATTGCTATCCTTCTTATCTTTGTAGCGCCCGGAAGACTCGTAAATATTCTTCTTGAATCTATCGGATAATCAACATGAACAATCTTGACGTTATTTCGTTAAACATCTGGCAGATTATCATATCGCTTCTTAATCTTGTCATTCTGTTCCTTCTGTTCAGGAAGTTCCTTTTCGAGCCGGTGAAGAAAGTCATTGCCAAGAGGCAGGAGGAAGTGGATTCCCGTTACGACAGCGCGTCCAAGGCTGAAGCCGATGCCATGGAGCTGAAGTCTTCATGGGAGACGAGAATGAAGTCTGCCGAGGATGAAGCAGGGGCCATAATCAAGGAGGCCGTCGAGAAGGCGGACCGCCGTAATGAGATAATGCTCTACGAGTCCCGTGAGAAGGCCGAGTCCATCATCCGTAAGGCTAAGTCCGAAGCGGAGCGTGATAAGGCTGATGCCCAGGAATATATCAAGAAGGAGATAGTAGATGTCTCCACGGCTTTGTCCGAGCAGGTACTCGGCCGTGAGATCAATATGGATGATCACATGAATCTTATCGATGATTTCATCGATAACCTGGAGGATCAGTAATGAACGGGAACGACAAGGAATATGCCATAGCTCTTTTCTCCCTGATGCTTGAGTCGGATGAAGCTGATAAGGTCATCCCCGATATTGATCTTGTTGATACTTTGTTTAAGGAGAATCCTGAGTACATAGATTATCTGAGCAACCCGTCTGTTCCTAAGTCGGAGAGGATCGAGTCATTGAGAAGCGTGTTTGAAGGTCAGGTCTGTGACCACGTCTATTCTTTTCTCAATGTAATATGCGAACACCGCGACATGCATGTTCTGTTCTCTGCCATCAGTGAGTTCAGGAAGATGTATGAAGACTATATGCATATAGCCGATGCGGTAATAACAAGTGCGGTCGAGCTTACCGATGAGCAGAAGGCAAGGCTTACGGCAAAACTTACGAAAGTTACCGGCAAGACCATTAAGCCTCAATATGTCATCGATAAGGGACTCATAGGCGGTATATCCGTAACTGTCGACGGCAAGCACTTTGACGGAAGTGTCAGAAAGAATCTCAAGAATATAAAGGAAGTGATATCCTGATATGAACAGAAAGCCGGAAGAAATCAGTAACATACTGAAAGAACAGATAAGAAGTTACAAGAACCGCATCGACATGGGTGAGGTCGGCACAGTTGTTATGGTAGGTGACGGAATCGCGAGTGTTTACGGCATCCGTAACTGCATGTCGACTGAGCTCCTTGAATTCGAAGACGGAAGCGTAGGTCTTGCCCAGAATCTGGAGAATGAGATCGTATCAGTTGCCATACTTTCCGATACGGATGATATAAGAGAGGGAACCAGGGTAAAGAGGACCGGTAGGGTATTATCAGTTCCCGTAGGCGAAGGATTCCTCGGAAGAGTAGTCAATCCTCTCGGCGAGCCCATCGACGGCAAGGGACCGGTTCCTCATGCAGGATATAAGCCTGTAGAAGCAGAGGCTCCCGGAATCATTGAGAGAAAGAGCGTATCAGTTCCTCTTCAGACAGGAATCAAGGCTATCGATTCAATGATCCCGATCGGACGCGGTCAGCGAGAGCTCATTATCGGCGACAGACAGACAGGAAAGACACAGATCGCACTTGATACCATCGTTAATCAGAAGGATACAGGCGTTATCTGCGTTTATGTAGCAATCGGACAGAAGGCATCTTCCGTAGTTCAGCTCGTATCTGACCTTACAAGAGCGGGAGCCATGTCCTATACGATAGTCGTATCCGCTACGGCAGCCGAGAGTGCTCCTATTCAGTACATTGCTCCGTATTCGGGATGCGCGATGGCCGAGTATTTCCGTGAGCAGGGCAAGGATGTTCTCATCGTGTATGATGACCTGTCCAAACACGCTGTTGCTTACAGAGCCCTGTCTCTTCTTATCAGAAGACCTCCGGGAAGAGAAGCATATCCCGGTGACGTATTCTATCTTCATTCGAGACTTCTCGAGCGTGCAGCATGCGTTGCACCCGAGTTCGGCGGCGGGTCAATCACTGCGCTCCCTATCGTAGAGACGCAGGCAGGCGATGTTTCCGCATATATCCCGACTAATGTAATCTCGATTACCGACGGACAGATATTCCTTGAGACAGAACTGTTCCACAGCGGAATCATTCCTGCCATCAACCCCGGTATTTCAGTAAGCCGAGTCGGCGGATCCGCACAGCTTAAGGCGATGAAGAAGGTTTCAGGAGAGCTAAAGCTTCTGTATTCACAGTTCAGAGAACTTCAGGAGTTCTCTCAGTTCGGATCTGATCTCGATTCAGATACGAAGGCAAGACTGAATCTTGGTGAGAGAATCGTTCAGGTATTGAAGCAGAATCGCAACAGCCCCGTAGAAGTCGGTGCTCAGGTCGCGATCATCTATGCCGTAATTAACGGTTATCTGAATTCCGTTCCCGTTGATAAGGTCGCTTCTTTCGAGACAGAACTTTATGACCTTCTTAACATGGAATACAAGGACTGGCTACTTCGAATTAAGAGCGGCAACTGGGACAAAGAGGATGAGGATACTCTTAAGAAGATCCTTACAAAACTTACTAAGAGTGAATAAAAATGGCTAAGGATATTAAGGCACTGCGTAAGAGGATAAAGAGCTTTGACTCGACGCTCCATCTGACAGGAGCGATGGGTCTTGTCGCGTCCTCGAAGATGCGTAAGGCTACCGATGCCATGCTACAGGGAAGAAAGTACCTGAAGGCTGTTTCCGAGATAGTTGACGATCTTACAAGAAGTCAGGAATGCCAGAAGTCGGTATTCTTCAGTGAAGAACCTGAACAGAAGATCACGGATTCGACGAGACTCATCGTCATTGCCGGAGACAGAGGTCTTTGCGGCGGATACAATGCTAATGTGTTCAGGATGGTAAGGGACATGGGCGTCAAGGACATTGTTCCTATCGGTAAGAGGGCATTCGACAGATATACAGATGATGAATTGTCTGATTTTGATCCGGATAACGTCAGGGAGTTTGATTCATCGGAGTATTATTCATTCGATACCGCGATGGAGACTAGTAAGTCCTGTATTAACGACTTCCGTGATGGCAGGATTGACCGAGTCGGTATTGTTTACAACAAGTATGTATCGATACTTACACAGGAGCCTCATGTTAAGTGGATTCTTCCGCTTACAAGACTTGAGGGCAGAAGTGCGAATGCAGGCATATATGAGCCGGAGCCCCTCGTTCTTCTCGAGGACATTCTTCCGCAGTATTTTGCAGGCGTTCTTTATTCTCTTGTCAAAGAGAGTTTTGCCTGTGAGGTGGCATCGAGAAGAATGGCAATGGACAGTGCCACCAAGAATGCAACAGAGATGATTGATAATCTTACTTTGGAATATAACCGTGTAAGGCAGAGTAAGATAACACAGGAGATTACAGAGATAGTTGCCGGTGCCGGCAGCAAGTGAGGAGAGATGAAACATGGCATCAAATGAGATTAACAAAGGCCTTGTAGCACAGGTAATGGGACCTGTCGTCGATGTGCATTTCAACGAGGGCTGCCTTCCGCCTATCAATAATGCTCTTGAGATGTATATCGGGCAGAGGAAGCTTACCGTAGAAGTTGCACAGCATATCGGTGACAGCACCGCAAGATGCATCGCTATGGCTTCAACCGACGGCCTTAAGAGAGATACGGAAGTAATCGATACCGGTGCTCCCATAAGCGTTCCCGTAGGTCGCGAGACTCTCGGAAGGATCTTCAACGTTCTTGGTGAGCCTACTGATATGCAGCCTGCACCTCAGAATTCTGAGAGATGGAATATCCACAGGCCTGCACCGAGTTTTGCAAACCTTTCTTCGAACAAGCAGATACTCGAGACGGGTATCAAGGTCATCGACCTCCTGTGCCCGTATTCCAAGGGCGGTAAGATCGGACTTTTCGGCGGTGCCGGTGTAGGTAAGACAGTTCTTATCATGGAGCTTATCAATAACATCGCGAAGGAGCACGGCGGTCTTTCCGTATTTACAGGTGTAGGAGAGAGAACCCGTGAAGGAAACGACCTTTATAACGAGATGAAGGAGTCCGGAGTTCTCGAGAAGACTGCGCTCGTGTACGGTCAGATGAATGAGCCGCCGGGAGCAAGAATGAGAGTAGCTCTCTCAGGTCTTACGATGGCTGAGTATTTCAGAGATGAGGAGAATCAGGACGTTCTTCTGTTCATCGACAATATCTTCAGATTCACACAGGCTGGTTCAGAGGTATCGGCGCTTCTCGGCCGTATGCCTTCTGCCGTAGGATATCAGCCTACGCTTGCAAATGAGATGGGTGCGCTCCAGGAGAGGATCACGTCCACAACGAAAGGCTCCATCACATCAGTTCAGGCTGTATACGTACCTGCGGATGACCTTACGGACCCCGCTCCTGCAACTACTTTTGCGCATCTTGATGCTACAACGGTTCTGTCGAGAACAATAGCATCCCAGGGTATCTACCCTGCTGTTGACCCTCTTGAGTCGACATCAAGAATACTTTCACCTGAGATTGTAGGAATCGAGCACTACGAGACGGCTAAGGAAGTTCAGAGGATCATTCAGAGGTATACCGAGCTTATGGATATCATTGCCATCATGGGTCTCGACGAGCTCTCTGACGAGGATAAGCTCCTTGTTGAGCGTGCAAGAAAGATTCAGAGATTCCTGTCCCAGCCTTTCCATGTATCCGAGAAGTTTACGGGTATCGAAGGTACATATGTACCTTTGTATGAGACTATCAAGGGCTTCAAGGAAATCATCGAAGGCAAGCATGATGATCTTCCCGAGTCTGCATTCCTGTTCGTAGGAACGATAGAAGAAGCAGTTGCCAAGGCTGAACGTGAGAAGCAGGAGCAGGCATGACGACTTATAAGCTTTCTGTACTGTCTCCTGACGGCGAGATATTTAACGGTGACGTCATATCGCTTCTGCTGAGAGGCGCTGACGGAGATATCTGTATTCTTGCGGGTCACATACCGCTCATAACAACGGTTAAACCCGGAAGATGCGTAATAACCCTTCCCGACGAAGAAGAGATCGAGGGTGAGCTTAAGGCTGGAATCCTTGACGTAGGCAAGGATAACGTGAAGCTTATCGTCGGCAATGATGGCGCTTTTGCCGATCTTACTCCCGGAGGCAGAAATGAGTAAACTTAGACAGCAGCATATGCCCGTTATGTGGCATGACCTGACGCACGAAGACAGTGATACTCCTGCAGTTGATTCGTCTCTTACTGAGAAGGCCAGTCTGATCGGACGTATCGGACTGCTTCTCCTGGCTTCAGGTGCCGGTGCCTATCGTGTCCGGGCTGCCATGAATAAGATATCGAGAGCCCTTAAGGTTACATGTAATGCGGATATCGGAATCAAGTCGATATCCTATACCTGCATTCAGGGCAATGAATCGTGTACAAATGCCTTATCGAACAGAACCACAGGAGTTAATACATCGAAGCTTAATTACCTTGAGATGTTCTGCGATGGTTTTACGGAGAGGGCAGGAAGGTATTCGATCGACAGCTTCCATAACATGCTCGATACGATAGACAAGAGCGGAGGTAACTATGCTGTCTGGCAGCTGTGTCTTGCGTCAGGAGCTGCATGCGGAGCATTCGCATTTCTTCTCGGTGCAGGCTGGATAGAGATACTATGTACCTTTGCCGCAGCTGCCGCGGGTTTCCTCGTACGTAAGCTTCTTCTTAACCACAGCTACACACTATTTGCTAATGTAAGTGCTGCGGTGCTTACATCATGCTTTACCTATATAGTTCTTATTAAGGCTGTTTCCGCGGCTTTGCATGTTCCTGCGGATTACAGGGCGGGGTACATCTGTTCGATCCTGTTTATCGTTCCGGGTTTCCCTCTGATCACGGGAGGAATCGATATTGCCAAGTTAGATCTTAAGTCCGGAATAGAGAGGATAGTCTACTCGCTGATGGTTGTCTGTGTCGCCGCGCTTACCTGCGCTTTTACTGCGTCACTTCTTAATTATTCGCCTGTCGATTTCCCTGTATACGAACTTGATATGCCTGTTAAGATGGCACTTCGTCTTGTTATGAGCTTCGTTGGTGTATTCGGATTCTCTATGCTCTTCAACAGTACGCCGAAGATGGCGCTGACGGCAGGACTCATGGGAATGATCGCAAACTTCCTGAGACTTCTTCTTACTGATTTTGGCTTAAAGGTAGGCATAGCTGCCTTTGTCGGAGCATTCCTTTCCGGAATAATGGCATCTGCGATCAAGGGTATCGTTGGTATTTATCCCAGAATCACACTGACCGTTCCGTCGATAGTAATAATGGTTCCCGGTATGTTCCTTTATAAAGGAATTCATTTTCTGTCATCCGGTGACTTTGATCAGGGAGGCGTATGGCTTTGGAAAGCAATAATGATCATTGCTTCGTTGCCCCTGGGTCTTGTATTCGCACGAATTATTACTGATAAGAATTTTGCAAAGTCTTCGTAAATAAATTCCTCGCTACGTACTCGACGTCTTAGCGTCTACGTATGTCCGCTCGGAGTGTTATTCCTAAGATAAGAAAAGGACTGTCAACTGACAGTCCTTTGTTTTTGTATTAAGCGAAGCTGCTGCTCAGCTTAGTTCCAGTCGAAGTGATATGTGTTAATGTAGAAGTGCCGTACGTGGTTCTCTGTAGTACCGGTGATAGTGATGTTTGTTGTCTCTCCGGCAGGAAGTGAACCTGATCTCGGCGTACCTGTGAAGGAGTTGTTGCCGTCAGATGTGAACGTGAAATAATCAGATGTAAGCGATGTGATCGTTGAAGATGTGTCGAATGAGATCGTTATCTCATTAAGTCTGCTTACATTTAGGTTATCTCCGTTATTTGTAATAGCAAAATCAAATACGAAACCGTCAGAAGTAACGCGGGGATTAGCAATATCGTAGCTGCAGCTTACAGGAGTGTTGGAAGAGGAACGTGTTGTGGTAGCTGTTGTCTCTTCTTCTGTAGTTGTAGCAGTTGTTGATTCTTCCGTTGTTTCTTCTGTAGTAGCTTCTGTCGTCTCTTCAGAAGTCTCGGCAGAAGTTGTCTCAACTGTCTCGGTCGCTTCAGTTGTCTCAACAGGAGCTGTCTCTGTTGTAGCTTCTGTTGCAGCTGCAGCAGCTGTTTCTTCGGAAACAGTAGCTTCTGTCTCTTCGTTGACTGTCGTTACTGCTGTAACCTGAGTTGCTCTTGTTGTATTGTTGTCGGTCTTGCCAAACCACTGCTGGTAATTATCCATTACCCAGAGAACTACGAATATAGCTGCAAGAACTCCGATAAGAGCAATGATGCCGCCCTTGCCGGGTTCTTTGACCTTCTTCTCGCTCTTGGACTTATGCTTTGTCTTGCTTACCTGTGTAACAGGATCAATCTTGGAACTGTGCTCAGTCTTTGCAGTATGCTCGGGCTTGGAAGGTGCTGTGTGATGTGAAGTACCGGGCCTTGAAGCAGCTTCCTTCTCGTTGGGGATGGAAGTGGATGCTGCAGGTCTGACATTAGACTTAGGAGCATTCTTCGCGGGACTTACAAAGGGATTCTCGGAAGCATTGCTCTCACTTGCTGCCTTAGGAGCAGGAGCAGCCTTAGGTGCAGGAGTAGCCTTAGGTGCTTCGGGCTTACTGTCGTTCTTCATGACCTTAGCAGCATTGGAAGTGGGCTGAGGTCTAACAGGTGCCTTAACGGGAGCGGGGGCAGGAGCTGCCTTGGGCTCTGTTGTTGTCTCAACAACGAAAGGCGACTTCTTGGAATCTTCTTCCTTGACATTATCTTCAGCTACAGACTTATCGACAACGAAAGGTGATCTCTTACTGTCAGAAGACTTCATAATGCTCGGAACATGATCCTGTCTTAATGCGTTTGCATTAACGGAGCCCGGAACATTAGCCTTCTTCTCGGGGGCCTTGGGAGCAGGAGCCGCTGCGGGCTTCTTAAATGCATCTACGCCGCTTGAGACCTTACCGTAAGTTTTGATGTTGGCAGCTTCGTTATCCTTAACTTCAGGCTTAGGCTCAGCCTTTGCGGGCTCAGTCTTCGGCTTAGAAGGTGCAGGCGGAATTCTGTCTGCGTTCTTCGGCTTGAAGGGATTTATTGAGAGTGCTTCCTCATCAAGATCGAATTCATCATCAGTCATGCCTGCAAATGTGCTGTTGGAAGAGGAGGAAGAAGCAAAATCAAGATCCTGTCCCGCTTCGAAAAGCTTATTGTCACCGGGATTGACATTGTTATCTATGCCGGTGAATTCCTTGAAATCGATATTGCCGTCAGTGAACGCAGGATCAGTGAAAGCGGGATCGCCTGCAGAAGCAACCTGTTCGAAGTCGCTCTTCTCAGAAGCCTTGGGAGGCTCAGGTGCAACTTCCACGGGTTTATCGAGCGGCTTGAAAGCGGATTTGGATGAATCGTAATTGAAATTCTCGAATTCATCGAACTCATCAATCGGATCTGTACCGGAAGTGTTCTCGCTTTCTCTAATGGCATCAGATACGGATGAGTCTTCTTTATTCTTGAATGAAACCATGAATGATGAATCTACAAACTCATCGGGTTCAGGTCCGACACCGTCGTTCTGATTGTTCTGATTCTCAGGATCAATAATCATTATTCAACCTCTTAAGCTTCGTTCTATTGAACTTAATATATAAAAATTATATTTATTATTATTTCATTTTCAACATGTAGCTTCTGTGTGTAACCAAACAGAAACTAACTTGACACAGCTTATTTCCGATGATATTATCACTAAGCACTTGCGGATGATTAGCTCGTGTGGCGGAATCGGCAGACGCAACGGACTTAAAATCCGTCGGAGTAAAATCCGTACCGGTTCAAGTCCGGTCACGAGCACCATAGTAAGTGTACGATTGAATATCGCGGAGTGGAGCAGTTGGTAGCTTGCCGGGCTCATAACCCGGAGGTCGTGTGGTTCGAGTCCCGCCTCCGCAACCACTAATAACCGGAACCTGTGGTTCCGGTTTTTTGTTGTATAATTTCCTTATGATTCATATATTGGCAGCTATCGAATGTGAGGTCTCCTGTTTACGCGACATGGTGTCTGATGACCTCGAGATAATACTTACCGGAATCGGTAAAGTTAATGCTGCTTTTGCTTGTGGCAGGATGTTTCCCATGGGGCTTACCCGTAATGATCTTAAGGCTGACATCGTAATCAACATCGGAACCTGCGGAGCCCGTGATCTTAGCGGTTTGTTCATTGTTAATAAGATTACCGATGAAGCGACCGGAAGAGATTTCTATCCCGATATTATCCGTGTTTCAGGTGTTCCCGAGGCTTCTTTGGTAACAGTCGACGAAGTTAAGACTGATCCTGATCCCGGCGTCTTATATGAGATGGAAGCATCCGCCATATATCAGGCTTTAAGCAAGCTTATAAGTCCTGACCGGATGATATTTCTTAAGGTTGTAAGCGACAGCGGCGATGTTAACGGCATAACCACGGAATATGTTAATGACCTTATCAAGTCGCATCTTCCTGAAATCAAAAGAATAATAAGTTCAGTCCGTGAAGGAACCGGGAAGGAAGCTTCGATAAGTAATGATGATCTTTATGAGAGGCTTTACGCTTCAACATCCATGAGAGTTCATATTGACGAGCTTATAAGATACGCTTCAAGTCTTGGAATTGACGGAAGAAAGCTTTTCGCTGAGGCGGGCATAGATGAAGTGTCTTCAAGAGCATCCGGCAAGGAGGTAATTACCCGTGTGCGCGGCATTCTCACACATTTACATTGAGGAGCGTGCGAGGTCTTACGAGGAGACTTCGAGGATACTGTCGCATTTTTCCGATAGTACCAAGATTAGCATTAGGCACTATAAGGATGTGTTTAACAGGCCCTCTCAGGATTCCGCACTCCAGAACGAATCGAAGAGTTTGATACTCGCTGTAAATGACGGCAGGAAGATATTTGATGCGGCACCTGTATGTCAGGATTTTGGTATGGGTAAGTTCTATTATGCCGAATCTGCCATGAACTGTGTTTTTTCAT
Source organism: uncultured Eubacteriales bacterium (assembly GCA_900314745.1). Taxonomy (GTDB): domain Bacteria; phylum Bacillota; class Clostridia; order Saccharofermentanales; family Saccharofermentanaceae; genus Saccharofermentans. The sequence continues at coordinate 21,345 of OMWK01000011.1, read as the reverse complement.
GCGACTACTGCTTTCTTAAGGGCATGTACGGAACTTCCAATGTTGTCATCTTTGTAAATATCGAAGATTACTTTGAAGAATGCGAGAAGTATCTTAAGGACGGTCCTTTGTATTTATGCGCTTCGTTTGATACCGACCTCGGAGCATTGTCCGGGATCTCATCATGGCAGAGTAAGTGGGAGGATTTTGCTTCTTCGCATCCTGATCTCACACTTGAGTTAAGGACCAAATCCGCGATTTGTGAAGTGAAGTCAGCGGATAATATAATCTATGCTTTTACCTTGTCTCCGGATGAAGTAATCAGACGGTATGAGAAGAAGACTCCTTCACTTGATGTGAGGATCAGAACAGTAAATAATGCGCTTAATTCGGGAGCGAATGTAAGGCTTTGCTTCGACCCTCTTATCTACATAAAAGACTACGAGTTATGCTACAATAGATTTGCCGATAAGATCATCAATGACATAGATCTTAAGAGCGTCAGAGATATCAGTGTCGGCACATTCCGGATATCATCGGACTATCTTCATAATCTTCGGAGAGCATGTCCCGGTTCTTCGGCTGTACTGTTCCCGTTTGATCGAGAAGAGGGGTATTGCGTCTATCCTAAGGATCTTCGCGAGAAGATGATGGGAATAATAGTTAACAGATTGGAGAATGCCGGCTGTGGAAACAAACTCTATGTCAACCCCTAGAAGAACTGCACTTGTAACCGGAGCATCTTCCGGAATCGGATTGGCTATAGCCAGAATGCTCGTATCTGAAGGATATGAAGTCTATGGTATAGCGAGACATTTTGATAAGAATACAGATTACGGATTCAATACGATCATCTGTGATGTTACTGATACGGCGAAGCTTCTGACTTCCGTATCGAAGATTGATAAACCCGAGATAATCGTTAACTGCGCCGGTGTCGGATTCTACGGACTTCATGAGAATCTTACACTTGAGCAGATCAAACAGATGGTAAGGACCAATCTCGAAGCTCCCATGATCCTCACGGGATATTTCCTGCCAAACTTCAAGAGAGAGGGAAGAGGAACTATCATCAACATCTCTTCCGTTACCGCATATAAGACGAATACTTACGGCGCTGCCTACGGTGCAGTTAAGTCCGGATTGTCGAGTTTCTCGGCGAGCCTTTTCGAAGAGGCGCGTAAGCACGGGGTTAAGGTCATCGAGATATGCCCTGACATGACCAACACCAATCTGTATAGAAATGCAGATTTTACTGTTGATGACGATCCCATGTGCAGGCTCGATGCTGATGATGTCGCAGATGCCGTTAAATCAGCTTTGCAGATGAGCAGCCATTCCTGTGTAACAAAGATATCCATCGTTCCGCAGAAGATGAGGATCAAGAGGAGAAACGTCAATGAAGATCGATCTGAATGATAACTGGATCTATAACGGAGATTACGAGCTTCTTCCTGAGGGTGATCAGGTCAGGCTGCCTCACAGCGTAAGTCTTACCGAGCTTCATTACTTCGATGAATCATGTTATCAGAAGGTATCGGGCTATATCCGTTATTTTGATGCCCCCAAGGAGTGGGAGGGCAAGCGTATATTCGTTAAGTTCGAAGGTGTTGCCCATGAGGCTACTGTCTACCTTAACGGTATGCTCCTTGGAACCCACAGCTGCGGTTATACGGCATTTACGTATGAGCTTACTGATTACATTAACATTGATTCCGTCAATGAACTTAAGGTGCGCGTAGACAGCAGGGAGTCTCTTAATATCCCTCCTTTCGGTTTTGTAATTGATTACATGACATACGGCGGTATCTACCGTGAAGTGTCGCTTGAAGTGCATGAATCATGTTTTATCAAGGATGTTTTTGTAAGAGCGACAGCAGCGGGTTCTGTCTTTGCCGATGTAAGTTTTGACGGAGGCGATCCTTCGCAGCCATTCGGAATCATAATACTTGAGAAGAATACCAGAAATGAACTCGCGAGACTGTCTGGCAAGAAGGGTTACTGCGCGATAAGCAAGGTCCCGGGTTATCATAAATGGGATATCACGAATCCTGAACTCTATATTCTCCGCGTTGAATGTGAGACTGATGTCCGCGAGGTTACATTCGGATTCAGGGATTGTGAGTTCAAGGCGGACGGTTTCTATCTTAACGGCAGGAAAGTAACCATAATGGGTCTTAACAGGCATCAGTCATATCCATATTCAGGTTATGCCATGCCTGAATCAATGCAAAGGTACGATGCGGATATTCTTAAGTATGAACTTGGGCTGAATGCAGTCCGTACATCGCATTATCCACAGTCACAGCACTTTATCGACAGATGTGATGAGATCGGTCTTCTTGTATTTACCGAGATCCCCGGATGGCAGCATATCGGAGACGAGAAGTGGAAGGACCAGGCCGTGAAGAATGTCGAGGAGATGGTTACACAGTACAGGAATCACCCTTCGATCATGCTCTGGGGAGTAAGGATAAACGAGTCCGTTGATGATGACGAATTTTATGCAAGGACAAATGAGACTGCCCGGAAGCTTGATTCGTCAAGACCTACAAGCGGAGTCCGCTATCTTAAGAAGAGCAGTATGCTCGAAGATGTTTATGCATATAATGATTTCCTTCATGACGGCAAGACGGCCGGATGCGAGAGAAAGAAGAATGTTATTCCCGACATCAACAAGCCTTATCTTATTTCCGAATATAACGGTCATATGTATCCTACTAAGTCATTTGACCGGGAGGATATACGAAGCGAGCATCTGCTGAGGCATGCCAATGTTCTTGATGCGGCAAGAGGTGAGAGCGGCATTTCCGGTACGTTCGGATGGTGTATGTTTGATTACAATACGCATAAGGACTTCGGTTCCGGTGACAGGATATGCTATCACGGCGTTATGGATATGTTCAGGAATCCCAAGCCCGCAGCCTGTATCTATTCATGTGCGGGTTATGTTGATCATCCGGTGCTTGAAGTTACTTCGGACATGAATATCGGCGAACATCCTTCCGGCAACAGGGGAAACGTATATATCATCACCAACTGCGACAGCGTGAAGATGTATAAGAACGGTACGTTTATCAAGGAATACCGCCATACTGATTCCTCGTACAAGAATCTTAGGAACGCTCCTATCCTTATCGATGACTATATCGGCGATCAGATGCAGGAGAAGGAAGGATTCTCAGTAAGACAGAACCTGATAGTTAAGGAAGCCCTGAACTATATAGGTCTTTACGGGATGAACAATATCCCTCCGAAGATCATGTTAAGGCTCGGGGAAGCAATGGCACGATACCGCATGACCTTTCAGGATGCCTATATGCTCTACGGTAAATACATAGGTGACTGGGGCGGCAAATCTACCGAGTTTAAGTTCGTGGGCTATAAGGATGACAAGCCGGTAATTACCAGGATCAAGGCTCCTGCTGAATCAATTGATCTTGATGTAACCGTATCATCAGACACTTTGTATGAAGGCGCTACTTACGATGTGGCGAGTGTAAGGATCCGGGTGGTTGATCAGAATAATAATGTTCTTCCGTTCTATAACGGAAGCCTTAAATTCACGACAGAAGGACCCATTGAAGTGTATGGGCCTGACCATATTGACATCCAGGGAGGCATGGGCGGATTGTATGTCAGAACCAACGGAAATACAGGGAATGCTTTACTTAATATTTACCTTGGTAACGGATTGGTCACAAATAATAATGCTATAATTAAGGTGCTAAATTTCAATGTTATCAGGGGGTAGCAGTTTTGAATCGCAGAAGGCTTGCCTTGTTATGCGGACAGCCGGAGGAGTACTGTCAAGACCTGTTCATTAAGGGGTTTGTTAAGACCGCTTTTGAATCTGATTTTGATGTCTGCGTTTTCGCAATGTATCAGAAGTATCAGGATTCATTTCAGCGTGAGATAGGCGATACATCCATCTTTAATATGGTCAATTACACCAAGTTTGACGGTGTTGTCGTAATGGCTGATACCCTTCAGACCCCCGGTCTGATGGAGAAGATCGAAGACTCACTGACAGAAGGCTATGAAGGTAAGGTTCTGTTCATAGAAAGTGAGACTGATAAGTTCCCTGTAGAGCTTCAGGATAACTATAATCCGATCAAGAAGCTTATATCACATCTTATTGAAGTTCATAATTACACTGATATAGCTTTTCTGACTGGTAAATCCTGGCATCCTCATGCTCAGAAGAGACTTAAGGCTTTTCTTGATACGATGGAGGAGCACGGTCTTGAAGTTAAGGATAACCGCGTGTTCTACGGTGATTTCTGGTATACGAGCGGTGAGAGTGTAGTTGATAAGCTCACAAGACATAATGCAAAGCTTCCACAGGCGATTGCCTGTGCCAACGACGCGATGGCCTTGGGTCTTGCCAAAGCTCTCTGCAACAAGGGTTACAAGATTCCTGATGATGTTGCGGTCATAGGATATGACAGTAATGATGAGGGTAAGCATGCACCTGTTCCGCTTACTTCCATGGATCTTCCTATCTATTCATTCGGTGAACATACGGCAAATGACATGATTGCGATGCTGAACGGTGGCGAGCCGAGTGAGTTTATTGCGGCCGATCCTGATATTTTCGAAGGATGTTCATGCGGATGCAGTGGCTCAAGTGTAATTCCCGTCTATGATATTCGTAATGAATGGGATACCGAGCTGTCCGGAACGGGAGTAAGTTCCGTATTCAACCACATGAGCGAGGATGTTGCGAATCAGATGAATTTCAAGAGCCTTGTGAATACGATATTCTCGTATGTATATCAGATAAGGCCTTTTGATCTGTACTCGCTTTGCGTTAATTATGACTGGAAGAATAAGGTTGACGGTTTCTCGGATCAGATGATCGAGACCATCAGATGCGGTTCCGACGGTATGAGGGATGTCGTTAATTTTGACGTTCCCTTCGACAGGGATCTGATGATACCTGATATGTATGAAGATTATGATAAGCCGCGTGTTTATTACTTCCTGCCGTTCACCTTTGATGACAGCATATTCGGTTATACGGTTCATGGTTTTTCAGATCCTTCTGCCGGCATTGTTCCCGATCTTCGTATATGGAACAGAAGATGCATGCTCGGATTCGAACTTATGAGAAGGTTCGAAGAGGATGCCAGAAGTGAGAAGATTATCCGCGATTCCATCACCAAGGACAGCTTGACCAACCTGTTCAACTATCAGGGACTTCTTTCAGAAGGATCCTTCCTGATAGGTAAGATGAGATATTTCAGCAGATTCATAAGCGTTCTCGCTCTTGATGTTAAGGATCTGACACAGATAAATGAGAATTTCGGAAGAAATGCCGGTGACAAGGCAATTGTCAACATTGCAGGCATTTTGGAATCCGTATTTACGTCCAATGAGAGCATTTGTGCATGTCTCGGCAACGGTGAATTTGTCGCATTGCAGATTACCTCATCAGGTGGAGAGGATGAGATGCTTATTTCCTATGACAAGATCAAGGATAAGCTCGAAGAGTATAACGAGAACCCGGTGAATCAGACGAAGCTGTATCTTTACTACGGCATTGAGACCGGTGCGCCTGAATCGATGGCTGATTTTGAGCGTCTTATCAATACTGCCATAAGTAAGAAGAACAGCAATAAGATCAAGATTGGCAAGGCTCAGCTGGCTGGCCTTTCCGAAGAGGAGAAGAAGAAGTCCCTCATCGTTAACGAGATACTAGAGTCCAACAGGCTTAATTATCATTTCCAGCCTATTGTCAGAGCTGTTGACGGTGAGATATTCGCATATGAGGCTCTTATGCGTGTTGACGTAAATCCGTATATCGATCCGCCAACAGTAATAAGATATGCTTCATTGTCCGACAGATTATCCGATGTTGAGTATGAGACATTTGATAATGTAATTGACATAGTCGAACACAGGCCTGATATCTTTGATGGTACCAGGAAGGTATTTATCAACTCTATACCCGGTGAGCATTTCCCGGAAGACAAGAAGGATGCTATAGCTGACAGGATCAGGAAGCTTAACGGAACTGTTGTTATCGAGCTTACAGAACAGTCTGAGCTGTCTGATGACGAGTTGGCTGATATCAAGAGGATTTATTCCGATTTTGGTGTTGAGACTGCGGTTGATGATTATGGCACAGGTTATTCCAATGTCACAAACCTTCTGAGGTATATGCCCAGATACGTTAAGATTGACAGAATGCTTCTTACTGATATTCAGAACAGTCCTCAGAAGCAGCACTTCGTAAAGGATATCATTACCTTCTCGCATGATAATGACATTATTACCCTGGCTGAAGGCGTTGAGACTACTGAAGAGCTTAATGCCGTAATCATGCTCGGTGTCGATCTCATTCAGGGATTCTATACTGCAAGGCCTTCCGCAGAGATCATCCAAAGCATTGACCCCAAGATCAGGAAGGAAATCTGTGAATTCAGAATGAGGTATGAGGAATCCGGTGAGGGAGAGGTTCTTATTGCAGGAAGAGAAGGAAGAATAGTCCTTCCGAAGCTTCATGAGGACGGCATCAAGGAGATCAGCGTAAGCCGTAAGGAAGCTACGTTCATAGATTTCACATTAACAGGTTCTCCTGAGCTTGTGACGAGCATAATTATGAATGTCAGCAACGGATATAGAGGAAGGATCACTCTCGAGAATGTCTGTCTCGGCCTTAATACAACGACCCCTGCTATATCTGTATCGGGTGACTCCGATGTCACATTTGTGCTTAAGGGCAGTAACAGGCTCATGAATTCCGTTTATGTTGAGGCAGGTTCTACATTAAGGATCGAAGGTGAAGGCGATCTTAACATAACCATCAGCGATATGGAGTTCTTTGGTATCGGAGCCGGTCCCGATAAGCCTCACGGCAACATCATCATTGATGATCTTAACGGCAAGCTTGTCATTATGGGCAACGGCGCAAAGGGCGTAGGAATAGGTTCAGGAATCGGTGGAGATATCTTAATAAGTCATTCCGATGTTAAGGTGAATATCCCGGGCAGAAGTACGGTTGGCATCGGCAATCTTAGCGGCCATTCAAACATTCGGATCAACGACTCTGAAGTCGGTATCAATATGAAGTGTATGGAATGTGCAGGTATCGGTTCTCAGAGGGGCAACGCGGATATTCAGATTGAGAACTCCAATATAGATTCCGTTATAGACGGATTGAACGTATTGCTGATCGGTTCTTTTGATATGATGACTGTACCGGTTATCAGGAATTCCGATATTAATTCAAACATTCAGACTGATATCAAACAGGCTGATGAACGGAATTGCGCAGCCATCCTTAACGGAGCTTTACACTTTGATGAGAACGGCCAAGCCTGCCCGACTTGACCTTGATGTGACGCTTTGTTAATATGCAGATAGTTTGATATTTTAAATGCGTTGATGAAGACCAGTAACTTCTTACGATCTTGACAGAGAACTGCCGGTTGGTGCGAGACAGTAAGATACGATTAAGTGAACTCACTTCGGAGCAGCCGTTTTGAAAGGATGATTCCCAAGATTCGGACGCAGGTTCAGCGTTAGAGGAACAGGATATCGGATTATCTCCCGTATCCGCAGAGAGCATTCTTAAATGAATGAATTAGAGTGGTACCGCGAACGACCCTTCGTCTCTAACAGGATGAAGGGTCGTTTTATGTCGGAAGGAGAAACGATATGAATTACAAGAAGTACCGCAAGATACCTGAGATTGGGATCACGGACCGTAAGTGGCCCGGTAATGTCATCAATAAGGCACCGATCTGGTGTTCCGTGGATCTTCGTGACGGCAATCAGGCTCTCGAGGTCCCCATGACGATGGATCAGAAGCTTAAGTTCTTTGACCTCCTTGTCAAAGTCGGATTCAAGGAGATCGAGATTGGTTTCCCTGCGGCGTCTGATACTGACTATAATTTCTGCCGTGAATTAATAGACAATAACCTCATTCCGGATGACGTAGCCATTCAGGTTCTCACGCAGTCGCGCCCCGAGATAATCGAGAAGACTATGGAAGCCGTCTATGGTGCAAAGAATGTAATCATTCATCTTTATAATTCTACGAGTACGCTTCAAAGAGAGGTCGTGTTCGGATTTGATCAGGATGAATGCGTTAAGCTTGCTGTAGACGGTGCGAGGCTCATCAGGGAACATATTGACTCCGAGTATTCGGATGCCAATTATATTCTCGAGTATTCCCCGGAATCATATTCTTCGACAGAACCTGACTTTGCTGTAAGGATCTGCGACGCCGTGTGCGATGTCTGGAAGCCAACGCCATCATCGAAAGTAATAATCAATCTTCCTGAGACTGTGGAATACACTCTCCCTAATGTGTATGCCGACAGTATCGAGTATTTCTCCAACAAAACTAAATGGAGAGATTCGATCATACTTTCTCTTCATACACATAATGACAGAGGAACAGGTGTTGCAGCGTCTGAATTAGGACTTCTCGCCGGAGCCGACAGGGTGGAAGGAACTCTGTTCGGTAACGGAGAGAGAACCGGTAATGTAGACATAATCACGCTTTGCATCAACATGATGATGCAGGGTGTTGATCCCGTGCTCGATTTCTCGAATATCAACGAGTGCATAGACATTTATGAAGAGTGTACGAGAATGAAGGTGGACCCGAGACACCCGTGGGCAGGCAAACTCGTATTTACTGCTTTCTCCGGTTCTCACCAGGATGCCATTAACAAGGGCAGGAAGAAGATGTCCGAGAGCGGTTCTTCTGTTTGGGCTGTTCCTTATCTTCCTATCGATCCTGCAGATGTCGGAAGGGAGTACGAGCCAATCATACGCATCAACAGTCAGTCCGGAAGAGGTGGAATCTCCTATGTTCTGGAGCAGTTCTTCGGTGTTATTCTGCCGCGTTCCTTCCAGCGCGATTTCTTAACCGTCGTTAAGCATGAGACTGATGACAACTCGAGAGAGCTGCTGCCGCAGGAGCTTTTCGATCTGTTTGATGATTACTACATCAACGTCATGTCGCCTTACTGGTTAAGTACATTCTCCGAGCATTCTCTCGGTGATCAGAAAAGTGAGGTGGAGGCGGAGATAACGTATCTTGGCAAGCCTCAGACAATTAAGGGCAGCGGCAACGGTCTTCTTGATGCTTTTGTCGACGCTTTCTCCACTTATACAGGAGTAAAATTCTCAATAAATATGTATAATGAACATGCAATGGAGAATGGTACGACTTCCGCTGCTATTACCTATATTGAGATAAAGCGTGCGGATGACGGTCAGATATTCCTCGGTGCAGGTGTATCGAAGTCTGTCACAAAGTCTTCCGTAAGGGCTGTTCTCTCCGCGTTTAACAGAATGATCAAGTGAGGATTATCTATGTATGATTATCTGATAGTCGGTGCAGGTCTTTACGGCTCGGTGTTCGCCAGATGCGCTGCTGATAACGGGAGTAAAGTTCTTGTAATCGATAAGAGATCTCATACGGGCGGCAATTGTTATACGGAGAGTATAGAGGGCATTAATGTTCATAAATACGGTGCGCACATATTTCACACCAACGACGATGAGGTGTGGGAATTTCTTAACCGTTATGTAAGGTTTAACCGCTATACCAATTCACCCATAGCAAATTATAAGGGAGAGCTATATTCTCTTCCTTTTAATATGTATACGTTTAACAGAATGTGGGGCGTTGTGACTCCGGATCAGGCGAGAGCAAAGATTGAGGAACAGCGTAAGGAGGCCGGAATAACGGAGCCTCATAACCTTGAGGAACAGGCGATAAGCCTTGTCGGCAGGGACATATACGAGAAGCTTATCAAGGGTTATACGATGAAGCAGTGGGGAAGACCGTGTAATGAGCTTCCTTCTTCAATCATTAAGCGTCTTCCCGTAAGGTTCACGTATGATAATAATTACTTCAATGCGCTTTATCAGGGGATTCCTATGGGCGGATACTCCAAGCTTTTCGAGGCGCTTCTTGAAGGCATTGATGTTAAGCTTGATACTGATTACAAAACGTTTATTAAGGACAATGACGGCATTGCGAAGCATATCGTTTATACGGGTGCTTTGGACGAATTCTTTGACTATAAGCTCGGGCATCTTAACTACAGAACGGTAAGATTCGAGACTGAAGTGCTCGATACGCCGAATTACCAGGGCAATGCCGTCATTAATTATACGGATGATGAGACTCCTTATACCAGGATAATTGAGCATAAATTCTTTGAGTTCGGTACGCAGGAGAAGACAGTCATATCGCGCGAGTACAGTTATGAATGGAAGCCGGGCGACGAGCCTTTCTATCCCGTTAATGATGACAGGAACAATGGGCTTTACTTAAAGTATAAGGAGCTTGCCGATGAGACAGGAATCATATTCGGCGGCAGGATGGCTGACTACAAGTATTATGATATGGATGTAACCGTAAGAAATGCCATTGATAAGTTCAGGGAGATAAGCTGTGAACACGACTAAGGAGATGAAGAAGAATGTAATTCTGTCTTTCATATCATGGCTGCTTTTGCTGTCACTGGCGATAGCGGGCCTTGCAGTCATAGCAAGGGATGAGGCTTATGAACTTCCGGGCGACGGCTTCGAATACCTCATGATGCCCGTATCAATAATGAATCACGGTTCCACATATGTCACCGATCAGGACATAGAGGATGCCAAGGCTTACTACGGAAATAACATATTTGATACCATCTACAGGGACCGTGAGGACGTAACTTTGGTGGAGGGTGCGGACGGCAATCATTATGCCAAGCATTTTGGATTGTATTCCGTCATATGCATGCCTTTAAGAGGGCTGTTCCATGCGGTTGGTATGAATCCAGCCAAGTCTTTCCAGTATATGAATCTTCTGATGTGGATAGGCGCATGCCTACTTATTCAGCTGCTTCTTAAAGCTGACCAGACCAAGAAGACACTTCTTATGGTGTTCATGGTCCTTAATCCTTCGTGGTTCTACCTTAACTGGGTTCATACGGAGATTCTGATATTCTCTTTGGCCGTCGCTTCTCTCGTAATGCTTCATAATAAGAATTACGTGATCTCGATGCTTCTGATGAGCCTCTCTGCCATGAATAATCTCACGCTCCTTGTTCCGGCATTTATTATCGGAATCAGATTCCTTATGGATGCATATAAGGACAACGGCAGGAAGATTAAGACTGTCATCAGGAAGACTTTACCTGTTGCAGTTGCTGCGATTCCGGGCTTTGTTCCAATCATGAGATCATTTATCCTTTTTGGAAGCTACAGCCCGATATCAGCTGTTGCTTCCGTATCGAGCAGTGATTTCCCTGCCGATAACAGACTCATCTGCGCTCTTTCTTACATATTTGACCCGAATCAGGGCATGATCGCCTATACATTACTGATAGCACCCGTATTCATCGTACTGGTTATCGTAAATCTTATTAAGCGCAGGAATGTGGCTGATACTGTTCTTTGCATTATCCTTGTCGCAGGCATGCTCTTTATTGTGTCCCAGGAGATGCATATTAACTGCGGCATGGCGTATATCATGCGTTATAACGTCTGGATACTTCCGTTCATGGCTTTCTTCAATGTGTTTAATCTTAAGTCTTCCGTGGCGGCTCCTGTGTTCTCCATAAGCGGCGCATATACACTTGTAATACTTATTGTATTCACATTCTTCCAGGCTCCCAATCTTTATCTTGATCACACTCTGATAGGAAGGTTTGCCTTAAGTAATTTCCCGTCGGTCTATAATCCTCCGGTCGGCATATACTATTCAAGAACTCTGACCTATGAGACATATTACTGCGAATTCCCTGTTCCATATTTTGATGAAGAGGGTAATCTTCGTAAGATACTTATCACTCCCGAGGCAGAGGAACTTCTGGATAACGGGGAGTGGACCATATACGACGATAATAATGAGCCTGTAGATTTCAGGACTTTACCTTCCACCAATATCAACGGCGAGGCATTCACATACGTTAATATCAGCGCGGACGGATATCATATGGTCCGCGACATGGATAAGCTTGACTTTTCCGACCTTACAGAGAATGATCAGTCTTTGATCAGAACCCCCATGGGATTTGAGGGGGATGTCGGTCTTATTTACGGCAGGTCATTAAGACTTCTTCTTCACGTTAAGCCCGGTAACTACCACGGCTCGTTCGTCGTTAATAACGTATTCGGCGGAGTCCAGGATGTAATTGTAAAGGTAAACGGTGTTGAAGTGTTCCATGGTCCCGTTCACATGGATGACGGCAGCATAGACTTCGATTACACTGTATCTGAGAATTATCTTTGTGATATCGTAGTAGAGGTTCCGGGAGCATTTGCACCGAGTTCGGTATTATTCGGATCTCCCGATGACAGAATCCTGTCTCTCTACCTTGAGGAGTTTCTATTCAGCAAGGAATCTTAAAGCATTTTATTCTTGTTCTTGAATTCTCTTGAGGCACGTCTTCTTGCCTTGCGCCTGAAGATGATCAGGGAATATACGAGAATTATGAGAAGTGCAAGTATTACGATGAGCGTTACGAGTGCGGTCTTAAGAGCCGTCCAGATTGAACGCTTCTCCGGGTTTATCGGGATCAGATTGTCTTTCTCGCCGACTTCAATGTCAAGAACACCTACAATATAGGTCTTGCCGTCGTTGAAGACTCTTAATACGGGTATCCGGAAATACTGATTTTCCATCGATGATGTATCGATAATGACGTTTGATAACTCCACAGTATTGTAGCTTCCCAGCGCTACCCTCGAAGATGTAGTCGTAAGATAAGGCGAGAGTGTGATCGAAGATTCCATTACGGCAAGATCCGTGCCGAGCAATGCCGAGTTGATCTGCTCGATTGTGTCGTTATAAAGAGGCATGAACTCACCCTGATCGATAGGGAGGGTGGAGAATGCCGAATAACCGCTGTCGAACATGTCGATCATGTCGGAGTAACGGCCGAGTGAATCCGTCGCGCCGAGGATAATGCCTACTAGCTTACGTCCGCTCTTGGATGCTGCTGATGCTATGGAATAACCGACATTCTCAGCAAATCCGGTGAGTCCTCCGACATAGTAATCGTAGGAGTATTCCTGTGTTGAGATGAATCTGTTGGCATTGGATATTACTCTGGAATCGGCATAAAGGTTGGTGCCGAGCATTGTGTGCTGATAGGTGGTGGAGATGTCGACGAAGTCCTGATTGTCCGTGCAGGCGTTGAGGATCAGTGCCATGTCGTGCGCCGTGGAGACGTTGCTTACGTCATCGTTGCCGTAGCAGTTGGTAAAGAAGGTGTTCGTGCATCCAAGTTCAGTTGCTCTTGAATTCATAAGCCCGGTGAAAAGCGATTCGGCGCCGGATATCTTGATCGCAAGGCAAAGGCAGGCGTCGCTGTCAGACTCGAGCAAAGCGGCATAAATAAGGTCTCTTACCGTAACTTCCTCGCCTTCAGTAACGCCGAGTGTGTAGTAATTCTCGGGAATTCCGATGTACATCGGCTGCGTAACCGTGATCGTATCATCAAGATCGAGGTTCTCGAGAGCGAGAAGGACTGTCATGAGCTTGGTAATAGCCGCAGGCTGTACCTGTGCATCTATGTTCTTGCCGAGAAGCACTGTGTCGGATTCTGCATCGTAGAGAATATATGACGTACCGGTTACCTCTGGTGCATCGGGCGGAATATCCGTCAGAAGGTCGTAACGGGCTTCGTTCTGGGAGATGATATCGTCATCGGGATTATCGAGATCGTCGTTTACTGCAAGTACTGCGCCCGGGAATAACAGGCACACCGTAAGCATTGCGCTCAGAAACAACGACATAATTCTTTTCATGAATATGATTATAACAATAATAAGTTTTTTTAGTATAATTAATTGTTCATAGGAAAGGAAACAATAATGGCTGTAATAAGGGTAAATCCAGAAGATCTCCGCGAGCGGGATCTCGCATTGAAGGAGCTTGTCGAATACTTTCAGGCTCTGAAAGCTTCTAAGGGCCGTGATATCACATATAATGTCAGAACTTACGGCTGTCAGCTTAATGAGTCAGATTCCGAGAAACTGTGCGGAATGCTTCAGAGCATGGGCCTTAAGGAGGCCAGGGAGGATGCTCCTGCCGATGTGATCATCTTCAACACATGTGCCGTAAGAGAGAATGCTGAAGACAGGCTCTTCGGCAATCTCGGCATTGTTAAGGCAGATAAGAAGTCCGACAAAGATAAAATCATAGCCGTATGCGGCTGTATGACCAAGGTCCCCGAGAACGTTGAGAAGATTAAGAAGAGTTTCCCCTACGTTGATCTCGTTTTTGATCCCCAGCAACTCCATCTTTTCCCGGTGTTCCTAAGGGATGCTGTAGGAAGGAAGAAGCAGCTCGTTAATATATCCGCAGAGGATTACATCGTTGATGATTCTCTCGTTCCCATTATGAGGAAGAGGAAGTTTAGGGCTCTCGTGCCTATCATGTACGGATGCAACAATTTCTGCACATACTGCATCGTTCCTTATGCAAGAGGTCGTGAGAGATCCCGTGATATGTCCGAGATCATTGATGAGCTTAATAAGCTCGCATCTCAGGGTTACAAGGAAGTAATGCTTCTCGGTCAGAACGTTAACTCGTATAAGGGCAGCAACGGTGAGCGTTTCCCTGATATTCTCGAGGCAGCATCGAAGATAGATGGATTTAACAGGATAAGGTTCATGTCATCCCATCCCAAGGATATATCCACGGAGATTGTTGACATCGTCTCTTCCAATCCCAACATTGAGACACACCTTCATCTTCCTCTTCAGTCCGGTTCTGACAGGATACTTAAGCTTATGAACAGACCCTATAACATAGAGGATTATCTCAAGACTGTTCATTATTTCAGGGAGAAGGTGCCTCACGGTTCAATATCCACGGATATCATCGTCGGTTTCCCCGGTGAGACGGAAGAGGATTTTGCCTGCACTTTGGATGTTGTGAAGGAATGCGAATTTGATTCTGCCTTTACTTTCCAGTATTCCAAGCGCCCCGGAACCAAAGCGGCATTGATGGAGGATCAGATTCCTCATGATGTCGTTACTGAGAGATTCGGAAGACTTCTTGCCATTCAGAACGATCTTGCATATAAGTCTAACCTTGCCAAGGTCGGTAAGACTGAGGAGATATTGATCGAGGGCCGAAGTTCCACGGCTCCCGACATACTTACGGGAAGAACGCTTTCCAATCATCTTGTTAACTTTACGATCCCTGAAGAACTTAAGGTAGAAGGCAGATCTGCCGATGATTACGAAGGAATGCTCTGTGATGTCAAGTTCACAAATGCACGTCCGTATTCGGTTGATGGAGAGATGGTGAGGCTCAAATGACACAGAACAAAGAATTACGCCTTGATGACGTGCCTTACGAGAGCCTTTCTCCGATGATGCAGAAGTATGCCGATCTGAAGCGTCAGATGGGCGAGAAGATTATCTTCTACAGACTCGGTGACTTCTATGAGTGCTTCTTTGATGACGCGCTGCTTGTTAGTAAGACGCTTGAGCTGACTTTGACAGCAAGGGACTGCGGAAGCGGTATGAGAGCTCCTATGTGCGGAGTTCCGCATCACGCTTATAAGTCCTATGCGGCACGCCTTGTAAATGAGGGTTATAAGGTAGCCATCTGCGAGCAGCTGGAAGACCCTGCCACGGCGAAAGGTCTCGTCAAGAGGGGCATCGTCCAGGTTCTTACCCCAGGCACAATGACAGATACGAATGAGCTTGATGACAGGAAGAATAATTTCCTTATGAGTATCATGTGTGTCGGAAACCAGTACGGCGTTGCCGTTGCCGATATAACAACGGGTGATTTTGAAGCCACACAGCTCGATTTTACCGGCAATGATGAGCATCTTATCAATCTCATTGGTAAGTATTCTCCTTCGGAGATCATCTATAATCCGGGATTTACGTCATCGAACTGCTACAAGGTATTAAGACAGGCCTTTGAGATCTCTTATACCGAGAGATCTGAGAGGGACTTTGTATCATCGGATCTTAGAAGCAACAAGCAGTTTAAGATATACGGAGCTGATAAGTTCAAGGACAGCGACCTTATGATCAGTGCCTGCCAAGCTCTTATCTCATATGCTGATGAGTCACAGACCAACAAGGTCATGCACCTTAATTCAGTCAATTGCTTCAAGGTATCCGAGACCATGGAGATCGACTACAGCACCAGAGTAAACCTCGAACTTACACAGACCATAAGAACGGGTTCGAAGAAGGGTTCGCTTCTCTGGGCGATAGACCGCACCAAGACTTCTATGGGAGGGAGACTTCTCCGTAAATGGATAGAGGAACCTCTCATAATCACAAGTGCGATAAATGCGAGACTTGATGCCGTCGGCGAATGCTATGACAGGTTTATCGACAGGCAGGAACTTATCGAATCTCTCACAGGTCTTTACGATATCGAGAGACTCGCCTCTAAGGTGTCACTCGGAAGCATAAATGCCCGTGAGATGCTGTCGCTTAGAAATTCCCTTGGTAAGCTACCTTTCCTTAAGGAAGCGGCTTCAAGGTTCTCCAAGGGCATCTTCCGCGAGATAAACAGCATCCTGGATCCGCTTGATGACATATATGAGCTTCTCGATAAATCGATAGCTGAGGATCCTCCGCTTACCATAACTGACGGAGACATCATTAAGCCCGGGTACAACGCGGAATGCGATGAGTTAAGGGATATAGCATCCAATGCCACCAACTACATCGGTGAACTCGAGATAAGGGAGAGAGAGAAGACCGGTATCAAGACTCTAAGAATCGGTTATAACCGTGTATTCGGCTACTATGTGGAAGTTCCAAGAAGCGTTAAGGAACTGCCGCCTGAATACGAGCGTAAGCAGACCCTCGCAAATAATGAGCGATACATCTCGCCTGAGCTTAAGGAGCTTGAGGTAAAGATACTTGGTGCAACATCCAAGAGAACCACGCTTGAATATAATCTCTTCGTAGAGATAAGAGAGAAGGTTAAGGCTGCTTCTGACAGGCTTTTCGGCAGTGCGCGTGCAGCTGCTCTTATTGATGTCATCTCATCTTTGGCAGAACTTGCAGACAAGGAGAAGTATACGCGCCCCGTTGTCGATAACTCGAATGCCCTTGAGATCCGCGACGGAAGGCATCCCGTAATAGAGCAGATGCTCTCAGGTGTTGACCGTTTTGTTCCCAATGATACAGATATCGATGAGGAACGGCGCATAATGGTGCTCACGGGTCCCAATATGGCTGGTAAATCCACATACATGAGACAGACAGCCATTATAGTGCTGATGGCTCAGATGGGTTCCTTTGTTCCTGCTTCTTCTGCGCACATAGGTCTCGTAGATAAGATCTTCACGCGAATCGGCGCATCTGACGATATCTCGATGGGTCAGTCCACATTCATGGTAGAGATGAAGGAAGTGGCGGGAATACTTAAGAATGCTTCGGCATCGAGCCTGCTTCTTCTTGATGAGGTAGGCCGAGGTACTTCAACTTACGACGGTCTGTCGATAGCGTGGGCAGTTCTCGAGTATATAGCAGATCCTAAGATATTGTATGCCAGAACGATCTTTGCCACGCATTACCACGAACTCAACCGCCTCGAGAAGACGGTTCACGGTATCTTCAACAACCACGTTGATGTATCTGAGAACGACGACGGCGTAGTATTCCTTCATAAGATAGTCGAAGGCGGCACTTCTGATTCATACGGCATTGAAGTTGCAAGGCTCGCTGGCGTTCCTTCCGACGTTCTCATGAGGTCCAGAAATATACTTAAGGAACTTGAGCGCTTGGGCGAGATCAAGACCTCGGATGATGCCGAGCTACCGGGACAGGATTCGATCTTTAATCCGGACAATGTTTACTACAGGAAAGAGGACAGCATCCGCAATGCGCTCCGTGAGATCGACATAACAAGAGTTACTCCGCTCGAGGCAATGAATCTGCTTTACGGTTTCATCGATACAGTCAGAAAGGAAGACGCAGATGAGCAGAATTAACGTCCTTGATCCTAAGACCGCGAATGCAATTAAAGCCGGTGAGGTCATAGAACGTCCCGTATCCGTAGTAAAGGAGCTTGTCGACAACAGTGTTGATGCCTGCGCTTCGAGGGTTACTGTCGAGTTTGAGAACGGTGGCATATCTCTTATCAGGGTGAGTGACGACGGTTACGGAATGGATGTGGAGGATGCCCATAAGTGTTTTCTTATCCATGCGACATCGAAGATACGAGCCGTGGAGGACATATATGACCTGTCTACGCAGGGCTTCAGAGGTGAAGCATTAGCTTCCATCGCAGCCTGCAGTGATATCTCGGTCACCACAAAGATGGCCGACATGAAGACGGGCATCAGGATAGATTATCAGGACGGGGAGCTTTATAAGGAGAGCGAAGTTGCTGCTGACACGGGTACTGTCGTAAGCGTCAGAAATCTCTTCGCCAACATCCCGGCGCGCTATAAGTTCCTGAAGCGTGACTCTACCGAGAGCATGTATATCTGCGCCCTCGTCGAAAAGCTCGCCGTCATTAATCCTCACATATCATTCAGACTTATAAAGGACGGTAAGCAGATACTGTCTACGCCCGGTAACGGAAACATGCGTGATGCAGTCTACGCGATATACGGCAAGGAGTTTACCTCGAGCCTCGTTGAACTGGAATATGAGA
Organism: uncultured Eubacteriales bacterium; assembly: GCA_900314745.1. Classification (GTDB taxonomy): domain Bacteria; phylum Bacillota; class Clostridia; order Saccharofermentanales; family Saccharofermentanaceae; genus Saccharofermentans. The sequence goes on along the minus strand of OMWK01000011.1, from coordinate 2,747 downwards.
TGGACGGCATAAAGCTTAAGGGATTTGCCGGCAAGCCTTCGTATGTAAGGGGCAACAGAAGCATGCAGTATGTTTTTGTTAATGACCGTCCCATCAAAAGTGCTGCCGTAACGGCTGCAATCGATGAGGCATATAAGGCATCCGTTATGAAGCACAAATATCCCGTCTGCATACTTTGTATCTACATTCCTGCTGGCGGAGTTGACGTTAATGTTCATCCACAGAAGGCGGAAGTTAAGTTCTCGGATGATTCCACAATCTTCAGACTCGTTTTGCACGGTATCAAGAATGCCGTTTTTGCTGATGCTCCGATGCCTGTACCTTCCGAATCTTCTGATGCGGCTCCGGCTGCTTTTGTATCAATGGTTCATTCGGTTCCGTCTGCACCTTCTGTCAGCGCTTCCAAGCCTGCTTCGAAGTCGGTAAGGGAGTCTTATGACAGATCCGATGCCAATGCAACGGATAATCTTCTTAAGATACTGTCGGGATTTAAGCCTGATATAGACAGCATTATTAAAGAGGATGATTCTAAAGCTGAAGAATCTGATGATTCTGCAATTAGTGTTCAGACTGAAACCCCGGTTCCCACGGCTGAAGATTCAGAAGAACTTCCGATTGAATTTGATGAGATACCGGGAACGGATATAGAAGAACTCATGAATGCCGAGTTTGTGGGTTTCCTGTTCTCGACTTACATAATCATGCAGTCAGATACATGCACTTTCCTTGTTGATCAGCACGCAGCACATGAGCGTGTGCTCTTCGAGCGCTTCGGTTCGAAGAAAGAGCGCATGGACCGTGAGGACAGGGCCGTACAGGATCTTCTAGTGCCTCAGATCATAGATCTGTCCGTATCAGACATGTCGTTTGTATCCGATAACATCGAGAGGTTCAAGCTCTTCGGATTTGACATTGATATAGCAGGCGAGAGGCAGATTGCATTAAGATCCGTTCCCGTGGCGACAAGAGCGGAAGACCGTCTTAAATCGATGTCCAAGCCTCAGGTGTTCTTCACACAGGTCCTTGAAGACTTAAAGCGTGAGGTTCCGTCCAAGAGCAATGTATGGGTATCACTGATCCAGACAACGGCCTGCAAGGCTGCCATTAAGGCTCATGACGTCATTACCAAAGAAGAGGCACTCTCGCTCATATCACAGCTTCACGACTGCATCGATCCTTATCACTGTGCGCATGGAAGACCTACATTCATTAAGATCCCGGAATCCGATCTTCAGAAGAGATTCAAGAGGATTGTATGAAATACCCTGAGATAGTCATTCCCGTAATCACGGGACCTACGGCGAGCGGCAAGAGCGCTTCGGCTCTCGAACTGTGCGGAATGACCGGCGGTGAGCTGATTTCTTGCGATTCGATGCAGATATATAAGCATTTGGATGTAGGAACTGCCAAGGCAACGCCCGATGAACAGGCGAGAATACCTCACCATATGATCGATATCATCAACCCCGGTGATGACTTCAATGTATCTATGTATGTTGAAGGCTGCTTGAATTGTATTGAGGACATAATCGGAAGAGGAAAGCTTCCGGTTATATGCGGTGGCACGGGACAATACATCTCGGCTCTTAAGGACGGCATCTCATTTGAAGAGGATTCCGATTCGGACATCATAACGGAACAACTGTACGAAGAATACCGCAAAGAAGGGATTGAAGGCATCTACAGAAGACTTGCTGAAGCAGATCCCGAGTCTGCGGAGAAGATTCATCCGAATAACACAAGGCGTGTAATAAGGGCTCTTGCAGTTTATGAGGCTACGGGAAAGACCAAGACAGAGCGCAATCAGGATTCGATCAAGGAAGGCCCCCTTTATAACTTCAGATTGTTCGAGGTAGATTATGAAGATGACAGATCCATCCTTTACGACAGGATAAACAGGCGTGTGGATATCATGATGGATGAAGGTCTTGAGAAAGAGGCGAGATATCTGTATTCACTTCCGATAGACCGTAAGACCACATGCTGTCAGGCGATAGGATACAAAGAGTTCCTGCCGCTCATAGATAATGAACCCGGAAGCACCATTGAGCGCGTGGCTTATGAGATTAAACTTAATACAAGGCATTTTGCCAAAAGACAGCTTACCTGGTTCAGGTATATCGATAACATCATCAAGATAGACAGAAATCTTAATTCGAAGGATCAGGCTTCATTCATTCTGGATTCCATTAAGAAGTAACATAGTGTGCAAAAAATGCACAACCCTTGGAAGTTGTGCGATTTTTGCACAATTATCTCAAAAGATCCTTATATATCGCGGGTTTTGTGATGATAATACAGAGGATCTGATGAACCGGATGATGTGAGTTGATATAGTCTTTGTAGACCTTAAAGGAGGAACAAAGACATGTCTTATATCAGTCTATAGAATACCTGTGCAGGCCGACAACTTTGCCCAATATCCTGCAGTCTTCCGTGTTAAATGGAATAGGGGAGTATGCATCATTCTCGGGGAACAGATAAGGAACACCATTAACCTTTCCATACCTCTTAACAGTAGCTTCATCATTGATAAGGGCAGCGATTATATCACCTTCAACAATGTGGCCCGGTCCGTGGCCCGGGAAGCGGTGGTCCGGGAGCCCGGGGACAGCTGGGACAATGTGCGAAACCGGAACTTCAACGAATACAAAACTGTGGGGAACCTGTACAATCTGACCAGTGTGAACAACATCACCATCCAGCAGACTACGGTGGATGGGTCTCCTTCGGTGACGGTGACGGTG
>OMWK01000020.1 GCA_900314745.1 uncultured Eubacteriales bacterium | reverse complement strand
TTCTCGGCGATGTTCAGGTATTTGCAAGAGTAAGTTACTCATTTCTTACCGACATGAACAGCATGTCCGGCTACATGCTTCAGTATGAGGATGTTGAGATGCAGGCCGCAGATCTTCTTAACCTTGCAGGTATCCGTAAGGTCTTCATCTGCATGGGTACAAATGATCTGGTCGGAACCGAGGCGTCCGTAGTCCGCGACCGTTATATCGATTACATCAACGGAATCGTCGATGCAAACCCCGGAATACGCGTGTTCATAGTATCGACACCGCCGAGAGTGGATTCGACTCAGACTCCGGGTCTTACCAACGATAAGATCAATGAGCTTAATAATCTCATGAGGACTTACTGTGCGGATAACGGTCTTGATTTCATCGATATCAATACACCTCTTCGCAATAACAGTACACAGCTTTATTCCGGTTATACAAGCGACGGCTATGTTCACATGAACAACACAGGATACGGTGTATGGGCTAATACAGTCATATCCTATGTAAGATCGCTGCTTGCTTCGGAGAGGCATATCTACAGATATGCAGGACACTGATGGCCGGTATAAGAAGAGCTGAAGAGAAAGATATACCGCGCGTTATGGACCTTCTTTTGCAGGTTCTGACGATTCACCATAATATCCGCCCTGATTTATTCAAGGCTGACTGCAGGAAATACAACGAGCGGGAGCTTAATGCCTTGTTTGGCAATCCTTTAAGGCCCGTATTTGTGTATGAAGATGATGGGGGAACGGTGCAGGGATATGCTTTCTGCGTTCTCGAACAGCATCCCGGCAACAACATTCTCACCGATATCAAGACCTTGTACATCGACGATTTGTGTGTCGACGAGAAGGTGAGAGGCAGGGGGATAGGAAAGCAGCTTTTCGAGTTTGTTAAGGCATATGCGCGTGAGAACGGGTGCCATAACTTAACGCTCAATGTGTGGGAAGGCAACGACAGCTCCATAAGATTTTACGAATCACTGGGGTTCAAGCCATATAAGTACGGAATGGAGACTTTGCTCTGAATGTGGTAGAATCTAGGTTCGTAAAAAACCTAGGGAGAATCACATGAAGAAGATTATGCTAGGCAACGAAGCGGTTGCCAGAGGAGCTTACGAGGCAGGAGTCAAATTTGTCTCATCTTATCCCGGAACTCCAAGTACCGAGATCACAGAAGAAATTGCAAAATTCCCCGAGGTAGCCTGTGAGTGGGCACCTAACGAGAAGTGCGGAGCGGAAGCCGCTATCGGCTGTTCCGTAAGAGGCGGAAGGGCCATGACCTGCATGAAGCACGTCGGAATGAACGTGTGCGCAGATCCGCTTTTTACTGCATCTTATACCGGAGTCAACGGCGGACTTGTATTCTGCGTTGCGGATGACCCCGGAATGCATTCATCCCAGAATGAGCAGGATTCAAGAAACTACGCGAGAGCTTCCAAGGTTCCGATGCTCGAGCCTTCCGATTCCGAAGAATGCAGACTGTTTACCAAGTATGCATTCGAGATGAGTGAGAAGTATGATACTCCGGTCATCCTGAGACTTCATACAAGAGTGTCCCACTCAAGGTCAGTGGTAGATACGAAGGATCCCGAGCCTATTACGGTCAAGGAGTATGTTAAGAATCCTCCGAAGTACGTCATGATGCCGGCTTTCGCTATCGGCAAGCATGTAGTCGTAGAAGAGAGAACAAAGAAGATCATCGAGGATGTATCAAACGATCCCGAGAACGTCGGTCTTCATAAGATCGAGATGAGAGACACTAAGCTCGGCATCATAACAGACGGTGCCGCTTACCAGTATGTAAGGGACGCACTTCCCAATGCTAGCGTATTGAAGCTCGGTCTCGTATGGCCTCTTTCTGAGAAGGTTATCAAGGACTTTGCTTCCAAGGTCGACAGACTTGTTATCGTAGAGGAGCTCGATCCTTTCCTTGAGACAGAGATCAGGGCAATGGGCGTTAAATGTGAGGGTAAGGAACTCTTCACGATGCTCGGCGAGTATACTGCAAGGCTTCTTAAGGAGAAGCTTACTGACGAGGAACTTCCCGTTCCCGCTTTTGATCCTGCTAAGCTTCCCGAGATTCCGGGACGTCCTCCGGTTCTCTGCGCCGGCTGTCCTCATAAGGGTCTGTTCCTTGCTCTTAAGAGACTTAAGGTTAATGTAACAGGCGACATCGGATGCTATACACTCGGTGCTTTGCCTCCTATGCAGGCAGTTGACACAGTCGTATGCATGGGTGCTTCCGTAGGAATGGCCCACGGTTTTGACAAGGCGACGGATCATGAGGATTCGAAGAAGACAGTAGGCGTAATCGGTGATTCCACATTCCTGCATTCAGGTGTAACAAACCTAATGAATGCTGTTTATAACGGAAGCTCGATAACACTTATAATCCTTGATAATTCTATTACCGGTATGACAGGTCATCAGCAGAATCCTTCAACGGGTAAGAATATCAGACTCGAGGCTGCTCCTGCAGTATCACTTGAGAAGCTCTGCGAGAGCCTTGGCGTAGTTCCTGAGGCCATTAGAGTAGTCGATCCTGTTGATACATTCGGCTGTGAGCAGGTTATCAAGGAAGAGCTGGCGAGAGATGTAGTCTCCGTTGTCATTGCGAGAAGACCCTGCGCTTTGATCCCCACAGGCAGAGCCAAGAAGGGCGTTGAGGCTTCCGTTGATTACGACAAGTGCAGAAAGTGCGGAGCTTGTGCGAGGATCATGTGTCCTGCTCTTACCATCGATGAGGCGGGCTTCCCGGTTATCGATGCAGAGTCCTGCAATAACTGCGGCCTTTGTGTAAACATGTGCCGCTTCGATGCACTTTCTAAGGCGGAGGAATGATAAATGGATAATCAGATAAATGCTTCTATTGTATTAGCAGGTGTCGGAGGTCAGGGTACGCTTATCGCCGGTAAGCTTCTCGGTATTCTTGCCATGAACCTCGGTCTTGACGTTAAGGTTTCAGAAGTACACGGAATGAGCCAGAGAGGCGGATCTGTAGTTACCTACGTAAAGATCGCACCCGAGGTTCACTCACCGATAATTGAAGAGGGAACAGCAGACTTCATTCTTTCTTTTGAAGAGGTTGAATCAGTAAGATGGGCTAAGCTTCTTAAGAAGGGCGGCACAATGATCGTTAATACACAGCGTATTAAGTCGCTTCCTGTTCTCATGGGTCAGATGAAGTATCCTGAGGGTATCATCGAGAGCCTTAAGAATGCTTCCGGCGACGATGCCAAGATCGTGCCTATCGATGCTACGGCCCTTTCGCTGGAGACAGGTACTACCAAGGCCACTAATATCGTTATGCTGGGTGCTTTGTCCAACTATTTCGGTGTAAGTGACGAGCAGTGGCAGAAGGCGATCGAGGAGGCGTTTGCCACCAAGCCCAAGACAATCCCCGGCAACCTCTCGGCATTCGAGAAGGGCAGAACGGCAGGACAGGCATGAATATAGGCAAGTTCAGCAATACGGAGATTGGAAGCACCTATAACTATACCGTTCTTGTTACCGAGATGACGGAGAAGGTGTCGAAGACGGATAAGCCTTTTGTCAACTTCACTTTCTCTGACGGTGTTGATAAGGTTACCGCGAATTACTTTGACAAGACCGAGGAGGTCATGATGGCTCTCGGAGTCTATGTAGGCAGGGTCGTTGATCTCACGTTCAGCGTTAAGACCTACAACAACAAGAAGAATTACATCGTTGAGAATGTAATCCCGTGTCCCGATCCCGATGCGAAGGTGGAGAAGTTTGTTCAGTCTCCTCCGTTCGGAATCGATATCATGTATAAGAAGATCATCGAGTGCATCAAGAAGTCAACGGGCAGGAATTACGATGTAAACGTTCCCGGTGTCCCCGACGATGATTATAGTGCGGCTGCGCTTACGATCAGGCTTCTTAACAGCAATAAGGAGGCTTTCTGCAAGTCTTCCGCAGCCCACAGCATCCACCATGATATGAGGGGCGGACTTCTGTATCACACGTTCAGAATGGTATATAACGCTCTTTATGTAAGCAAGGTGTATACGACGCTTAATCTCGAACTTCTCGTATGCGGTACGGCACTTCACGACATAGGCAAGCTCACCGAACTTGATACCGATGAACTCGGTTCTGCTGATTATTCCGTAGACGGCAGACTGTTCGGCCATGCGGTCATCGGCATGGAGATGGTTTCCGAAGAAGCTAAGAAGGGTCCTTACAATGAGGAGGAGGTAAGACAGCTCCGCCACATGATAGCTTCCCATCACGGCTCTCTGGAATACGGCGCCATTACGACACCCGCAACTCCCGAGGCGTTCATTCTTCATGAACTCGATATGATAGACAGCCGTATGTACATCTTCGAGAAGGAGATGGGCAAGGTCGATCCGGGTGAGATGACTGACAGGATATTCGCACTGGAGAATTCGTCTCTCTACAGACCCAAATGACTTTTATTTGAAAGCCCAAGTTCAAAAAGGGTATTTTTTAATGCCCTTTTTTGTTGTGACGGTTTTATTTGTCTAACTATTTTGACCAATTTGTACCGGGCCATCGTTTATAATGATATCAGTTCAAAAAATATATAGGGGGAATCAGACATGTTCGATTATTCAGGTAAAGTTGTAGCTATCACAGGTGCTTCATCCGGTCTCGGCAAGCAGATGGCTGAAGGATTTGCCAAGCAGAATGCCAACCTCGTTCTTCTTGCAAGAAGAGTTGAGAGACTTGAGGCAAGCGCTAAGGAGTGGTCCGAGAAGTACGGTGTTGATGTACTTCCCGTAGCATGTGATGTTACAAATGCAGAGTCCATCGCTAACGCAGTTAAGGCTGTTAAGGAGCACTTCGGTCACTGCGAAGTTATCATCAACGATGCAGGCGGAGAGAAGGGTACAGGTACACCTTTCGTTGATTACAAGAGAGAGGACTGGGATTTCACACTTAATCTTGACCTCACATCAGTATTCTCTGTTTCACAGGCTTTCGTTAACCTCATGAAGGAAGCTATGGCTGAAGGCAAGCAGACATACGGACGTGTAATCAATATCGCTTCCATCTATGGTCTTGTAGGCAACACGGCTATCCCCACTATCGCATATCACACAACAAAGGGTGCTGTTGTTAACTTCTCCAGAGGAGCTGCTGCAGAGCTTGCAACATCCAACATCACAGTTAACACAATCTGCCCCGGATACTTCTACACAGAACTTACAACTGACACTCTGAATTCCGACTACTTCCAGGCATTCGCTAACCAGTCTGTTCCTATGAAGAGATATGGTAACGAGGGTGAGCTCAACTCAGTTGCAGTATTCCTCGGAGCTGAGGAGTCCAGCTACGTTACAGGTCAGGCTATCGCTGTTGATGGCGGTTATACCTGCGTCTGATTCCTTAATCAAACATATAACAAGAGCCGCGGCGTCTGCTGCGGCTCTTTTGCTTTTCCTATAAAAGGCGGAAGAACTCAGATGATGTTCTTGATTCCGTCACATATCCTCTTAACGGCGGAGGGGCGGTTCATCGTATAAAGATGGATGCCGTCGCAGCCCGTGGTCAGAAGGTCGATTATCTGGCTTATGGCGTAGGAGAGACCTGCGTCGAGGAATGCATCCGGGTTATCGCCGTAGCGGTCTACGATGCGCTGAAAATTTGAAGGAAGAGTAGCTCCGCATGTGGATACCATTCTCTTGATGGATGCGACAGTAAGGCAGGGCATGATGCCGGGTGTAATGGGAACGTCGATGCCTGCGATCCTCGCGGCTTCAACCATGTTGAAGAAATAACTGTTATCGAAGAAGAGCTGCGACAAAAGAACATCAGCTCCTGCGTCTACCTTCTTCTTAAGGTTGCGGATGTCGGTTACCTTGTCCGGAGACTCGGTATGGCACTCGGGGTAGCATGCGCCTGCGATGCAGAAGTCTGTCTTGGGCTTAATGTACTCGATAAGCTCGCTTGCATGCTCGAAAATGTGCTTCGCGGGAGCATTGGGGTTGACGTCGCCTCTTAAAGCGAGGATGTTCTCGATGCCCGCAGCTTCGAGTTCCTTGCAGAATTCGTCGATCTCATTCCTGTCGTAGGAAAGACATGTAAGATGAGCTACAGGCTCAGTATGATACTGCTCCTTGATCTTCCTGCAGATCTCGATCGTTTTATTGTTGTTTGAAGAGCCGCCGGCTCCGAAGGTTACCGATATGTAGTCAGGATTAAGATCACAAAGCATCCCGAGTGTCTCGTCGATGTTGTTAAGTTCGCTCTCAGCCTTAGGCGGGAAGATCTCAAACGACAGGATGGTCTTGTCCTGCTTGTAAATATCCGTAAGTTTCATGTGATTCCCCTCGATATTTATAGTCTGCACATCATTTTATCATACGAGACTTTGCTTTATGAGGTAAAAAGCGATAGAGTACATATTATGTATTATTTGATTGAGAGCACATTAAAAGAATGCAGCCCCGAAGAGATTACAGGCGGTAAATGCCAGTACGTTGCCGTCCTGTCCCCTGAAGAATGGACCCGCGACAGGGAGAAGTTCGAGATGGGTATCGACATAGAGTTCGATGAATTCGATCTTTATACGACCAAGGCCGAGGTTAACTACGATTCCGTAACCGGAGCGTTCTCGCTTCCTGACAGGAAGAATATCGCAGGGAAATACAGGGAGTTTGCTTTCGCTCTCGATGAGAAGGGTATTGTCTTCATCGATTCGGGTGACAGTGCCGTAAACATCATTAAGAAGATCATAACCACCAAGAAGTGGCGCATGCCGAGTCTAGAGAGATTCATCTATGATTTCCTCGAGCAGATCATCCACGAGGATCTGTCGATGCTCGAATCCTATGAGCGCGAACTCGATAAGATAGATAAGGATATCGATGATGAGAAGGACGCTGATCTTGAGCGTCTGAATGACATCAGAGGAGATCTTCGCGATATCCGTACGCACTACAGTCAGCTCATAGATCTTGCACAGGAACTCGAGGAGAATGAGAATAACTTCTTTAAGCTTGATAACATAAGGTTCTTCAAGCTTTTTTCCAACAGGGTATCCAGGCTGTATGACATCGTGAATTCGCTTCTTGACTATACGATACAGATACGTGATACATACGATTCAAGGATTGAAGTTAAGCAGAACAGGATAATGACGCTTCTTACGGTCGTAACCACGATCTTCATGCCGCTGACGCTCATTGCCGGCTGGTATGGAATGAACTTCAAATACATGCCCGAGCTTGACTGGAAGATAGGCTATCCTCTTGTATTTGCCGTTAGCGTACTTATAGTTATTCTGAGTCTTCTTTTCTTCAAGAAGAAGAAATGGCTGTAATGCACAAGGAACACATTGAATTCTTCGATCCTCTGAAGATCGCCGACAGCGGCCAGGCGTTCCGCATACATTCGATTGATGATACCCATACAGAGCTCGTTGCGATGGGAAGATATCTTCAGGTCGTAACCTTAGGAAACGGCGATTATTTATTCTCGTGTTCGGATGAAGAGTTTAAGGATATCTGGTCCGGTTACTTTGACCTGTCGGTCGACTATACCCAAGCCGTATCAAGGGCTGACATCAATGATGAATTCCTTCAGGATTCGATAAGATGCGGTTACGGCATAAGAATACTTAAGCAGGAAGTATTCGAGACGGTCATCTCCTACATAATCTCACAAAGAAGATCCATACCTTCAATAACAACCTGCGTTGACAGGTTCTCTGAACTTGCAGGTGACAGGATAGAGGCTCCGGATCTTGAGTATCCGTTTGTAAAGCCCATGAAGGACTGCTATTACGCTTTCCCGACAGTTGAACAGGCATCGAAGATCACTTCCGAACAGCTGGATTCTATCGGCGCCGGCTACAGAACAGCCTACATCTTATCCGCCGTGGAGGATTTTGCTTCGGGCAAGCTTATCCCTGAAGCGATGGCAAAGCTAAGCGATGACGAGCTTTATGAAGTTCTGACAGGTATGTACGGAGTAGGTACGAAGGTCGCTAACTGCGTTATGCTGTTCGGATTTCACCGCGTGGGAAGATTCCCGGTGGACGTCTGGATCAAGAGGATAGAGGACAGGTACTACGGCGGACACTTCAACGCAGAAGCCTACCCGGATGAAGCGGGCATCTTACAGCAGTTCATGTTCTATTACATAAGGAAAGGGAATGTCCTTTAATCCCTGTTCAGCTTAAAGTAGTTATTAAGCTGGCACTTGATGTTTCCGTTATAAAGCTTGACTCTCTTGTCGGCCTTGTGTCCCGTGGCTTCCTCGAATGAATCGTCGGGGGAGATAACGGATAATCTCATTCCGGGCTTGCATGTACCCTTGGATGTCAGGTAGAGGGAAGATATCATCTTATAGATATCATATGCTTCCTCAACGGTCATGAGGCGTCCGCCGTAAGGGGGATTGGTTATAACCATTGTGCGCTTAAATCCCGTGATGCTTTCAAATGAAGACGGTGTTCTTGTGGCTGCGTCGGCAACGTTAAACCTGATGTGTCCGTCGACACCTGCGGCCTTCGCATTTCTTATCGAGGATTCAATCGCCTTCGGGTCTATGTCAGAGCCGAAGAAGTAGCAGTCGTCCGGCCTTTCGCTGTCTTCGAGGGAGAGCGCCTCCTCGTAAGCCTTCTTCCTCGCGTATTCGCCTATGTAGGGAAGAGATTCGTATGAGAAGTGCCTGTTCTTGCCGGGAGCGATGTTGCAGGCCATCATTGCGGCCTCTATAAGTATCGTACCCGAGCCGCAGAAAGGATCTGCAAGCGCCTCGGCGCCGTAAGGCTTGTATCTTGCAAGGGATACCATGCCGGAAGCGAGCGTCTCTCTTATGGGAGCCTCGTGTGTAAGCGGGCGGTAGCCTCTCTTGTGAAGGCCCTCGCCGGAAGTGTCTATCATGATCGATACGACGTCGTTAACTATGCCGAAGTTTACTCTGACTACGCCCTTTGCAGCATCCTCCGCGATGATTCCGTCTGCGCGAAGACCTCTTGCTCTACAAAGTGACTTGACGATGGCCTTCTTAACGAGGCTCTGGCACGCGCTGATGCCGAACAGTTTGGACTTTCTCGAGTAGCCGTTAATTATGAACGCATAACCTTCGGGGATGAAGTCGTCCCAGGGAAGCCTGCTCGCCCCGTCGAAAAGCTCTTCGAACTGCTTTGCAGGGAAGGAGCCTACTTCGAAAAGAACACGCTCGGCTCTTCTTGTCCACATATTGACTCTTGCTACGTCACTTTCCCAGTCATCGTCATCCGCGTTCAGTGTTACGGAACCGTCGGAAACGCTGATATTACTGCAATCGTAGCCAATTGAAGTGAGGTCGTCGCGGACCAGACTCTCAAGACCGAATAGACATGTCAGAACGATTTTCATACGTGCAATTATACCCTATGTCAAAAACGGCATGTCAATATCTTTTTTTGATTTTTGACTGTATTTCTCTCGTGGACACACAGCCTTCCGGACAAGCGTCAAAAACGGCGCGAAGCCCGATGAATTGGGCGTTCGCAAATTCTGCAAAGAGTCTGTAACAATTTGGCAATCTTTTGGTCATAATCGTCAAAAGACTAATAATCATTGACTTTGAAAAATCGGAAATCAGAAAAGGCTTGTTTTGAGGTTATCGACAGAGTTATGAACATTATGAACACTTTTCGAATGAAAATAATCAAAAACGACGGCTTTTCAATTTATATGGTAAAAGAAATTTGATAAAAAATAAAAGCTCTTTTATTAATTAGCTGTAACATGAGTGTTATAATCATCAGAGGTAAAAGAGGAGTATAAACATATGTCTGATCTTTATTCTAAGGCGGTAGCTTCCAAGCAGGCCTCATTCAAGATGGCGCTTCTTAATAGCGATACCAAGAACAAGGCTCTTGAAGCAGTTGCATCTGCTCTCCTTGCTGACAGTAAGAAGATATTCGAGGCTAATGAAGCCGACCTTACAAGGTCCGAGAGAGAGGGCCTTGAGGGACCTCTCATGAAGAGACTCCGCTTCGACGAGCATAAGCTCACTGATGTCGTTGACGGAATAAGAAGTCTGATTGGTCTCGAGGATCCGGTCGGCAAGATCAAGCTGCATACAACATTGGATGACGGTCTTGAGCTTTACAGGGTTACAAGCCCAATAGGCGTAATCGGCGTAATCTTCGAATCCCGCCCTGATGCTCTTGTTCAGATCGCAACACTCTGCCTTAAGAGCGGCAACTCTGTTTTCCTCAAGGGAGGAAGAGAGGCTATAGAGACCAACAGGGTTCTTTTTGAGACCATAAGGGATGCTTCAGTAGAAGCCGGCGTTCCCGAAGGCTGGATCAATCTTCTTGAGTCGAGAGACGAGGTAACTGGAATGCTCGGCTTAAGCGACTGCATCGATCTCATCATCCCGAGAGGTTCCAATGCCTTCGTTCAGTACATCATGAAGAATACGACCATTCCCGTAATGGGACATGCTGACGGCGTGTGTCATACATACATCGATAAGGATGCCGATGAGGCTACGGCCGTCAAGGTCGCGGTTGATGCGAAGACACAGTATGTATCTGTATGTAATGCGACAGAGACCATCCTTGTCGACAGGTCATTGAAGGATACGTTGCTTCCCAGGCTCATTAAGGCTCTGGAGGAGAAGAACGTTGTTGTTCATACAGAGGATGAGGTTACCGACTGGCATCACGAGTACCTTGATTACGAGGTATCCATAAAGCTTACTGACAGCATCGATGAGGCTATCGACCACATCAATAAGTACGGTTCAGGTCATACGGATGCCATTATTACAACTAATAAGGAGAATGCGGAGTATTTCATGAACAAGGTTGACTCCGGAAGTGTTCTTCTTAACTGCTCCACCAGATTTGCAGACGGCTTCAGATACGGCTTCGGTGCGGAAGTCGGAATATCAACGAGCAAGCTTCATGCCAGAGGCCCGGTAGGTCTTGAGGGACTTGTATCGTATAAGTACAAGCTGTACGGCAACGGCGACATAGTAGCGGATTACGCTTCAGGCAATAAGAAATTCAAGCATATAAGGAGAGATATATGATCGTATCAATAGCATCTGATCACGCAGGTTTCGACATGAGGCAGCTCGTTATCGAGCACCTTAAGTCCAAGGGTTTTGAGGTTATCGACGGCGGTGCCGTATCTGCAACTGAGCGTTTCTCATATGTTGAGGCCGGCAATAAGGTTGCAAATGACGTTTTGTCCGGCAAGGCTGACCGCGGAATTGCAATATGCGGAACAGGCATAGGCATTTCGATGGTCTGCAATAAGCACAAGGGCATCAGAGCCGCTTTGTGCAACAACGAGTACATGGCAAGAATGTGCCGTCAGCATAACGATGCCAACGTTCTTGCTTTCGGTGCCAGAGTAGTTGGTCCCGAGATCGCTTTCGCGATGGTGGACTGCTTTTTCGAAGAGGAGTTTGCAGGCGGAAGGCATGCTGAGCGTATCGGACAGATGAAGCAGACAGAAGACGAGAATTTCAAGTAATAAGTTAAGAGAGGTAACCCCATGGCAGAAGGAAACGTATTCGTATTTGACCACCCGCTGATCCAGCATAAGATCTCGCTTTTGCGTGATAAGAATACATGTACAAAGGAGTTCCGTGAGCTCGTATCAGAGATATCGATGCTCATGGCTTACGAGGTTACAAGAGATCTTCCCATGAAGGAAGTCGAGATCGAGACTCCGGTTGCCGTAGCCCACACCAAGGTGCTCGCAGGGAAGAACATCGCGATCGTTCCCATCCTTCGCGCCGGGCTTGGAATGGTTGACGGCATGGTAAAGCTCATTCCTAACGTAAAGGTCGGCCACGTCGGTCTTTACAGAGACCCCGTAACCGTTGAGCCTCATACTTATTACTGTAAGCTTCCCGAAGATATCAACGAGAGGGATGTAATCCTTCTCGATCCCATGCTCGCTACCGGCGGATCGGCTTCAGCCGCCATCGGATATCTCAAGGAGAAGGGCATCCACAACATTAAGTTCATGTGTCTCATCGCAGCTCCCGAGGGAATCGAGAGAATCACAACGGATCACCCTGATGTTCATATCTACTGTGCAGCAAAGGATGAGAGACTTAATGATCATTCATATATCATCCCGGGTCTCGGAGACGCCGGTGACCGTATCTTCGGAACAAACTAAGGAAAGCGTGAACTGCTGATGGAATGGTTCGTCGAATTCGGAGCTTCTTTCCTGGAACACCTTAAGGAGCACTTCACCATAGGGGACATAGGTGAGAAGATAAATGAAGCGATCTTGCAGGTTCAGAACTACCTGGTAATCGGTGACTTCAAGGTTGTCCTTACGGATGCCGTAATCGTCACATGGATCGCAGTCGGCATATTTGCAATCATATTCGCCATAATGGCTTCAAAGCCAAAGATCCGCCCCGACACGAAGCAGACGTTTGTTGAGATGCTCGTCGGACTCGTAATTACAGTTGCGGAGGGATTCGGCATAAGGGAGGACGAGGCCCGTCATATCGCGCCGATGATAGGTACTTTCTTTATCATGATCACCGCATGTAATACCATATCGATCTTCGGCATCGCGCCGCCCGCTAAGAACATAGGATTCCCGATAGCTATGGCGCTCTGTGCGATCGTCTATGTAATCTATGTATCCATCAGGTTTGTAGGATTTAAGGGATTCGGAAGAATGCTCATTCATCCCATGGCCTTCATGCTTCCTTTTAAGATCATAGACATACTTGTTAGACCTGTATCTCTCTGCCTGAGATTGTTCGGTAACGTATTCGGAGCATTCGTATTCATGGAGTTCCTCCACATTGTCTGCCCGATCATCGTTCCTGCGGCTTTCGGTCTCTGGTTCGATCTTGCCGACGGAGTTTTACAGGCTATCATCTTCTCTTATCTTACGATCTACTACATCGGTGAGAGTATCGAAGTAGGTCACGAGATGGAGGAGCATCCTGAACTGTTTGTTAAGAAGAAGAAAGATAAGAAAAAGAAATCAACAGAAGCAGCATCTGCTGCCGCTGTCGAGTAATAACGGAGGTTTTATATGGATCTTATCAGTTTTACAAGTGCGATACTTGACACGACGGGCACTATCGAGCCCAGGGCATTGGCGGTTCTCGCTGCTGGAATTGCTATAGGCTTGGGTTCGTGCGGCGCTTCTCTTGCTATCGGAATTGCTGCTTCCCGTGCTTTCGATGCGGGTGCAAGACAGCCCGAGGTCTTCGGTAAGATACAGACATTGCTCCTTATCTGTATAGCGTTCATCGAGTCACTTGCCATTTATGCACTCGTTGTATCACTGCTTTTGATATTCACTGTAAAGTAACGGGAGATCATTACTGATGATTAACATGTATTCGATGTTTATGATGGCAGAAGAAGCCGCAGAGGAGTCTTCGCTGTTCTCCGCCGATCAGATGGGCGGCTATGCGGCAACTATCCTCATAACGGTCTTCAATGTCCTTCTTGTGTTCCTGTTCTTTAAGTTCGTGCTGTTTAAGCCGATCCTCGGAATAATCAAGAAGAGGGAAGAGCAGATCAACAGCAATATCGCGAATGCCGAGAAGCAGGAGGAAGAAGCGAAGGCAAATGCCGAGAAGTCCAAGCAGGCCATTGACGATGCCAGAGCTGAAGCTGCCCAGATCCTTGAGGATGCGAGGGCAAGTGCTGATGAGCAGGCTGCGATAATCAAGCAGAAGGCTAAGGATGAAGCTTCCGAGATGATATCCAGAGCCGAGAATGAAGTTGTCCGTATGAAGAGAGTCGCGATAGAGGAGATGAAGGATGAGATATCCGATCTCTCTGTTGAAGTCGCAGGAAGAGTAATCGGCGACGTAGTTGAGCACGATAAGCTCAAGACTCTCGCGGATAAGCACGTTCAAGATTTGATCAAGGAAGAGGTGGATGAAGTTGAGCAGTAAACCCCTTCTTCTTAAGGTAGTCGCTGCGGGCGATATGACCGAGCTTGAGATATCGCGTATCGCCGATACTTTTGCCGCCAAGAATAATATCGAGCATTATGAGCTCGAGTTCGAGGTTGACGAGGCTCTTATCGGCGGCTTCGTTATCTACGCGCGCGGTACAAGATATGACTACAGTGTAAAGGGCCAGCTGCAAAGACTCGGAACGTTTGTTAAGCGTTCCCGTAATCTCGAGGAGGCCGATGATGACATTTCATTCTCGAAGGAGAAGGTAAGAGATGATATCAGGAAGGCTATCGACAGATTTGAAGAGTCGCCTACATCTTCTTTTGACAGTGCAGAGATAGCAAAGCTTACAGGCGAGGCCCTGCAGAAGCGTATCGAAGAAGCTTTTGATAATGTCGACAACATAGAGGAAGTCGGTCTTGTCCAGAGTGTAAGCGACGGCGTTGCAATGGTCTCCGGTCTGGAACACTGCATGCTGTCTGAGCTGGTTACGTTTACCACAGGCGGTTTCGGACTTGCGCTTAACCTCGAGAGGAACGGCGTCGGTGTCGTCCTTCTGTCCGGAGCAGACGACGTAGTTGAGGGCACGGTCTGCATGAGAACGAGGACCACGGTTTCAGTTCCCGTCGGCATGGGGCTTCTCGGACGTGTTGTAGACCCTCTGGGTCACCCTATAGACGGCAAGGGCATCATCCGCTATACGAGAACAAGGCCTGTCGAGGCCAAGGCTCCTGCGATAGTAGACAGATCGCCCGTAAACAAACCTCTCGCCACCGGCATTACGGCAATTGACGCCATGACGCCAATTGGCAGAGGACAAAGAGAGCTCATAATCGGTGACCGTCAGACGGGTAAGACGGCAATTGCAATCGATACGATCATCAACCAGAAGGGCAAGGATACTATCTGTATCTATGTAGCCATAGGTCAGAAGATGAGCACTATCGTTAACACGGTTAATACCCTCGATAAATTCGGCGCTCTGGATTACACGATAGTAGTAGCGGCGAGCGCTTCGGATACGGCATCTTTGCAGTACATCGCACCTTTCTCCGGCTGTGCCATGGGTGAGGAGTTCATGTATGACGGCAAGGATGTTCTGATAATTTACGATGACTTAAGTAAGCATGCGCAGGCCTACAGAGCAATCTCGCTTCTTCTTAGAAGACCTCCGGGAAGAGAAGCTTACCCCGGTGATGTATTCTATCTGCACAGCAGACTTCTCGAGAGAGCATCCAAGCTTTCTTCCGAGAAGGGCGGCGGCTCAATGACGGCACTTCCGATCATCGAGACGCTCGGCGATGATATCTCGGCTTACATCCCGACTAACGTAATCTCGATTACGGACGGTCAGATTTATCTTTCACCCGAATTGTTCTTCTCTGGTCAGCGTCCTGCTATAAACGTTGGTCTCTCGGTATCCCGAGTAGGCGGCGCTGCGCAGACGAAGGCTACGAAGAAGGTCGGAGGCCCGGTGCGTATTGCACTTGCACAGGCGCGTGAGATGGCGGCTTTCGCTCAGTTTGGAACGGATCTTGATGAGAACACGCAGCTTCAGCTTAAAAGAGGCGTAATTCTTAATGAGGTGCTCAAGCAGGAGCAGTACTCTCCTCTGTCGATGGAGGAGCAGGTTATAATGCTGTACCTTGCGACTTCCGACAAGCTGACTTTCCTTGCCAAAGAGGATATCAAGGAGTACATCTTCGAGGTTCTGGACAGGATCAGACTCAACAGAATGGATATTCTCGAGGACATCCGCTCCGAGGGTAAGTTCGAGGATGAGACCAAGGCCAAGATTGATGAGTTCGAGGCAGATTTCAGGGATTACTACATAGAAGAGCATCCCGAGTATAAAGAAGAAGACTGATGGAGACTCTTAACGACGTAAAGAAGAGGATAAAGAGCGTACAGGGCATATCGCAGATGACGAGTGCCATGCAGCTTGTAAGCGCGGCAAAGAAGCGCCGTGCCGTTGCATACCTCGATGATATGATGCCTTTTGTCCGTAACTGCGTCGATACTATGAGTGACATCAGATTCAATACGGAGACGATAGACAATCCGTTCTTCACTCTGGAGCAGAAGGTGACGGGGCAGACGTGGAAGATCGCGTATTTTGTAATAGGCGGTGACCAGGGCCTCGCGGGCGCATATAACAACAACATCGTTAAGGCCTGTGAGGAGCACGTCAGGATGAAAATCCTCGAGAACTCGGCGAAAGGCATCATTACCGACTATAAGCTCTATGTGTTCGGCAAGGTTGCAAGAGAGAGGCTTGTTCATCTCGGGTATAATGTCGACCCGGTTCCGACTGAGCCTCTGTCTGAGCCCCAGTATTATACGGCGCAGAGTCTGTCGGGATTCATTAAGCAGAAGTTTCTCATAGAGGGATTCGATCTTGTCTATCTCATATACACGAGGCTCGAGTCAGCTCTTAACATGAAGCCAGTCGTAGTGAGACTCGCTCCTGTCGATTTTAAGTCGATAGATAATGTAAGAGCGGACTTAGGATGCGACATGACGGAGGATGAAGGAAATCATGGCATCTCATACTATCCTGATGTCAATGACGTATTCTCATTCCTCGTTGATTCGTATCTGAGTGCCATGGTATACGGAGCTTTGATCGAATCGTATGCCTCTGAACAGACGGCCAGATTTGCCGCAATGGATAATGCCACTAACAGTGCCGATGACATGATGAAGGTGCTAGAGCTTAAGTTTAACAGGGCGAGACAAGCCAAGATAACGAACGAGCTTACCGAGATCATCAACGGCGCGAATCAGGTCAACAACCTGTAAGTAATATTAAGGAGCATGGGAACATGGCAGTAGGTAGAGTTGTACAGATAATAGGACCTGTCATAGATTGTGAGTTCAGGACCGGAGAGACACCGAAGATAAATGACGGTGTCAGGATCATAGCGTCCGAAGATGGTGTTGAGAGCGATAACGATGTATTCGCCGAGGTTCTTCAGCAGAGGGGCAAGGGCGTCGTAAGATGCGTTTCCTTCAATGCTACCGAAGGTCTTATGAGAGGCGTCAAGGCGGTTTCTGTCGGATCCTCATTCAAGGTTCCCGTTGGAGAGAATATTACCGGCAGGCTTTTCGACGTGTTGGGAAGGCCCATAGATAACGGCGGCCCGGTTGAACCCGAAGCATACATGCCCATCCATAAACCTGCACCGTCTTTTACCGATCAGTATCCCACGGCTCAGATACTCGAGACGGGCATCAAGGTCATTGACCTTCTTGTTCCTTTTTCCCGAGGCGGTAAGATCGGTCTGTTCGGAGGCGCCGGTGTCGGCAAGACCGTACTTATCCTTGAGCTTATTCGTAACATAGCATCCGAGCATGGCGGATATTCGGTATTTACCGGTGTCGGTGAACGTTCCCGTGAAGGTAATGACCTCTGGGGCGAGATGAAGGAGTCCGGAGTTCTTGACAAGACCATAATGGTATTCGGTCAGATGAATGAGCCTTCCGGTGCCCGTATGAGAGTTCCGCTTACAGGCCTTACGATGGCTGAATACTTAAGAGATTCGAAGAAGAAGGATGTTCTTCTGTTCATTGATAACATTTACCGATTCGTACAGGCGGGCTCCGAGGTTTCGGCTCTTCTGGGAAGAATACCTTCCGCCGTAGGTTATCAGCCTACGCTTGCCAATGAAGTAGGTGAGCTTCAGGAGAGGATTACATCGACCAAGAACGGTTCAATCACCTCCATTCAGGCGGTTTACGTTCCTGCGGACGATATCACTGACCCTGCACCTGCAACTACGTTCTCGCACCTTGATGCCAACATAGTTCTGTCAAGATCGGTAGTTGAGCTCGGTATTTATCCTGCCGTTGACCCGCTGGAGTCCTCTTCCAGAATCCTGAGTGAGGATGTTGTTGGCGCTGAGCACTATCATGTTGCAAGAATGGTTCAGGAGAATCTGCAAAGATATAAGGAACTTCAGGACATTATTGCCATTCTCGGTATGGAGGAGTTATCTGAGGACGACAGACTTGCAGTAGCGCGCGCAAGAAAGATACAGAAGTATCTGTCACAGCCGTTCTTCGTAACCGCTGATTCCACCGGATATGCACCGAGATACGTTCCTATCGATAAGACAGTAAAGGCATTCGGCGAGATCATTTCAGGTTCCCTTGATCACATCCCCGAGCAGTACTTCTTTATGAAGGGCGATCTTGATGATGTGCTGAAGGCATATAACGACGATAACGGAAAGTGATCCGATGGCTGAAGTTAATTCCAAGACAATTAAGCTTGTAATTGTTACTCCGTATAAGCTTTTCTTCGAGGGGGACGTCAGTTCCGTCGTCATCACAACGCTTGACGGACAGATGGGATTCATGCCGGGTCATCCGGCCTTAATAGTTACGCTGTTTCCCGGAGTTGCACATCTTGTTCAGGATGGTGAGACAAAGTATTTCACTCATTCGGAAGGTTATTGTGAAGTCCGCGAGAACAGCATAATGATTGTATGTAATGCAGCTGAATTCCCTGAGGATCTAAGTCCCAGAAGAACCTGCAGATCCTATACTGAAGCTTCCAAGAAACTCAAGGAAGCAAGACTTATCGAGGACAGGATAGCCCGTGACGTAATGGTAAAGGACATTGAGCAGGCTATGGCGAGAGCCAGGGCGAGACGTCATCTTCTTGAAGAGCATGGTTCGGATCACCAGAAGGAGAGGATAGCCGTCCTTGTTGATGAATACGGCTGGAAGAGCATAATCTGATCAGATTATCTCTATCTGAAACTCCCTGTTTCCGCATATGAGTGACTGACCGCTTTTGATCTCGTAGTCTCTGCCGGGATCAAGTCTCATGTCATTCAGGAAAGTTGAATTATCCGAAGATAAGTCGCTGACATAATAGGTTCTTCCCGATTTCTTGATCCTCGCGTGCATAGGCGAGATTCCTTTATCGGGAGTAAATATGTCGCACAGAAATCTGTCTGAACCGATCACCGCGTCATCAGTATAGATAGCTTTCTTGTCATCTTGGTTGGTAGCGGGGTCACGGCTTGACAGTATGACGGCATTAAGTCCGCGGCAGATTTCCGACTCATCACCGAAGAGCATCTGTTTCTTGGTGTTCTCCAAAGTGTGCGGCACTGTTATCTCAGGCTTGTTCGTAAGAGTTTTCCATAATCTGTAAGAGAAGAATAAGACTAATGATTCAGATATAAGCGACAGAACGGTGAGCTTGGTTATCGCGAAGATAAGTGAAATTATGCTTAGGAGAATGATCATCTTGAATTCATTGTTCTCCAGTAATTCAGGCTGTTTCTTCTCCTTCTCAACAGGAGTTCTTATCACGTCGGCGGCTTTCCTGAGAAGTTCCGGATCGTTCTGTTCAATGGCATATATGACACTGTCTGTTTCCGAGGGTGATACGGCCGCGGATACGATATCCGAATTAAGAAAGGTTTTAACCTCTGTTTTGGATATTGAACCTATATTCAGGTATTCGGGCGGTACTTTGACCGGATCGAAGCATACCTTAAGTTCGGAATAATCCTCGTCCGTGAATATGTAGTTGATATCCAAGAGTACCGAAGCGGGGGATAGAAGGTAGTCTGGAAGACCGGACAAGAAATAGAGAAGGTCCCCAATGGCCTTACGAAGCTTGTTTGGATTATTGTTTTGGTTAGATGTATGAAAGAGAGACGTAAGCCCTGAAAAATCATATGATGCTTCATAATGGTCCATTGTCGGGATTATGTACAGCGGAAGCATATGACCCAGAATGTTTTCTGCAACGATCTTCCGGGTATAGTCGTGTATAGAGTCTATGTCTTCAATCTTTCTGACAGCATAATGTCCGTAGGGACCTTTTCTAATTTCCATAATTGTGTCCTTTATTCTTTAATGATTATGTCAGCCGAACGCTCCGGTAACACGGCCTTCATCAAATACATACTGCATAACGTTGCTTGCATATCTTGTAAGTCCTTCACGGAATATAAGAGCAAGTGCTACCAGTACAGCTATGATGATGACGATTTCCACGGTTCCCATGCCGCGTTTGTTTCTGACATCAAATATCCGCATATTCCAATCCTCCTTTATTCGTTATATACCCAGAGAGATTATTGCCGGTGTTGTAGCGACCATGAGCACTGATACGAAGTCGAGTGTCATGGGGAACAGAAGGCCTAATGCTTCGCGTTCCTGTTTCTTTCTTGCAGCGTTCCTGCAAAGGTTCCAGCAGGCTGAAGCCTGAAGACCTAGAAGTCCCAATACCTCGGATGTTCCCAGTCTTCCGTATCTTGCGACCAGAAGGAGCGCAGACTGGGCTTCCGGTATCTGTATCCTTAAGGAAAGTCTGTCTACCGCATCCGAGGCTGTCATTCCGCTTAGCATCATGGCCCGAAGATTGCGTATCTCGGAAGACAGGCTGTTGCTTTCCTTGAAGGCATATGAGCATATTTCAATTGATTTGGGAAGCTGAAGTCCTGCTTCAAGAAGAGTCGTTATGAGGCACAGAAATAATGGCATGTCCCTCATCAGATCTTCTCTTCGAAGTTCAGCCTCCCGTCTTATGTCGTATGCTCCGAGAACGGCTACTGTGATTGTCAGAAGCGGACTGAAGAGAAGTTTTATTCCTGCTATGTACAGAACCAATAAGGACATTACGAAGACTGTTGAGCAGATAATTACCTGTTTACGTAGATATGTTTCATATGCATGCTTGGGATCAATCGACAGTTCGTTGAATATCTCGTGTCTCGATGCTATGAATCCCGAAGGCATAACTTTCTTAAGAAGCTCGGTAAGCATCAGCTTCTCGGATGATGAGTCGACGGGTCTTTGTTCGAGTTCTGATGATTTCTTTACCTTCTCGGAGTGCGTCATGAATCTGAACAGAAGGGCAGAAGCGAGGATAGCGACTGAAAAAGCAGCGATAAGTATGATAGAACCCGTCCGTGATGCCCTTGCAGTCTCGAGGTAATTGCCTCCCATTCTGTCCAGCGCCGCGGTTATTACGAACGGCATGATGCAAAGCATCACAGCTTCCGCGTTCTTGCCCGCATTAGCGGCGTTTATCTCATTTTGTACTGCGTTCATTTCCGACAGCATCTGACAGCTGCTTCTTAGTATCGCAAGGCTGTTGTTGCCGATGTCAGATGATATGGCGAGCGCGTGAAAGATGGGTATCGTCTCAGGAAAGTTCAGTTCCTTGGAGAAAATATCCAGCGCCTTATCAAGATTCATATGTACCTTGATGTTGTTCTCGAGTGTTATCAGCGGTTTGATAAGAACACTTCTGCTTCCGAATGAATGCTCAATCACAGGCCTTATAAGCGTCAGCGATCTCTCGATGGAGTATCCGCTGCTGACGCTTGTCGTAAGAACCTGAAGCATGATCAGAAGCTGTGTTCTCATATGCTTGTAATTGCCTGAGAATATCTTCTTCATGAGTTCCTTCCACGGGAAGAATCCCAGGATTATGCTTCCTGTGAGTCTCGGTATCATTCCGCTTATGAAGAATGAGGATATCGAATAGATGACGATAACGAATACCGGATATACCCATATGTTCCTTATGAGGAATAACCTTAGCGGATCATCCTTTATATTCACACGTGTCTTTAAGTTCTGAATCAGTACAGACCCGTTCACAGCCTTTGCCTCCGTCGTTTATGAACAGCTTGAGAAGATTAAAGTCCTTGCCTCTCGCGGGAAGGACTGAGCAGATCTCGTCTATATATCTTTTGCCGTTCCTGTCTCTTGTTATGTGAATGATTATGTCGATGCCCATGGACAGCTGGGTCATGATAGCGTTATAGGGCAGGGAAGATCCCGCCATGACCATGCCCGTTAGTCTCTCGAGCATCTCGATGCATGAATTCGCGTGGCCGGTAGAGAGACTGCCGCGGTGCCCTGTGTTAAGTGCGTGCATCATATCGGCGCTCTCGGAACCTCGGACTTCGCCTACGATTATCCGGTCAGGGCGCATTCGAAGTGCAGCCCTGATCATCATGCCGATGTTCACCTCGCCGCTTCCGTCCGGACCCGGCAGCCTTGCTTCCATTCGTACGAGATTGTCTATTCCCTGAAGGTTGAGTTCTGCCGAATCCTCGATGGTTACTACTCGCTCATCCGAAGGGATAAATCCCGATAATGTATTAAGGAAAGTTGTCTTACCGGATCCTGTTCCGCCGCAGAGAAATATCGTCTTCTTGTTCCTTACGCAGTCGCATAGAAATCTCGCTGCTTCCTCACTTATGAATCCCTGCCTTATCAACGTGACTATGTCGTGGGATATGCCCGTGAATTTCCTTATCGTGACTATCGGGCCGTCCGGGGCGACAGGCGGAAGGACGCAGTTTGCTCTTGAACCGTCCGGAAGCCTTAAGTCCGATATCGGATTGGCTTCGTTAAGCGGCCTGTTCCTGTTCGCGAAGAAGCAGGATATTACTGTCTTAAGTGAGTCGGCATCCTTGAATTTGATGTCGGTCTTATGAAGCTTTCCTCCGCGTTCGTAGAAGACCTTATCAGGTCCGTTGACCATAATCTCCGTAATGGACGGATCTTCCATCAGGGGTTCTATGACATCAAGGCGCCTTAAGCTGTTGAATACGCTTAGTGCCAGTTCTCTTTTGCTCTCGAGAGGAAGAGTGGCAGTGCTGCTGTCCATTCCGATTATCTCCGAGATGATCTCCTTAAGTCTGTCATCAGACGGATCGGACTCATCTCTCAAGGCATTAAGAACGTAATATATCAGCTTCTCCTTGATCTCGGATATATCAAATGTTGATTGATTCATATTCGTTCCTGTAATCCTCACAGTAGTGAACCGTCATGAGTGCTCCGGAAGACAGGGAACGCTTGAACAGGCCGAGTTCCTTTGTTATCCCTGTGTCTTCTGTGCACATCCTGGCAGGAAGGAGCAGATGAATTGTATCGCACAGACTGATGAGCTTGGTCAGGTCTGCGACTCTCCATCCTTCTGCCACTATCAAAGCTCCGGAATTATCCCTTATACACAGTTCTCTCAGTAAACATATAAGCTTCACAGATGCGTCTATCCCTATGTCAAATACGTCATCTTCGTTATCCGGTTTGCCGCAGGAGAGAAACCCTGAACTGTCCGGGTTAATGTATCCGAGTATGTGTTCAGGCCGGAATCTTCTGTTCGTGCATGCACGCAGAAGCTTCGTTATTGAACCTGACATATCTGAGGTAAAGGGAGTCGGCATCCTTATTCCTGACATAAGATCGATTCTGATGGGATGAAGCGTGGAGAAGGTCTCCGGACCAATAGCGTTCCTTATGAAATTCTCACGCTCGTCGATATAGGCATATGATATGAGAAGCCTCAATCTGTCGCTGCATTCATCCTGGAGCCTGCCGGCTGTAAAAGCATCACCGGTGTCAGTGCTTCGTATCGATGCTGCAACCTTCTTCATGTCTATGATCATGTGCCCTTTGCCGTCGTCCTGGAAAAGCGGGATGGGATCATGCGTGCCGTTAACTTCAGGCTGAGGGTCCGATCTGTTGTCATAGATTACGTAGATGTCCTTGATCATAGCCGGGAACTCGCCGCCCTCGCCGTTCGGTTGTCTTATATAAGCTTCCGGAAAAACGCAGGACAGGCGCTCTCTTATGAGTTTGTAAAGATAATTATCTTCCTCGTAAATTACTATCCCGAATGCCATTTCCTTATTCCTTTCTTGGCTGTTCTTGGAATTATCATACAGCGTTCAAAAGCCGATTTTACCTACCAAAGTTCGACAATTTTCGACAAAAAACGACAAAGGGAATGTTGTACATGAGAGTGCTCAATGTTAGAATAGCTTTTTACAAGATTGATTATATTTAAGGCGGTATTAAATATGAGGAAAAATAGTGGTAAGTGGCTTTTTACTTCCGAATCAGTAACTGAGGGGCATCCTGATAAAGTATGCGATCAGATCTCGGATGCTGTTCTCGACGCCATCATTGCCAATGACCCTGAAGCAAGAGTCGCATGCGAGACTTTTGCTGCAACGGGAATGATCATCGTGGCAGGGGAGATAACAACTTCATCCTATGTTGATATCCCGAGCGTTGCCCGTGAGACATTGAAGGAGATCGGTTATAACAGCAGTGACGTAAGTTTTGACTACAACACATGCGCTGTAATGACATCGATCGATGAGCAGTCTCCCGATATTGCCCAGGGCGTTAATGATGCTCTTGAGACAAGAGGAGAAGGACAGCTTGATATCGGTGCAGGAGACCAGGGCATGATGTTCGGTTATGCTAATGACGATACTCCGGAATATATGCCTCTTCCTATTTCTCTCGCGCATAAGCTTACAAGGAAGCTCGCTGAAGTCAGGAAGAACGATCCTGCCAGCATCTTAAGCCCTGACGGAAAGTCTCAGGTAACGGTAGAGTACGACGGTCCCACACCACGAAGATATTTATCAATCCTACGGGCAGATTCGTTCTTGGAGGTCCTGCAGGTGATACGGGGCTTACGGGAAGGAAGATCATCGTAGATACATACGGCGGATTCGGCCGTCACGGCGGTGGATGTTTCTCCGGTAAGGATCCGACGAAGGTTGACAGAAGTGCCGCATATGCTGCACGTCATATCGCCAAGAACGTTGTTGCGGCAGGCCTTGCCAAGGAGTGTGAGGTTCAGATCGCTTACGCCATCGGTGTAGCCCGTCCTGTATCGGTAATGATCGATACTTTCGGAACAGGTGCAATTGATGATTCCAAGATCTCCGATATTGTATCTTCCGTCTGCGATCTTCGTCCTGCTGCCATCATCAGGGATCTTGATCTGAGAAGACCTATCTACAAGAAGACAGCATCATACGGACATTTCGGAAGAGAGAAAGAGGGCTTCCCATGGGAGAAGCTCGACCTCGTCGATGCATTTAAGAGTGAGGCAGCTAAGCTTCGCTGATGGGTTCATCTGATTCTGAAGTTCTCAGAAGATTGAGTAAAGATGATATAGGGAAGGAGCTTGACGGATGTATTGTTACAGCCGTCAAGCTCATTTTCGAACGCAACGGTTTTGTTATCTTCGCATGTAAAGGCGGTTTCTCGATCAAGGGAAGCTTTGCCGGAAGTGTCGTCGAAGGACTGTCATACAGGGTTTCCGGTTTGGTGACAGCCTATAACGATCAGCCGCAGATATCGGCTTCTTCAATTGAAGCTGCTGATTCATCTGATGAGGATAAGGCGATCATTGCGGAATTTCTTAAAGATAACTTCAAGGCGGTTGGTAAGAAGACTGCAGGCGCACTTGCTGACCTTTACGGTGATGAGGTTCTGGAGGGGCTAGTTAATGATCCGGTAAAAGCCTCATCTTCGATAGACGGTCTTACCTTGGATAAGGCGACTTCCATTGCTTCCGAGATTGAGGAGAGGATTGAGTTTTACAAGATCATCCTGGGCCTTCGTAAACTCGGATTAAGTCATAAGAGGGCTAACAAAATCTACGATCTTCTGGGCCCCGACTGCATCGATAAGATAAGCAGGAATCCCTATATGCTCATGAAGGTCTCCGGCATCGGCTTCGAGACGTGTGAGGCAATTGCAAGGAAGCTTAATATGGAGCCTTTGAGCATATCCCGTTTTGAAGGCGCTGTGGTAAGTGCGGTTAACGGACTTCATGAATCATCTGGTGATACATATCTTATCCCGGGACAGGTGAGAAGCAAGGTGATGTCAATACTTGCGGCAGACACCGGAGGGCAGATGCCGGATGAGCTTTTCGACGGGCTTTACAGCGACGCTCTTGAGAGAGCCAAAGAGGATAAATTTATCGTTATCTACCGATTCGCCGAAGGCAAGTGCATCGGGTGCGGGGCGGAAGATGAGGGCGCCAGAATTGCTTCCGGAGTGTACTTCGGTACCGAGCGCGCGATCAAGGCCGAGATAGAGAAGTACATCAATGCTAAGTCTGTTGTCCCCGATGAGGAGAAGACAAGAAGCAAGATAAGGGACATGGGTGAAGCCCGCGGCATTACTTTGGATGAGCATCAGGAGGAGGCGCTCTTTCTTTGCATGTATTCTCCGATAGCCATAATCACGGGCGGTCCCGGTACCGGCAAGACAACCATAACTTCGATACTCGCACACCACTTTAAGGAGGAGAAGATAGACTTCGAATTCTGTGCACCTACAGGAAGGGCTGCGAAGAGACTTTCCGAGGCATCGGGCGTAAGCGCTTCGACGATACACAGGCTTCTGGAGATGAGTGCACCTTCCGATGATGAAGACGATAATGAGGCTTTCTTCGGAAGGAACAGAAGCAATCCGCTGGAGTGCAGGGTGGTCGTGGTTGATGAGGCTTCGATGGTCGACATCTTCCTTTTCAAAGCGCTGCTTGATGCCATGAGACCCGGGTCATCTCTAATTCTTGTGGGAGACCCGGAACAGCTTCCTTCAGTTGGTGCAGGCAACGTTCTCGAAGACATGCTGTCGTGTCCTGCGATACCGAGTGTAAGACTTAAGTACATATTCAGGCAGGATGAAGAAAGTTCCATAGCTTCCAATGCGGTAAGGATATTAAGAGGCGAGATGCCGCTTCCCGGCGATGACTTCGAGATAATTAAAACCGAGAGTGACGAGGAGGCTCTGCATTATGTTGAGGAGCTTTCCCTCGGCAACAGGAACGGTGACTTCGCGATACTGAGTCCGACCCGAAGAAATCTCCTTGGAACGGAGTATCTCAATTCGCTTCTTCAAAGCAGGCACAACGAAGACGTAGAAGATTACGTCAACGTCAGGTCGGACCTTAAGCTGTACCCCGGAGACCACGTCATGCAGGTAAGGAACAACTACTCGATAGAGTACTATGATCCTGATGCTCGTGAGGTGCAGCATGGCGTTTATAACGGCGAGATAGGTGTATTCAAGGGCTTTGATGTTCTCACGGGTAAGTATGATGTCATCTTTGATGACGACAGGCGTGTAGGTTACGACAAGAAATACATGGCCGATATCGAGCTGTCGTATGCGCTGTCGGTGCATAAGTCTCAGGGATGTGAGTTCGATTCCGTGGCGGTCGTGCTCGGCAAGATGAATTACAGGCTCTCAAACAGGAAGCTTCTATATACCGCCGTTACGAGGGGACGCAACAAGGTCATAATCATTGATTCTGGCAACAGGCTGCTTAAGATGCTCGGCTCCGAGTCCGAACTCCAGCGTAAGACTTCGCTTCCTGACTTTTTGAAGATAGTGGCGGCAAGACATGAAGAAGCTGATAAGAAGTGCGATTGATCTGATTCTTCCTCCGGGATGCTGCATCTGCGGCAGGTTTCCCGATGCCCGCGGCAAGATACCTTATGCCGTTCCCGATAATTTCTGCATATGTTCGCAATGCCTGTCAGGTCTCGTTCCGCAGCCTTCTGACAACAGGTTCTTCCCGCTTATGTCAGAGCCTTACGAGGGCGATCCTCATCCCGAGCTTAAACTATACATGCCGTTCCCGTACAAGGGTTTCTGTTCTGCTGCCATGCCGAAGATAAAGTTCCATTCCCACCCCGAACTTGCATCTTTCCTGGGCATGGTTCTCGGAAGCCTCATGGAAAGCGACGGCATTGCGGCGGATCTTGTGGTGCCCGTCCCGCTTGCGCCTTCAAGACACCGCGAAAGGGGATATAATCAGGCCGGTCTCATCGCTCAGGAAGCAGCGAGAATATGCGGCATCCCGTACTCTGAAGAGGTTCTCATAAGGATTCGCGACACCATGCGTCAGACGCAGATCACCGATAATGCGATGCGAAGTTCTAATGTGGAGGGAGCCTTTAAGGTGAAGGATGATTTTGTCACGGATGGTCTCACCATCTTGCTGATAGATGATGTTGCTACAACCGGAAACACTCTTCACGAAGCCGCTTCGGCCCTGTATGAATCGGGTGCCTGCAGGGTTCTTTGTGCGGCATTCGCGGGCAACAGGGCGGTTCTTAATGCCGAATCGTGCTGATACTTCGCACATTTAAGCGTGCGGGTGGAATTATTCCTATTAATTATATATAATTAGAGTACCTGAGGCGGGTGGGCTCTACATTGAACCTACATGACGTTAAATGGAACCCGGAGTCAGTCGGCGTAGGCAAAGCCTTTTAAATTGGACTGTTGAAATCGATTGCAGGGTACCGCCCTTGAGAATTCGAGGGGTCAAGCGGGGTTCACTCAATTCAGGCCTTTTTGTGCAAAAAAAGAAGTGGAATTGTTAGTTGATGAGTTTGCTTAATGATGCAAGGCAGATCTATTCTAGAGATCCGGCCGCTAGAAGTGTTGCTAGCGTTATCTTTTTGTATTCGGGCTTTCATGCGCTCGTTTATCACCGCGTAAGTCATTTCCTTTATAAGCATAAGCTTTACTTTCTTGCCAGATGGAATTCCCAGAGGGCAAGACACAAGACCGGAATTGAGATCCATCCGGGTGCCACTATCGGCAGCGGTCTTTTTATTGACCACGGCATGGGTATCGTAATCGGCGAGACAGCAGTTATCGGTGATAACTGCACCATCTACCATGGCGTAACACTTGGAGGAAGAGGACACGTTAAGGGAGCGAAGCGTCATCCTACTATCGGCGACAACGTTCTTATCGGAGCAGGCGCCAAGATATTAGGTCCCGTAACCATCGGAAGCGGATCGTCAATCGGTGCCAATGCGGTTATCCTTCATGATGTGCCGAATAATTCCACAGTAGTTGGTGTTCCGGGCAAGATCGTAAAGATAGAGAGCGCCGGAGAATCACATGCTGTTGCACTTGACCACTACATAACCGATGATCCTACGGAAGCAGAGGTAAAGGAACTTGCGAAGGTTGTATCCGAGCTTCAGGAGCGGATCTATCACCTGCAGATGCAGGATATAATCGATCTTCAGGGAACGGAAGGAGAAGGAATTTAATGAGACTTTACAACACCCTCACACGTACAAAGGAAGAGTTTAAGCCGATGGTGGAAGGCCACGTCAAGATGTATGCGTGCGGCCCTACGGTTTACAACTATTTCCACTTAGGTAATGCAAGACCCTTCGTAACGTTTGACACGCTTAGAAGGTATCTTGAATACAGAGGGTATGACGTCGAGTTCTGTCAGAATTTTACGGATATCGATGATAAGATGATCAACCGCGCAAACGAAGAGGGAGTTACGGTTAAGGATATAGCTGACCGCTTCATCAAGGAATATTACGTCGATGCTGACGGCCTTAACTGCAAGCGCCCGACATACCAGCCCAGAGCAACTGAGTCCATTGATGCCATCATCGGACTCGTTCAGTCCCTTATGGATAAGGGATATGCTTACGTAATCGAAGGCGACGGCGTTTATTATGACGTAACCAAGTTCAAGGATTACGGCAAGCTCTCACACTATAAGCTCGAGGATCTCGTAGCGGGCGGCGGTGAGCGCAAGGCTTCATATGAAGGCAAGAAGAACCCCGGAGACTTCGCTGTCTGGAAGTTTAAGAAGGAAGGCGAGCCTTCATGGGATTCCCCTTGGGGAGAGGGCAGACCCGGCTGGCACATCGAGTGCTCCGCCATGATCAAGAAGTACCTCGGTGACACCATCGACATTCA
Organism: uncultured Eubacteriales bacterium; assembly: GCA_900314745.1. Lineage (GTDB taxonomy): Bacteria > Bacillota > Clostridia > Saccharofermentanales > Saccharofermentanaceae > Saccharofermentans. Next base: position 39,486 of record OMWK01000020.1, on the reverse strand, counting down.
CGGCGGCGGACAGGATCTTATATTCCCTCACCACGAGAACGAGATAGCTCAGAGTGAGGCTGCAAACGGATGTCCTTTCGCTAATTGCTGGGTACACAATGCTTTTGTTAACGTTGACGGCGAGAAGATGAGCAAGTCCCTCGGCAACTTCTTCACAATCAGGGATATCGTTAAGCATTTCCCTTATCAGGTAATAAGATTCTTCATTCTCTCAGGCCACTACAGGATGCCCATCAACTTCTCTGATGAGCTTCTCAGGTCAGCTCAGAACGGCCTCGACAGAATCGTTACATGTGCGAATAATCTAAGATTCGTAATCGGCAAGAATTCTGGTGACGGATCAGAAGACGAGCTCCTGCTTTCCCAGATTAAGACCGCAGGTGACGAGTTCATCAAGGTAATGGACGATGACCTTAATACGGCTGATGCAATCACGGTCATCTTCAATCTTGTTCGCGATATCAACACAGCCGTAGCTTCGGGTAAAGTTTCCGATGACGCTTTGAAGGCTGCTCTCGATAAGCTCGTTGAGCTTACCGGTGTTCTCGGTATTGAGACAGAGGCAGAGGATGACGGCATTCCTTCCGAGATCATGGAGCTTGTTGAGCAGAGAACTGCTGCCAAGAAGAACAAGGACTATGCTGAAGCAGACCGCATCAGAGACCTCATTACTTCCAAGGGTTATTCCGTTAAGGATACTCCTCAGGGACCTCAGGTGGAGAAGCTGTGATAATTCCGTTCATTGCTGCCGATCTTCGAGAGATTAATCCTTCTGTACTCGCATATATCGGGGACTCTGTTTATGAGCTTTATTCCCGATGTCATGTGAGTGAGAAGACGGCTTCCAATTCCGGTAAGATGCATAAGCTTAACGTGCATTATGTATCAGCTTCATCGCAGGCGAAGGCAGTGAATGCGGTCATGGATGAACTTACCGATACTGAACTGGATTATTTTAAGCGAGGGCGAAATTCCAATTCCCCTACAATGTCTAAGAACGCGAGCCCGATGGATTACATGAATGCCACCGGGTTCGAGGCTTTATTGGGATTTCTGTTTCTTGATAATCAGGGTGACAGACTGGATTACATTATTCAAAGAGCTTTCGAGGTGATTGACAGTGAGCAGGGATAATAACGGAAGACGCGACAGCAGGGGCAGAAGAGACATGAGGCCCGCACGCGATAACATCAGACGCGACTACAGCGAAAGGCACGAGGACAGCGCCGAGAAGACGCCTTCTGCAGACAGGCTCGAGGGCAGAAATTCCGTTCTCGAAGCTCTTAAGGCGGGACGTGTTTTTAATAAGATCTGGGTGCTTGAATCCACCGGAGGCAAGAAGCCTGATCCTATCCTTAGCAGGATCCTGAATGAAGCCGAGAAGCGTAAGATTCCCGTAATGAGAGCGAAGAGGGAAGCGCTCGACAGAATGAGTGAGACTCATAATCATCAGGGCGTTATCGCTCAGGTTGCAAGCCACGAGTATGCCGACATCGACGAGATGATATTAAGGTGTAAGGATGAAGGAAGGAATCCGTTCTTTGTAGTTCTCGATGAGCTTAAGGATGCATATAATCTCGGGTCCGTATTAAGGATTGCCGATGCAGCCGGAGTAGACGGCGTTATCATTCCGAAGCACAGGTCGATTGGACTTGACAGTGTCGTTGCCAAGGCTTCAGCCGGAGCCATCGAATATGTTCCCGTGGCGAGAGTCACCAATATTGCCATGACACTTCGTGAACTTAAGGAGAAACACGGCTTCTGGGTGTTCGGCACGGATGCCGAAGGTAAGACGGATTACGATAAAGCAGATTATAAAGGCGCGATCGCCATAGTAATAGGAAGCGAAGGCGAGGGGATGAGAGACGTAGTCCGTAAGGAGTGCGATTTCCTTCTCTCAATACCGATGGCGGGCAATGTAAACAGCCTTAATGCGGCGGTTGCTGCCGGTATTGTCATTTACGAGGCGGTTAAGGGGCGTTCTGAATAAGATGGATGGTCTGAAGAAAGGTCTGGCGGCGTTATCAGCGGCTATCATATTCGCAGGCTCGGTCGGCTGTTCTTCAATAGGCGGTGCGGTTAAGCGCGTCTCCGATTCCTACATCAACGCGGTTCTTGCAATGGATGTTGCAGCTGCTGATGCTCTTTCCATGGAAGGCAATTCTCATCTTGGAGATTACATGTCTCTCGAGTATAAGATGAGGGCTGTCTCACAGGTTCTCGGCATGACACATTACCGCTTTGAACCGGGGCTCTCGGGCGACGGTGAAGACGGCTCGGTCGTTGCTGCATATACGCTTGTCATGCCTAACCTTAATGCATCCATTTCTTCGAATCCGGACAATTTTGACGAGTTTGTCGAATTCCTCAATACGATGGGTAAAAGTGATGTCACCGTTACGGTTGTATTGAAGAAGATCGACGGCGAATGGCGCGTCATTAATTCCGATGAGATTGCTTCTAATCTTTACGGTTCGCTGTTCTACCCGGGATATGAATTCATACTCGACGGTCACTCAATTCTTCTTGACGGAACATGGACAGGTTCCAATGAGGACGGAAGCTTTAATGATGTTCAGAGAATCAGCTGTCATTATGATTTCTCGGATGCTTTCATCTCTTCGGGTGTTTCCCTCAATCTTACATACGAGTACTACCGGAATGATGAACTCATCTATTCGGGGGATCCCGTATACGATGATGATATGTCGGGCGTATCGTTCCCTCTTAACATCGACGATACGAATCTTAACTTCGATTATCTTCCCGAGTATAACTACAGGCTTCAGATCCTTAATAACGGCAACGTTTTCTACGAGGATTACAGGGCATGCACATTAAGCCCTCTGCTGTTCCCTGACGGTACTGCTGTTGACGACATTATCTGGCAGTATACGGACAGATCAAACATCTACTTTAACTGCTCTGATATAGTGGCGAAGGTATGGCTCGATTCCCGTTACATCGATTCAGGAAGGCCGCTTGATATTACATACGATATCTTCCGTGACGGCGAGATGATCTATAGCGGCGGCGAGGCCGATATATACGACGGAATTGCTGTTTGTTCATACGGCGACGGTCCCCTTGATACGGGTTCTTATTCAATCAACGTTTACAACAACGGAACCTTCGCCGGAAGCTCCATAGCAAGTGTCATATTGAATCTTGATCCTGACGATTATCTCGAACTTGAAGTTCCTGATAATGTAGCGGACTCGAATGAGGAAGAGGGGGCAAGACTTGAGATATTTACGGGCAGCACCAATGCCATTGATGTTGCTGACGATTATACTGATGTTGATTTCCATTCGACCAGTATCAGCATGAACATCTTCACCACGAGACTTGATGCGGTTCTGGCTTCGGGTGAGGATGCGCCTGATATGATCATATGCGACAGTGATTATGCGAGAAGATATGCTTTGAGCGATATGACGATACCTGTCAACAACATCGGAATATCCTACTCGGAGCTTCAGTATATGTACGAATACACTTTCGCTCTTGCTGCTGATGCAGATTCCGTCATCAAGGGAGTAACTTGGGAAGTAACCCCGGGAGCCGTCTTCTACTGCAGAAGTGCGATGTCATCCGCACTCGGTGTGAGCGAACCCGGAGAAGTGGCACCGCTTTTCGCAAGCTGGGATGCAGTTCTTGATACGGCACAGGCTGTCAACGAGGCTTCCGACGGAACCAGAAATCTTTTCTCATGTCCCGCTGATGTCGAGGGAGCTTATATCTACGGAAGAAATGAGAGCTGGTTCGATGGAAATGGCAATATCAGTACACCTGATTACATGAACGATTACATCCCGTTCATCAATGCGCTTACGAACGAAGGTCTGACTTTTGACTGCTCCAGATGGAGTTCCGACTGGACGCAGAGGATCAATAACAGAACTGCAATAGCTTACATGGGCACGATGAGATTCGGGGAGCTGTTCCTTAAGCAGTATCATCCGGGTGACTGGGGAATCGTAATGCCGCCGGTAAATTACTACGACGGCGGCAACTATATCTACGTTACCTCATACTGCGACATGGAAGCTTCAGCCGCGAGGTTCATAAGGAACGTCTGCATCAACGAAGATAACCTCTACTCGATGAGTGAGGACGGTATTACAGTCAACAACATAAGCGTGCTCATGGCGTGTGCGGATAATGATGCTTACTGTGAATCATGGCTTAACGGCCAGAATCCGTTCAGAGTGTTCTCACAGGTTGCATTGGGGATTGACGCTTCGGCTGTTTCGCCATACGATGATGTTATTAACGATGCCTTCATACGTACCGTAGATGATTATGTTAACGGAGGTTACGGATCGCCTGATGAGGCGCTGGAGGCATTTGAGGAAGAAGCAGAAGAGGTGCTCGGATGAGGAAGGGCCTATTGACAAGAATTACAGCCGCCTTTCTTTGCGTAGTGTTCGCATTCTCTTTTGGCGGCTGTAATATAGCTGATCAGATAAGAAGCAGCCTTCACGAGAGAATCGTAATTCAGAATCCCGTTACAATACAGGAACTGACGAGACTTCTTGTAAGCTCCATCAATGATAAGAGGAAGACAACGGAGGCGTTCTCTGAGATACCTTCAGAGCAGCTCGACGGACTGTCCTATTCTTACTTTTACGAGTATCTCAATATTCTCCGTACAGTATCGTCTCAGGACAACAAGGGCAAAGTCGTATCGTTCCGCATCATGGGCGATGACGAATGCAGGAACATTCTGGGACGCGATGTGTCTTCCGCTTACGGTCAGATCAAAGGAGCAGAACTTCTCTATTCAACTGAATCGGATTACCCCGTGTACATCTTCTTCAGTGTCAATGAAGACGGAATTCCGTATCTTTCAAGCGGATGGGTAACATCCATTTTGAATATCTATAACTACAGCAATCACTATTTCACCTTGCTCGACAGCCAGAATGCCGATGCGGTCAAGGCCCTTCTTGCCCCCGGACTTATCGGTGAAGAATATACTGATGAAGTAATCTATACTAAGGCCATGCAGCTTTGTGAGTTCTACAGGCTGAGGGTAATGTCGAATCAGTCTGAGTATGAGATAACCAGACTTGTGCCATGGGAAATGACCATCAGGATTCCCGAGACAATTGCTGCCGACGGCAATCTGTTCGAGGAACATATAGTATCGATCACGCTTCGCGACAACGGCAATTATTTCATCGATGACAAGATATCGGCAACTCCCGACGTCAATCTTCTTTATCTTGTAAGAGGGGATGAGAGGCTAATCAGAGTCGGTAATGAATATACTTTCACTGATCTTACAGGTATTCTCGGTGAGCCGTCTACATACAGTTACAATCAGATGGATAACGTGATGATAGTCATCTACAGCGGCGTGATATTAAGATTTGATAATGTCGAGATGGATGAGACTGAGATGACGGGTACGCTTTCATCGATAAGACTGATGAGCAATTCAACGTATACCGTAGGATATAATCTCTACTCGGGAATGACACGTTCTCAGATACTTCTGTCATATCCGTTTGCAGACGATTCGGAATACACAATACGAGTTGGAGAGTATGAGGTGCAGTTCGGATTCGATGATGAAGATTATGTATCTTATGTGAAAATCTCTGCTTAACAGATAATCGACTTAAGAGTATTGATTTCTTCTTCCGTCATGCCGTTCTCTTTAAGATAGTCCTCGGCGCGCATATTGTATCTTTCATCAAAGAAGTTAAGAAGAGTGACCATATTGCCTGCGTCAGATCTTAAGGTGTGCTTCATGCATTCTTCCTTATCTTCCATTAAGGGGTCGAGGAAATGCTTAGCATATTCATAGGATACTTTATAATTTAATACTATGTTCTCCTTCGAAGCTCCGATAAGCATATAGAGAATGGCGGCGATAACTCCGGTCCTGTCCTTGCCGTGTTCGCAGTGGAAGAGGATGTAGTTACCGCTGCATCTTATAAATGCCCTCATGACTTCAACGACCTGACTTCCAAGCTTTTGGATCAGCATTACATAAAAGTCCCCCATGGTGTGGGTACGGAGGAAGTTCATGGTTGGGTCTTCATTAGAGTCGGGATCTCCGACGAACAGGGGTATGTTATAGAACTCAATATCGGGATCGTCCTTAAAAGGATTGCCTCGGTGCATGAGCTCGGCGGTGGATCTTAAATCGATAACGGTCTTGATGCCGAATTCCTTAAGTTCCCTGTAAGCCTTCTGCGAAGCATTGGAGGGGGAGCCCGCGCGTATCATGATTCCCTTCTTAAAAACACGGGAATCAGAGCCGGGCATTCCGCCCATCTCTCTGCAGTTGATAAGATCATCAAAGTACAGCCTTTGTTCGGAAGGATCGTAATTAGTCATAAACAACTCCTGTAAATTTCAGTCGGTATTCTACAACAGGTCGATGTTGACATTCAACCAGCCCTGTACTAATATTAGTAGGCTTTACGCGCTCGTAGCTCAACTGGATAGAGTGTCTGACTACGGATCAGAAGGCTGCGGATTCGACTTCTGCCGGGCGCGCCAGATGGACGGCCGTCGTATGTGCGACGGCCGTTTTTTTACAATCAGGTTCTATGCGGAGGTCAATATGAGAAGACTTTTGGTAGTTGTTGACATGCAGAATGACTTTGTAGACGGGTCCCTGGGATTCGAGGGAGCTGACGGCATAATCGGCGGGATCGTTAACAGGATCAATGAATATAAGTCCTCCGGCGATGAAGTCGTATATACGCTTGATACCCATCATGAGAATTATTCCGATACACAGGAAGGAAGAAATCTTCCGGTTCCCCACTGCATAGAGGGAACATCGGGTTTTGAACTCGTTCCTCAACTTAAGGATGTGCTTTCCTCCTGCCGTGCCTTTAAGAAACCCACATTCGGCTCCATGGAGCTCGGTAACTATATCTTCGAGAATGCGGCAGAATATGAGTCGATCGAGATATGCGGCCTTGTATCAAATATCTGTGTTATTTCAAATGCGGTAATAGCCAAGGCAGCTGCTCCCGAGGCAAAGATAATCGTTGACAGCGCCCTTACGGATTCATTCGATAAGAAGCTTGACAGTGCGACATACGATATTCTTCGGGGCATTCAGGTAACTGTACTCTGATTTTTATTGCAAATCTGTCATTTGCTGTGATAGAATCATACGTCGATTGTTTATTATTTTTTTAAGGAGATATATACATGGCCCAGATTGAGAAACTTGAGCATTCCAAGGTAGCTATTAAGCTCGAGTGCGATAGAGAAGAATTTCAGAAGGCTCTCCAGAGCTCTTACAACAAGAATAAGAAGAGATTTCAGGTTCCCGGTTTCCGTAAGGGTAAGGTACCTTATCAGCTCGTAATCAAGTACTACGGTGAGGGCGTTCTCTATGAGGATGCTATCGATGAGATCGTAAATCCTGCATATCAGGCAGCTGTTAAGGAGAACGAACTTCAGGTTGTATCACGTCCTGAGCTCGACGTTGAGTCCATCGACGAGAACGGCATGAAGTATACTCTCACAGTTACTGTTAAGCCTGAGGTTAAGCTCGGCAAGTACGAGGGCGTTGAGGCTCCTTACTTTAAGAGAGAGATCACAGATGAGACTGTTAATGCCGATATCGAGGCTATGAGAAGAAGAAACTCCACATTGGAGAACGTTGAAGACCGTCCTGCTAAGGAAGGCGATACAGTTGTTATCGACTATGAGGGCTTCAAGGACGGAGTTGCTTTCGAGGGCGGCAAGGGCGAGAACTACAGCCTTAAGCTTGGTTCCAAGTCTTTCATCCCCGGCTTCGAGGAGCAGGTTGCTGGTCATAGCATTGATGAGGAATTTACTATCGAGGTTACATTCCCTGAGGATTACCACGCTGAGGAGCTCAAGGGTGCAGCAGCAACATTCAATGTTAAGATCCACAACATCAAGGAAGAGAAGATTCCTGAGCTCGATGACGAGTTTGTAAAGGATGTTTCCGAGTTCGATACTCTTGATGAGCTTAAGGCTGACATCAGGAAGAATCAGGAAGAGGCTGCTGAGAATGAGGCAAAGAATGCTTTCATCAACTCTGTTGTCGGCGTAGTTGCTGATAATGCTGAGATCGAGATTCCTGACGTCATGATCGATAACGAAGTTGAGAACATGGCTGATGAGCAGGCTTCCAGAATGAGCCAGCAGGGTATCGGCCTTGACATGTATCTCCAGTACACAGGTCAGAGCATGGATGATTTCAAGGCCGGAATGAAGCCTATGGCTCTCATGAGAGTAAAGAGCAATCTCGTTATCGAGGCTGTTGCCAAGGAGCTCAAGATGGAGGCTACTTCCGAGGAGTACGAGAAGGAACTCGAGGATATGGCTAAGGCTTACAACACTGAGATCGATAACCTCAAGCAGGCATTCGGTGAGGATAACCCTTACATCAAGGAGACTATCATCAACAGGAAGACTGTTGAGTGGCTCGCTGACAAGGCTGTTAAGACAGAGCCCAAGGAAGCCGAGGAAGAGGCTAAGAACGAGGAGTAATATCCTTGCCGCTTAAATCCTCGGGATTATTAAGCAAAATACCGCCGTTTCTTGAATGAAACGGCGGTTTTATTATTTATAATATATGTGATAAACTAAATTGTTAAGATATGGATGATAGGAGTATCATATGGCGAATATGAGATACGAAGGCGGAAACGGCGGCAATGGGGGAGAGATCTTAAGCTGTTCTTTCTGCGGTAAGTCAGAATACGATGTACCGAGACTTTTCTCGGGTGTTAATTGCTATATCTGCATTGATTGTATCAGAACCGCTTACGGTATTATTTCCGAAGAGGAGAAGGTGAGGAAGAAGAAGAGGCTTAAGTCCACGAGACCGAATAAGCTTATTACTCCTCACGACATTAAGGACAAGCTTGACCAGTATGTAATCGGACAGGACGATGCGAAGATTGCACTTTCCGTTGCCGTTTATAACCACTACAAGAGAGTGTATGCAGATCTTTCAGATGATGATACTGAGATCTCGAAGAGCAACATTCTTATGTTAGGACCTACGGGTTCAGGTAAGACTCTTCTTGCTCAGACACTCGCGAGAATTCTCGATGTGCCTTTCGCTGTTGCTGACGCTACTTCTCTTACAGAAGCAGGTTACGTAGGTGAGGACGTTGAGAACATTCTTCTTAAGCTCATCATAGCAGCAGATTACGATATAGAGCGCGCTCAGACGGGAATCATTTACATCGATGAGATCGATAAGATCACGAAGAAGTCCGAGAACGTATCTATTACGAGAGACGTCAGCGGTGAAGGCGTTCAGCAGGCTCTCCTTAAGATTCTCGAGGGTACGGTTGCAAATGTCCCTCCCAAGGGCGGAAGGAAGCATCCTAACGAGGAATGCTACAACATCGATACGACTAATATCCTGTTCATCTGCGGCGGTGCTTTCGACGGTCTGGACGAGATCATTGCACAGAGAGTTGCCGATAAGCAGTACGGTTTTGGTGCTGATGTTCAGTCCAAGAAGGACATGCACAGCGGCCTTTACTACAATCAGGTTCAGCCTTTAGATCTCATGAAGTACGGTCTTATTCCCGAGTTCATCGGAAGAATCCCCGTAACTGTTGCTCTTAATAAGCTGGTTGCCGAGGATCTCGTAAGAGTACTTACACAGCCTAAGAACGCCATCGTAAAGCAGTACAAGAAGATGCTTAAGCTTGATGACGTAGATCTCGAATTCACGGATGAGGCTGTTCTTGCCATTGCCAATAAGGCGATTGAGCAGAAGACCGGTGCCAGAGGCTTAAGATCCATTATTGAAGAGACAATGCAGAGCGTAATGTTCAATATCCCTTCACAGAAGGATGTATCCAAGTGCATTATCGACGGTCCCTGTATAACAGAGGGCAAGGAGCCTACTCTGGTATTCAGGAAAAAGTCGTCTGATAATAAGAATTACGGCAATTCCGGTGCGGATAACGCTCTCGGAGTCGGCTGACGATTAAGGAGGTAAGACTATGCCCGCTATGTACAACATCTGTCTTGATATCGGTGGAACCAAGATCCTTGGAGCTATCTTCGATTCCAAGAAGAACATCGTCTATCGTATCAAGAAGAAGACCAAGGCAGACGGAGATGCAACACAGAATGTTGAGGAGACGATCATCTCTGTCGTGGATGAGCTTATCGGCGGCTTCGGAATCAAGAGGACACAGATCAAGGCTATCGCTGCAGGTGCTCCGGGCGTAATTGACCAGGGTAACGGTATCGTTCTTACTTCACCTAATCTTCCATGGAAGAATTATGATATCAGGAAGCCCATCGAGAAGAAGTTCGGTGCTCCGTTCTTCATCGGCAATGATGTTAACGTAGGCGTTCTCGGAGAGTACAAGTACGGTGTTGCCAAGGGTAAGAAGAACGTAGTCGGACTCTTTGTCGGAACAGGTATGGGCGGAGGCCTCATTCTCGACGGCAAGCTCTATACCGGTCATAAGTTCAAGGGTGCTGAGTACGGTCACATGATCCTCGACCCTGAAGGACCGCGCTGCAATTGCGGTCAGAGGGGATGCCTTGAGGCTTTCTCAAGCAAGCAGGGTATGAGTGACTATATCAGAGGTCAGGTTGCAAGAGGACGCGAGTCCATGATGGCTGAGGCAGTTGAGGGCGGAGTCTTTAAGAGCAAGATCCTCAAGAAGAGCCTTGCTGCCAAGGATGCTGTTGCTGTTGAAGCAGTAGACCGCGCGTGCCACTATCTGGCAATCGCTTCAGGCAATCTGGCAACTACATTCAGTCCCGAGATGGTTGTATTCGGAGGCGGCGTTATCGAAGCCTGCGGAGATTACTTCCTCGAGAAGATCCTCTCTGAGGTAGACAGATACTGCATGCCTTCTATAAGAGAGACAGTTGAGTTTAAGACAGCGGGTCTGGGAGATGATTCCATTCTCTACGGTGCGCTCTCTATGATAACAGACAAATAATTTAGGAAAGAAGTTGTAAAAAGAAATGGCGAGAATTGATTCGGTAAACAAGGTTTTTGACCCCAAGGAGGCTGAACCCAGGCTTTACAATGAATGGAAGGACAAGGGCTACTTTAAGCCCGATGAGACAGAAGGCAAGGAGACATTCTCTATCGTAATGCCCCCGCCGAATATCACGGGACAGCTCCACATGGGACATGCCCTTGATAATACCCTTCAGGACATTCTCGTCAGATATAAGAGAATGAGAGGCTACTCAACTTTGTGGGTACCCGGTACAGACCACGCTTCCATTGCCACGGAAGCCAAGATCGTTGAGCAGATGCGTAAGGAAGGCATCTTCAAGGAAGATCTCGGAAGAGAGGGCTTCCTTGAGCGCGCATGGGACTGGAAGGCCAAGTACGGCGGAAGGATCGTTGAGCAGCTCAAGAAGATGGGTTCTTCATGTGACTGGGACCACGAGCGTTTCACCATGGACGAGGGCTGCTCCGATGCAGTTAAGGAAGTATTCGTTAAGTACTACAACCAGGGATACATATACAGAGGTGAGAGGATTATCAACTGGTGTCCTCACTGCCTTACTTCAATCTCGAATGCCGAGGTTGAGTATGAGGATCAGGCCGGCCATTTCTGGCACCTGAAGTATCCTTTTGAAGACGGAACGGGTTACATTGAGCTTGCTACAACAAGACCTGAGACTTTGCTCGGAGATACTGCTGTTGCAGTTAACCCCAAGGATGAGCGTTATAAGGACATCGTAGGCAAGATGCTCGTTCTTCCTCTCGTAGGAAGGAAGATCCCGGTTATCGCGGATGATTACGTTGATGTTGAGTTCGGAACAGGTGCCGTTAAGATTACTCCTGCACACGATCCTAACGACTTTGAGGTAGGAAGAAGACATAACCTTGAGGTTATTACGGTTCTTACTGAGGATGCGAAGATCACTGAGGATTACCCGAAGTATGCCGGCATGGACCGTTACGAAGCTCGAAAGGCCATCGTTAAGGACCTCGAGGAAGGCGGCTTCCTCTTAAGAACTGAAGACCACAGCCACAATGTCGGTACCTGCTACCGCTGCGGCACTACAATCGAGCCCCGTGTTTCTCTGCAGTGGTTCGTTAAGATGGAAGAACTTGCAAAGCCCGCGATTGAAGCCGTTAAGACAGGTAAGACGAGATTCGTTCCCGCAAGATTCGAGAAGAATTACTTCAACTGGATGAATGACATCCGTGACTGGTGTATCTCAAGACAGCTCTGGTGGGGACACAGGATTCCTGCATTCTACTGCGATGACTGCGGTGAAGTTGTCGTAACCAAGGATGAGTCGGCAGTATGCCCCAAGTGCGGCAAGCCGATGCGTCAGGATCCCGACACACTCGATACATGGTTTTCTTCAGCTCTCTGGCCTTTCTCCACATTGGGCTGGCCTGAGAATACTGAGGATCTTAAGAGGTTCTATCCTACTGATACTCTCGTAACAGGTTATGACATCATCACTTTCTGGGTATCCAGAATGATGGTTGCAGGCTGTGCTCACATGAATGAGGTTCCGTTCAAGGATGTCCTCATCCACGGTCTTGTTAGAGACTCACAGGGCAGAAAGATGAGTAAGTCCTTAGGCAACGGTATTGACCCTCTCGAGATCATTGACAAGTACGGTGCTGATGCATTGAGATTTGCTCTCGTAATAGGTAACGCTCCCGGTAATGACCAGAGATTCCAGGAAGATAAGATCGAGATGGGAAGAAATTTCTCGAACAAGATCTGGAATGCTATGAGATTCGTCATCATGAACTGCGACGATGACCTCTCCTATGAGGATGTCGATCCTTCAAGATACACACTCGAGGATAAGTGGATCCTCACAGGTCTTAACAGGCTTATTTCCGAGGTTACAGTAAACTACGAGAACTACGACTACGGCGTAGCTTTGCAGAAGATCGTTGACTTCATCTGGGAGTCCTACTGCGACTGGTACATCGAGATCGCGAAGAGCCGTCTGTTCGATGAGAATTGTCCTACTCGTAAGGAAGCTCTCTATCTTCTCAACAATGTATTGGGAAGCCTCATGAAGCTTCTGCATCCGGTGATGCCTTTCCTTACGGAAGAGGTTTACAGGAACCTTGTTATCGATGACAAGAACGATTCCATCATGATCACGGATTGGCCCGATGCTTCCAAGGTTCCTTCATTCCCTTCAGATGAGAAGATGATGTCTACTCTCATGGATGCAATAAGATCAATGCGTAACATCAGAGCAGAGATGAATGTTGCTCCTTCACGTAAGGCACACATCATTGTAGTAACTTCTTCCGATGAAGTAGCTTCAATGTTCACAAACGGCATCGCTTTCCTTGAGAGACTCGCATCTGTCGGTTCCATGGAAATCAAGAAGAATAAGGAAGGCATCCCTTCAACTGCCGTAGCTGCGCTTTTCGAAGGAGGAGAGATCTACATGCCTCTCGAAGATCTCATCGATATCGGTAAGGAGCTCGAGCGTCTTTCCAAGGAGAAGGTGAAGCTTGAGGGCGAGATCAAGAGACTTAACGGCAAGCTTTCCAACGAGAGCTTTACTTCAAAGGCTCCTGCACAGGTCGTAGACGCTGAGAGAGCAAAGCTTGTGAAGTACGAGGAGATGGAGAAGAACATCTCCGAGAGAATCACGACATTGTCAGCACTTTAATACAGTTTCCAAGGAGGAATAATAATATGGGTACAGGATTTGAGAACAACGGCTTGATCGCTAAGCTTCCTTCGGAGGGAGTACATTGCTTCCCTGCGAACCCCGCCCAGATCAAGAACAGAAGAATAATTACGGTAATACTGATGATTGCTTTCATAGCACTTGCGGCTGTGTTCTATTTTGTTATGAACAAGCTCATCGTCCTTTCCTGCGTATCTGTTCTTGGATTCGTTATCAGCCTTCTCGTATTCATCCAGACTTTCCTTATCGAGAAGTTCCGTGTAGCGATCGATTACAACGAGAAGAAGCTTGTTCTCCGCTACAGATACAGCCTTATTGACATTCCTTTCGACAGCTTTGATGCAAGAGACGGTGAGCCCGATAAGGCAGAGGAGATGCTTAACAACGCCGTTAACAAGGGTTCTCTTACACAGTACCTCGTACTCGATAACGTTTTTGATGAAGCTTGCTATCAGACTTCCACAAAGGACCTCGCATCGAAAGAGGATTTTGAGCAGCTTAAGAAGGAGTCCTTTGCCATTGCTGACGCGTACGGCGCAAGGAACAGCGAGGGTGCCATCAAGCCCAATACAGACGGCAGGGGTAAGAAGGATATCGGACCTACGGATCTGAATGATGATGAGCTTGAGTCCATCGTTGATGAGGTTACCGAGGAGCATAACGAGGGTAAGTAATTCCTATGAAGAATGTATTTCTCAATATCATGGCGGCCATAACCGCTCTGTGCATGATAACGATAACCGTGTTTGTGATCCTGACGGCGGGTGCCCTCAAGGAGAATTCGGACAGAACTTTATCCAAGATTGCAGATATTGAGGAACAGGTATCCCTGATCTCTTCAGGTGCAGAGGCTTCAGAACACGGGGAGTCCCCGGTGACTGAGCCTTCTTCTATGCCTGATTCTGTTTCTCCTGAAGATGTTGAAGCCCTGACGGAGGCTGCTTCCGCTTTGTCTGAAGCTGCATCGGGACTTCAGGAACAGACATCGAATATGGCTACAATTGATTTTGCAACTCTTAACGAGGCAATTGAGAGACTTAACGAGACATCCGTATCTTTGGAGGAGACGGCAACGCGCATAGCGGCAATCTTCGGTTAAAGATAACTAACTTATGTGAATATTTCAGGTTGCATTTTGACTGAAAGAATGTAATATATTCAAGGTTATTAATTTTTTGGAGGACATATATATGGCATTAGTTTCTGCTGTAGAAATGATCAACAAGGCTCATGAGGGCCACTACGCAATTCCTGCGTTCAACACAAACAACCTCGAGTGGACACAGTGCATTCTTAAGGCTGTTCAGGAGACAAACACTCCTGTTATGATCCAGACATCCGAGGGTGCTGCTAAGTACATGGGTGGATACAAGGTTGTAGTTGATATGGTTAACGACCTTATCGATTCCATGGGTATCACGGTTCCTGTTGCTTTACACCTTGACCACGGTACATACGAAGGTGCTAAGGCTTGTATCGAAGCCGGTTACTCTTCCGTTATGTTCGACGGTTCTCACTTCCCGATCGAAGAGAACATCGCTAAGTCCAAGGAGATCATCGAACTCGCACACGCTAAGGGCGTTTCCGTAGAGTGCGAAGTCGGCGGTATCGGCGGTACAGAGGACGGCGTTACATCTAACGGTGAGCTCGCTGATCCTGCAGAGTGCAAGCTCATTTCTGACCTCGGCGTAGATTTCCTCGCTGCAGGTATCGGTAACATCCACGGTAAGTATCCTGAGAACTGGGCAGGCCTTAACTTCGACAGACTTGCTGAGATCAAGGAAGCTATCGGCGGTAAGCCTATGGTTCTCCACGGCGGTTCCGGTATTCCTTTCGAGCAGACAAAGAAGGCTGTTTCTCTCGGTGTTTCCAAGATCAATATCAACACGGAGCTCCAGCTCGTATTCGCTGCTGCTACAAGAAAGTACATCGAAGAGGGCAAGGACCTCGAGGGTAAGGGTTACGATCCCAGAAAGCTTCTCAAGCCCGGCTGTGAGGCTATTGTTGCTAAGGCTAAGGAGCTCTGCGAAGGCTTCGAGGCTGCAGGTAAGGCTTAATTACCAATATTTACGATTCATTTTGAGGGGCTGCAATTGCAGCCCCTTTTTTGTGGTATACTGTTAAAGTTCTTTTAATAATTACGAGAGGGATAAGGTATTATGGAACAGATACAGACCGATATCACAGTAGAGCAGATGAATCATGCCGGCGAGATCATTAAGAACATCCGCGATTATTATTCATCCAAGATGGTTGGCCAGGAGAGATTAGGTCTCTCATTGTTGGTATCCATGATTGCAAACGGACACATTCTTCTTGAATCTGTACCGGGACTTGCGAAGACTACGGCGGCTAAGGTTGTAACGGAAGCCGTTAACGGTAACTTCTCAAGAATCCAGTGTACGCCTGATCTTCTACCGAGTGACATTATCGGTACTCAGACTTTCAATATGAGCAATAACACTTTCGAGACGAAGATCGGTCCTGTTTTTGCCAACTTCGTTCTTCTCGATGAGATCAACCGAAGCAGTGCGAAGACACAGAGTGCCATGCTCGAGGCGATGCAGGAGAGAACTGTAAGTATCGGCGGCACAAGTTATAAGCTTCCCGATATTTTTGTAGTAGTAGCGACACAGAACCCTATTGAGCAGGAAGGTACTTATGAGCTTTCCGAGGCTCAGCTCGACAGATTCCTTCTTAAGGAGATAATCACATATCCTACTGCCGAGCAGGAGGTGGAGATCCTGAACCGTATTGAGAAGGATGTTTTCACTTCGGTTACTCCCGTTGCTACCATAGATGACGTTCTTCTTCTTCAGAATCTGTGCAAGAAGATCTATATTGCTCCTTCCATCAAGAAGTACATCGTTGACCTTGTCCACGTTTCCAGAAACGCCAAGGAGAAGATATTCAAGGATCTCGCTCCTTATGTTGCAATGGGTGCATCCACACGTGCGGCAATCGCATTCATGGAGGCTTCCAAGGCAGTGGCTTTGACACAGGGAAGAGCTTATGTAACTCCCGATGACGTCAAGGAAATGCGTAATGAAGTCTTAAGACACAGAATCATGCTTAACTTCGCTGCCATTGCTGATGGCGTTAAACCCGAGACAATTATCGACGCTATATTCCAGGCTGTTGAGACTCCATGAAATTAGATTATGTATCGAGGATAAGCTTCGGCCTTCAGCGATATAAGACAATTTATACCAAGAAGGCGACCAGCAGGGTTTTGGACGGTTCATATAACTCTATCTACAAGGGTAGAAGTATGAACTTTGATGAGCTGCGCGAATATGTTCCCGGAGATGACATAAAGGACATAGACTGGAAGGCGACCTCGAGATCTCAGAAGGTCCTTGTAAGACAGTATATCGCGGAGAAAAAGCATAACATCATGTTCGTAATGGATACGAACAGACGAATGCTCGCTGATACGGACAAAGGGGAAGAGAAGAGGGATGTTGCTCTTATTGCAGGCGGAAGCCTCGCGTATATGGTCGATCATAACGGTGACTATGTAAGCGCCATTTTCCCGGATTCGAAGTCGATGAGGATGTTCCCTTTTAAGAGAGGTCTTCTTAATCTCGAGAACATCTTAAGCAATTATCATGACTCCGTTACAACGGAGAACTGTTCCGATCTTAACGGCGCTCTTTCTTATCTCATGCGCAATATCAGAAGAAGGATGATAATCGTGATAATCACTGATCTCGAAGGAGTAAAGAAACTCTCGGATTCCGTAATAAGACAGCTTCTTATCGTTCATGACGTTCTTCTTATAAACGTAAGTGACGCTGATATGTTCGGCAAGAAGATATACAGCGTAGAGAGAAATGATTATCTTCCGCCTTTTGTTACCGAGAACAAGAAACTTAAGGCTATATCAATGAAGAAGAGACAGGAACTTAAGGAATTCTGTGAAGAGAAACTTAATCATCACGGAATAGCACATGTTACGGTGGATGAGACTGATCATATCGACCGTAATCTCATAGAGCTTCTTGAGAAGCATAAACTTTGGAAGTGACGTATGCCGACTACAGTTGAACTGCAGAAGATGTTTAAGTATTCACTGACGCCGATAGCACTTACTGCTTTGGCGCTGCTTCTGCTTACTTTATTGTTCATCCTTCTTATAGTTTTGAATATCATCAGGAACAAGAAAGCGGGACGTAAGAACACGATCAAATCGCTGCTCTGGGTCAAGCCTGACATGGATAAGCTTAAGCAGGAGTATCTTGCAAGGCTTATGAAGATAGAGATGGAATTTGATGCCGATACCACTAAGATCAGACCTGCTTACGAGAAGATGAGTAAGCTTGTAAGAGACTTCGTTTACAAGTCCACGGGTATTGAAGTTCTGAAGTATACGCTGTCCGAGATACGTAAGACGGATCTCGACGAACTGGCCGATCTCATTGAAGAGTTCTATGCACCTGAGTTTGACAAGATATCGGTTGGCGATGTTAAGGCCTCAATTGAGAATACGAGAAGGGTGATAACAAAATGGAACTGAAATATGTAGTCGCCCTTTACGCATGTGCAGCTGTTGCCCTCGCTTACCTTATATTCTCTTTCGTAAGATTTCGAAGGAGGAAGAAGTTTAAGGGCGGCACCAAAGCAATAGAAGCCGAATACATGAAGGAGATCCCTCATTTTCGAAGGAGGCTCGCAGCATATAAAGTGCTGAAGTTCATTCTTACCGTTTCCATCATGGTCAACCTGCTTCTGTCAGGCTTCCTCATGGCCGTGCCTTATAAGACACAGGTAAATGAGATCAAGCACATGAACAGGGACATAATACTCTGCATGGATATCTCGACTACCGTAGATCATCTGAACTTCGAGCTTGTCGGCAAGCTTAAGGAAATGGTCGAGAATCTTAACGGAGAGAGATTCGGTATCGTTATCTTCAACACGACACCGCTGTATTTATGTCCTCTGACTACTGACTATGAGCAGGTCCTCGAGGAGTTGGACATAATCGAAGAGGCTCTTGATCTCCGATATGATTACTACAACGGTTCCGGCTCATACAGTTCAAGACTCGTTGAACTGGACGAGTATATAAGCGCCGGTACGCTTATCGGAAACCAGGAAAGAGGATCTTCTATCATAGGCGACGGCCTTGCAGCTGCAGCTCTTGATTTTACCGGAATCGAAGAGGATCCGGACAGGTCAAGGATAATTATATTTTCTACTGATAACGATCTTCAGGGAGACGAGATTATCACGCTTCCCCAGGCGGGACAGCTTTGCGTTGACCGCGGCATAACCGTATACGGAATCGGCACCGAGCAGATGTATCCTAGTGACAGGACTATGATGAAGAACGCCGTTGAGATGACGGGCGGCGAATTCTATTATGGTGAGAGCTCCAGAGTTGTTGACGACATTGTTGAGAAAATACAGGAACACATGGCTACCCTCGATACCGTGGAATATGAGATCAGTGAGACGGTTACTCCCGAGATACCGTTCATCATCCTTCTTATATCAATGGCTGCCATGATACTTCTGCAGTGGCTCTGTAAGGTGTGAGATCATGAGAATTATGGATATAATATTCAACCCTATAATTCCGGTTCCTGTCATGCTGATATTCTGCGTGGTTCTTCTTGTGTTCAAAAGAAGAGGCGTTACACCTTATATCAGACAGATCATTGCGGTTATCCTTCTTTTTATCGTCAACTTAAGGCCCATGTATCCTTCGGATAACATCACGGTCAAGACCTCCAAGCTTGATCTTAAGGTAGTGGTTGTCATCGACGATACCATAAGTATGCTGGGTGATGATCAGCCGGGGTACGATACGCGTATTGATAAGGTTAGGGAAGACGTGCGTTATATTGTTGAGAATCTTCCGGGAGCAAAATTCTCAATCATAGCATTCAACAATAACGTCCATGTGCTTACGCCTTTTACTGACTCGGTTCCTTATATTTATAATGCCCTTGATTCCATATATCCTTTGTCGCCTACGTATGCCACAGGAACCAATATAAGCAGCTGTGTAGGTACACTTGAGGATGTTCTCGATGATGCGAATTCCGAAGAGGAGGCAAGCCAGGAAGTAGTGCTGTTCTTCTTAAGCGATGGTGAGAATACGGATAATAACAGAATGCGTTCGTTTACGAGACTCGCGGATTACCTCTCAGGAGGTGCAGTCATGGGTTACGGTACCGAGCACGGCGGCCACATGAGTTATTACAGCCAGCTTCAGGGTACGAACGTCACGGTTATGGATGGCGGTGCCGAGGCTGTTACACGAATCAATGAGGATAATCTTGAGTCCATTGCTCTCGATATGGATATTCAGTACATAAATATGAGCGGCAACAGCGGGCTAGAGTCTGTCGTTCAGGGGATTCAGGAGATGCATGAAGCTGAACCTGAGGATGATACAAGACAGGGATATGTAGACATTTACTACTTCTTTATGATCCCTCTGGCAATTCTTATAGCTTATGAGTTCATAAGCCTGAAGAGGAGGGGATAAGGATGAAGAGATTCATAGCAGCAGTCTGGACGTTGGTTGCCATTTTCCTTGTCATTCTCCTTCTTGCCGATTACAGCAATAACAGGATGATAGATAAGTTCAACGAGGGAACGTACGAGCAAAATCCCCTTGGTTTCCTTGGATTTGTCGAGCCTTATGTCAACTACTACAACAGAGGAAACATCTACTATGCACTCGGACAGTATGAGCTTGCCGAGAGCGAGTATGAGCAGGCAATGAGAAGTGAGCTTCAGGAGAGGCAGGACTGCAGACTGCGTGTTAATTACGCGTTGTCCATGGTAGAACAGATTCATCCGAATGAGATAACTGAAGAGAATCTGGATGATGTCCTTGCGATACTTGATGAGGCAAGGGATATACTCTGTGAGAACGGCTGCGCATCAAGAGATGACAACAGCGGACACTTCCCGGCAGCACAGACTCTTAAGAATGAGATAGACGAGTTCGAGAGGCAGCTTCTGGAGCAGTTCCAGCAGGATCCCACGCCGACTCCTTCTCCGACACCTGATCCCAATGAGACACCAACTCCGACACCGGATGGAGAGACTCCTACGCCGACACCAGACGGTGAGACTCCTACACCTACGCCTGACGGTGAGACACCGACTCCGACACCCGGAGGCGAGACTCCCACACCTACGCCCGGAAGCGGAGACGGAACTCCGACACCTACACCTCAGGGAGGGCAGGGAGGAGCAACGCCTACGCCAACCATGACACCTGAAGAGCAGATACAGGACCTTCAGGCTCAGGCTCAGCAGGAGCGCTACGGCGGTGCGAACGGAACTCCTGACGATACGACGACTGCGTACGGGTTTAACGGCACTCCTTGGTAAGTCGCTCGCAATGAGGCGCTTGGCCGCGAACAGTACTCGCCGCTACGCGTCTGCGTAACTTGCAGCGCCGTCATTGCTCGCTCCCACGTAAACAGCGCTTGGCCGCGAACTGTATTTGCATGCGTGTCGCGAAGCGTGATATTATGCGATTGTATGGCGGTTAGAAAATACGACATGGATCCGGAACGTAATGTCCTTAATACAAAGGATCCGGATGATAACACCGGCTTCGTTATCAAGACCGATGAAGACAAACGCAAGATCATGCGATCGGGCCGTTATGAATCGGTCGAGTTTACCGAGACTTCTCTTCAGTATGGAGCTCCTTTCGAAGATGAGGCTCTCATATCAGGTCAGGTAAAGCCGGAGGTTACTGCCGTCTACGATACGGGTTACGACGGCAAGCCCAATATCTATGACCCTTCCAAGGACAATGTGGAACAGGTTAATAACACTGATTCTTTTGACCGGACCGAGAATATGGGAATACTTACCAGGGAGTCGTTCTCCACGCCGAGGTTTTTCCAAAGTCCCGTTGATCTCATCATTGGCTCTATAGTCTGCGCCCTTATCATTATTCTTGAGATCATCGGTCTTATCATCGTTTTCTGATGCATTTTGCAGATGCCAAGGGGATACTGACCAATAATCACGGATTTTGCGGCATGAATATCTACCGTGGCTGTACTCACGGCTGTGTTTACTGTGACAGCAGAAGCGAGTGCTATCAGTTCACCCATCCTTTCGAGGATGTGGAGGTGAAGCGCAATGCCCCGGATCTTCTGAGGCGAACTCTTAAGTCGAAGCGTAAAAAGTGCATGATAGGCACGGGCTCCATGTCAGATTCATATATGCACTGCGAGAAGGATCTTAAGCTCACGAGGCAGTGCCTTGAGATCATACATGAGTATGGCTTCGGGGTATCACTTCTCACCAAATCTGACCTCGTTCTGCGGGATACGGATATTCTTGAGAAGATTAACGATAGGGCCAAATGCGTGGTACAAATGACACTGACTACTTATGATGATGATCTTTGCAGTATTCTTGAGCCTCATGTATGCAACACCAAACGAAGGATCGAAGTGCTTAAGGAAATGAACAGAAGAGGCATTCCGACCATGGTCTGGCTTACGCCCATACTTCCGTTTATTAATGACACGAGGGAGAATATCGAACCTATCCTTTGTGCCTGCGTGGAAGCGAAGGTAAAAGGTATTGTCACATACGGCATGGGCATGACCTTAAGGGAAGGGGACAGGGAGTACTTTTATGATGCTCTCGACAGGCATTTCCCGGGGGTGAAGGATCGGTATATAAGGAAGTTTGGTTATGCTTATGAACTGATGAGTCCAAACAATAAGGAGCTCATGACATGCCTTAGGAAAGTGTGCAGGGACAACGGGATAATGAGCTCGTGGGAAGACTGCTTCAGATACCTCAACGAATTCCCTGATAAAAATAACCAGATAAGCATATTTGATCTCAATAATGAATTGTAATTGCTCCCTTAAATTTGTTAAGATACATTAGTTTGTTTATTTAGGAGGGTTGAATTATGTCAACAGTAGCTGTTTGGCTTATCATCCTCTGTCTCACCGTCGTTGCTATGGTCTACATTTTCTGGAACTATGCCAGGATCAAGCAGATGCCGGAGGGTACAGCGGAGATGTCAGAACTTGCAGGTATCATCAGATCCGGTGCAGAGACATTCCTTAAGACTGAGTTCAAGTATATCGGAATCGTTCTCTGTGTAGTTGCAGTTATTTTCTGCATGGTCATCGAGAAGACCTCAGGTATCTCATTCCTCATCGGAGGACTCATGAGCTCCATCGTATGTATTCTCGGAATGAAGAGCGCCACTTACGCTAACGTAAGAACATCTAACAAGGCAAGAGAGTCTCTTTCAATCGGAGAGACCGTTAAGGTCGCTCTGTGCGGCGGTTCCATCAGCGGACTTGCAGTTCAGGCTTTCGGTATGTTCGGTATCATTCTTGTCCTCCTTCTGGGTGAGTTCTGCTTCGACGGCGGTGTTTCACATGTAGCCGAGAGCAGAGGCTTCCTGGTAAACCTCGTATGTAATCCTACAATGATGCGTATCTCGACTTATTCACTCGGATGCTCCATCGTTGCTATGTTTAACCGTGTTGCCGGCGGTAACTACACAAAGGCAGCAGACATCTCTTCTGACATTCTCGGTAAGCTCCGTCACGACCTTCCTGAGGATGACTCCAGAATCCCTAACACAATCGCAGACTTCATCGGTGATAACGTAAACGACATCGCAGGTAACTGCTCTGACCTTCTCGAGAGCTTCGTTGCCACAATGTCCGCTACGATCATGATCGCCGTTACTCTCTATCAGGTAGCAGTACATAAGGGCCTTGAGATCGCTGAGCAGGCATTTACGAATGCTTCACTGTTCCCGATCGTACTCGCTGCATGCGGACTCATCGGATGCCTTATCGGTCTCGGTATCGCCAACTTCAAGAAGATGGGTGATGATCCTTCACGAGAGCTCGACCTCTCCACATGGATCTCCGCAGGCGTTACTGTCGTTCTCGGAGGTGTCGCTTCATACATTCTTTTCAGCAACTATGACATGTCTGCTTACGGCTTCAAGCTCGGCTGGGCTTCACCCTGGATCTCATCCGTTCTCGGTATCGTAAGCGGTGTTGCCATCGGTATCATCACAGAGTACTACACAGCTACTGAGCACAAGCCCACAAGAGAGCTTGCTGAGATCTGTACTGAAGGTGAGGCCTTTGTTGTTACGAAGGGTGACGCCATCGGTTCGAGATCCTGCCTCATGCCGATCCTTCTCATCGGTGTATCGCTCCTCATCTCGGGTGTTCTCGGCGGCACATACGGCGTTGCAGTTTCCGCTCTCGGAATGCTCGCTTTCGTAGGTGCTACAGTTTCCATCGATGCATTCGGTCCTATCGCAGATAACGCAGGCGGTCTCGCTGAGGCTTGCCACCTTCCTCCGGAAGTTCGCGCCATCACAGATAAGCTCGATGCAGTAGGTAACACTACAGCTGCTATCGGTAAGGGCTTCGCTATCGGTTCTGCCGCTTTCGCTACTGTATCCCTCATCACGGCTTACGTAGGACAGTATACAGAGATCGGCGCAGATCCCGTTCTTAACTTCGCTTCATTCGCAGTTATCTCAGGCGGTATCATCGGCGGTGCTCTCGTAGAGTATTTCAGTGCCGTTCTCACGGACAACACTATCGACTCGGCTAAGCTCATGGCTGACGAGGGCGACAAGCAGATGTCCGTTCCCGGCGTCCTTGAGGGTAAGGTTAAGCCTGACTACAACAAGATGATCGCCATGGCTGCACACGAGGCTATAAGAAAGATGATCGTTCCTTCGATACTCGCTCTGGTTATACCTGTAGTAGGCGGTATCCTCTTCGGCGTACAGTTCGTCGGAGGTCTCCTCGTAGGTGCTACTATCGTTGCCATCCCGAGAGCTATCTTCATGGGTAACTCCGGCGGTGCGTTCGACAACGCCAAGAAGTACATCGAGTCCGGCATGCTCGAGGGCCACGGCAAGGGCTCCGCTGCACACAAGGCATCCGTTACCGGTGACACGATCGGTGACACACGTAAGGACGTTGTCGGTGTTGCTCTCGATATCTTCATCAAGCTGATGTCGACTGTAGCGAATACACTTGCTCCTATCTTAAGAAGCATTTCTCTTTTCAGATTCTGATAAGAAACAGGTTTTGATTAAAGGGCCGTCTCTCATAAGGGAGGCGGCCTTTTTACATCTCGAAAAGCTGATGCAAATTGCCACAACTTGTAACCATTCGGAAACGAAGACATATAAGACTATCTGATAAAATAATACTGAATAATTATGAGATCTTAGGAGTTATTATGGATTTTGAATTCAGTACAGACGGATTTTTGCCATATGATTCGTTCGATTATATATACAAAGACAGAAAGCTTCCCGAATTCGGAAATGTCGAATCACCTTATGTGAGGACTTTGTCTTCATGGAAGTTTTTTGTGGCGCAGGGAGAGGGACAGGTTCCCTTCGGTTTTGAGTCATCCTCATTTGACGATTCAGACTGGGATATTATCAACGTTCCTTCAACATGGCAGACTGAGGGTTACGGCATGCCTCAGAACCTGCTCTATAATTATCCGGGGGAACTTGAGAAGATAAGCAAGCGCGGCGAAGAGTCGATAAGTGACAAGTACATCATCAAATCAACGAATGAGGATCAGGATGAGATAGGTCTTTACAGGACCACAGTCGTATTCACTCCTCAGGACATAGACAGAGCATTGTATTTTGAGGCTTCGGGCATATGCGGAAGCTTCGATCTGTACCTTAACGGTCAGCTCATGACAGAGTCTCACTCGGTCATGACAAGGAAGAGGATACTTCTCTCCGACAGCGCAAGGCCCGGTACCAACCAGATAGCCATAGCGGTCTACAGATGGGACAGGGAGAAGTACGGCCATGTCATAAAGGAACTCATGAATTTCGGCTTCTCAGGCCTTGTAAGGCCCGTTATGATCGTTGCCGAGCCTTTGCTTGAGATATCCAATCTTCGTCTTAACATAGCTTCTGTTCCGGATGCTTATGTAGATCAGCTCGATATCATTAATCCCAACAAGGAATCGACCGAGCTTACTACGAAGACCAAGTCCGGGTTGTCGAGAGGCAATTTCAACGTCACTGCCGATTTCAGGGTTCGTAACCATACGGATTCTGTCATGCCTTATCAGCTGAGCGTATCTTTGATGGAGACGAGGCAGGAGTACGATCCC
This sequence comes from uncultured Eubacteriales bacterium, assembly GCA_900314745.1. Lineage (GTDB taxonomy): Bacteria > Bacillota > Clostridia > Saccharofermentanales > Saccharofermentanaceae > Saccharofermentans. The sequence goes on along the minus strand of OMWK01000020.1, from coordinate 13,692 downwards.
TATAAGCTCCCGTTCTCACAGATAAGCATACAGTCCTAAAGTTGAATTTGTTGCTTTGGATGTTGCCACATGGAATGATGCGACCCCGGTTCTTTATGATCTGATCATTGAACTCATGGATTCGGAGGGAAGGGTCATCTGCGTAAAGAAGAAGAGATTCGGCTTCAGAACTGCAGAAATACTCGCGGACAAGTTCCATATCAATGATGTGCCCGTTAAGCTCAACCTCGTAAGATATTACGAATTCGATCCCAAGGGCGGCATCAGTGTGCCTCTTGGAAGATTCCGTCAGGATATCATCCTCATGAAGCGCTGCGGCATTAACGGTGTCATCGGCGAAGGATTCCCCTTAAGTGATGATTTCCTTAATCTTTGTGACCAGTACGGCATGTATGTAATCGCCTGCGGTGACAGAAAGTTTATGAGGGATTATGCCGAGAGTGCCGTAAATCACCCGAGTGTCGTAATGTGGGCGTTTAATGAATACCGTTATAAGCAGGATAAATGCCTCAAGGTTAAGAAGGAGATATTATCCGAAGTAGATCATTCGAGGGCGTGGTATTGCTCATCTGATGAGACGAAGCAGGTTTCCGACATCCTTCCTTTCCCGAATGAAGCGGGTATCGTCTACGGTCCGTGGGAAGACCTGTGCCTCGACAGAGCAGAGATATTCGGTAAGAACAAGACGGGTAAGAGCTTATTCGAGAACATTCCCGGAAGAAAGCGCTTCCCCGATGATGACGCGGATTATAAGTGGATCCACCACGCTGACCTCGTAGGAGGTAAGAATAAGGTTGACAGCTGTATTGGTCAGGGTATCGTTGATGCGGAGAGAAACCCTCATCCGATTTATCTCGATATCAAGAATCAGTGCAATACACTGAATATATTCTCGCATCCTGATGATCCTTCGACGCTTACACTCCGTAATGCACATCCGTTCGCATATACTTCCGAACTCCTGCTCGAGTGGCAGGTCCTGCTCGGAGGTCATGTCGTAATGAACGGACGAGGTACCATACCTCAGATAGAGCCTTACGGAACCAGAACGCTTAAGTTCCCGATCAATGTCGATAAATTTATGGAAGACGGCTGGGCAGAGGGCAGACCTGAACTTGTCGAGATGTACATGAATCTTCTGTCTCATCAGATCCTTTTCGCGATTACGCTTAAGCTTGCCAAGGATACATACTACGCCAAGGAAGGCTTCGAAGTAGCTTTCTATCAGGACGTGATCGCATCAGAGTGTGGCATGCCGGGCGGCGGTGCTCCCAAGGCTGTTGCTGCCATAGAGGAGAAGAAGCCCGAGTTAAGCGGCAAGGCCCTGCCTTCTCCCGAGGTTAATGAGGAGAATTTCGACGGCTCCCTTACGGTAATGGAGTCCGTTCCCGAAGAGCCCGAAGAGATAGCTTTGGATAATCTGGAGATCGCTGTTGCAGAGTCCGAGTCGCTCGAGGAGACTTCCGTTTCCAAGATAGCACCTTCGGAACTTACGGCGCTTCCCGAGGAGCTTCAGATTGCGAGGGATTACCTTAACATCAAATTCTCCCGTAAGGACGGAGCTTTGTGCGGAATCAGCTCGCACGGTGTCGAATTCCTTAAGGGACCGATGCTGCCGAGTTTCTACCGCTGTCCTTCAAATATCGACAGAACGGACAGAAGCTTTGTACTGTCGAGGACGATCTTCTCTAACGAGAGTGATTATGAGCAGATACAGAAGTCCGTTAAGTTTGACGGAATGAACTACGGTGTCGTAAACGGCATATTCTCCCTGGTATCAAGATACAAGTCATTCGCGTTCAAGGGAGATATCCTTGTAGCCTATGAAGTGCCTTCTCCTGACAAGGTCCTGGTTACTTTAAGATTCACGCCAAAGTATGACATGATAAGATACGGCTTCAGAGTCCCCGTTTCCAGAGATGACATGATATGTACATGGTACGGAAGAGGCCCCGGAGAGTCTTACTATGACCGTAAGAATGCCACGAGAGTCGGCGAGTATTCCGTCAGTGCTGATAAGATCTTCCATTCGTATGCAAGACCTGCCGAGAACAGCTCACATACTGATACGGATGCGATGAGACTGGAGTCTTCGCAGGGCAGTTCTTTTGTAGTAAGAAGAGTGACGGGAGAGAAGAAATTCGACTTTACGATCCTTCCTTTCACACCGGAGCAGATGAACGAGTCTTTGCACGACGAGCTTCTCATGCAGAACGATTTCTGTGAGCTTATGATCGACTTCTGTTCTAAGGAGATAGAGCGTACGGACTCCAATACAACTACTTTGCCGCTAAAGAAAAACGTCACCTATAAGGAGACGTTTGAGATCAAGATCAACGAGCGTTGACGGGTTCTGTCAGACGTTAAATCTGAACAGAACTACGTCTCCGTCCTTCATCACGTATTCTTTACCTTCAGAACGGACAAGTCCCTTCTCTTTGCATGCTGTCATTGAACCGAGTCCCACGAGATCGTCATAGGATACAACCTCGGCACGAATGAATCCGCGCTCGAAGTCGGAGTGAATCTTACCGGCAGCCTGGGGAGCCTTGGTTCCTTCCTTGATCGTCCATGCGCGTACTTCCTGAGGTCCCGCTGTGAGGAAAGAGATGAGACCGAGGAGCTTGTATGATGCCTGGATCATCTTATCGAGACCTGCGGAATCGAGGCCCAAGTCATCGAGGAACATCTGTCTGTCTTCATCTTCAAGCTGGCTTAATTCCTCTTCGATCTTTGCAGATATAACTACAACCTGCGAATCCTCTTCGGCTGCGATCTTCTTAACTGTCTCAACATATGGGATGTTATCGTTTCCGATATCGTCTTCTTTAATGTTGCAGCAGTAGAGGACGGGCTTCAATGTGATGAGCTGAAGGTCCCTGGTTAATTCAACTTCTTCAGCGTCGAGCTCAACGGATCTGGCGGGCTTCTCCGCTTCAAGAGCAGCATATATCTTCTCGTAAACATCGAGAGCAGCCTGGAATGACTTGTCTCCGCCCTTCATCATCTTCTTGGTTCTGTCGATTCTCTTCTCCATGACTTCCATGTCGGAGAGGATGAGCTCGAGGTTGATTACTCCGATATCGCGCTCAGGATCGGCATTGCCGTCTACGTGGATTACGTCGGGATCGTCAAAGCATCTTACGACGTGAACTACGGCATCAACTTCTCTGATGTTGGATAAGAACTTGTTGCCGAGACCCTCACCTTTGCTCGCGCCCTTAACAAGACCTGCGATATCAACGAACTTGATGACGGCAGGTGTGTATTTCTCAGGGTTGTACATCTTGGCAAGCTCATCAAGTCTGTGATCGGGCACTGCCACAACACCTACGTTCGGTTCTATGGTACAGAAGGGGTAGTTGGCGGATTCTGCTCCTGCCTTGGTTATCGCGTTGAACAGCGTGCTCTTGCCTACGTTCGGAAGACCTACAATACCCAGTTCCATTATTATTACCTCGGTTATATTTACTCGCTTCGAAAAGCGTACGTATTGTACCACTCTTTGTCGATTGTTGTCGAAATTTGTTCTCAATTGTCGCCACTATCCGCCCCGGGACCTTGCTATCGTAATAGAGGAATAACAATAAGGGAGGATATTTTATGGCTTCAAAAGTCAGAATAGTCAAGGTGTACACGTCCTTCATGGACGGTATGACGCCGGTCCCGGCCGAGGTCGAGGTGTCGATAACTCCGGGACTGCCGACATTCGATGTCATCGGTCTTTGCGACTCGTCTATAAGGGAGTCACGGGGAAGGATACAGCCTGCTCTGGTGTCATCGGGTTTTTGCATGCCCAAGGGACACATAACCGCTTCCATATCACCGTCGTATATTAGAAAATCGGGAACCGGTTTTGATCTGCCGATCGCATTGGGGATGCTCATTGCTTCCGGTCAGCTTCAAGTGCCGGAAGATGTAAGGATATATTCGAGCGGTGAGATCAAGCTCGACGGCAAGATTGCAGGAACGCCACAGGCTGCCATGAGGCTTCGTATGCTTCCGGATGAATACGATTATGTATTCATCCCCGAAGAAGAGACCGATGCCGCCAGGTGCGCGTGTCTCACGGCAACGGCCGTGAATTCGCTTTCAGCTTTCCGCGATGCCTTCGATAGTGATTCGTATTCGCCCGTAAACTATTCACTTAATGACATAGAAGAGTACGAGGAAGAGATTCCTGATTTCTCTGCGGTTAAAGGACAGGAGAAGGCAGTGCGGGCACTTCTTATCGCAGCGGCAGGAGTGCATAACATTTTGCTTCTTGGAAGTCCCGGATGCGGCAAGACGATGGCGGGGAAGATACTTGCGGGAATACTTCCGCCGCTTCAGGGTTCCGAGATAGGCGATGTCTATTCCGTAATGGAGGCGGCAGGCCTTAAGGATGATCCGGAAGAGGGGCTCATATTAAGTGACAGAAGACCATTCAGGTATATCTACCCCGGGATGAGCAGGGGAAGGATTCTGGGGATACCGAGCAAACTCATGCCGGGAGAATTTGCTCTGGCAAATCACGGTGTGCTCTTTGCCGATGAGATATTTGAATATAAGAGGGAAGTATTGGAAGCATTAAGAGTTCCTCTTGAAGACCATGTAGTCAGAATGAGCAAGGACGGCCGCAATTTTGCTTTCCCTGCGTCCTTCGTATTTGTAGCGGCAGGTAATCCGTGCAGATGCGGAATGCTTTACGAGAGCGGAAGAAGATGCACATGTACGCCTAATGTGATCAACAGCTACATGTCCAAACTGTCAGGTCCCATAAGGGACAGGCTGGATCTGGTTGCCGAGATGAGGTCAATCTCAGGTAAGAGTATGGCGGAATCCGCTTCCGCCGAAGACAGGAAGATCAATGAGCAGATGAAGCAGCTCGTGAAGCAGGCTTGGGATATGCAAAGAAGAAGGTTCAACGACGGGGTGTTTAACGGAACATGCTGCAACGCCGACGCCGAACTCTTCCGTGCATCTTCGGAAGTTGTGAATTACGCAGCCGAGATATCGGAAGCCTGCGGTTTCTCGGCAAGGGGTTTTAACAGGATTCTTCGAGTAGGAAGAACGATCGCCGATATCGCAGGAAGAGAGGATATGGAGACAGCGGATGTTGCTGAGGCAGGAATATACAGGAAGGGGGATCTGGTAAATGGACGATCGGGATTTAAGGCTTCTTGAGTACACGGCAATAAGACACGAGACATCAATAGACTACAAAGTGTGGCAGGAATTCATAAGCGAAGGCGTTTTCCCTCAATACTATTTCCCGAATCTTAAGGACCTTGATGAGCTTAATAACTCATTCACCATATGTACTTTAAGTGAGAGGACACAGGTTTTGACAGACGATGCAATAAAGAACTCGGATAAAGTCAAACGTGCGGTAGAGCGTTATGCAGGTCTTATTAACAGAAATGACATCAGGATCTTATATGATGGCGGAAAGTATTACCCGGATATCTGGAAGAACTTAAGCGGAATGCCTCGCGTTATCTTCGTTAAGGGAGATGTTACGACATTATGTGATCTTGACCATAACGGCGGAGCCTCGATAGTCGGAAGCAGGTCTCCCGGCCGTTATGCCCTGTATGCAACCAAGGAATTCTCGTCAAGGTTAAGCACGAAAGGTGTGGTTATAGTATCGGGTATGGCTCTGGGCATTGACAGACAGGCTCATGAAGCATGCATAAATGCGGGAGGGAAGACTATTGCCGTTCTCCCCGGTGGATGTGATGTCGTATATCCGTATCAGAACAATGATCTGTATGACCGGATATGTGAGAACGGGGTCGTTCTCTCTGAACTGCCTCCGGGTCAGGAGATAATTAAACAGTACTTTCCGTCAAGAAACAGGCTTATATCAGCGCTTTCTGATGTGTGCATGATAATGGAGGCCGGAGAATACAGCGGAACTCTCCATACAGCGTCATTTGCCGCTGCCCAAAGCCGGGACGTCTTTGTACTGCCTAACAGCATTTATGCGGAGAACTCCATCGGCGGACTTAAGCTTCTGCGGGACGGAGCCGAAGTTCTGATCGACGTCGATACGGTGTATGAGAGGATAAGGGGAGAGGTAGGAAACAGGGCAGAATACTTTGATTATGATCCCGTTCCGTATGATGCAGGCAGCATGAATATATCCGAACTTCGGGATTTGTCGAAGAAGTGTCCGGACAGGCTTGAAGAGAAGGACTGGAAGGTGCTTGTCCTTGATGAATTATCTGAGAAGCCAAAGAACATAGATGAGCTTTGTCTTACGCTCGGAATTCCTTTCTCATACCTATCGGCTCTTGTTACATCTTTGGAGATTGAAGGCCGTATTGCCAATGAGAAAGGCAAATATGTTTTGACAATTAACGGGTGTTAATCTATAGTAAAACACTGAATCGATTGAAAGCGGTGAAGATTGGTAATGGGTAAGAATCTTGTAATTGTTGAGTCTCCGGCAAAAGCGAAGACAATAGAGAGATATCTTGGTCACGATTTTAAGGTTACGGCAACGGTAGGTCATTTCAGAGACCTGCCGGATAAGACGCTTGGCGTAAATGTAGATAACGATTTCAAGCCTTTATATATAGATAAGAATGTAAAAGTAAAGAAGGAGCTGATTGCTCTCGCCGGACAGGCCGATGTCGTTTATATCGCAACCGACCCGGACCGTGAGGGAGAAGCAATTGCATGGCATGTTGCCAAGACTTTGAAGATAGATCCGCTTTCAAAGTGCAGAGTTACATTTAATGAGATTACGAAGAAGGCTGTTCAGGCAGCCATAGATAATCCGAGATCCATCGACATGAATCTTGTGGATGCTCAGCAGGCAAGAAGAATACTCGACAGACTTGTAGGATATGAACTCAGTCCTCTTCTTTGCAAGAAGATAAGGACCGGTCTTTCTGCAGGCAGAGTTCAGTCCGTTGTTACCAGAATGGTAATGGATAAGGATGCCGAGATCGATGCATTCATTCCTGAGGATTACTGGAACTTAAGTGCTGAGGTTACACCCGGTGCCAAGAAGGATTCCTTTACCGTTAAGTATTACGGCACCATGGAAGACTCCGACATAGTTAAGCCCAAGGACGGCAGGGTATCAGATGAAGCTCTTGCCGGAAGAATATATGAGAACATCAAGGAGAGTGACTTCACTGCCGTTTCCGTAAAGAAGGGCAACGGCGCGAGGAAGCCCGCTCCTCCGTTTACGACTTCGACGATGCAGCAGGAAGCTTCCAGAAGACTCGGCTTTACTACAAGAGTAACAACAAGGGTTGCACAGCAGCTCTATGAAGGTGTTAACATCGAAGGCCAGGGACAGACGGCTCTCGTTACCTACATAAGAACAGACTCCGTAAGAGTATCTGACGAGGCTGTTAATGCTTCGCGAGGTCTTATCAAGGATAAGTATGGCGAGAATTATGTATGTCCGTATAAGAGACATTTCAAGAACCGTAATTCCGCTCAGGATGCTCACGAGGCCATAAGACCTTCGCACTTCGAGCTCAATCCCGAGTCCGTTAAGTCATCTCTTACTTCAGAGCAGTATAAGCTCTATAAACTCATCTGGGAGAGATTTCTTGCATCTCAGATGGCAGATGCAGTAACCAATACAGTAACTATAGATGCCAGATGCGGTGATGATGTGTTCAGGGCGACGGGCGAGACTGTTGTTTTCCCGGGTTTCCTCGCTGCATACGGTGATATTAAGGATGAGAATAGTGCAGAATCAGGTAAGGCTATCCTTCCTGACATAGAGGAAGGACAGACTCTTAAGAATCTCGGAGCAAAGATTGAAGCCAAGCAGACGCTGCCTCCGGCGCACTATAACGAAGCATCTCTCATCAAGGCGATGGAGGAATTCGGAATCGGAAGACCTTCTACTTATTCGAAGACAATCACAACGGTTCTCGACAGGAAGTATGTTGAGAAGGAAGGCAAGAATCTTCTCATTACCGATCTTGGAAAGCTCGTAACCAATATGCTTGAAGAGAACTTCAACGAGATCGTAGATGTCTCTTTTACTGCAGGAATGGAGTCCAAGCTTGATGATGTCGAAGTCGGACAGAAGGACTGGGTAGGACTTCTTAAGGATTTCTATCCGTCATTCCATCAGAAGATAACGACGGCTGACGCTAATATCAAGAAGGTAAAGATCGAGGATGTTAAGACCGGTGAGCTTTGCCCTGACTGCGGTGGCGAACTCGTTATCAAGGACGGAAGGAACGGTAAGTTCATAGCATGTTCCAACTATCCTGACTGTAAATACACGAGGAACATCGAGGTTCAGGCAAAGGGCAAGTGTCCTCTTTGCGGTTCCGGACTTCTCGAGAAGAAGACGATAAAGAATCACAGAAAGTTCTTCGTCTGCGATAAGAAGGGATCTGATCCCGAGTGTAAGTTCATTTCCTGGGATCTTCCTGTCGAAGGCAGGAAGTGTGAGACCTGCGGTTCTTACATGGTGCTACACAGATTCAGGGGGAAGATGTACCCGAGGTGCGGTAATGAGGATTGTCCCACAAGGAAGATAAAGAAGAAGTCTGATAAGGATGGTAAGGCAGAGGATGCCTGAGCGTACTGACAGAATAACAGTTATCGGAGCCGGCCTCGCAGGATGCGAGGCTGCTCATATTATTGCTTCTTTTGGCATTGACGTAGATCTTTATGAGATGAAGCCTGCAAGGAAGAGCCCGGCTCATAAGAGTGATCTTTTCGCTGAGCTTGTGTGCAGCAATTCATTGAGAGCTGCAGCCATAACCAATGCCGTCGGCCTTCTTAAGGAGGAATTAAGAAGACTCGGCTCACTTATCATGGAAGCCGCAGACAAAGCCGAAGTTCCCGCAGGAGGAGCCCTTGCAGTCGACAGGGATGAGTTCTCTTCCTATATAACCGAATCAATTAAGAATGATCCCCATATACATGTGCTTACCGAAGAAGTAACAAGCATACCGAGGGACAGGATGGTCATTGTAGCAACGGGGCCTCTCACGGACGGTGATCTTTATGATGACATCATGAGACTTACGGGCAACCTCGACCTTCATTTCTTCGATGCAGCGGCACCGATCGTGTCGGCAGATTCCATCGACATGAACAAGGCGTTCAGACAGAGCAGATACGGTAAGGGCGGTAATGATTACATCAACTGCCCCATGAACGAAGAGGAATACAAGGCGTTCTACAATGCGATCATAAGTGCCGATAAGGCGGATGTTCACGGATTCGATAAGATCAATGTCTTTGAAGGATGCATGCCCATCGAGGTAATGGCGTCAAGGGGAGAGGATACGATGAGATTCGGACCTTTGAAGCCGGTAGGACTTGTTGATCCCAATACCGGCAAGGAGCCCTATGCATGTCTTCAGTTAAGACAGGACGACAGGGCATCTTCCATGTATAACCTTGTAGGCTTCCAGACGAGACTTAAATTCCCGGAACAAAGAAGAGTATTCGGAATGATACCGGGACTTGAGAATGCCGAGTACCTAAGATATGGCGTTATGCACAGGAATACTTACATCAATTCGCCGAAGCTACTTAATCCGGACTACAGCATGAGAGATTATCCCGATATTTATTTTGCAGGACAGATCACCGGTGTTGAAGGTTACATAGAATCAGCAGCATCAGGATTTATGGCAGGTCTTAACGCTGCATTAAGGGTGCTTGGGATTAAGCCTGAGGTTCAGCTTAACGATGAGACTGTCATCGGAGCCATGGCGGCGTACGTCTCTGATGTATCGGTTACGAAGTTCGTTCCCATGAATGCGAATTTCGGCATAGTAGCGACTATGCCCGGAAGATTTAAGGGCAAGACTGCAAAGCAGGACAAAAATACCGCCATTGCAGAACGTTCGCTTGCGCGTATCGATGCTTTCTGCGATATAATCAAGAAAGAGCATTTGAATTAAGGAGATTCTGATGAATCTGAAGAAAGTACCCAAGGATGATTACGTACCGGAGCAGCACGGCCCCGTATATAACTTTTTCTATTCGCTTAAGACCCATTACATGATGATCATGTCCGTTAATTTCCTTTTCATGGTCTTTAACATCCCCATGATGCTTCTGGCTTTTGCATATGTATTAGGATTTCTTCCGTATATCAACAGCGTGTTCGTACCTGCTAACTTCGCTCAGTTCATGTTTGACTCCGGAGTAGTCGGCAATGAATCGATCAACGATGTAGGAGCGGATGCAGCTTATCAGATCTACTATCTGATAGTCGTGTTCTGTGTAATGTTCCTCCTCGGGAGCTGTCTTATGGTCATAGGACCTTTCCAGGCAGGTTTCTCTCAGATTTACAGGAATCTGTACAGGCAGGAGGGTGTCTTTATCTTCACTGACTTCAAGGAAGGCATGAAGAACAACTGGAAGCAGTCTCTCGTTGCGTCCCTGATCTCCCTGGTTGTCACGGCCCTTTGTCTGCTGTCCATGGGATTCTATCTTAATATGGGAACAACGGCAGGAACTGCCATCGGTACGTTCTTCGTCATACTGTTCTTCATATTCATAGTCATTCAGAATATGGTATATACGATGATAGTCTCAAGAGAGCTTCCCCTTAAGAAGATATATAAGAACGCTCTGCTGTTCTTCCTTCTTAAGTTCGGCCCCTGTCTCGGAATCATATTCCTTCTAATCGTTACCATGATCGTCATACCCGCTCTGCTCATGGTCACCACGACATATGCGGCGTATGCAGTTGTTGTAGTCTACTATCTTACTTTTATTTTCGGTGTGGACCAGTATGTAATCGCTTTCTTTACCGGTGAGCTCATGAAGGAGTATATGGATCCCAAGACCCCGGTTACGGAGCAGCCTGAAGATATGAGTGACCTCAATGATGAGGAAGATCTTCAAGGCACGGATATGACGGCTGCTGAAGGCGATGGGGATTGATTTTAAAGATATCACCGCGCTTCAAAGTGCTGTTTATGCAGCCTTTATTCTGTTCTTTTTAACCACTATAGTATTCATCTGGTTTACGGTCGTCTACATAAAGAAGAAGGGATTCGGCAATCCTGACGATTCAAACCTTTACATAGACTGCGCCTACTTCCAGGAGGTGGGCAAGAGACCTTCGCAGCAGGATTCGGTATTCATCTCGCCTCTGGGGGACTATAAGAAATACGGCATCACGGCTCTCGTCGCCGACGGAATGGGAGGCATGGAGTTCGGAGGCGACATTTCCGAGAAGGTGGCGGACTTCGTTGAGCAGATGTGTCCTCTGTCGTTCTTCGCTACGGAGCAGAATGCAGACGAATTACGTAAGCTCTCCAACACTCTTTACGACGAATATAACCTGTCCGGCGGTTCCACGCTCGCCATGGTTCATATATCTGAGAACTACATGAACTACTACAGCGTAGGTGACAGCGACATCATCCTTGTAAGAGACGGCGTTCCTACGATCCTTAACCCCAGACAGAATTACATGACGCTTCTCATCAAGAACCTTTGCCGCAATAACAAGCAGACTCAGCAGGCATACAGCAATCCAAAGTCGAGAGCCCTCATCGATTTTATGGGCAACAAGAATCCGAGGGTCATCTATACCAAGAAGCCCATCAGGATATTTGACGGAGACAAGATAATTGTAAGCTCGGACGGTCTTACGGATGCCGTTCCGCTTCGACTGTTCCATCACTACATCAAGGACAACGCGACTGCGACCGCTGTCGAACTTAAGCGTGCGGTAGCTTCACGTAAGCGCCCGAAGCAGGATAACTACACGGCCATAATCTTTACTGTTAAGAGGAGTCTTCTGTGATCGAGAATTATATACTCATGCATAAGGGCGGGCAGGAAGAGTACCGCGACAGCGTATTCGTCAACTATTCGTCGGCGCTTACCATCGCGCTTCTCTATCTTCCTTCCGAAGAGGAATTCTCTGTTGCGGATGAGGCTGCCGTGTCAGCTCTTGTTCAGGGCAGTTCCAAGATGAGGTTCACAGATCTTTCTGAATCGATATACCCAATCCTTACGAACCTTAAGAACTACATGCTCATAAGGATCGATGACAAATATATCAACATCGAGCGCCACGGCCGCGTGTATGCATATATTGTTCAGAACGGCGAGCTGAAGATGCTGCCGAATGGCATGACATCGCTCGAGGACGGCGACCGGGTAATCTGCTGTACGGGTGAATTCATGAGAAGTCTCAATGACATAGCCATCCTCTCCGATGCCGTCATATCCGACAGTGCGGAAGAGTGGATGGATAATCTTGTCTGCAGGATATCTGACAGGAACAGACTTAGTGAGGGGAATCTCACCGCCGTTACCATGATCGTAAGATCCGGTGATTAATTGCCGTAATACTCTTTGTAGAACGAGTCCTTAAAATCTCCGAGACAGTCTTCGGCGATCGCTTCCCTGACTTTCTCCATTAGCTTAACGAGGAAATGTATGTTGTGGTAGGTGCAAAGCCTCTGACCGAACATTTCCCTTGCCTTGAGAAGATGGCGCACATAAGCAGCCTGATAGTTCTTGCAGGCATAGCAGTTGCAGTTGGAATCCATGGGCCCGAAGTCTTCGGCAAAGCACTTGTCTCTTATAATCTTCTTTCCCTGTGATGTCTCGATCGTTCCGTGACGGCCAAGTCTGGTAGGGAGGACACAGTCGAACATGTCGACCCCGCGTAAAGCTCCTTCGATAAGATAATCGGGAGTACCGACGCCCATGAGGTAACGGGGCTTCTCTTCCGGCATGAGCGGAACCGTGCAGTCGATCATCTTGAGGAAGAGATCCTTCGGTTCGCCTACCGATATTCCGCCGATGGCGTAACCCGGAAGATTGCGTGATGTTATCTGTTTGGCACTTACCGCCCTGAGGTCTTCATACATCGAGCCCTGAATGATGCCGAACAGAGCCTGTGTGTCAGGGCTCTTATGTGCATCGATGCATCTGTCGAGCCACCTTGTGGTCCTCTCGAGGGATCTTGCAGCATATTCGTGCGTTGAAGGGTAGGGGCAGCACTCATCGAAAGCCATGATTATGTCGGCTCCGAGATCGTTCTGGACCTTCATTGAGATCTCAGGTGAGAGGAACTTGGACGAGCCGTCGAGGTGGGATCTGAACTTAACACCCTCTTCGACGATGTCCTTGGGTCTTGCAAGTGAGAATACCTGGAATCCGCCGCTGTCAGTTAAGACAGAACCCTTCCAGTTCATGAACTTGTGAAGTCCGCCCGCTTTTGCAACTATCTCGCTTCCGGGGCGGAGCCAGAGGTGATACGTGTTCGAGAGGATGATTCCCGCTCCCGTGGATGCAACTTCCTCGGGACTCATGCCCTTGACGGACGCCTGGGTGCCGACAGGCATGAATGCAGGCGTGTCGAAAGTTCCGTGCGGCGTATGTACTCTTCCGAGTCTCGCCCCTGTCTGCTTGCATGTGTGAATGTGCTCGTACCAAACGGGATAATTACTCATGTTCAGGGAACCTCTTAAGATCTGTGATAAACATGGCATCGCCGAAGGAGAAGAATCTGTAGCGCTCTTCTACGGCCTGCCTGTAAGCTTCAAGTATGTTCTCGCGTCCCGCAAGTGCGGAAACCAGCATTACCAGCGTGGACTCGGGGAGATGGAAGTTGGTTATGAGCGAATCGATGCACTTGAACTCGTATCCGGGGTAGATGAATATCTGTGTCTCGCCGGAACAGGGTCTCATCTCGGGGTCGCTGGAGGCAACGGTCTCAAGAACTCTCGTGGA
>OMWK01000010.1 GCA_900314745.1 uncultured Eubacteriales bacterium | reverse complement strand
ATTAAACTCAATTCTTACGAATCAACTTAAGGCTCGTTGTTTTAAGTTCTGCATTCTATTCAATTTTCAAGATCCGCGCCTGTCGCTTGAAGTCCTTTTTGCAAGTGCTTCTTGCGAAGTGCTTAGTAAGAATACAACGCACCCCCCATATTGTCAAGCACATTTTTCACATTTTTTAAAAAAGTTTTTTGAGCCCGTTTTCTGTCTTTATCGCACTAAATATGTTTATTAATTCTTTATATATTTTATATACATGTTCTTTATTTATCGTTGGAATTCTGATATATTCTTTACGCAGTTTTCTGCGTTGCAAATGCGCATGGCGTATTACAAGATTAATCAATTTATAACATATGGGGGTATCTTCTATGAGTAAGATTTCTGAAGGTTCAAAGGTCTGTATTATCGGTGCAGGCGCAGTAGGAGCAACAATCGCTTTCGCTATTTCTATGAAGCAGCTTTGCTCTGAGCTCGTTCTTATCGATGTAAACCAGGACAAGGCATTGGGCGAGGCACTCGATATCAGCCACGGTCTTCCTTTCCTTGGTCAGATGGACATTCACAGCGGTGACTACGATGAGGTTAAGGATGCTGACGTTATCATCATCACAGCAGGTATCCCCAGAAAGCCCGGCGAGACAAGAATCGATCTTGCTAAGAAGAACGTTAAGCTCGCTCACGTTATCACAGACAGCATCATGAAGTACTACAACAAGGGTGTTATCCTCGTAGTATCCAATCCCTGCGACGTTGTTACTTATAAGGTTACAGAGTGGACAGGTCTTCCTTCTTCAAGGATCATCGGTTCCGGTACAAACCTCGACTCCGCTCGTTTCAGATGGCTGCTTGCTCAGCACCTCAACGTTGATACACGTAACGTTCACGGTTACATCCTCGGTGAGCACGGTGAGACACAGTTCGCTGCATGGAGCCGCACACACGTTGCAGGCGTACCTGTTGAAGAGTATGCAAGAATCATCGGCAAGCCTCTCTCTGAGCAGGACAAGAACGATATCGTTGAGCAGACAAAGTCTTCCGGCGCACAGATCATCAAGCTCAAGGGTGCTACATTCAACGGTGTTGCTGTTTCCGTTACAACTCTCCTCGAGTCACTCCTCATGGACAAGCACACAATCCGTACAGTATCCACAAAGCTCAACGGCGAGTACGGCATGAGCGATGTAACTCTCAACGTTCCGATCATGATCGGTGCAGGCGGAGTTGAGAAGATCATTGAGATGGAGCTCAACGAGGATGAGAAGACTCTCCTCCAGGCTTCTTACAACAACATCCACGATGCTATCCTGAGCGTAGAGGGTCTGTAATCCCTGTCGTTTGATAGAACTAACACGAGAGGCTGTCCAAACGGACAGCCTCTTTATTGTAATTACACTTCTATCACTAACCCGGTCCTGAACTGATGGACCTTATCTCCCAGACCGTCCTTTAACATCTTATACGCACGGTCCTTGGTGCAGTGTCCGGTCGCTATATACTCTATTCCCGATTCATCCAATTGACGGATCACTTCTTTAATCTCCTGATTAGTCATGTAGTACAGATGAAGACCTCCCACATACCCATAAATTTTCTTATCAGGAAGCCCTTCCCTTACCTCATTGATGATGTTCTCGGGTCCGCTGTGCGAACATGAATTAAAGATCATAAGCCCTCTGTCGGTATCGATAACAAGACTTTGCTCATGCTTAAGATCATCGGGCTTCCATCCTTCGGGAGTCTTCCTGTACATCATGTTCTTCTTTCCTACCGCAGGATATCCGTCCACTTTATGGCTTACAAGGTACACGCCGTCTGTTATCGTATAGATGCCGGAAGTTCTTACGATCCTATCTTCAAACTCAGAGGTCAGCGCTCTCGGGATCCCTATGTATTTACTTACAAAGAACTTCTTAAAATAACAATCCGTACCAACGCACTCATTCACATAAAGCTTAGCCTTGTCATTAAGTCTTAGAAACGAAGGAAATCCGTTCGCATGATCATAATGCGCATGGCTTAACACAGCGTAATCCACATCCTTAAGATCGATGCCTAATCTTCTGTAATTATCTATAAACAGATCCGATGCACCCGCATCAAGAAGGATACTCTTCTCACCATATTCGATGTATAAAGACAACCCCCACTCTTCCTTCAATCCGCTGTCAGGGATGTTATCCACGCCTATTGTTATTCTTGTCTTCATCCGCGCTCCCTCACTTTTCTGATATTCCTGTTCATAAGGTGTCTTCCGAGATACCTGTATGTAAACCGCTTAAGCACCCCTATCTGCTGATGATGTTCAAGAAGCATATCATCAGGATTGTTGTATACACCGAAGTCCTGATTGATACCGGTCTTCTGTATATAAGTATCCTCTCCATCCCACTCTACCTTAGGATCACGGAAATCTTCAACTCCCACACCGTACTCACAGAATGCTCCGGTACAGGAAGCAAACTTATTCTGCAAAGAAGCAAGATACTTATCATCGAGCATCTTCGTCTGCTCAAGATATCGCATATCCGAAGGCGTTTCATTCTGCTCTTCTTTCTTCAGCACCAGTACTCTCGAGTAGTCGCAGTGAATATACTCCTCAACCTTAAGCCCGTATTCTTCAAAATAGCGGTACATGTCTTTACGAATAAAGCTCCTGTAAGGCTTAGGCTCCAAGATAGCAACCGGTGCGAAAAGCACTTTCTGAGAAGCTTTTCGAGGTCGCTCCCACTCCGTTACTATAATCCTGCCGTCTTCCTTAAGCACGCGCTTTGCTTCCCTTATAAGCCTTCCTGCAAGATCGTCTTCAAGCTCGTGAAGGACCAAAGAGATAAGAACCACGTCGAACGTACCCGCGCCGTAAGAAAGATCCGTGGCATCCATTCTTTCCAAAGCGACGTTCGAGATCCCTGTCTTTCTTATCTTGGACCTTCCGACCTCAAGCATCTTATCGGACAGATCTATTCCTGTTATCTCCGTGCCCGGCCTGCGGCTTGCTATATTGATCGCGTTTGTAGCTGTACCTGTGCAAAGATCAAGTATCCTCTCATTCCCTTTTATCCTGTTAAAGACTTCTGTTCTCGGACTGTTATCCTTGTTCCTGAAGTAAGTGACATCGAGAATATCGTAAACCTTCGCAATAATCTGATACAGACAGATAGAACTCATTGGGATCCCCCTCCACCTTATATGAATATATGAGCATTTGTTCATATGTATTATATCGCATATATCTTCCCTGTCAATAAAAAAGAGCCGCTTATCTTAAAGCGGCTCATAATAAATATCAGATTCTTATCAGAATGTCGGGCCCTTGCCCTGATACTGTCTTACACCGGTCTTATGCTTCCTCGGCCTGTTGTACTTGATGCTTCTGGTTATGAGTATGATGACCAGTACTATTATCGTTATCACAAGCACAAGGATAAGCACGGATACGCCGGGGTTTATCGATATGAATTTACCGACCTTCGTTCCGAAGAAACCGTTCAGAGCGGAATTCTCATCCTCCACGCCGGGCACATCCGCATCTTCATCGGGGGAACCGATTATGACCTCGCCCGCCGTCTCACCCGGAGTGAGACTCTCCGCAGTCTCCGAAGGCACAGCTTCCGTCTCCGCAACAGGATTCAGGTTCATCGCATCCTGGGGTGTGATTATCGTATCAAGAACAGGGTACTCATCCGCTGTCCAGTTGAACCTCTGGAAGTCACCGAGTGTTCCGGGAACTACCGTAACGGGATCGGAGTTCCAGCATGCGAGGTTGCCGTAAGCAACTGCTGATGTTACGTAACGGGTCTGGTTGGTTGACTCCTCATAAGGGATTCCGCAGACCGCGATCATCAGTTCATGTCCGTTCTCGTTGACGCTGTATGTCGTCATTCCTGTACCGGCGACGGAAGTTGTTCCCGTCTTGCCGCCTATGAAAGCCGCGATGTGAGTGTCCTCGCCCTCCGCGGTCTTCGACGTCATCCATGGATCCATCAGGATCTGATTCGTATTTCTTACCGTGGACCATGCATCTTCCGGATGGCAGTTTGTGGCCTGGAAGATATGCGTGGGGGAACTTATGACTGTATTGAAGTCCGGGTTCCTTGTAGCGTTCGCCATCATAAGGCACAGGTCGAATGCCGTCGTGTAGTGGTCATCGCTGTGGTAGCCGTGCGCATTCGAGAAGTGCGTTCCCGTACATCCGAGGTTCCTCGCACGGAGCGTCATGAGCTCAGCGAAAGCGGACAGCGGATACGATTCGAGTATCTCTTCCGCGGACACACCTAGTGTATCAACAAAGTACTGTGCATTGACGCCGTCGGGACCTACGGGTCCGTCGACAGGATAATCCCTGAACAGTGCATTGATGACGGACTCTCCGATTACATTGGCTGCATCGTTACCAGATGGGAGCATCAGTCCGTAGTATAGCTCGGATACCTTGATCTCCTCACCGACGCATAGATACATCATAGTTGAGTCGGAAGCGACACTGTTGATCGCATTCTCGGATGCTACTACATATTCATCGGGATCGAGATAATCAAGACCCAGCTGAAATGTCATTATCTTCGTCATTGATGCAGGATAGATCCTGTTGTGAGACTGCTGCTCAAGAAGGATCGTATCCGCAGTCAGATCATAGACGCAGTAGGACGCGCAGTGTATCTCGTCGAGCGGTGTGATCGTTATGTCCGGCTGTTCGACTCCGGCTCTTACGACCTCGTTCCCCGTGAAAGGAACGATGAACATCACCGCGATAACGACCGCGAGCAGCGAAGATATTAAACGTCTTCTGATGTTACTCTTCTGCATTTACATCCCCTTCGGACTTCTCTTCACCAGAAGGCTCGGAAGTCTTGGCCTCATCGGCTCCTTCAGTCTCCTCGGACTCCTCCTCCGGTTCCTCGTGCTCGGTGACGGTAAAGTCAACAACTGAAGCTCCGTTGGATCTCATGAGCTTAACACCGGATGTGGCACGTGAGAGTGTCGGGATCTCGGTTGTTGCTACACGGATGATCATGCCTGTATCAGTGATCATAAGAAGGTCAAGTGAATCATCAACGAGAGTACATCCTACGAGAGGACCTGTCTTATCGCTGATCCTGTATGTGATGAGACCCTTACCGCCTCTGTTCTGCTGACGGTACTCCTCAACGGACGATCTCTTACCCATACCCTTCTCGGAGATAACGAGAAGCTCGCCGCCCTCGGTTACGGGAACCATGCCTACGACCTTATCGTCGTCGGTAAGATTCATCGCACGTACACCGGAAGAATTACGTCCGGTCTCTCTTACGTCATCGGTATTGAACCTGATTGCCTTACCGCTCGAGGAGACTACGATGACCTCCTGTCCAGGCTCCGTCATGGCGATATCGACTACGCGGTCGTCGTCACGGAGCTTAACGGCAATGAGTCCGTTCTTGTTGATGTTCTTATAGCTCGACAGAGGCGTTCTCTTGATGATTCCCTTACGGGTTACGATCGTGAGGTTTACATCCTCCTCATCGAGGCTGTCTGCAGGAATGATATTCCTGATCCTCTCGCCTTCCTGCAGGCTCAGAAGATTTACAAGAGCCGTACCCTTCGCACTTCTTGAAGCTGTCTCGGGGATCTTATAGCCCTTGATCTTGAACACACGTCCGGTATTCGTGAAGCACAGAAGGAACTTGTGGGTAGTCGTCGTCAGGATCTTCTCAACGTAGTCCTCCTCACGCCTGCCCTGGCCGGAAATACCGCGGCCGCCTCTGTGCTGGCTCTTATATACATCGATGCGCTGACGCTTGATGTAACCGAAGTGAGTAAGAGTAACAACGATGTTCTCCTCCTGAATGAGGGACTCGTCGTCTACATCCTCGAACGAACCGTTGATGATCTCGGTCAATCTGGGAGTCGCGTACTTACGCTTGATCTCGAGGATCTCCTTCTTGATCGTCTCGTGCAGAACACCCTTATCGCTCAGGATGAGCTGATATGCTGCGATGGCTTCGTCCAAAGCCTTGATCTCAGCCTCGAGCTTCTCTCTCTCGAGACCTGTGAGACGACCGAGTCTCATGTCTACGATGTGCTGTGCCTGCTTATCGGAGAAGCCGAATCTCTCGCACATTCTCGCCTTGGCATCAGCCTCGGTTCTGGAAGATCTGATTATGTTGATGATCTCGTCAATGTGGTCGATGGCAAGGAGCAAGCCTTCATCGATGTGTCTCTTGCCCTGTGCCTGCTCGAGGTCATACTCGGTCCTTCTTGTGACGACGTTCTCCTGGTGCTCAATATAGTACTTAAGCGCGTCGAAAAGCGTGATCGTCTTAGGCTCGAGCTTGCCGTCCTTATCCGGAACGAGCGCGATCATATTGGCGCAGCATGCATCCTGCAGTGCGCAGTTCTTATAAAGCTGATTAAGAACAACCTCGGGGTTGGCTTCCTTCTTGACCTCGATAACGATTCTGACCATCTCGTTACGGTCGGACTCATCACGGAGACCCGTGATACCCTCGACCTTCTTCTCCTTAACGAGGTCGGCCATTCTCTCGATGAGACGTGCCTTGTTAACTGCGAAGGGAAGGTCGTGGATGATTATCCTCTGTCTTCCGCCGCTGTGCTCTTCGATCTCGGCATGAGCCCTTACCATGATCCTGCCGCGGCCTGTGGCATATGCCTCGCGGATACCGGCTGTGCCGAGTATCGCACCTCCTGTAGGGAAGTCAGGACCCTTAACGACTGTCAGAAGCTCATCGAGCGTAACATCGGGATTATCGAGCATCATTACGACGCCGTCTATGACCTCGCCCATGTTGTGGGGAGGGATATTAGTCGCCATACCTACGGCGATACCTACTGAACCGTTAACGAGAAGGTTCGGGAATCTCGAAGGGAGAGCGACAGGCTCGAATTCGTGCTCGTCGAAGTTGGGACGGAACTCGATGCCCTTCTTGATATCTGTCATCATCTCGAGAGCGACCTTCGCAAGTCTTGCCTCCGTATAACGGTAAGCAGCCGGCGGGTCACCGTCGATGGAACCGAAGTTACCGTGTCCGTCGACGAGAGGATGTCGCAGTGAGAAATCCTGAGCAAGTCTTACGAGCGCATCGTAAACCGAAGCGTCACCGTGAGGGTGGAAACGTCCGAGAACGTCACCGATCGTGGTAGCGCACTTTCGGTACGGCTTATCGGGAGTAAAACCCTGTGTATACATGGAATAGAGTATTCTTCTCTGAACGGGCTTAAGTCCGTCTCTTACGTCAGGGAGAGCACGGTCTGAGATTACCGACATCGCATAGTCGATAAATGATTTCTTCATCTCCTGCTCAAGATCTACGGGAACTATGGTCGTCTGTTCGGATCTGAAAGCCTGATCCATCTCGGCTTCCTGCTGCTTACGCAGTTCCTTGGACTTATCAATATCTGCCATCTTATCCTCCAACAGCCGGAAATACGCGTGGTATCACCGACAGAAAATCATACCACACTATTATAACATAACAATAAATTTATAAATATATATTTATTATAATATATAGGGAATTTACAGAGGGTTCTTGGAGGGCTTGCCCGCCTGCCTCGGATAGGACGCCGGCGTCGGGCGGATCTTCCTTACAACCACTATGGATCTGTTCATGTCAGTTCCGGGAAGAAGGAACTTATCGGTCTTCTCCTTCCTGCCTCCGAGAACAGATATGGCCTTGGAGGAAGCCTGTTCCTCCTCATCCACGTTTCCCTTCATGGCAAGGAAAGCTCCCCCCTGCTTTACAAAAGGAAGGCAGTACTCGCACAAAACTGGCAGGTTTGCAACGGCACGCGCACATGAGATGTCGTACTTTTCGCGCAGGGCCTTGTCGCGGCCCGCATCCTCAGCCCTTCCATGCACCGTTTTAACGCCAGTAAGCCCCAGGGCGGTACTCACCTCATTCAGGAAGCCCAGGCGCTTATTAAGCGAATCCAGAAGTGTCAGGCGAAGCTCCGGCATCGCGATCTTAAGCACGACTCCGGGGAAACCCGCTCCCGTACCGACATCGATCACGGTAAGATCCTTCTTCCCCGCCTTCTCCTGCTCGGCTCTTATGTAGGGCACAAGCGTCAGCGAATCGATGAAATGCCTTACGGCTATCCCCTCGTCGTCTGTTATGTTCGTGAGGTTCATGACCTCGTTGGTCTTAACAAGCATGGAGGCATACGTATCAAGCATAATAAGCTGCCCCCCGGTAAGTCCCAGGCCTTCGCGCTCGGAGTAATCCCTTACGATCGACTTAATGACTTCAGACATCGGCGCCTCCCTTAATTGATTCCAGATATACGAGCAGAACGGATATGTCCGCGGGAGATACGCCCGATATCCTCGACGCCTGTCCCACGCTCTCCGGCTTCATCCTGTCGAGTTTCTGCCTCGCCTCGAGCCTCAGGCCCGTTATCTTCGAATAATCCGTATCCGAAGGTATCGCCTTCTTCTCAAGCTTGATGAACTTCTTTATCTTCTCTTCCTCGAGCTTCAGGTAACCCTCGTACTTAATGTCGGTCTCAACTTCCTTGCAGATGTCGCGCGTAAGCTCCGGCCTCTTCGGATCTATGGGAGCGAGCATCTCGTATGTGACGTCAGGACGCCTCAGAAGCTCCGCGAGAGAGATACCTGACGGCGGCAGGGTCGAGCCCGCGCTTATAAGTATCTTCTCAAGTTCCAAAGTAGGGCCCACATATGTCCTTCCGAGCCTCTCGCGCTCCGATCTTATGGCATCGTACTTTCTTACGAACGCTTCGTATCTCTCGTCGCTTATAAGCCCCACCTCGTGTCCCACCGGAGTGAGTCTCATGTCTGCGTTGTCGTATCTTAAGAAAAGCCTGTACTCCGCGCGTGACGTCATCATGCGGTAGGGCTCGTTTGTACCCTTGGTTACGAGGTCATCAACAAGCACGCCGATATACCCCTGCGAGCGGTCGATTATGACTGCGTCCCTGCCCTGCACATAACGTCCCGCGTTAATGCCGGCGACGATGCCCTGACCTGCAGCCTCCTCGTAGCCGGAGGACCCGTTTATCTGTCCCGCGGTAAAAAGCCCCGACACTATCTTGGACTCGAGTGAGCGCTTCAGCGTCGTCGGCTCTATGAGGTCGTACTCGATAGCATATGCGCTTCTCTGTATTACGGCTTTGCCAAGGCCCGGGAGACTATGCACCATTCTGACCTGCACGTCTTCGGGAAGGCTCGTAGAGAATCCCTGCAGGTACATCTCACGCGTATTGCTGCCCATGGGCTCAACGAAAATCTGATGCCTCGTCTTATCCTTGAACTTAACGAACTTATCCTCGATGGAAGGGCAGTATCTCGGACCCGTTCCCTTGATGACACCGCTGTAAAGAGGTGACCTGTCCATATTGTCGAAGAT
Source organism: uncultured Eubacteriales bacterium (assembly GCA_900314745.1). Lineage (GTDB taxonomy): Bacteria > Bacillota > Clostridia > Saccharofermentanales > Saccharofermentanaceae > Saccharofermentans. Next base: position 60,590 of record OMWK01000010.1, on the reverse strand, counting down.
GACCTCACGCGTCTCGGGCGTGGTCCATACCGAATAGCACGGGGTCTGCTCCTCGGGAACACCCCTGCCGTTCATCTCGTTCTCAAAGGAGAACGGCGGAACGTCGTGCTCACCCTCCTGAACCTCCATGACGCTGAAGTCGACGCTGTTTGCATTTACTCTTACCGGCGTACCGGTCTTGAATCTTAAGATGGGAATATTGTATCCACTTAAAGACTCAGAGAGACCGACGGATCTCGGAAGTCCGTCAGGACCCGACTCCATTATGACCTCTCCCCTTATGGTCCTTGCCTCCATGTATGTTCCCGAACAGATAACCACCGCTTTGGCGCTGTAGACGGCCTTGCTCTCGGTCATGACGCCGGTTGCCTTATATGTGCCGTCGCCGTTGTCAGATGCGAGAAGCGCCGTTACGTGACCCTGTCTTATGTCGAGATTCTCGGTGTCCTCGAGAAACTTCTTCATCATTACGGAGTATTTGCTCCTGTCCATCTGGGCGCGGGGCGAATGAACCGCAGGGCCCTTCGTTCTGTTGAGCATCCTCATCTGGATAAGGCAGTCGTCTGCCACCTTGCCCATGATGCCTCCGAGGGCATCCACCTCACGGACGATCTGGCCTTTCGCCGTGCCTCCTATGCTCGGGTTGCAGGGAAGATTGGCAAGCGAATCCAAATGCAGCGTAAACAGTATCGTTCTAAGGCCCATGGCAGCACAGGCGTGAGCCGCCTCGCAGCCCGCGTGTCCCGCACCTACCACCGCGACATCGTATTCGCCTGCGAGGTATGCATTATCAATCTTAAGAGCTTCTTCTATGTTCATGTCACTTGCCTATACAAAATCTCGAGAATATCGTCTCGACGAGCTCGTCGCTTACGACCCTTCCCGTAATCTGTCCGCTGTCATCGAGCGCGGACCTTATAACCTGGGAGCACACATCGACACCGATGCCGTCCCTTATTATGCCGAGAGCCTCACTAAGTTTTCCGGAAGCACTTCGGAGAAGCTCTGCGTGTCTTGCCCCGAGGACAGTAATGTCGCTCGCATTGAGCCCTCCGGCCTTCTCATATGTGTCCTTAACGAACCTGCCTATTATGTCCGTATTGGCGTCCGCCTTTACCGATATCGATGCGGTACCGTCGACGCCTCTTTCCTTAAGCATATTGACTATCTCATCCTTCGACGGATTGTCGCCGATATCGCTCTTGGTAAATATCACCTTAAGCTTCGAAGGCTCGAGCCCCTCAATAGTCGAGGTAACGTCACCGTAAGACGTCTCGGGAGCGATGAGATACAGTATCAGGTCAGCCTCGGAAGCTGCGATACGCGCGAGCTTAACGCCCATAGCCTCTATCTCGTCATCGGTCTCCCTGATGCCCGCCGTATCAACGAACGTGACCGGCACGCCCTCTATCTCGGTATTGTACTCGAGCATGTCCCTCGTGGTTCCGGGAACATCAGTTACTATCGCACGGCTGTAGCCTGCAAGGAAGTTCAGAAGCGTGCTCTTGCCGCTGTTAGGAAGACCTAATATAGCGACCTTCATCCTCTCGGTAAGAAGTCTTCCTCTTCCGTAGCTTCGGGCGAGAGAATCGAACAGGTCCTTTACCCCTTCTATCATGTCCTCAACAGTCTTCGTATTCTCAGGCGTGTCATCGTGCTCGGGGAATTCTATCATCATCTCTATCGAGGAGAGGGCCTTATAGAGCATGTCCTCTGCTTCCGATATCTTAAGCTTAAGGCTTCCCATAAGCTGGCTGTTCGACGCCTCAAGTGCTCTCGAGGAATCGGCGGAGATGACGTTCATAACGGCTTCCGCTTCGGTAAGATCCAGCTTCCCGTTGATAAACGCCGTCTTCGTGAATTCGCCGGGCTCCGCGGGACGTATCCCGAGTTCATTAAGAACACGCAAAATCTCCTGTCTGACGGCTTGTCCGCCATGGCAGGAGATCTCTATCATATCTTCACCTGTATACGAGTGCGGGCCCTCGAAGAAGGTCACCACAACATCGTCTATTGTCCTGTTGTCAGAAGGATCTATGAATCTGGCATAAGCCGATTCGTAACCCTTAAGGTCCGTAAGAGCCGCTTCTGTTCTGTCTCCGGTAGTGCGAAGTATCTTCAAAGCCTTAGAAGCCTTGAGGGATACGCCTTCACCGGAAGCTCTGATCACCGCTATTCCGGATACACCGGCCGGCGTCGATAAAGCACAGAAAGGCTCCATCGCTTCTAAGCCTTACTCCTGCTCGGAAGCTACGGGACTTACGATAACGCGTCTGTTGGACTCTTCACCCTCGGAGTGTGTTGTAACACCCTCAACCTTCTGAAGATAAGAATGAACCATTCTTCTCTCAGCAGGATTCATGGGCTCCATTGCAACATCCTTGCCGTAACGGAGAGCCTTGGAAGCAGCGCGGTCTGCAAGACCTTCGATGATTCTCTCTCTGTGTCTTCTATATCCGCCTACATCGAGGTGAACGTGAACTCTGTCCTCGCTGTGCTTATTGGCGATAAGGTTTGTCATGTATGTGATAGCCTCGAGTGTCTCGCCGTGGCGTCCGATAGCGGAACCGCAGTCACCGCCGGAAACGGAGATGTAGATCGTATCGTCCTCTCTGTAGGAATCCATATTGCCGTGGATGCCGATGCCGGAAAGAACCTCAGCAACGAAAGCAACAGCCGCATCTTCAGCCTCGCTTACCTCATCGCCCTCATAGCTCTCATCGTCACCGTAATATACGACCTCTTCCTCGGACTCCTCAGAAGAATCCTCAACATTAGCCGTAACCTTAACCTCTACCTGCTTACCTATACCGAGGAAACCGCCTTCGCTCTCGCTTACAACTTCAACAACAGCCTGATCCTCAGATACACCGAGCTCCTCGAGAGCTGCTGCCTTAGCTTCCTCAACTGTCTTACCTGTCTTTACAACTGACTTTTCCATATTGTACTGATAGCCTCCTGCTATTACTTTCTCTTCTTGTTCTTCTTCCTGTTCGCATCCTTGTCGGAGGAGTTCTTCTTGAAGGCCTCTGCCTTCTTCTGCTCCATCTCGAGCTTCTTGAGCTCATAAGGCTTTGTGAACATGAAGTATGTGAGGATCTGTGTAAGAATACCCATGATACCGCCGACTACCCAGTAAAGACCCATTGCTGCGGGAAGTGTAAATGTTGTGAAGAGCATCAGGACAGGCATCATCCAGCTCATCATCTTGGTAGTCATCTCAGCCTGATCCGTAGGGGTCTGGCCTGCTCTTGCGGGGTTCTTCTTCTCCCTCTCCTTGGCTTCCTTCTGCTCCTTGTAACCGGGCTTCAGCCAGTTTGTCATCCTCATCGAGAGCAATGTCGTGAGGATTACGAGGATAGGGAATATAAGAAGCGGCAGATATGTCTTAGGGTCGGAAATGATCGTGATGGGGTTCCATGCAGGTGTCTTCGTAAGATCCATGCCGAGGAAGTGCAGATCGAGAAGCTGACCCATGGCGATATAGCCCTTGTTGATACACTCGTAAAGGAAATCGCTGTTGTTGTTGAGAACATTGATGAGCGGGATGTGAATCTGCTCGGAGATTCTTATGCTCTTTGTGATGAGACCCTGCTCTGTGGCAAGATCGATCATTGCCTGGACATTCTCCTTAGGTACCTGCGAAAGGTAGATCAAAGGTCCGGATACGATTCTGTAGATAGGCCAGATAAGGAACAGCTGGATAAAGGGAAGAAGACATCCGGAGAAGCCCATTGCGCCGTTCTCCTGCTGAAGCTTCATAATCTCTTCCTGCTGCTTCTGCTTATCGTCCGGGTACTTGCGTTGAATCTCGGCTGTCTTGCCCGAGAGAGCCTGCATCTTGATCATGGACTTCTGGGACTTGATGTTAAGCGGGATCAAAGCCGCTCTGATGATGACAGTAAGCATGATGATGGCCATACCGTAATTGCCGAAGAATCCGAACAGAACTCTCGTCAGCCATCCGAAAAACTGGTAAAGAAATGTCATATAACTATCTTATCTCCTTATGCGGAACCGGGTCATAGCCTCCCTTGGAAAACGGATTACAGCGCAGTATCCGCCAGATTCCAAGAGGAAGCCCTCTCAAGACTCCGTGGGTTTCCAGACATTCGATCATGTATTCGGAGCAAGTGGGCTGAAACCTGCAGTGAGGTGCCATATTAGGTGATATGTTCTTCTGATAAAACCTCACGGTCTTGATCAACGCTCTTCTCATCATCACAAGCTCCGGCCTTCAAGACCTTAAGTCTGGACAAAAGAACTTCCATCTCGCGGCGAATCTCCGCATAAGACGGCAGTTCATCGACACATTTAAGTGTGATAACAATATCATTTCCTTCGCGAATCCGCGGTTCGAGGTGTCGATAAGCCTCCCGCATAAGGCGTCTTGCTTTGTTTCTGCCCACTGCGCCCATCTGTTTCTTCGAGGCGCAGAACCCTACTCTTAAAATGTCTTCGGGTATGCGTGTATTGTTATGTTTAAGACCTTTGGGGCGGTGGAAGACATGTACTGTCATGTACCGTCCCGTAGCAAATGCGGCGCGGCGATACACTCTCGAGAATTCATAATTGAATCTTAAGGGTAAAGCCTTCAAATAACGCCTCTTCTTTCTCGCAGTTATGCGCTTAAGCGCATAAACGAAAAAGGACCACAGCCGTGATCCTTACGCTGCAAGCTTCTTTCTGCCCTTAAGTCTTCTTCTCTTAAGAACATCACGTCCGTCACGAGTAGCCATTCTTGCACGGAAACCGTGAACCTTGGCTCTCTGCCTCTTCTTAGGCTGATATGTCATCTTCATATCATCGTTCCTCCATATCTTTCTTATGCATACGCATACTTTCGCATAAATAGCCTAACGATTATAAACGCGGTTCGGGATAGTGTCAACAACTTTCGGGGAAGGCCGCGGTTATCGTAAGTTTTGTGCCCGCGGGAACGGCAGATATCCTGCCTTTGTGGGCGTTTACGATCGCCTGCGCCACCGAAAGGCCGATGCCGTAGCCTCCCGTACTGGAGCTTCTGGACTTGTCCGTCCGGTAGAATCTGTCAAAAAGATGCCTCGCGGATTCCTTATCCACAACATTTACCGTGTTATTTGTTACCGTGAGTACTATACCCTTACCTGACTTCTTCAAAGAGACCTTAGTGGTTCCGCCTTCGGGCGAATACTTCAGGGCGTTATCAAGAAGAATGGACATGAGGCGCATAATCGACTTCTCATCCCCCTTCATTCCGACGCCCGGCTCTATGTCCCTGTTAAGTTTCTTATTGCCGGTAAAAAACATCGACGAGAACGAATCGCAGGACCTTTCTGTGATCTTCGTTAGATCGAGGCTTGTCATCGACAGTTCCGGGAGTCCCTCCTCCATCCTGGACAGATAGATGAGCTCGTTTGTAAGTTCAGTAAGTCTTCCGACCTGACCTTTGATGTCGGATGCCCACTGGTTCTCTCCGTCCGTAAGTATCACGTCCGCATCGGCATTGATGATCGCGAGCGGAGTCTTGATCTCGTGACCCGCGTCGGTTATGAACCTCTTCTGCTTCTCGTAGCTTTCCGCGACCGGTCCGACAACACGTCCCGACGCATAGTAGATGAGCACAAACACGACAGCCATACCGATGAGCGATATAAGAACACTCGCCTTAAGGAACGTCCTGAATGAATCAAGACCTCTGCCGCAGTCATAGAAGATTATCCTGACATTGCCGTCTTCATCGGACTTAAGATAACGGTAGTCGCCGGAGAAACCCTTATCAGAATTAAGTCCGTACACTTCACGTGCGAGCTCCTCCGCCTGTTCGGGGCTCAATGCCGCGATCCTTCCGGTCTCGGAGCTTACGACCCCGCCTTCGCCGTCAAGAACGACAGAGAAATACCTCGCCTCGAAAGCAACCTCCGGGGAATCTCCGGGAGCTCTCATTCCGTGGTCATCCGAAGGGGGCGGCGGGAATTCACCGCGGTTATCCTTAAGAATGAGAAGTATCTCATCCGCTCTTTGAACCGTGCTTCGGTAGTTCAGGAAATTGATCCCCGATATGATAACACCGAGGACCACGACGACCGACAGCATGGATATGAGAACGAACCTGAGCCTTAACCTTCCAAACATATCTATTCCTTCACCTCGAGAGAATATCCCTGACCTCTTGATACCCTGATCTCAACATCCGCACCGACAGATGTGAGTTTCCTTCTAAGATACGAGATAAACGTCCACACAACACTGATGTCAGCATCTGAATCGAGCCCCCAGATCTTATCGAAGAACCTGTCCGCGGATATTAACATCTTCGGATTCTGCATAAGATACTCGAGCATCTGGTACTCCTTGCCGGAGAGCTTAACGCTTCCTATAGGTCCCGTAAGATCACAGGTGGTTCTGTCCAATGTGAGTTTTCCGAACTTCAGGACCGAATCCGCCTGCACCGTGGACACGCGGGTCATCGCCCTTATCCTCGCGAGCAGTTCCTTCGCGTCGAAAGGCTTGGTCAGATAGTCATTCGCACCGCTGTCCAGACCTTCCACCTTGTCTTCAACCTGTGACTTGGCGGTCAGCATCAGAACCGGTATCAGCATTCCCTCAGCCCTTATGGTCTTAAGAACTCCTATGCCGTCCATCTTCGGCATCATGATATCAAGAACCGCCGCATCGTAATCGCCGGTCCGAAGATACCTCAATGCCTCTTCACCGTCAGTTACCGCATCTACGGAATAGTTATTCTTATTGAGTATCGCGGTCAGTGCACGCGACATCGATATCTCATCTTCCGCTAGAAGTATTCTCATATTACCCTTCGTCTTAAGATCAGATCACGGGATCCAGGATCGAAGAAACCCATGATGCGAATTCCGCAAATCCTCCTGCCGGATATTCATTCAGGGAATCGGCAGTCATTCCGATTCTGAACACATCATAAGTACCGGGGACCACAGACCAGCAGATCTCGTCACCGCACATAGCTTCGTCAAAATAGTAACTGTCGGTTCCATCCGTAAATACGACTACAGCATGGCCGATGTTATTAGGCTCTATGATTCCGTAGAAATCATAAGCATCAGTAGCTTCCGTATAAACAGCTCTGTCAGGCTCAAACCCGTCATTATCCATCTCGCATGACAGTGCCGCAAGATAAGACAGCATATCAAGAACCTGTCTGCGGCTTAAGTTCATGCTGTCATATTCGTCGGAATTTATAAGGACTATGGACAGCAGTCTTCTGAATTCCTCGCGGTCAAAACTTACAGTCTGACCGAAGTTATCTTCCAAAGTCAGGTTATCTTCGAGCGCATCGCAGATCTCGTCAAAATCGGCACCGCAGAACTCAAAATCATCCGGGATACCGTCTGTATAAACAATCTCTATAGTTGTCATATCTTCTGAAACTTCGCAGTCAACCCAATCGGATGAGAATTGCGAAGAATCATCATCAGATCCGGAAGATGAACTTCTGCGTCCGTTTTGACGCGCATCCCTCTCCTCAAGTTCAGTCTCAAGCCTATCGAAGAATTCTTCAATATCATCAGAGTTCTCATACGCCGTCGTGATGGCTGTCCAGCTGACGATGATCGATAACAGTATGAACAGCGTCAAAATGCCGCTTATTATTATGCCCACGACTGCAAACGCCGTGCCCTTCTTCGTCTTCTTAAGCGATACAAAAAGTCCGATAAGCGAGAAGATAAGACCTATCAGGGCCGTCATGCCGCAGCAGAAGATTGAAACGATGGAAATAATAAATCCCGTGATGGCAAGAGCGCTGTACGTCTGGGGCTCGGGAATACCGGCAGGAGTATATGCCGATTCCGAAGTGGGCCGCTGCCACGAAGATGCAGGCGCGCTTACAGGCTCCTGATCCGGGAACTGGGCTCCGCAGTTTGTGCAGAACTTTGTATTGTCATCGTTCTGACAGCCGCAATATTTACACGTTTTCATTATCTATCCCTCCGTAAATGCATTGCTTTCGACATTTTAACATTTTTCTACTTCCTTTCGAAGTTTAAGGTTCATTTTAAGTTCGCCTGTTAGCATCTAGCCAATCAAGGAGGAACAAAGATGTCACACATTGTTGTTTTCAAAAGATACGAATACAAATACCTGCTCTCCCCGGAAGATAAGAAGGAGCTTCTAATAACTTTAAGAGGGCACATGATGCCGGACGAGTACGGGCGCACGACCATTAGAAATGTTTACTACGATACCCCGGACTACAGTCTCATAAGAACGTCTCTTGAGAAGCCGGTCTACAAGGAGAAGCTCCGCGTAAGGTCCTACTGCAGGGTAAACGAGGACGACAACGTCTTTGTCGAGATCAAGAAGAAATACAAGGGCATCGTTTACAAACGAAGAACGGCAGTAAGGGAGCACCAGGCGGAAAGCTGGCTCACGGGCGTCTCCCCCGAGCCTTACATCTCACAGATAGCAGACGAGATTGAGTACTTCAGAAGGATACACAAAGACCTAAGGCCGGCATGCTTTCTGTCGTATGAGCGTGAGTCCTTTCGCGCAGTGGACGGGACATGCTTAAGGCTCACCCTCGACGAGAACATACTCGGCAGGACCCGCGATATGTCCCTCACCCGTAACGCATACGGCGACAGGATACTCCCGCCGGGAAACACGCTTCTTGAGCTTAAGACGGCAGGCTCGATCCCGCTTTATCTGGCAAAATTTCTCGGGAGCCGCGGCATATCGAGGACTTCTGTCTCCAAGTACGGCACCTACTACTCAAACTTCATAAGAACTTCAGACAGGACAAAAGAAGGAGGACTTCTCTATGCTTAACATAACCGACTTTCTCATGTACATTGGCGTGGCACTTATGCTCGGCCTTTTCATCGCGGGCGCCTACATGTTCAGAACAAAAACAAGCAGATCGTTCGCGGCAACGCTCGCTCTTCTTCCCGCACTTGTGTGCGTGGTCATCATCATGGTTAACGGCAGCATAGGCGCAGGAGTCGCGGTCGCAGGCACATTCAGTCTCGTGCGTTTCAGGTCGGCTCCGGGCACTGCGAAAGAGATAACCGCGGTCTTCCTCGCGATGGCAGTGGGACTTATATGCGGCATGGGCTGCTTCGTGTATGCGGTAATCTTCACCATGGTCATCTGCCTCGCCATGATAGTCTTGAAGCTCACGGGCTTCGGCGACCGTGGAAGCGGCAAGGAGCTTCACATCACAGTCCCGGAGGACCTTGACTACGAGGGCGCTTTCGACGAGGTCTTCGCGAAGTACACCACCGAAAGCGAGCTTCTCTCGGTAAGAACGGCGGACATGGGCAGCATCTTCCGCATGAAGTACATGGTCACCCTTAAGCCCGGCGCCTCCGAGAAGGAATTCATCGACAAATTAAGAGTCAGGAACGGAAATCTTCCGATAACCGTATGCATCCCCACCCCCGCCGATTCATCGGCACAACTGTAAAGGAGTAAAGACATGAAAAGATTAAAGGCACTTGCAGGAACAGCAGCACTCACCCTCGGATTATCAGCGTGCTCGATGCTTAACGTGAACGCTTCGGACACCCTTAACGGATCCATGCTCATTACCGAGAGCGGCACCTATACGATAAGCGAGGATGTGGAGGGCTCCGTCGTAGTTGACGCGTCAGATGATGACGTCATCGAAATCATACTCGACGGCTGCAGCATTACATCTGAAGACAGCGCCGCCATCTATGTAAGAAACGCAGGTGAAGTAACCGTGACGGCAGCCGAAGGCACGGTGAATCATCTTACCAACCTGACAGGATTCGAGGCAGACGGCGACACGAACGTCGACGGCGTCATCTTCTCGAAGGATGACCTCACGATAAGCGGCGAAGGCACGATCATAATAGACTCCGCAGACCACGGAATAGTATCGAAGGACGACCTTATAATAGAAAGCGGAACCATAACCATCACTTCCGCCGGAGACGGCTGCCAGGCAAACGACGAACTTATCATCAACGGCGGATCACTGGAGATAACAGAATGCACCGAGGGTCTCGAGGGAACTTCGGTAACCATAAACGGCGGAGACATCGCGATATTATCCTCGGATGACGCGGTCAACGCAGCGGGAGAATCCGGCGATTCCATGACGGCCGACAGCGCATGTTCCATAACGATCAACGGCGGCACCCTGGATATCACGACTGAAGGTGACGGCATCGACAGCAACGGAAGCCTCACGGTAAACGGCGGATACATAACCATCAGCGGTCCCCTTAATTCCGGCAACGGCTCTCTGGATTATGTAGGTTCCGGTGTAATTACGGGCGGAACCATAGTCGCCGCGGGCATATCCGGCATGGAGATGAACTTCACGGAAGCCTCCCAGGGTTCGATCCTTATATCAACAGGAGATCAGACTTCGGGAACAGCGATAACGGTCACCGATGATTCGGGAAATGTAATAGTCGAGTTCACCCCAGAAGTAAACTATAACTGTGTACTCATAAGCTCCCCCGAGCTAACCTTAAGCGGCACATATACGGTAACCTGCGGTGAGTTCGAAGAGGAAATCACATTAGAGAATTATATCTTCGGAAACGGTGCGGGAGGCTTTGGCTTCGGAGGCGGACGTCAGGGTCCTCAGGGCGGATTTAACGGACAGACGCCGCCCGAACTTCCTGATGACTTCGACGGTCAGACACCGCCTGAACTACCTGATAACTTCGACGGTCAGATGCCGCCCGTTCAGCCCCAGACGAACCAGAGGTAGAGATAACCCGCCATTACCGCGGTCAGAGTATAGGGAACTCCGATTCTTATGAAATCCTTGAAGGCTACATCGTAGCCTTCTTTTTTGAGAAGTCCCGTAGCCGCGATGTTCGCAGACGCTCCGATGGGTGTGATGTTGCCGCCTAAGGTCGCTCCTGACAGAAGGCCGAAGTAGAGAAGATAAGGCTCAACTCCGAGCGATGCCGTAACGGACGCGAGCACCGGAAGCATTGTGGCAACATACGGGATATTATCGACAAAAGCCGATATGATAACGGAGCCCCAGACGATTATCGTATAGAGCACGAAGATATTATCTCCGCCGAACTTAACAATGTAATCTGCAAAATCATCGATGATGCCGACCTTCGACAGGCCGCCGATGACGATGAACAGGCCGAGGAGAAGTCCGAGGGTGGCAAAATCGACTTCAATGATCGCCTCCTTGGCATCCCTTATGCCCTTCTTCCTGAAGATGTCTATGATAATCGTGAACATGGCAAGAACCATGCAGATGATGCCGTTGATCGCACTCGGTGTATCGGGGATAAACGAAGCGACGATAAGTGCGGCTACCATGAGAAGAAGCATTACTGTCGGAACCATATCCTTGACCTTTGTTCTCTCATCAGAGGAAACCGGCTCCCTGTTGCGACGGAAGAGGATCATCATGATCGGCACCGTAGCGATAGCTCCGATCTCTACCGCGAAGAAGATTCCGAGCTTGCCGTTCATCCAGAAGAACTCCATGAAGTTCATATCTGCGTAGTCCGCGAGCATGATGGAAGTAGTGTCGCCAACCAGCGTGGCCGCACCCTGAAGGTTCGACGACACCGCGATGGAGAGTATCATTCCGACGGGATTCATCTTAAGTTTCTTACACACGGCAAGACCTACCGGAGCTACCATGAGCACCGTAGCGACGTTGTCGATGAAGGCGCTTATGAGCCCCGCGAAAAGCGACATGAGTATGGTAACCCACATCGCGTTCTTGGATTTATTGAGAATGAAGTCTGCAAGAAGGTTCGGCATCAGCGATTCGATGAAATAATAGACTATGATCATCGTGCCGCTGATCATCATGAGAACGTTCCAGTTAATAGTCACCGGAAGCTCACTGAACGGAACTATGCCTGCAATAAGGTAAATTACAGCCACAGATAATGCTATCTGCGGCCTGTACTTAGGCTTCGTGATCATGGCTATGTACATGACCACGAATAATACCAGTGCGAGTATCTTCACTGTTATTTCTTAAGAGCGATCGCCTGCTTAGCCTTCTCGGCGATATCCGCACCTGTAAGATGATAATAAGCCATGAGCTCTGCAGGTGTACCGGATCTTCCGAATACGTCCTTAACGCCTACGCGGAGCATCGGGCAAGGTGCATTCTCAACGAGAACTTCTGCAACTGCGCTTCCGAGGCCTCCGATGATCGAGTGCTCCTCACATGTTACGATGCAGCCTGTATCCTTGGAAGCCTTGATGACAGCCTCCTTATCGATGGGCTTGATGGTATGCATATCGAGAAGTCTGGCGCTGATACCCTCGCTCTCGAGGATATTTAAGGCCTCAACAGCCTGCTCTACCATGTATCCGCAGGCGATGATAGTTACGTCTGTTCCGTCCTTTACCATGTGAGCCTTGCCAAGTGTAAAGTCAACGTCCTCGCCGAACTCTCCGTAAACGGAATCTGTAGCGAGTCTTGCAAGTCTTACATAGAAAGGTCCGTCGTTCTCATAAGCTGCCTTGACTGCCATTCTTGCCGAAGCTGCGTCTGCAGGGCAGATAACCTTCATGTTGGGGAGCGATCTCATGATCGAGAGATCCTCGAGACACTGGTGCGAAGCACCGTCCTCACCTACCGTGATGCCTGCGTGCGAAGCGCAGACCTTTACGCTGAGATTGGGGTAGCATACGGAATTTCTGATCTGCTCGCATGCTCTCTCTGTCGCGAACATGGCGAAAGATGATACGAATGCGATCTTGCCGCATGTAGCCATACCGGCAGCACAAGCCACCATGTTTGCCTCTGCTATACCCATGTCGAAGAATCTTTCAGGGAAATCCTTCTTAAATCTGCCTGTGTTAGTGGAACCTGCAAGGTCCGCGTCAAATACTACGATTTTCTCGTCGGATCCTATCTCCTGAAGTGTTCTTCCGTAAGCCTCTCTTGTTGCCATCTTGCCCATTGGATCAACCCTCCAGTTCCTTGATCTTCGCGTCGAGTTCCTCGACTGCGATATTATACTGCTCTTCCTTAGGTGCACAGCCGTGCCATGAAGGATCGTCCGTCATGAATGAGACGCCCTTGCCCTTATGTGTCTTCGCGATTACGAAGAACGGCTTGCCTGAGCCCTGATTAGCCTTGAACTTCTCAACGGCGCCTTCGATCTCATCGAAGTTATGACCGTCGATAACGACTGTCTCCCAACCGAATGCCTTCGTCTTAGCCTCAATGTCTCCGAGGCTCATTACGTCGTCGACCTTACCGTCGATCTGAAGACCGTTGTAGTCGAGGAAGGCGCAGATGTTGTCGAGCTTGTAGTGAGCAGCGCTCATGAGAGCCTCCCAAACTTCACCCTCCTGCATCTCACCGTCACCTAAGACTGAGAAAACGCGGTAAGACTTCTTATCAACCTTGCCTGCGAGAGCCATTCCGACTGCTGTCGAGATTCCCTGTCCGAGGGAACCCGTGGACATGTCGATTCCGGGTGTGATCGCCTTGCAGGGATGACCCTGAAGGAAAGATCCGATCTTACGGAGATTCTTTATCTCATTGACATCGAAGAAACCCTTAAGTCCCAGTGCCGAATAAAGAGCCGGTGCACAGTGTCCCTTGGAGAGAACGAATCTGTCACGGTCGGGATCGGAAGGATTCTCGGGATTTACGTTAAGAACCCTGTTGTAAAGATAGCAGATGATGTCCGTACAGGATAAAGATCCGCCCGGGTGTCCGCTCTTGGCATTGTAAACGCCTTCGATAACCCATCTTCTCATTCTGGCAGAGAACAGTTCGAGTGATTTCTTGTCTTCAGATGTCATGTTGGTCGCCTCTCCTCAAAAATACCGCTTTATTATATATCAGTTCGTAAAAATTCTCTGTACTCTTTTTCCCACATCGCAGGTTATCTCGTAACTTATTGTTCCAAGCGCCTTCGCGAGTTCGTCAGCCGACCTTCCCTTGCCGAATATCGTTACGATATCACCGGGCTTAACGTCGCCTTTCATGTCCGTCGCATCGAGCATGCACATGTCCATGCAGACATTGCCTATTATGGGAAGGCGCTCGCCGTTAACGAGAAGCTCGAAGCCGTTGCTTAAGCGTCTCGACAGGCCGTCAGCATATCCTACAGAAACCGTAACGACTTTTGTGGGACGTTTTGCCACAAAATGCCTTCCGTAGCTTACCGTCGTTCCTTCTGGAACAGTCTTAACGTGTACGACCTTCGCATACCACGTCATTACGGGCTTAAGATTGATATCCGTATATGCTTCGGGGCAGCCTTCCGGCTTATATCCGTACAGAATGAGACCGGCTCTTACCATATCCATGTGCATCTCGGGAAATCTCATGATTCCTGCGCTGTTGCAGATATGTCTCTTACGGAAAGTAACGCCCATACCCTTCAAAGCTTCGACCGTATTAACAAAAGCCTCATACTGCTTCATCGTGTACTCGTCGTCATTGGTATCGGCCACGGCAAAGTGCGAGAAGATTCCATAGGGGTTGATTCCCGGAAGCGAGCATATCTCCTTAATCTCCTGAAGTGCCGTTCCGTCGGTCGGGAACCCGATCCTTCCCATTCCGGTATCAAGCTTAATGTGGATATCGCAGACCCTGCCCTGCCTTACGGCTTCGTTCGAGAGCGCGACTGCGGACTCCCTGTCGTAGATCGCGAGGTCGATATTATAGAGCACCGCGTCCTCGTAGCTTACGATATCCGTGCCTCCGAGGATGAGAAGTCTCGATGTAATGCCGCTCTGGCGAAGGTGAACCGCCTCGCCTATAGTCGCGATACAAAGGCCGTCGGCTCCGTTGTCGAGCAATGTCTTTGCAACTTCATACGCACCGTGACCATAGGCATCGGCCTTAACAACGGCCATGATGTCAGCTTCGGGTCTTGTTATGCGTCTTATCTCTTCTATGTTGGACTTAAGGGCAGAGATGTCTATTTCAACACAAGTCCTGTCAAAGAAAACTCCGTCTTCGATTATGCCCATTAATTACCACCCCGTCTCAAGGAAAGCTTCCGAGAGCTCATCTATAACATCTGTCGGCAACATCGCGCGGACACCCATGTACGAAGCCGCATACTCGCCAGCCTTGCTGTGAAGGTATACAGCACTTACGGCTGCATCGCAGGGCTTCATCCCCTGTGAAAGAAGGCCGGCCGTAAGTCCTGTCAGGACGTCGCCGCTTCCGCCTTTCGCGAGGCCGCTGTTGTCACCTTGAATACTATAACATGATAAGTGCGGTGTAAAAATCATGGTTTTATTATTTTTAAGCACAAGCAAACAGTGATTAACTGAGGCAAATTCAGCACATTTATCCTCATTGACATCACCCATGAGCCTCATGGCTTCACCGACATGCGGCGTCAGCACGGCGGGCTTAAGCCCCTTTCCGTTACGGGAAGCAAGAAGAGGCAGCATCTCCTCCTTGTAGCGCGAGAGGATGTTAAGCGCTCCCGCATCAAGAAGAAGCACCGGCGCCTCGGCAAGATACATCTCCACGAGCGCCTTCGATCTTAAGTCATTCTCATCAAGTCCGGGACCTATCGCGACGGCATCCGCCTTCTTTATGAGCGCCGACGCCATTCTAAGAGTCTCCGTAACGTCTTCCGCCCACGCTGAAGTAAGCGCGCAGGGGCAGTTCGCCTTGAGGGGCATGAGAGCCTCCTCCGTCGAAAATGCGGTGACAAGCCCCGCTCCGCTTCGCAATGCAGCTTCCGTGGAAAGTATGAGTGCACCCGTCATGTATCTTGATCCGGCAGTGATAAGGACGTGACCGAAGTCGTTCTTATGTCCGGAAGAAGGTCTTTCCGGTGCAAGTCCTCTTACAAGATCTTCAGTAATGACGGTGCTCATGTGTCCTCCAGATCTATCTTGTTCTTCTTCTCGACGTTAAGAAGCGAGAGGTCGAACGGTGTCTCCTGATATACATAGTAGTTGAGCCAGTTGGTAAACAGCAGCGTCGCGGATGCGCGCCAGAGCATGACGGGCTCCTTGGAAGGATCGTCGTCAGGGTAGTAGTTTACCGGGATCTTGATGGGACGGCCGAGGCTCACATCCCTCTTATACTCGCTGTCGAGCGTGTATCTGTCGTACTCGGAGTGACCTGTTATGAAGAACATCCTGCCCTTCTTGTCAGATACGGCATAGAGGCCGCTCTCAGGCGACTCGGAGAGGACGCGGAGCGAATCGATCTTCATGACGTCTTCCCTTCTTATCTCGGTATGCCTTGAATGAGGTACGAAGAACACGTCGTTAAAGCCCCTGAAGAGCTTAACGGGCTTACTCCACGTCATTGAGTGCGCGAATACGCCGAAGCACTTCTCGGGAAGGTCATACTTGGGGATGCCGTAATGGTAGTAAAGACCTGCCATTGCGCCCCAGCATATGTGCATCGTCGAATAGACGTGAGTCTTGCTCCACTCCATGATCATGCAAAGCTCGTCCCAGTAATCGACCTCCTCGTAAGGCATCTGCTCGACGGGAGCTCCGGTGATGATCATGCCGTCGTAGTGGCGGTCACGGATCTCATCAAAGGTCTCGTAGAACTTGAACAGGTGCTCCTCGCTCGTGTGCTTGGACTCGTGCGTGGAGATGCGGAGAAGATCGATATCGATCTGTATAGGTGTGTTCGAGAGAGCGCGGAGTATCTGTGTCTCCGTAGTCTCCTTGTTAGGCATCAGATTCAGGATGACGATATGAAGCGGTCTTATGTCCTGAGATAATGCTCGGTTTTCCTCCATAACGAAGATACCCTCGCCTTCGAGGATGTGTCTCGCCGGAAGATTGTCTGCTATTCTTATGGGCATTTATAATGCCTCCTTACATCGATATAAATTCATTAAGTATTGATTCGGACGGAACGTGGGAAGGATTGACCTTCGGGATCTTGTTCAAATGCCTTACGAGTCTCTGTGCCCAGGCGAGCGCCGCCGACAGGTCTGCGAAGCTCTTGCCCGTGTTCGAATTATCCATGAAGATATTTGGCGTTATCGATCCGTCCTTCGCCATCTCGAGCGCCTCGTTTATGTCCTGAAGCGCCAGAGGGGCAATGATCAGACTCTCATAGCGGAGGAATGAGTTAATGTGGTAATCCGCGGACTCAAGATAATCCGTATAGTACTTATCCTCCGAATTGCTGATCATGGGCCAGTAGTCGATAGTCGCGAGAGCGTGTGAAGCCCTGTGTCTCTTATCCCTCACGATACGCCTGAGAAGTCTTATCTCACCGCTGTCCATGAGTTTACGGTCCGAGAACACGTTGCCGTACGGCATTATGAAGATCTTGATGATGTTATCGCCGAAGTCACCCGATATCCTCTTATTAAGGCCGTGGAGACCCTCAACCACGAGAACTCCGTCATCAGGAAGGGTGATCGCTTCGGAAGCATCCCTCTCAATCTGCTTTCTTATCTTGAAATCAAAGAAAGGCGGGATAACGCTCTTGCCTTCGATTATGTCGTGAATGTCCCTGTTGGCGCGCTTCACATCGATCGCATCAATGGTCTCAAAATCAGGGCGTCCGTCCCTGTCGAACTGAAGGTCAGTCAGACAGTAATAGTCATCAAGCGACAGAAATGCAGCCGATCTTCCGGCCTTCGACAGGCCGGAGGCCAGACGCATTGTGAATGTGGTCTTGCCCGAAGAAGTGGGGCCCGCGACGAAGATGGCCTTACGGCTTCTGTCTTCGTTCATTATGTCGACTATCCTGTCGATCTGTGCTATGAATCCTTCTTCGCTTCTTCTTATGAATTCCGGAAGCTTCTTCTCTCCGAGGTTCTCTTCGAGTTCTTCCAGCGTAACGTTTATCTTATCTTCGAGAAGTGCCATACTCCCTCCGCTCAATGCTTATATCTGAAAAACCTTCTAAGAATGAGTCTGTCTATAAGGAAATCGTAGAAGTATTGCGCGAGCTTATAGAGAATAACCACCAGTCCCGGTATTGCTATTATTGCCGCTATTACGAGAACTACCACAACCACTACATGAACTCCTCCTGCGAGAACGCCCATTACAGTCGAGAAGCTTCCTCCTCCGGAAGCGAACTTCTCCGTATAGCTCTCGAGTGTGGAATTGAGATAATCCACGAGGAAATCCTTAAGTCCGTTGCTCTGAACCGTGAGCTTCGGAAGAATGAGACTTACCGTAAGACTCATGATAAGGTACGCCTTATAGACCTTAGCCGTTAATACACACATCTTGCCCCAGAGGGGCATGCCGTAGTATCTGAAGCACATGACGGGATTAACCGCGGTCAAAATGGAGAGCATGATCGTGCTGAACAATCCGAATGAACCGACGCCGATAAGGGGCTTGCCGGTCCAGTAATAAAGAACGAGGAAAATAGCTGTCAGAGCGCCGTACAACAGAAAAAGCTCAACGTGCCTTCTGTTCTCAAAATCAGTATCGCTCCAGTATCTTCCAAGAAACAGACCTTCAGCGTAATCCAAAAGGTAACCCCTCCAAATAAAAAATCCCGCCTATGTATTCTAACACACTAAGGGGGTTAAGTCAGCGGAGCCTGAAGCAGCACTCGGTGGTGGCTTCGATTATTTCCTTGAGTTTTGTCCAGTTCTTGGGGAAATTCTTTGTATGGCTGGATACAAGATCTGAACCGTCTTCGAAATTAATGCATATGCGCCATGATGAAGGATTAGCCGTGGGAAGACCGTACTTGGCAAGCTCGCCTCTGTTGTAGCCCTCCATCCATTCGATGACGCCGGTTCCGGGAAGATTGGATGTAATGACCTGAAGCTTCTCGGGGGTTAAGGACTTCATGAAGTTGTTATTCCACATGTAGCCGTCGTTCCAGGAGATCAGTCTTCGCACAAAATCATAACGGACCTTGTATCCGCCGCCTGTGAATGAGCTTATCTCCACCTCGAGGGAGGTGATCGAACCGTACCTCTTGTCTGCCTTCATAATCCTCTTAATCGATCCGTATTCCGAATACTTCTCCCTCGGTTGTGCCGATAACGAGAATATTCCCGAATACAGCCGGTGAAGCCTCGAACGTAACACCCATTCCCTCTTCCGAATTCACCTGAATATAGGTGATTCTCTCTCCGGTCGAGCCGTTAACGAGATGTATCTGTCCAAAACTGTCAGCAATTATTATATACGCATTACCGTCAGCGGTGTAGCAGGCAACAGGTGATGAATATGTATAAATATTCATGTCATAATGCCAAACTTCTGTGCCTGTGTCCCTATTGTAAGCGACGAGACGGTTGCCGCTGGTGAGGCCGTCAGTCATGGAATACGAGAATATTACGAGGTTTGAGATGTTTCCCATGCCGATTATGGGGTTTCCGACGCATCCGCCGCTCTGATCGGTCGCGGATGTCTCGCCATTGTAGGTATAGCAGGACTGGGATGTCTGCCAGACCTCAGCGCCCGTAAGGCCGTTTATCTTGTATGTATAGGCGGCGCCGTTGTATTCACCGCTGTTCTGGTTGTCTACTTCGGTTCCGATATAGATGTACGGGATTCCGTTCTCCTCCTGAACCACGGGGGACAGATCCGAATCATCGCCCGTCCTGAACACCCATACCATCTGGAACGTATTCAGGTCGAGACATACGAGATTGCAGTTGTTATCCATGAAATAGCAGTAGTTGCCGTAAACCGCCGCGGAACTCTCGACTCCGAGGAATCTTCCCTGCGTATCGTTGAATATGTACTTGTATCCGGTGCACATGGGGTTTACGGATACGGTTCCCGCGACTGAATTGAACTGTGAATTCAGCTGGAAACTGTAAATGATGCCGTTCTCACAGGGCCAGATAAGCGTATCTGTGGCTCCGTCGATAATGGGAGACGAATCGAAAGCACCCCAGTTCATTCTGTACGCGCCGTCATCGAGGCCCTCATAGGAATAGAGCAGTGAGCCGTCAATGAGCGAATAGATATACATTCCGAACGTGAACTCGTTGTTGTCATCGCCCTGTCCGACATAAAGAAGAGGATAGCCTCTGGGATCGAGGGCAGCGGTTCCCTTGACCGAAGCTCCGACATAAATCGGATCTCTGGTCATCGTGCCGTCGTCCAGATCCATGAAGTAGATGTAGCCGTCAAGGGACGGGCATATTACTTCGGTGAGGTTGGGCTTTGACGCCGCTGACGGATAGATATTCATCAATGGAACGAGTTCCGCGGGCCACCTTACGATAAGGGGCTGGCCTGTAAGCCTGTATCCCGTCCACTCGAATGTCATGTCGGAAGACAGAAGGCTATGGCCGTTAGTGTATTCCCACACCTGAGTAAGATTATCGACGGTTCCGTCTGGCGGCGTAAGGTAGCCGAACGACGCGGCATTACGGAAATTATTGCCTCTGAAAGTAAGAACACCCGGTATCTGGGTATAGTAGAGCGGATCGCCGATATTGATAGGATTCGCGCGGCTGAAGTCCGTAAGGATCTGCGAACCGCTTATTACATTCTGCGTGATTCCTCTCATAGAGGGATTTACGCTGTCGTCGATAACCGCATTGGGATCTATGTTTATGTTTGCCGAAGCAGGATACAGAATAGGATTCTGATAATCCGCGAGAGGCGGAACGGGAGTAGGAGTCGGAGTAGCTACCGCAATGTAGTTATCCAGGACCGTACCGCTCGTATCAACGGAATCCGAGCCGTTCTTCTTGGTGTAATAGACCGCAGCAAGAACTGAAGTCAGGATTACCGATATTATCGTCAGCGTAACGACCAGAACCAACGTTCCGCTCGAAGGATCGTGTGACGGCCGGTGATAGCTGTTATCAGGCTCTATATACTGATTTCTTAAATCCATAGGTGAAATAATATCACATACTTTCCGCTATTTCGACCAATCTTGTAAGTCTGTGGTTCATACCGGACTTCCCTATGGGGGGATTCATCATGGCTCCGAGTTCGGCTATCGAAGCTCCGGGGTTCTGCTGATGCACCACGGCAGCCTCATATAAGCTTTGGGGGAGCTTCTCCGCCTCAGGCGACGCCATGAGCTTATCTATGAGCTCTCCCCTTCTCGCCGCAGCCTCCGCCTGACGCCCGGTATTGCCGGAATCGCAGTTCACCGCGCGATTGATATTGGAGTAGACCTCGTGCTCTATCCTTATGTTCTCGAACTGAAGCCTCGCCGTATTCGCGCCGATTATTCCGAGAAAATCCGACACAGAATCGCCGTTTCTTATGTAAATGGCGTGAACATCGCCCCTGTCGGCCTCGGTGTAAGCTATGTCAAAACCCGACAGAAGACCTGTTATTACCTCCGCCGCGTCCGAATCGACCGGCCTTAATTCGATCCTGTAAGTCTTATTCGGGTCAGTTATGTATCCGCAGGAGAGAAAACACCCGCGAAGAAAGTATCTTCCGCCTTCATTCAGATCCAGAGAAACGCGCTCATCGGTTCCGGTGAGCTCATCCCTGCACTTCATGAGAACATCCTGCTCGAGCTTTCCTATCGCCGTTCCGGGCATAATGATGCCGGAGGCGAGGCTTCTTTTGTCCTCTGCCTTCTTAACCGGAAGCGCAGCCGTCTCGGCCTTTACCTGCTTCGAGAAACTCTCCTTCTTATCCTCAGCCTGTTGTCTCGGGCTTCTTGACGTCATATCTCGGGTCCCTGTCTATGTCACGGTGATGAACTGTTACTCGGTAACCATCGTCAGCAAGCATCTGACCCAGTTTCTCGGCAATAAATACGGATCTGTGCCTTCCGCCGGTACAGCCGATGCCGATATTGAGTCTCGCCTTTCCTTCTCTTATGATGAAAGGGATCATGTACTTAAACATGTCGCTTAACTTATCCAGAAATACTCTCGTCTCCTCGAATCCCATCAGATATTCGGCAATGGGCTCATCCTTACCGCTCATCATCTGAAGCTTCTCGACCCAGAACGGATTCGGAAGGAATCTTACGTCGATTACGTCATCACTGTCGGAAGAAAGGCCATACATAAAACCGAATGATTCAACATATATGGATAATCCAGCTTCCTCCGCCTCATCAAGAACCGTGTGAAGTTCTTTTCGAAGTGCCGAGAGCGTAGTCATCGTAGTGTCGATGATGTTGGTGGCGCGGCCCCTTATACCCTGAAGCAGACACCTCTCCGCAGCGATAGCATCCACGAGACTCATCTCCTGCATAAGAGGGTGTGATCTTCTGGTCTGACGGTAACGGCTCACAAGGACGTTGTCGTTGGCCTCGAGGAAAACGATCCTGTACTTGCAGTCCATGTCGTCGAGCTTTACCATGGCGGCATCAAATCCCGCGAGCATGCTTCTGGAACGGACGTCAACTACAACGCAGAGCTTGTCCAGAGCCGGGATTCCCGCCTCCTCCTTGCCCATAAACGACTCGACTATACCCGGAAGGAGCATAGGCGGCAGATTATCGATGCAGAAATATCCGTGATCCTCAAAGTAAGCCGCCGCCTGCGACTTGCCTGCTCCGCTCATGCCGGTAAGAATTATTATGTCCATTTACTGCTCCCCGCCCAAGAACCTGACTTCACACTCGAGTCTGACGCCGCTGTCCTCGAACACCTTGTCCTGTATGTATCTTATAAGTCTCTTTATATCCTCCGAACCCGCAGTGCCGCCGTTGTTGACAACAAAGCCCGCGTGCTTCGGGCTGACCTTCGCTCCCGAATCATCAAGACTGAAGCCCTTAAGTCCGCTGTCCTGTATGAGCTTGCCCGCGAAGTATCCCTCGGGGCGCTTAAATGTCGAGCCGCAGGACGGAACCGTCAGAGGCTGCGAAGCCGTTCTTCTGTCTCGAAGTTCCTTTACCAGTGCATTCACGGCATCGGGATCGCCCTTCTTAAGTCTCGCCGTAAAACCCGTAACAATGCGTCCTTCATGCGCGAAGAACGAAGTTCTGTAGCCGAACATCCCCTTATTAACGCCGATAGCTTTGGCTTCGCCGTCTTCTATGTAACTTACGCTTACCGCTATGTCGGATATGTCCCTGCCGTAAGCGCCCGCGTTCATGAACACAGCGCCTCCGACGCTTCCCGGTATACCGCACGAGAACTCGGCTCCCTCGAGCCCCTCCGCCGCTGCGGTGTTTCCGAATTTTGACAGAAGGCATCCCGCCTGAGCCGTAATGAGCTTATAATCCGGATCTTCCGGATCGTCCTCGACCTTAATGCCGGACATATTGTTTCCGAGCTTTATAATGAGGCCGTCAAATCCCCTGTCATCTGCAATTACATTCGAGCCGTTGCCGAGGATGAATACTTCAAGTGACTTATCCTTGGCATACTTCAGAAGCTCAATTATCTCTTCCGCACACGAGGGCTCGGCAAAATATGAAGCAGGGCCTCCGGTCTTCATCGTGGTCAGAGGCTTTAGGATCACATCTCTTCTTATGATATCTTCTATCGGCATCAGCTTAAGTTGCCTCCCGGGAATACTCTGTTAACAAGATCCTGAGCAGCGTTGAAGCCCATCTTCTTGACTCTGTAGTTGATCGCTGCCGCCTCAACGATGATCGCGAGGTTACGTCCGGGTCCTACCGGTATCGTTATGGAAGGAACCTTAAGTCCCAGTATCTCCGTGGTCTCCTCGTTGAGACCCATTCTGTCGTATGTCTTGTTCTCATCCCACATCTCGAGATTGATTACGAAGTCGATGGACTCCTGCGGCTTAACTGACGATACACCGTAGAGCTCCTTAACATCCATGATGCCTATGCCTCGAATCTCGATCAGGTGCTTTATGACATCGGGCGCCTTGCCTACAAGTGTGGTCTCGGAAACCTTCCTTATCTCGACCTGGTCGTCTGCTATGAGTCTGTGGCCTCTCTTAACGATCTCGAGCGCGGTCTCGGACTTACCTACGCCGCTCTCACCCAGGATCAGGATACCCTCACCGTTAACCTCTACGAGAACGCCGTGCATCGACACTCTCGGAGCAAGCTCCATCTTGAGGTACTTTATAAGCTCGCTCGAGAAATCGCTCGTCGCCTCCCCGGTTCTTAACACGGGGGTCTTCGTCTCCTCGGCAGCCTCCAAGATCTCCGGCTGCACCTCGTGGTTACGCGTGATTATGAGCGCAGGTATTTCCTTCTCGAAAAGCTTCGATATCGACTTCTTCCTGTCCTCGGAAGTGAGGTTGCAGAGGAAGGCGTGCTCCATGTTTCCGACTATCTGTATTCTGTCGGGACCGAAGTGATCGTAATAACCTGCGAGCTGAAGACCGGGTCTCGTAAGATCCGCGACGGTTATGCGTCTCTGTTCAATGTCTCCCGAATCGTAAACTACTTCAAGCTCGAAGTGTTCGACGATCTGTGACAGAAAAATACTTGAATAAGGCATACGTCCCCTCCGTAACTGCTTATTCAGTAATTATACACTTAAAACAATGGTCCCGGCGAATAACCGGGACCTGTGATGAGTTAATCTATGCTTCGGTTATGTAGCCCCGGCCGAACGACTTAACTTCAGCATCACTTAAGTTATTCGTTATTATGTCATACTCTATTCCGACAGTATACCGCGAAGCCTCTCCGACGTTGTTGCCGATATCGTTGGATCTTGTAAGAAGAACAGCGAACAGGAAACAAGAAAGTCCGAAGCCGAGACCTGCAGCAATGATAAATGCAAGAATATCCATCAGCCCTGTCTCCTCCCTGCAAAATTGAAGATAGATACAGCCTGTGTAAGATCGATGCTCTTCATGACTCTTCTTATCCTGGAAATGCCGTATGAGAACAGGGCGATCGTGCCTGCCGCGACAGCCGCCAGAAGATAGCTACACGCTGTAGTGCTTTTGCCTGATCCGAAGTCGATCAGGAACGGAATCATCTGTCTTAAGATCAGGAAGAACAATCCCGTGAACGCGATGCCTGATACAGTCATCAACAGGAAGAAAAGCGTCTTGTTCCACGGAACTCCGCACACAACTTTACCTGTCTGCCCGTTCACTACTACTGTGTTATGAATCCCGTTATGCGTGTAGGTAACAAACCATGCGGGAAGCATGGCATATTTCATGTTGGTAAAATTCACTGTCGTTACATGCGACTCGGAATGTATGCAGGGGGAGCTTGCATCATGAACACTTTTAAGGACCAGTTCATCAAAATAAGCGTCAGCCCTCTTACTTGCCGCCCCCTTAAGATTCCCGTAGTTTATGTCTGAGATATTCGAATAGAATCCGAGAAGATACGATTCTTCGAATGAAGTCATTTCGCTAAGATCATAAGGCTCAAGTCTTGAACTGCTGTCATCGGAAAGCATCCTCGATGCATCCAGAGGCAGCCCGGTGATATTCATGTGTCCCGCCCTGCCGAAGTAAACGGTCGACGTCCTTTTGCCTCTCCTGACGCTTCCCGAGACGACCGCAGATCCTTTGTGGAAACAATTAACTACCCAGTAGGGAATATATATTCCGCGCACATCATCCGGCGTAAAGTTCCGGATGCTTTTAGGAATAAAGAACCCCTTCGAGAATCTCCCGCGCACCGCTTCCACAGCGTCGCCGGAACTTAACTTAAAAGGAAGGATATATCCCGGTCTCTTCTGCTTCGCGATCCTGCTGAATACAACAGCTGTATTGCCGCAGTAAAGGCACCTGGTCGAGGCTTCGGTTCCGTTGATTATTATCTCGCCTCCGCAGCTTTTACAAACATACACGTAACTGTCTATGTACCCGGGAGCATCCGTTCCGTAAATATCGCTTAACGACTCAACCTTCGTGTCCCAGAGAAGTTCCTGTTCCGACACGCCGTAATCTGCGGGAGCGAATGTTCCCCCGCAGTTACCGCAGACGAGCATCTGCTTTGCCGGATCAAAGGTCAATTGACCTGTACAGTTTCTGCATCTGCCGATCATGGTCTCAGAAGCACATTGGCATTACATCTTCCTATCCATTCCTGTGAACCCAGGAATCCTCTGTAGACCTGCTCACGAGTCATCGCTCCGGAATCAAGTCTTTGGGTCCAGTAAGGAAGGCCAACGCCATCAGGTTCGCGGCCTAAGATCGTAATGTACATGCGCCTTACAAACTGCTCATTGCTCATGTTCGCACTCATAGCCGTGAACTCGTTGCTGAAGAAGAAACCGTCAGCGAGAGTCATGCCGTCGACCGTGTTGTTTACGAGTCTTCCGTACCAGTAGTTCTTGCCCTGTGAGTCGGAAGATCTTCCGAGCATGTTCACGTAAAGACGCTCGATGAAGTCCATCGCATACTGGCGCTCCTCATCCGTCACCACATTGGTATTCGACTGAGGCGAAGTATACGTAACGGCAGAGGAAGAACCTCCCGTTACCGTCACACCGTTCGCGCCGAGCTGGATCTGGTGGTCAAGACCTATGAACCTTCCGGAAGAAGTCTGCCAGAGTGTGGGCCTTACGAGTGCATACTTGGCTTCATCCCATGTCTGGAAATCATAGCCTACAAGTCCGCCGGTATCGCCGGAGTTTGCATTGAAGCACCAGAACGTGTGGCTTAAGCCGTAGCGGTTGATCATCTGGGCTTCGAGGTTCATCCAGTGCTCATTAGCACCGCCGTCCATGAATCCTCCCCACTCTCCGATGAGAAGCGGCGCTATGTTCTCTTCCTTTATGTAGAGGAACATGTTGTGCCAATACTCGTTATACAAAGTGTTGAACGAGAAATCACCGTTGTGGAACCACGGCTGCTGATAGACCGCCGGACCGTAATCGTGTGGCGAATAGACTATCTGGTCATTCCTGTCCGCCGAACCGAAGTTCACGGGATAGTTCCTGACGCCCTGAAGGTTACCGCCCCAGAAGGCAGTCTGACCGTTACACGTCTCTATTCCCTCGATCATTATGAGAAGATTGGGATTGATATCGAGGATCGCATTTCCCGCTCTTGTGGCTGCCCGTCTCCAGTTGGTCTGGGCATTGCTTCCGTCCCATACCGTGCTGCCGTGAGGCTCGTTCTTAAGATCGATCGCTATAACGGTGTCATTGCCGTTATAGTGTGATGTGAGCCACGTAAGAGACTCTATCCATCTGTCCTCGGAATAGGTCTCGTTATACCAGTAGGGATACATATGACCGCCGCCGTTACTGTCCACACTGTGAAGATCGAACATGATCTTGAGCCCGTATTCACGGCACTTGGCAACGGCATAATCAAAAATCTGAAGTGAATTCATTCCATTCAGTTCCGGATTGGTATACGAATTGTAATTCGCCTGCGGATACCGGCCGCTCTTCCACGCGAGTATAAGCTCCGAAGATATCGGAATACGAAGAAGATTGAATCCGTGATCCGCGATGGCCTTAAGACCTGATGCCATGTTTATCGACCAGCATCCGTCGAAGATATTCGTGCCGGTGTTATAACCGAACCAGTTGATGCCCGTGAGCCTGACCTCACGGCCCGAAGCATCTACTATCCTGCCGCCTGAAGTATGGAGCCAGTCATCCCCGTCAATGCCGGTGGCAGCATAGACGGATGTATCACCGGAAGTTTCCCCCACAATATTGACAAGCGCCGCATAAAGCGACGCCGTCAATACAACTGTCAGAATCAGTGATACGACTTTCTTAAGTTTCACGAGAACTTAACTTCAACCTTATGCGAAGCACCATCCGTGAAGATCGGTACCTTGCAGTCAGGAAGTTCATTGCCGTCGCAGAAGACCTTTACGCCCTCGTTCGTACGGCGGAAGCCCTCGGGCTTGCTGATACTGATATCGTATACTGCAAGACCGCTGTTAACCGTTACGTTAAGTCCTGTGTCACTCTCGCGGAGCAGAGGCTCAACGATAAGTGCATCGGATGTGAACTCTACACCGAAGCAGGAGAACAGACACAACAGGAGCCATGTTGATGTACCGGAGAGCGTAGGTCCGATGTTCTCGCCTGTGCTTGAGTTATTGTACTGTGTGCACCACCTGGGATTACCGCAGGAGTCAAACGGGTGCTTCAGTGTTCTGTAAGGCAGGATGCAGTCGATTACCCAGTAAGCTGTCTTAGCAAGTCTTGCAGCGAGCTTAACATCGGAAACCTCCTTAGCTGCCTTGAGCATAGCTGCAGCAGCCATCATGTTAGCGTGCTTGAATACACCGCCGTTCTCACGGTCACCGGGATAATAAAGTGCAACGTCGATCCTGGGAGCGATCTTCGGATAGTCAACGGTGGAGCAGAGTCTGAAGCCGTAAGGTGACTTGATGTACTTATCCATGGAATCGAGCATTGTGGAGATCTGCTGCTCGTCTGCGCATCCGGAGAGTACGGACCATGAGAATGCATTGAGGAAGTATGTTCCGGGAGCATCCTCAACCTGAAGCTTATCGCCTGCAGCACCGAGGTACTCGAGCTCGGGCTTATCCTTCCTGTTGAACAATACTCTTGCGAAGAAGTCGTTCTTCCATGCGTTCTCTCTCATTGTCTTCTTAACTGCCTCGGAAAGGTCAGCGAGTTCAGCAGCATAAGCAGCATCGCCTGTCTTCTCGAACATGCCCTTTGCAGCATCGATGGCAACCTTCAAAAGGAAGCCGTTCATTGTGGACTCGGAGAACTCTGACTCGAAAGGAACCTCACCGTAAGCCTTGCCCTTAGAAGCTAACTGCTCCTTGTAAACCTCGAGCTTCTTGCCTGCGGGCAGGAAGTCGGGATCAACTCTCAAGCAGTCGTTCCAGTCAGCTCTGTCGATGAGCGGGATGCCGTGAGCACCGACGGAGATCTTGGCACTGTATGTGATGATAGCCTTGATCGTCTCGAGGATGGTTCTCTTCTGGCCTCTTCCCTCCTTAACGGCCTTCATAGCCTCGTCGGGAGTCTCGTAAGTCTCAGCCATGACTACCTCTTCCTTAAGGAAGTCGTAGTCGCCTGTAAGACTTACATATCTGTCGAGAGCCTGCAGGAGCCACAGACCGTCGTCTGACCACTGACCGGGCTCCTTGCCGTACCAGTAGAAGTTGTGGTTCGTATACCCGTCGGGGAATACGTTGCTTGTCCACTCGCGGAGGAGCTTCTTAACGAATTCCTGCTGACCCATGCCTGCGAAGTAGTACATGGAAGCGAAGATATCCTGGATCTCTCTGAATCCGATCTCACGGTAACCCTTCTGCGTCCAGTCGAGTGAACGGCTGACGAATGTCTGATAGAAGACCTGGAAAGGAAGGTTATTGTTAACGTAAGACTCGAAGTTCTTATCGTCGTGGGAGATCTTCATGTACTTGCTGTAATCGTGTGTAAAGTCAACGACCTTCTTGTACATCTCGGGGAGAGCCTTCTCGTCGCTGTAGTAAGCGATGAGGTTTGCGATCTCCTCGTTGGTTGTCTGATCAACAACATAAGCGTCGTTAACAACATCGGAAGAAAGACATGTGAAGTTGTCTGCTCTTACGGATCCGCCGGCCTTTACCGTGAAGCTTGTGGCAAGTGCGAAGAATCCGGGACCCTTTCTGGACTGCTTGTCGGAAAGGAATGCGATGTACTCAGGGTTAGCGAGCGTGCCGCTTCCTACGAAGTCTGCATAACGTGCGCAGTACTGTGTCGGGAGCTTAACTTTGCCGTCCTCATGAACGAGCAATGTGTTCCAGCGGATGTTGCCCTTGGCATTCTTGGGGTTGGGGTCATTACAGATGGCGAGGATGTTGTCGCTCTCGTCATAGTAAACCTCGGACTCGCAGACAACCGTCGTGAAGATAACGTCCTCACTTAAAGCGTGTACCTGCTTCGTTCCGAACATACCCGTGTAAACGATACGGAGGTCTCTGTCCTTGGAGCCCGTATTCTCGATGTTGATCATCTGTGCTTCTGTAGCAAGAGGCATATTGTCCTGTGCGGGGAGGATAAAGATTGTTCTTGTGATCTTAAGTCCGTCCAGAAGCTCGTAGGAGATGATCGTTCTGTTCTGTGAATGTGTGGTGGTAACCTTCTTAAGACCGTCAGCCTTAGCCGTGCCGGACCAGAATATCTGCTTGCCGTTCTCTGTTAAGTAGAACTGTCTGTTTGCAGGGAAACCGTTCTCCTCGGGGAGGTAGTCCCATCTTGTAGCAAGAACCTGTGTGTCGGCATGTGATCTGAAAGATCCGCCGCCCAATGCATCAACTGCACTCTTAGGTGTGCTCTGCAGGGGTCTGTCGAAGCCGATACGGTTACCGATCAGCATGTTGGTGTAGTAGTGAGGACCGGGTGCAGGTGTGGCAGGGTCAAATGTCAGTTCGCCGTTGTCGTCGAGCTCGCCGCCCCAGGTCTTCGCGCCGTCGATGGCAGCCTTGATTGCAGCCTTCTGCTCTGCGCTTATTGCCTCGGGTGCACTTGAACCTTCTGAATAAAGGTCACCTTCTGCCGTGAAGAGCACACTCTTGCCCTGCTCGAAAAGCTTAGTAAGAACATCGTTGATCTCATTAAGCTGGAGCACTACCGATACAACGGGTGACTCGAATGCAAGACCGCTCACTGCAGCTACAACGGGAGTCTTGGTGAATCCGATGTACTGTGCGCTTACATTGCCTGTGATGATGCTGTTAAACTTTCCCAATGCGATAGACTTAGCAGAAACCTGCTGATCTCTGGCTTTGATGCCGTTAACTGTCTTGTTGCTTGCCATATGGGGAAACCTCCATTTTGTAGTAGGAAATATACGCTAATAATTTTACAACAGACCCCGCCAACCGAAAAGGGCTGACGGGGTCTTGTCGTAAATAAATTCAAGTCTTTACAAGATTTATCCGAGGACTACCTCAACCTGGTGTGTCTTGCCGTCACCGCATACGGGAACGATGCAGCCGTCGACAGCCTGACCGTCAACTGTGAGGCTCTTTACGCCCTTGTTAACGTGATCGGGATTCTTGATTGTAATCTCGTAAGTGTCGCCTCTGAACTGACGTGTAGCCTTGAAGCCGTCCCATGCTGAAGGGATGGAAGGATCTACTCTTAAGCCGTCGAACTCAGGCTTAACACCGAGGATGTACTGGGAGATGGCAACCATGTTCCATGCAGCCGTACCTGTGAGCCAGGAGTTCTTGCCCTGACCAAAGTTCTTAGCATCCTTACCGCCGATCATCTGACCGTAAACGTACGGCTCAGTCTTGTGGATGTCGGATGTCTCCTCAGTGAAAGCAGGAGCGATCTTGGAATAGTACTCGAATGCCTTCTCTCCTCTTCCTGCATAAGCCTCAGCACAGATGATCCATGCGTTGTTATGTGTGAAGATACCTGCGTTCTCCTTGTATCCGCCCGGATATGTGGAGATCTCACCGTACTGGATGTAGTACTTTGTGAATGCAGGATTGTTGAGAACGAGACCGAACTCGCAGTTCAGATACTTATCGATGGAGTTCAATGTCTTGATATCAGCGCCTACGTCCTTACCGATCTCAGACATAACTGCGAAGCCCTGAGGCTCGATGAAGATCTTACCTTCCTCACACTCGTGGGAACCCATCTTCTCGCCGTTAGCATCATAAGCTCTTAAGAACCACTCGCCGTCGAAAGCAGACTCCATGACGTTCTTCTTCATCTTATCGATCTCAGCCTGAGCCTTAGCAGCCTCTTCTGTCTTACCGAGGTGCTCGAGGATACCTACGTATGCAGGACCTGTGTATGTGAACAGAGCTGCAACGAATACGGACTCAGCGATCTTGGAATAGCCGCCCTCAGCCTTGAACTTAGGATTTGTGTATGTCTGGAAAGACTCACCCGGTGTGTCGGAGAAGCATGAGAGGTTGATACAGTCGTTCCAGTCAGCTCTCATTGCAAGAGGCAGTCCGTGAGGTCCGAGATTCTCAACGATGTGATAGAAGGAAACCTTGAGGTGATCGAGCATAGGCTTAGCAAGTGACTCGTCGTTGTCGTAAGGAACCATCTCATCGAGGATCGTCCAGTCGCCTGTCTCCTTGATATAAGCAGCAACAGAAAGGATCATCCAGAGCGGGTCATCAGAGAAGTCACCGCCGATATCGGAGTTACCCTTCTTGGTAAGAGGCTGATACTGGTGATAGCATCCGCCGTCAGGCATCTGTGTTGAAGCGATGTCGATGATTCTCTCTCTTGCACGATCAGGGATCTGATGTACGAATCCGAGGATATCCTGGTTGGAATCTCTGAAGCCCATACCACGGCCGATACCGGACTCGAAGTAAGAAGCGGAACGGGAGAGGTTGAACGTAACCATGCACTGATACTGGTTCCAGATGTTTACCATACGGTTAACCTTATCATCAGGTGTATCAACCTTGAAGATCGAGAGGAGATGATCCCATGTATTGCGAAGTTCCTCGAGACCAGCAGCAACCTTCTCAGGTGTGTTGTACTTCTCGATCATTGCATCAGCCTTCTCTCTGTTGAGAACCCATTTCTCTCTTGTGAGAAGACCCTCGGGCTTTGTGGAAGCGAACTTCTTGTCCTGAGGATTCTCAGCATATCCGAGAATGTAGATCAATGTCTTTGTCTCACCGGGAGCGAGTGTAACCTTCTTGTAGTGTGAAGCGATGGGAGACCAGCCGTCAGCGAAGGAATTGGAAGCCTTGCCCGCCTTAACTGTCTCAGGGTTGTCCCAGCCGTTGTAGATGCTTCCGAGGAATGCATCACGGTCTGTGTCATAACCGTCGATTGTGTCATTAACTGTATAGAAAGCGTAGTGATTACGTCTGTCTCTGTACTCTGTTACGTGATAGATAGTTGAGCCTAAGATCTCTACACGGCCTGTTGAGAAGTTTCTCTGGAAGTTTGTGCAGTCATCCTGAGCATCCCACAAACACCACTCAGCCATTGAGAAAATAGAGAACTCCTTCGGAGCGGAACCTTCATTAGTGAGGACAACCTGCTGAACCTCTCCGTCATAGTTCTGGGGAACAAAGAATGTAACCTCAGCCTTCAGATCATTCTTCTTACCTGTGATGATGGTATAACCCATACCATGGCGGCACTCATAAGCATCGAGCTCTGTCTTTACAGGAGACCAGCCGGGATTCCATACTGTGCCATTGTCATTGATGTAGAAATAACGACCGCCCATATCGAGAGGTACGTTGTTATAGCGATAACGTGTAATTCTTCTAAGCCTTGCGTCCTTATAGAAGCTGTAGCCGCCGGCTGTGTTAGAGATAAGGGAGAAGAATCCCTGATTTCCAAGATAGTTGATCCAAGGATAAGGTGTCTTGGGAGTATTGATGACGTACTCTTTACGCGCGTCATCGAAATGACCAAATTTCATAGTGGTTGCCTCCGTGGTGTTTTTTCAAAAAGATAGGAATATTTTACACTATACGTCCTTTCTTTTGAACGACAGAAACAGGAAATTATTAGTTAGTTTACAAACAACATAAAAGACCGTCCCTTACGGAACGGTCTTCGATAATTCAGGTTGTTCTAACTCACTCAACAGTACATGTAGAACTGTAGAATTCAACTCCGTTACTATCGTAAAGAACGAAAGTATAAGAACCTGCAGGGAAGTATTCTACGCCAAGAGATGTATCATCAGTGTAGCAGTAATTCTCGAGGAAACCGCTGTCTGTGATGCTGTTGCTTGTATAGATCAGATTGCCGCCGCAGAATACCTTGAATGTGTATACCATCTGATCATTATAGTGCTCATTGGTGATATTCAGGTCAAGATCGAGGTAGTATCTGTCACCGGAATATACGGTTCCGTCTGCTCCCCACCAGTTCTCTGTAGCTACCCAGCCTTCGTACTCGGACTGGAAACCGAAGTCGATGCCGTAGAGTTCATCATAGAAATCTTCAACAAAATCATCATAGTTATCGATGAGCCACTCATCTCTCTTCTCTTCGAATACCAGGGATACTTCGATCTCAACAGTACCCTCTACCTCATCAAGAAGATCTTCGAATTCATCAATATCCTCAGGATCCTCATCGATAGCAGCATCGTAATCGGGCAGAGTAACAGTATAAACTATAGTAATCTTGCCGTCCTTCTTGCTGTTTGAAGTGTATTCAACAGTTGCTCTCTCGAGGAGAAGATCAACAGCCTCGTTATCAGCGGCATACGGACCGAAGCAAGCGAGAGCCTCATCGTCGTCTGTACACATGTCAGCCATGTCCTCAACCTCTTTGTCAAGTGCGAGATCCATGAATTCGAGACCTGCTTCCTTGCACTTCTTGGAAGCGCCAAAACAGCCTGTAAGTCCGATACACATGGATACTGCCAATACTGAAGCAGCCAGTGTCTTACTAACGTTCTTCATACAAACCTCCTAAAAAATTAATGATTATATTATATAAACATAAGAAGAGCCGTGCAATGCACGGCTCTTCAAATAACCAATAGGTTTTACAATCCGGAGTGAAATTACTCCTTAACACCACCTGCAGAAACACCCTGAATGATGTATCTCTGGAGGAATGCATACGCGATGATGATCGGGAATACGGATGCGGACAGACCGATGTAAATAGCACCATAGTCTGTGTAACGGTCACCGTAGAGCAACGATACCATCAAAGGGAGAGTCTTCAGATCCTGCTTTGTGAGGAGGATCGAAGGAGCGAAGAAGTTGTTCCAAGATCCCAGGAAGGAGAAGATACCCTGTGTAGCAAGAGCCGGTACCAAGATAGGAAGGCAAACTCTGTTGAATGTGTAGAACTCGCCTGCGCCGTCGATTCTTGCAGCCTCGATGATTTCCTTGGAAAGCGAAGTATCAATGTACTGCTTAATGAAGAAAACCGTTGAGGGAGCTGCGATTGCAGGAAGGATCAAAGGCCATCTTGTTCCGAGGAGACCCATAGCATTCATGAGTCTGTAGAAACCTGTGATGTTAACCGCTGTAGGAACCATCATAACTCCAACGATCAATGTGAAGACTGTCTTTCTTCCCTTGAAGTCATAGACGCTCAAGCCATAAGCTGTAAGAGCAGAGAAGTAAACTGTCAATACTGTTGAAGAAACAGTGATGATCAGTGAGTTCTTGAAACCAAGAGCAAAACTGAATGTTGAACGGTTGGAAAGATAGGTCCAGTTAGCCTTGAGCTGTTCGAAGATATGTCCGAAGTTAGGCCAAAGCTTGATTCCTGTCTGGATGGAGAAAGTAT
The DNA here is from genome assembly GCA_900314745.1 of uncultured Eubacteriales bacterium. Classification (GTDB taxonomy): domain Bacteria; phylum Bacillota; class Clostridia; order Saccharofermentanales; family Saccharofermentanaceae; genus Saccharofermentans. The sequence goes on along the minus strand of OMWK01000010.1, from coordinate 25,677 downwards.
CCCATGTTGCATTCATGAACATGTACCAGAAAGGAATAATGGCAAGTATAGCGAAGAATACAACTACAACGTATACGAGCGCACTGTAGGCTGCGATTGAGCCTGACTTACTGCGTAACTTTACATCGTTGCTACTCATCTGTTTCCACCTGCCTTTCTTGCGAGTTTCTTAGCTTTTGCAGCTGCAGCTGCATCCTTATCTCTCATCAGATAGAAGATGATGATTGAAAGGATTGTGGTAAGGATGAACAAGAGGATGGATACTGCAGAAGCAATACCGATCTGCTTGATGCTTGACTTACCGAATGCGAGTTCGTTGACGTACATGAGAACTGTCTGAGTACATCTGATGTATGTTCCGTTAAATGCAACGAGTGAAGGATACTGGTTGATGTTGAACGGAATATCGTACATCTGGAGACCACCGATCATGGAGGTTACCATAACGAACAGGAGGATAGGACGGAGCAAAGGCATCGTGATCTTTGTGTATGTCTGGAAGGAGTTAGCACCGTCGAGCTGTGCGGACTCATACAGAGACTCAGAGATCGAAGTGATACCGGCGATCAAAGTGATCATTGTATTACCGTACCACATCCAGAAGTTGATGAAACATACGATGAATCTTGTTGCCCAAGGATTTGCGAAGAAGTTGACTCTCTCGTGTCCTACGGCATCAAGTAACATCTGAACTGCTGATGTAGCCTCACCGGTTGAATACGAGAACAGTCTTCTGAAGAAGATAGCGATCGTAGCAGCCGTAATAACGTTAGGCAAGTACATCAAAGCCTTCATGAGGCTCAAGCCCTTGAGCTTCAGCTTTGTATCTGTGAACCAAGCTGAGAGGAGCAGAGCGAGGAGAACCTGAGGAATAAATCCGATAATCCACATTATGAATGTTGTATAGAAAGCACCCATAACCTTGTTGAATCTGAACTTATTACCGAAGATATCTCCGAAGTTGTTGAATCCTACGAAGAGATAATCTCTTGTAGCGTCAGCCTTCTCAAGAAGTCCGGTGGGACGGCTAACCTTGGACTGTGCATCTGCGATAGCAACTTCTACTGCAGAGAGAGCCTCAGTTGCTGACTTGATAGCAGCCTCGTCACCGGAAGCTACTGCTGCATCGTATGCAGCCTGTGCATCGGGAAGAGCAGCCTGAGCTTCTTCGAGCTTAGCCTGTGCCTTCTCCTGGTTCTTCTGTTTTCTAGCTGCATCGAGCTCTTCGTACTTCTCCATTGTGAGAACGTCTGCCAAGCCGATGTCTGCCTTGAACCTGAGATACTCCTCCATATCGAAAGAACCGTCGAATGAGATGTAGGAATCGATATCGATACCTGCATCAATGAGCTTCTTACGACCGGAGTTCATAGCACCGTCGAGGTAGTTGTTAAGACATACGATCTGGAGTGAAGATCTTGTCTTGATAGGATCAGACTGATAGTTGCTGTCAATATACTGACGCATAGCAGCGAGTATATTGTTTGAAGCGTTAGAGGAAGGAACGAGTGTATCGCCCTCCTGAACTAACTGAACCTGCTTGTTGATGAGACCCATGTTGTAGATAGTCTCGAGGTCAGCATAGAGCTGCTCCTGGTTAGTATGAAGGTCGATATCGCCGTCAATATAACCCTGGAAGTCAGAATAAGTTGTGATAGCAGGAATTGATGTTGACCAAGCATTAGCATTGAGATACTCAGTCAGGTCGTTCATGAAGGGAACAGGGATAGCAGCGATTGCTGTCTCGCCCTCTTCAGAAGTATAAACAGCATTAGGCTCGTTCAAGTTGGAGCAGATGTAATAGAAAACATCTGAATCAACGGAAACGTCTTCTGCTGCGAAGAAATCATAAAGTGAATCTACGCCTGCATAAGCTGCAAGGTAGTTAACGAGGAGCTGCTGTCCCTCATCGAACTCTGCAGTCTGCAAAGTCTCGAGGAAGCTGGCGTACTGATCGCTTGTGAGGATGTCCTCAGCTGTGATGCCGGTATCTTCACCCTCATCTTCACTTGCTTCTACTGTAGCAGCTGTTGTAGCTGCATTGTTAACTTTACCTAATTGGCCGATAACGGTAAGTCCGAGATCGACGTAGTTTGAACTCCATGCATTGAGTTCTTCCATAACAGCAGCATCGGAAGCGATATATGAGATATCACCTGTGTCGATAACCTGCTGAATCTTGCCTCTTGTTTCTGCAGAGATATCACCATTATCTACGAGAGCCTGAAGTCCTTCAGGATCAATGGGAGCATATCTGTCAGCAACTTCCTGCGCGGAGAAGAAGTTCTTAATCTTCCCGTAGTCGGCAGGATTGATACCTGTGCTGCCCTGGAAATCATCATAGAAATCAGTCAGGTTAAGGTATTTATCGTAATAAACCTCTCTGTGAGAAAAGCCCCAGAAGTTCGCATTCGCATTCTGCATAAACGTTCCGCTGTACCAGAATGTAGTAAGCAACGGATAAAGACTGAACAGGCAGTATGCGATTACGAACGGAGCTATAAAGAGGTAGCCAAACTTGGTATAGCTCATACCTTTACGCTTGGAAGGTGTATTAGTACCTCTTGCCATCTTTGTCACTCTCCAAAATTATTTTGCCCAAAAGTTACTTTTAATTAAGGAAATGCGGGGCAGGGTGTTGCCCTGCCCCGCAAATTACCTTAGTTAGTTTAAATCAGTTGTTGTGAATTAAACAATACCAGCATCCTCAACTGCAGCGATGAATGCGGATTCAGCCTCAGCAACAGTAGCGATATCGCCATTGATGTAAGACTCAACAACAGCATTGAGCTGATCGTTGATAGCACCGTCGTTCATTGTGATAACAGAGTTGTCGATCTGTGTAGCAGCGTCAAGGAGAACCGGGATAGGGTTCTGGCCGCCGAGCCACTCAAGTCCGAATGCATCGTCATGTCCGAGTGTGTCCATGATGGAGATGTTGTTTACGAACTCACCGTTGTTAGCCATATCCTGGAGGGAATCTGTGTTGATGCAGATGTCTCTCATGATCTGAGCAACAGAAGCCTTAGAGTTGCAGTACTTGGAAGCCATCATCCATGTACCACCCCAGTAAGAATCTGCAGGTGCGCCTACGATACCCCAATCGCCTGTTGTAGGGTTAGGTACATCGTTAACGGAAGGATCAAGAGCCATGGAGAACTTAGCGAGCCACATAGGTCCCCAGTAAGAAAGAACAGTACCGTTGGACATATCAGCTGTCCAAGCATCCTGCCACTGAGAAGTCTCGTGTGTAAGTCCTTCGTCGTGAAGTGTCTTAGCGAGGTCGAAGTACTCTTCGATGCAAGGATCGATTGTAACTTCACCGTCTACGATCCAAGCCTGTGTACGTGTTCCGAGGATAGCACGGAAGATGTCGCCTGTAGAAGAGATAGCAACATACTCACCGGACTCAGCAACTGTTCTTGCTGTCTCGAGGAAAGCGTCCCAGCTCTCGAAGTAAGGAGCTACTTCGTCAGGCTCAGATACACCGAGTGTAGCCTCAGCAACGCTTCTGTTGTAGAAAACGCCGCAAGGGCAAGCCTGCCAAGCAAGACCCTTAATGATGTTCTCGTTATCTGTAGCAAACTGAAGTGTGTAGTTGTACATTTCAGAAAGCTCGCTGTAAGCGATACCGAGATCATTTACGGGCAATGTGTTGTCAGAGTTCATGTACTTTCTAGCATAGTCTGCGTCGCAAGCAAACATGTCAGGAGCGTCCTCACCAGAAGCGAGAACGTTGTCAAGAACCTGCTGAATTGTGTCAGATGACTGCTGCTCGTAACGAACAGAGATGTCAGAGTATGTCTCGATGAGGTTCTTAACTTCCTCATTGAAGCCATAAACTACAACTTCATCATCCTCATCAGCAACATCAGCAATAGCGAGCTCGTTGTAAGCAGAAGCGTCAACTGTAGCATCCTGTGTTGTGCCCTCAGTCTCTGCAACTTCTGTCTCAGCAACGTCAGCAGCTGCTGTAGTCTCTGCAGGTGCGTTGGTCTCACCAGCAGGAGCCTGTGTCTCTTCAGCGCCGCCGCAAGCAGCAACACCGAGAACCATTGCCAATGACAACATCAAAGCAATAATCTTCTTTGTCTTCATTGTTTTTGCCTCCTAAAAAAATAAGGTTTTATTTCTGTCCAATTAGAACATTTCTGTCCAAATTAGAACCTAAAGTTACTTACATGAGGCTCTCACCTCATGTGTTCCGTCTGCCTTGTATGTACGCATACACACAAAAACACGGAAACTCACGACTGGATTTTACAACATGTTGCACATCGTTGCAATCTTTTTTTGTGCGGTCTGTAAAGATACCTCAAAAAAGTGAGTGAATATTGCGGTAATTTTTCACAGAAACGCACCGGTTACGGAGTGTATGTCAGCGCTCCTCGCCGTCTTCCTCATCAGAAGTCTCATCAGTCGTTTCTGAAACTTCTTCTTCATCAGGAGCCTCTTCTTCATCGTCTTCTTCAGCGTCGGCGTCCTCGTCCTCATCGGCATCTTCATCGATGTCTTCTTCCTCTTCGACCTCTTCGTCAGCTTCAACATAAGTTACGTTGCAGACGATTCTTCCGTAGCGGGTAAGACTCTCATAAAGATCCGGAACCTCGACTACATAGTACTCGAATCCGTCATCAGACGTTACTGCGGCAATGACTTCCGTCTCGCCGTCTTCGTTGGTCTCGATCGAGAAGAATTCAATGTGGTAATCTTCTGCCTTATCAGTTCTGCTGCTCGTACTTTCCGCGACAGCCTCAGCGAGTCCGTCGTAGAATGCATCTACATCATTTACGAGCATATCGGAATAAATCATCTGGCCTGTGTAAAGATCGAATCTGTAGTACTCGGTGCTTGTAATAAGGACCTCTTCCTCCTGTGTCACGGAGTAATTCATGACTATGCACAGAAGTCTTCCGTTGAAGAAATACTCATAATCAACAGTAACTTCCTTGGTCGGGGGGACAGTCTCGGGATCGAGATCGTATGCGGCATACTGCTCATTAACAACTCTGTTATATATGCCTTCGGCCTCCATGTAGAACGCATCGAGCATCAGATTAACGGATACAGCAGACGCCAGGTCTTCCTCGGACTCGATCAGCACTCTCTCGCCTTCGAATACGGCAAGAACGATGTCATCGTCGTCCTCGGCATGAGCCGACTCTGCGAATTCCTCTATTTTAATATCTATATCATTTGTTAATGCATCTGTTGTGAGATCCGAGAAATCAACTCTCTGGGGAACAGGTGTGGGAGAAGGTGTGGGAGTTGCCGTAGGAACAGGTGTTGCTGTAGGCTCCGGTGTAACTTCAGTCGTCTCAGAAGTCTCCGTCTCTTCAATGGAAGTCTCGGCAACTTCTGTCTCAGCAGGCTGTGTCTCCTCCTGCCTTGCAGATGCCCTGTTGCTTCGGGCTTCGCTTAAGTCCTCTCCGAGATCGGAAAAAGCCTTGCCCACGCCGTTCATGTTAACAGAACATGCGCTCATCAGAAATACGCCTGCCAACAGAGTGGAGACCACTGCCGTTAACTTACTTTTTCTGTTTCCGATCATAGTAGATCCCTCCTAAGATATTATCCTGATTCTAATTATACTTTGGGAGGAATTGACTTTTATTTCATTTTCGAGACATTTTACGGAAGCGGAGCGCTGCCATGAAGGTGCCAGTGATAAGAACTATCACACCCACGCCGGTAACGATTTCATCTGCGAAAAGGTGCTGTGACGTAAGCTGTGCGGCCTTCTCCCAGTAAGGGAACTCGTAGTCCGCGAGCAAAGCCTCCGTCTTGCCGATAGGCCAGACGAACTTCCAGGACTCGTTTAGCCTGAAGCGGCCCGTATTGCTTATGAGGTAGAAGTTCGGTGTTGCCGGAGTGTAATGCGTAACCGAATTGCTCATGTCCGTCTTTGCTACGCCGCTTACGGCCTCAGGCAGCATTGCTTCATAGCAAAGTATCGCCATGTCGGGACGTGTGCTTCCGGCAGGATCCGATCCGGCGGCATTTGCTGCAGCAGGAGCCTGTGTTGGAGCGGGCGTGTTCGTAGGGGTCGCGGAAGTATCGCCGAAGTCATCTCCGGGATCGATCAAAGGTGCAAGGTTCTCCATAGCGGAGAAGTAGACATATACTCTCGGATCAAGTGTACCGCAGCTTCTGGATATGCGGTCGGAAGGCTCGGCTACGACACCTATGATCGTGAACTCCTCTCCCCAGAGCTTGAGCCTCTCGCCTACTACATCGTAGGACTTGTAGAACTTCCATGCGAGAACATCGTTGATTACGATTTGTCTCGGATCGTCTGCTATCTCGGGAAGGAAACCGCCCGACATGAAGCGGAACGGATGGAAAGCCGTGAAATTACCCTCTACCGCGATGATGTCGCAGGGGCTTGTTGTGCTGATTATGTATGTACTGTCAGGATCGGGAACCGATGTTACCGTTCCGGAAAGATAAGACGAGAAGCAATCCTCCCATCCTCTCGGCCTTCCGTCGGTGCCGAGGCCTGACTTGCCTGCGGATGAAGTGCCGGAATCAGCGCAGCTTTGAAGAGCTGTTCTTATGGCAACTATATCCGCTCTCTTAAGAGAGACGTTCTGATTGATATAGACGGGAGCCGTTCTCGCTCCTCCGGGTCTCGCGCCTCTGGCATATACCGACATGTATCTGAATGATGTCGTATCATCAGTCGTCCAGTATGCCGCCATGTTCTGGTCGTGTCTGTTCCCCGCCAGGAATGCGTATCTTCCTATGCCTATCGATGTCAGGGCAATGCCGGCCGCGAGCACCCAGAACGGTGCCGCGAGTACGACCTTCTTAACTCTTCTCCGCTGTCTGCGGTATGTATCTTTGATGTATCTTTTTATCTTGCTGCTTGTTAAAGCCATATTGTCATCCGTCAGCTCTGTGATTCGCTGTAATCCTCAAGTCTTACTCTGTCTCCGTTGTGAAGCGGAACTTCACTTCTCGTTACCACCATTGCGTTATCGAGGCCTTCACCGGTTATCGCGGCGAACGCACCGGATCTTGCAACTACCTGGACGGTAACTCTTCTTACCGTGTATCTGTCTCCCAGCGGGCTGGAAGTCTTATTGAGTACAAATACGAAAGTACCGGAGTTATCTTCACTTATCGCACTCGCCGCTACAACGTGGTCGTAGGTCGAGTTGCCTCTGTCTGCCGTAACGGTGATCGTCTCACCCGGCCACAGCTGGCTGTCCGAATAAATGGCGCACTTAACGATTCTGTTGTCTCTCGGGTTAGCAGGATCTGGCTTGATGTTCGTGATGACGATCCTGTCGATCCAGTAGTAGTCATTGCTGGACAGCTCCTGTCCAACGCTCAGGCTCTGTGCGACATTCGTAGGGAATGTGAAAGAAGCGGAGAAAGAGCTTCCTTCGGGAACGATAACGAAGATGATAGGCTCGCCCGTGATCTTGTCTCCTTCGGAAACTGCCATGTTGATAATATAGCCGTCTGCAGGGGCAACGATCTCATTGCACTCAAGTCTTGCACGTGCTCTTGCGATCTTATTCTCGAGATCGGCAATCTGCCTCTCTCTGTCCTCGACCGCATCGGCAGCCTGATCAGCGGCGATGCCTGCATTGATCTGTGCATCGGAAAGGGCAACCTGTGCAGCAGTAAGAGCAGCCTGTGCATCAGCGACTGCATCTGCAGCTGCATAACTGCTCGGGAGAGCCTGGGCTGTGGTAATTGCAGTCTGTGCATTCGCAACTGCTATCTGCGCAGCTGCAAGCTGTGATGAATAACCTGTCAGTCTGTTCTGTGCTTCCGTAAGCTGTCCCTGATACTGAGCTATCTGGGCGACGATCTCATCACGGCTCTCACCGGGATTGACCGTAGCTGCGGGAATGCTCTGTGTTGTAGCAGGTGCAGTCTCAGATGATGCGGGAGTTGTCGGAGTAGTCGGTGCCGCAGTCGTCGTAGTTGCATCAGTAGGATCAGAAGCAGGATCACCGGGATCCGTGGGATCGTACTTGCCAGGAACATCAGTTCTCGGAGCATACATACCGGGAGCATTTGTGGGAACGGGAAGAACTGCGGTCTGTGTACCGTCAAGAACTGCGAGTCTTGCATACAAAGCAGCGAGAGTCGCGTTGATGCTCTCTACTGAAGCGGAAGCTGAAGCTACCTGAGCCTGAAGAGCGACTACTGCAGCCTGATTGGCATTCAATACCTGCTGGGCAGCTGCGATCGTATCATCTCTCGTCGTTGCCGAATTCAATGTTGCCTGTGCCTCGGCAAGAGCTCTCTCGGCAGTTCTTACTGCCTGATTCTGTGTTGTGAAATCTGTGTGGCTCGGAGTCCTTGCAGCGTATTCCTGCTGACGCTGCAAAGTAAGAAGCTGATTCTCAAGGTCTGTAAGTTCGTGCATATCCTCGACGGGCTCGAGCGTAACGATTACGTCGCCTTCTGAAACGAGGTCATAGTTCGAAGCTTCGACTGTTGATACCGTTCTTCCGTCGAGACCCTTTACTTCATATTTATCATCAGAAACGAGCGGCGCCGTCGCACTGTTCGTATATGCCAGATTTCCTCTCATGGCATACGATGTGACAACCAGCGGAATCGTCAGATTCATAATAGTGTTAGAGAAGAAAGTCAGTATGGCCAGTACCGCCAGAAATGCGATCATGGCCTTTATAACCCATTTTCTGTCACTCTTCTGATTCTCGTGCTTCTTCATAAAACCCTCCGTTACTTAACACCTGATCTTGATATGCCTTCCACGAGGTACTCCTCACCCCAAAGGAAGATTAGAAGTGGCGGTATCATATACAACGCTGATGCGGCAAATGCTATGCCTATCTCAGCCTCATTGATCTGCGACAGGAAAACCGACATGGGCTGCTTCTCCGCATCTGTCAAAAGGACCAGCGGCTGCTCAACCATATTCCAGTAGTCTATAAACAGAAGTATCGATAATGCGAATATGGCGCTGCTGCACATGGGGACTGCTATCCTGGTGAATATCTGCCATTCGCGCGCACCGTCGAGCTTTGCAGCTTCGATATAGGCATTCGGTATCTGTCTCATGTATTTGGTAAGAAGGAAGATCGCGAATGTCGAGAAAATACCCGGCAGTATTATCGCCCATCTCGTATTGAGGATCCCGAGCTGCTCGGAGATCATGTAGTTAGGAACGAGAGTTACCTGGAACGGCATGAGCATCAGGATGATGTATGAGAAGAAGAGCACTTCCCTTCTCTTCCTTCTGTATCTTGCAAAACTGTATGCGGCAAGACAGGACACAGCCATCTGGCCTACAACGATAGGCACTACCAGGATGATGGAGTTCCAGAACTTGAGAAGATATGTCGGGCTCATGAGGAGCAGGTTCTTGTACTGCTCTATCGTTACCCTCTGGGGCACTACCGTCATCCTCGGTGTCTCCGCAAGGTATGAGGCTCCCTGCTGCACATGTCCGGAGAGACTTTGGAAGATGACTCCGTAGTTGTGTGATATCTCCGCGGAAGACATGAACGAGTTAAGGAATGTATAGAATACGGGCACGATAGCAAGAATAGATACCGCGCATGCAATGGCAATTCCGACACCAAGCGTTATCCTGCGAAGGATCGCTCTCGAGCGTCTCACACGCATGGATCTGACACGTTCCTGCTTGAAGAACTCTTCCTTCTCGGCTTCGTCCATCTTCTCGAAAAAAGACGGCTCGTGAACAAACTTGATATTAACTTTACGCCTTGCCTGGGATGCGGCTTCTCTTCTGCTTTGTGAAGTGTTGGTATCCATTACTTAACCCTCCACGTCCGCATCGAACTTCATCTCTGCAAAGAACAGAATACCGACAATTGCGATCATGACGACGCACATTATTATCGCTCCTGCAGAGAGCTTGTTATATTCGAGATTCTTAAACGCATTGTTCATGAAATGCTGCAGCATGTAAAGCGTAGGATAAGGGTGATCACCCGTAAGGAGATAAACTTCACGGAAGATCTTAAACGAGTTGATGAGCGACATGATCGCAACGAAGAATATCGTGGGTGACAGGAAGTACATCTTGATGGAGAAGAATCTCTTCAGAGCTCCCGCACCGTCCATCATCGCAGACTCAAGGATCTCGGCATCGATATTATTGAGTGCTGCGAGGAAAAGAACCATGTTGTAACCCAGGTTCTTCCACAGGAACAGCACCAGTATTACTATCTGGGCATAATCCGACTTAAGCCAGTCTATCTTGTCCGGCTCAAATAAGTGGTTGAAGCCCCAGCCGTTGGCTACACCGTTATAGCTGAAGAATACCTGCCAGATAAGAACGACTGATGCAACCGGAACCATCATGGGGTTCAGAAGGATGCTTCTGAATACGCTCTGCGCGGGGATTCCCGAATTAAGAAGGATCGCGAGAAGCAAAGCAAGAATAACCGCCAGAGGAACGGCTATACCTGAGAATGTCAGCGTGTTCTTTGCAGCCTGAATGAAGGCATCATTGCTCAACACCTTCTCATAGTGCTGCAGTCCTACAAACTGCGGGTTATTGGAAGACTTCTGAAATGACTGCTTCAGGATCATAAGAAGGGGCAGAAAGAAGAATATCATTACGCCGACAAGGCTGGGCGTGAGATAACCCGTGAACATTCCCCAGTCCTTGAGCCTTCTTCTTCTGTGGAATCTCTTCTTCGCAGCCTTCATTGCGGCAAGACGCGCGGGGTCGGTCGTAAGGGCAGTCGTTATGGGCTGCTTCTCCCCGGCTGTCTCTCTTTCCTTCGGCTTTATATTGATATTATTTTCCTTATTATCGTTCTTATCTGACATAACTTATTAAAAGCTAACCCCTTTCATTAAGCAGCGTCTGGACTCTGGCCTCAAGTATCGGGATGACCTGATCCAATGTCTTCTGCCCCTCAAAATAGGCCGGAAGTTCTTCTCTTATGATAGAGTTAACTGCTCCGTCGTTATAGTACCAGCCGTCCAATCCTCCGATGAAAGTTTCAAAGTCGCTGATAACAGAAGGATCCATGGGCTCGGGATTAATGCCGAACATATTCATGAGATCGGACTCTGAAAAGTAACCCATTGCGAGAATCCTGTCACGCGATTCGTTCTGGTAGGAGATATAATCCGATCCGCATGAGCCGAATGCCGCTCTGTTGACGGGGACACCGCTCTGAAGTCCGTACAGTCTCTGAATTGAATCACCAAGAAGTATGGATACAAAATCCTTACATGCATCAAGACAGCGTGTCTGCGCGGAGATTGCAACCGAATCGGAACCTATGAGGATCGGACCTCTCGCATCATATGTCGGGATTCCGAGGAAGACTTTGCTTCCGAACTTAACCATATTGAAGTAGGAAGCGATGTTCTCAATGTCGACTACGCTTGCAACGGGCTGCTCATCCGAATAAGGCATCTCTCCGTCGTCAACGGTCAGGACCTCATTGATATTCGCTTCCGTAAACTCTGCGAGTGATCTGAAAGCCTCGCTGTCGAAGGTTACATGATTGCCGTCGTAGATCAGATCGGGCATGCAGTTAAGCGAGTTAATGAAGAAATACATTCTTCCCTGATTAATGGGATTGTTGCCGTTGCAGGGGCCGCTGACAAAATCCGCATACTGATCGTAAGTAAAACCGACCTGTCCGTCATCGACGTACATCGAATCGGTAATTATGCCGCGCACATGGAATGATACGGGCACATGGAAAAGCTGTTCTTCGTCCTTGGAAGACTCAAATACGTTGGTGAAATAAGCATCTGCTCCGCATGTCTGCGATACGAATTCGCTGAGATCCATGAGGTAATCATCGTCGTTAAGCATTCCGAACTGTGAACCGTTAATGATGATGTCAGGACCTGTACCCGACATGATGTCGATGGCGAGCTGATTGCCGAGATCCGCCGCCTGACTGTCCGCGGTGGCAGTTGAATCCTGCGAACCGTCTCCGTCATCGGAATAATCCGCAGGCGGAGCTATGTATTTTTGTGACAGCTCTGCAAAATAGTCCGAACTGGACTCATTAAACTCACATATCGCACTGCAGAGTGCATATGAATAATCCTCAACAGAAGCAACACTGATGATCGTCTTGCCTACATTCGGATTGGATTCGGCACGCGTAAACGTGTAGATTACCGTATTAACAGTCACTGCATCCGCAGAAGGCATGGGATTGTAAACGGAGCCCGAGAAGACCGCCTTATCGGGGGTAACTGTCATGGGCGTAAGTCTGCTTATCTCAAAGATGTTGACATTCGCATTGGCATAGATGAACAGAGGATCCAGAGAGCGGTTCTCATAATTAACGGAGTAAAGACCGTCATTGCTTCGAACTATGGTTCCAAGTCCCTGAACCTTGGCAAACATGGAAGCGCTTCCGGATAGCCATGTCATGTCGCCCATGTCCTGCTCGATCGTCATCGTCGTGAAGTCGATGATAAAGAACTGATAGCCGTCATAACACGAAGCGCAGATAACGCCTCTGTTGTTTCCGATGTCAATGATATGGGAGATATCCGTGATGGATGCCTGGGGGAACAGTGACCTCAGATCAAATTCGGTTACCATCTCCTGAGGGTCGATTACTTCAAGAACATAAGATGCCGTGTCCTTGCCGCCGAACCAGAACTTCCTGATCCTGTATCCGCCGAATGTGATCTCACCTTCATCGGAACCGCCGGAAGCTGTAAGTCTGGTCGCATAATCCTCTGTCTGAATATACTCGGTCAAAGGACCCATCGTTCCTTCGGACAGATCCAAAACTGCACGGTATCTCTGATTGATGTTATTCTCATAATCCGTGAACTGGACCTCTACATAACTGTTGTCGTCGTTAATAATGACATCCCTGACATAGCAGCTGCCGCCGTCTCTGGTTAAAGGGCTCATGGCTGCCTGAACATCTATGGTCTGCGTACATTCGCCGGACTCATCATATATCCTGACCTCGTTGACGGTATAGGGGGAAATATCATCATTTGAATAATCAAAACCTGACGGGAGCGTATTCTGACCCGTAAGCCTGAATACATACTTATCCTCATAAAGGCCGGCGTAGATAAGGCTCGCATATTCGAACTTGGTGCTGTCGATCTCATCTCCGACAATTACCGAGGATACGTTATACCACGGGTCGTTTGATTCTATCTTTGCCCCGCCGCCCCTTCTCCTGCAGGAGGTAAAGACAGGCATCATCATAGCAACGGCAAGCCCGGCAGCTATGAATCTTTGAACTTTCTTCATACTATTCCCCCAACACAGCAAACAAGAAAAACTGATATCAGTGAGTCAGATATACGGGACTTCTCTTGATGGCTGTAGTCATTATTATCGAATTGCGGTCTCCGGTCTTACGCATGAGGATCCTTCCGTTATCCGAAGCAAGGCAGGCAGCCGCAGTACAGAACTCGGCATCCATGCGCTCGTTCGAGAATCCCTTGTTAAGCGGAATACGGACCGCCTTAAGAAGCCTGGAATCAAAGAATGTTACGAAGCATCCGAGATCCTTGGCTATCGTAGTTACTACCTCGCTCTCCCTCGCAAGTGCCGATACGGCAACGGTTACGACGGAGTCCGGGTTAATCCCGTGCTTATCGAGTTCCTCGCGACAAAGCTTCGCGGAATACTCCGGATCTGACCTGGAGGAGACCTCGAGTCCCACTACAACGATCCTCGGAACGAGGATCAGGACCTTGCCGTTCTTCTCAACTTCGGGGATCTTGCCGCAGGTAATGAATATGGAATACTTATCTTCCTGATTCGCAGAAGCATAAGCCTGTCCGAGCTCATTCTTCTGATTGGACTGGAAAAGATAAGTCTTATAGCTTAACGAATCGAGGATCGGCTCGCTCATCTCGAGAGGAAGGTCGCTGTAGACGTCTACGGAGCCTCCGTCCCTGATATATGCGGCGATTGTCTTAAGAAGCTCCTCGTCATCGGCCTTCATCTGGTAGGACAGAACAGCCTGCATTAGATCGGGAGCAGTATCCTTACGGTCCTCTTCTCCGGATAAAGCGATGCATCCGAGAGCCGCAGTGATCTTATCGAGTATCTGATATGTGTTATATCCGCCGGTCCTTAATATGCCGGCATACTTTCCGTCAGGTGTTACGTTGATGATCGGGAATTTGATGTTCGAAGGATAAAGACGCTCAAGAAGGAGCTTAATGCAGGGCTCCTGGTGAAGTATGAGTACTATGGTACCGTCCGCTCTTCTGGAGCCGGAATCGCCCGAAGACACGAATGCCTCAAGATCTTCGATCCATTCCCCTTCTGCTTCAGTTAATAATTTCTGTCCCGTATGTCTTGCCTTATCCGAGCGCGCGTAACAATATAGATACATATAGGCCGTACCCCCAGAATTCAGTTTATCATTAAAATTTCCTTAATGTATAATATTTTTTAACATTGTTACAATTTTTCCTTTATCAAGGGGGTATTCACATGAAAATAGTAATCATGGACGGATCTGCAGCCAATCCCGGAGACCTTAACTGGAAGCCTTTCGAGAGTCTTGGAGACGTTACCGCATACGACATCACGCCTTCGGACAGGATAATCGAACACGCTTCGGGAGCACAGGCCGTAATTACGAACAAGACTCCCTTTACGGAGGAGATACTGGAGCAGCTTCCGGACCTCAAGTACATCGGCGTGATCGCCACGGGCTACAACGTAGTTGACCTTGAAGCCTGCAGGAGAAGAGGCATCGCTGTTACGAACGTCCCGGAATACGGAACCTTTGCTACCGCACAGATGTCCATCGCCCTTCTTCTCGAGCTCGCCGACAGGGTCGGGCTCCACAACGAAGACGTTAAGCGCGGCGGCTGGATAAGATCAGAGCAGTTCTGCTACTGGCTCGAGCCTCTTACGGAGCTTCTGGGAAAGAACATAGCCGTCGTCGGCATGGGCAAGATAGGCAAAAGGGTTTCCATCATCGCTGAAGCGCTCGGCATGAACGTCCTCCCCGTTCCGCACAGGATCACCGATCCTTCGAAGGAATACACTTTCGCGGAAGCCGCAGCCGAAGCCGATGTAATTACGCTGCACTGTCCGCTTACGTCGGAGACGAAGGATCTCATCAACAAAGACTCGCTCGGAAAATGCAGGGACGGGGTCATCATCATTAATGCCGCGAGAGGTCCGCTTGTAAACGAGCAGGACATGGCGGACGCCCTGAAGTCCGGCAAAGTGGCGGGATTCGGATGCGACGTGGTATCAGTCGAGCCGATGAGAGAGGACAATCCGCTTCTTACGGCACCGAACACTGTCATTACGCCTCACATCGCATGGGCGCCGAAGGAAACACGCGCGCGCCTCATAGACGCAGCTGCCGATAACCTCCGTCTGTTCATGGAGGGTAAGACCGGCAGGGATATCAATCAGGTAAACTGAGAAATTTTCCCGGAAACTATTGAAGGCATCTCGATTTGTTGTTCGAGATGCCCTCAACATGGAATAAGGGATAGATATAGAAAATTGTCTTATTTAACATCGAAGTTCCCTTCGATAAGTGAATGATAACAAGTTGTCAGTTAATAATCAACGGCAAAATTAATAATTTTTCGTGACTAAATCAGTCATCCCTAACTATAGCCTGTACAACTGTTCCGAGAATAGCCAGAACTACGAATAATTCAAGGGAAATTGCCATTCTTGCAGCATCGAGAGGGAACTCCTGGAACATGCCGATGACGGGCTTTGCCAGTGTGCCTGCAAGGGATGTGTTGTTTAAGTAATAAGCTCCCGTATAGCTTGCAAGTCTTGCTCCTGCGAGTGCGCAGAATATAATCATGGCCCATCCGCTCATCTTAACTGCTGCTGCACCTAATACCGCACCGATGATGACACCTATAAACGCCAGAACCATCCGGGTAACCGTATCGGAATGAATGACCACGGAAGCGGCCTTGTATACGAGGAATCCGTTGCCGATGGCTGCTACGATGGGACCCATGAAGTTATAGCAGAAGAACCCCAAAGCTACGCCCACGATTACGCAGACTGCGATGACGAACGAATCAATGGCGCCTGCATTACTCTCTCTGAATACTCCTTCACCCGCAAGACCTGTGAAGAACTGCTCACATGCGATCCTGCCCAGAAAGAATCCTCCGGCACCGCTCATGATCATTACAACATAGCGGTAAATGTTGATACCGAAGAATCCGACTGCGAGTCCTCCGATGAGAATGACCGCCATAAAGAAACTCTCAATGTCCATACTCTCTTCCTTCCAGACAGTCATCAAGTATCTGTCTTACCTCAGCTTCGGTACTTGCACGGCAAAGTGCGACCTTCATGTGTGCCGCTCCCGGGAAGCCCTTGATATAGTGAGGCATGACGCTTCGCATCTCCGTAACCGCCGTCTTCTCACCGACTTCCGCTATTCTGCCGTTAAGTTCAGTTATCAGCATATCACATTTTTCTGACAAAGTTGGCTTACTTTTATTATAATTCGATGTCTCATCGGGATCCGCGCGCAGATATTCCTTTATGTCGTTAAAGATCCACGGATTTCCGCAGGCTGCCCTTCCTATCATGATGCCGTCAGCGCCCGTAACCTCGAGGATACGCTTTGCACTCGCGCCGTCCCTGACATCCCCGTTTGCAAAAAAATACACGTCTTTGTCCGTCACGGCCTCACGCATCCTCGCGATCGCCTCCCAGTCCGCCTCGCCTGCGTACATCTGCTTCGCTGTCCTGCCGTGGACACAGATTGCCTGCGCACCGCTGTCAGCAAGCATCTTCGCGAAAAGCGGACCATTGCCGTCGTGCCCGTCAAAGCCGATCCTGGTCTTTACCGTGAGAAGCTTGCCGAGAGATTCCGCCGTCTTTCTGCTCTCCGACACGATCTTCGCCGCAAGCTCAGGTGTTCTTATGAGACCGGAGCCGGCACCCGTCTTCACGACCTTGGGCACCGGGCATCCCATGTTTATGTCGAAGATATCGACGCGGGACAGAAGCTCGTCCCCGCATATTATCTTCATCGCTTCGGTAAAATCTTCAGAAGTATTACCGAAAAGCTGTATCGCGGTAACCCCTTCCCTCCCGGGATCAATCCTCATAAAGCGGTAACTCTTGGTAACGCCGTTCATCACGACGGACCTCGCACTCGTAAGCTCCGTGGGTGCATAATCCGAGCCGTTCGCGTGACAAATCCCCCTGTAAGTTACACAGGAGAATCCCGCCATGGGAGACAGAGCGATTATGGGTTCCGAAGTGTTAAATAAGTCCGAAAAAGTCCGTCTCATAAGCCTTTACAGCGAGTATCCCGAGACCTGTTCCGAGAACCATCGAGAACAGCACGTCAGTGAAGAAATGAACGCGGAGATAAAGCCTCGACAGTGCGATGAGAACCGCATATGCCATCGCGAGTCCTCCGATCTCCTTGTTGAGGAAAAACAGGACGGTGGCAGCTGCAAATGAGCTCAGTGTATGCCCTGAAGGGAATGAATAATCCCACGGCTGCTTGATGAGCAGCTTGTAGTTCTTATGGAAGAAAGGCCTGCTTCTTCTGACCACGTTCTTGATGATGAGATTGCCGATCGTGATGCACAGCATAAGAGCTATGATCATGGAGTATCCGATCTGGCGTGTCTCAGGTTCCAGAAACATCAGAAGGAGGGCGGTAAATATCCAGATAAGACCGTAATTACCGGTGCTTGTGACAGCGACCATCAGCTGGTCCATGAACGGTGAATAGAGATAATCATGCAGTCTTTTGAGATTGCGCAGTTCGAACAGGCAGAACCTTCCGACCTGCCTGTCGGTTTCATTCTCAATCTGCCTTGCAATCTGCTGACCCTGCTCGATGATTATCCTTTTCATACGACAGATTCTAACACACAGCCGGACTTGCGCGGCACAAAATTCATGCATTTGACACTTGTTTTTGTTTTATGCGCGCGTGAAAATAGGTATCGCAAGTTAAAAGGGAGAATTGTATGGAAGACTGTCTTGTTTACTTTTTCACAGGATTTCTCGACAGCGGTAAGACTACCGTTATAGGAGAATGGGCAGGGAACGACGCCTTCAGAGGAAGGAAGATCGTGATCATATCAACAGAAGACGGTGACGTCGAGTACGACGACATCTCATTCCCTGACGAAGCCCCCGTCATCATCGTGAAGGAGACAACCGAGATTACAAGAGATCTCATGTTCAGGATCGAAGCCGAGCATAAGCCCGACGTCATCTTCATCGAGTGGAACGGATCCGTATCACCTTCGAAGTTTTTCGATGAGGTCGACGTTCCGGAAAGATGGGCGCTCGCAGCAGCAGTAGTCGTTATCGATGCAACCACATACAGCGAGTACTACCGCAACATGCAGACTTTCTTCGCAGATTACTACCGTTTCTGCGACACGGCGATATTCAACCGCGTTGACCCCGAAGTCAACAACATCCCCAAGCTCAGAGGATCGGTCAAGTCGGTTAACCCGAGCATTAACCTCACATTCCTCGATAAGAACGACCAGGTCCTCGACATAGGAAACTTCCTGCCGTATGACCTGTCGAAGGACATATGCGAGATTGCTCCCGACGACTTTGGTCTGTTCTGGACGGACGCACTCGACAACGTAGCAAGATACAACGGCAAGAAGGTCAAGCTCACGGGCCAGGCCATGACATTCAGAGAACTTAAGGGCAAGGCTTTCGCTCTTGTAAGGCAGGCGTACACATGCTGCTCCGCCGATATCGGCCAGATCAACCTCCTGTGCTTCTATGATGTGAAGCCTAATTTCCCCGCGGGTCAGTGGCTCAACGTTACAGGAACCGTTAGGTATTTCAAGGACAGCCAGAACGGCCAGGAGTTCGATGTTCCGTGCCTCGAGGTAATCGATTATGCTATAACGAGCAAGCCCGACACGGAGATCATTTATTTCAGCTGATTATAATTGAAAGAAGGTATTCATATGGCAACAAAAGTAGACGTTTTCTCAGGTTTTCTGGGAGCCGGAAAGACAACTCTCATCAAGAAACTCATAGCTGACGGATACAACAATCAGAAGATCGTTCTCATCGAGAATGAGTTCGGACAGATCGGCATCGACGGCGGATTCCTGAAGGAGTCCGGAATCGAGATCACGGAGATGAACTCCGGATGCATCTGCTGCTCTCTCGTAGGCGACTTCGGCACTGCGCTTAAGGACGTCATCGACAGATTCCACCCCGACCGCATCGTCATCGAGCCTTCGGGTGTCGGCAAGCTCTCCGATGTTGTTGCAGCCATCAAGAAGGTTGAGGACACTGAGATCTGCGGAACCGTAACAGTTATCGATGCAAGCAAGTGCAAGGTTTACCTCAAGAACTTCTCCGAGTTCTACGAGAACCAGATCAAGTACGCCGGCACCATCATTCTCTCGAGAACATCCGACATCAAGCAGGAGAAGCTCGATAAGGCAGTAGAGCTCATCAAGGGCATTAACGATCATTCACAGGTCATCACAACACCCTGGGAGCAGCTCTCCGGCGCTCAGATCTTAAGCGCCATCGAGAATCCTCTCACGGCTGCCGACATGGCTGCTGCTCTGGCTGAAGCAGAAGCAAACGAGCATCATCACCATCATCACGATCACGATGACCACGACCATGATCACGATCATGAGCACGAACATCACCATCACGACCACGACGAGCATGACCACGATCACGACCACGAGGATCACAGTAACTGCGATCACGAGCACGGAGTCTGCCACTGCGGTGAGGATCATCATCACCATCATGCAGATGAAGTCTTCGATTCCATCGGCTTCGAGACATCCAAGAAGTTCACGAAGGACGGCATCGAATCCGCTCTTAAGGCTCTTGACGAGACTTCCAAGTACGGCATGATCCTTCGTGCCAAGGGTATCGTCGCAGGTGAGGACGGCAATTGGATTCACTTCGATTACGTGCCCGGCGAGACATCCGTAAGAACAGGCGCAGCTGATGTTACAGGCAAGCTCTGCGTAATAGGATCCGAGGTCAACAAGGACGAAGTAAAGGCTCTCTTCGGCATCTGAGGCTCTGTGTTAGAATAAAACATAATGAAAGCTTCAGACTACATAGTTGAGTATCTGCTCAGGCAGAATATAACCGATGTCTTCGGGTATCCCGGAGGCATGGTTACTCATCTTATGGATTCGCTGAGCAAGTTTCCCATTAAGACTCATGTCACCTATCACGAGCAGGGTGCGGCATTTGCAGCCTGCGGATATGCACAGACTACGGGCAAGGTAGGCGTGGCTTATGCCACGAGCGGTCCCGGAGCGACCAACCTCATCACCGGCATCTGCAATGCTTACTTTGATTCCATCCCTACCCTCTTCATCACGGGACAAGTCAACACCTTTGAATACAAGGGCGAACTCGGCGTAAGGCAGAGAGGTTTCCAGGAGACCGACATCGTGTCGATAGTCTCCCCCGTAACGAAGTACGCCGTAAGGATAACCGATGCGACAAAGCTTAAGTGGTATCTCGATTACGCTTTCTACATCGCACAGGAAGGAAGAAGAGGTCCGGTTCTTCTCGATATCCCGATGGACATATTCAGGGCAGACATCGACCCTCAGTCCATGGAGGGATTCGAAGCACCCGTCTATAACAGGGATACTTCATTCGATAAACTGAAGGAAGCCTTAAGCAAGGCTTCAAGACCGGTAATACTCGCAGGTTCGGGCATCAAGACATCGAATGCCGCGGATAAGTTCAACGAAGTCATCCGTAAGCACGATATCCCGGTTGTCACGACCATGCTCGCGGTTGATACGGCGAAGGATTCCTACGGCTTCATCGGAGCTTACGGAACAAGAACCGCCAACTTCATAGTCGCCAAGAGTGACCTGGTAATAAGTCTCGGCGCGAGACTCGACGTCAGACAGACCGGAGCCAGAAGAGAGAACTTCGCACCGGATGCAGTGATAGTCAGAGTTGAGATTGATGCGGGCGAATTAAGCCTTCGCGTTCACGACGACGAGATTCAGATTCATGCGGACGTAAACGATGTTCTCGACACTCTGCTTGAGGCAGATACCCGTGATCTTACCGGATGGAATGACGTCTGCAGGAAGATCAGGGAAGAACTTAAGGATATAGACGACAGACTTCCCAATAAGTATGTGAGCAGAATAAGCGAGCTCATCCCGGAGAATTCGGTAATTACCACTGACGTCGGACAGAACCAGGTCTGGGTTGCCCAGTCATTCAAGGTCAAGGACGGTCAGAGGATATTCTTCTCCGGCGGACACGGAGCAATGGGATATTCACTCCCTGCAGCCATCGGCTGTGCACTTGCTGACGGCAAGGCCGTCTATTCATTCCAGGGCGACGGCGGAATCCAGATGAACATACAGGAGCTTCAGACCATAGCGAGGGAGAACCTCCCGGTCAAGATAATCCTGTTCAATAACTCGGCACTCGGCATGATCAGGCATTTCCAGGAGATGTATTTTGAGGACAATTACGTTCAGACCGTGCCTTCAGGCGGATATACCGTACCCGACTTCGGAGCCATTGCGGCTGCGTATAAGATACCTTACAAATGCATTGGGAAAGTCGAGGATATAGACGACAGCCTTTTCGACGCGGAGGGGCCGCAGTTCGTGGAAGTCAGAATTACAGAGCCCACTTACGTGTATCCCAAGCTCGAATATGGCAAGCCGAACCAGGATCAGGAACCTCTTCTGGACAGAAAAAGATACAGTTACATTATGGAACTGTAATAAAAAGTGTAGTATATTAGAGCGATGAACGAGAAGAAGTCTGAAGAATTTGAGATTGATCTGCTTGAACTTGCACAGGTATTGCTCAGCAAGTTATGGCTGATCATTATTGTAGTAATCATAGGTGCCGGTGCGGCATTCGGAATCACATACGGATTCGTTAAGCCCCAGTACACTGCGAGCACACTCCTTTATGTAAACAACTCCAATGTCTCTGTCGGCAGCGCATCTTTCTCGATTTCCACCGCAGACCTCTCTGCAGCCCAGAAGCTCGTAGATACATATGTCGTAATCCTTAAGTCAAGAAGAGTGCTTAATGACGTAATCGAGGAATCAGGAACAAATTATACATATAACGAATTGTACAGCCGTATCAACGCGGCCGCAGTTAATAACACCGAGATCTTCAGTATCACGATTACTGCAGATTCTCCCCAGGAAGCCGAGAAGATCGCGAACACGATCGCATTGATCCTTCCTGACAAGATTTCCGAGATCGTTAACGGCAGTGACGTTAAGATCGTTGACTACGCAGTTGTTCCTTCAACGAGAAGCTCACCGAGCTACACCAAGAACGCTGCAATCGGCGCACTCGTCGGATTCGTATTTATCTGCGCGATCCTCATCATCAGATATCTGCTCGACGACAGCATCCACAGTGAAGATTACCTTACACAGAACTATCCCGACGTACCTTTGCTTGTTGTAGTTCCTGACCTTATAACCGGTAATTCCAAGGGTTACAGCTATTCCAAGTACGGAAGCTACAGTTCGTACAGTTCTGCTGCCGCCAAGGCAATAGATAACGAATTCACAAGGAAGGAGAATGGCAATGGCTAAGAAGAAGGAAAACCCCGCTTCTTCCGGATTCGCTAACGAGATGAAGACCATGATCGGTCCTCATCTGAACTTCGCGGCTTCCGAGGCATATAAGCTTCTTAGAACTAATCTCCTGTTCTCTTTTCCTGCTGATGAGAAGTGCCACGTTCTCGGCATTACATCGACATTCCAGGGCGAGGGCAAGTCGCTGACTTCCATCAACCTCGCATATACTCTTGCGGAAGCGAACAACCGTGTTCTTCTTATCGAAGGCGACATGCGTATCCCTAACTTCGCTAACAGACTTAAGCTTAAGAAGACTCCGGGACTCTCGACACTTCTCGCAGGACTCGATTCGATATCCGATGCGATACAGAGGATATCCTTCCGGAGAAGCAACGATCCGAATCCGGTTAAGTTCGACGTAATTACGGCAGGTAACATTCCTCCGAACCCTTCGGAGCTTATGCAGTCCACCAGAATGCAGCATCTGTTGAACACATTGAAGGGCTTCTACGATATCATCATCATCGACCTGCCCCCTATCAATGTCGTTACCGATGCTCTTGTAATCTCCCACTATGTCTCGGGAATCGCAGTCGTAGTAAGGAACGAGCACGCTTCCAAGCGCGGACTTGCAAATACAATGAGACAGTTAAGGCTCGTTAATGCCAAGGTAATCGGCTTCATCTATACGAATGCCGAGAATTACAAGAAGAAGTACTACAAGGGCTACAGTAAATACTACAAGAAGGAATACAGAGCATAATAACCGCGTCTGATCATGCTTGATTTTCACTCACATCTTATCCCGGGTATCGATGACGGAAGTCAGGATATCAGTATGTCTGTCGGTATGCTCGATATGTGGAGGGAACAGGGTGTTGATCTCGTGTGCGCCACGCCGCATTTCTATGCAGACTCCAATAGTCCCGACAGGTTTCTCGAGAAGAGAGACACGGCTTATGCCTCCCTTATGGATGCCCTGAAGAACACGCCCGGCGGCCCCGAAGCTTACCCGTCAATTATTCTCGGAGCGGAAGTTTACTACTACAGGGGGCTGAGTGCCTGCGAGGTTTTAAGAAGATTCTGCCTTCAGGGCACACGGCTCCTCCTCATCGAAATGCCGTTCCAGGACTGGTCTGACTACATGATAAGGGAGATCTCCGAGATCAGGGACATGGGGCTGTACCCCGTCGCGGCCCACATCGAGAGGTATATCAAGGACCAGCCAAAGGGTAAGATTCAGGATCTTATGGATACGGGGATACTCATTCAGTGCAACGCATCATTCTTCTTAAATCCGAAGACCAGAAAGAAGGCTTTCAGGATGCTTTCTGATGAGACAATAGACTTTATGGGTTCAGACGCGCATAATCTGACTACAAGGGCCCCCAACATGAGGCCGGCCGTAGACGCGATCGAGAAGAAGCTCGGAAGCGGCGCCCTGAAGCACATCAGAAGGAACGAGAAGCTTATATACGATGCTTACGGCAAATACTTGGAAAGAGGGAATGTATAATGAGAAAGACACTCTTTACGATCGCGGGATTCCTGCTTCTCGGCGTAGCTGTGTTCTTCGGTGTTAAGTTCTTTCTTGACGCTTACTCACCGAAGAATCTTACGACGGAACAGCTTGGAAGGGCAGCGATAGAGGTTCAGGAAGTCTCTTTGGACGGCGGAGAGGTCGTAAATCCCGACTACGCGTCCGATGTTGAGACAGACGACTCGGGAGATCTTGTCATCGACTTTGCGGCCCTTCAGGCAATCAACCCTGATATCTACGCCTGGCTCGAGATTCCCGGAACCGATATCTCCTATCCGGTAGTCCAGCATCCCGATGATGATACATACTATTTGAGGAGGAATTCCGACAGGGAATATTCGGCCGGAGGAGCCATTTTCTCAGAGGCAACATATAATTCAACAGATCTTAACGATCCGGTCACAATCCTCTACGGACACCACATGAATGCCGGAAATCTTATGTTTGGACACCTCCAAAACTACTTTTCCGACCCCGAATTCCTCGATTCGGACCCTATAATCAGACTTTATACCCCTGAAGGAACGCTTGAATACGCAGTTTTTGCCGCTGTGCCATTTAACAATCAGCACATTCTGTATTATAATGATATGCAGGATCCCATATTATATGAGACTTTTTTCAATTCATTATTGACAATGAGGGAAATAGGTAGCTATATTAATGAGGATCATCTCCCTTCTGATCCGGAGACGGACCGGGTCCTTATCTTGTCGACCTGTTTGGAGGGGAACAATACAAGAAGATTTTTGGTCATGGCGTCATTGACGTCTGACCTTTGATTTGTTGGGGGAATTGAAAGGAGCGCTATATGAAGAAATTAGTTTCAACACTTGCTGCTATTGCGATTATGTTTACTATGGCAGTACCCGTATTGGCCGAAGAGAGCCCTGAGCCTCACGGTCAGGATATCGTCCCTAATGCCAGCGTAGATGGTTACTACGTTCGTATTTCAGACCCTGATCCCACAGATCACGCATTGGAGGTTCTTCCCGATGCTGCAGCTGATGCGGTCGGCGACGTTATCTACGAATGCTCACTTGACGCAGTTGATGTTGATATCGTTAATCTTGCAGGAACGGTCGTTAACGATCAGTACTTTGCAAGCAACAGCTCACTGCTCGTTACATTCGTACGTAATACTGATTCCGAGGTGCTTGCAGTTCTTTACTGGAACGATGCTACACAGTCCTGGGATCAGGCATGGTTCCAGCAGGACGGCACAGTAGTACGTGCTCTCTTCAACCACCTCTGTTCTGTTGTATTCGTAGTTAAGAGCGACGAGCCCGGTTCTGCTGTTTCCGTTCCTACGGCTGAGGCACAGGAAGAGAACAACGGCATCACATCCGCTCAGACAGGTTATGATTCACTCGTAAGTGCAGTTGTTTCTATCGTAGCTCTTGTAGGCGCAGGCGTTTGCTTCATCGCTTCCAAGAAGCCTTCTGTCATATCTTAACCGATACGATTTAGATTGAACTGATTAAGAAGCCCGGAAGATGTGAAGTGAACCCCTGAAGTTGGACAAGCTTCGGGGGTTTTTATATGAAATACAGTTTTGAATTGAAGAAAGAGATTTACGAGAAGCATTGCGAAGGTTATGGAAGCGACTATCTTTCCCAAAAATA
>OMWK01000008.1:85794-238610 GCA_900314745.1 uncultured Eubacteriales bacterium | reverse complement strand
CTTTGTCCTGTTTTATAGTCTTCCATGAGTATCATTATAGGAGCCTTAAGGTTTCATTATTGGGACAGAAAAGGACCCGACATGATGCCAGGTCCTTGGATTGTTTAATTCCTGCTTTTGTGTTCCGTCCTGAAAACTTAACTTATTCTGCTACCCGCGTCATCTCGAACGTAGCAGTATATGTCGTACCGTCATCGTTACCGATACACCCTCTTCGGGATAATCAGTAAATGAAAAGACGTTTCCGCTAATCGCAAACTCTGATAATTCAGGTTCATGCCAAGGCATATCAACAACATTCATACGGGATACACTGGAATAAACCTCAGATGGTGAAACAACGGTAAATACAGTTCTATCGTTGGTCAATGCCGGTTCACCATCGACCAGTGATGTCATCCATCTGCCTACGATCATCTCTTCTATGTTGAACGGTGTAGACTCTATTTTACTTATTGAACATCCTCTATTTTGCCTTGCATTATTCCTCTAATTTGCTAAAACGCAATTAAATGAGTGTTGGTTTTTCCCTATTATCCTTTCAGCCACAGTGATCATTTGCCTGGACAATGCAGGAAACAAAAAGAAGCGGAGCTCTCGCCCCGCTTCATTTGTTGGTCTATATTCCATATTGTATTTGCGCAATTTATTTAGCGTTTTTTCGCAAATTTCTATTGACTGCCTCTGGCACACCAGCTATAATGACTTTACATATATCATTTTGTGTATATGCGTATTCTATGAAAGGAGGCTTCATCCATGTCCATTAGCGAACGTATCTTTCAGATAATGAAGGAACGCCACTTGTCTCAGAAGGCTTTTTCTGAACTTACCGGTATCTCTTATAGCACTATCTCAGATTGGAAACGTAAGAACACTTCTCCAACGGCTGATAGGATCATGACGATCTGTAATGTTCTTCAGGTTACTCCTGAGTTCCTGCTTGAGGGTGATATTGATAAGATGCCCTCAGCACCTTTTGACTTCTCCGGTTCCTTCGATCCTCAGGTACTTCGTCTTATCGATTTCTACACAAATCTTGATGACGATAGGAAAAGGCTGCTATGGATTTACATTGAGACGCTTAACTTACTCAAGTTAGATTCGTAGTTTCGCTAGCGATTGTTCTATGGTCTAAAATGACCCAAAATAGTACAATCGACTTTATCAAAGTCCCGAAACCCTTGATTTATAAGGGCTGAGGCGAGTTGTCCCTAATATCTCTCCAGGGTCAAACTCAAACAGGCCTCTGTGTGTGATCAGCTGAAGCAGTTCAGATGTGACCGATAGTCCTAATCCTGCCAAGAGGCCTTTCCATCTCCACAGTTTTCCTGCTATCAAACCCAGAGGGATATAAGCCAATATATTTGCAAGTATCTGTTCTTTCTGGATATCCCATACTTCATAGGACCAGAAGAGTTGTGGTTGGAAAACCTGACGTACTGAATGTGTTCTGAATACTACCGTCTCACCCAGGATTATCAGAACATAACCTATCAGAAACCCGCCTGACCATTTCTTGGATAAGATTCCCGCTGTAATGGCAGCAAGCGCAGCCACGGCGAAGAACCATATTGGTATGCAGTTAGCCCTGATGATGTAGTCTATTCTTATTTCCCCCGAATTTCTCGTACACTCTTCCACATATCGAATGCTGTTCGATACGATCTTTACGTGCCTTATGGCACAGCAGTCAACACGGCGGAGCGATGATTGGCTGCCATTTCCGAACTTTGATTATAATATATATATTAGAAGAATACAAAGAATGAGAAGATTACTTCTCCTCCACTATCTCTGGAACTATGGTCATCCGGATGTTCTGTGATCAGGAATACATAACCAGGGAAGAGTATGGATTATATCACATTGAACGGACAAGGGCGCCTGCGGCGCCCTTGTCCGTTCTTATGCTCTTTATACCTAACGTCTTTAGCGGCTACTAATCCAAGTAGTAGTTCTTCGTGTTACTAATCCCGCAGGCCTAGTCACAGTCTGCGCTTCCGGCTCACTCTTCCTTACAGTCCTGCAAGATGCTGCAACCTCGCTTAGTGACCCAACACAGATCAGGTCGAAGCTGTCAAGCCCGTAGCATCCACAGGATGTGCGAAGCAGGCTTTACTGTGAAGTCTGATCCGTTACATAAACCATGCGGGGTTGCAGCTGTAGATTCTATGTTTCTATTATTGATACAATTCAACTAACTATCTCCTAATCTGATTTAATCAATTTGATTCTAATTGTTCTTTGTCTGTTAACAGGAAAGTTATTGGATAGATGATAAACTACAATTATCTATTAACTTGGAGGTTATTACTATGGATGGCAAAACTGAATACTTACAACTGCTTCAAGAACCAATTTCAAGGATGTCTACCATATCTTCAATTTTCAAGGGATTTACTGCCACTATTGTATCTGGATTATCATTAATATCGTACTCAACAATGAACATTGCAGTGCTAGCTTTATCATTTTTACCGGTAGTCACGTTTCTAATCTTGGATTTGTATTACTTAAGATTGGAGAGACAGTTTCGTTATTTGTTTGACCAAGTTCGCGAGGATAAGCATAAGATTGATTTCTCAATGAGATTAACTAATAATCCCCAAGAACTCAAACAGGCAAAAGCAAGAATTAGAGATTGTATAAAGTCTCCTAGTATATATTTATTCTATCCTATGATGATACTTATGTTAGTAGTTGTTTTTATACTTAAGTTTTGTGAAATTATATAGTATGGAGATAATACATGCCTAAACGTCAAGTCTTTTTTAGTTTCGAGTACAACAAGGATTGTTGGAGAGCTTCGCAAGTACGCAATTTGAGAAAAGTAAGCGAAGACTCTACTTTTTCAGACAGTGACTGGGAAGAAGTTAAAGAAAAAAGTGATACTAAAATCAAAGCGTGGATTGATGAACAAATGGCAAAGCGCTCTTGTGTTGTAGTTTTAATTGGCAAAACAACTTCAACAAGAAAATGGATTAAGTACGAGATAGAGAAGGCATATGAGCTTAATAAAGGTATTGTCGGAATATATATTCACAACTTGGAAGATCAGAATGGAGAACAAACTGACAAAGGTGCTAATCCATTTCATTCAGTGTTCACTAACAGTGGAGAAAGATTATCTAAATATGTTGAGTGTTTTGATTCCGTCTTCACACTAAGCAAGAATGTTTATAGAGACATTAGCGACAATATTGAAGACTTAATTGAAGATGCGATCAATAATAAAGCCCCTCTATAATTGTGTTGAATGCAATTGTCTCTCACAAAGATGATTTCATAAACATAACAGCGAAGCTGACATGAAGTAATCCCCTGAAGTTTGCCTACTTCAGGGGATTACTTATT
The DNA here is from genome assembly GCA_900314745.1 of uncultured Eubacteriales bacterium. Classification (GTDB taxonomy): domain Bacteria; phylum Bacillota; class Clostridia; order Saccharofermentanales; family Saccharofermentanaceae; genus Saccharofermentans. The sequence goes on along the minus strand of OMWK01000008.1, from coordinate 235,253 downwards.
AACATCATGAACCCATAATACTATACAATTCATCTAATGGATGGCAACACTTATTATGGTGATCACTCCATCTTATTAGTCTATTATCATCTATTATTGGTATAGTTTCTATAATATCAGATACGTCATATTGGATATTAAGATTATCTCGTTTTTTATAATCAGTATGTGACAGTACGGATGTTTTTCTAATGGGCTTAACACGATTCATTTTCGAGATCATAGTAAGTTCATAAAAAATCCATGGTGATGTGGTCTTTTCGTAATCTTTACTATTTATAAATGACAATTGATCGCTCATTACAATTGAATTGGGAGTATTAAAGAATATTACACATTCAGAACGATTCATGGTTTCTACAATGGCGGTAGCTAACATCATGTGGACATGAGCGGTTGTATAGTTTCTTAAATTGTAATTATATGTTCCTTTTTCCTTTTTATAGCAGTATTTCTTATCGATTATGTTTAACAAGTCATCACAATATCCCCAAGCACACGAATCGACAAATGATGTTAGTCTAAATTTATTATAAAGCCATCCGGCAAAAGCTTTAACTTTGTTAATATCCTTATGAGAATGTGAAATAAAAATATCAGTAGTCTCTATAGAAAACCAATTCTCGCGCAACTCAGAACCATTAATTACGCCATCAGTAGAAATATAGTCAGAAAGACACTCTCTAACATGCTTTTGATGATCGTCATAAATACTCTGTCCGTCAGACAAATATTTATTAAAATACTGGTTATAGTAATAATTAGATGGGGAATATTTATAAGCAACGTACATAGATTATTCTCCTATGTTCTATAAGACAATCACACGCCAGCTCCACCAACTTCAAAAAACCGACTAATCTCCGCTGTTTTCAACATGCCTTGTTATTCCCTTTGGAATACCGAATATAGACTAATTGTAACAGTTACTTCCTCTTTAGGATAGAATACATGTACATTTCTGTGGTATATGCCATTTCTTTCTCGTGTAATGCCGCAGAATTAGTCAAACATGAAATATACTCACCTATGACATGAGGTTCATCATTATTAGTTTTAAACTCAACCCACTCCGTCTCCGTGGGGAGTTTCCTAAGTTCATCAATCAAACTAATGTAATAATCTTTATCCTTATCGTTCATAGTAAGACCTCATAACTGACCTTATTATAACATGCGATAATTATTAGCATCAGCAATCTTCAACAAGACAAGCGGATCTCACGCTCCGCTTTTGTGGGGGATTCTTATCATTCACCTGAACACCAATCGTTCTTTTACTAAAACACAGTTTACTAAACCATATTTTAGCAACTCTTTAGTCCTCCCTGCCCCGTTACTTCCTCCCGATCACAACCCTAATCGGCGTCCTGTCGATTAGGTGACCTACAAGAAGTATCAGGCTGATGCTCAGCAGCGTGATGAGAATTATGCCGAAGACACCGGAGCCTATAAAAGATAACAGGAATTGGAACAAGTGTATCACGTTATGGTTGATACAAATAAACACGATGGAGACTTCGCTAATCCGGCACAGCAGGGCCTTGAACCCGGTCTCGTGCGCGAAGCTATCGATCAAAATCGCGATAAGAATACAAATAACCGTCCCCGCGACCGCGTTAACATAAGCAAGCAGTGGGTTGCCGTACTCGACTTTTCGCAGGTTCACCTTGTCATTCATAAAGACCAGGAAGATGTTTAGCGCGAACACCGCTGCCGTCAGCACCAGTAACAGCCAGGTACTCTTCCGCCTCAGCGCCTTGATCCGCTCAACCAAATTACAGTGCTTCATAAGGCACCCCGTGTGGAAGAACAGCAGCGCGACCAATGCGGTATCGATTCCCCACGGCAGCCTCACGTCAGTAAGATGCGGGTAGATAAACCCGATCGCGCCGGAAGCGACCGTCACCACCGTCGCCCACTTAATATCCATGACCTTCCTCAGCCCAGCGTAGGCGACGCTCGTTATAAACATCGCGGGCAGAAACCACAGCGCGCTCTCGTACGGCACTTTATCCACGGGGTACAAGAAAAACACCTTCAGCGTTGACGCTACCGCATCCGCCTTCCCCGCCAGCATCGACTTCAATATGAATATAGCGCTGTAGAAGCTTCCAAAGATAACGTACGGAATAAGCAGTGACCTTGATCTCGATACTAACGTGTCCCTAAGAGTCTTAGCCTGATTAAATAACATACCAGACACAATAAAGAACAGCGGCATGTGAAACGCATAAATGTACTTGCCAAAGACATCCTCACTGAAGTGCAGATGCCCCATAACCATTAGGATTATGCCAATCGCTTTAGTGATATCCAGTACAGTATTGCGCCCACAGGTCATATGATCACCTCTTCTCCACTATCTCAAGTCCCACGGTCATTCTGGTTCTCTGGCCGAACATATCAATTTCTACGATGCAGGATCTCTTGTGGCGGTCTATCTTACGGATCTCGCCCTCGAATCCCTTAAGGGGACCTTGGGTTATGGTGACTTTCTGGCCTTCTATATAGCCGTAGGACATCTCCACGATGTGGTTCTCGCCTCCGAGGTTAATGAGGAGCTCTTCCTCGTTTCTGGTAAGTTCCAGTATAGTGCGATCGGCCCGTAGGAGCTTGGTCATGCCTTCAACTCTTCGAAGCTGGTCATAAAGCTCGTTGGGGTGTTCTGTTATCAGGAATACGTATCCCGGGAAGAGTACGGTCTTCTCGTCTTTCCAGACTCCGTTACGCTTCCTTCTGCATTTCCTGAACGGTATGAAGGTCTCATCCAGGATGTCACTGTCTATGTATTTCTCGCATGCGTGACGTATCTTCTCTTCCTTACCGGTTAAGACCTGGATGACGCACCACATGATTAGTTAGACAGATTCCTTTGCTGAGTATTGTTTTCTTAATGGATTGTATCATAAAGAGCATTACAGGGGAGCCAGCGGCGCCCCTGTTAGTTTGTATTCACGTCAACTATACTGATGATGCCCATATTTACGAAGGTATACTAATTACCACCGCTGTAGTTATCGATTATCTCCAACATCTGTGAGGGGGTTACAATAAAATCTCTTACTGGATAATGTTTCTTATTACCCGTAACAAGATATGAACCATCATCTCTCTTTTCCATTGCCACCTCATAGAATATAAGATCATCCATATCAACCAGAATCTCGCCCGTCGGCTTAGGAAAAACCTGTACTCCATACTTGATCATCATCTTCATTACGGCATTGATTCGAGTTTCGCTGAATCCGAATTTGGGGCGACTCAACACCTCCGCATATTCCAACAACATCGCCATATGATACAAGGGAGTAATGATTCCATCAGTAACAGCATGCATCACGCGAACGGTTGCAGCATCTTCATTCTTAGTAAGCAGTGATGATACCAATACATTAGTATCAATTACAGCATAGATCATGTCACTTCTTACGCTCCGCTCTGGAGGCAACTATTTCCGCATTGATCTCATCTAGATTCACTTCGTCCAGATCCATTGCTTCAGAACGCAGTTCGTCAAAAGCCGCTCTGAAGTCCGTCCTGCAACACTTGCTTTCAGGTAACACCGCTTCAAAAGGAAGCCCTCGAGCCTGCTTACTCTTCTTCATAAACATCCTCAGTGCAGTAGGAAGATCCATACCAAGCTCATCATATATCTCGGCAACTTCCTGCTTAAGATCTTTATCCACTCTGAATTGAACCAATATCTGTTCAGCCATAGCAGTCACCCCCGTTTATACATATATTTGTATTTATTCTGCATACATTATACATTCACAAGTATATACTTTCAATACATCTTAACCACAGAAGCGGAGCTCACGCTCCGCTTCTGTGGTTATTTTTGTACTATTCGATAATGAATTACTTCTTATTCGGCTTATATGTAGGCACTATCTCGGCTACGAGTTCTCTTATGTTGCTGACTTCTTCCTTCGCAGCTTCATCGAGCTTAACAAGCTTCTCTGCGACCCACTCGTCGTCCATCTTGATAGGCTCGGCTATGGAGATCTCAGGGTTCTCCTCGGTCTGCCTTAAGCCTTCCTCGTCCATGAGGCGCTCCTCGTACATCTTCTCGCCCGGGCGAAGACCCGTATACTCTACCTTGATGTCTACGTCAGGCACGTAACCTGAGAGCTTGATCATCTTCCTCGCGACGTCGTCGATCTTGACCGGGTCGCCCATATCGAGTACGAAGATCTCGCCGCCCCTCGCATATACGCCGGACTCCATTACGAGTGCCACAGCCTCAGGGATGGTCATGAAGTAGCGGATAATGTTCTTATCCGTAACTGTGACGGGACCTCCCATTGCTATCTGCTTCTCGAATATCTTAAGAACGGAGCCATTCGAGCCGATTACATTGCCGAATCGAACTGCTGAGAAGTTGGTCCTTACCTTGACTTCTCCCGCGTCGAACTGCTTCTGCGCGCGTCTGTCCATCATCTGGACTACCATCTCACAGATACGCTTGGATGCACCCATGATGTTGGTCGGGTTGACTGCCTTGTCAGTGGAGATGAGAACGAACCTCTGTACTCCCCACCTTAATGCTGCCTCTGCCATCTTATATGTGCCGCCGACATTGTTCTTGATGGCCTCGTTAGGAGAGTCCTCCATGAGCGGAACGTGCTTATGTGCAGCCGCATGGAAGATGATGTCGGGGTGGTATGTCTCCATTACCGAGTTGACGCGGTTCGTGTTACGGACGGAGCCGATGAGTGCGATCATGTTAAGCTTCTCGCCGTACTTCGCTCTTAGCTCGCGATCTATCCAGAATGCGTTATTCTCGTAGATATCGAAGATTATGAGAAGCTTCGGGTCTGCCTTCGCTATCTGGCGGCAAAGCTCGGAGCCTATGGATCCGCCTCCGCCCGTTACCATTACGACCTTACCGTTAATGTAGTTTCTGATGCCTTCCATATTGGTCTTAACTGTGTCTCGCCCGAGAAGGTCTTCGATCTGTACGTCACGGGTTTTCTTCAATGATACCGTACCGTCTACAAGCTGGTAGATACCGGGGATAACGCGCACCTTACAGCCTGTGTTGGAGCATATGTTGAGGATATCCTTACGCTCAAGTCCCGTCGCAGCAGGAATCGCGAATACGATATCGTCGATGTCGTACTTGCCGACCATCTTCGGGATATCGTTACGGTTGCCGACGATCTCGACACCTTCGAGCATTCTGCCCTTCTTCTCAGGGTTATCGTCGATTATGCAGCAGACCTTGGATGTCAGGTTCTCGCTCATCTTGTACTCGTGTATTACGTCCTTGCCGCAGGCACCCGCACCGATTACCATGACGTTGCGCTTAGCCTTGCCGGAAGACGAACCTGAACTTGTTATGTGTCTTATCAAGCGGTAAATGAATCTGTTGGCGGTAGTTCCGATGGCTGCGAAGAACATACCCATTATCCAGACGGAGATAGGTACGGTTCTTGCTCCGTTAATGCTGGAATCAACAATTACGAATGTAAGACCTATAAGTCCCAAGACTCCCCATGCAAGCATCATGCGGATGAGCTCATCGATCGATGCATAGGTCCAGATACTGTGGTAAAGCTTGAAGCACCAGAATACGACGAGTGCGAATATTGAGACAACGGGGACAACCAGCTGGTATGCATGGACATAACTGTGAAGTATTACAGAGAACTGGAAATCGAATCTAAGAAGAAATGCCGCCATGAATGCCACGGCGATGATGATTATATCGAGAAGAGCTACGATGGCAGCCCTAATGGCCCAACTCTGCGCCAGTGACGAAGTTTTCCTTTTACTCACAATATATGCCCCAAACTTGAAATATCGTAGGTATTATACGATGTGAGTACTATATATACAAACAAAAATATTCGGAATATTTGGTTATTATTCTGTAAACTCTGTCCCCGCTACCTGCGTTATAAGCTTGTCCCAGCCGTCGCAGATCGCGGACCATGAGTAGTCAGTGTCAACATAGGAGACGCCGTTTATTCCCATTGTTTTTGCTGTTTCCGGGTTGTTTATAAGGTACTCCACACAGCCCTCGAACTCGAGGAAGCCTGAATAGTAAAGTCCCGCATTGGATCTTGTGGCATGGCCCTTAAGGACCGGACAGTCTGCAGATACGAGAACGGGCTTATTCATCTTCATGGCCTCGAGAACTACGATTGAGAGGCTCTCGAACTTCGAAGGGAGCACGAGGAACTTACATGCTGCCAAACCTGAGAATTTGTCTTCTTCGCTGACGAAGCCCAGGGAGATTATGTCGTCCCTCTTCGGGATCTCGCATACGGGCTTACCCATCAGGACGAGCTTCAGGTTGGAGTTCGGATGTCTATTCTTATATTCAGCGAAGTATTTGAAGAGCTCCGGGCAGCACTTGTTCTCATCGATTCGGCCCACATAGAGCATGAAGTTGTCTAGTCCGTACTTCTGTCTGAAGTTCTCTGCGTCTATTCCCTCGGGGAGCTCAACGCCGACTCCGCCCTTACCCCCGTTATCGGGCTTGGTAAGGGATGTCGGGAACAGCTTGTTCGTAAGTTCCTTCTCCTCTACGGTGTTATAGTAGAAGGCCTTCGGAAGCGTGAACATGTTCTCGAAGATCCCGAGGTGTATCGGAGTCTCCTCATGTGCGGTCGGGATGAATATTGCCTTGTCCTTAACTATCGGCAGACCGAAGTATGTCGTGTAATAAAGGTAGCATACGAAGACGAAGACATCGTAGTCGTCTCGGATCTCCTGAAGCCTCTTCGGAAGATCAGGACAGCAGGGTCCCTGCTTCGTCATCCAGTCTTCTTCCTTGTCCTTCGGGAGGGGCTGTCTTGCCGCTGCGGCGCCCAGGACCTTCTCGGAGAGTTTATTGAATGAATTTACGTCGCGCTCTGCCGAATTGCTCAAACGCTCGACTTTTACGCCGTTTAACATTGTTACACCGGGTTCGTACTCGTTCTTCCATGTCTGGTAATTGACCGCGCAGGTCGTAAGGCACGAGACCTCATAGCCCGGCATTTGTGCGAGGTGCTCAGCCACCTCACGGGTGTATGCTTCGGCTCCTCCGTTGACCTCGAGGCCGTATCTTTGTACTACGAAGCAGACCTTCATCGAAGCGCCTCCCTGAAGCCGTTAAGCTGCTCCATGAACATCTTCGAGACGTTCTCGTAGGAGAAGTACTTAAGTCTCTCATCCTGCTCTTCTAAGATCTTCTTCCTTAGTTCCTCGTTGAAGAGTGCTTCGTGGAGAGCCTGTCCCATTAAGGCGGGGTCTTTGTCTTCTATGAGAAGTCCTGTGCCGCCCAGCGTCTCGGGCATAGCGCAGGAGTTATAGGCTATTATCGGGATCCTGAAGTACATCGCCTCAAGAAGCGGTACGCAGAAGCCCTCGTGCTCGGAGAGTTGAACAAATGCGTCAGCCGAGCGGTAGTAGGCGAGTATCTGCGGGAAGGTGATGTGACCTGTGAAGATGATGTCATCGAGACCGAGCTTCTTCGCATAGAGCCTGAGCCTTGCCGTATATTTCTCCATCCCCTGCGTGGAACCTGCAAGTATTAATCTTACGGGCTCTTTGTACATCTGGCGGTACGCATAGAGCATCGTCATGATGTCCTCGGGCTTCTTATTCGGAACGATTCGTCCTACGAAGAGGATATTCTTGACCTCGTGGTTGTTGGCGGCCGCAGGACCTCCCATCTGCTCAAGAAGCGCAGCATCGGGTTCCTTCGCGTAGTCCTCGAACGGGACGAGGATCGGGCACACCTTCATGGGGCATCTGTAGCCGTAGCCTACTAACTGGTGCATGTTGAACGACGAGTCGTTGATGCCTGCGTCGAATGTGTCCTTAAGGGAGATTGCTTCTTCTATGCCCTGCGAGCAAAGCTTCGCCGCGGCGCCCGAGTAGGGCACGAAGAAATCCGGCGGGGTCATGTTGTGGTAGATGACTATCTTCCTGCAGGGAAGATCCTTGATCTTCTCGTTAAGAACCGTGCCTGTCGATAAGTGGTAGAGCATGAGGTCGCCCTTACGGATCTTAGGAAGAACGTGGTAAGGCTTTATAGTCTTACTTATGAACTTGGGGTCTAAGTGCTCGGCGTAGATCACGGACTTGATGCCGTTCGCCTTAAGAAGCTTCTGGATCGCGAGGGTGTCGTTACTTACGGCATCTCCTCTCGAGAGCGTTGTCAGGACCTGGAATATCCTCATGTAAGTTCATCCAGTCTGTCCTGAAGGACGTTGATTCTCGAGAACAGATCCTGCTTGATCTTCTCCTGCTCGCGGAATTCCTTAAGGACTGTAAGAAGCTTATCGTTTATGTCGTTCTGCGCATAGACGCAGGGGTTGTAGTAGAAGCCGTAGAACATACCTCCAAGCTTCTTAGCTAATGATGTGTACTGCGGAACTACCTTCTTGTTCTCTTCGATGTACTGGATCTCTCTCGTGATGGAGTCCTCCATGGATAAGCCCATGAGGACGGAGATGTCGTCGAAGTTTACGGGGAGGGTCACCGTACCCCTCTTCGTTGCTTCTGATGCGAAGAGTTCCCTTCCTGTCATGCTTTCTTCTCCAATGCGTCAACCTTGGATTCGAGGTCTGAGAGGGTCTTCTTAAGATCCGCGATCTCGTTCTTCTGGTTCTTCACGGCCTCGCAGACCATGTAGTAGTGGTAGTTGAGCTTGTTTTGCTGGGCAACTATGGGAAGGACGAAGAATGAACCCGCCTTACGGATGCACTTCTTGAAGAATCTCTTAAGCTTATTGCCTTCGAGCATCTGGTAAGCGGTTACTTCGTAGTTATAGGCGAGGTATCTTACGGCCTCGTCGAGTGTTGAAGCTTCTGTTGAGTTGCTGTCCTGGAACGAGAGAGGGATCCTGTCTGCCCCGCTCTCCTTTATGTCCTGACGGATCTGCTCCATTATTTTCGTTACGTCGATTCCGTTAGTCTCAGCCATTGTCCTGCCCCTTAACCTCGTATTCCCAGTCGTGCTCCATGAAGAAGCCTCCGACGTCAGGCGTCTGCCTGTAAGTGTCTATCTTAAGCGCGTCCTTCCAGTAGTCGACCGGAACTCCGTCGCCGTATTCTATCGAGAAGCTGACCGTGTACTGGTCGGGCATCAGCGGGATCTTCCTCATGATTATCGTGAACTCGCCGTCCTCGTCGATATCGAAGTTCGGCTTGCCGTCGATCCTCGTGTTGGTGCCGTAGAGGTTCTCGCCTGAATTTCTGAAGAATCCTATGCCGAAGACCGCGTCCTTGATGGGCTTCTCGACATGGTAATGTACCTTGAAGTACACGTCGGTACCAACCTCGAATAGTCTCTTACCGACTCCGTCAGGGCCTGATGCCGTGATGCTCGTGATCTTGACTTCGCCTGAACCCCAGCGGTACTGTCCGCCGTTCGCTTCGACCGCGGCCTGCTGCTCGGGGATCATGGAAAGCTTCAAGTTCTCCTTATATCTTCGCTCCTGCATGTATGCAACATACTCGGGCGGGATATCGAGATCCTTGCCTCCTGCAGCCTTACGCTGCTCGTTCATGAACTCGAGGTATTCGGAATGGACCGCGAGAGGAGTTCCGTCTGCGCGGATGACACCATCGTTGATCCAGATAGATCTGTCGCATATGTTCTCGATCTGGGAGAGTGAATGGGAGACGATGACGATCGTTGTTCCCTTCTCCTTGATCTCCTGAAGTTTGCTGAAGCACTTTGCCTGGAAGTTCGCATCGCCTACCGCGAGGATCTCATCGATGAGAAGGACCTCGGCGTCTACGTTGATAGCAACTGAGAATGCAAGTCTCATGTACATTCCGGATGAATATGTTCTTACCGGGTTGTCTATGAATCCTGCAAGCTCGGAGAAATCGATTATGGTCTGAAGTCTCGCCTCTATCTCCTCTCTTGTAAGGCCGAAGATGGATGCGTTGATGTAGATGTTCTCTCTTCCGCTCATGTCGGGGTGGAAGCCCGCTCCGAGCTCGAGAAGGGACGATACTCTTCCCTTGATGTCCACTGAACCGCCGTCCGGGTAAAGGATTCCTGAGATAAGCTTAAGAAGTGTCGACTTGCCGCAGCCGTTATGGCCGATAAGTCCTACCGCCTCGCCCTTCTTGATATCGAAGGAGACGTCGTTAAGAACGGTTCTTACTTCGTGCTTATTACGGTTTCTGAAGAGGATGACTTCCTTAAGAGATCTTCCCTTATCGTAGTAGACCTTGAATTTCTTGGTTAGATTACTTACGCGGATAGCTACGTTGTCTTCCATGTTAGAGCTCCTCCGCGAATCTTCTTTGAAGTCTGCCGAAGATGATGATCCCTAAGACTACGGTCACAAGTCCGATGCAGACTGCAATGATTAGTGTTCTAAGATCAGGTGTTCTGCCCCAGTAAAGGACATCACGATAAGCGTTAACGATAGGTGTTACCGGATTTAAGTTATAAAGGGACAGGTACTTCTCAGGCACCATCTCGACCGGGTAGCAGATAGGAGTCGCATAGAGCCACGCCATCGCGACGATCGCGAGGATGTGCTCCAGGTCTCTGAAATAAACGGTAAGAGATGAACTTATAAGTGCGATGCCTAAGGCCATCAGGTACTCGACGAGCATGATTATTGGAAGGCACAGAAGCCCTCCTATCGTGGGCCTTACGCCCGACACGACAGATACGATTATTACTACGATAAACGAGAGCAGCATGTTTACAAACTGCGATGTGACGAATGAGATGGGGATTATCTCCCTCGGAAATCTTATCTTCTTAATTAGGTCCTTCTGAGCGATTATGCAGGTGGAACCTCCTGTTATAGCTGCGGAGAAGAAGAGCCACGGGATAAGACCTACGAAGAGGTAGAGGTAGAACTTATCCACTCCCGCCTTCATGATTATGGAGAATACCATGTTATAGACGAGAAGCTGCAGAAGCGGATTTACGAATGTCCACATGAAGCCCAGAACGGAGCCCTTGTACTTGCCGCGCAGATCACGCTTAACAAGGCTGTAGATCATCAGCCTGTACTCATAGATTTCCTTAAGCTTGTTCATTCTTAAGATAGTACTCGTACATTTCCTTCAAAGTATCGAAGATCGAATATTCAGGCGCCCAGCCGAGCTTCTCCCTGATGAGGGAGTTGTCGCACTGAACGATGGGAGTATCGATAGGTCTGTACCTCTCCTCATCGACCACGATCTTAACGTCGACTGAACAGAGGCTAACGATATACTCGAGCATCTCATCGAGGCCGTGCGCCTCGCCCGAGCCTACGTTGAAGATGACTCTGTCATCGTCGCTCTCGAGTATCATGCGGTATGCACGTGCGACGTCCCTTACGTCAGAGAAATCTCTCTTCGCGGTAAGGTTGCCTACGTGTATCTCACCGGGCTCGCCTGCGGCCTCGATGCTGGCGGCCTGCTTGCAGAACGACGGCAGAACGAATGAATCCCTCTGCCCGACGCCCGTGTGGTTGAATGGTCTTACATAGTGGATCTTAAGTCCGAATCTCGACCTGTAGCACTCGACGAACTGCTCCTGAGCAACCTTCGATATGCCGTAGGGGTTGTTCGCACTTATTGGGTCTGTCTCGCTGATCGTACCGCTCTTCGCGCAGTACTCCTCGGACGAACCGATGAATAAGATCTTCGCATTTCTCGCGTGCTTGCCTGCAGCTTCTAAGATATTAAGAGCACCCACTACATTGACCTGTATGGTCGTCTGCGGGATCTTCCATGATGCTCCTACGCTTGATATCGCTGCAAGATTAATTATCGCATCGGGCTTCGTGCTGTCGACGAGTCCGTCTACGAATGCGGGGTCCAGAAGATCGCCCTTGGTATATTCGACGTCGTGAAGGCTGCACTCGTCCATGATGTCGCTTCCCGCGACCTCATAGCCGTGTGATCTAAGTTCATCGGTAAGATAACGGCCGACGAATCCTCCGATACCGAATATCAGTGCCTTCATCAGGAGATTCCGGCTTCCTTCTTGGCAAGCTTCAGATCGTGCTCGGCCATGATGCGGCAGAGCTCCTCGTAGGATGTCTTCTGAGGATTCCAGCCAAGCTTTGTCTTAGCCTTTGTAGGATCACCCCAGAGGTTAACAACGTCTGTAGGTCTGAACCACTGAGGGTTAACGCACACGAGCATCTTGCCCGTAGCCTTATCGTAGCCCTTCTCGTCGATGCCCTCGCCCTTCCACTCGAGCTCGATGCCGACGTGCTTGAATGCGAGAGTCGTGAACTCACGAACTGTGTGCTGAACACCTGTGGCGATTACGTAATCGTCAGGCTCGTCCTGCTGGAGGATGAGCCACATGCACTCTACGTAGTCCTTCGCATAACCCCAGTCACGGAGTGAATCGAGGTTTCCAAGCTCCAGGTGGTCCTGTGTTCCGACTGCGATTCTTCCTGCGGCTCTTGTGATCTTACGTGTTACGAATGTCTCGCCTCTTCGCTCAGACTCGTGATTAAAGAGGATTCCGTTCGCGCAGAACATTCCGTAAGCTTCCCTGTACTCCTTCATCATCCAGAAGCCGTACTGCTTGGCAACTGCATAAGGTGAGAAAGGATGGAAAGGTGTCTTCTCGTTCTGAGGGCACTCCTCAACCTTGCCGTAAAGCTCGGATGTAGATGCCTGATAGATCTTAGTCTTCTTCTCAAGGCCCATGATGTGAACAGCCTCGAGGATTCTAAGAACGCCGATAGCGTCAACTTCGCCTGTATATTCAGCTGCCTCGAAGCTTACGCCTACGTGAGACTGAGCTGCGAGATTATAGATCTCGTCGGGCTCTACTTCCTTAACAGCTCTTAAGATGCTTGATGAATCTGAGAGGTCTCCCTCGTGAAGGATGATCTTGTTGGCATCGATGAGATGCTGGATCCTCTCTGTCGTTACGACAGATGCTCTTCTGATGATACCGTGAACCTCATATCCCTTCTCGAGCAAAAACTCTGCAAGATATGAACCGTCCTGACCTGTAATACCTGTGATTAAAGCTTTCTTCATCTTATGACCTCTCTTAAGGGTTAATCATTAACTTATAGATTATACCATACTGGCGTATTTAATAGCACTTCTTGCCGCTTCGGCCGTCTTATCCCATGTATAGGACCTCGCGTGGTCGATAAGCTGCTGTCTCTTCCGGTCGTCTGCATTCCCGTTGAGCTTCTCCTCCATCGCCTCTGCCCAGAGGTCCGCGTTCTTGGGGTCAATCAGGGGAACCAGCCCCGCGCTTATCTCGATAAGGCTCGAGCTTTCCGATACTACCGCGTCCGTGCCGCAGGCCATAGCCTCTGTGACCGGCATGCCGAAGCCCTCGTAGATACTCGGGAACACGAAGAACTGGGCGTTACGAAGGAGGTCTCTCTTCTCCTCGTTACTTATATATCCCGTGCGGATTATCCTGTCCTTCGCCTTCGACTCCTCTATGGCCTTAAGCGTCGCCTCGGGCTGCCAGCCAAGTCCTCCCGCGAGGACGAGCTTAACGTCCGGGTACTTATCGCTTATCTTCGAGAACGCCTCGACCAAAGTCTTTATGTTCTTCCGGGGCTCCAGGGTTCCCACGTAGAGTATGTATTTCTCGAGATTGAATTTCTTGTTGATCCCTGTCTCGAACCCTTCGCCCGGCGTGTAAAACTTTGTGTCCACTCCGCAGGGGCCAACGAATATCTTCTCCTCGGGAACTCCCAGGACATCGATTATCTCGGACTTGGAGAATTCCGAGATGGTGAGGATCGATGACGCGCGGGACGCGGAATCTTGGAGGTGTCCCTGAAGAAGTCTTCTGTTTCTGCCCTGCATGGTCTCGGGGAACCGCTCTGAGACAAGATCGTAGATGGTGATCATGTTTTTGCCCTTAAGTCCCCCGGGTGTGAGGTAATTAAAGAAGACCGTGAGGTCCGCCTTCGAGTGAGTAAGGGTGCTATAGGGCATCAGCTTCCCTAAGCTTCCCATACGGATATAAACAGAAAGCGGGAGCGACCTCACGATATGGAGGTCGTACCCGCTTAAGTTCATCTGAAGATTCTCTTCAAGAATAGCGGCTGCGCCGTTTCTTCCGAGAAAATCGAACGCGTGAAGCTCTGAGGCTTCATCTATCAGCCTTCTTGCCGCTTCGAGGGTGTAGTTCCCTATGCCGGTAAGTTCCCTTACCGCGATGGGCTGAAGGTTATAAGCGATCATCAGCCGAGCTTATTCTCCACGAATGCGCTCATCTCGGCCTTGATGGACTCGAGTCTGTCAGAAGCCGTCTTCTCGTCCTTATCGTATACGCCGAAGTAGATCTTAAGCTTAGGCTCTGTGCCTGAAGGTCTTGCGCATGCCCAGTCGAGGCCCTTATCGCCGCCGAGTTCATAAAGAAGTACATTGGACTTGGGAAGTGTGAGTTCGGAAGTCTTAACAGTTCCTTCAGAGAAGTCGTATCTTATGCCCTTCTGGTAGTCACGTACTGCAACGGGCTTAGGACCGCCTATAAGCTTAGCTGCATCCTCAGCTGTCTTACATGCCTCGAGCTCTTCTCTCATGGAAGCCATGCCGTTTCTAATCTTCTCGAGACCTTCCTTACCTTCACGTGTGAAGGATACAGCCTGCTCGAAGCCGTAACCGTACTTGTTGTAGATCCTGTAAAGTCTGTCGATCAAGGTCTCGCCCATATCCTGTGACTGGCAGGCCATTCCGCAGACGAGCATTGCTGCTACAACTGCGTCCTTGTCTCTTACCGATGTGCCGGAGAGGTAGCCGTAAGACTCTTCGAAACCAAACTGGAAGTGCTTGTCGCCGAACTCGTCGTCAACCTTGATCCTCTCGCCTATGTACTTGAAGCCTGTAAGCGTCTCCTGCAATTCTACGCCGTAAGCGTCGCACACAGCCTTACACAGCTTCGTGGATACGATCGTCGTACATGCGAAAGAGTTCTCCTCAAGTGTTCCAAGCTTCTTCTTGGAGTCGAGGATGTAGTCAAGAAGCATAAGTCCTACCTGGTTACCTGTAAGTGCCTTGTAGGAGACTTCTCCGTCCTTAACAACTCTTACAGCGATTCCGAGTCTGTCGGAGTCAGGGTCTGTACCGAATACGAGATCCGCGCCTACCTTCTTGGCTAATTCGATACCCATAGAGAGGGCTGCAGGATCCTCGGGGTTAGGTGTCTTAACCGTAGGGAATGATCCGTCAGGAAGCTCCTGCTGGGGAACTACATATACGTTGTTAAGGCCGATAGACTTAAGGATACGTCTAACGGGCTTGTTTCCTGAACCGTGCAAAGGTGTATAGACGACGGACATGTCAGCCTGTCTCTTGATTGACTCCTCGTCGATAACAAGCTTCTTCAGCATATCTGTATAAGCGATATCGACCTCAGGTCCGAATCTCTTGATCGTTCCTGCTGCGAGAGCCTCGTCGAAGTCAGCCATCTTGGTTGTTCTAACGTCAGCGTATTTTTCCATGTTCTGAAGGATCGCTGCTGCAGCTGCCTCAGTAACCTGACCGCCGTCCTCGCCGTATACCTTATAGCCGTTGTACTTAGGCGGGTTGTGTGAAGCCGTGATCATGACGCCTGCGAAGGCATTGAAGTATCTTACGGAGAATGAGCACATAGGTACCGGACGAAGCTCATCAGTAAGATAAACTCTAATTCCTGCGTTCGCGAATACCTGAGCTGCAACCTGAGCAAACTCGGGAGAGAAATGTCTTGAATCGTGGCAGATTACAACGCCTCTCTTCTTAGCTTCTTCGCCGTTAGCTACGATATAGTCTGCAAGACCTGCGGAAGCCTTAGCTACCGTGTACGCGTTGATCCTGTTGGTTCCTGCTCCGATGATTCCTCGAAGTCCGCCTGTACCGAATTCGAGATCCTTGTAGAATCTGTCCTCGATCTCTGTTGTATCGTTCTCGATAGCCTTAAGTTCTGCCTTGGTATCCTCGTCGAAGAAAGGATCCGTACTCCAAATCTTATAAAGCTCTGATGCGCTCATTATGCATTTCCTCCCCGGATAATGTTTTTTCCTCGCCTATTATAGCGTATATTCCCCTAAATATAATTTGTTATTTCCCGTTAGTCCGCGAGAGTTCCCATCGGATCCCACGGTTCAAGGCTTAAAGGCTCCTGATCGTAGAGCTTCGAGGTCTTCTTCGGAAGATATTTCCGGTCTACGACCACCTGATATACGAATTCGTCGAACCAGGAGTCTGAAGCTACGTAATATCCGTCGTTTCCTGCGTCCTTGCCCCACGAGTTCTCGATCCTCCATCTGTTAGGCTTGCCGTCCTTATCCAGATTGACGCCCAGGATCACCATCGCGTGGTTCATCGCAGAATCGTGCCACGTGAGCCTGTCGCCCTTGGTAAATTCGTACTTTATGTCAAAGAGCTTCTCGTACCCGGCCGCTTCTCTGTCGAAGACGCCTTCCTTACTTACCATGAACTTGCCGCAGTCAGAGCCGAACCAGACGGGGTGTCCGTCCTTAAGCTGCGCGATGACAGCCTCCTTGATCTCATCGATCTTAAGATTTAAGTACTTGACCGGGTCTCCCTCTTCGACATTGCCTAAGTACTTGACCGTATAGGTCTTGTTCATGGGCTTATCCTCGGAAGGAGCATTTATGAGGCTGATCCTGTCGTTAAGGTCGATTCCGACGTACTTCTCGAAGAATTCTACGGGCGTGATGCCGAACTCCTGCGTGACCTTGTCGTCCTTATCGGTAAGCGTCAGGTCGAACTTTCTGGGAGGCTCGCCTAATGCTATCGCGAGCATCCTGTAGACGTCGTTCATCATGGATTTACGGGCTTCTTCCTGAGCCTTACGTGACTTGATCTTACGAAGCTTACGCGCGTCCTCACGAAGAAGTGATGTCAGGTAGTCGTCGATCCATGTCGAGTTCTCCGCGTTCTTGCTGTCAGGGTACGCGAACGAAGGCACGACGCCGTACTTACGCACGATGTTTCTGATCATGTCCCACTGTCCGCCGTCGCAGATGGGGTCCGCTGCGAGAAAAGAATACAGCCTGCCGTCCACGGGCTCGTCCTTGGTTCTTATCACGTTGTTAAGAAAGTAGTTCGCCTTCTCGAGCTTATCGTAGAAGAACACGTAGCTCTGGGACAGTTCGAAAGTCTCGAGATTATACTTCTTAATCACCTCGAACCTGAATGTGTTAAGCGCGGCGAATATCCAGCACCTTCCCGAGTGCTTCTGGTCGGTGATCTTGCCCTGCTTAAGGTCTATCGAGAAAGTGAAGGGGAGATTATTTATCGCCTGGAAGTCAGTTGCCGCCGATGCGACACCCGCCCTTACCGAAGCATTGCCCGCGATAAGATTCGCCCTCTTGCCTCCGTAACTTTTGCTCATGCTCTTAAGATCGGAAAGACTGATCTCACCAATGTTCTTTGTCATATATATGAACCTTCTTTCTAATTATGAATTCTTATCTGAATCCTCTGCCGTAACGTAGAGAGGACGGCGCTTAACCTCGATGAAGGTCCTGCCGATGTATTCGCCAAGGATACCAAGCGACATCAGTGTAAGGCCTCCTATGAAGAGGATGAAGCAAAGAAGTGACGGATAACCCGGAACTTCGTTATAGATCCTAAGGATTATCGCCCTTATAAAGTAGTAGACCAGGTAGAAGAACCCCAAGCCTGCGAATCCGAATCCCAAGTATGTAGCAAGTCTTAGAGGAGCAGTCGTGAAGGCGACGATACCGTCGATCGCGTACTTGAATAATTTCCAGAAGCTCCACTTGGTCTCGCCCGCGATTCGCTCTGTATTTACGAACTCTATCCACTTGGTCCTGAATCCGACCCAGGCGAAGATACCCTTCGAGAATCTCTGGCGCTCCTGAAGCTCCAAGATAGCGTCCGTGACCTGACGGGTCATGAGTCTGAAGTCCCTCGCTCCGTCAGCGATCTCGACATCGACCATCCTGTTAATGAGCTTATAGAACATCCTCGCGAAGAAGGACCTGATCTTAGGCTCACCCTCGCGGTTGACGCGTCTTGATGCGACGATGTCAGCTTCGTTATTCTCTATGGACTTTATCATTGAAGGAATAAGTGACGGCGGGTCCTGCATGTCCGCGTCCATGATGGCGACCATATCGCCCTTCGACTTCTTAAGTCCTGCATACATCGCGGCCTCCTTGCCAAAGTTTCTCGAGAAGATGATGTATCTTACGTCCTTATCTTCTGCTGCGAACTTCTTAATGACCTCCGAAGTCTTATCGCGGCTGCCGTCGTTTACGAAGATGAACTCGAAGTCGTGATCCTTAACTTCCTTACGGACATCGCACAGGGCGTTATAAAGGAAAGGCAGAGCCTCCTCTTCGTTATAGCAGGGAATGATCAGACTTACGAGCATACTTCCTCCGATATCTTGTCACTAAGAAATAATATAACAGACAAGAAGTCTGTATTATAATACCACACATGAAGACCACTGATACACTTAAGACAGGACCGAAGCTTAAGGATATCTCCATCGAGATATCTTATAAGGCCTATTTTGTGATGGCGGCGGTATACCTCGTCCTGCCGGTCCTGATCTTCTTTGGTGGCTACTTAAGGCCTGCCCTCGCGGGGCTCTTCATTGGGCTCACCGCATTTGCGTCCTGGTGGTTTCTTCGTGACTGCGACAAGTCCCCGGATGGCACTTCTGCTGATACCTCGAAGTTCACGATAGTCCTGAAGCCCTCGTACATTGTTGTCGTCGGGCTTCTCGTTGTCTTCTTCCTCTTCATCGGCGGCATCTCGGAGTTCGGCTTTGGCTCCTCGGACCACACGATGCGCTACGCTATTCTTAACGACCTTGTGGCGTACAAGTGGCCCGTCATATACGACTTCTCCACTCAGGAGAACCCGATTGTTCAGGCTTACCTTGGCGACCACGCCGTCGCCTTCTCATACTACTTCGTGTTCTGGATGGTGCCCGCAGTTATAGGCAAGGCGTTCGGACTTATGGCTGCACGCGTCGCGCTCTTCATCTGGAGCGCCATCGGACTTTTCCTCGTAGCTGTCGGTGCCTCGATGCTCTACGGCAAGGCTTCCAAGGCGCTGTTTGTCGGCATGATGCTTTTCGCCGGGTTTGATGTCGTACCGTACTTCATAAACGAGTGGGCCGGCGTGTGGACCACGTGGGAGAGGTGGAACCCGGAGCTTATCGTCGTAGGCAACTTCTACCAGGTCATGAACGTCTTCAACCAGTGCATCCCCGGATGGATAGTGACGATACTTCTTATCATGTGCGTCAACGGAAGATCCACGGGACTTCTCGGGTCGCTCATGTTCTGCTACTCGCCCTGGGCCGCGATTGGCATCCTTCCCATGTGCATCTGCAAGATAATCACAAAGCGCGGGACTAAGGTTCTTCGTAATCTTCTTAGCGTCGGCAACATCATAGCGCCCGTCGTGTTCTTCATAGTGTTCGCGTCGCTTTATACCTCGAATACAAATGCCACGGACGAGTCGGGATTCACATGGACCTTCTACCCGTCTGTCCTTATGTTCCTGAAGGACTACTTCCTGTTTATAGTCGTCGAGTTCCTGCTGTGGTTCATGCTCATATACCGTAAGCACAGAAGGGATGCGATGCTTCTTACCGCAGTGGGCACGATGCTCATAATCCCCTTCTATAAGATCACCTACGCCAACGACTTTCTGATGAGAGGCAGCATGGCGCCCATGTTCCTGATATCCCTCTATGCCGTGATGTTCGTAACGGACTACTTCTACAAGGCTCTTCACGGCAAGAAGTTCGAGATAGTGTCGAGACTCGTTGTGCTGGTGCTTCTTGTATCAGCCTACTCTTCCCTTAACCTCATGATCTACCACTCGATAGAGTCCGTGCGCATGAACATGGGGCACGAAGAGCTTAACGTGTCGCACGACATAGAATCCTTTGGCAACATCCGTAAGGAAGATGAGATAGTCGTAATTAACGACCAGTTCTTCGTCTACGACTACGAAGACACAATCTTCTTCAAATACCTCGCGAGGAGATAATTATGAGAGAACAGAAGTCTCTGAAGCTTAAGTCCCGGTCGAAGTCAGGCGTCGATCTTAAGTCTTTATGTAAGCACCCGCTGATCGCTTTCCTTCTGACGGCGCTTTGCTTCGCGATCATGACCGTCATCAGCCGTAAGTACCCGTTCGGCAAATACACGACGGTCATATCGGACCTCGAGGCGCAGTACGCACCGTACCTGTTCCTTCTTAAGTCTAAGCTTGTTAACTTAGGCAAAGGCACCTTCGGATACTCGTTCCTTCTTGGCGCAGGCAAGAACTTCATGGGCACCTTCGGATACTATCTTGCAAGCCCTCTTAATCTTCTTGTCCTCCTGTTCGACCCTTCCCAGGTCAATGAATTCGTTCTCCTTCTAATGGGCCTTAAGATCTCATTCGCGGGAGCCTTCATGTGCGCATTCATCGAGGAGCGCGCAGAGCGTAAGGGCACGATGTGGCCCGTCCTCTGGGGAATAATGTACGCTTTCTCATCCTACACGATGCTGTTCCTGTTCCACATCATGTGGCTCGACGGATATATGCTCCTGCCTTTGCTTCTGCTTATGGTCGAGCATTATATTAGGAACGGTCGCCTCGGCGGAGTGAGTATCGTACTGTTCTTCCTGTTCCTGTCGAATTACTACATAGCCTACATGGCGGGAATATATTCATTCCTCTATCTTCTGGGACGCATGTATCTTCTCGGGATGTTCTCGAATGTCCGCCGCTGCCTTGGTGTTGTGGGGCGCTTTATTCTACGAGCCGCTCTGGTCGGCATGTCCTTAGGTGTCCTGCTTCTTCCGGTAGGTCTTGATACTATTCGTAACGGTGATCCTACGCATTCGACCGCGGACCCCTCATATGTCGGATTCTCGTTCGCGGGATTTATAGACCGCATATTCATGGGTTATCAGGGCGACTTCGGGGATGTACTTCCTGCGAATAAGCCTCTGATCTTCGTAAGTATCCTCGTGACATTCCTCTGCGTTCTGTTCTTCGTAAGCCCGGTGTTCGAGAGACGTCTTAAGATATTCTACGGTTCGGCATTCATCGCTATTTATTTGGTGTTGTGCATTGACTTCCTCGATGTCGCATGGCAGGTATTCGACAGCCCGAACTGGTTCTGGCACAGAGAGTCATTCGTGTTCATCACGTTGTTCCTGACCGTGGCCTACAAGGTATTCGAGAAGTTGGATTCTGTCTCATCGTCTTCTATTTTGAAGAGCGCCGGCATCCTCTGGGTTCTCCTTCTTATAGCCCAAAGCTTCGGCGAGATGAGAGATTACGGCAAGCTCTTCATCTTCAACCTCTGCATAGTAGGCATAGTCGCGCTTATCTTAATCGGCATGAAGAAGAAGGACTGGCACGGACAGTTCGCAGACATGGGTAAGATATTGCCTGCGATACTCGCGGTAATAACAGTCTACGAGTGCGCTTTCCTTAATACGATGCAGTCGGGCGGCGTGTCCACGCTCTCGATGTCTTCGGGCGAAGGTGAGAAGTACGTAAGTGACATGCTCCTTCTAGAAGACTACGCCGAGGCCACGCGCCTTCTTGGAAACGGATTCAGAGCCGAGTACGAGGAGCATACCTATAACGGACGAATCAGCATGAGCGGCATCGAACAGTACGCGGGAGTTCCCGGAATATCTTTATTCAATTCCAACTCGAACAAGGTCTTCGGACGCTTCCTGAAGCAGTTCGGATATCTTACGAATTTTAACTATTTTGCTATCGACCATTCATATTCCGCACCGGATGCCGACGCATTCTTCTCGATTGGATCATTGTATTCGACTGATTCCTCTTATACAGGAGCTGATCTGGTGGTCGCTAACGACGAGCTGACATTCTATTCATCCCGCTCTGTCCTCCCTCTTGCATTCGCAGCGGATGAGGGCGCGCTGGACTTCGATTTCTATTCGCTCGAGACAGCAGTTGACGGCAAGGATTATTTCTCATTCAGAAATGACTGGTTCGCGTCGCTGTTCCCCTGCTTTGATACTGATTATTTTGTGCCGGTCGACGAGAGTTCCATTGCGTTTGATCTTGTTAATGGCAGCGACATCAACATCCTGGACTACCAGTCCTTCGCCGCAGATCCCGAGGAGGACGTCCTCGTAAGTGAAGATGACGAATCCTCCAAGGTCGACCCGGACGATATCGGCGCGGAAGTCCCCGAAGATTACTATGCTACGCAGACCGACATCTACAGGACAAATCCGCGCCTGCCGCTGATCTTAAACTACGACATAACCATAACACGTCCCGACGAATTGTACCTCAACATCAGCGTTCCCCGCATGAACAGCGGCAGCGAAGTCTGGCTGAACGGTGAGATGGTCGCTCACTATTCATCGAACACTTATTATTCTTCGATCGTACGCCTCGGCGCCTTCGAAGTCGGCGATGTCGTCCGTGTGAGCATTATGTCATCTAACGATCTTTGGACCTATAGCGACATCAACTTCGCATATTTTGATGTCTCGAGTTTTGAGTCCCAGTTCGCTCTGGTTGAGCCTTCAACAAGTATCACCGCCTGTGACGACGGATATGTAGCATTCGACTGTACTGTTGATGACGGAGAGTTCATTCTGACGACCATCCCCTATGAAGACGGCTGGACCGCTATTGTTGACGGCGTTCAGTGTGAGATAACGCCTTATCAGTCGGCATTGATCAGCCTCGAGGTAGGCCCGGGCGCTCATTCGGTTGAATTGTCATTCACGCCACCCGGATTAGTCGCCGGCGGCATTGTATCAATCATCGGAATCCTCGGCCTCGCGGCCGTAAGTCTCCTGGACCGCCGCCGCGTCGGGGGGCGCGCCGGCTGATCCTGATTCCCCAGGACCGGAAACCGGACCGATTTTTGATTTCAGGCACACTTTCCGGTCCTGAGAGGCCTCTAGGACCGGAAACTGGACCGATTTTTAATTTCAGGCACACTTTCCGGTCCTAGGAACACACGAAGCAGCCATTCAAGACTTCTTAAACACATACATTCCTGCAATTGACGTCAGCATATTGCCAACAAGACGCTTAATAAGCAGCCTATCCGGGTAGTCTCCCCTTTCTCCTGGAATGATTGCGATATCTCTATTCGGGAAGAGTCCGTAGTTAATGTACTTATTGAGTTTCTCCATGTTGTGTGAAACATATTTCAAGCTGTCCATTCCACCCATTGCTTCGACAAATCCACAGCGGTCATATTCAGGGAGATTGACAGCCATATCAGGATAGTACTCTTTGTTTCCAAACAAGATCTTTACTTCATACTTGTAGTCCAGCCCCAGCGAATCAAGAACCGTAGCAACATCAACTTCAAATTGTGAGCGCATGATGAAGTCTTTGTAGCGGATCGGATATTTATTCTCATAAGTATCAGAGTTGCTCTTGAGCGAGTTCCAGAACTCACAGTTATAATTGCTGTTCACCAAAGGCAGGACCAGCATGTAGCCTGAAGCCACATTCTCCAGTGATCCGCCATAGTCCTCATCCCAGTTCCTGAGCAGACAGCCGAGCTGTTCTTGAAGATGCTCACGGCGTTTTGTTATGGCGCAGTATTTCTGCCAGTTGGGATTCTTGTCACCTATGCGGTTTACAGTAGTCTTCGAAGTTTGGGGGTCTGTTCGTTTTATTCGAACGATCGGCTTATTGTTCTTTATCCCGAACGTTATATTCGGAAGTCTCTCCAGCTCCTTAGATAAATACAAATAACGGCCAATGTAAAACTCCTGGCCAATACAACCATAATGCATAATATCTGTTCCCTATTCCAATAAAAATCAAAAAACTATCCACCAACACTCTACAACCGCAGATTGTCGATTACAATACCAAATCAGAAATGGGATCTGATAGATCAGAACATAAATATGAGAGTACGCGGGCGTCGAGATCCTCAGATTATCCCAATCTTCTTAAGCAGCTCCCGGGCATACGTGCCATCCGGGTAGTCGTACAATATCCCGGTTCCGCCCATATTCTCCCAACCCTCGATATTCGATTCGAGATCATCGATCAGATAACAGTCGGGACCATTACAAAACTTAGGCTTATCCGACCTGTAGACCGCATTGACCTTAACATCGGGATTAAGGATCCTGTGTGCCCAGCGGATCTTATCTTCCGCCGCCGTGGGTATGCCGCGCTTCGGGCGTGGGATGCCCGTTAATATCTCGCACTTATCGCCGTATATCGAATAGATTAGATTGAACAGTTCCACGCCATCCGGAAGCGGAGCTATCACATCGTAAAAATGCGGGACCTCACGTATCTTCGACCACATGAAGTCATCCTCTTCGGGCGTCCTCTTCTGCCCCGGCGCGAGGCGCTCCAGTCCGCAGAACGAACACGTTCCGCCTTCGAAGTCCGCGAGAACTCCGTCCATGTCAAAATATATCTTCATATGTCGATTATCTGGAATCCGTACGCGTTAACTATCTTTGTGCCGGACGGGTGGTCGCAGGTGCGCTTGATGCGGCCGTAGTTCATATGCACGTGGCCGTGGAGCATGTACTCGGGGTGGAATCTGTCCATGACCATATTGAAGGTCTCGAAGCCCTTGTGCGGTCTGTCGTCCAGGTCGCCGTAGCCTCTCGCAGGCGCATGTGTCACGAGAACATCGACGCCTCGAAGCATCGCCCTGGGGTACATTCTAAGCGCGCGCATACGCATCTCCGACTCACTGTACATGTTTCTTCCCGTATTATTGTATCTTACTGAGCCTCCGAGGCCCATGAAAGTCTTGCCGTTGAACTTGTAGACGCGGTCCTCTATGCAGACGGCGCCGAGCGGGGGCTTGTCGATGAGCGAGTCGTCGTGATTGCCCCGGACGTATATCATCGGAACGTTCACCATCGTCATCAGGAAATCCATATAGTCGGCGCGGAGGTCACCGCAGGCGACTATCAGTTCGACGCCCGCAACACGCTCCTTCTTAAAGTGGTCGTAGAGGATCTTATCTTCTTCATCTGCAACGGCCAGAATCTTCATTACCCGTCATTACCGCCATTCTCAGCATCATTGATGATCGGCATTCCGTTCGCGAGAACGGCTTTCTGCGCAGACTCGGTCAACTCGTTAAAAGTCGGGATCGAGCCAACTACATTATCGCATAACCAGTTCATATTGATAATCTGTTCGTTATCAAGCTTCGGGCTTAAGGCATCCTTCACAATGCCGTCCTGGGACCTTAGCTCCCCGTCGAAAGGATTAATTACGTCAGCCGTCATTCCCTTACGCATTATCGACACGAGCTTCAAGGTCTCATACGGAATCGTATCGCACTGATAGATGTCGATGACTCCCGACGACATTCCCCACCAGTAGTTGATGGCCGAATCCTTCGCGTCCGCACTCGCGGCATCCCAGGCGTCATTCAGGATCGTCTGTACGATAAGCTCGTAGTACTTACCCCAGTTCCATACCGGGAAAGCGATGTTCGTGATCTCACCGTTCTCGCCTATCGTGTAAAGTCCGTATTCGTTATCGGCATTCTTAGGCTTGATGAGATCAGGTCCGGAGACTACGCTGAAGTTATTCTCTCTTATGTATTCACGCCAGTACTCTTCCTTAAGGCAGGACCACGTGAGATGTATCTTAACGTTCGGATCGACCATTGACGCGCCTATCGCGAATGCGTTGATGTTCGCTATATTGCCGCATATGGGGTACGTCGATACATATCCGATGCGGTGATCCTTCGATATCGTCGCGGCGATCATTCCGAGAAGGAATTTTGCCTCATACATTCTTCCGTAATACGTTCTGACCGCCTCATGTGACAAATGTACCGAACAGTTGAGGAACTTGATCTTCGGATACTTGACGGCCGCCTTAAGTGCAAATTCCATCTGTACCGGGGAGGTAGTGATGATGAGATCCGCACCGTCTTCGGCAGCTGCTTCGACAGCCTCCTCGAACTCCTCTTCAGTGTCCTTGCAGTCACATGCCAAGGTCTTAACGACACCCGGGAAGACCTCCTCGAGATCCTTACGTCCTTCCTCGTGTCCGTGTATCCACCTCGACTTCGTGGCATCGCCGTCGTAGAGGAAGAGCACCTTAAGCGGGTTTTGCTCCGTATAGGTCTTCTTCATGATGGTGTCGATGATCGGGATCACCGTCTTCTTCTGAAGCTGCGGCTCCTCCGAGAATACGATCTGGTTGCCGTTCGCCCTGATCCTGATCTCCTTCCAGATGAGGGACAGATTCTTCTTGATCTCATCCTGTACCGGGATCTTCAGACTCTCGTACTTATACATGTCGAGATAAACGAGGAATGCATCGCCTTCCGTGATCGTGGTGTAGGCCTTGCCGCCGTTCGCCTTGTAGACCTTGGAGAAAGCGATGAACGCGGACCTTAGATCCTTAACCGCGTCCTCATCCCAGACCTCGTCCAATGTCTGTCCCGCGATGGTCGCGAGCTTCGTGTAGGAGTTCTCCTCCGTGAATGTGATGTTATAGAGGTTCGTGCACTTAAAGAACTTCAGGAACTCGTTGTAGATCTTGACTTCCTTATCGTCGCTGTCTGTCTGCGGCGGCATGATCCTCGTGATGTTGGCGCGTATCGTGGGCTGCTCCAGGTAACGCATGACGGACACGCGCTTGTTGCCCTCCATGACGTAGAACTTGCCCATGAACTCGATGACCTTGATGGGGTCCTGGATGCCGTGCGACACCTGGTACTCCATGAGGCTTATCCATTTTGTTGCGAACTCTGTATCTGGCGCCAGAAGCGGCATAAAATTACGCGCGAAAGACTCCTGTCTGCCGGCCGTCACCGTACCGACAATGAAATCTATCGGGATCTCCATCTCACCTATCTGAATCTCATTAAGAGTCGTCCTGTTCTCGAGCATGTTATCGAGCGCAGGCAGATAGGGATAGTGACCTTCACTTATCGCCTTCTGATACTCCTTAGAGCCAAGCTTTTTGGCTTTGATGTAATCTTCCTGTGCTGTTGCCATTTCTTATACTTCCATTTCTATTTACGTTCTCTCCCCATACACCCGAATTCTAACATACGGGCCTTAAGGCAAAGAACAGAATGGCTTTATGCAGATTAGACAAAGATATGCACAGGTTGCGCTGTGCTTTTCGAGTTGTCAGTTCCAGTCGGGCTGCTCCGGATTGTCGTAAGTATCCAGAGTTTTGTTGTAGTTCTTTGTGCCGCTGACGCCGACGACGATGAGCACGATGCCGAGCGCGAGGCCCGCGAACATGCCGAAGATTATGCCGAGCGAGTAGCCGTTGATCTTCGATATCATGAGCTCAACGATGGCATCGTCCGTGCTCGCCTCATCGATAGCTGCATTTACGAGCGCGAGTATTCCGCCCCAGATGAGCACGTTGATGCCCTGTGCGACAGTCATCGAGATGCCAAGCGCCCTTACAGGCAGGAACTTGTTCTTATGTATAAGCATGAGAACCACGAAGCCCGCTAAGATGATCAGGCCCGTAACGCACATGCAGGTGAAGTTCGCGTCAGTGAAATCATTGAAGCCCTCAAGAAACTCGTAAGAGTCGGATTCACGGAACTCATCTGCGAGCTGATCGTACTTCTCGGCGATGCCGTCGACGGCATCATCCTCGAGCTCGCGGATCTCACTTCTCGAGAGATCCATATCACCGAAGAACTCATCCTCATGGTCCTCGAAGAATTCGCGGTACCTGTCCTCGTCGATGCCGTCCTCACCCTCTATCGCAACGTTTATGTAATCCTCGAGGACGAGATTTACAAACTCCTGAGTCACCTCATCATCATCAAAATCAATATCGATATTGGGATTGGCGGCGCGAAGCGAATCCTCGATGCTTAAGTCCAGCTCTTCAACGGCCAGTTCACTGACCTCACCCGAAGTGAAGAAATTGCGCCAGAAGTGCTTATTCATTATTGTTGCCCACATGGCGAGATTGCTCGCGAAGACGATGATCAGAATCGAAGCTATTACCGCATATACGACCCTAAGCGCTGTTGCCGCTGAATTCTCCTGTTGCATGTTGTCCACCTCAGTTTTTATTTCTAATTCATACTAAACGTATATCGCCTGTTCGGCAAGTCACCTTGTCAGCCGCAGGTTAAGCCATAAGCTCCGCGGCAAGTTGATCTATCTTCGAGCGCGCCGCATCATCAAGAGCTGCGTTAATTGTGACGGTATTCTCCGCGAATCTTATGTCCTTGCTGCCTTCGAACTTCGCTCTAATCACCTTCGCAGCCATCGGTGCCCAGGTGCCGTTCTCGATTATGCCGACGTTTCTGTTCTGATAGTTTCTCTCGAGAAGCTCATTTATAAACTCGCGCATGAACGGGAAGATGTCGCCGTTATATGTTGTAGTCGCGAGGACCATCTTGCCGTATCTGAACGCATCCTCGACCGCCTCAGCCATGTCGTCTCTTGCAAGGTCTGTGATCGCGACTTTCGGGCATCCCTTTTCTTCGAGCTTATTCTTCAGAAGTTCCGCGGCCTGCTTCGTGTTGCCGTAGACCGAAGTGTACGCGATGAGTACGCCCTCGGTCTCGACGCCGTAGGACGACCATGTGTTATAAAGGTCGAGGTAGTATCCCAGGTTCTCTGTAAGCACCGGACCGTGGAGCGGGCAGATCGTCTTGATGTCTAACGCTGCCGCCTTCTTAAGGAGCGCCTGCACCTGCTGACCGAATTTGCCGACGATACCAAAGTAGTAGCGGCGCGCCTCGCATGCCCAGTCCTCCTCGATGTCGAGAGCGCCGAAC
Source organism: uncultured Eubacteriales bacterium (assembly GCA_900314745.1). Classification (GTDB taxonomy): domain Bacteria; phylum Bacillota; class Clostridia; order Saccharofermentanales; family Saccharofermentanaceae; genus Saccharofermentans. Next base: position 206,565 of record OMWK01000008.1, on the reverse strand, counting down.
TTGCCGAACGCGTCCGCACTGAAGAAGACCTTGCTCAATGTGTCGTATGTCATCATGACCTCGGGCCAGTGCACCATCGGCGCCGCGACGAACTTAAGCTCGTGCTTTCCGAGACTCAACGTGTCCCCTTCCTTGACCGCGACTTTACGCTCAGCAAAATCCGTGCCGAAATACTTCTTCATCATGTTAAATGCTGCGTTGCTCGCGACTATCTTCGCATCGGGGAAAGCGTCGGCAAAAGCCGCGATATTCGCAGAGTGATCCGGCTCCATATGCTGAACGACGAGATAGTCGGGAGTCCTTGTTCCTATTACCTTCCTGATGTTCGTAAGCCACTTCTCGCCAAAATTCTTATCGACCGAATCCATGACCGCAATCTTCTCATCCATGATCACGTATGAGTTATATGCCATACCCGCGGGGACATCGTACTGCCCCTCGAAAAGGTCGATCTCGTGGTCGTTAACGCCTACGTAGAAGATATCGTCTGAGATAAACATATTGATTACCTGCCGTTTCTTTTTTCTTTCAATTATACAGCACCGAGAGCACGTTCTCGTCATTTGCGTCCGAGTTTAGTCACAAAAAAGAAGTTCCGGTTGCCCGGAACTTCGAATGGCTTTGAATGGCCTGATTATTATGTCAGCCCTTCTCCGGCCTTCTGACCGAAGGGATTCTTAAGAATCTCCTTCTCGGCGAGGGTGTTGGCACCCGGAAGATCGAGCTTACCCTCAGGTCTGTTAACCAGAGGCTGGTTACTCATAGCAGGTGACATTACTGAAACTATCTCACTACCAAATATCTGACCGCCGTTAGCGCTCTCGAGTTCTTCTACATTCAGTTCTCTCTTATCTTTATCGATCATGGTTTTGCCCTCCTTCGTTATCGTTCTTAACTTAGCCTAATTATCGCAGAATGATTAAGGCAAAAGAATAAACAATCTGCCAACAAAGTGTTGATTATGCGGCCTTATAATCCGGGATTCGGGTTCCGGTAGTATGAAGTTATAAACTGCCTTACAGAATTGTCTTCCACTCGTCTTCCTTAAATCCTGTGAACACTTTGTCATCTGACACAAGCAAAGGTCTCTTTACTATCATGCCGTCAGATGCGAGAAGCTTATACATATCGTCTTCGCTCATATCAGGAAGTTTCTTAGACAATTCCATCTCGCGATATATCAATCCGCTGGTGTTGAAGAATCTTCGAAGCGGCAGCCCGCTCTTCTTATGAAGAATCCTCAACGTCTTCTCATCAGGATGATTCTCCTTAATGTCAATCAGCTCGTACTTGACCTTATTCTCATCCAGCCACTTAAGGGCTTTCTTACATGTAGAACATCTGGAATAGCAATAAACATGAATCATGATCGATCCTCCTGATTTCTCATCTTCATCTGCGATGAATATAAAAAGTATACACCGCCGCTGTCATAACAGCATGATCAACTGACACCTACCTCATCAGCGCCCAAGTTTATTTGTCGTTTCTTGTCGAATAATGTCGAGATTTAGTAGTTATATTCCAAGAAAATGCAGCAGATAATTAACTTGTAACACATAAGCCCACTTGCATTATAGTGGCACATACGATACTATACCGGAGGCAATCATCAGATAAGAATCGTGCACAAACCAACCGGTAGAGTCATCCCGCTGCCTTGTCACGGCAAGACCATAAAAGAAGCTTACATCATCGAACTGAAAGAACTCTTTACAGAGATAGATTCTCAGAAGGAGGAATAATATGATTCAGTATCCATTTAATGTCTTTCAAACAGAAATAGATGGTCATGTCTTTTGGATAGCCAAGAGCAGCTATCTTAAGGGATGTGTGGGACAAGGCGACCTTCAGGAAGAAGCTATAAAGGAATTGGAAGAGAATGAGGCCGCCTGGCTGGAAACAGCGGAGCAGGCCGGAATTCCGATTCCCCCTATACCGATCGAGCGAATTGAAGATTATAGCGGCAAGATGACTTTAAGACTTGCTCCGTATGTGCATATGCAGGCTGCACACCTGGCTCAAATGGAAGGGATCAGCCTGAACCAATACATAAACAATGCTGTTGTCAGTCAGAACGCCGCTATCAGTGCAATGATCAACTGACACATCACTTCCGCTTCTTGGAATCATCAACCTCCACTACCCATGCAGATCTCTTATAATTCACAAACCTGCACGGGACCTTATACATCGGATGGAAATTATAGAAGCCGCATATGTGATACATCTCACCGCTGTCTGAGAAAAGCGTACTTCTTGGCTCACGTCTGTTTAAGCCGTGCAGTCTCCCGGATTGAACTTCAGAAGCAAAGGCCTTCTTCACGGTGGAGATCCTGTTCAGCACGAAGATAACAAGCGGAGTCACAGGAAACAGCAGAAAGAAGAACAGAAGTCCCATGCCTTCGCTAATGCCGTTATATGCTGTCACTATTCCAACGGGGATCAGAAGGAGACACGATACTCCCACAAGAAGTCCCCGATAACATCTTAAGTGATGCTCCATATCAAAACGCATGCTCACCTGTTCCTGCCGGTCAAACTCCGGCTCTGAATCGTCTTCGGTTTATTTGAATGTAATTAGTAAATGCCGGCTTGGAACATTTCTATCCGCAGGTCAGATTATGTTCCAAAATCAGATTGTCTTTTTGAACTTAATACATACTATTCTCACTTATGTTCCAATAATTAAGCTATCTTCGAACGTAAACCGTGAATCAATGGTTTATGTTCCAATCTGCACCTGATTTTTGGAACATAAAGTATATAAGCTGACAATCTGTTCCAATCTGCACCAGCCATCACTTATACACCCCATACTCCTCATCCGACACGGCTTCGAGCCACTCGGTGCCGGACTCTTCACCCGGTATCTCGAGTGCAAGATGCGAGAACCAGGAGTCCGGGGCGGCTCCGTGCCAGTGCTTTACTTCAGCGGGGATGTTTACGACTGTGCCGGGCGTCATCTCGACCGGCTCCTTGCCCCACTCCTGATAGTAGCCTCTGCCTCCAACGCAGATCAGCATCTGGCCGCCGCCTTTTCGAGCGTGGTGGATGTGCCAGTTGTTTCTGCAGCCGGGCTCGAAAGTAACGTTATACACGGGCACCTGTTCTGTTGTTATGGGAGCAAGGTAGCTCTGGCCGACGAAGAACTCCCCGTAAGGGTTCGCCTCGCCTACCGGGAAAAAGATCGTGTTCTGGTACTTCTCCTTGTCGCTTGTGGCGGGAGCTTCCTCGTTCCAGACACCCATGGCCTGACGGAACACCGCCCACCCCTTGGGCCAGCCCACATACATTGTGGCGTGCGTTATGATGGCTGCGATCTCTTCTTTGGTAACGCCGTGCGCTTTCGCATTCTGAAGGTGATATGTCAGCGACGAATCCGTGATGCCGGACGCCATAAGAGAGACGACGGTGATGATGCACTTTGTCTTCACGTCTACCGCCTCCGCGTTCCACACCTCACCGAAAAGCACATCATCATTAAGATGCGCGAACATCGGCGCGAATTCACCAAGCTGCTCTCTTCCTGCTGTCTGAACTATCTTCTCACTCATTGCTCTGTCCTCTTATCCGTTTTTATTTGCTTAATTAATCCACGTGATTTTGCGGGATAGTCTTGTCGAAGAACTCCAACCACTTGGCGCGGCCGAGGACCGACATCTTGTACTTTCGATCCTTCCCCTTCTTCTCATCGTAGAACGTTATGCGTACGCCCGTCGGAATGATCGGAATGAGAGGCCCCACCGCACACTTCTCATACTTCTTGATGTCGCTGTAGCGCACGGACCAGAAAGTGGAGCCCGCGAAGCCTCCGACAAAGACGAGTGCTTCCTTGGTGCAGTAGTAGCATCCCCTTGTCTGCATGTAGAAGCAAAGAAACTTCTCCCAGTAATCGCCGTTCTCGCTGTGGATGATCTCATCCCCCTGCCTCATAAGCTCGTTCTCGATGAGGTTCTGCTCTATTTCTGCTTTACGTTCGGGTGTTAATTGCATGCGTGTCTCTCCTTTTACTTACTCACACCAGTATACCCTACCGTCGCGGCGGGGTGCAGGCGCGGGTGCATCGCCGTCAACGTAACCGACAGCCAGGTGTCCGATACCTTCGTAGTCACCTTCTATTCCGAGGTCTGCGAGCATTCTCGAGTAGTCTTCTTGCTCAAACTCCTCCCTGCAGCGGTGGATCCATATGCTGCCGAGGCCGAGCGAGTGCGCAGCGTTCATGAGATTGCCGAGCATAAGCGAGCCGTCGTAGATGTGCGTAGCGACCGACTTATCCGCGAGCACCAGCAGTATGGCAGGCGCGCCGTAGAAAGGATCGAAGCCCTCATCTGCACCCAGGATCTTCCGGTTATCGTCAGAGATCTTGTCTCTCAAAGTCTTGTCTGTCACCGCGATCACGATGTCCGACTGCTTGCCCATGCCGCTCGCAGCATAAAGACCCGCGTCAATGATCTGCTCGAGGTCCGCCCTGGAAGGCAGCTCGGGCTTAAACTTACGGATACTTCTTCTCTCTTTAAGTGCCTTGATAACTTCGTTCATGCTGGGGCCTCCTTACTGAGCGATTTCTTCATAAGATCTAATGGATCGGATCTCTGCCTTCATCGACTTCTTAAGCTCACGGAGCTCTATATCATTCTGTATATCAAGAAAATATCTGTCGGACACTCCGAAAAACTTAGCAAGCCTCAAGGACGTATCAGGTGTGATCTTCCTTCTGTCATGCAGTATATCCTGAATTCTTGACGTAGGAACATGTATTTCCTGCGCAAGCTTATAAGCCGACAAACCCAACGGCTCCATAAATTCTTCGATAAGGATCTCACTCATACTTGTTCTGATAGTTTTACTCATACACATATACTACCCGCGTCGCGTGTACATGTCGAGCATAAATAAAGCCGGTCGAGGTTTTACCTGACAGGCTTTATGATCTTAATCGCAGGTATATCCGGGCTCGATGTAGAGGGAGTCTTTGTCGGCCATGATCTGTCCGTTAAACACCTTGTCCTTCCAGTCTTCCTGAGGAATCTCCTTGATGGAAACCGACACGGCAGTCGCGGGGCAGCCGAGTGTCTCGGCGACATCCGCTGCCACCTTCTCGGCGCAAGCCTTCTTAACCTCTTCTGATCTTCCCGGATAGCATTTGATCTCTACGTGCGGCATGGGGGGAATCCTCCTTTTACATTTGTGGCTATTGTAGCAAACACGTCGCGTAAATGAAAAGGGATCCCCGAAGGGACCCCTGGCGAGAATTGGTTGGAGAGGAGGTTAAGACCAACCCTCTGCGAAAACGATTCTTCCTGTGCGTGCCCGACTCATCTGCGTCTGAACGGAGCAAACCAAGGCACACAAAACAAAGGTCTGCCGCCTAAGCAACAGACCTTACTTACTGTGTCGCGAAAGTAATGAAAAGTGTGTAAAAGTTTTGCGGGAGCCCTTACTCTGCTTCGAATGTCAGCATCCTTCCCGAAGGGAAAACGAGATTGAGCGTGTTACCCTCGATGATCGCGGTCACGTCCGTGTCGCTGTTGTTAAGATCGAGCGTGTATGTGTCGTCCTCGTTCGCGGTAACGGTGCCCGTGCCGACGTGGTCCTCATAAACGCGCAGCTGGAACTCAGTGCCGTCGCAGATGAAGTACGGGGTCTCATCCTCAGGCAGCGCATCAAGCCCCTCATTCATGATCGTCTCCCCCTCATCCGACGTCACGCTCACGTAGCGCCAGTTAGATGTGATGTCTGCGTTGCCTGTCGCTTCCGACTGCGTCTCCGCGGCGTCGCTGCATGCGGCGAGTGTGCCGAGGCTGACAGTTACCAACGCCGCGATCGCGAGTGCTCTGATGATGGAGTTCTTAAATGTTCTGTGTGTTCTAGTTGTGGTGTGCATAGTGTCTATCCCCCGTGGGTGGTATGGGGGTATTGTAGCAGAAAATGTAAAAGGGATGCATCTGTACTACATATCATTCAAACCGATATCTATGAATTGGCACACTATTGGTACAAACTAGCACACAGAATCACCTTATGCCCCTCATAATCACGATTATGATGAGTTATATCAACTTATGATTTTGAGTGTCGGGAGAGCGCCTTTGAGAACAGCCGTAAACCCATTCAGGAACGGCCAAGAACGATTGTAATTGCAGTACTTCTCAGCCTTTTTGTATTTTCCATTCACAAGCCCATTCAAAACCAATCAAGACCATGTTGGTGTGGTGTCAAAAATGGCGTAACCGGTTGATTGCTATTCGCATGTACTTTAGTGTTGGCGAATGAAATACATGCTTTAGAGGTCAACTTTTCAAGACCTTTTCTCTATGGCAGGAAATCATGTTACAGATAGTCCTTTGTATAGATATCTTCAGCAAGTCTCTCGTATACCCATCCAAGTTCTTTGTCTCGTCGAACACGAGCATACACACCAGCGTATTTATATGTTTTTTCATGTGGATACTTTACAAAAGTCAAATGGGGCTCAACACCATTGGGCATTTCTTTACCAAGGCGAGAAGGGTCTTAATCAATGCATTCTCTAAACAACGAATACAAATAGTCAGTTACTCCATTTGCTGACTGAATAGTTGCAATCATTAACTCATCTGTATCTATAGTTGAGAAATTAATGCCATACCCGGCATGGCGTATAAGCTGTGTCAGGAAGACTCTTTGAGTTCTTCCGTTTCCTTCCCTGAAGGGATGAAGCATATTAATCTTACAATACAGGTCAACGATTGAACGAATAAACTGTTCACGATCATATCCGACATAACAGTTCTCTTTCTGCAAACCGCTAAATATGCTTTGGGCAAGTGAATTAATCGTATCAGGCATAGCAAAATTGGTGCCTTTTTTAGAAATCGCTACAGTCCTAATCTGACCAGCCCAATCATACAAATCCTCGAAGATGTATTTATGAATAGACTTATAGTGGTTAAAACTAAAATCACCATCAATAGGCGTTACTTCAAGCGCCTTGCACTTCGCAGTAGTGATCATAGTTTCAAGTTGTGAAAGCTTTATCTCATCTGTAATACCAAACTTGTTAATCAGACAAGTTGTACCTTCATAACAATCATCTGTTATAGGATCAATACTATAGCCCATTATTCCTGCTTATTAACTATCTCAAGTGCTTTTGCAAGGAACTCAGCCCAAGTAAGCTCATTATCAGAATACTGCCGACTCCATCTCCACCGATGCTATTGCATTAGCTAAAGCGAGTTCGTTCGACATAATTGACCTCCGATAGAATGATTATAACATCAATGTTCATACTAGTGTTTCATTAATTGAATCAGCTGAGTGTATGATCAAAGATTAAGAATAATAAAGGTCGTCTACTCGGACGGCCTTTATATAGCACATAAACAGAAAACGATAGTTGTTTTTATTTGCTGACTGTAATCAGCCATAACATAGTAAAGATCATCGCAAAACCCAATGCATCAAATGCCGTAAAAGCGCTTCCGAGGACTATAGTAGAAATGACTGCTGCGGTCAGAGGCTCAGCAAAACTATAGAGAATTGCTTTGGATGGTCCGATAAGTTTTACACCGCTGATATATAGAGTAAAGGCGCAGAGGTTGCCAACTACAATAACGAATATAATGCCTAATATGCCATAGAGATTTGGAATATAGTGGATTGTCCAGGTTCTGAAAATGATACCTATGCATATACCTCCAAGCAGGAATGACCATCCCTGAGCGACTATGACAGGAATATCGTTCGTGAGTTTAGGAGCAAGCACATTATAAATCATAACACAAACAGCACTTAAGACACCTGTAATCAGTGCAAGTGACGGTACTGTCATTGTAGTAATATTGCCATGGCTTGTAAGGAAGAAAACGCCTAGTATAGCCATTATGATTGACAATATTTCCAAAAACTTAGGAAACCTTTTGGTTGTTATGCATGTATATCCCAATATAAATATTGGAGCCAGATCCTGCATGATTGTTCCAATAGCCGCAGTTGAGAGTTCGATGGTGAGAAAGTATAAAAATTGACATGCTGACACACCTGCCAGTCCATAGATGAGCATGGTTATTGTCTTTTCTTTGCTTTTCCATGGTAAAAAAACAGAATTAGGGTACTTGATGAGTGAGTATAGCAGTATTAGTACTCCGGAAAGTCCCAATCTGATAGGAACAAGCCATCTGCTGTCCATCATCTGCACGTCAAAAAGATACTGCCCGACTGAGCCAGAAAGCCCCCAGCAGGCAGCACCTATAGTTGTTAATAAGATTCCTTTAATTTTATTTTTATCCATCAGATTACATTACTTATTTTTTCTGAAAACTTTAGTCGTTTATGCTGAAAGAGAATCTAAAAATCCACCGTCTCCGGCGTACATGCCTGTAGCTCTTCTTTAGGAATTGTCATAAAAACAGCTACTATATCCGGATCAAGCTGTGATCCCGACACATCATTTATTATATCCATAGCTTCTTCATGTGTCCGCTTATCCTTATAAGATCGACGCATCGTTATAGCGGAATAGGTATCACAGACAGCTATGATCCTTGCTGCCATCGGTATATCTTCTCCCGGTAATCCGTAGTATCCTTTGCCATCCATCCTTTCGTGATGATACAGGATCCATTCCTTTATCTCATCAAACGACGGAAGCGTCCTAAGCAGATCCATGGCTATCTTCGGGTGTTGCTTCATTACATCCCATTCTTCATCGTCCAGTTTACCGGGTTTGTTCAGAATGGACTCCGGCACTCCCAGTTTTCCTACGTCATGTAGCAATGCTGCATATTCAAAGCTAACCGGACTTATCCCTTCCTTCATGAATGCCGGCAGATGTTTATAAAGGCACATTGATAACATCTGTACGTTACGACTGTGTCCGTTCAGATTGGAATCCCTAGCCTCTATTACTCCGATCAACGTCTCGGTAACCTCAATACTCCTGTCCTTAAGGGTATCTACCAGGTGGTATAAAAGCACTAAAGCCAGCGATACAAATATAGCCCCGAAGAACAATATCCCAGCCATCAGAAGACCCGGTTTGCCACAAAAAGCAACTCCCAGATATCCCAAAAGAAAGAAAACAAGAAGTGCAAGGCCTATCTTTTCCCATATCGGTTCGCCTCGCTTACCGGACAGCATCACGTCGGTCGAGGTTCTGATAAAACTGATATATGCAATTATATTTCCAACCATTATGATGCTACCAATGATTATAAGCACTGATATCATTTACCGGCTCCTGTCTCTTTTATACTAAAAACATCCTAAAAAAATATTATCGACATATTTACCTTCGGATATTATAGCATGGCAAGCAGAAACATCAGGATAAATCTGCCCACGCAAAACGCCGCAAATACACCTGCTATCACAAGTGCTGCATCTTCACTGTCATAATCGTTCATCTTCTTCCATCCCCTCAAGAACGACCGGGGCAGCCGGATGACTGCCCCAATCTGCCATTAGCTTCCTTAAACGATCCCTGAGCATTATCCCAGAGCCGTCTCCTTCGTCTTGCTTGGTACCGGATGCTCCCGGCTTGCTTCGTTTTTTGCGACTTCCGCCTTCTTCTCTTGATACTTCTTTTCCATGACGAATGCGGCTTTTACTGCTTGTGTCATAACAACCTTGCGATATCCGTTTTCTGTTTTGGGAGAACCAACAGAAAAGTAGAATCCTTTACCATCTTTATGATCAAAGTATGCAAGCGTATGATTAACATCTATTAGACGTTTTATTCTTTCTTCATTCTGTTTTATGAGATTGCAAAACGGGCAAACGCTAATGAATATAATGGAATATGGAGGCTGTATTTTGTTAAGCGCGATTATTCAACAGATTTGCTTGGCTTAAAGGATATGAGAACTGGCAAGTTGGAATTTGATGAAGGCGTCGTATACGAATTATCAGATGACAAGTTTATATTTAATCTTATGAATTTTGATAAGCATGACTGTTTTCAGATGACCAACATTTTTGAAATTTTAAATCCCAATTATCAAATAGTGGTTGGTGTTGGCAAAGACGGAGGTTATCATGGTCAACTTATCATTTCATCTATGCTTTCAGGTATAAATCTAGATGAAGATTAAAGACACAGTTATATTCCTCCCGGCACCTGTTTGTGTTTATTCTTCGATTAAGACAATCATATATGCACATCAGATATGATTAATCTTGATTAAATATTCTTTCACTTGTCTATAATTACGGCATCACATCTGTTTTTTATTTGCTGTTTATAGACTGCGTTGTGCCGGTTTACCTCAGTCGCAGGTATACCCCGGCGCGACGTAGAGCGCATCCTTGTCGGCCATGATCTGCCCGTCATAGACCTTGTCCTTCCACTCTTCCTGCGGTATCTCCTTAATAGCGACCGACACGGCCGTCGCAGGACACCCGAGCGTCTCGGCAACATCCGCCGCCACCCTCTCGGCACACGCCCTCTTAACTTCCTCTGTCCTTCCGGGATAACACTTAATCTCTACGTGCGGCATACGAACCTCCTTAATACGCCCCTCGGCATTCGGGTTCATTTTATCAAGGAGGAGGGTAAAGTGTTAATGGTTTATTGGTAGTTGAATAGGAGTTACCTCCAATAATATTGCTCACATTATTGTGTCACATATATAAACTCAATAACTGTTTATAATCATCACTATCTCCAACATCAATAACATTAATTACCAAGAGAAAGGCAGATTATTCTCTGAAGCAAAAGCATTAAGAGAATTAATAAACGTGTCGACCTGTTCAGGCGCATTCTCCATTACATATTCGATAGCCTGATTTCCATAGTCAATTATCTGTTCTCCGTAAGTCTGAGCTGCGTCAACAAGCTGGTCTATACGTTCTGACGTTACTTCGATTCCCTCTTGAATCTGCTCACCGACTTCACTTGCTACTTCTACGGTTGTTTCGACAACAGCATCTGTAATTTCAGAAACTACAGCAGCGCCTTCTTGAACTTGTTCTACTGCTGCATCACTAATAGAATCTATCTGTTCGCTTATTTCTGAACCAATAACAGCTACGTTTTCGGGGAACTCTGAAACCGCCTCTGACATAGCATCACTAACAACGTCTGCACCTTCCGCCACTTGGTCAATAGAGGCAGCAACAATAGCTGATGCATCGGTCTTAAAGCTATCCGCTACTGCATTAATCCTCTCTATTGCATCTGGTCCATACTCAACAGCTAGTTCTACAGCAGTTTCATAAGCTTTCGATGCCAAGGCCGCACCTGCTACAGCGCCAACAAACGATCCACCTGGCACTGGAGTAAGAACAGTCGCGCCCGCAGTTGCACCAAGAACTTGCATCGCATTATCTCCTAACTCATACGCTAACTCTAAACCAGTAATCTCACCAGCTGCATAATCGGAAATCTCATCATATGAATCTATTCCAAAGGATATAACCATAGTCGGGATATGATACGCCGAAAGAGATTGTAATAAAGAATGTGACGAATTTCGGAAAGCATAATTCACAGAACCCGTAATGAAGTCTGGAATAAAACCTTCCGCGGCAGCAACTCCGGTATCTCTCGCAATATCTAACAAAGCATCTTCTATGCTTATTTCACCATTCATATACAAACGATAATTATCAATGGTTGATACGCCAGCCGTGACCGCAGCAGTAAACGCAGCGCCTTCAAGCCCCTCACGGACACCTGCTACAACAGTTCCTCTTGCGAACATTGTTGCAGCATATACTTGGGGATGCATTCTGGCAAAACAGGCATCTCGCAAGCTTATACTACTGGCTTCGACAGTGTTACTAATCGCATTCAATCTATCTATATTTGATTGAATTCTCTCTGCAGCGGCCGTGTTACCATCAGCCAAAACTCGTTCCAACTGGTTTTCATAATTTGAAATCCTATCTGGAATCAAAACACTCACTATCTCATAATAATACTCCGGCGGTATTTCGATGCGATCTACTATCGGCTGACCATCAAGCATACTATCAAAATACTTATCATATCTTCGAGACGTTAATTCACTCAGACAAGAACTGGCGTCAGATCCAACAAACTTAGTTTGAATCCTTTCAAAAGTATTATCCGGATTAATCCTAATTCGGTCTACCAGTTCATCATTCCTAATTGCATAATTATAATTATCTCCCATAGCCCGTAATTCCTGTCGGACTGACTCAGGTAGGTCATCGACTCTGTAAGATCTGGCTCCTGTACCCTCAATGTTGGCCAGCATATTCTCTCGACCCGTACTAAGTATCTCAGCTATAAACCCAGCTTGCTGCCTAATATTACTATTTCGAAATTCCGGATTAATCCTACGGCTACAGACATCATTAATACTAAGAGATCTTCTACCAGAATCATCAATTTCATGGCCGTTAAACATATCATCGATGATTTCATAGATGGAGGCACGATTCTCTCTTATTCCATCTATATTACTGGCAGAATTTCCGAGACCTAACCAATTAGCAAGACTATTATCAATCCCCTCTGAATCGTTATTCATGAATACATCTGAATCACCATCAAATCCAGAGTCAAAACTCTTATTTAGCGAATGTCTTATTCCATTAACACTATTCTTCTCGACATCCATTAATGATTGATCAAAACTCTCTAGCATCATGAACTACTCCTCCCCTGTATAAGTAAGAACATAACAAATATTATCCAGCTCCTTAGGAGACACCTTAATCAACTTATCTGCTATATAACTCTTAAAAGCAGTTGGAGTTCTGTTGTTTTCATAATCTTTATCACGAATCTCCAAAACAGAGTTAACCAAAGCACTAAGCTCATCCATATCATCTTTCTTCCAAATCAGACTACCGCCAAACAGGCAATACTTATCGATATAAGACTCAACTGTTGATCTGTCTTTACGCGTCAGCGACAGAATCTTTAGAGCATCCATCAATTCTTCTCTTGAATACTTCTTTTCACCAAACCAAGGGTGCATCAACATCTTTACAATAACAGTACGAGCGGTTCTCATTGGTACAATTACCATTTTCGTCTGCGCCCTGTAAGTATCAGTATCATCTACATTAGCCTTATCTATCATTGTAAGAACAGGATTAACCCAGTCATTCTGATAAACTACAGCAACCCCCTTAGGCAATTTGGCAATCTCGTTAACCTGATCCTCGGTCAATCCCATAGAGCGACCTACCGCCTCCCTATCATTAGCTTCAGGTGTTCTAAGCACAATTTTTGTATTGGTATTCTTAATCGCTGCTATATCAACTGAAGATGGAGATTGGTCTACTATGATGAAGCCCTCTCCACACGCTCTCATTTCCGCAATTGAATTTGTCAGCATTTGAACCGATTTCGAAATCAATTCTGATTCTTGAGAACCATTAGTATTCTTCAACAAATTATGAGCTTCCTCAAGAACAGTAATATGATTACATTCCATATTATGCGCAAGCTTACGATCAGTTCTATATTCATTAAGAATGTAAACCATAAGACCCATAATTAAAGCTGTTGTTTCCGTAGACTTAACGCGGCTGACATCAATGATGCAGTTCTTATCAAACAACTCTTCATAAGGAGTCTGTTCTTTAGTAAAAATAAATCTATTGAGACCAACAGTTAGTGACTTTACTCTTGTAATAAGAGCGCCCTTATAATTGGACTTAATGTCTGATGCATAATCAGAACTGTTTATCAATTCTTCCAACTGCTCTGCAAGAGTTTCAAAATCCGGGTATTCTATTGTGTCTCCATAGAATGTTGAAGATCCTAAATCCCAACCAACTGATTCATAAGACTTCAATATAGCGTCCTTAAAGAATGCAGGCATAGCATCGTACATAGGCCAACAAACACTGAATATTTCCACCAACCCGTCTACATGTTCCAACACATGTATCGATTCCGGGAATATAAAAGGATTTATATTAATTAATTCTGAAATCTTAGGATTTGTTGAATATACATTTACATCAGGCCAATTACCAAAAACATCCTTGTATTCACCTTTAGCTGGTTCAATAACCAAAAACGGTATCTTGTCCTGATAAAGCTCTGTAAGCATCTGATAGACACAGTTACTCTTACCGGATCCAGTCGACCCTGTTATAAATGTATGCATATTTAGAGTCTTATTATTGAGTTCAACTACTTTATCTGTAATTTGGCCAAGATCAAAGACTTTTCCTAGAGTCAAACGATCTTCAGGGTTATCCACTCTATCATCACGTGAGAATAATTGATAGCGATATACTTCCTTTCCAAATTCCGCATGTTCTATAACAGGAAGTCCCGGAACAGACATTCTAGGCAATCCAAGATGCAGTCCTAATTCCTTACCACTAATCTCAGTCGAAGCATTTGTTATAATGGCACGATCTTTAGAATGTCCATAATAGAATTGAGGATGAACAAATCTTGATAGATATGTCGTAAGATCTGAAAAATCACCAAGCTGATATGGATTATTCCTACGCCATGAATTAATCGCAGAAACCTCACGACCAGATTTTTCACCATTCATAAGCGAACGATAATTACTTGCAGCTATTTCCGTGGCAGACATGTCATCAGATATGAAATAACCAGCAACATTCCACATTCCATAACTATCAAATTCTTCAAGACGATCAAGTTGTCCGTCTATCAATTTAAGCATATCTGTTACTTGCTTATTCTCAACGGTACGTGTTTCTGATTGTGAATTGCTGGTTGATATCTGTTCTACCGGAGCCAACGAAGATATAAACGAATTCAACTGGCCACCGACTTGTCCACCAATCTGACCGCCCAACATTCCGGCCCCTGTATTGATACCGGCAGCAGCTGCGGCTGAAGCTGCTGCCGAAGCGCCCCCAGTAGCCACTCCAGCAAAAATGCCTGCAACTGTGCCTCCAATTGACATTAAACTTCCTGCAATTGTAGCCGCCTTTTGTTTGCCATTCATCTCAGAGAACGACTTATTTCTAGATTCACTGGTAGTCTCATTCAAAGATGTCTGAACAGATTGATAGGGAGATAGTTTGGTATATAACTCCTCATAATTACGTCTCATGACCTGAACACTCTGAGGGGATTGATTCTGGGCGACAAATATGCCGATATATTGTCTTCCCGTTAATGCTAAGGCAAGTTTCTCTATTCCTTGAACAAAATGCTCATCGCCTTCAGGATTCTCAGATTTACTGTTTCCAACAACGCTAACAGAAGTCATATTATTCTGTTTAATTATTTTGTTTGATAATTCTGTTATTTTTGATCTATCTACGTTGCTGATCTTCATTCCGGGGAAATGCCCGATTAGTGTATTTTTCAATGTATCGCCTAATGTTACAGTCGATCGCTTTACAGTATCATCACTTTCATTATTGCGAACACCAACATAGAAATTGGTTTTAACACCATTAGAATCGATTATTACAAAAACCGAAGCATTGTATGTAGCGAGTGTATTAAAGACCGTAGTAAATTTATCAGTAGCAGGTTCCCCTTTTTGATATACCATCTCCGTTATGTTAAAGAGCCTTACATTATCTATTAAGTCACTCTCTAGATCAGGTAAATCCCCGACAGGGACTATCTCCATTTCTGTCAGACGTGATAAATACTTTTTCCTTAAGCCCTCTTCAATAATCTCTATTCTATTGTCGAGAGAAATCTCAGCGTTATCGTTATTGGTCTTATTGATAATTGTACTTTCAGACATATATTAACCTCGCTCTATAGCATTGATCTGTTCTACTACTGAATTCAACCAATCAATATCTATCTGCATTTGTCTTTCAACTTCAGACAGTTGTCCCACCTCTTTGACTTTGTTTTGATTCTCCGCTTCCAAAAGTTGATTAATGTGGTTATGAAACTTATCTGCTAGTTCATCAGCATATTTTCTTAAGAAAGTAACTCTTGCTGCTATAGCTCGATTTGATATTTCTTCGGCTATGCTCACTACGTGCTCTCGCCAATTCTTGTAGTAATAATAATTGACTCTTTCCATCATTTTATTGGTGTTTACATTGGTCTTAAACACTTGATCGATAATGCCCTCTTTGGGCATAACGTATTTTTCTTCCCTAATCGCCAACAACGCATCTTTTATTTCCGGTACAGTTCCAGAGGTAACTTTTGATGTATACTCGACATCTGGTACAAACTGCGGGTCTACACAAGCTGATGCGTATAGCGATTGATATTTCTTTCTAATTTCCTCTTCTTCTTGAATGAGCGCAACATTAATAGAATTCCAAAATGTCTCATAGCTAGTTCTAAATAGCATTTCAAATTCTTGAGCAGCTATATAAGCCTCACCATCTTTTGTAATAACTGTCTTTCTATTACGCCAATTATTGATACTAGTTATAAGATCGCTTTTTGCCACCAAAAGACTAATAGGGACATCCAAATTGTCTCGATTAACAAACTCTTCATCAACCTTCTTTAGTGATTGTATTCTCTTGTCATATTTTTGAATCGTTGCTTTTTTCTCAGAGACTTGGTTGTCTTTGTTCTGCCTTTCCAATTCATCCTGCACACTGCATATCATTTTGCGGGTAATACTAATCGACTGGATGATATACTCAGTAATCGGATACAGTTCGAAATATGACTTTATACTTTCATCATAGATAGATGTAACAACCTGCGGATTGACGACTCCTAAGTCTTTTATAACTCTTATGTTCTTTTCTGAGTCGCACTTTGGATCAATGTAAAAGAACACCTGATTCATGTGCACATCTTTTCTACCGAGCAAATACCGTACATTCCTCTTTAAATCACCAATAGATCTTTCAGAAATGTAAACTAATACAGGTATATTTCGAAGATTGGTAAGATCCAGCTCCTTAACATCAGAGATATTCTCTACTGCTATGTCCTTATTCTTTAATACCTCTGAATCTATTTCCTCTCCCTGTAATACTTTATAAATGTACAAGTCATTAAGAATATCGCTATTAGCTTCTTTGAACGCTTCAAAATCAAACCAACGATTCGGATTCTCTTGGAACCATGTCAATAGTTTCTCATACCTATCAACCTTAGTAGACCGGGACTCCAATTCGTTTTTGTAGAAGATTTGGACCTCCTCATTCGTAATTCCATTCTTCTCAAAAGCCTTTTGAAGATTCTTATAATCCAGCTCTGTTCCAGAGAAATCAAGTTCAAATCCATATCCGTTCATCTCATCATGGAATATGGACGGTATCTTATCTATCCAATCGTTAAGAATCTCATCCTGATACTTTTCAACTAAACTATTAACCCTTGGCGGCTGATCGTTGAACTTTACACTTGTTTCATTAAGGTAAGGATTATAAGACAGTTCTGCTTTTATCATAAGTCGATACACTCCCGATATAATAGCAATCCACTATAAGTATAATTACCACAAATAAAGTATATTTTAGTATTGTGTAAACTATCGCTAAACAGTTCCCCCCTACACCAATGCCCCTATCGTCGCCACGATCGCCGACAGCACCAGAAGGCCCAACGCGATCAGGACCAGGCCGTACATCATGAGGCCGACGATCACTATCGGGAGCAGGACTACGAACGCGATTATCTTGGCTATGCCCCATGCGGCCTTGATGCCCCAGAGGAGCATCTTGACGGCTACATAGATGAGCGCTGCCCAGAAGATTATTGTCAGCATAATGTCACCACCTCTTCCTCATGTCTCTCAGGTACCGGATAAACCCCTCTTCCGAACCTTCGAGTCTGTGGATGGACACAATGATCTTCTCCAGCTTGTCCACCATCGCCTGATCCGCCCTGATCTCTACACCGACGAGCATCGGGATTATCTCGTAGATTGCCTCGTCCGAATATCCGTAGTTCTTGAGCATCAGCGCAGCTGCTGCGACCGAGCCCATGACGTTCCTCATGCTGTCTTCCCTGTCCCTGTCAATTGATGCATAGTAAACACTTCCCATCTTGCTACCTACCTTTCTCATTCCAAAATCCCTGTGGGCACCACTGCCCTGTTACTGCGATTCTATCACCGCGGACGCCAATAATAGTCCCTTAATATGTACTTATCAAGGGACTTATCTCAAAGATCTCACCAATTTGGTGTTTCCCTTTTGTACTTTTTCTCAGAATTCGGCAATCGAGTACAAAACCACCGCCAGCCGCCCCGCCGAGCCACACATCAACACTCGCGCGCCGTTCTGTGATTTAATTCTCCCACAGCTTGTGGTAGCATATACAGCATGATAAGTCCAAAAATGATGAGCTATTACGAGAATATAGATAACCTCAACAAGGTCGACGAGATAGTCAACCTCAAGCTTACTGCGGCGATCGAAGAAGCGGGCATACACACGATGCAGATCACCCACAGGGTTAAGTCCGTGGATTCCATCGAAGGCAAGCTCGCGAGGAAGCCGGAGAAATACGCTTCCGCGATGAGCCTCACTGACCTTATCGGGTTCAGAATCATATGTTATTTCACAGAGCAGATTGACATGATCAGCGCGATAATAGAGAAGCTTTTCGATGTGGACAGGGACAACTGCATAGATAAGAGCAAGACCTTGTCCCCGAACGCATTCGGCTACCTGTCGGTGCACTACATCTGCATGCTTAAGCCAAGCGACGATTACCCGGAGGAGCTTTGCAAGTATAAGTTCGAGTTCCAGATAAGGACGGTGCTCCAGCACACATGGGCGGAGATCGAGCATGACTTGGGTTATAAGAACGAATTCGGTGTTCCGCTGCATGTAAGGCGAGAGTTCTCCAGGATGGCGTCGCTTCTCGAGGTTGCGGACCAGGGATTCGGAAGGATCAAGTCGCAGCTTGAAGCCTACAGCGCGATCGTTATTGATAAGCTTCAAAGAGGCGACGTTCAGGATGTTGCCATCGATACGCTTACCTTACGCGAGTTCATGAAGTACAACTCGGAATACTTAAGTCTCATAAACGACATCTCGAACCTCACGGGCGGCAAGATCACGCAGGCGAATGCGGATCCGTTCATAAAGCAACTGGAGTTCCTCGGCATCACAGAGCTCGGCGGACTCGACAGCGCCATCAAGGAGTATTACGACCTTACGCTTGATATCGCGAGAAGCTCGCTTCAGGGCATGGAGATTGACGAATACTCCTGCTTCGTGGGACTTTACTACCTCACACGCGCCATGCTTGTGGCGGGCAGCTACAGTGAGAAAGACATCATGGATTTCTTCGCTCTGAGCTCGAGCAAGAAGGCTTCGATAATGCACAACACGAACCGCATCATCAACTCGAGGAAGAAGTACCTCTAAGCCTGGGGCTCCTCCCCTGCATCCTGCTCAGAACCCTTCGCTGCCGGCTTACCTGAGTCATTCACAGAACCCTTACCGGACAGTTTTTTCCCGTGCGCGGCTTCTTCCCGAAGCGCCGCCTTGCGCTTAACTTCTTCAGCTCTCGCGATTATCTTCTCTTTCCAGCTGTCGTCCTCGGCATCTAACTGATACGCATCAAAACCCATCTCACGCCCGTAGGAGCAGATGACCGTCTCGTCGTCTATGTGGAGCTTGATCTTGTAGTAGCTCGGGACCTTCTGCGGCAGGATATTCGGGCGCTTCTGCTGCACTTCTCGAAGGTGCCGCTGCGCGTTTACTATGCTGTCGAACTTCACGCCATAACACGCGAAAAGCGTCTTGATATAGAACTCCGACCTGTAAGACGATGTGTACACCCACACCTCATATCCCATCTTCTGAAGCGTGTTGATGAGCTCCGGAGTGCCGAGGCGGAGACGCTCCCTGAATATGAAGTTAAAGGGGAACATCAGCTTGGGTTCGGTCTTATGCGTGGCCGGATTTACAAACAGCACCTCGTCCAGATCGAACGAGACGCGCATCGTATCTTCGCTGTTCTTATTTCTTCTCATCCCGGAACTCTTCTATGACTTCGATGACCTTGTTTGACCACTCACCGGGAGTTGTCTCGAGGTCAAAGCGTTTGAACTTCGCACCGACATCGCCTGTCGCGAGGATCATGTCATTATCGATGTGGAGAGTGACCTTGTACTTGTCGGAGATCTTCTTCTCTCTTCTCGCATTGCGCTCGGCCTTGAATTCGTCCTTCCTCATCGTACCCGTGATGATACCGTCAACGTGCGCATTGTAGTGCTTGAAGAATCTCTGGATATCGTCGATGGAATAGTAGTTCGCCGAATATACCCAGATGTCGTATCCGTGCTTCGTCAGGTAGTAGAACAGTGCGGGGATACCCTGCTTGATCTTCTTGTTAAGACGCATGAAATGGAACGACGGGACGTTCTCGGTATACTTATCGTTCTTCTCACGGAAGATAACCTCATCGAGATCCAAGGTTACGCGCTTATCGTGCTTGGAATTCTCGAGGATCTTGTCGATGTCCGAATCCTGCGCGAGGTTGACTATCTGAATCGGAACCTTCTTGATGCCGACTCTCATCGCAGCCGCCCACCTGTGATGACCGTTCAGAAGAAGGTATCCCTTGGGGCTTAACTTCTCGACTATGAGCGCATCGTCAAACGGCTCCTGGTTACGTTTTATCGCGGTACGGAACTTCTCCTCATACTCGCCTATGATCCTGTAGCTCGGACCTACTGTATCGAATGTGAATTCATCGGCGGCGTTGGGATGTAGAGATGTGCACAGGGCCTTACGGACGAGAAGTCGCTCGATAAGGCTCGCCTTGACCGGCATCAGTCTTCCCTGCTGGTTCTTAATGTCGTCCGCGATCTTCTGTTCGAATTCAGTTTTCTTAGCCATAAGCTTACCCCACCGATATCAAAGATAGTTTATTATACAACACAAAACCTCCGGCTTTCACCGGAGGCTCTTGACAAACTTAACTTACACGAAGAAGGTAACTACTTTATGACTTGAGTATACTTGGCAAATGCGTAACCAGTATGAAAAACTGTGAACAAATTGTAAACCCCTGTAATTACGGTCAAAACAGCTTGATAAAGGTCACTTTTACTCTACATATTCGAACACAAAATCGTCGATCCTGACCTCGTCGCCTTCCTGGATTCCGGCCTCCTTCAAAGCGTCGATGACACCCTCCTTGATGAGTGCTCTCTGGAAGTACTGAGCGGAGTCATAGACATCGAAGTCTGTGGTCTGACGAAGCCTTGACGCCCACGATCCTTCGATGACGAACATGCCGTCGTCCTTGGATATCGTGAACTTGGATTCCTTCTCGTACTTGTATACCTTCCTGCTGTCCTTCTCGATCTGGTCGTGGAGCACCGGCGGGGGGAGCTTGCTTACGAGCTCCGTGACCTTGTCGGTCAGGGCCTTAACGCCTTCACGGGTGGCAGCGCTTATCACGAACACGTCTTCGTACCCGAGCTTCTTCACTTCCTCAACGAAAAGCTCAATCTCCTCATCCGTCGCATCATCAGACTTGTTTGCCGCGACAACCTGAGGGCGTTTGCTTAAGTCCTCATTGAATTCCTGAAGCTCCTTATTGATCTGCTTGAAGTCATCGAGCGGATCTCTTCCGTCGTGTGCGGATATGTCGACCACGTGAATGAGAAGTCTCGTTCTCTCGATATGTCTTAGAAAATCGTGACCTAATCCTGCGCCCTCATGAGCATCCTCTATAAGTCCCGGGATATCAGCGATGACGAATGACTGGTCGAAGTCCTGAACGACGCCTAATACCGGCTCCAGTGTCGTAAACGGATAGTCCGCGATCTTGGGCTTCGCCCTGGTCATGACAGACAGCAGAGTCGACTTGCCCGCATTCGGATAACCTACGAGTCCGACATCCGCGATGAGCTTCAGTTCTATAAGAAGATTCTTCTCCTCACCCGGCATTCCAAGATGCGCGAACTGCGGAGCCTGCCTTACGGAATTTGCAAAATGCATATTTCCGAGACCGCCCTTGCCGCCTACGCAGATGACTTCCTCCTGGCCGTCCTCAGTAAAGTCCGCGAGGATCTTGTCAGTGTCGGCATCCTTGATGACAGTACCCACGGGCACCGCGATCCTTAAGTCCTCGCCGCCTCTGCCGTACATCTTGCGGTTCATGCCTTTCGCGCCGTCGGGAGCAACGAACTTATGCTTAAAACGGAAGGCCTGCAGCGTAGTGAGCTTCTGTGCAGCCACAAAGACGACGTCGCCGCCCTTGCCGCCGTCACCGCCGTCGGGTCCGCCGTTCGTTATGTACTTCTCAGTGTGAAATGAACACATTCCCGGGCCGCCGTCGCCCGCCTTCACATATATCTTCGCGTGATCAATAAACATACGTTATCTCCCTTGCTGCCGTTCTGCCGCCGCTTAATACAAAAATGCCTGCCGAATATGACTTCGACAGGCAGTGGATTCTACTTGAACCTGCAATAATCAGTTAGCGGGATAAACGCTTACCTGCTTCTTGGAAGAGCCGACTCTCTCATACTTAACGAGTCCGTCGATCTTAGCAAAAAGAGTATCGTCAGAACCGATTCCGACATTGTGGCCGGGATGGATCTTTGTTCCGCGCTGCCTTACGATGATGTTGCCTGCAACTACGCTCTGACCGTCGCCCTTCTTAGCTCCGAGTCTCTTGGACTGGGACTCACGACCGTTCTTGGTGGAACCCATTCCCTTCTTATGAGCGAAGAGCTGTAAATTCATGTTAAGCATCTTACACCTCCTAAGTGTGTGTCAATATTCCTCTTTGATCTCGATGTATCTGTTGCCGTCTGTGTTGACCGACTGTGCGAGTGATATGAATCCGAGAACCATCGTCTCCATTATCACCTGTGCCCTGTCAGCTGCGCCCTCGTCTCTCATTCTCCCCTCGGGGATTACGATCTCGGCGCTCACATTGCCGTCTCCCGTATCTTCAGCGATCCTGGTCGAGTACTTGGTATCTATTCCGCATATCCTCTCGAGAGAGTTAGCGAGTGTATATACAAGTGTCGACGCTCCTGCGCAGATTATGTCGGATCCTGCTTCGGCGTATCCTGAGTGTCCGCTAACGAACAGCCCTGTTACCTTACGCGATCCGTCCCTGACGACTCTGACGGTTATCATTACATCACCGTATTACGCGATTCCTGTAATACGTACTCTTGTATAAGGCTGTCTGTGGCCGTTCTTCCTTCTGTAGCCCTTCTTAGCCTTGTACTTAAGAACAACAACCTTCTTGTTCTTACCCTGCTTAACAACTTCGCCTGTAACCTTAGCAGCTACATCAGAGCCTGCCTTGATTCCGTCGTCGTCGCCAACAGCCAGAACTTCATCGAAAGTAATTGTATCGCCGGTCTCGCCTTCGAGCTTCTCTACGAAGATCTCGTCGCCGACAGCAACCTTGTACTGCTTACCGCCTGTCTTAATTACTGCGTACATACTGTGTCCTCCTGTTCTTCCAGTCTCGCTGCTTCACCCGAGGCAGTGGTCAAAAAGCCAATAAAATCAGCGATTTCACGCACATTTAGAAGCCCGTCGCATGCGGTCACCCGCGTATACTATCATCAAAGACCCCCAAAGTCAACCGCATTTATATATACGCGCATATGATAAAATAATCTTTATAACAATCATTCGAGAGGACAAAGGTTCATCATGCTGCTTCACGAACTGCTTAAGTATAACGACATAACCATCCAGTGTCACGATAATCCCGATGCCGATGCTCTCGCATCCGGCTTCGCTCTCTACACATACCTTAAGGATAACGGCAAGGAGCCTGTCTTCATCTACAGGGGCGTCCACCCCATCACCAAGAGCAATCTTCTGATCATGGTCGAGGAGCTCAACATTCCGGTGCAGTATGTGCCTGAATACGACCACGTTCCGGATGTCCTCCTGGTCTGCGACTGCCAGTACGGACAGCGTAACGTCACAACGACCAAGGCGAGATACATCGCGATCATCGACCACCATCAGGTCACGGTCGAGCTTCCGAGATTCGCGGAGATCCGAAGCAGCGTCGGATCGTGCGCGACGGTGGTCTGGGACATGTTAAGGGCCGAGAACTATGACGTCAACGAGAATAAGGACCTCGCGACTGCCCTGTACTACGGTCTTTACACCGATACGAACAAGTTCAGCGAGATAAGCCATCCTCTTGACCGCGATATGATCGACTCGCTCGTCATCAATAAGAGCCTCATCACGAAGATGAGCAACTCCAACATCTCGCTCGAGGAGCTGAAGATCACGGGCAAGGCGATACTCGATTATACCTATATCGAAGATATAAGGTGCCTCGTCATCAAGACCGAGCCCTGCGACCCGAATATCTTGGGTGTCATATCCGATTTCTCTATGGAGACCGCCGAGGCCGACGTGGCTATCGCCTATTACATCAGCCCGGATGAGATCAAGTTCTCTGTAAGATCATGCGTCAAGGAAGTCCATGCGAACGAGCTCGCAGAGTTCATTGCGAGAGGTATCGGCGGAGGCGGCGGTCATCTTCTTAAGGCCGGCGGTACGATCCGTCCGGAGAAGGTGCCCGAGGATGTTCCGGACATCATCGAAGACAGGCTCCGTGAATACTACAGTCTCTACGAGGTTCTCTATGCGAAGACCGCAACGGTCGACACATCGAACATGGGAATGTTCACGAAGAAGGAGCAGAAGCTCGGCGTCGTCAAATTATCCGACGTATTCGAGGTGGGAACACCAGTCGAGATCAGAACTCTCGAAGGCGACATCAACATAACGATCGCGGACGACACATATCTCATGATCGGACTCGAGGGCGAGATATATCCTATCGCCGAAGAGAAACTTCAGAACAGCTACAATGCCACGGGATTTTCTTTCGTCAAGCAGTTCGAGTACGACCCGACAATAAGAAATCTGTCAAACGGAGACATCCGTCCGGTTATGCCTTATGCGAAGACAGTCATCAGTCCTCCGGGTTCCGCGAGAATATACGCTCAGCCTCTGGACCATTACATCAAGCTCTTCACCGCATGGGACGACGAGAAGTATTACTCGGGCGTGCCGGGTGACTACATCGCGGTAAGAGAAGATGATCCTCACGATATCTACGTTATCAGCGGCAGGCTTTTCGACCAGCTTTACAAGCCAGTAGCGA
This sequence comes from uncultured Eubacteriales bacterium, assembly GCA_900314745.1. Lineage (GTDB taxonomy): Bacteria > Bacillota > Clostridia > Saccharofermentanales > Saccharofermentanaceae > Saccharofermentans. The sequence continues at coordinate 181,583 of OMWK01000008.1, read as the reverse complement.
GAGGCCTTTTCTTCTAAGCTTCCGCTTAAAGCCCGTAGCGCGCCCTCAGATATTCAGGCATCTCGGCATCCTCGCCGACGATGGCGTATGCCCTGTCGACCAGATCCTGAACCGTATAGTGTCTGAAATAACCAATGCCTTCCTCATCGATCGTCGCATATGAAGTGGTGTAGAAACGGTCCGTCGGGATGTGGTGTCCAAAGCAGTCCGTCACAGCCGCTTCCTGATACCAGGTATCCATATTGATGACATCTGTGAGTCTGTCAAACTGAATATAGAGATAACCGTTATCCCAGTCGGGCTGGAACGTTGCAGCTGTCAGGTGGTCAATGTAAGAGCTTATGTCCGTCATTCCGATGACTTCCCCGGTATCGGGATCGTAACGCCCGAGCGATCCGTTGGCGTACGCTGCGAGAAGAATCCTCGTACCGTCCTCTTCGTTAGTCAGGATATCGATTCCTAAGGGGTGCTTGCCTTCAGTCGAGACCGAATAGTCAACTTCGCCCTGACGGTTAACGAACATGATATCACTGCCGTTAGCAACCACCACATGTTCACTCTCAACATCCGGAACGACGCATATAATATCATTCGATCCTTCAGGAAGATCGACTCTGATCTCATTGCCGTTGGTCGTATCGATCATGTAATTCATATTGTGAGCGGCGACATAGATCAGATCCATGTCATCAATATATACAGGGATAACCTGCATATCGGAGAAGAAATCGACATCAAGCGTGAACTCCTCTGTGTTCTCGGATTCGATATCGTAGATTCCAAAAACCTTCTCATCTCCATCATGGTGCAGATAGTACACACGCCCGTTCTCAAGCGCCGTGTAGTCAGTCATATAAGTATAGTTGTCGCAGATCACGGTAGACTCTTCGGTACCGCGTTCCAGATCTATCTCGTGAAGGATCATGGTACCGTAGGAATCCGCTACGTAGAGCTTACCGTCATAAACTCCCAGGATCTTCATGTCATAGTAGGATTCAGCGTCATTGGTGATCTGCACCTCGTGCATGAGTTCATTTGTATTGGGGTCGATCAGAAGAAGAGTAGGAGTCTCTTCCACACCATAGAGCACCGCGAGAATATCGTCATCCATATAGTAATCCCTGCTGCTGCCCGGTATCACGGTATCTTCAACCGCTTCCCATTCCTCATCATAAACGCCGGAATTGTAATAGATTATCTCGTTGCTGTAATCCCGGAATGTATATACGCCGTGATTGACGACGGCATCGTAAAGATCCGATGCGAACTCGTAAGTTAAGGCAATCACACCGCCTCCCATAGAGAGCGAAGGCAAAGCCATTCCGCCGTTTGTCGTTATGATCAGGGGGTATCCGTTGCCGTCTCTGTCCGAGATATCGATGATGCTGTCGTTGGTTACCCAGTTGTATTCGATATTACCGTCAGCGATGTTATAAGCCGTACATGAGGCACCGTTATAGAAAGCCGCACATCCGATCGCAGGGAGCATCAGGAAACTCCTGTGGAGACTGTAGCCCGTACTCGAATGAGGAGCACTCCATATAAGGTCTAAGTTGGAGGGATCGTAACAGAATATCTCCGTCTCGTTCTCGGTCAGGTAATATGTGCTACTGAAAACCGATGACTCATTCCCGTTAAATACATAAGCGGCGACCAGATAGTGGTCATCATCATACCATCCGGAGTTAGAGACATAGAGCCCAAGATCATCCGATACCTGCATCGTCCTGCTTCCAAGATCGTACATTACGACATAGGAACTCTCGAATCCGTTGTAGATGATAAGAGCGACCTTTGTTCCGTCGGGAGACAGATCGAATTTGGAATAATACATCATGGTTCCGTCCATCTCGCATGTTACATCATATTCCTCGACGATATCGCCGCTCTCAGTATCGATGATCCATAGGTACTTAGATCCGCAGCACACCGCTATCCTGCCTTCTTCGACGACTTGTATGTCCGAATTGATGAATGTCATCAGATCGTCACGCGTGGTCGAATACAAAGTCCAGAGATTCTCACCCGTATCGGAATCGTAGGCAGAGAGCTCGCCGGATGAGTAGACCAGGAACTTATCTCCATCAACAAACCTTATCTCGCCGTTAAGAGCATCGCTGTTAATGACAGTGAACAGATTCTCGTGACTCTCGGTATCCCATACCATGATGTCACCCAGCGTATCCATCGACGCCATTCTCGTTCCGTCTTCATTCACAACAACCTGTACGACGTAGCCGCTCGTGGTATAGTTCCAGACAGGACCGACATTGGCTCCGTGCTGAGAGACATAGGCATTGGTCGCAGTCGCGAGTGCCGCCATGGCCTCACCCGTTACGGCGCCTTCATCATTGAGGTCCTCCGGGAGGGCCGCGAGCGCGAGGTGAATCGCATCCAGCCTGTGGTCATCCTCAAGGAGCATATTGGACTGTATCGCGAGGTAGCGATTCTGATCTATGAGGGACTGGCGCAGCGCCTGATCGACCTTCAGCTTGCTTCTGTACATGTACCCGCCGAAAACGATCGCCGCAGCAGCAACAACAGCACTTATAGTGAGGAGCTGTCTTGTCCTGTACGCTCTCTGTCTTCTTACAAGCTCGTCATATGAGCAGCCGATAAGAGCTGCCGCGAGCCTCGGGATCTCCTCCTTACGTGCACGCTTGAACGGCATTCTGTAGTCACATGACAGAGGCTCGATCTCAGTCGTAACCGTATGCGTATAGCCGTTGTATTCGGTAACTTCCTTCTCCACCTTAATTATCTGCTCAGGTATTACCTCATAGGGCTCACCCTCAGCAAGAACAGTGAGTATCCTGTTCCTGTCGTGGTTCTTCAGGAAGAAGCTGATCTCCCTGTCGACCCAGACGGATTCCTTGGTTCTGGGGGAGCAGATGACGATGAGGAAGTCCGCCTTTTCGAGGGCGTTGGAGATCGTGTCCGTGAGGTCGCTCGTGATAGGAAGCTCGTCCTTGTCGCGGAAGATGCGCTCTATCCTCTTCTTGCCCGTCTTCTTCCGGATCGCGTAAGGAATGTGGAAGTGCTCGAGACTTCGCTGAACGTCTTCCGCCACCTTCGAGTCGAGTGGCGCATGCTTGTACGAGATGAATGCGTTGTAGAAATCTATCATGTGTCTCCCCCTTAGTATCCAGGTGTTACAGTACCGCTGCAAGAACGAGCGTATAGATTATTCCGTGAAGTATGCCGGGAATCAGCGACCTGTCCGTGTGCCTTACGAGAGGCAGCACCGCGAGGAACGGTATGCCCGTCGCCGCGAGTCCTCCGAGTCCGCAGTATAGTATCTCCCTGTGCCACGGCATGATGCCGAACAGAAGCGATGCAGCTGCCGGTATGAGCATGAGCAGGAAGATCTTAAGATTGCCGAAGCAGTTCTTCGCGCCCTCGCCCGCAGTCGATGACTTGCGTGATGCGTAGATGAGTCCCGATGCGACCGTCGTGTCCAGAACGAGGATGAACGCGAGCACACCGGATGCGAGTCCGGGGTCAGCTATCCTGTAGACCTTGAGGTCGGTCGTGAGCGCGAGTATCAGCATGATAAAAAGTCCAATGACAACCGCGAGGAAAACCGCCGGTATGAGCCCGTTCCTGTGCGGGACGAACTTGCCGTCCTTGGTCGTGATCCACGTGAAGTTGATGATAAAAAGCGCGGTCATGAATATAAGCGGCAGGAGCACGAGAATGAACGGCATTGCCGCGTGAAGCGCATCCACAAAAGACGACGCTATTATACCTATCGCGAGCGCTATGGAAGTGCCTCCGATGACGCCGAAGACCCACATGGATACGGGCGCCTTCTTGGTGTCATTGCCCGTGACCGAGAGCCCCAGGTTCGACAGGTACAGGAGCACGGATACGGCCGCGAGCGCGAACGCCATCCATGTCAGTACGAACCACGAGTTGATCCTTCCGAACGAAGTCTCCCTCGTCGCCTCATCGATGTAAGTTACGCTTAAGTATCCCGCGAGCTCGTTCTGGAACAAGGGTGAGAAAAGAAGCTGCGACGGGTCGTTCACGTTGAAGAAAGACAGCGACAGCGTGCGGTTCTGAGCGTTACTTACGAAGACCTTGGATGCGAGAAGTCCCCCTCTTCTTACCGGGATGCCGAAGATAGTATCGTCACCCGAGATGCGCTCGTAGATAAGTCTCGCGTCGTCCATATCGACGGCCTTGTCGCTGTTGTCACGTCCCGCGAAGATCGCGATATCACATTCGGGACTGCCTCCCGTGATGCCCTCGAGGTAAGTCTCGTTCATTGTGGGGCATATCAGTATGAACCCCGAGACGCTCTCGTTGTTCTTGAATTCGTTAATAAGTGAGAGGGCTTCCTCTCCGACGCCGCAGACTACGATGTCATTACCGGAAGGAAGATCCTGTCCGTACTGCCTCATCTCGTACTCGAAGCCTGCCGCGTGAAGCGTGTTCGTGAGCGACAGCGACGGCATGTTTCCGTCAGCGCCGTATATCGCGAGCACCGGATTCTTGGAGCTTCTACCCGCCCGGGGTACCAGTGCGAGGACCACCATGAGTATAAGTGCGACCGCCATGAGGATCAGGCTGATCTCGACTATCGGCGGCTTCTTGCCTCCGAGGCTCTGAGCGGGCTTGTTCTGCATGGGCTTGCTCTGCGCAGTCTTCGCGGGGGCTGCCGACGGGCCTTTCGAGGGGGCCGCTGCGCCGGGTGACGCCTGTCTTGCTGACGGCGCGCGCCTTACTTCCGGTTTCTTTGAACTGTCCTTGTCCGCCATCACTTACCCTCGGGGCACAACTCGTTTCCGAGCTCCCTTATGTCTTCGGGGCCCAGGATGAGTATCATGTCGCCCTCGCCTGCAAGTTCGTCTATGCGCTTCTTAAGCTCTTCCTTGTCTGCGAAGAACTCCGCGTCGCCGCCTCTTCTGTTGATCTCATCCGCGATGTTCCTGCTCGAGATCATACCCTCGTGTATCACTTCGCGGTCCGTGAATATCTCCGAGAACAGCACCTTCTCGCACGGAAGCAGGCTCTCCACATACTCCTCGAAAAGCGCATCCACACGATTGAAAGTCAGAGGCTGGAAAACCACCAACAGTTTATTGTGCGGCATATGCATCGCAGCATCTATGGTCACGCGTGCCGCGGTCGGGTGATGTGCATAATCAACGACCACCTCGGCGCCGTGATACTTGCCCTTGATGGTGAATCTTCCGTCGGCGCCTCCGAACTTGTTCAGAGCCTTGATGATCGATCCTGCCGACGCGCCGTTAAGGTAAGCGCATGCGGCTGCGATGAGTGCATTGCTTACGTTGTGCGCGCCGGGAACACGAAGCTTAACTCTTCCGATGTTCTCACCCATCGCGATGAGGTCGAATCCCGGAAGTCCCTCTTCGTAAGTTATGTTAAGTGCCTTGAAGTCGTAGTCGCCGTCTATAGTCTTCTCGCCGTCTATTGCCGCGCAGGTGATGACCTTAACGTTCTTCTTAGCTTCCTCGATCGCCTTATTGATGTTCTTGTCAGTGCCGGTCACAACGAGGTAACCGCCGTCGTCGATCTTATTAATGAACTCGGCGAATACATCAATGACATCCTGCAAAGTCGGGTAGCAGTCAACGTGGTCATGATCGATGTTCGTGATAGCCGCAGTGGTCGATCTGAACTCGAGGAACGAACGCTTGAACTCGCAGGCCTCCGATACCAGAAGCTCCCTGCCGCTTCCCTGTCTTACCGTTCCGCCGATCCCGTCGAACGGAGCGCCGAGATGCACGGTCGGATCGAGTCCTTCCTCGAGGAGAATCATGGTCGTCATCGAAGTCGTAGTCGTCTTGCCGTGTGTTCCGGAGATGTTGATGACGTTCTTATATGTGTTGGTGATTATGCCCAGGAATTCGGATCTGTCGAACACCGTGATGTTCTTCTCGATGGCTCTCGCGAGCTCCTTATTATGAGGAAGCACAGCCGCAGTCTTAACGATATAGTCAGGCTCGAACTCATCAATGTTCTTCGCCTCCTGACAGTTATAGATTGTAATCCCCTGATGCGCGAGTCCTTCAGTCCTCTCAGACGGGTGATTGTCCGAGCCTCCGACCTTAAAGCCGTAGCCTCTCGCGAGCAGCGCCAGTCCGCTCATCGATATCCCGCCGATACCCACAAAATATATCTTCGAATTCTTCTTAAGCTCATCAAGCCTGATGTCAGACATAATCAATATTCCTCCAAACTACACTCAATGACCATTATACCTTATTAATTATTTATATAAAATGCGCGTTTATAAGCCTGTCGGCAGCCTCGGTATCCAAAGGATATCTTCCTGTCTCAAAAGTCGCGAACAGATTCTTCCCGAGTATTATTCCCTCTTTCGAATACTTGTTGAACCTTAAGACCGTGCTGTCCGCGTAGTCTTCTTTATCCATGAGTCCGCAGTGTTCCCAGTACAGAATCTGCCGGTCGCGCTTTCTTAAGATCGTAAAATCAGGATGGTATATCTCCCCGCACACCAAGATCGGGCATTCGTATTTGTACGGAATGTTGTAGTGATTAAGTCTGTCGGCCATCATCGCCTCAGCCTTCGACCTGACCCGCTCGCCCTTGAGTGTCCGGTAATTCGGATCGGTCTCCCTGAACGGCTTCCTCTGATAAGGCTGGGCAAGCCACTGCTTCGCATATTCCTCATCGGACCACGCGACAGGCTTTATCAGTTCTTTCCTGTCATCGCGAAGTCCGCCGTAGATGTTCTCCAACTGAAGCTCCGGGTAATTCTTAAGCATCTGTCTGATGGCCTTCTGCTCTTCCATCGCCGATTGCCTTACCTTACGAAGATAGCTCTTCTGCGCAAGGTCTTTTATAAGTTTCCGGTCAGTGATTATCCGCCCGTTGACATCCCCGCGGCTCTCCCTGGCGCAATAATAAGTCAGCGAATTCCCCTGATGCTGAATCCTCAGATTTCCGTCCGGCAAATCCTTAAGTCTATTATCAGAATATTCGATAATACGATTAACAAAATCCAACCTGTTCTTCAGGTCCTGCAATGCAATATCTATTTTCATTATTTATCCCTCATTCCTTCCAAAGAATGATGGGTCTATTATAATGCCCTGGGTCCTTGAATAACAGTACTTTGTATTCTTTTGAGGATTGTCGGGAAAGAGTACAAGGTTTTTCGATTTTTCTTGTACTCTCTCCATCGAAAAGCAAAAAGAGTACAAGGTTTTCTTCAATACCTTGTACTCGATTTGGAAATTATCGAAAAGAATACAAATAGATCGCCAAATTCTTGTACTCGATTGCCCGATTCAGGGAAAAAGTACAATCCGGGGGCTCAGCGAAGAGCTAAGCCGGTCACGCTTCTGCGGGTTTCCCTTTATCCGAATACAGAATCTTAAGGAATATCGGTGTCAGGATCGACGATACGACGATCAGGAAGATGACCGATGTGAAATATGCGCCGCTTAAGGCGCCGACTGACAATGCTCTCTGGGCAACGATCAGGGCAACCTCTCCTCTGGTCATCATTCCGATTCCGATCTTCAGAGTATCGCGGCCCTTGAATCCGCATAGTCTGGCGGACAGTCCGCAGCCGATGATCTTGGACAGAAGGCCCACGAGAACAAAGCATACGGAGAACAGAAGGATCGACGTATCGACGGACTTGATATCAGTCTGAAGTCCGATGGATGCGAAGAACACAGGTCCGAAGATCATATATGAATTGATGTCCATCTTACGGGAGATGTAAGTCGAATCATCCAATGAACTTAATATAACGCCTGCGACGTATGCACCGGTGATATCCGCGACACCGAAATACCTCTGGGCGCAGTATGACATGATGAAGCAGAGCGCGAGTCCGATGATCGGGATTCGGCGGGTGTGCGGCCACTTCTTATCGACAATCTTGAATACGCGGTAGAATGCATAACCGAAGACCAGGCTGATCAGGAAGAACAGTCCGCTCATCAAGAATGTGCGGCTTATATCCTGTGAAGGATCCTTCATTCCGATAACGATGGTCAATACAAAGATGCCGATGACATCATCGATGATCGCTGCAGACACGATCGTCGTTCCGACGAATTCGCTGATCTTCCCAAGTTCCTTCAATGTCTGAACCGTAATAGAAACAGACGTCGCGGTCAGTATCAGTCCGACGAACAGCGCCTTATAGAATTCCTCATCCCCGAACGGCGCGAACCCGTAGAAACACATGTACAGCAAGGTTCCCATTATAAGAGGAACGAACACTCCGGAGCAGGCGATCAGAAGAGCCTTGAATCCGGTCTTACGAAGGTCTGATATTCGGGTCTCGAGACCTGCGGTGAACATGAGAAGCATGACGCCGATCTCAGCCATATAGCCAAGGAAATCCGAATAGCCGACGAGACCAAGAATCGACGGTCCGACAATAAGTCCGGCAACTATCTCACCTACGACCTGCGGGGCCTTCAGCTTACGGGCTGCGAGACCGAAGAACTTTGCTGCGATTATGATTATCGCGAGCGACTTAAAAACTTCATACTTCTCCACTTATAACACCTGCCTTCAGAATGTGATGGGACCTACGACTGCTTCCGTGTAGCTTATGAGATCTGAAGGCTTGAGCTTCAGCTGAACGCCTCTTGCTCCGGCACTTACATGGACCACATCCACGAGCTCTATCATCTCATCGATAAATGTCCGGTACTTCTTCTTCATGCCAATCGGGGAACATCCGCCTCTTATGTATCCCGTGACTTTGAGGAGGTCCTTCACGTGAATGAGTTCAACTCGCTTCACGCCTGCGAGGACTGCCGCCTTCTTGAGGTCGAGTTCATCGTCGACCGAGAGACAGAACACGAGATATTCACCGGAATCGGTAACTGCTGTCAGGGTCTTAAAGACCTGCTCATAAGGTATGCCGAAAAACTCCGCGACATGATGTCCGTCGAGATCATTCTCGTCGTACTCGTACTCCATCGCTTCGTAAGGGATCTTGTCCTTGTCGAGCATACGCATCGCGTTTGTCTTCTTCATACCTGCCATAACCTAATCTACTATATATCAACGCCTGCAATATTCAATTCACAAGTGATGATATAATTAAACAAAATTATGAATCAGAGGTCCCCCATGCTTAGTAAGAATTATCCCGAACACGACATCAACAAGGTCTTCGACATGTTTGAAGAGGTGATAAACAAGGGAGGGGTCTCGGAGAAGACCGGCGCGGAACTTACGCTGATAAATAAGCTTTTCGCTGCGATGCCGCCGGAAGCATCCGAGTACGCGATGATGATGCTGCACGGCACACCTGCGTCGACGCTTCCCGGAAGCACGAAGGAGATCATGCCGCTTTACGTGCGCTTCATGAACCTTGCCGACTACCTTACTAAGGTCGAGTCGCTCCGCGAAGTGCCCGCCTCGCTTACGAAGAATGAGATCATGGAGCGCCACAAGATGATGGATTCGCTCGGGGAGCACGAGAAGGCTTTCGGTGAGCCGCTGCTCGGGTACGGCATCAACACAGAGGGGCAGGCCGCCCCGGCGAAAAGCAGCGACGGGAACAACGAGGAAGAAGGCGGAAGCGGGCTTCACCTCATGAACCAGGCGGCGATTGTGTTCGGCTGCGTCGACCCGGTCAAGACCGCGCTTTTCTACGAGACCAAGTTAGGCTTCAAGGCGGCGCACCTCGATGATGAGAAGATGCCGCACATTAGACTTGTCAGGGATAATATCGTGATCGCGCTGGTCAAAAGTCCCGTGAGGATGGCGCTGCCCTCGATGTACGATCTTATAATCTATGTCACGGAGCCGCTGCTTTTGTACCACGAGGTCAAGGCGAACGGCGTCAAGATAATCGAAGAGCTTCCCGACGCAAGAGAGTCGGAGAAAGCGAAGACCAACCGCCAGTTTGTCATCGAGGATAACGACGGAAGGAAGATCTGCATCTCACAGTCAACCGAGATAGTCTGATCAGGATTCCCTCTTAACTTCAACTGTAGATTTCTCGAGAGTCGGCCTGTCCATGACGGCGAGCCGGCCGCATTTGTTGCACGTCATTTTGCACTCCGCGCCGACCCGAGTGAGCGTCCATTCGAAGCTTCCGCAGGGGTGCTTCTTCTTCATGCGGACGACGTCTCCGACCTCATATTTATACAGGAAAAACTTGCCCGGCATGACCCTTACCTCCCCGCCTTTATTCCAAAAGTAACCCGGTCGTTATTTCCGAAGTCCTTAAGTGATTTAACATTGTTAAACCCTTGTGCCATAAGGGTTTGCGCGACCTGCTCCGCCTGATCGTAACCGTGCTCGACCGCGAGAAGTCCGCCGCCGCTGAGATATTTATGGGACAGTTTTGCAATCTTCGGATAGAAGATCAGGCCGTCGTCACCGCCCGCGAGAGCAAGGTGCGGCTCGAACGATCCGACCTCCGGATCGAGGGCCTCCATATCCGATGAATTGATGTACGGAGGGTTCGCCGTGATGACATCAAAGTGACCCAGTCCGGCGGGCAATTCACCCGCCATCGCATCGATCTTCATCGCGCGGATCGATGACCTGTCAGCCGCCTGACTTAAGATATTCTCATTCGCAATCTCCAAGGCCGCATCGGATATGTCGCTTATGATGACCTCGGGTTTAAGACCTTTGCCAATCAGGGAATTCAAAACCGATATCCCGACACAGCCAGTCCCGGTACAAAGATCCAGGATACGGGGGCTTGTGAGAGGTCTGTCAATAACCGGGACCATACCGACGTCTCCCGCCGGGAAATCAAGGGCACCCAGAAACTTAAGGACCGTCTCGACCAGAAGCTCCGTATCAGCCCTCGGGATCAGGACATCGGGCGTCACCTTATATTCCTCTTTGTAGAACGCCTGGCGGCCGGTTATGTAAGCTGCAGGCATGCCTGACGCGCGCTTCTTAATAGCCTCAATGAACTTAGCCTCATCATCGCCCAGATAGGAATAGATAAGACTGATATCAAAACGGGCATCTTCGTGATCGATGCCCGCTTCAGTCAGTATATTCAATGCTCTCTCGAGATTACCAGACATCGTCGTCCGCATTCTCCGGAATGACTGCCTGCATAGCCGCTATGGCTACCTCGATGATCGGACCGTCAGGTTCGGAAGTCGTGAACTTCTGAAGCCAGAGTCCGGGCTTACTTAAGCCGCGGCAGACCGCTGACTCGTCGTGGCGTCCGACAAATCTTAGAATCTCGAATGACACACCGCAGATCACGGGGATCAGAAGGATCCTGATCAGTGCGCTTACCACGAATCTTCCGTCGCCGATAAGAATTCCGGCAACCGTGTAGATAAGGATGGAGATCGCGAGAACGAGGAACATGAAAGATGTTCCGCATCTCGGGTGGAATCTGCTGTGCTTCAGGATATTCTCGACCGTCAGAGGCTCACCCGCCTCGTAACATGCAATCGTCTTATGCTCGGCTCCGTGATACTTCCATACGCGGTCGATTCCCTCGATCTTGGATGCGAATCTTAAGTACATGAAGAATATGATCATCCTGAGGACACCCTCTGCGAGGTTAAGGACTATGGACATCCATGTCGTATCGGCAAGTGCGCTGCCCATGATCTTCGTCGCGAGGAACACGATGAGCCAGGGAAGCAGGATGAACAGGCCGACGCTCAGAAGGATTCCGAGTATAGCCGACAGTGTGACCATTACGTTGTAGTGCTTTGTAAGATACTGCTCGAGGGCAGAAGGTGCCTTCTGCTCCTCTCCCTCCTCAACGGGAGCGCCCTGCTCGGAGATATCCGCGGACTTCATAAGTGCGTCGGTACCCTTGACGAGCATCTTGTAGAATCTTATGCAGCCTCTAATGAAGGGAACCTTCTCATAGAATGAGACACGCTCGCTCTGGGTTATCTCCTCGATGTGGATCGTGCCGTCGCCCTTACGGACTGCCATCGCGGTCCTCTTCGGACCTACCATCATGATGCCCTCGATAAGGGCCTGGCCACCGATGGTCGTCTTCTTCAGTGCGGGCTTATTCTCAGTGGTTATCTTTGTTTTGTTATCTGTTTCTGACATGACTTATATTGTAAAAAAGAACTGCCTTGGATTCAAGGCAGTTCTGTGTGAGTTTGCTATTAAGCTCTTCCCATTCTCTTGTTGAACTTATCGATTCTTCCGCCTGTATCAACAAGCTTCTGCTTGCCTGTGTAGAACGGATGGCAGTTAGAGCAGATATCGACGTTGATCTCAGGCTTAGTAGAGATAGTCTCGAATGTTGCTCCACACGCACACTTAACAACAGCGTTGTAAGTCTTAGGATGGATGTCAGTCTTCATTTCTTCACCTCATAATCAAAGACACGGTGCGTACTATGCGCACGTATACCGTATCGGATTTCATGTAACCGCAGGATAATATCTTATTTATCAGCAGTTGTCAACAGTAATCAGAATGCGTCGACAATATCCTCGAGTGAACTTATGGCACCTGTTGCAAGAGCGATCGCAACAAGAACGACCGTCAGCACAAGAGAGATAATGAACAGGCAGAAGTAAGATCTTGCGAAGTTCTTAAGATTCTTGTTGCGGGGCGCAAAAGACATAATGATAAGGCAGATGAAGCCAATTATAGGAAGCGAGAAAAGGATCTCGTATCCGAAATAACCCCACATGCTTATCGGCTTATACTCTGAAGGAATATTGTTCTCACTCATTTACGTAACCCTCCCAAAAATAAAATAATATTGATTATACTCTTTATCCGTCAACTGCAAAAGACTTCTGCGCTGACAGCACGAATGTTGCATTATCCGGCGTGCGCTTAAGGAAGTTGAGCACAGCTTCCGTGCCGGCGATCGTGTCAACGTCGGCGATGGCCTTTCGAGTGAGCCAGACGGAAGAGAGCTGCTCCTCGGTAAGAAGCAGATCCTCACGGCGCGTGCCGGACTTGTCGACTGCAATTGCAGGGTAGACACGTCTGTCAGCAAGCTTCCTGTCGAGCACTACTTCCATGTTACCCGTGCCCTTGAACTCCTCGAAAATAACCTCGTCCATCCTGGAGCCCGTCTCTATCAAAGCAGATGCGATGATGGTGAGTGAGCCTCCGAACTCGATGTTACGAGCTGCACCGAAGAATCTCTTAGGACCGTAGAGGGAGCCCGGATCGAGACCGCCCGAGAGCGTTCTGCCCGTGGGGTTGATAGTAAGGTTATATGCACGCGCAAGTCTCGTCATGGAGTCGAGGAGGATAACTACATCCTGTCCTAACTCAACGAGTCTCATCGCTCTCTCGAGAACGAGCTCCGTAACTCTTACGTGGTTCTCGGGGCGCTTGTCGAAAGTGGAATAAACAACCTCACCCTTGATGGAGCGCTGCATGTCGGTAACTTCCTCAGGACGCTCGTCGATCAGAAGCACGATTACCTTGCACTCGGGGTTGTTGGTCGTGATTGCATTTGCAACCTTCTTAAGAAGGACTGTCTTACCTGCCTTCGGGGGTGATACGATCATACCTCTCTGGCCCTTTCCGATAGGACAGAACAGGTCGATAATCCTGCATGACAGATCTTCCTTGCTGGTCTCGAGCTTCAGTCTGCTGTCGGGATAGATGGCAGTCAGGCTCTCGAACCTCGGACGCTTCCTTGTGATCTCGTAATCGGAATCTTCGGGGATCTCGATGTCGTTTACGGCGAGCACCTTACGAAGCGGAGCGTATCTGTCCTTGCCCCTCGGAGCTACCGCGAGACCCTTGATCTTGTCTCCTTTACGAAGGCCTAATCTTCTGATGACCTGACCGGGAACGTATGCGTCTTCCTCGCCGGGGAGATAGTTATTCTTGTGAATGAATCCGTTGAAATCGTTCTTGTTGTCGCCGCTTCCGATCTCGAGTATTCCCTCGATCTCGATGTACTGGACTTCGGGCTGCTGGGGCTTCTCTTCTGCCTCAGCCTGCTCCTCTGCTTCCTTCTCTTCGGGACTTATCTCAACTTCATGTGCTTCCGTATCCGGGCCGAAAGCGATCCTTCTTCTCTGTCTGCCTCTCTTGACGGGCTTCTTGGAAGCGTCGGAAGATTCAGTCTTCTCTTCCTTCTTGTCTTCCTTCTTATCCTTAGAAGCCCCTTCCTGCTTAGAAACTTCAGGTGCAGCAGCTTCTGTTGCTGCCTCTTCTATTGTGATCTGCTCAGAAGCTTCTTCGGCGTCCTTCTTCTTGGGCTTTCTTCCGCGCTTCTTGGGCTTCTCCTCTGCCTGAGGCTTCTCCTCCTTGGCAGTCTCTGTGGAAGGGATTTCGACAGTTGCCTGCTCTTCAGTCTTCTTCTTTCTGGGAGCGCGCTTCTTGGCCGCAGGCTTCTCTTCCTTCTTCTCCTCTTCCTTAACCTCTTCCTTAACTTCAGAAGGTTCAGTCTTGGGAGCCTCGGCAGGAGCTTCAGCCGCCTTTACCATCGCATCCTGAACTTCCCTTACGGACATTCTTGTGATCGATGCAATGAGTTCTTCTCTGGATTTTGTCTTCGCTACGGAAGGAGTGTAATCACCGAATGAAGAAGCGATTACCTCGAGGTCTTCCTTTGACTTTGACATCAAAGAATCTAATTCGGACATAAATACCTCATTTGTCTTAAAATGAACTTGAATGGTGATGATAAAATATGTATCAAAACTATCAGGAAAATTCGCTAAGGTCTTTAACCTTGCGCAAATATTATCATTAGATATAATTATCGTCAATATGAAGTTATTTAAGTTAACACGCAAGCAGATTATAAGAAGAATAATAATCTTCGGAATACTCATAGCACTTATCGGACCCGGGCTTTACAACAAGCTTAAGATCGTTAATTACACACTCGAATCAGACAAGATAGATACACCTGTGAGGATTGCTCTCGTGACTGATCTTCACTCATGCAGATACGGAGATCACGAGTCGGAACTCATCGAAGCGATAGATTCCCAGAACCCCGATCTCATACTTCTAGGCGGTGATATATTCGATGATAAATTACCGAATGATAATACGGTTGATTTTCTCGAAGGAATAGCCGGCCGTTATCCAATATATTATGTAACCGGCAATCACGAATTCTGGGGCGGCATCGATCAGTATGAAGTGCAGATGGACATACTCGAGGAATATGATATTCCGCGTCTTCAGGGAGACGTTCTCGAGCTCGATATCAACGGCAATACCATAGGCCTTGTAGGCGTCGATGATTACGACGGATATCTCGTCGATAAAGACCTCATTCTCGAAGACGAATTCGTCAATGCATATCTTAATCTTAATGCTGATACATATAACATAATCCTCTCGCACAGACCCGAATATATAGATACATATTCAGCTCATAATTACGACCTCGCATTGTGCGGTCACGCGCACGGAGGACAGTGGAGAATCCCGGGATTACTGAACGGCCTTTACGCGCCTAACCAGGGAATGTTTCCTAAGTACGCAGGCGGTCTTTATGTGGTTGATAATACGACTATGATAGTATCCAGAGGACTTGCGAGAGAGTCGACGAGACTTCCCCGTCTGTACAACCGTCCTGAACTGGTAATCATTGATATTACATAAGTTTTTCACTTTCTTTTCCCAACTTTTTAACCGGAAATTTAATAATTAAGCGACACATCTTAAGCGTTGTGTCGCTTAATCGACAAACGGCATGTTTATTGACCATTGGATGCAGCTTTTCGACGTGGTTTTATAGGGACGCAAACAAAACACACGAAACAAAACTTAACCACGCAGGAGGAAAACAAAAATGGTTAGCAAGAACGGTTTAGGCAAGAAGGTAATCGGAGCAGCACTCTCTATGGCAATGGCTATCACAGCCATCCCCGCTATGACATCACTCGCATGCGGACACGACGACAGCGGATTCGCGCTCGTTGCAGCAGAGCCTGTTGATAAGTCAACATTGAGCGCACGTCTCGAAGAGGTAGTCAATTACTACTATCAGTACGAGTCAGTCATCCCCAACAACACAAGAAGCACATGCGAGAATGTATTCTTCATCGCCAGCCGTACAATTCGCGACCCTTACGCAAATTACAGCCAGATCAGCCGCTCAATGTATGCACTCGATGATGTATACGAGGCAGTTGAGATGTTCGCTGCCAGCGCAGCAGCTAAGCAGGCTTCTCTCAATACGCTTTATGATCTGCTCGCTGAGATGAGCGATTTTGGAAACACATTCAGTGATGAAATTGGCTATGCAGCAGACCTCGATACTTACATCGCATGTGTACAGTTCGGATGGCAGGTATATTGCAATTCTGACTTCTTCACAAAGGATGATATCGACGCCCTCATTGAATCACTCATGGAGGAGTACACATCAACTATCGACGCTATCGATGCAGCTTCAGCACAGGCAATCCCTGAGGATGAGCCCGTAGCTCCCGATTACGGAATGGACCTCGACGATGAGGACGACGGATTTGAGATCGAGCACCAGGATGATTTCACTATTGATAGCGAGCAGCCCGCTGATGAGGATGAGTTCGTAGCCCCTGATTACGGTATGGATCTTGATGAGGATACAGATGATACAGATGATGAGCTCGTTATCGAGACTGTTGTCTCAGATACTGTCTCTGATGATACAGTTAGTGAGACAGTTAGTGAGACTTCCGCTCCCGCAGTCGCAGTATCAGCACCCGCAACTCAGGTATTGGGCGTTGCAAGAGACAGAAGAGCGATCGCTGAGTCCATCGTTGAAGGACTCTACAACAACGTTCTTAACAGAGCATCCGATGTGGAAGGCAGGAACTTCTGGGTTAACACAATCCTCGCTGATGAGAGCAACCTCGACATGGTAGTCGCAGGCTTCGTAACAAGCGCTGAGTTCACAGCTCGTAACATGAGCGATGACGAGTTCGTAGCACTCCTTTACAAGACAATGTTCAACAGAGCTCCTTCCGCAACTGAGAAGAACCTCTGGATGGCAGCCCTTGCAAACGGTGCATCAAGAAACTCTGTAGTTAGTTCCTTCATCAACTCAACTGAGTTCGAGCACGCAGCTGCATCCATGGGACTTTGATAACAAAACAACAAAACAAAACCATTCGATAATTAAACGCAATAAGAAACCACTTCAGAAATGAAGTGGCTCTTATTTTGCATTGATATGAATAAATATATACGGATTTCTATAAATCAGATCACTGATCACCAAGTGCTGCGAACTTATCCATCATGTCGAGTGCCTTACCGGTTCCGATGGCTACGCAGGAGATAGGATCCTGAGCGATGTAAACATCGATACCGATCTTAGTTGCAAGCATACGGTCGAGACCGTAGAGCAATGCGCCGCCGCCCGTCATAACGATACCTCTTTGTGAGATATCAGCCATAAGTTCCGGAGGTGTCTTCTCGAGTACTACGTGAACTGCTTCGAAGATGGAAGATACGGGCTCCTCCAAAGCCTCGAGCATCTCAGTTGAAGATACCGTAACTGCAGCAGGAAGACCTGTGATGAGGTTACGTCCTCTTACATCCAAAGTGAGCTCTTCGTCTCTCGGATATGCGCATCCAATTTGGATCTTAAGCATCTCAGCGGTCTTCTCACCGATGAGGATGTTGTGCTTACGTCTTACGTGCTTGATGATAGCCTCGTCGAACTTGTCGCCTGCGACCTTCAAAGAAGCATCTACAACAGGCTCGCACAGTGAGATAACTGAGATATCTGTCGTACCGCCTCCGATATCAACAACCATTGAACCTGAAGCCTTAGTAATATCGATACCGGCTCCGATGGCAGCTGCGATAGGCTCGCGGATAAGGAATACATCCTTGGCACCTGCGTGACGGCATGCATTCTCAACAGCCTGCTGCTCAACCGGCGTGATAACCGAAGGAACACAGACTACGATGGTCGGCTTGAAGTATGTGGCACGAAGACCTGTACATACACGGCCGATGAAAGCCTTGAGCATGACTTCCGTAGCACGGAAGTCAGAGATGACTCCTTCACGCAGAGGTCTTATAGCCTCTACGACACCGGGTGTACGACCGAGCATCAGGGAAGCGCTCTCACCTACTGCGAGAACACGACCTGTCTTTGTATTAACTGCTACTACTGAAGGTTCCTTGAGAACAACGCCTTTACCTCGGACATATATCAAAACACTGCTGGTACCGAGATCGATACCGATTTCCATTCCTAGACCCATAAAATACCTCTTCTATATAGAAAGCGCATTGCGCATTTATGCATATTAAACATAATAATTTTACATTAACAGACCTCAAAATCAATTGCATATATGCGACAAATGATTTCAAATGTATGTCAAATTATTCAGTCAAAGAAATAATCTTCAGAATAATCGAATACTCCGTCCCCGTCAGGGTCAAAATGATTCTCTACATCATTCATTTCATTCGGGCGCGGGTAGTTAGAAGAGAATTCATCCTCAAACAGTTCTCCGTAGCCGTTGATTATGCTGTACGAACAATAGTGATACCCGTTATTCCCGTAATCCGAATAATCAGGGAACAGATCTATGCCGGTATCCGGATTATCAGGCAGTTCACCTTCAGCATGGCAGTCGATAAAATCCGTCGTGCTCGAATAAGAGAACATGAGATGAGCAGACTGCCCGGTGATGAAGGCTTCTTCTATGTTTAAGCCGACAATATTACTGGCATACATACTGCCGAAGAATGCGTTACTCTCGCTATCATTTCTTATCGTAAGTCCTCTTATCGTATGACCGTTACCGCAGAACAGGCCGGAGAACTGAAACTCAGAAGTTCCCATTGGCGCCCACTCGTAGCCACTAAGATCAATGTCTTCAACAACATCTGCCCAGACGCAGAAACCGTCATCATAATCCCTCGGATAAGTGTTGATAAAATACGTCAGGGAAGCAAGATCCTCAGCGCTGTCGATTACAAACACGGAGTCATAGCTTTGCTCGATATAATCCATATCGACAAGATCCGGAATATCCCCTGCCTCACCGCTTCTTGCCCATGCCGAATCATGAGGATCCATAGCAAAATAATTCTCTTCGGATATATCTCCGTAATTGGAGACATTGTACGACAGAACATACACTCCGTCCTCGCTTATCGAAGCTGTCGCAGTGCCCCCGGAAATAACCGTATCCACCGGGATCAGCTCGTCATTATCGTCTATGCGGTAGATGCAGACATCATCGGAAGACGGGCTGTCAAACGTGAAGCTTAACTCCGCCTCCCTGTCTTCATTGAATTCCGCGCGGTATCCGTCAGTAAGCACCATCGTCGTATCATAATCAGGGAAAGCAGAATGCCAGTTGTAATCGGCGATCCTGTAGAAATGGATCACATCAGAAGGCCACTCGTTATCGTACTTCTCGTAAGTAAGATTGCCCTGGTCAAAATCGTACTCATATAAATTCAGGCTTCCCTCCGGCTGCTCGATGTATTCCGCACGTCTTATAAGCTCATAAGCATACGGATTTGCCGCGTTTACCATATACTCGTTTCCTGCATTAAGTCTATACAGACCATCGCAGAGGCTTATCGCAGAATATGACTGACCCATGTAAGACAGATCCTGCGAACCGTAAAGTCCCAGCATGACAGGCACACTGTCGTCACCGGAAGCAACCTTGGGACTAAACTGAAGCACTGTCAATTCGCCCGTCTCGCTGTCGTAGCGGACCCAGTCCGACGGATCTGTTATCTGAAAACTTCCAAGCTGAAGCACGTCGCCGTCCGCGCACCAGACAAGCTCGCCGTTAATATATCTGATGATCAGCTCACCCGAAGCACCGGTCTCATCCTCATACGCCATTATTCCGCCTTCATAATCCGTGATCTCGACGGAAGTCTCGGTATCAAGACCGGATATGAATATCCCGCTCATGTCATCGTTAAAGGTCCATTCGATATTGCCAAGATATGTTCCGATCGTAAACGTCTGTCCCGCAATACCCGATCTTACGCTCTCGTCATAGCCCGATCCCGTATCTGAATCACTTCTGTAGCAGGTCCTCCCGAGAAGGTCTATGGAATCTCCGTAGAAGTCGACATCAAGCTCAATGACATCGTTAACGGGAAGCACGGTCGCAGGCGAGAAATACGTGTAATCCACAGGCTGCATCACTATCATGAGGTGATCATCAGAAACGGAGATTATGTCGTACTTAAGTCCCCACAGATCGCGGAAAAACATCTCATCCATATTAAACTCGCAGAAGTATCCTTCTTCTGTAAGCCACACACCGTCAAGGCCGTCCGCCGTCAAAGGAAGCGCATCACGCTCAGAAGCAGTCTCGAGGACTTCGGTCTCCTCAGGATCTTCATCTTCGCGGGTTTTCCCGCCTCTATCACAGGATGCCGCTGATACCATAAGCGCCGCGGCTGTCATAACGCTCAAAAATCTTTTCAATCTATCCATGCCGCTATTATAACAGCACTTTGACAGCAAATTAAAGCGTGGTAAAATTGTGAAGTTTAATTTTAATATTAATAAGAGGGTGTTAATTATGTCCTATTCAGTTGAGACCGACGCCAAGTGGCAGAAGAAATGGGAAGAAACAGGGCTTTACAAGTTCGATCCGAACAAGGAAGGCAAGAAGCTTTACTGCCTTGAGATGTTCTCTTATCCTTCCGGTGCCAAGCTCCACCTTGGACACTGGTACAACTATTCTCTTACGGACTCCTGGTCAAGATTCAAGCGCATGCAGGGCTACAATGTGTTCCACCCGATGGGCTTCGACTCCTTCGGACTTCCTGCTGAGAACTACGCCATCAAGACGGGTATCCACCCCAAGGACTCCACCCTTAAGAATATCGAGACTATGGAGCATCAGCTGCGCGCCATGGGCACAACGGTAGACTGGGACTATGAGGTCAAGACATGCGACCCCGAGTACTACAAGTGGAACCAGTGGTTCTTCCTGAAGCTTTTCGAAAAGGGCCTCGCCTACAGAAAGAACGCTCCCGTAAACTGGTGCCCCTCCTGCAAGACAGTTCTTGCAAACGAGCAGGTAGTTGACGGCGCGTGCGAGAGGTGCGGCGCAGAAGTAGAGCACAAGAACATGACACAGTGGTTCTTCAAGATCACCGAGTACGCTCAGGAGCTCCTCGATGATCTGCCGAAGCTCGACTGGCCCGAGAAGACCAAGAAGCTGCAGACAAACTGGATCGGAAGATCACAGGGCGCACAGGTGGCACTCTGGGTCGAGAAGGACGGCAAGAGACTTAAGAACGAAGACGGCACTGACATGAAGCTCGAGGTCTTCACAACGAGAGTAGATACGTTCATGGGTGTCACATATGTCGTAATCGCACCGGAGTCAGAGCTTTGCGACAAGCTCACGACAGACGAGTGCCGCGACGCTATAGAAGAGTACAAGAAGGCAACTTCCAAGGTAACCGAGATCGACCGTATGTCCACGACACGTGAGAAGACGGGCGTATTCACGGGCGCATATGCCATCCACCCCTTGAACGGCAGAAAGGTACCGATCTGGGCTGCTGATTACGTAGTAGCAGGTTACGGTACGGGTGTCGTAATGGCAGTACCTTCACACGACGACAGAGACTTCGACTTCGCACACAAGTACGGTCTCGACATCATCCGCGTAGTACAGTCCGAGAAGGGCGTTGATGACGAGCTCCCCTACTGCGAGAAGAAGGGTTACCTCGTTAACTCCGATAAGTTTGACGGCATGGAGATGCACGAGGCTCAGAAGGCAATTGTCGAAGAGCTCAGTAAGATCGGCATGGGCGAATGGAAGGTCAACTACAGACTCCGTGACTGGCTCATCTCCAGACAGCGTTACTGGGGTACACCTATCCCGATGATCCACTGCCCTTCATGCGGCGTCGTACCCGTTCCCGAGAAGGACCTCCCTGTCCTCCTCCCTTACGAGGTTGAGTTCACACCTGACGGCGAGTCTCCTCTTGCCAAGTGCGATGCATTCATGAACTGCAAGTGCCCGAAGTGCGGCGGCGATGCAAGAAGAGATCCCGACACGATGGATACTTTCGTT
The DNA here is from genome assembly GCA_900314745.1 of uncultured Eubacteriales bacterium. Lineage (GTDB taxonomy): Bacteria > Bacillota > Clostridia > Saccharofermentanales > Saccharofermentanaceae > Saccharofermentans. The sequence continues at coordinate 159,636 of OMWK01000008.1, read as the reverse complement.
GATTCCTCATGGTATCAGTTCAGATACCCCGATAATAAGAATGCAAACGAGATGTTCAACAAGGACGTCATCAACAAGATCTGCCCTGTCGACAAGTACGTAGGCGGCGCAGAGCACGCATGCATGCACCTGCTGTACGCGAGATTCTTCACGAAGGCTATGCGCGACATGGGCATGCTTGATTTTGATGAGCCTTTCACAAGTCTCGTACACCAGGGTACTATCCTCGGCGAGGACGGACAGAAGATGAGTAAGAGCAAGGGCAACACGGTTGCACCTGACGACTATATAAGCAAGTACGGCTCAGACGTATTCAGAACATACTTGGGATTCGGCTTCGCTTACATCGAGGGCGGCCCCTGGTCCGACAAGGGTCTCCAGGCAATATTGAAGTTCATCCGCCGTATCGAGAACGCAGCTTCCGAAGCTTCTTCCATCCCTTCATCCGACATCTCCTCCATCACAATGGGCGAGGCGGAGAAGGAGCTCAACTACGCGTTGAACTACACTATCAAGAGCGCAACGGCTGACATCGACAGATTCCAGTTCAACACTTCCATCGCGCGTATGATGGAGCTTCTGAACGCGATCACGAAGTACGGCCAGAACCCGAACAAGATTCCCGAGTTCTACCGCTACGCTGTAGAGAAGCTGATCTTGATCCTCTCACCTTTTGCACCTCACTTCTGCGAGGAAACATGGTGTGAGACATTCGGCAACGAATACTCGATCTTCAATCAGAAGTGGCCTTCATTCGACGAGTCCGCACTCGTTAAGGATTCAGTCGAGATCGCAGTTCAGCTTAACGGCAAGATCATCTTCAGGGAGAACGTTCCTTCCGAGGCTGACCAGTCTTCTGTAGAAGAGCTCATCAAGAACGACGAGAGATTCGTAAGCGCACTTGCAGGAAGATCAATCGTCAAGTTCATCTATGTTAAGGGAAGGATCGCTAACATCGTAGTTAAGTAATCCCTTTTTTCTGATATCAGAATGACTTTGTGCACCATTTTGCGGTTTTTCCGCATTTGGTGCACATTTTTCGCATAAAAAATGCACCAAACTCGCGTTTTTACGAATTTGGTGCACAAATATCGCTGTTTCTGTGCACCAAAAATCACTCTTCGATGATTTGGTGCAGAAATCTTCCAAAATCTGTGCACCAAATTGCGATTTTTCAGATTTTGGTGCACACGCGGGGCAAAAGAGGCGTAAACCAGCCGCCTACCCCTTACTCGTAGTCGTCTTCGATATAAGCGGCCTCCTCAACCGCATTGTAATAGCCTGAGAGCGGGAACGGATCGGGAACATTCTCGGGGCCTAACGCACGGGGAGCGAGGTACCAGAACAGGTAGCCCTCAGGGAGCAGGGAACTCTCGATGCCACCCACGTAGTAAGTCAGGATATCGCCCTGATGAAGTCCGTATGAATCTGCCGCGGTGTAGTTGATTACGGAACCGTCGGGCTCGGTTACGGACCACACGGAATCAACATCATACTCAAAAGTAATCTCAACGATCTCGACCTTATAAGTGAATTCATCGACCTTGATGACATTGCCGAGCCTGCCCTGAGCGTGGCAGATGTAGAACATGTCGTAATCTGAATCGTGATAGTTGTAGTCGAATGTGCCGTCGCTGTTAACGACCATGTATGCGCCCCATCCGCCGGCACCGCTGCTCATAAGATATGTGTCAGCCGTTGAGGCGAAGAATGCCGCAGCGTCGGATTCGACAAGAGGAACGCCCTCCTCATCCGCAGGCATCATATCGTCGGAAGTCTCTGAAGCGGAAGTCTCCGACTCCAAGGCAGAAGTCTCGGAAACTGAAGCAATGGCAGAAGTCGAAGCGGATGGTTCAGTAACAGCCGCAGAGGCTGAAGTCTCTATCGTCTCTACAGATTCCGCTGCACTTCTTGCGGTTTCCTCCCGCTCTTCATCGACCTTGCCGGTCATGCTGCATGCTGACATCAGAAGCGATGCCGTGATAAGCGCTGCCGCCACTATTCTTCTGTTCATGGATTATCCCCCGTTAACTATACTGTTCTGTATTATCTCGCGCACATTCTCATAAGGCACGGCAATGCACGGCACTCTGTTGAATGCATCGATCATCTGCGCATCCGCGACGACGTTGTACTGAAGTATCTGCGTCAGGTGACCGAGCAGCATTATCCTGCAGCTGTTGAAGTCGTCCTCTGATATAAGTTCGCCGTTGACCGTGTATTCCCTCATTGTATCGGCGCCTTCGTTTACCGGATACTCATGCATGGAGAGGCGTCCCACCTGCTCCATCAGGCCCGTCTCGCCGTTATAGTCGAAGACCGAGTAGTCGTCATACCACTCGTCATTGCCGCTGCTTAAATATACGAAGAAGCTTCCGTTGTCAAGTGTTCCGAACATGTATGTACCGCCGTTTCCGGCCTGAACATCGACGCCCTGAAGCGACAGGATTATCCTGGAATACCCTTCTGAAGGATCATACGAATAGACCTCGACTCCCGCCATCATGTCGTTGACCGCGGTCATTATTATGAGTTCCTCGAGGCCGTCGCCCGTGACGTCTGTAAACGCACATGGAATACTGTTGTCAGGTGCGATGAAGCCGTACTCCTGCGCGAGTGTGTTGCCGACGGTCATCCAGTTGTAGGCACTGATATCGGATGCGCTTAAATCGAGGACGGAAAGGTAATTGCCGCAGGCTGCATTGCGGATGTCGTCAGTAACTTCATGCTGTGTTGAAGGCGGAGGCAGTTCCATCACAAACTCTGTCTCCATCGCAGTAGAGAAGGTCTGTGTCGTCGTGGGTGTTGTGGAAGCCGAAGTCTCGACACCGGTCCCGGAACCCGTCTCGGAGTACTCCGGGATACTGGAGTCCTCAGCAGGTTCCTCCCGCACGCCGAAAAGGCTGCACGAAGACATCACCAGAGCCGATGCGATTACGGTTGCTGCTACTACCCTCTTCTTCACTTAATACAGTACCTTAGCTCAATCCTTCAAGATAAGAGTGCATGTCGTCGTAAGACATCGCGATCGGAGTCATATCGGACAAGGCAGAGACCATGTCGGGATCGCTTACGAAGTTATACATGATAACAGTGCCGATATAATCTATCATCGTGCTCTTGCTCTCCTCGAACGTATCCTCATCGATCGTATCTCCGTTCAGTGTGTACTCATAAACATATGAACTCTGCCCGTCATCAAGATGCGTATCGCACTCGAGCCTGCCTCCGAGATAAGTGGAGGTATCCAGGAAACCGAATACTGCATAGACATCAGTCCAGTCCTCGTCGCCCTCGCCCTTGTATATAAGCAGGTAGCCGTCGGTGAGCTGGGCAATGAGGAACCTTCCTCCGCCGCCCGCGAGAACATCGAATCCCTGAAGCTCCATTATGGGCTCACAGCTTCCGGTATCGCTGTTATATGTGTAAACATGAAGATCGGCATTATAGCCTGTAGTGGTCGACATAATGAGAAGTTCCTCAAGACCGTCGCCCGTTAAGTCAACGAGCGCACACGGCGTATCGGAATAAGCTATGAGGCGCTCGGAATCAGGAGCTGCTGTCTCCATGCCCATCCAGTCGTAAGCGCGTATCTCATCCTCGTTTGCTTCAAGAACTTCAAGATAGCTTGCATATACTTCAGGTGAGACTTCCGCATCCTGTGCGGTGCTCACGGCCGTTGTCTCAGTAGTCTCAGCAGGTGCGCGCGTCTCAGAAGGCATAGGAACTGTCTCGGCACTCGTCTCGGGAACGGGTCTCGTGAACGAAGTCCTGTTACCGTCGTCGTCATCGCGGTCCCTGTCGCGGTTCCTTCTTCTGCTGCTTCCGGTATCAAGGGCACTGCATGATGCGAGCAGTATTGAAGATGCCAGCAGCGCGGCGACAAAAGCTCTTCTCCTCATAACCGTATCCCCCTTTTTCTATGCAATACGCGGGTTTGACCCGCGCATCGTAAATATCGTAAATCTTATGATGTATAAATCCTTCGTATCGCAACGATACCCGAACGGTCTATCGATCCGTAAACGGTTCCGTATGCACGGCCTCTGGCATCGACGCATTGACCGTTGCCGACATAGATACCTACGTGTCCGCTGTATCCTCCCGATCCCCAGCATACGATGTCACCCGGCATTACCTGATCACGGGGAACCGCGACTCCGACACTTGTAAGTGACTGTGAATAGTGCGGCAGCGATATGCCCATCTGCGCGTAGCAGTAACATACGAGACCTGAGCAGTCTACCGCCGAACTCGAGGAAGCACCCCATACATAAGGTGTACCTACCATGGACTCCGCGATACTTGCGATCGTATAACCGTTATTACCGTAGGAGACCCATCCGCCTCCGCCGCCTCCGCCGGAGGATGATGAACTTCCGCCGCCGGATCTTCCGCCACCGTTATACTGAGGCCTTGGTGTAGGTGTAGGCGGAGGTGTCTGCGTAGTATAAGACATATAGACATAGCCTTCGGTACCGTCTTCAGCTATAACGTGATACCACTTATCTGATACACCGATGCAGTGGAGTCTGTCTTCATCATAGAGGATTCCTACCTGCTCGGAATCTACAGACGGCTCGGCACGCATAATAAGCGAACCCGTGTCTACCCAGACGATTCTGTCGATAGCGACCCATACCATCTCGTATGAGAGTGTGTTGGTAAGTACATAACCTTCAACACCGTCCTCTGTCCTGATCCTGGACCACGTATCACCGATACCGATTCTCGTTACTCCGTCGGCATAATCGAGAGTCTGCAAAGTGATGGACGCCATGTCGGGGAATTCCTTCAGAATGGAATTGGGCGCCGCAATGTAGTATGTCGTGTCATCAGGTGCGAAATACTGGGGATCGAGAAGCTCGACGGGAAGTCCTGCCTCGTCATAGCCCTGTACAACTGTATAAGCCTGGACATCCTGGTACTCGGTATCGAGATAGTCTGTCTGGAAATCCTCGTTATACTCGGCGCTTACGGTTCCGCCGTTCATCCAGTAATCGTAATCACCGGATTCGATCTCAGCCTGAACATCCTCGGGGATCTCCTCGGGATCGAATTCCTCTTCGGGATAAGTCTCGTCATATGCTGCGCGCACTCTTAAAGAGGAGGCGAGTCCCTCACGAAGTCCCAGCGGGAAACATACAACGGGGAGCGCCACCGATATGCATACTATAAGTGCGAGCACACTCTTTTTTGAATTAATATCGTTCTTCATACATATACTTCCATCTTGGATTGTAGCAAAGATATGCTACGGTCCGGTTACAATTCTATCTTAATTCCTTCTCTTAAATGCGGAAAAGAAACGGCAAAGCATTACCGCTCCGTTCTGTACCCTATGAAATCGGCGTTGGCAATAAGCCTTCCCGCATCATCCGTGACCTTCACGGCATAGTTTGCTATGGTCTTGCCGTTCTTGATCTGCTCCGTCTCGGCATAAAGGCACTTGCCTCTTCCGGGAGAATTGAAAACTATGTTGGAACTTAACGTCACGCACGCCATCGGGCCGCAGTTACTCGCAATGCCGAAAGTGTAATCCGCCAGTGTATAAATGCAGCCGCCCATGACGACATTGTTGCCGTTAAGGTGCTTATCCTTAATCTCAAGCTTCGTCTTCGCGTAACCTTCGGAGATCTCGAGTATCTCGATCTCGGTGGTATCGTTCGCGTATCTGTCAGTTATAAATAATTCTCTGGTCTCTTCAGGATTCATGTCACATATTGTATCAAAAAAGCGGTGATCGTGTCAGCGACCACCGCATAATAATAGCTCCAGCGAACCATAAACTTCATTTCCGTACCACAGCGCCCTTTTAAACAACCTCCCGAGCTATCTGACATCGCAACGACTACACTTGACTGTTACGACTTAAGATCTCACACCGTACTTACTCGCATCTCCCATTCACCGCATATTCCAAATTGCTTCTTCCCGTATACCGTCAGGTGTCCGATATGTCAAGTCACCCGCTGCCGCATACAATACCGGCTACTCGGTTTGCACGAACCGGTGTAACATCCGTCGCACCTCGGAATCTACCTGTCGGCTATGACATCTCATAAGCTCGCGGATCGAAATCCGAATCAACTAATCAGTTACAACCTGCGACTTGTAAGCAGGAACCCTGCTCCGTCAATCGCTGTGCTCGTATCTCCTTCCTCTTCCTCTAAGACTCTGCTTCGTATCCCTTCGTTACACTGCTCAATGAACAGGTAGTTCAGTTCGTCTCTTCGGCTTCGCCTGTGATGATCTGCGACCATCTGCGGTTCAACCCTGCGCCCGTTAAAGTTAAGGTAAGGCGGCCTCCGTGTCTGAATACTTCGTCTTCAGTATTCCCTGGAGCTACTTTAATAATACAGGCGCTGCGCTGTAACAACAATGTCACATAAGACACAATTTCGAGTTCAAACCTTGTTTATAATTACGGGTAGGCAGCATATTATGCGCATGTTATAATGGATATGTTGCGGGTGAGGAGACTCACCTTTTTTGTTATAAGGAATATTACGAAAGAAATCGGATCTGATCTATGGATTTATCGGTACGAAGAGACAGAAAGAACATCATCCTGATATGCCTGACTTTTGTTATCTTCATGACCGTAATATATCTTATTCATATTCCGATGGAGCCGGTGTCCGACGATGAAGCCAATCTCGCACTCGGCATATCATTTCAAAACGTCCTCTCCTTCGTCATTGACAGATTTTACCACATCGGCAAGTTCATTACTGACGGAACCGCTTTTTTCCTGTACTTGATCCCGTTTAAGCTCTGGAAACTGATCGATACTTTGATCTACGCCGGGATACTTTACCTTCTGTGGGATATGTTTACGGACCGATCCTTAAAGATGCTTATCGCCTCCGCCTGTGCGGTCACTATGTTTCCCGTCTTCTTTTACATGTACTCGGCAGGATTTATCATGACATCGACCAACTACGTATATGCTGCAGCGGCACTTCTGCTGGGATACAGACCTTTGATGCATGCACTTGAAGAAAGACACACATCCGTACCGACTTATATACTCTCGATAGTAGGGCTTATCTATGCCTCGAACCAGGACCAGAGCGCCCTGATCGCGATCGGCGGATTTCTTATGACGGGTATCGTATTTCTTTGGAAATACAAAAGGACGAATAATTCGCAATCCAAAAAGATGATCAGGCTTTGTACTATCTGCTTTGTCCTATCGATCCTGCTTTACGCATTCACCTTCTTTACTCCCGGGCATCTCGAGAGGATGTCGGACAATTCCGAGGCGGTAAGATTTCTTCCCCAGTATCTTCATTGGAGTCCTCTTAAGAAGATCTATCAGGGAATGTCATCGACCTTCGCCCACATCTTCTTCCAGAAACCCGTTCTCTTCTCATGCTTTACGGTGCTTATCCTGATAACGACCTGTATTCATAACAAAAAGCGAGCGGTCTTTCCGCTCATGCTTTTCCTGCTGTTACAAATATGTTCCGCTCTTCAGGGAAGCGCAGCGTTCGGACATGACACCTTTATCAGTCTTTATGATTATTCATTCGGCATGGCGGATCTTCTGCCTCTTCAAGTCACACCCATACCCTTTATCGTCAGTATTATCATCTTCATCCTGATGATCATCTCAGTGTTATGCCTCTACGAGACGGATCCGCGTTTATCGGTCACTTTGTTCATCCTGAACACGCTCGGATTCGGCTCGAGATTTATGATAGGATTATCACCTACGATCTATGCCTCATCCTACAGGACATTTACATTTCAGATGTTCTGTTTTATGATCTGCGATCTGTTAATGCTGGGAACGATTCTGGATAAGGCCCGCAACAAGGAGGACAAGTTATGAACGACTTTATAGACACGCTGCTCAAAGAACAATTCGGTGACGGCATGTGGGTCACCATCGTCTCCTCCCTTATCAAGATCGCTCTCGCGGCGATAATCGCGATGATCATCTATATCATCCTCAAGCTTATCAACACCTCATTTCTCGGAAGATCCAAGAATAAGGTGTTAAAGCAGATATCCGTCACCTCGCATAAGAAACACCTGATGATGAAGACCTCAATCTTTATGTTCTTCGTCTTCCTTTTCCCTTTGTTCCCGAAGCTGTCATCCGCATTCAGCATCGTAACCCTGATGATCGTCGTCTGCGATATCCTCGACGTTATCAACGAGGTCTATATCCTGAATGAGATCTCCAAGAGAAGACCCATTAAGGGAATACTTCAGGTCGTAAAAATCGCGATCTGCATCCTGCTCGGAATAATACTCATCTCGCTTCTTCTGAATCAGAATCCCGTTGTCCTGATATCAGGAGTCGGAGCTTTCACTGCTGTTATCTCGCTCGTATTTAAGGATGCGATCGTAGGTCTTGTCGCAGGCATCCAGATTACCTCCGAGCACATGTTCGAGATAGGCGACTGGATATCCATCCCTTCACTAGGAGTCGAGGGCGAGGTCAAGGACATAGCTCTCATCACGGTGAAGATCCTGGGCTTCGACAACATCATGCACACGGTGCCCACGAGTTCTTTCCAGACGACGCCCTTTAAGAACTGGCATAAGACCGTCAGGAACAAGATGCGTCAGGTCAAGTTCAGCCTTACGATAGATCCCGACACGATAGCAAAGGACGGAGAGGAGACCAACCTCACGCTTTGGCGCCACAAGGTCCTCGAGATGATCAAGGCAGACCCTCACTACAGGGAAGGATTCGCCACACAGTGCAGAACTCAGGGCTCATCCTCCGGATACGGCATACCCGTGGAGATCTACTTCACTACCGATGTTGCTGATTACGACAGTTACTGCGAGTACGTTTCCACTATAGGAAGCAACGCAGCGGCACTTCTTAAGGAGTACGATCTCAAGTGCTTCAAGACTTCTTTCGAGTCTTAGAAGCCTTGATCTTATCCCTCATCTTATACATCTCCTGAACGCTGTTCTCGAGAAAGTAGTAGTGCATCACATAAGGCACGAGAAGTATCAGGAACATTCCGCAGAAGACGAGTATCGGAAGCGACGGTGCAATAAGGCACACATAGAGCGAACCCATCTCAAGAAGCGCGAAGAGCACGGTCACGATAAGGTGTATGAACCTCTCATGCTGGAAGTAAGCTATCTTGATCTCGAACTCCTGAAGAACCTCGGCAAACCGCTCAGGATCCGCAGTCTCCATCTCTTCATCAATGAACTTATTTACGATGGCCATGTAAGCCTGAATGTATTTCTTCATAGTAGATCCCTGAATCTCCTGTTGATGTAATTCACTGTCTGCCTCTTGTTCTTCGTCCACAACGGCGCGAGAAGAAGAGACTTCGGGCCGTCTCCTGTAAGCCGGTGTATCACTATTTCCGAAGGCACAAGTGCGAGCGCCTGCTCCACAATATCAAAATACTCCTCCTGCATCAGCACCGCAATCTTGCCCTCTTCGTAAAGCTTCCCGTAACGGGTGTTAGAAAGCACATAAAGGCACGTGAACTTAAGCCCGTCCGTGCCCGCATTTACGGCATGTCTGACGCTCTCCATCATGGAATCCACGGACTCTCCCGGAAGCCCGAAGATGATGTGCGTGATGACGTTTATCCCGCGCTTCTTAAGCTCGCGTACGGCTTCGTCATATACGGGTGTCCTGTACCCTCTGTTGAAGGCTTCGGCGACTTCATCATTCGAGGTCTGAAGCCCGAGCTCAACATATAAAGGCACCCTCGAATTAACGTCAGACAGAACCTCGAGGATATCAGGAGGAAGGCAGTCGGGTCTTGTCGCGACGGACAAAGCCTCAACCTTCGGGTGATCTGCTGCCTCATTAAGAGCATTTCGTAAGTAAGACGCGTCGCAGTAGGTGCTCGTGAAGCTTTGAAAATACGCTATGTAGAAGGTGTCGGAAGGCACCTTGGACGAAAGCCTTCCTATAGCACTGTCGATCTGCTCATGAACAGGGATCTTACACGATGACGCGAACTCGCCGGAACCTCCCTCGGAACAGAACGCACACCCGCCTGTCCCGCACTTTCCGTCCCTGTTCGGACAAGTCACGTCAAGGCTGATTCCCGCCTTGTACATCTTGTGCCCGAATCTTTGCTTGAAGTACTTATCCGCCGTAATCATTGGAACGGGTTCCTCTTGCCTTCAGTGATTCCGCCGTCATAGAAATCAGGATCGTAGTTCGGGCTCATAATGCCTTCGAGTTCCGCGCAGCTCTTAACTGTCCCGGTGCCGAATCTTCTGTTGATGTCGTCAATTACCTTGGAGAGCTTACCGTCCTCCTCGCGCCCCTTCTCGAGCTCCGAGAAGATCGACATCTGTATGCCGGAGCCCTCGGGTATCAGCTTCGTGCACCGCACGCCCACGCTTCTTACCGCGGAATGCCAGTCGTACGACTCATCAAAAAGCTCCATCGCGTTCTCGTAGATAACCCTCTCACTGTTGGTGGGTTCGAACAGCATGCGCTGGTGCTCGTATGTCATGAGGTCCTTGTCCCTCACGGAGATCTGTATACAGGTGCCGAGAAGCTTGTGCTTGCGAAGTCTCGCCGCGACGGAGGCGCTAAGTGTGCGGAAGGTGCCCGCCGCCTGCCTTCGGGTCAGTATGTCGGCAGGTGTCGTCATGGAGTTGCCGACGGATTTAAGCTCGCGCTCGTAGTCGGATCGTGCCACGGGGGATTCGTCGAGGCCGTTGCTGTAAAGCCACAGCATGTCGCCCGCCTTCCCGAGGTAATCCGACATGAACTCGCGCCTGCTTCTTGCAATGTCGCCTATCGTCCTTATGTTGACCTCGCGAAGCTTCGATGCCGTCGCGCCTCCGACAAAAAGCAGGTCGGCTGCAGGCAGGGGCCACACGACATCCCTGAAATTCTCTTCCGTTATCACTGTGGTAGCATCGGGCTTCCTGTAATCGGACCCGAGCTTCGCGAATATCTTGTTGAAGCTGACGCCTACGGAGCACGTGAGCTTAAACTCCTCGCGCACGCGCCTTCTTATCTCGTCTGCAAGTTCCCTGGGATTCCTGTCGCCTATCACGTCCGTTAAGTCCACCCAACACTCGTCCATGCCGAAAGGCTCGACCTTGTCGGAGTACTCCTCATAAAGGGCACGGAGCTTGCCTGAGTAGAATGCGTACTTATCGTAGTGCGAACTCACCTTCACAAGATCCGGGCACTTCTGCTCCGCCTGCCATATCGCCTCCGCAGTCTTGACGCCCGCCTTCTTCGCGAGCTCGTTCTTCGCGAGGATGATGCCGTGCCGTTTGCTGGCGTCTCCAGTGACGGCCATGGGCACGTTCCTGTACTCGGGATGGGCCACCATCTCGACCGAAGCGAAAAAGCAATTCTGATCAATGTGAAAAATTGTTCGTTTCATCTTTTATATTTTATATTAACTTTCTGTGAAGCGTGTTGTTTTTTGAACTTGCGATGTTATAATGTCATTGTAATTATCAAAAATTATATAGATACTAAATTAGTAATCATAATAAGGGGGTTAATCTAATGGATCAGAGCAGAATACTTCTTGTTGATGACGATACAGATATTCTCGAGATCAATAAGGCATTTCTCGAGGGCGAAGGATACGAGGTATCTACTGCGACAAACATCGCTCAGACCATGGAGAAGGTGCAGACACATAACTTCGACTGCATCGTACTCGACGTAATGCTTCCCGACGGCAGCGCTTTCGAGTTGCCTCCCAAGATTCAGGTATATTCCAATGCTCCTATCATCTTCCTCACTGCAAGAGAACAGGCAGAGGATAAGGTAACGGGATTTAAGTCAGGTGCTGACGACTACATCACAAAGCCCTACTCACTCCCCGAGCTGTCACTTCGTATCAATGCTCATATCAGACGTAACATGAAGTCCGAGGGCTTCCTTATGGAGTACCCGCCTCTTAAGATCAACATCAAGACGCGTGAAGTTACACTTAAGGATGTTCCGGTTCATCTCACAAACAGGGAGTTCGATATCCTGAGACTTCTTGCAGAGACACCTAATGTTATCGTTCCTTTCGCGAGGATCTATTCACATGTATGGGGTGACGACACACCTTGTGACAACCACCTCGTAATGGTTAACATCTCATATCTGCGTAAGAAGATGGACAAGATCGCTCCTGATATCACATTCGTTAAGACTGAATGGGGAATCGGATACTCATTCGCCAATCCCCCGGTAAAGAACAGCCTTCATAACGAATTCTGATCCCGGTACACTTAATGAGTGTAAGAAGCGGTAAGAGCGTTAAGAATCAAACAAAGCAGCTCCTCCTGGTGCTGCTTTTTATTCTTGTCTGCGTTCTTTTGTCCAATCAGATCAACTTCGAGGCCTCGAGGCGCGATTCCGGAGTCAGATATCAGAACGGCGTGTTCATGATCCCCGATTCGACCGAGATGATCTATATCTCGAAGAACCTCACGTTCGTACCGAACGTCGATTACACAGACATCGATTCCGGCGAATTCTCTTACTATGACTTCATGACGATCCCCTATGCATCGGAGGTGTCGATATCCGAGACCGCCGGATGGAGCGACCTTGGAGAAGACGCTATCATCCATAACTACGACAGGTTCGAAGGCGTACAGCCGATAACACGTGAAGGCAAGACCAAGGTGTGCGGCGTGTATCTCATGACGCTTCACTTCGAGAATGCCAACACCACATACCACCTGAACGTACCGAACGTAAACGGACTCGTTAAGATATACTGCAACGACAACAATCTGGGATTTCTGTGGAGACGTGTGGACGAGTGGACACCTACCTTTGGTTACGGCTACGGCTATGTCCCGATCACGCCTGATTCGGACGGCATAGCGCGAATAATGATCGCGGTAAGTACGAACACCAAGATACACAATCCCGGAATCGTATCATTCCCCGCGGTCATCCAGACATCCGAAGCCATGACCGTCGCAATCATCCCTTCGCTCTGGCTCATGATACAGCTCATCCTGTACGCATTCATACTGATCGGAGGATTCCTGATTTCCAGAACGTTCAAGAACCGTTCGATATTCTATTACTTCATAATCATCGAGCTTCTCATCATCATCTATACGATGGTTGACTGCAACTTCATAGCGCTCGATACATATAACAGAGAGATACTTAAATTCATACTGTTCATCGCGATCAACACGACCGTATTCATCCTGATAAACGCGACCCTGAACGAATCGGACAAAGCACCCAGGCAGAAGTTCATGAATCTTATGCCGGTGCTTGTAACGGTCGGTGCCATACTGCTCGTATTCTGGACCGTATTCGAAGCGCCCGTATTCACGAATACATTCCCGCTCATCCCCGAAGTTGCATTTATTGTCCTCATAGGACTTCTCGCGGGATATAAACTCATCTTCTTCCATTTCGGTGAGCGCGGATCGCTTTACGTTACCATCATGATCGTCTGCCAGATATTCTTCTCGGCGAACACATTCTCCACGGTAAACAGGACGTATAATATACCCACATATTCGGTGTTCTTCGTTATCGCCAACGTAACGCTCGAGTTCTTCTTCATAATGAGATACGTCATCCAGTCAAGAAAGCTCGAAGACACGATGGAACATATGCAGTTCCTCGTACAGGAGAAGACGCTCAGGATCTCGGAGATCAACAAGGATCTGTTCAACACCAACAAGAGACTCATGGAGAACGAGCAGGCGAGAAAGAACGTACTGTCGAATGTATCGCATGACTTAAGAACCCCTATCACCGCGATAAGAGGCTATGCCGAGATCCTTCTCTCGCGTAAGGGCAACCTTACCGATTCGCAGGAGGAGAATTACCTTCGGAACATCATAAGAAGAGCAGAACAGATGGAGAGGATCATCTCCGACATCGTCGAGCTCACGCGTCTCGAGTCCAACGTCAACGAATTCCAGTTCATGGACGTATCCATAAGCGAGCTTATAGATGAGATATGCATGATGTACGAAGCCGACCTTCAGGATACGAAGAAGAAGATAGTCGTCGAGATACCTGAGGATGACTTCCTGTTCGTAAAGGCTGACCCGAAGAAGCTTAGCCGAGTATTCGAGAATCTGATATCGAATGCCATCAACTACACATTCGAAGAAGCCGTCATCAAGGTTAAGGCGTGGAGAGGCAACGAGGATCAGGACATCTCGAAGCAGACGATAAACATAGATATTTCCGATAACGGCATAGGTATTCCGGAGGCTGAGATACCTATGATCTTCGACAGATTCTACCGCGCGAAGAACTCCGGACAGAACATCAAAGGTACCGGCATCGGACTGTCGATCGTTAAGACAATTATCGACCGTCATGACGCTTCAATAAGCGTTCGCAGCGCCATTGGCAAAGGCACTACATTCCACATAGAGATGAAAGCCACGTATCGATAATTAACACGGGGCTTTCCGCCACTCTTAAATTAGCAAAAAGGCTTGACACAATTGGGGTTTATGTAGATAATTAATTATGCAAATTGCCTATATATTAAGGCTAACAGGAGGCATTATATGAATAAAACAGAACTGATTGACGCAATCGCTAAGAAGGCTGACATCTCCAAGAAGGACGCTGAGGCTGCTCTTAAGGCTACAATCGAGTCCATCGAGGGTGCTCTTTCTGCTGGTGACAAGGTTACTCTCGTAGGCTTCGGTACATTCGAGGTTAAGGAGAGAGCAGCTCGTGAGGGCCGTAACCCTGCAACAGGCGAGACCATCAAGATCAAGGCTTCTAAGGCTCCCGCTTTCAAGGCTGGTAAGGAGCTCAAGGAGAAGGTTAACTCCAAGAAGAAGTCCAAGAAGTAATTCTTCTTCAAATCAAGTTCTTTATGAAGGCAACCATCAAATGGTTGCCTTTTTTGTTTCCTTCAATCTGTCCGTGACATCATCCGCGAGTATCCTCAATATCATGGTGGTGCGAAGTCCCATGCCGAAGAAGCTGCTCTTCCTCAGGCAATACCTTATATCGCGTTCTATCTGATCATACGACAGCTCCAGCACATCCCCCGCGAAGGTATAGAGCTCACGCATCGAACAGAAATACAGGTCCCTGTAGACGACCATCCTCTTAACTATCTCGAATATCGCACAAGTCCCGAGAAGCGAGAGCTCAAAATCATAGAATATAAGCACTGCCTTAAGCACCGACTCAAGAAGCGAATCCGGAACCTCGCTCTCTATCACCGCGGCACTGGTGCTCACGATCTCGTTGATCCTCGACATCGCCTTCTCGGAATGCGACCTGCCGTCGACGATATAGTGGAATTTCCCCTCCGCATCGGATATGCCGATGATTCCCTTGTGACTTAACATCGAATTGATCGTATCAAGAAGCG
Source organism: uncultured Eubacteriales bacterium (assembly GCA_900314745.1). Lineage (GTDB taxonomy): Bacteria > Bacillota > Clostridia > Saccharofermentanales > Saccharofermentanaceae > Saccharofermentans. The sequence goes on along the minus strand of OMWK01000008.1, from coordinate 144,328 downwards.
ATCTGTCCGTGCATGCGACGTATACGCCAGTCTCGTTGCCGCGTCTTCTGTGTTTGTAATACATAAGCTATCCCCCGTAGTTTTTATTCCATACGGGTATTGTGCAATGGGAATCGGGGCATTACAAGACTTACGGGAGAGATTTCCAAACTTTGGTAAAAAACGGCGGGGCTGACACACAAAAACGCCGTAAATACGGCGTTTGCAGGATTATCTGAGAATTACAATAAAAATCACTTAACGATTACGTCATTGATCTCGCTGTCTTCGGCGATCGCACCGCTTACATCAAGCTCATCTACGACCTCTACGGAGATAACGTATCTGCTGAATCTTGTATACCTTATCCTGACCTTCTCCCCTACTCCGGGAAGCTCTCTTAAAGGATTGATGTAATACTCCTGGCCGTCGACGGTAAGCGTGTTGTTAAATAACGATATCTCGTCTATCTCACCCGTATACGAATAGTAGTCCTGCGACGCGACATCTGACAGATCGAGAAGCCTGGGACCCGTTATGCCGTACACATAGGCGACTATCACTATCGCGAGTACGGTAGGGATGAAATAAGACACGGGATACTTCGTCTTCCTCTTCTTATTGCGGTTCGAGAAGACTATCAGCAATATTATGAATATGAGCGTCACCGCGAGGTGAACAGCCAGATTTACAATATAATACTTCACTTGGAAGGATACCTCATATGCACAATACCATATCGACGGGAATATCGGAAGAGCTTACGGGGAGCAGCCCCATCATCTGATTCTCCATGCACACGCCGATAAGAAGCGGTCTTTTGTCCACAGGAACAGAACTAAGCCACCTGTCGTAATATCCGCCACCCTGACCGAGCCTGTTACCTTCAGGATCGAACGCTATGCCCGGAAGGATCATGATGTCTATGCTTTCGCTGTCTATTATCCCCTTCTTACAAGAAGGCTCCGGTATGCCGTAGCTTCCGGGGATAAGTTCTGAAGCAGGATCCTTCACGCCGATGAACACCATATCCTCGCCCTTAACAAGAGGGTACGCCGTCTTCTTCCCCGCCTTACGCATGTACGCTGCCAGGGCATCGCAGGGAAGCTCGCCTCCCACTGCCTTATACACGGCTACGACGCGCGAGGAATCAAACGCCTTCTTAAGCTCCTTATCGGCCTTAACGGCAGCCTTAAACTCTTCAAGAAGGTCTTTGTCGTACTGCAAAAGCTCCTCCTTCGTCAGAAGCTTCCTGTACTCTCTTATCTGCGACCTTATGCGTGCCTTCTCCCACTCAATGTCCATATCAGCCTTCCGCCATTGAACGAAGCTCGTCTTCGCTTATTATCGCTATGCCAAGCTCCCTCGCCTTCACGGCCTTCGAGCCCGCTGCCTCGCCCTCGACGAGGTATGTAGTCTTCTTAGATACGGAAGATGCCACCTTGCCGCCGTTGCTCTCGATGAATTTTGCCGCTTCGTCGCGCGACATCGTGGGGAGCGTACCTGTTATTACAAACGTCTTTCCTGCGAATATATCGGATGCTGCCACATTCGTGCTCACAAAATTCAGCCCCGCGGCCTTAAGTCTTCCTATGAGCTCACGGTTACCCTCGTCGCGGAAGAAGCCTGCTATGCCTTCAGCAGACACCTCGGCTATGCCCTCGACTGAAGCGAGCTCCGAAGCCGTGGCATCGCATATGCTGTCGATGGACTTGAACGCCTTGAGAAGGTCTCTTGAAGTGGCCTTGCCGACATTCGGGACACCGAGTCCCGAGAGCACATTCTCGGCGGACGCCTCCTTAACAGCTGTATCGATCGAAGCAAGAAGCTTGTCCGTGTTCTTAGCAAGCCCCAGTACCTTATTCTCTATAAGCTCGTCGCGCTTCTCCTTAAGCGTGAATATGTCTGCAAAATCCTTAACATATCCGCCATCCACAAGAGCCTTCACAAGCTCGTAGCCGAAGCCTTTGATGTTCATGGCATCACGGCTTACGAAGTTGAGGATGGAATTCACGATAGTGCCGGGGCACTTCAGATTTACGCACTTAAGGTCCGCCGCATCGGCCTCACGTACGAGCTTATGGCCGCACACGGGGCAGATCTCGGGAAGCTTGTACGGCTTCCAGTCTGAAGGCCTCTTGGCCTTGTTTACGCCCTTTACCTTGGGTATGATCTCGCCCGACTTATACACGATGAGCGTGTCGCCGATGCCGATCTCCATCTCATCTATGAAGTCCTGATTATGCAAAGTCGCGCGTGAAACTGAAGTTCCGCACAGGCTTATCGGCTCGAAGACGGCTACCGGCGTAACGCGTCCGGTCCTTCCCGTGTTGACTTCTATATCAAGAAGCTTCGTCTCCTTCTCCTCCGGCGGATACTTGTATGCTATCGCCCAGCGCGGGAACTTGATCGTGTTGCCGAGCTTCTTACGGGCTTCGATGTCATTCAACTTAACTACGGCGCCGTCTATGTCGTATGCGAGGTCGCCTCTCATGTCACCTATCTTCTGTATGGCATCCCAGACCTCGTCCGCGGTATTGCACTTAAAGTAATGCTCTATCGTGGTGACGCCGTTTTTCTTAAGGAACTCGTAGCCCTCGCTATGCGTCCTGAATGTCTTCCCGCGAGTCTCCTGCACGTTGAAGATAAAAAGCGACAGACCTCTCTCCTTAGTAACGTTTGCTTCGCCTCTCAGGGTACCTGCAGCGCAGTTTCTGGGGTTGGCGAAGGTCTTGGTACCGTTAATGGCCGCCGCCTCGTTCACCGCAGCGAAAGCCTCACGCGTCATGTAGACCTCGCCTCTGATCTCGATGTACTCGATGGGGTCGGGCATCTTAAGCACGACATCGGGGATCTGCGTAGCATTCTCGGTGACATCCTCGCCTTCGGTGATGCCGTCGCCTCTCGTAACTGCCGTGGTAAGAACGCCGTTATCGTATCTTAGAGACATCGAAAGGCCGTCTATCTTGGTCTCTACAAGAAACTCGGTATCGGGACCTAATTCCTCTCTCACGGAGTTAACGAACTCGTACACCTCTTCCTTGCTGAACACGTCCTGCAGGGAGAGCATGGGGACATTATGCTTAACCTTCTTGCCCTTGCTCGCCTTCCATCCGACGCGAAGCGAAGGTGAATCAGGATCAATTATCGAAGGGTATTTCTTCTCGATCTCCTTAAGACGGTTGTTCATCATGTCGTACTCGTAGTCGCTTATCTCCGGCGTATCCTCGTCGTAGTAGCGCTTCGCATGATAATTCAGGGTCTTAACGAGTCCGCTGTACTCCTCCCTGATTTCAGAGGGTACATCAATGACATTGAGATCATCAAAAAGGTTGATCTGCTCCATGTAAGCTACCTCTTATGCTTTCCTTCTGGAGAAGGAGTAATAGATCACGGGCAATGAGACGATGATCATGAAGAACAGTCCCCAGACGAATGCGGGGAGCGTCAGAAATCCCGCGAAAGGCACCGACATGTCAGTGTCGTGGAAATGGTCCATGTAGATTATCTTATCCATGACCTCGTACGACGACAGCGGTGCGGCGACAAGGCTCGTAAGAAGGTGGGCGCTTATCGCAAAAATAAAGAAATCACCCTCCCAGAGCAGGATCCTCTCCGCTCTGAAAAGGTGTAAAAGTGCTGTGATAATAAGTATTACTGCCAGTGTAATTCCGATCCCGGAATCAAATGACCTGTATCTTATGGATCTGATGACGAAGTGCATCGATGTAAGAAACAGTGCGGCAGCGGGTATATAGCAGGCGAGCCTGGTCCTCGAGAGAAGAAGAAGTCCCACTTCAACCGCCGTCAGTATGACTATGGTTATAAGTGACATAACGACTGCCGGAAGCTCATCCGACAAACCGCCGATTACAGAATGAACGGAACCTTCCAGGAAGACCGTGAATTTATGCAGCGGGAACGTCAGAATCGTCCCCCACAGCAGCAGAAGAACCGCCGCCACTATACCGGCGCGTTCCTCGCTTCTCAATTATTAAGCCTCTGCTTCTTCCGGATCGTAATCCTCGAGGAGAGCCTTAAGGATAGCTACTTCCTCGCTGTTAAGGGAGATGCCCTTACCTACCTTCTCATGGTCCGGGCCCCAGTCTCTGATGTCGAGCTTAGCCTTGCCGTCGTTCCACTTAACGATGTTGGCTTCTCTCTTCCAGCCGGACTTGTTGGTGGCAAGAACGCCGATCGTCTTGATGATCTCATACTTAATCTCTGTCTTAGGCATAAATTACGTCCCCCTTGATGACAAATTAATGCGATTTATCACGTATTATATAATAAAAGTATTATAATAAAAAGAAGAAAATTAAGAATATATGAGAATTACCGTTCTGATCATCCTGACTTCGATAATCGCCGTCGGAGCTATACTCATGATCTGGGGGCTGATAGAAGCAGCCATGCTTAAGGTTACTCATGATAAGTTAATACTCGGGGATTCTGACGGCAGCTCCCCGGACGGTTCCAATGACGGACCCGATCTTAGAATTATGTACTTCAGCGATCTTCACAGGGAGATGTGCCCCATCTCCTCAAAGCGCGTGATCAGCGTCATAAGGCGCGAGCATGCGTCAGGAGGACTCGATGCGGTAATATTCGGCGGAGACATCTCAGAGGGGCGTCATCACGCTCTGAAGAGCCTTGATTACCTCAATGCCATAGGAGATGTTCTGAAGGAGCTCGGGATCCCCTATATGGCCGTTACGGGCAATCACGACACGGAAGTGCCGCCCGAAGAGATAGGCATGTTTAATTTTGACAACATGGACGGATGCATACGGTACTTAAAGTCGCGCCGTGATGCACGCTATATCGCTTTCGCGGGGGTGAAGGATACAGGAAGGAAGCACCGCGTCTGGATGACGCCTCCTGCGCCTTCTGCGGGCATAGAGTACAGTTCCTACATTCTCCTGTCCCACAACCCCGATCACGTGCTGCATTTGCCGCCTGAGCTTCCCTACAGGGTAGACGCCATGATCTCAGGCCACATACACGGCGGCCAGATAAGGACGCCCTTCGGCTGGGAGTTTGTACTAAGGCACGATGAGCTGCCGTACAAGGGCATAATATCAGGGCTTCACGACATAAACGGGGTCAAACTCTTCATCTCCAAGGGCATAGGCTGCGTATTTCTGCCCTTTCGCATCGGCGCCAGACCCGAAGTTAATGTGATCGAGGTGTATTCTTAAGCAGCGTTATATCCAGAAGATCTCGACTTCAGATCTGCCGGTAGTTCTTTCATCATAGAAAGAGTTGAACGGCATGTCATCAAAATGATGAACTATAGTAATACTCTTCCTACCTGTAATTGATGATCTTTATAACCTTTTACCTATAAGACGATGCAAAGTTAGCCGAGGGGGCTATAATTTTGAAAAAATACTTCATACTTCCAAATCGCTAGAATAAAGACGACTTATCACATCTCTTGTGCCGAATCAGCAAGTCGCAAGTTATCTATCTTGGCTTGTTTCTTCTTTATCGGAGGATTACTTAGGACTATAGTTATTCCCATTGCTCCGGCGACTCTTATGACCGTATCAAGTCTGGGAATGGTCTTAAGAGATTCCATTCTTGCTATAGCGGACTGCTTTATCCCGCACAATCCTGCGAGATCTCTCTGTGAGTATCCTCTTTCGACGCGCGCTTCTATCAACTCGACTATAATACGCGCTACCTCCTCTGCAGTACCGTAAGTAAGCTGAGACTCATTATCCTGATTTTTTAATTCTTCCCAGGCATCATCAAAATATGCTGTTTTCATTTATTCCTCCTGATATACTCATCCATTTGAGCCCTGGCTGTATCAATCTCATGCCTCGGTGTCTTCTGAGTCTTCTTGCGAAAACCATGCAGTAAGACGAATCGTTCCCCGTCATAGAAGAAGAACAGTATCCTGTTGCTTCCCGGTCTCAACTCATACAAGCCGCTCTCCAGCTTTTTTATTAGCTGCTTTTGTATCGATTCGCATCAAAACCGTGGTTTCTCAGCAGCATGACAGCCGCGCGGATTAATGCGACCTCTCTTATCCCATACTTCCTAGAAGCTTCGTCAATGTAATCCTTAATAAGATCTTTGCCGGCTCCTGTCTTATAATGCTCGATCTTATACATAGCACATCAGGCAGGCGATAACATAAAAGTTATCACTTGCACTCATAATACTCCTTTCTGCTTATTCAGGCAATAAGCCCTATGATCAAAGCTTATCAGGAGTTTTTGTCGAAAACACCTACCAAATGACGACAATTTCCGACAAACGAAAAACAAACCGCTCGGGTTAAGCGGTCTGTTCTAAGAAACAACATAAAAAGTTCGGGCAAATTTTTTATGAGAGTGACAAAGACGGCAATTCGTCTGAATCACAATTAAATGATAACATTACGGCCGTTTTTAACAACAAGCCCGGCATTGTTCATAAACAACAAATATTCTTGCTCCCGAGGTTGTTTTATTGCAAAAATTAATAACAGGCTCCGGTGGAAAAACCCCGCCGGAGCCTTGATATTACTGTGTTTACGGATATTCGGAAGATTACTTGATCTTAACAGGCTTGATCTTCCAGATATCGTCGGCATACTCCTGGATCGTACGGTCTGAGGAGAACCTGCCGGAGTTCGCGATGTTGAGCCAGCACTTCTTAGCCCAGGCGAGCTCGTCCTTGTAATCCTTGTACAGACGGTCGCGTGTCTTCCTGTAATCGTCGAAGTCACCGAGTACATAGTAAGGATCACCGGGCTGCCAGTTGTCGCCGTAGATGAGGCCGTTGTAGAGGTCTCTGAACATGCCTGTTCCCTCATCGTTGAATGTGCCGTCGATAAGTCTGTCGAGAGCCTTCTTGATGCCGGGGATGTTCTCATACTGCCACTGAGGGTTGTAATAAGCCTTTGTTGCAGCCATATCCTGTGAGCGGCAGCCGAAGATGTAGATGTTGTCGTTGCCGACGGACTCTGCGATCTCGACGTTAGCGCCGTCCATTGTACCGAGTGTTACGGCACCGTTCATCATGAACTTCATGTTACCTGTACCCGATGCCTCGAGACCTGCTGTGGAGATCTGCTCGGATACGTCTGCTGCGGGGAAGAGCTTCTCACCGTTGCTTACGTTGTAGTTCTCTACGAATACGACCTTGAGCTTCTTGCTGACCTTGGGATCAGACTCGATGAGCTTCGCGATCTCGTTGATGAACTTGATGATAGCCTTTGCCCTGAAGTATCCGGGAGCCGCCTTCGCACCGAAGATAATTGTTACCGGAGGAAGATCGAGCTTCGGGTTCTCCTTATAGCGGTCGTAGAGGTTAAGAGCATAGATAGCGTTAAGAAGCTGTCTCTTATACTCATGGAGTCTCTTGATCTGAATATCGTAAACGGAATCAGGATTGAGCTTGATGCCTTCCTTCTTCTCGAGGTATTCAGCGAGGACAACCTTCTGAGCTCTCTTAACTTCGAGGAATCTTCTAAGGACCTTCTCGTCGTCGGCAAACTTCTCGAGATTCTTAAGATCGTCGAGATGTGTTACCCAGTGATCGGAACCGAGAAGCTCAGTAATGAGAGCTGCGAGCTCAGGATTACATGTTCTGAGCCATCTTCTCGGTGTTACACCGTTTGTCTTGTTGGAGAACTTCTCAGGGTAGATCTGATACCAGTCCTTAAGTGTCTCAGCCTTAAGGATTTCTGTGTGAAGGGCAGCAACGCCGTTAACGGAATGAGAACCGTAAACTGCGAGCCATGCCATCTGGATCTTACCGTCGGACAGAGGGCTCATTCTGTCGATAACGTCTGAATACAGGCCATTCTCGTACATCTGAGCTCTGAACTGGTTGTTGATACCCTCGATGATCTCGTAGATTCTCGGGAAGAGGAATCTGAAGATGGAGATATCCCATCTCTCGAGAGCCTCCTGCATTACCGTGTGGTTGGTGTAGCAGAATGTATCCTTTGTGATCTCCCATGCTTCTTCCCATCTGATGCCGTTCTCGTCAACGAGAAGTCTCATAAGCTCGGGAATACCGATAACAGGGTGAGTATCGTTAAGCTGGATTACATTGTACTTAGCAAAATCGTGGAGATCGTCGCCGTGAGCCTTCTTGTACTTCCTGATGATATCCTGCAGTGAAGCGGATACGAAGAAGTACTGCTGTCTTACACGGAGAACCTTACCGTCGTAGGAAGAATCGTTAGGATAGAGAACTCTCCAGATGTCCTGAACTCTGTTCCTCTCGATAACGGCGTCGTCAAATCTCTGTGAATTGAAGAGATTGAAGTCGAACTCCTGAGCAGGCTCAGCCTTCCAGAGTCTCAGAAGGTTGATGTTCTTAGTGCCGTAACCTGTGATGGGGAGATCATAAGGAACAGCCCATACATCCATGTCATTGTAGTGGACCTTGACCTTCCTGTCGTATCTGGGAAGTGTAAAAGGATAACCCTTCTCCATCCATGAATCCGGATATTCCTTCTGGAAACCGTTCTCGATCTGCTGACGGAAGAGTCCGTAACGGTAGAGGATTCCGTAACCGTCAACGGGGAGGTTGAGCGTTGCACATGAATCCATGAAGCATGCTGCAAGTCTTCCGAGACCGCCGTTACCGAGTGAAGGATCCGTCTCTTCCTCGAGGATGTCGGTAAGATTCATACCGAAGTTATCCATAGCCTCCTTAGCCTGATCATAGATACCGAGGTTAACGAGGTTGTTAAGAAGTGATCTTCCCTCAAGGAACTCAGCTGAAAGGTAGTGAGCCTGTCTCTCGGGCAGATACGTTCTTCTGGTAGCTAGAAAATCATCAGAAATGAGTTCTACTACAGTCTTTGACAGTGCTTCCCAGTAATCGGAAGGCGTAGCTTCTTCAAGGGGAAGTCCCGTGCTGGCTCTCATATGAGCCTGCATCTTCTCTTCAAGCAACTTAGCTGTTATATTCTTGGCCATAATGACCCTCCTAAATAAAACTCCATGTAATTTTAACGAAAACAGGCTGACAGGTCAATTTGAACAAATGACTAAAGTGTGAATTATATAAAACCCACAAATTCTTGATAATCGGGTGCCGCTATATTAAACTTTATTAATATGTATATAAGACAAGGCGGTCATATCTAATGAATTTCTGGGTTGCTGTGATGGTTGCAGCGTTATGCGGGGCTCTTGTGGGCTATCTTCAGACTTTTGTCTTCGCCAAGATCCCCGAGAAGTGGCTTCAGGACTACGGAGTCAAGGAGACGGACCCGGATTTCCGTTTGAGCAAGAGAATGAAGCTCATTCCACACGGCGTGCTGTCGGCACTCTTCTGCGCCTTCGTCTATACGCTTTTCGTTGTGTTCTGCTTCGAGGCGTACGTGGCACCCCCGAAGATCTTCCATATCCTCACGATACTGATGGCAACGCCCATCATCGTCATCGTAATGATGTCGGACAGGCTTAACCGCATAATCCCCGACGAGTGCTCCATCGCCCTTGCCTGCATCGGCTTCTTCGCGCTCATAGGCGACTTCTTCGAGCGCGACATCTGGTTCTCTGAGCAGGCAGCATGGTATGTTCCGCTTCTTAACAGGGTTATCGCGGCTCTCGTAGGCGGCGGTGTGCTCTTCCTCATCAACTTCATAAGCATCTCCTTCCTCGGCAAGGAAGGCATGGGGCAGGGCGACATGAAGCTTCTTGCCGCATGCGGTCTCATCGTAGGCTGCTACGGACTCATAATAACGATCTACGTTGGAATTCTGGTCGCGGTCTTCTTCGCAGTTCCGCTTCTTATTAGGAAATACGCTCGCAAGGCTTCCGAGAAGCGCGAGATCGAACAGGCCGAGGACAAGGGCGCGAAGAGACAGGAGATCGCAATGCGCAAGGCTCAGGTCCACTTCTCAGAGGACCCGGACTACATCGCATTCGGACCTTTCCTCGCACTCGGAGCCGCAGTTTACATGGCTCTCGAGCCCGTGTTCTATAACTACATGATCGAGACAATCACTTTGTTCGGGCTTACTTTCTAAGATGAGCGTGAACAGTCACAATTCGGATCCCGCAGCCATAATCAAGCACAATTTCGGAAGGCCCCGCGTCATGACATGGGGCTGGCCCCTGATGATAATGTCCTTAGGGACAGCCGTGCTCTTCATCTTAAGGTGCATTCTTAAGGACCCGGATCTTCCGTTCCCCGCAACCACCATCACCGGATGCTCATTTCTCATGATATTCGGAACGGTTCTCGCACTCGTATTCCCCGCGGTATTCTGCGCGAGGGGCATCGAGGACCGCCCGATAGGCCATTTCACGGGAGTCGGAACCTTGTTCCTCGCATTCTTATCGGGAATCCCGCTCGTAATGATCAGGCTTCCGCTTTACAACATGATGGCGTGGCTGGTTCTAAGATTCACGGGATCTTCAGTATTCCCGGTATTCTTCCACTCCGAACCCTCATCCTCATATGAGACCATCCTTACTATAGTAAGCGACATTCTGGTTCCCTCATTCGGAGCAGCCATATTCTTCTTCGGCCTGCTTTATACGAGATTCAAAAGCACGGACAAGGTCAAGGCATTCGTGGTCGTGACGCTGTTCTATACTCTTTTCGAGATGGATTTCACGGCAGTGCTCGCCCTCATCGTGACGGGCGTTTGGTGCTGCTACTTAAGGTCCCGCATCTACAACATGTGGGCGCCCATGCTGTGCCTCATTTCCACGAAGCTCACCGAACTATACCTCCCCGAGGCCATGGCGAGGATCGATATCTTCTCGGTGCAGACGCACGCAGACATCGGCTCGACCTATTTCTACTCGTCGCTGCCGGCGTTCTTCATGGGCATGGTACTGATCCTGTTCTTCATAAGAGTGCTCGATTCATTCGCGATCTCGGTAAGGCACGAGGTAACGGGCGCCGAGGACGACGAGATCCTGCCCCCTTTCGACAAGAGCATCAACCTGTCACTGATACTGATAATGGCAGTGTTCATAACCATCTGGATACTTATATTTAGAGGAGTTTACCTGTGAACGACACCGAGAGATACGTAAAAGACCGCGCGACGGTGATGAGCATAATCAAGTATGTCCTGATAGCAGCTGTCACCGGGCTGCTCCTGTTCTTCGCGACCAGGGTAGTATCGGTGCTCGTACCGTTCCTGATAGGCTTCCTCCTCGCGAGGACCGCGCACGCCATGTCGAGACCTTTCGTAAGGATGAGGTCGAGACGCCCGGGCTTCAATGCCAAGAAGAAGAGGCGCATCGAGGTCACCATGTACACCATCCTCGTCGCCATCGTAGTAATCATAGTCATCTTCGCCGTGTTCAACCTCGTAGTGCAGGGCTCCAAGGCTTTCACCGCGATCTCCAAGCTGGTCGTCGTCATTTCCGACCCCGAGAAGTTCAGCGCATTCATCTGGCAGTTCGCGGAGAGCAACAACGGTCTTCTCAAGGATTCCGTCGTCGCCAAGATCGCGGAGTACTTCGAGGGCAGCCAGAGCGAATTTGTCAGCAAAATCCCCGACTTAATCAGCACGGCCGTGTCTTCGGTCTGGAGCATAGTAGGCAACATCCCCTACGGCATCTTCGTCGTAATTAGCGTATTCATGAGCGGCTACTATTTCTTAAGCGACGGCCCCAACGTTCTTCGGGCATACATGAAGAACGTTCCGAACCAGTCCTTCAGAAGAACATCGCTCGAGCTCGTAAACAACCTGTCAGGCACGCTTTTCAGGGCATTGGGCGGATACACATTACTTCTCATCGTTACGATGGCCGAGTCCTGGATCGCATTCTGTCTCGCAGGTGTTGACTACGCCATCGTGCTCGCGCTCATCACGGCAGTACTCGACTTCCTCCCCGTTCTCGGAATCTCGGCTACCATGCTGCCCGTCATCGTTTACTTAGTACTCCACGGCAATTACACGGGAGCCGTAATTATAATCATAGCAATGGCGATAATGACAGTAATAAGAAGGTTCCTCGAGCCTGCTGTCGTCGGCAAGTCACTGCATCTCCACCCTCTTCTCATGCTGATCTCAATGGCTCTCGGCGTATACATCTGGGGGGCCATCGGCTTCCTTCTCGGACCCGTCGTATTCATCATCATCCTCGATGTATTTAAGGTCTTCGGCTTCGACAAGAGGTTCAAGGCATTCCTGTCGAGGATACTCGCGAACATAATGAAGAAGGAGCCGGAACTTAAGACCGGCACCGCTCCGGAAGCTTTGGAGAAGTAATTCTCAGTTAATATTCTATAAGGAAATTCAGCAGGACATCGGCGCAATGCCGCCGTCCTTGTCGCCGTCCCTCGAGAGGAACGTAAGCTCGGGAAGATCCGTCTCCCTGTCGAATCTGACGTTAAACTCTGTGCCGGGATGCGGGACACTGTCGAGCACCGCGCCGTCCATATCCGTCATGGAGACGACCTTAAGAGGCTGCTCGTAGCCTTCGGGCTTTAACACATTAAGCACGTCGCCGTTATAGAGCTTGTTCTTCTGCACGGCCTTATAAGAGCCGTCAGCATTGCGTCCCGCTATCTGCGCCACAACGAAAGCGGGCTTAACATATGTGCGGTCCATAGCGATCTTCGCGTCGTCCATCGGGGAGTCGTAGAAGAAACCCGTGTCGTAGTCCCTGTGCGTCAGCTTCTCGAGAAGGTCGGGCCAGGAAGGGTTCACCTTCCAGCCTTCAGGGTCCTTAAGATACAGGTCCACGGCCTCGCGGTAGACCTTCGCCGTAACCGCAGCGTAGTAGTCACCCTTGATCCTGCCCTCGATCTTAAGCGAGTCCACTCCCGCATCAACGAGGTCGGGGATGTGTTCGATCATCGAGAGGTCCTTGGAGCTTAAGATATAAGTTCCGCGCTCGTCCTCCTCTATCGGGAAAGCGGAATCGGGGCGCTTCTCCTCAACAAGTGAATAACCCCATCTGCAGGGCTGAGCGCAGGCTCCGCCGTTCGAACGGCGTCCCGTGAAGTAATTGCTTAAGATGCAGCGGCCGGAGTAGGACACGCACATCGCCCCGTGAACAAAAGCCTCGAGCTCGAGGTCGGACGGGATGTTCGAGCGTATCTTCTTAATCTGCTCCAGCGACAGCTCGCGCGCGAGGACTATGCGGCGGGCTCCCTGTCTGTACCAGAAATTGCACGCCTCGCTGTTGGTCGTGCTCGCCTGCGTGGAGATATGTATCTCGAGGTCGGGAGCCACATCCCTGACCCTCGTGAAGATTCCGGGGTCGCTTACGAGGACGGCATCCGCCTTGGCCTCATGCGCCGTGAAATCTATGTCGTCGTTAATGTTCGCGAGATCCTCCTCGAGTCCCATGATGTTCATGGTTACATAGCACTTTACGCCGTGTTCGTGCGCATACGCTATGGACGCCTTCATCTCGTCGCGGTCGAAGTTATCGGAGAAAGTCCGAAGTCCGAACTTCTTGCCCGACATATAGACTGCATCCGCACCGTAAGCGATCGCGGTCTTAAGCTTTACGGGATTGCCCGCAGGCGACAGTACTTCAGGTCTTCTCATCAGCCCGGTTCTCCCTGTACTTCGCCCTCTGCGGTATCTCCACCCTCAGCAATGGTCTCCTCCGTGGGGTTGGCGGCAGCCTCGAGCGCAGCCTGGTAGTTCGCCTGGAATATGGCAACATTGTTCTCGTGCTCGGCAAGCGTCACAGCGAAAAGCGTACCGCCGTTACCGTCAGCACAGAAATACAGATAATTCGAGTTAGGTTCCGGATAGAGCGCCGCCTGTATGGCATCCTGACCGGGCATGCAGATAGGTCCCGGCGGAAGTCCCTGATACATATAAGTGTTATAGGGGCTGTCGAGCGACATGTCATCCGCAGTGAGGATGATATCTGGATCGAGGCCGTTCATTCTTCTAATGAAGTTGATCGTCGCGTCTGAGCCTAAGTAATGCATGCTCTCATCCGCGCTGTTCATTCTGTTCCTGAACACGGACGATATATACATCATGTCAGTCATATTCGAAGACTCAGCCTGGATGATCGAAGCGAGCGTCATGATCTGGTCCATGGACATGCCAAGGGAAGCCGCACGCTCGTAGTACTCGTCGTAGAGCTTGCTTTCGGTGTTGTTAAGCATAGTGGAGATTATCGTCTCCGCGCTCGCATTGACGTCGAACTCGTATGTGTCGGGAAAAAGGTAGCCCGAGAGGACGTGGTCTCTGCCCTCGGTAAGAGCGATCTGCGATACGAAGCGGTAGTCCGTGAACAGGTTCGGGCTGTCCATGCACTCGTCCATCTCCTCGTCGGAGAAAGTAAGTCCCGCCTCGTGAAGCCTGATCTTCATCTCCTCGTAAGTGATGCCCTCAGGGAACGTTACCGTAACGCTGACGGAGCGCTGTGTCAGAAGGAACATGATCTCGTCGTAATCGAGTCCTGCCAGAAGGTAGTGTGTACCCGCCTGGTACGCGCCGTCGAAGCCGTTTACCTTGGACAGGAGCGAGAACATGAAGGTGTTGTCGATAAGCCCCAGCTCAAAGAGCTTGTCCGCGATGTCCGAGGTCATGTCACCGGTTCTGATGACAAAAGGAATGGCTCCCTCGGTATTCATATCTACCTTAAAGGAGCCGTCTTCTATCCCGGCCTCGAGCGCCGTGAAGCGCTCCTCCTGGGACAATACATAATTGTAGCCGACGTAAACTCCCATGATCGCGAAGCACACGAGCAGCAGGAGAACGATGAGAATATTGATAACGATCTTAAGTTTCTTTGGCAGCATCTTTCTTCTTAGCTTCGGCCTTGAGACGCTGATCGGTATTGAGGATCTTCTTACGAAGTCTGATGCTCTTCGGAGTTACCTCGCAAAGCTCATCGTCCTCGACAAATTCGAGACACTGTTCCAGGCTGAAATTAAGAGGAGGCGTAAGGCGCATAGCGTCGTCGCTTCCGGCCGCACGCATGTTGGTAACATGCTTCTTCTTACAAACGTTTACCGTGATATCATCGGGCTTCGGATTAATGCCGACGATCATACCTTCGTAAACTTCCGTGCCGGCACCTATGAGAAGGTTTCCTCTGTCCTGAGCATTGAAGAGTCCGTAGGTCATCGCCGTACCGCTCTCGAACGCTACGAGGACGCCGTGTGAACGCGTCGCAATCTGTCCCGCAACGGGCTCATAGCCGCTGATTATGCTGTTCATTATACCATTGCCCTTAGTGTCGGTCAAAAACTCGGTACGGTATCCGATAAGGCCTCTGGAAGGGATATTGAACTCAAGTCTTGTGTATCCCTTTGACGGAGGAAGCATGTTCTTCATCTCTGCCTTACGGCTTCCGAGCTTCTCGATTACGGCACCGACGAACTCCTCGGGAACGTCGATTACGAGGTCCTCATAAGGCTCGCAGAGAACGCCGTCGATCTCCTTCATGATAACCTTAGGCTTACTTACCTGGAGCTCGTAGCCCTCTCTTCTCATCTCTTCGATGAGGATGGAAAGATGGAGCTCTCCTCTTCCCTTTACGATGAAGGACTCTGTTGTATCCGTCTCTTCAACTCTCATGGAAACGTTGGTCTCGATCTCCTTGAAGAGTCTGTCTCTTAAGTGACGTGATGTTACGAACTTTCCTTCCTGACCGGCGAAAGGCGAATCGTTAACTGAGAATGTCATCGCGATCGTAGGCTCGTCGATCTTAACGAACGGGAGAGCCTCAGGTGTGGAAGAGTCGCAGAGTGTGTCTCCGATTCCGATATCGGGGATACCTGCAACGCAGACGATCTCACCGATGGAAGCTTCGCTTACTTCCTGTCTGCCAAGACCTGAGAAACGGAGGAGCTTAACGACTCTCGCATTCCTCTTGCCTTCCTGCTCGATATTTACGACTACGACGTTCTCGCCCTGCTTAACAGTACCTCTCTCGACTCTTCCGATGGCGATTCTTCCGATGTAAGGATCGGAGTCGATGTTGGAAACGAGAAGCTGCATGGGAGCGTCAGGATCACCTTCGGGGCAGGGTGTATTCTTGATGATGGTATCGAGAACGGGGCAGAAATCAACGGCCTTGCCTTCCTGATAATCCTTGATGTCGAGGCAGGCAACGCCTGTCTTACCGGATGAATAAACGATAGGGAAATCGAGCTGGTCCTCATCGGCACCGAGCTCAATGAAGAGATCGAGAACCATGTCTACTACCTGAAGAGGTCTTGCATCAGGTCTGTCGATCTTGTTGATGCAGACGATAGGTCTTAAGCCTAACTCGAGAGCCTTGTGAAGAACGAATCTTGTCTGGGGCATGGGTCCGTCGAAAGCATCTACAACGAGAAGAACGGCATCAACCATCTTGAGAACTCGCTCAACCTCGCCTCCGAAGTCAGCGTGTCCGGGAGTATCAACGACGTTGATCCTTATGCCCTTGTAGTCGATGGCAGTATTCTTCGCGAGGATAGTGATTCCTCTCTCCCTCTCGAGGTCATTGCTGTCCATGACCTGCTCGACGATCTGCTCGTTCTCTCTGTAGATTCCGGCCTGCTTAAGCATGGAATCAACGATTGTCGTCTTACCGTGGTCAACGTGCGCGATGATGGCGATGTTACGTAAATTCTCGATCTTCATACGGTTTGCTCTCCATTAAATATAAAATACGATTTTTTGCCTTTAATATTTAACTACTTCGGGAGCAATTTACATATACGACTATATGCACAATATTTTAAGTCTGTTCGCCCTTTTTATTACGCAAAAGAATCTTAATAGGTGTGCCCTCGAAGCCAAAGTTACGTCTTATCTGGTTCTCGATGTATCTCTCATACGAGAAATGGGACAATTCTGTGTCGTTTACAAACAGCGCGAACGTGGGCGGCTTGATCGCTACCTGCGTTCCGTAGTAGATCTTAAGATGCTTACCCTTATCCTGAGGTGTCGGCACCATCGCAACCGCTTCAGTCAGCATGTCGTTGAACACACCGGTCGTGAGTCTCTTGGATGAGGACTCCTCAGCCTTAACTATGGCCTCCCAGAGCTTGTCGACTCTCTGGCCTGTCTTTGCAGATATGAATATAACCGGAGCATAGTCCATGAATGAGAACCTCTCCCTGACCATCTTGGTCATGGTCTCGAGCGTTCCCGTCTCCTTGTCGACTATGTCCCACTTGTTAATCGCTATTATGCAGGCCTTGCCGTTATCGTGGGCAACTCCCGCGACTCTTGTATCCTGCTCCGTGATTCCAACGGATGCATCGATCAGGATAACGCATACGTCAGCCTTATCGATAGCCTGAAGAGCCCTTACCATCGAGTACTTCTCGACGTTATCCTCTATCTTGCTCTTCTTCCTCATTCCCGCAGTATCAACCAGCACGAACTTGCCGTACTTATTCTCGATGTGAACGTCTATCGCATCTCTCGTGGTTCCCGCGATGTCGGATACGATGCTTCTGTCAGATCCGCTCATCTTATTCGTGAGACTGGACTTACCGGCATTCGGTCTTCCAATGAGAGCCACCCTGATCCTTCCGGCATCCTCATCCTCTTCATCTTCACCGGGGAAATACTCGAATATCTTATCGAGAAGATCGCCGATTCCGAGCCTGTGAGCCGCTGATATCGGAATGATGTCGCTCTCGCCCAAGCCCAGATTATAGAACTCATACATCTCAGCCGGGGGCTCGCCGACCTTGTCAGCCTTATTGACCGCGATGACGATCGGTTTGCCTGACTTACGGAGCATGGCGGCGATCTCCTTATCAGCAGCGGTCATTCCGGACTTCAGGTCAACCATGAACACGATGACATCGGCAGCCGCTATGGCCACCTCCGCCTGAGCCCTCATTCCCTGAAGGATTACATCATCTCCCGCAGGCTCAATACCGCCCGTGTCGATAATGACGAACTCGCGCTCTCTCCATGTCGCATTCGCGTAGATACGGTCCCTCGTAACTCCGGGGGTATCATGAACTATAGATATACGCTCACCGTAAAGCGTGTTGAACAAAGATGACTTTCCGACGTTCGGACGTCCGACTATGGCTACGGCAGGTTTACTCATTGTGTTTCTCCTGTTTGGCTGACGCTTATCCCGCGGATTCTGCACCAAATTCCCGTTTTTGCAGATTTGGTGCACATTTTTGACCACATTTGTGCACCAAAACTCCATTTTTCACGATTTGGTGCATAAAATCTACCTAATCCGTGCACCAAATTCCGTTTTTCGCCATTTTGGTGCACATTTCGAGCTGTTTTTGTGCACCAAATTCCACTTTTCGCAATTTTGGTGCATTATGACCCCGCGAACCTTGCCCGAAGACCAATCCCTGAGGTCAAAACATAAATAAAGGCGGTGTTAAGTATATCAACACCGCCCGTTCTTAGTTAGTTCAAGGAAGAATTACTCTTCTTCGCCTACTGCTACAACAGCTCTACCATCAAGATATCCGCAGTTCTTGCAAACTGTGCGGCGAAGCATCTTCTGATGACACTGCGGGCACTCTACAAAACCCGGAACAGAAAGCTTCCACAGACTTCTGTGACGTGATGTTCTGGCCTTCGACCACTTTCTCTTAGGATGTGCCATATATTTTCCACCTCCATCTCATGTAGGTATTGTTTATCTTCAAACGTGCTTGACGATTATACCTTGCATTTTTGTTATTTGCAAGCACTATTTTCAAATTATTCGGCAAACCGCTCAAGTGCCTGCAAAATGCGGCGTCAATCCGGCTTCCCGATGAGTCTTCTTAACTCAGATCTCGCCTCTCCTGTACGCCTTGAGAAGTTCCTTCAACTCGTTTATCTCTTCTCTCAGACGCCTGCCATTGTCGGTGTCCTCGACGTACATCCTGCGGTCAAAGTTCTCGACGGTCAGTGTATCAGATACGATGTCCGTCTCGTTTATTACCGCGGCCTCCTTGCTCTCGAACTGCTCATGTTCTACAAGCCACATGCCGTGGGAATCTATCGCGAGCGTGTAGCCTGCGATGCCCGTCTTCGCGTGATATGCCTTGGAGAAGCCGCCGTCGATGATGAGCACCTTGCCGCCTGCCTTGATAGGAGTCTGCCCCTTCCTTGTCTCGACGGGAACATGTCCGTTTATGATGTGGGAGCGCTCGTCATCCAGACCGAACTCACGAAGTATGTTCGAAGCGACTTCCTCGTCGTTCTCGATGTAGCGGTAGTACGGGTCCTTGACCTCGGTATGCGTCTCCTTGTCCTCTATGAACAGCCTCTCGAAAGTGGTCATCTTCGACCTGCCGTATGAAGGCGACTTGGGGCCGCACCAAAGATACCAGAGAACGTCTCCGCCCTTCATCTGATCGTGCGTCCCGTAGGCTGAATAGAAGGCCTTGCGGGCGTAACTCTCGAGGAGGTCATACATGGCGCGTCCGTATGTGTCGTGTCCTCCTACCCTCGAGTGCTTGAACGAACCGTCCTCATTAAGAGGCACGCAGCCGTGGTAAAGAAGGTTGCCGTTATAAGCCTTATACATGGAGCCCTTCTCGTAGAGGAGACGGATGTGACGGCGAAGCTTCTCACTGTTCATGAAGCCCTGCACGAGCTGTGCCATAACCTTCGCCTCTTCAGGCGTGAACTCATAAGGCGAGTCGGGATTTACAGTCGGGAAGTCGCAGTCCAGCATGGGATACTTCCTGTCTCCGACCTTAACTTCACGCTCTGCAAAATCGATCTTGTCCAGAAGGAGCTGATCGTCCATCTCGAAGTCGGAGTTGCGCTTTATGACCTGTCCCTCAGCCTTGAACTGCATGATGGAGATAGCCTTATACATCTGGCTCTCGATCTTCTCCAGGTCGAAGAACTCACCCCTGTTGTTCTCCTTCAAATGGAAACGCGACAGGTCAGAATTCTCATAGACCTTCATTGCAAAGGCCGCGAGAGGCAGGAGGTTGATTCCGTAACCGTCCTCGAGCACGGAGAGATTGCCATAGCGCACACTCATTCTGATTACGTTCGCTATGCAGGCGGGGTTGCCGCAGTAAGCGCCCATCCATACGACGTCGTGGTTACCCCAGACGATGTCGACGGAGTGGTAGTCGCAGAGTGTGTCCATGATTATGTGAGGGCCGGGGCCCCTGTCGTAGATGTCACCGATGATGTGGAGGTGATCGACGACGAGTCTTTGAATGAGATTACAGAGCGTGACAATAACCTCGTCCGCCATGCCTATGCTTACGATCGAGCTTAAGATCTCGTTGTAGTAGCGCTCCTTGTCGTAGACCTCTTCCTTCTCGGTGATGAGTTCCTCGACTACATAGCGGTACTCTTCGGGGATCGCGCGTCTGACCTTGGATCTTGTGTACTTGCAGGAGACCTTCTTAACCACTGCCACGAGGTCGCGCAGCGTCTCCATGTACCAGTTTGTCATCTCCTCGGGAGAGATGGCAATCTCCTTCTTGATAAGCTCAAGCTTCTCCCTCGGGTAGTAAATGAGTGTCGTGAGGCGCTTTCGGTAGGAATGCGGCTTTGAACTTCCGATAACGGCATCCACCTTACGCTTGACCGTTCCGGAACCGTTCTTCAGAACGTGCAGAAACTGCTCGTCTTCACCGTGTATGTCCGTAAGGAAATGCTCCGTTCCCTTCGGGAGAGACAGTATCGCCTGCAGGTTTATTATCTCTGTTGCCGCTGCCGTCTCTGTCGGGAACTGGCGCGACAGTATACTCAGAATCCGCTTATCCATTCTGTGCCTCCGTTATTTTCAGCCTCCGAGCATTGCCACGAGGTCATCGTACTTCATCGAGTAATCAGTAAGTGAGAGCACCTTGCTTACCCACGAATCCTCCTGATACCAGTCGGAATCGTAGAACGGGTTTCTGCAGATGACACCCGTGAACGAATCAATGTATCCGTCTCTTATCGAGTTGTACTCTTCCTCGCTTATGTCCTCGCCGTTGAATTCATACTCATATTCATAATAGTAGTCATCATCCGTATCCTGCATGAACTCGCCGCAATAAAGCACGTTTACCGCAACAAGCTCATTGCCTTCAGCCGCATACTCCGTGATCCAGAGTTCCGAATCCTCGTCTCCCCAACCCGTCGTAACGATGATGTTGCCGTTATCGAGCATTATCGCGTCTGCGTTGAATCCGCCGCCTGCATTTAATATCGTCCGGTCGACCTTAAGCATCTCCACGGCTTCCATCGACACAGCATCGTAGGTAAAGAACCTCATCGCGCCCGTCATGTAGTAATCTGCGCCGGCCTCGTATCCGTTCTCGGGATCGGAATTATACCGGATGATGAGCTCGGGCACATCGTCCCCTGTGATGTCGACATAGGTACAGCATCTCATATCGACCAGAGGATCGTTCTCAACTATCCTTATCTGGTCCTCATACTCGCTTAAGATCCCGAGATACTCGAGGTTTACAAGTTCTATCGCGACCTCGGGCACGGTTGTTTCAGAAGCAGTCTCCGTCTCCTCTGCGGTCGAAGTCTCGGAAGGCGCGGCTGTCTCAACAACACTCTCCGAAGCTTCCGTCTCGGTATCAACAGTTTCCGTCTCTTCGCTTTGTGTCTTGCCGGCACAGCCTCCGAGAAGCATCGCTCCCGCGAGCACTGCCGCACCCGCACTTACAAGCTTCTTACTGATCTTTCTGTACGCCATAAAGCCCCCTCCTTACAGAAACTTTACTGAGAATAAATTCTTTATGTTATCCGCGCCCATCTCGTACGAGATCTCGAACTTCGGGCACAGCACAGACGGAAGGTTTATGTACTCCGTCTTTATATCCGTAGTGATGTCACCGTATGGCGTATGCACCACACCTTCGGTCTTCTTTGATGTATCAAACACGAGCCTGCTCGTATATTCACCGGAGCGCTTAACAACTGCGACACCGGTATCCTTATCGAGTCTTATCTCATAGAATGAATGCTCCTTATCGCCGTCGTGGATCTGCTTCCACTTGATAAGAAGAGACCCCGGCGCATCCTCATAGATGCCGGAAGTCCTCAGCGGTTTCTCATATGATCCTGTCGTTATCTCAAGCTCACGTATCATACTTATCGACCTGCACACGCTTCGTTCCGGAAGGAAGGCCGCGCCCAAGGAAAGGAGCTGCCACCCTCTCGAAAAGCTTCGGATCATCACTCGTGTAAAACTTCCGGATCACGTTCCTGCCGTCAGAAGCGATCCCGTTACTTTCGAGGATGTTCTTTACCACGGATGCTACCGCGACGCCTGAGTTTATGAGCTTCACCTGAGGTCCCATGACCTTCGAGATCGTCCGGGCGAGCAGCGGGTAATGCGTGCAGGCAAGAACCACTGTGTCCACGCCCGCAGCCTTCAGGGGCTCAAGATACTGACATGCCGTAAGATATGCGACCTCGTTGTCCCACCAGCCTTCTTCAGCGAGAGAGACGAAGAGCGGGCAGGCCTGCGAGATGACCTCGAGGCCTTCGATATCCTTGCCGTATTCCCTTACGGCTGCCTCATACACGCCCGAACCTATAGTCGCGCGCGTAGCTATAATTCCTATTCTTCCGTTCCTTGTCGCTTCAACCGCAGCCTTAGCTCCGGGGACTACCACCTCGACCACCGGAACGTCGCACATGGAAGACAGCGTCTTATACGCATGCGTGCTCGCGGTGTTGCAGGCGATGACTATCATCTTGACGTCCTGCTCCTTGAGGAACTTCATGTCCTGAAGCGAATAGTTGATTATCGTATCGTGTGATTTTGTTCCGTAGGGGGATCTTCCGTCATCACCGAAGTAGATCGTGCTCTCATTCGGAACAGCCGCGATTATCTCGCGAAGAACCGTCAGTCCTCCGATACCGGAATCGAATATTCCTATCGGCCTGTTGTCTGCCATTTACAGATCCACCTCATACCTGGGCTCAATCGAGAACCTTCTGCCGGAGAGTTCCCTGTGCCTGTTATCACCTGATATTTTACCGAACATCAGTGTCGTTGACCACAGCTGCTGGTGCCTGATCCTGCCGCCGTCCTTGGCGCGGAAAGCAAGGTTCACCTGGTTTCTTCCGTAGTTGCCGTCACCTAATATCGGGTACCCCAGGTGCGCGAACTGCGCCCTGATCTGATGCGTCCTTCCCGTCACGAGCTCACACTCGATCTCGGAAAGCCCGCCGTAATATCCGAGGACGCGGTACCTTGTCGTTATGGGAAGGTCGCCTTCCTGTTTTGTGTCATGGATGTATACCTGCCCCGAAGGCGTCTTCTCAAGGTAAGCCGACACCTCGCTCATAAGCGCCTCGTCGTCGCAGATAACGGGCTCTCCCAGGTCCTTCGGGATCTTCCCGACCACGATGCACCTGTAGCGCTTCGTGACGAGGTCCTCCTTAAAAAGCTTCACGGCATCCTCGAGGTAATCCTTGTTCTTGGCGATCATGAGGATGCCGCCTGTATTCATGTCTATCCTGTGCACGAGCTCGGCGTTCTTATTGCCGGTCGTCTCCCTCACGATATCGATAAGATTGGTACTCGCGGTCTTGCCGCTATGGACTGCGAGCCCCTGCCTCTTGTTAACTATGAGAAGGCCGTCAGTCTGTGCCACTACCGTGTAGTCGTCAGAAGCCTTGCGGGGACTTGCCGCCTCCCCCTCGAAAAGCGCATCCGGAAGCCATACCTGCACCTCCTGACCTGCAAGCACCTTGATGTCGGACGAGACCTTCCTGCCGTCTATCCTTATGTCCTTGTGCTTGAGCGCCTTATACAGATCCGCCTTGGTCAAAGACGGGAAGTTCACAGTGCACGCCTTGACTACGTGCTCACCGCTTAATGAATTGTCTACGGTAAAACTTCTCATCAGCTGCCGATAACGTTGATCCCGAGCATTGTCAGAACGCCGATGATGATACCCGCGAGAACCACGCCGCACATAACGGCGATCGAACTCTTCTTAAAATCCATGTCGAGGATGCTCGCAGCGAGCGTTCCTGTCCATGCGCCCGTTCCCGGAAGCGGGATGCCTACAAAGAGGAAGAGCGCGATGTAAACGCCCATCTTGCCGGCCTTAAGCTTCTCACCACCCTTGTGTCCCTTCTCGAGACAGAAGGTGAAGAACTTGCCTATTACCTTCTTGTCCTTGCCCCACTCGAGAACCTTACGGGCGAGGAAGAAGATTACAGGTACCGGAAGCATGTTTCCGATGATACAGATGATGTATGCGGGTACCGCGGGAACACCTGAAGCCAGGGCATAGAGAATGCCGCCTCTTATCTCGATAAGAGGTACCATCGATATGAAGAACGACATTAGTGCATCGTACAGATCAAAAGACATAATAAAACTCCTTAATTCGCAACTGATTGTCGCATAAGATCAGGTTCTTTACAAATCAGCCCTGCTTATCCTTCTGCCCTATCCAGCTCTTGTGATAGTGCTGTCTTCTATACTCCTCGGGCGTCATTCCGGTCTGCTTGCGGAAGACCTGGATGAAGTGGCTCTGGGACGAGAATCCAAGGTAATTCGCAATCTGAAGACTCGTGTCATCGAGGTGCCTTAACATCTTCTCGGCGATCTCGATCTTGCTGTCCCTTATGTACTCGCTTATGGACTTGCCCATCTCCTTCTTAAATAGCTTGCTGAGATAACTCGAATTGACGGAGAGCTCATTCGCGATGCTCTCCACAGTCAGCGGCTCCTGCACATGCGCGCGTATGTAATCTATCGCGAGTACTACATATCTCGAGACGACCTTATTCTTAACAAGATCCCTCATCCTCGTGCAGTACGCCATGCTTATCTCGTTGCAAAGCCCCCAGACCTCATCCTCCGAGATGGCCTGGTCGACTTTGGTGATGTAGATATCGCTTAAGGTATAACTCTCCGCGATATCCATCCCGGCCTCTATGCAGAAGCGCGAGATAAGCGCAGTCATGATGACCGCATGGTATTTCTCACTCGTGAGCCTGTCCTTCGACAGCACTCCCTTACGTCCGTTTAACTGCTGTCCCTTATTCTTCCTTCGAAGCTCAATGTAGTCCTTGAGCCCGTCGACATCGCCTGAAGAAATCATGTCATAGTAACGGATCTCACTGTTGTAAGCGGTCCTTCTGACATCGTTATCACGCTCCGAGAGGAGCCTCTTCTCTATCTCGCGCTCGACGTTCATCAGTCGATTACTCTGACCTCTGTGATAACAGGCTGGTCGTCGGGAAGAACAGTTCCGTCCTGATCCTGAACGGGTGTGTTCTCGGCAATCTGGTCAACAACGTCCATTCCGTCAGTGACATGGCCGAATGCAGCATAGTTTCCGTCCAGGAATGTCGAATCCTCATGTACGATGAAGAACTGTGAAGAAGCGGAATTGTAGTCCTGACCGTTTCTTGCCATCGAGATCGTTCCTCTCGTGTGCGAGATGTTGTTCTGAATTCCGTTACTTGCGAATTCGCCTCTGATGTTATTGTCGGAACCGCCTGTTCCCGTACCCGTGGGATCGCCGCCCTGAATCATGAATCCGTCGATGATCCTGTGAAATGTCAGTCCGTTATAGAAACCCGATTCTGCAAGGTTGATGAAGTTAGTAACTGTGATAGGGGCGGTATCGGCATCGAGCTCGAGCGATATCGTTCCCAGGTCCTCCACTTCAATCTCAACGTGATGAAGTCCCGTAAGATACTCCGTTCCGTCCTGGGACCTGTTGCGGTCGCGGGGATTTTCATACTTGATGCATCCTGCGAGAATGCCAATGGTACATACCAGTGCAGCTGCTGTAAGCAAAATCTTCTTAATGCTCTTCATTTTTATATCCTTTCAGGAATATTCTCGGTATATTATACTACTTTGACCTTTAACCTTTACCTGTCGCTTATTCAGCGCTCTTAAGCGATTCCGCCATATCTATCCTTCTTATCTTGATGCGCATTACAAGGTCGACCAGGACGGAGAACAGGATGACCAGAATAAGAGAATAGATATAACTTAAGAATCTGATCTTCACAACGAACGTGACCATGTCCATCTCTATCTGGGATATAACGAATCTGTGAAGCGCGATGCCGAACGGAAGTCCCAGCACAAATCCCATGAAGATCAGAAGGAAGTTCTCCCTGAAAAAATACGCTCCCGTCTCCATCTCGCTGAAGCCTAAGACCTTGATAGTCGCGATCTCCCTCACGCGCTCCGAGATATTTATGTTATTGAGGTTGAACAGAACGATGAACGCCAGTGCCGCGGCGCAGCCTATGATGAGAACAACTATTACGTTGAGCTTTTCCATAGTCTCGGAGAAACCTATTCTCGACTGTTCCGTCACATCCATTCTCTCGAAGTCGCCCGAGAGGTTAAGCTCCCTAGCCATGTCATAATCGGAATCAGAGGATTCATCCGCGCATGTTATGAGAAGATTCGTCGGTCTGAAGCTTCTGCCGAATACCTCCTCATAAGTGGATACATTCATAAACGCGTAGTGGAATGTATAGTTCTCGAATACATAGGCGATCCTAAGCGTGAACTCCATCCCGTCGTCGCCGTAGCCGAACGTTATCATGTCGCCGGCCTTAAGCCCGTTTCTTTCCGCGAGCTTAGAGCTTATCGCGATTTCCCCGTCTCCCGGCCACGGCATCAGAACTCCGTCAACACGCCCCTTAAGAGCCTCTCCTATTGAGTCATCATCCGATATGAACAGCGTCACATCCCTGATGGCATCGGGTGATACATGAGTAAGATTCTCGGATCTTGCGGCAACAGCCTCATAAGCAGTGCCCAAGGTGTCATTTGCTTTTCGAAGGCTTGCTAAGGCATCCTCAACAGAAGCATTCTCCTCTATCTTCGCGTTAAGCCTGTATGTCGTTATGTTGTCGTACTGAAGATCGACGACGTCCGTAATGGAGTCCCTTATGCCGAAGCCCGTGAGAAGAAGCGCGGAGCATCCTGCGATACCTATTACCATCATGAGCATCCTCTTCTTGAACCTGAAAACGTTCCTGAGGGATACTTTATTCTTGAAGCTTAATCTGCTCCAGAACGAAGTCATCTTCTCAAGCAGTATCTTTTTGCCCGCGGGAGGCGCCTTAGGTCTTATAAGCTCGGCAGGCATGTATGCAACCTCCGAAGCGGCCGTAACGAAAGCGACTCCGACCGAGCAAAGAAGCGACGCCCCTATCGCTATGATAAACACAGGAAGTGATTCCTTAAGCTTCAGATCCGAGAAGCCGTACATCATTCCGTACACTTCCCAGATCGCCGACGGGAAGAGCCTGACGCCGATAAGATACCCCGTTACCGAACCTATGACGGCGGCAAGACCTGAGTAGATAACGTACTTCATGGTGACCTTAAGATCCGTGTATCCCAGAGCGCGCATCGTACCTATGATCCCTCTCTCGTCGAGTACCATCCTCTGCATCGTGGTCGAGCACACGAGGGCTGCGAGCGCGAAGAAGAACAGAGGGAATACATTCGCGATACCCTTGACTATATCGGCATCCGTCTCGAAAGCAACTGCTCCGATGTTCTTATCGCGGCCGAGCACATAGACCTTTGGATCGTCCGTATTGGCAATAACGCCCGCCATGTAATTAAGCTCGGATGAGGCGGCTGTCATTCCCGCATCAAGTTCCCTTAAGCCTTCATAGTATTCGACAAGGCCGTCGTTATACTCACTTACGCCATCCTCATATTCGCTTAACGCCTCATCGTAAGCCTCCTGATACGCGGGAGGAATCACGGGAAGTGCTTCAAGCTGAGACTCGAGATAATTAAGCTCTTCTCTTCCTTCAGAAAGCGCCTCATATGCATCATCAAGTTCTTCACTGGCATCATCCAGGTCCAGCGAGGCCTCGTGCCTCTCGTCCTCAAGCTCGGCGATGCCGTCATTAAGATCTGCCCTGTTCTCCTCGAGAAGCTCGTCAAACCTGTCCGTGATTACGGCCAGGACCTGATCTTCAAGTTCATCTTCTTTGGCGTCTGCCCAGTTCTCATACTCGTCGCCGTAAGCATCAAGTCCCGTGTCAAAATACACATAGCTCTCGCTGTAATACTCCATATCGAAGACGCCCTGAAGGACATAAGCATAACAGGACAACTGACCGTTGCCCACCTCGGACGCACCCCTTTGGAAATTCATATAGACCGGAGATCTTACGAGGCCTACGACAGTGAATTCGGATACTGTAAGATTCTCCGAATCATCCCTTACCCTGTCGTTTCTTAAGACAAGAGTGCGGCCGACGGCGTCCTCACCGAACTTGTAGCCGTCGAGGACGATCTCGTTCTCATTCTCGGGGAACCTTCCGGCTTCAAGCCTCAGAAGATTCACGCCGTCAGTTACGGAATGTATCCTGACGGTCTGCTCGGAAGTCTCATCCTGGTCTTCGAACCTCGCGATTACATCAGCAGAATATGCGCCCACGGCATCCGCCACACCCGGAAGAGCCTGTATTGCTGCGATATCGTCGTCATCAAAGCCTATGGTCGATATCAGTCTGAAGTCGTAGAGTCTGTACTCATTTATGTATTCATTGCCCGTATAGCGGAATGAAGGACTGGTCTGTATAAGACCGCACATGAATCCGACGCCCAGAGCGATTATCGCGAGAATGGCAATAAAACGCCCGAGACTTTGCTTAATGGATCTTAAGATTGTGGAAGCATACGGTGACAATGCAGGATTACCACTCTATGAGGTCAATGCTCTTGGGATCTTCATTCACGACGTTGCTGCTGACCTTGCCGTTCTTAAGTCTTATAACGCGGTTCGCCATCGCGGTCAGCGCCGAATTGTGAGTGATTATTACGACCGTCATACCCTCCTCGACCGAGAGGCGCTGAAGAAGCTTCAGGATGGATTTGCCGGTCTCATAGTCCAGTGCGCCCGTAGGCTCATCGCAAAGAAGGAGCTTGGGGTTCTTCGCTATCGCTCTTGCGATGGATATCCTCTGCTGCTCTCCGCCCGATAACTGGGCAGGGAAATTATTCCTTCTGTCAGTAAGTCCGACTGCCTTAAGAAGCTCTGAGGGATCCTTGGGATCCTTAACAAGAGAGGAAGCCATCTCGATGTTCTCATATGCCGTAAGATTCGGGATCAGGTTATAAAACTGAAATACGAAGCCCACGTCATTGCGCCTGTAAAGCGCGAGCTCCCTGTCCTTAAGAGAAGATATCTTACGGCCGTCTAATATGACCTCACCTTCCGTAAGGCGGTCCATTCCGCCGAGGATGTTAAGGAGCGTGGTCTTGCCTGCACCTGACTGGCCGACGATGACGGCGAGCTCCCCCTTCTCGAGGAAGAACTCTGCCCCGTCTAAAGCATAAAGGTCGACAGAACCAGTTCTGTAGACCTTTTTGACATCATGAAACTCTATGTAAGACAAAGTCAGTTAGACCTCTCTATGATCCTGTAAGGAGGGATATAGTAATCCCCGTCATCAAGATCCAATCCGTGAGGAATGCTGACGATCGCTCTCGGGCAGTCATCGAACGCCCATTGACCTATATCCGTTACCGAATCGGGAACATATACATATGCGAGCTCATCGCAGTAATCGAATGCACTCGCTCCGATGCTCTGAAGCCCCTCCGGCAGATAAATATATTCCAGATCCTCACAGGTATTGAAAGCGTAATCGTCAATAACCGTTACCGTATCGGGGAGAACGACACTCGTAATGATATCGCAGTCAGCGAAGCACTCGACACCGATGGTATCGATGGTGCAGTCATCTGCGAATACGACATTGCGGAAGCCGTTGCATCCGTAGGGAAGCTGAAGTGTACCGCTTCCGGAGATGGTGATCGTACCGTCACGCGTGATCTCATATGTGGCACTTGTTCCGCAGGAGCCTGTCTCAGGTCTTCCGTGGATCGTATCAGCATCGCAGATCTTATGTGTCATGGAGAACGCCTCGAGGGGCACGAGATACCAGTCATATGAAGCATTGCCGCTTGTCCATGTGCCGGAGTCGTACTCACTTCCTCTGTAGGCATTGGCGCAGTCCCATGTGGGATCCACGTGATACCATGTTCCGTCAAGGCATACGCATGCCCATGCGTGGTTACAGCCCTCATCGCCCTCGTAGTCAGAGCTTAGTACCAGAGACTCCACGTCGGCACCGATGCCGAAAGAAATCGCAGCGGGAACACCGGCTGCACGGCAAAGAGCCGTGAATGTGTTGCCGAGGCCCTCGCAGATGGCGATCTTACGCATGATAAGCGTAGATGCATCATCCTGATAACCCGTGTAACTATCCTGAATCTGAACGTAGTCATAAGCGAATTCAGTTACGAGGAACTCGTAAATGGCATATACCTTCTCCCAGTCATTGCGGCATCCCTGCGTAATACGCTCCGCCGTTCCTACAACTACGGGAGAATCGCACTCCGCATCATTCTGGGGCTGGAGGCACTCATCAAGGGACTGGGCATCAGTCCAAAGCTCGCTGCATCTCTCGACATTGAAGTCATAGCACATGGACTTAACAAAACAGACGGAACCGTCAGGCTTCTTCGTGATCGCTATGTCCTCATAGCTTTGCTGTATTCCGTCAGCCGTCAATATGAACTGAAGGTAGTAAACGCTGTTTGTTTCCATGGAATCGGCAACATTGAACGAGAACGAACCGTCTCCCGCACCTGTCGTAACGATGGAGAATCTGTCATTCGCGACATTGATCCTCATTCCGGTTGCAACGGTGCTGTCTACGCAAAGATCGCCGCCCGATACGGACAGAACGATGGGACTTCCGTATCTGGAAACAAAATTGATCGATGTGTAATCAGCGTAGTAATTCTCGATTGCGAGAGTTGTTCTTCCGGCCGAAGGATTGAGGTCATACTCCAATGCCTCCTTCTCACCTGCCGGTACTGTCGCTGCGGCAACAGAAGCAGCCATAAAGCTTGCAATTACTGCAGCAGCCGTAACTACGGACGCAATTCTTCTCATTGTCTTCATGATCAGTTCCTCACTTGATCTTTCCCGCCGCAGCGAGAGCTGCATCGAAGTCAGCCTCCTCAACCGCGCCGTCCATTCTGTACTTAAGTTCAACTATCCCTTCTGCGGCTCTTCTGCCGACAGTTACCCTGAGAGGAATTCCGAGAAGATCAGCATCCTTGAACTTAACGCCGGGACGCTCATTTCTGTCATCGATGAGTGTCTCGTATCCTGCGTCGATGTAAGCGTTATAAAGCTTCTCTGCAAGACCCATGACCTCTTCGTCGTTTGTCTTTGTAGGAATGACGATGACCTTGTAAGGTGCTGCGATCGCAGGCCACTTAATGCCGTCCTCGTCGTTGTACTGCTCAATGATGGCAGCGATAGTTCTTGATACACCGATACCGTAGCATCCCATTACCATCGAGTGCTCCTTGCCCTCCTTATCGAGGTAGACGCAGCCCAGGGAATCGGAATACTTTGTTCCGAGCTTGAAGATATGTCCGACCTCAACGCCTCTTGCCATTCCTAAGGGCTTGCCGCACTTGGGGCACAGATCGCCGGACTTAACGTTCTTGATATCCTTTACGACATCGGGAGTAAAATCTCTTCCGACGTTTACGTTCTTGAAGTGATAATCGGTCTCGCATGCACCGACGATAAAGTTCTTAAGAAGGGCAACCTCGCTGTCCATTACGACCTCGATCTTCTCCTTAAGTCCGACCGGGCCTGCGAATCCGACCTTGGCACCTGTGATCCTCTCGACGTCCTCGAAGGACGCGAGATCCATCTCTGTTGCATCGTAGATATTGCCGAGCTTTGTCTCGTTGATATCCCTGTCTCCCCTTACCATTGCAGCGACGATCTTGCCGTCGATGTTGTAGAGGATAGTCTTAACGAACTTGTCGGGAGTTGTGTTAAGGAAAGCAACGAGCTCCTCGATTGTCTTCGCATCGGGAGTCTTGATCTTCTCTATGGGAAGCTCAACGGATGTATCAGCCTCGCCTTCCTTGCAGGAAGCCTTCTCCTCGTTAGCAGCATATCCGCATGCGTCGCAGAAGCAGATGGCATCCTCGCCGATGGGGCTCTTTACCATGAACTCCTGGGATCCGGATCCGCCCATTGCACCGGAGTCTGCATCAACTACTGTGTAGTCGAGACCTAATCTGTCGAAGATCCTTCTGTATGCGTCATACATGATCTTGTAGGACTTATCGAGACCTGCCTCGTCAACGTCGAAGGAATAAGCGTCCTTCATAACGAACTCACGGGAACGGATGACACCGAATCTCGGTCTCTTCTCGTCCCTGTACTTATGCTGGATCTGATAAAGCGTTACAGGCAGATTCTTGTAGGATCTGAAAGTATCTCTTACAGCCTCCGTGAAAGGCTCCTCGTGCGTAGGACCGAGGCAGAAAGGTCTGCCGCCTCTGTCGCTCATACGGAACATCTCGGGACCGAATTTCTCCCATCTGCCGGAAGCCTGATAAGCTTCTGCGGGAAGAAGTGCAGGCATTATGAGCTCCTGTGCTCCCGCTCTGTCCATCTCCTCTCGGATGACTCTCTCAACGTTCTTATAGACCTTGAAGCCCATCGGCATGTAAGCGTAGATACCCGATGACATCTTGCGGATAAGACCCGCTCTTAACATCAGCTTGTGTGAAGGTATCTCCGCATCAGCCGGTACTTCTCTTTGTGTTGCGAAAAAAAGATTCGATACTCTCATTACCTAAGAATTGCTCCTCGTATAAATATTTATTTATTATATAGACGCACCCGTTATTTTTCAACGCTTACGGGAACGCTTAGAAGTCTCGACATGACAGACGTTCGTCAATATCATCGGCCTTCTTCTCGTCTTCTCAAACAGGAAGTCCCTTATCTGGTTCCGGAAGGACCTCGATGCGATCTTCACATCCAGGGGCTCGTTCTTCCTCGCGGATGGCGAGAGAACCTGGGCAACCTTGGCCGACAGAGCGTCGTGGAGCTCCTCCTTCTCGTCGTCGACGATGAATCCTATTGAATCAACGACGGGGATGCATGCGAGTTCTCCGCTGTCATCGTCCATCGCAACCGAGATGACGACGCAGCCGTCGTCTCCCAAGTGAATTCTGTCGCTCATAACGTGATCGTCCTTAACGGCAGCTGACGAGCCGTCGATAAGGATAGCCTCTGCGGGCACTTCGGAGTTGACCGATGCCGTTACGCCGTCGGTCTCGAAGACGTCACCGTTACGCAGAACGAAGATGTCCTCGGGATCCATTCCGAGGCTCTGTGCGAGCTGCGCATGCCTTATGAGCATTCTGTATTCACCGTGAACCGGGATGAAGAACTTCGGCTTAAGAAGCGTATGGAGAAGTCTTATCTCGTTCCTGTATGCGTGTCCTGATACATGGACCTCGGCGAGTGACTCGTAAATAACGTCCGCACCTCTCTTAAGAAGCTCGTCGATGAGCTTGTAGATGGACTTCTCGTTACCGGGGATCGGGTGCGCCGATATGATGACCGTATCGCCTTCCCTGATCTCGACTTCCTTATGCGAAGCAAAAGCCATCCTCGACAGCGCACTCGTAGGCTCAGCCTGTGAGCCCGTGGTGAGAACGACTATCTCGTCGTCGGGATATCTGTTGATCGAACCGATGTCTATGAGCGTATCGGGCTTCATGTCTATGTAGCCCAGGGAATTCGCAATATTGAAGCAGTTGACCATCGAGCGTCCGCACAGGCATACGTGTCTGCCGTTCATCTCGGCCGCCGTGAATATCTGCTGCATCCTGTGAATATGGCTCGAGAAAGTCGCGACGATTATCCTGCCGTCGGTCTTCTTGAAGATGTTCTGGAAGGCTTCTCCGACATCCTTTTCGGAGGGGGATGAGCCCTCCTTCTCGACGTTCGTGCTCTCACACATGAAGCAGAGCACGCCCTCGTGTCCTATCTCGCCGAAGCGCTGCAGGTCGATTACCTTGCCGTTGATCGGAGTATAGTCGATCTTAAAGTCTCCCGAATGTACGATCACACCCGCAGGAGTCCTGATAGCCAGGGCGTAGCTGTCCGCAATGCTGTGGTTTACCCTTATGAACTCGGCCTGGAAAGCGTTGCCGAGCTTGACCCTGTCGCCGTTTTTGCATGCGTTAAGGCCGATGCCCTTGAGGCTAACGCCGTTGTCCTCGAGCTTGTGCCTTACAAGTTCTATCGTAAGCTTGCCGCCGTAGACGGGGCACTTGAATTCACGCAGGAAATACGGCAGTGCGCCGATGTGATCCTCGTGGCCGTGTGTAAGGAGCACGCCCCTCAGCTTGTGCGCGTTCTCTCTAATATACGTGTAGTCCTGGATGACGCAGTCAACGCCCGGTGTGTCATCACCGCCGAAAGCCATTCCGACATCGATAACTATGATGTCGTTGCCGTACTCGATCGCGGTCATGTTCTTGCCGATCTCAAGAAGTCCTCCAAGGGGGATTATCTTGAGTTTCTTCTTCTGTTTGGGAGCTCTTACCCTCTTGGGCTTCTCTTCCTTATTCTGCTTGCGGGATTTGCTCTTCCCGGATGACTTAGTGCTCTTGGCATCATTAGCCTGTGTATTCTTTACGTTCTTTTTCTTAGTCTGTGTCTTTTGTTCTTTAGCTTTCTCGCTCATTATTTTCCTCTTCTGTAATCAGTTTACGATATATACTTCGCAGTCAGTTACCGTGTGACTTCCGTTAGCAAATATATCAATGTGGTTTCCGCTGACGCCGGGTCCCATGTCCTCGACGGTGTAATATCCGTCGCCGCCCAGAGGGTCATTCGGAATGTAGATGGTTGTGCCTGCCGGGAAGATATCCCAGTCGGCTGCCACCGTTCTTCCCTCGGAACATGAAGTGCCCGTTGCAGTCGTGGTGCTCCATGAACCGTCAGACAGCGGCTGCGGTCCGTAGAAAGTGATGTGGCATGTTCCGTAATAAGTCATGCCGTCAGTGCTCGCGCTTCCCGCGGTATTGGATTCGGTGTTCGCCGGAGTCGTGGGTCTTCCCTGTGTCGTCGCCGCAGTAGTCGCAGCAGTGGTCTGCGCGGCCGTAGTAGCTGCCGCCGTAGTCGCGACGGGCTCCTCGGATGTAAGGCTTATGAGAACATAGTTGCCGCTATATGTCCTGTACCAGCCCGATGCCGTGCGGCCGGTTACGTCAATTCCCTCACCCATGTGGATCAGCCTCACGACATCGTAATCAGTTCCGGGGCCGGACCTTAAGTTGATATCGCTTCCTGCATATACCGAAGTGTAGAACTCCTCGACCGCGTCAGGATCGGTCGGGGCAGGTGCCGTCTCAGTTGAAGTCTCGGTCGCTTCGGAAGATAAAACATCAGCAGAAGTCTCACCCGGTACCGCACTCTCTTCACTCTCCGAGACTATTACCGGAGCAAGCTCCGTCGCTGAAGTCTCCGTAGTCTCCGAAGCATCTGATTCGGTTACAGTCTCATCTGAAGGAGCTGCCTGTTCCGATGACTCGACCGCTTCCATAAGAACATCGGCCTGTGCATTACGCCTCGCGCGGTCCGCTCTCGCCTTCGAATCCAGCAATGTATAGACACCTATGAACACGAGAAGGCTCAACGCAATAATAGCGGCTATACTCGCCCCCATTCTGAGTCTGTCACGTGTCAGATTGTCTTTCAATGTCGAATCAATGAATCGCATCCGATAAATTATACCACAAAGGTGTGAACAGACCTTTAATAACAGCCTTTCGCGGTATCAGAGTTTTTTGTCAATTGATTGTCACATACGTGAAAAGCATGTCATAATCTGCGACTCTATAATCGTGTTATGGCTCAGGAAGATTTCAACATCAAAAGCAAAACGAAGGATGAGAAGATGCGCAAATACGCCATCTATGTCATCTGTGCTATGGTGCTGGTCCTGACCGTTCTGCTCGACATCTTCTTCATCTCCGAGATATTCGGATAAGACGTCTTATTTCCTGAACACGTTCGTTACGTAACTTAACTCCTTGAGCTTCTTCACAACCCTGTCGAGCTGCTCCCTGTTTCTGAACACAGCCGTTACAACAAACTCTGTATAAGTGCCGCCGTTTATCTTCATCGGCTGCTTTATGTCCTTGATATCCACGTGCTCGTCACTGAATATCGCAGACACATCTGCGAAAAGCAGAGTCAGCGAACACTCCTGCGCGAGCATTACGATATTGGATGCGAAGCCGAACGACTTATCCGGCTTGCCGTCATCCCAGACCGCGCCGATCAGTCTCTCGAACTTCCTTCTGTCCTTATCCGAGCGGTCCTTGTACTCCTTAATGTGTACGATGTTGGGGCACGTTGTCTTATGCACCGTGACGCCCTCACTCTGGGTAACGTAGCCTATGATATCGTCCCCCGGAACCGGATGACAGCAATTCGCGATACGAAGCAGAGGATGAACCATACCCTCGATGATGATGCCGTCGTCGCTGCTTCTCTTACGGCCATTCTTATTGCGCGGGGTCTTGGTATCCGGAACCTGGGGCATCTTGACCACATCGCCCTTGCCGAGTTCATCCGGGAGCTTATCAGGCATGTAGTAGACTATCTGGCCGTCGGAAGCCGTGCGGTAGCCTAACGCGAGACGCTCCTCTTCGCTTAAGGTCTTGATGTACTCATCCCTTAATCTTCCGAACACCTTGCCGACCTGAACGGAGCCGTAACCAATCGCAGCGTAGAGGTCATCCACCGTATTGCATGAGAACTTATCGAGGACGATCTTGACCTTGTCGACCATCATGAGCTGGGAATTCGTGAAGCCGTTCTTCTCGATCTCCC
Organism: uncultured Eubacteriales bacterium; assembly: GCA_900314745.1. Lineage (GTDB taxonomy): Bacteria > Bacillota > Clostridia > Saccharofermentanales > Saccharofermentanaceae > Saccharofermentans. Next base: position 107,782 of record OMWK01000008.1, on the reverse strand, counting down.
TGTCAAGTCTCGACTTGCCGACCTCGATATTCTCGTCCCTGTCCTGTTTCTTGAACCATGCGTTGATCTTGGATCTTGCAGACGCGGTCTTAACGATCTTGACCCAGTCCCTCGAAGGACCCTTGATCTTATCCGAAGACATAATCTCGACTTCCTCGCCGGACTTAAGCACATACGAGAGCGGAACGATCCTGCCGTTTACCTTCGCGCCGTGCATGTGATTGCCGATGCCGCTGTGGATGGCGTAAGCGAAGTCAATGGGACAGGAGCCTGCGGGAAGTCTTACTATCTTGCCCTTAGGCGTGAAGACGAATACCTCGTTCGGAACGATGTTGTTCTTCAGAAGCTCCATGAAATCCTTCGGGTCATCAGAATCCCTCTGTGCCTCGAGGAACTGTCTTACCCACTTGATCTTCTCGTCGTAGATGTCTTCCTTGAAGGCCTTGGAGTTACCGGCCTCCTTGTAGTGCCAGTGCGCAGCGATTCCGTACTCGGCCTCGATGTGCATGCTGTAGGTTCTTATCTGCACCTCGAAGGTCGTCTCGCCGAAGGTCTTGCCTCCGGGTCTCTTAACGGTCGTGTGCAGTGACTGGTATCCGTTCTCCTTAGGATTCGCGATGTAGTCCTTGAATCTTCCCGGGAGCGGCACGTACATCGAGTGCACGATACCAAGAGCCCTGTAGCAGTCGGAGATCGAGTCGACCACGATCCTGCATGCGAACATGTCGTAGATATGATTGATGTCGTTATGTCTGTTGTCGTGAAGCTTCTTATAGATGCTGTAGAAGTGCTTCGGCCTTCCGTCGACATCGTAATGCTCCATACCGTCGTCCTTGAGCTTATCCGATATCTCGGATACAACGTGTGCCATGAACGCCTCGCGCTCAGACCTCTTCGAGGATATGAGTCCGACGAGTTCGTAGTAACCGTCGTTATCAAGATACCTCAGGCACAGATCCTCGAGCTCCCACTTGATCTTGAACACGCCGAACTTCTCGGCAAAAGGAGCGTAGATATCGAGGGTCTCACGGGCCTTCTCGACCTGCTTCGCGGGAGTCTGGTACTGCATGGTGCGCATGTTGTGGAGACGGTCCGCGAGCTTGATCAGTATGACTCTCGGATCTCTCGTCATGGCGATGAGCATCTTACGTGTATTCTCGGCCTGCATCTCCTCCTTCGAATGCGAGGAGATCTCATTGAGCTTGGTAACGCCTTCTACAAGAAGAGTGATGGTGGAGCCGAACAGCTCGTTCAGCATCTCCGAATCAGCGGGCGTATCCTCGATAGTATCGTGAAGAAGGGCACCTGCGAGTGATTCGGCATCGACCTCGAGTTCTGCGAGTATCTCGGCCGTTGCAATGGGATGAACGATATAATAATCGCCGTTCTTACGCTTCTGATGGCGGTGTGCCTTAAACGCGAAGATGTAGGCGCGCCTTATGAGGTCCTGCTCCTTGCCGAGCACACCCTCTTCAAGATGCGCCCTCGAAGCATACGCCGTGAACATGTCCATGACGCCTTCAAACTTCTCCTGAATGTAATCAGGAATCTCGGGTACCATATCTTCGTCCAGAAGATATGCGCGCTCATCAAAGTCGTTTACATCAGCCATGCTCCAGAAGCCTCATATATACGGCGGATTTCTTAAGATCCGTCTTGCCCTCTGTCTTCAGGAATCTTATGCAGACCCTTAGTGAAGATAATACACCTAATTTTACCAGTTTTGCTTCCGAGAATACCTCCAGGCTTCTTGCGACCTTAAAAGGTGTCACTTTAACACCGGATTCAGCGGTGATGAGACGCGCCAGAAGAGGCGTGTCGGCATAGGAAGTATCGCCGTTGCAGACGTTCTTCGCGATCTGATAGCAAGCGAGGTACTCGACCTTCGACGGTATGAGCCCTTCGGCAGGCGTCGTCTTCGCGAGCTTCGCAATCTGCTCGAGCTCCATGCCGCTCCTGTAAAGGTCCTCGGCAATCTCTGGCTTGTCCCACAGGAACCCGCCGGTACTTCTTATCTTCAGGTCCTCGAGGTAAAGACTTATGGACGTCTTCCCCTTGTATGTATACTCGTTCATCGTGTACGCGATATCTATCACGTCACCGGGCTTAAGTATCTTCGTGTATATGCCCATGCCGAAGCCCACCGCGGAGATTGTCTCTGCCGTACTGCCGTCAGCGGGTGCGAGATCGAGCCTTATGTGCGCGCCCTCGGTCATGTCGTTGACGTTTACGACTACAAGCTCCTCCGTCTCGAACACGGGCTTCTTGTTGCCGATACCGTAAGGCTTGAAGCAGTTTATCTTCTCATAAGTATCGAAGCCTATGATGTTGAAGCCGAGTTTGGCTGTTATCTCGAGCTCATCCTCGCCCTCGGAAGCACAAGGGTGCTCCTTGGCGTCCTCCTCAAGAGCCTTCATGAACTCCAGAAGATCTGCCTTTCGAAGTGTGATGCCGGCAGCCTTCTTGTGCCCGCCGTAGTTTATGATCTTGTCACTTACCCTTCCCAGCGCGGCGAAAAGGTCATACTCCCCGTACGCCCTGCCCGAGCCCTTCACATTCGAAGGGTCTATGGAATCCGTCGTAAACACTATCGCCGAGCGCCTGAATGTGGAGGCAAGTCTTCCCGCAACGATGCCGAGCACGCCCTGATGCCAGTTGCCTGCATAAGCCACGATGGGCCCCTTCGTGTTCGCGAGACTCCACTCGTCCGGCCTTCTCTCGTCCTCTATCTGCTTCACGGCCTCCTCGTAGACGCCGGCCTCGATCTGCTTGCGCTCGTCGTTCTGTCTTCCGAGAGCCTCGGCAGCCTTCACAACCTCTTCCTCATCGTCCTCGAGGAAAAGCTTCAGCGCCTCCGAAGAATCGTATAGCCTTCCCGCGGCATTTACCCTGGGTACGAAATTAAACGATATGAATGTCTCGTCGAGCTTACGCGATCCCTTCTCCAGCAGGATCTCATTCATCGCCCTGATTCCGGGATTCGAAGGATTCCTCATGCTGATGAATGCCTTCTTGATAATCGTCCTGTTCTCATCGACGACACCCACGAGGTCCGCGATTGTCGCGATGCCCGCGAGTTCTATCGCCTGACGCCATACGTCCTTATTGACCGGGAATCTTCTGTCGGTTCCCATCGCCTGAACTATCTTAAGAGCTACTCCCGCACCACACAGGTCCACGAAGGGATATGTGTTGTCCTTACGCTTCGCGCATATTACCGCATCTGCAGCGGGAAGCTCGTCCTGAACGTTATGGTGATCGGAGACGATGACCTTGATGCCCCTCTCCTTAAGCTCCGCCACGGTATCGATGTTCGTGATGCCGCAGTCAACCGTGATAACAAGATAAGGGTCCTTCTGAAGAACGTCCTCGAGGATGTTCCTTGTAAGGCCGTAGCCGTGCTCCTCGCGGTTAGGAACGATGTAGGTGACATCGCAGTCATGGCTTCTGAAGTATCTTACGAGAATGGATGTGGCGGTAACGCCGTCGCAGTCGTAGTCGCCGTAGACAAGGATCTTCTTATGTGAGGAGATGGCATCGCATATAAGATCTACGGCCTTCCTCATGTCGTTGAACAGGAACGGGTCATAAAGAGTTGCACCCTGTTCTGTAAGGAAGTCCCGGCGTTCTTCTTCGGTATTGATCCCGTGTTTCTTTAATAGTACCTCAAACAAGGCATCCGGGCTTGTGAACTCCTCATCAATCCCGCAATGCCACTTCTGTGACGTAAGCAACATAACATATAATCTCTCTTATTTATTTGGGATTATTGTAACACATAAAACGACCCCCGAGAATAAATCCCGGGGGCCGCATGATCCTTAACTATTGTAAGTTATCAGTGCTTTCTCTTACGAGCAGCCTCAGACTTCTTCTTACGTCTTACAGAGGGCTTCTCGTAGTGCTCTCTCTTACGTACTTCAGCAAGAACACCGGATCTGGCACAGGAGCGCTTAAAACGACGCAGTGCACTGTCAAGGGACTCGCCTTCCTTAACTCTGATCTCTGACATCTCTTCTCCCCCCTCTCGTGCTAGGATTGTTAAACAACTCGCTTATTATAATCGCTGTTCTTGAAATCGTCAAATATTCTTTGTAATAGGTCGCCTTACGCTGTATAATCGCGATTGTTAAAATACTGTCTGTTAGAAAGGCAACAACAATGAAGAAGTTAGTAAACACAGTTCTCGCATCGGTCATCGCCATCGGAATGCTCGCAGGCTGCAGCACTCCGGAACCTGAAGATCTCAAGGTGCGCGTAGGTTCCCTCTCAGGCCCTACAACAATCGGTATCGTAAATCTCATGAACGACGTCGATACCGCCGAGAATGATACGAACTACGAGTTCACGGTCGCAACCCAGCCCGACGAGATCGCAGCCGCACTTAACGCAGGCGACCTCGATATCGCACTTATTCCTGCAAATCTCGCTTCAGTCCTCTATAACAGGACCGAAGGCGGCATAGAGGTTATAGACATCAACACATACGGTGTTCTCTACTGCTTAAGCACAGACTCTTCCATACAGTCCATAGGAAGTCTCGCCGGAAGGACTGTCATCACGACAGGTCAGGGCGCGACACCCGAATATGCCATTAACTATCTTCTCGGTCAGTACGGCATAACGGACTGCACATTGGACTTCAAGACTGAAGGCGCTGAGGTCATCGCATCGCTTCAGGAGAATCCCGATCAGATCGCCATCCTTCCCCAGCCTGCCGCCACGGCAGCCATGGCTCAGGTTGAAGGTCTCGGCATCGCATTCTCACTCGATGATGAGTGGAGCGGCGTTACATCAGATTCACGTCTCGTTACAGGCGTTACCGTCGTAAGAACGGCATTTGCCGAGGAGCACCCGGAGGCTGTAGCTTCTTTCATCGAAGATCACAGAGAAAGCGTTGACGAAGCAAACAACAACGTTGAGCAGACAGCGCAGCTCGTTGTCGATGCAGGCATTGTCGGTGCCGCTCCGATTGCCCAGAGAGCTATACCTCTTTGCAACATCGTCTGTGTGACAGGCGATCAGATGAGAACTGACCTTCAGGGCTATCTGCAGACACTTTACGATGCAAACCCTCAGGCTGTAGGCGGAGCTTTGCCGGGCGACGACTTCTACTACCAGGCTTCATAAGGAATCTGATTTGAAAAGCACTGCCATAAGAAAGCTTCTCATCATCGCAGTATGGCTTTTGCTGTGGCAGGCTGCATCAATTATCATAGATAACAACATTTTGCTGGCAGGACCTTACGAGGCCCTGCTTGCTTTATTCAGACTCGCTTCCACACCGGATTTCTGGATGTCGGTCCTGATGACTGTCCTTAAGATAACCTCAGGTTTTCTAATCGGACTTATACTCGGTATATTATCCGCCTGCATGTCATACAGATTCAGGCTGTTTAAGGAGATCATAACGCCGCCCGTATCGGTCATCAAATCGATACCTGTCGCAAGCTTCGTCATCCTCGTCATCATCTGGGCAGGTGCACCTTCGCTCTCGATAGTCATAAGTGCGCTCGTGGTATTCCCGATGATATACCTTAACTTCCTCGCGGGTCTCGAATCAACCGATATTAAGCTCATCGAGACCGGCAGACTGTTCCGCATGAGATTTACGGACAAGGCCCGTTACATATACCTTCCGTCAGCGGCACCGCATCTTCGAAGCGCGGTATCGATAAGCTGCGGCATGGCATTTAAAAGCGGCATCGCAGCCGAAGTCATCGGCCGTCCGCTTCAGTCCCTGGGAGCCGGGATCTACCTGTCCAAGATATCCCTCGCGACTGACGATCTTTTTGCCTGGACATTCTGCGCCGTCCTCCTCTCCTTCCTCTTTGAGAAGGCGATGTCATACGTACTAAGGAGGCTGATTCTAAGATGAAGATAATACTTAAAAGCATCTGCAAATCCTACGCCGGCAAGGAAGTTATCAGGGATCTGTCATTCACTTTCGAAGAAGGCAAGCCCGTCGTCATAGAAGGAGAGTCCGGCATCGGCAAGACGACACTTCTTAAGATCCTCATGGGACTTGAGAAGCCGGATTCGGGCGAGGTGCTTTTCGATGAGGTGCAACAGGAAAAGGTGAGATTTGCACCCGTGTTCCAGGAGACAAGACTCATCGAGAGCCTCGATGCCGTAAGCAACGTAAAACTCGCGGCGCACAGCGTTTCCGAGGAAAGAATCGAAGAAGAGCTTAAGGCCCTGATCCCCGAAGATGAACTTCACAAGAAGGTGTGTGATTTGTCGGGCGGAACCAGAAGGCGTGTCGAGATAGTCCGCGCCGTGATGTCTCCTTCCGACGTACTCATAATGGACGAGCCCCTGACGGGCCTTGATGACAAGACCGAAGACAAGGTTATCGCTTATATCAACAACAACATCAACGGCCGGTTATTCATCGCTTCCTCACATAATAAAAGGCTGTGCGCCGGAGCACACAGCCTTGTCTTGCAGTAATCAGGGAGGGAATTACTCCTCGTCCTTCTTCTCCTCTTCTGCGGGAGCCTCAGAAGCCTCAGAAGATGCTTCTTCTGCCTTCTCCTCGACTGCCTCAGCAGCTTCCTCAACTGCCTCTTCAGCCTTCTCAAAATCCGTCTTGGGTTCCTTGGAGGATTCCTCATCGAACTTGGATCCGCACTTGAAGCAGAAACCATACTCGAGGCTGTTCTCTGTACCGCAGTTAGGGCACTTCTTCAATCCCCTCTCGAAAAGGATCTTAAGCTTATAGTCTTCGATCTCGTTGGAAAGTCTTGTGATGGCTTCGCAGCGTGTGTTGATATCCTTTGTGTTATCAACATTCATGTCCTTATACTGATCATAATAGAGCTTGCCGATCTCATCATAGTACTTACGGATTGAAGATGTACGCTCGTCGATGGATCTCTGATAATTAGAAATAACCTTAGCCTTGGGATCAAATAACGCCATATAAATATCCTCCAATATTCACGGATTTTTCAACAACGCCATTATACATTAATTTGAAGGTGATTATTCAGATGATTTGATACTTTTACAGTAAGTTAATAATTTTATCCTTATAATTTAATCAGGATGATAAATCCTTAGAACCTCATAGGAAGGATGTGATTTCATGAAGATCACTACACAGGGCAACGGCATTAAGATCGGTGAGAGACTTGAGGGTAAGATCACTGATAAACTTAGAAAATTTGACAAGTACTTTGGAGATGAGGGCTCTTGCAATGTACGCATCAGACCTGAGGGAACCAAGATGGTAGTCGAGATCACAATGAAGCTCGACAACAGAATCTACAGAGCTGAAGCAAAAGACGAAGAGATCCTTACCGCAGTAGACAGAACAATAGACAAGCTCGAATCCCAGATCAGACGTAATAAGACCAAGTTCCTCAAGAAGAAGAAGGAATATCCTCAGATCGCCAACTATCTTGAGAACGATAACGGTTCCGACTTCGACTATGAACTCGATGACGAGAACGAACCTAAGATCGCACGTCGTAAGACATTTGAGCTTCGTCCGATGACATCCGAGGATGCTATTCTCCAAATGGAGATGTTAGGTCACAACTTCCTCGTATATCTCGACGCCGAGACAGATTCTGTCTGTGTTGTTTACAAGAGGAAGGACGGAGATTACGGTCTCCTCGAGCCGAAGTACTGATTACTTATAAGCTGCTTATATAAACAATGAGAGCCGCCCGCGGGCGGCTCTTTTATTGTTTCATTTAATGTCAGGAAGAATACTCATCAATGACTGATCTGTGATTCGAAGAGAATATCTCCATTTAAGTCGCAATACCTTACCTCATCGTCTCCCGTAAGAAGGAAGTTGCCGTCAATGATCCTTACCGAGCATCTTCCGTCAAAACTCAGCGCCGGCTCATAAGTATCAAGTGAATAGACCGTTGTTACTCCGTCAGTGTACTCGCTCACATACATGTCATCGGTAAATGAATCATACAGAACGTCGCCGTAATCATCGCCTTCGAGAACGAGATTGAACTCGTTGTCGTAAAGATACCAGTGATGTTCGGAAAGGTTGCCGTTACTCATGTCATCAGCGAAGATGTAATCTCTCTCATGTGAGTAGAAGCTCTCATCATTTACATCCATGACGGCTCCGTTCGCGAAGTTGGTTATCGTGTCTTCGTCAAATGATACGAAGATGATGTTGCCGCCCATGCCGTCACTGAATCTTCCCGAGAGATAACCGTCATCAAGATCAACATCAGGAGCCTCGGCAATCACATTAAGTTCGCCATCATAGAAAGTAGTTCCGGTATTATCAGTTACGCCGATCACACCGCATCCCTGGTCTACTGTTGCATTTGAATCGATATGTATCGATGCATGATCATTTCCCTCTCTGTCGATGACAACCAGAGTATCGTCAAAAGCAAGAGCGAATCTGTAGTCATCAAGTAAGAATCCCGTGGCATCATCATCGTCAAATAATAGCTCACCATCGTAGGAATAGATCTGTACATCCTCCGATATTCTGTCCGCATCGATTATGAGGTCACCGAATATGCGCTCATCGCCGAATGAATTTGCAAAGTCGTGAAGCACTTCACCTGTCTCAACATCAATAAGAACATTGTGAGGATAGAACTCGCTTATATCCCTTATAAGAGCGCCGTTCATGTGCATATGGCAGACTGCAAGATTTGAAGCTTCATAAGGAAGCGCATCCTCATCGATAGTGATATCAATGCTGTCATCCGTAATATCAAGGTCATCGTCATATGTGGTTACGTGAAGGATGCCGTCGTTATATGCCGTCATGTAGAAATGGCCTGACTCATCTTCTGTCATACCGGTATCGTAGTAAGCACCGTCGTAGATAAGACCTGTGAATTCCTCACCGTCATCATCCATGATACCGTAACGCATGGCGCCGTCAGCTTCACCGCCTACGATATAGGCGCCGCAGCTTTCGATGTACCGGACGTGAGCAAACTGAGGCTCATAGATAACGTTTCCCATAAGATCTATCATGCCGAACAGATACTGATCGAGTTCCGGCATCCATTCGTCGGGGATATACTCCGCAGTAAAAGGAGTGATGAATCCGCCCTCTGCTGCTACGGGTTCAACATAGGGTTCGGGATCGTTCTCAATGGTCTCGGGGAAAACAATCCACCCGACCTCACCCCATGAATCACGGTCCGCATCGTAAGTCTGAGTAAATTCCTCACGGCAATCGCCGCCGTAAACCAAACCTGATATCACGCCCTCTTCGAAGTCTATGCTTACTTCAAAAGATGCAAAGAAATAGACTCCCGTAATCTCATCTGTATCGATATCATCCACGTCGAAGGCCATCGTCATCTCATCGGCATCGACCGCAATGTCATCACCCTGCACACGGTACTCTTCATCTCCGGCAAACACAGTAATGTAATCGCGCTCAAGAAATGATCCCCGCTCAAAACAGTACCCGAATCCGGGCCCTGAGCGGTTACTGTCAAACACCACATCCTCATCGAAAAGCAGTGTCACCGTATTATCCTCGGCATAAGCACCTTCAAAACCCAGAAGGTTGCCCGAATCACAGGAGAATATCTCCTCTTCGTACTCGGAGGACTTTCCGCTCTTATTCTCCCTGTCGCATCCTGCTGCCAGGATAAGTGCAGATACCAGCAAAACCGATACTATTCTCTTCATTACACCTATCACTCCTTACAAGCGTCTTCACCTTATAAGACGGAGTCAAACTTCCAAGGTCACAATCAATATAACAAAAAAGTCCCCCGGGATAACCCGAGGGACTCGTATTCACTTTACTTAAGCTATTAATTAGCCGAGCTCTGCGAAGTACTTGATTGTTCTTACCATCTGAGATGTGTAAGAATTCTCGTTGTCGTACCAAGCAACAACCTGAACGAGAGAGTTGCCGTCATCCATCTTGGAAACCATTGTCTGGTTAGCATCGAAGAGTGAACCGTATCTCATACCGATGATATCGGAAGAAACGAGCTTCTCCTCTGTGTAACCGAAGGACTCTGTACCTGCAGCCTTCATAGCAGCGTTGATACCCTCAACTGTAGCCTCACCCTTAACAACAGCGTGGAGGATAGTTGTGGAACCTGTAGCTGTAGGAACTCTCTGAGCAGCACCGATGAGCTTGCCGTTGAGCTCAGGGATTACGAGGCCGATAGCCTTAGCAGCACCTGTGGAGTTAGGTACGATGTTAGCAGCACCAGCTCTTGCTCTCTGGAGGTCACCCTTTCTCTGAGGGCCGTCAAGGATCATCTGGTCACCTGTGTAAGCGTGAACAGTTGTCATGATACCGCTCTGGATAGGAGCATAGTCGTTAAGAGCCTTTGTCATAGGAGCGAGGCAGTTTGTTGTGCAGGAAGCTGCAGATATAACCTTATCGTCCTTTGTAAGTGTTGTGTGGTTAACATTGTAAACGATTGTAGGGAGATCGTTTCCAGCAGGAGCGGAGATAACAACCTTCTTAGCACCTGCATTGATGTGAGCCATGGACTTCTCCTTGGATGTATAGAAACCTGTGCACTCGAGAACAACGTCTACACCGAGCTCACCCCAAGGGAGATTGTTAGCGTCAGCTTCCTTATAAATCTGAAGAGTCTTGCCGTCAACTGTGATTGTGTTAGCCTCGTCGTCGGAAGTAACAGTGTGCTTATTCTCGCCGATTACGCCAGCGTAACCGCCCTGAGCTGTGTCATACTTGAGAAGGTGAGCGAGCATGGAAGGCTTTGTAAGATCGTTGATAGCAACAACTTCATAACCCTCTGCACCGAACATCTGTCTGAAAGCAAGACGACCGATACGACCGAAACCGTTAATCGCAACTTTAACTGCCATTTTAAATTCCTCCTGAAAAATAACTAGTTACTTTGTGTTTGTTTCACACTTGTAAAATCATACAACGAAGTCGGGGTCTTTACAAGAAACCCATCTGTAAATTAACTGTCATATTGAGGTATTTCAGCGGAAAATTATAAATTCCCTTTTACAAAACGCCAAAACGATTTTTATTAACCGTTCTTATCAGGGGATGTAGCTACAAGTCTTTTGATTGCTATCCCCTGATCCGCGAACTTCTGCTCGAACTCGGTCCTTACGTTATCCGCGTCATATTCGCTGTTATGAAGGTCGCGTGTCACCTCGGACAGCGTAAATCCGCACTCCGTGAACTCTGACACCGAGAACTCGAACAGCATGGAATTGTCCGTCTTGAAGCGGACTTCGCCCCCAGGCTTCATTATCTTCATGTATACCTTAAGAAAATCCCTGTAGGTAAGCCTTCTCTTGGGTTTCTTCTTACGTGTCCAGGGATCACTGAAGTTCAGATAGATCCTGTCGACCTCGTTCTCCTCGAAGTAATCTATGAGATTCTTGGCATCCGCATTTACAAAGAAAAGATTCGGGATCTCCAGTTCATGAGCCTTCTCAATGGCTGCGAGAATGACGGACGACTCCCTCTCGAGTGCTATGTAGAGCGCATCCGGATTGTTAAGCGCAGTCTCACAACAGAACTTGCCTTTGCCGCAGCCGATCTCGAGGAAAAGCTCGCATCCTTCCGGGAAGCCGCAGACCTCCCTCCACCTGCCCTTGTTTGTCGCGGGCAGAGGGAACCAGATGTCTGCGCATCTTTCCATGCGCTCAGGTATATGTCTCTTGGCACGAAGTCTTGTCATTATCGTTCTTTCCTTTAATTCTTTTCGCTTAGTTTCTCGCAGATGCGCACAGACTCCATCGCGTCGGCAGCGTAGTAGTCGCCGCCTATCTTCTTCACGACGTCGTCAGTTACGACAGCACCGCCGCAGAAAGTCGGGATCGTGATGCCCTGCTCGCGCATCATCTTTATGGTTGCTTCCATCGACACCACGGTAGTGGTCATGAGCGCGGAAAGGCCCACAGCGATGGGATTATACTCACGGCATGCGTCACAGACAACCTCAGGCGGCACGTCCTTGCCCAGGTCGATGACCTCGAAGCCGTAGCTTTGGAGCACGACCTTCACAATGTTCTTGCCGATGTCGTGGACGTCGTTTTGCACTGTGGCTATTACCACACAGCCCTTGGAAGGGCCGTCATTTGACACAAGCTTCTCCTTGATCTCGTCGAAAACAAGCTTTGCCGTCTCCGCCGACACCATAAGCTGCGGCAGGAAGATGACGCCCTTGTCGTAGTCGCGGCCCACCTTATCGAGAGCAGGCACGAGATGATCGGATACGATAGCCAGAGGCTCGATATCCATAGTCTTAACAGCATCGACAGCCTGGTGTTTCTGGCCCTTTACGATGGCCTTAAAAAGCGCCGACTTGCCCTCGAGTTCGGCATCGTTTGAAGATGCGGCAGAAGCTTCGGCACCGGGAGCAGGCGCGCTTCCCGGCTTCGCGACAACGTCGTTCATGTGTCTTGATATGTAGTCTTCGGCATTGACGTCAGAATAGTTAAGCACCTCGAAAGCATCGATGGCACCCATCAGTTCCTTATCCAGAGGATTCAGGATAGGAAGCTTAAGTCCGGCATAGAGAGCCATTACAAGGAACGTCCTGTTAATAAGCGGACGGTTCGGAAGACCGAAGGAAACATTCGAGAGTCCGAGTGCCGTGGGGCAGCCGAGCTTATCGGTTACAAGACCTACGCACTTTGCAGTCTCGATCACTTCCTTCTGCTGGGCACTCGCGGTAAGAACCAGAGAGTCGATAACGATCCTCTTATGTGAGATACCGTACTTCGCTGCTTCGTTTATGATGCGCTGAGCAATCTCAAAACGCTGAGGCGCCGTCGGCGGGATACCGTCCTCATCGATACAAAGTCCGATGACCGTACCGCCGTACTTCTTTACTATCGGGAAGACCGCATCCATTACTTCCTTCTTGCCGTTAACCGAGTTAATAAGCGGCAGACCGTTATAGATACGGCAGGCCTTCTCGAGAGTCTCGGGATTCGAGCTGTCGATCTGCAAAGGAAGGTCGATAACCTCCTGAAGATTCGTTAGAAGCTCGCACATAACCGCGGTCTCATCAATACCGGGAACGCCGACGTTAACGTCTAATACATCTGCTCCCGCCTCGACCTGCGCGATTCCTTCGTCAACTATGTCGTAAAGCCTGCCCTCAGCAAGAGCGAGCTTCATCTTTTTCTTACCCGTGGGGTTAAGGCGCTCACCGCATCTTATAACCCTGTTCCTGAATTCAACCAGAGTCGTGGTTCCGCAGACTCTCGCGACCTCTTCCGCAGGATGGAAATTAACCTTCAGGTCCTTCGTCTTCTCACAGCACATTCTTATATGTTCCGGAGTCGTTCCGCAGCAGCCTCCGAATCCGGAGATACCCGCCTCGGCGAACTTCCTTATAAAGTCAGAGAATTCATCGGGTCCTACGTCATAATAAGTCTGACCGTCCCTGAACTTGGGAAGTCCCGCATTCGGCTGGACGAGCATCGGGATCCTCGCGGTATTAAGCATTCTCATTATGATGGGCTGAAGTTCGTTAGGTCCCAGTGCACAGTTAACCGCAACCACATCCGCGCCGAGGCCTTCGATCAACGCCACCGCCTGCTCGGGGGAAGCGCCCGTGAGCATGTTGCCGTTCTCCTGGAAAGTGACAGAGACGAACAGCGGCTTGTCAGTGTTCTCCTTTATCGCGAGCATAGCCGCCTTGACCTCATAGAGGTCTGTCATGGTCTCGATAATGAAGCCGTCCACCTTATCTCTTGCCAGGATAACCTGCTCCTTGAATGCCTCAACCGCATCCTCGAAGTCGAGATCTCCCAGAGGCTTCAAAAGCTTGCCGGTAGGTGCCATGTCGTAGAAGACATATACGTCCTTCCCGGATTCCGTAACGGCCCTAAGCGCGTGATCACACGCAGCTTCTATGCTTCTTCTTAATGTATCGGGATCGGTGATATGGAACCTGTCCGCACCGAAAGTGTTCGTCACGATGCAGGTGGAACCCGCCTCGATATAATCTTTGTGAATAGCACTTACAAGCTCGGAATACTTAAGGTTCACATCCGCGCTGTTCATGCCCGCCGGAACTCCTCTCTCCTGTAGCTGCGAACCGAAGCCGCCATCGAAGACGAAGAATTCCCTGCCTATTATTTCTCTGATATCCTTTTTTGCCATAGCGTAAGTGTATCACATATCCTTCCGTGATATCTGTTTAAACCCAAGTTCCTCCTGAATAAAAACAGTAAGAGGGATGCCGAACAGAATAGGAAATGCGGAAGTATTAAGAAGAACCGAGATAAAGAACAGCTTCCAGTCAACATCATACAGGAAAGCAACGGACGGAGTTATTATGACCGCCTCGAGCACCGCAGAGAAGATGATTAGCACTATATGCTTCATTATGTTGCTCATGGATCGAAGATGCAGATCCTCCCGGGACATCCTCTTCCAGTAATAAAGGATGAAGAAAGGTCCTGCGAAGTTCGCAAGAAGGCCCGCGATACATGACCATGCAATATCCCCTGACACTATATCCATAACAAGATTCATCACCGCGAATATAACGCATCCGGGTATACCGTAAAACAGAGCATATATAGGTCCGAGCAAGGTTACCGGGCGTATATCCGCGAACCCCGGGATAACCTCCATCACTTTGAACGGGGCAGCCACGATCAGATAAACAAAAACAAGAAGAATGTATGTCCTTATCTTATGCTTCACCTGTCTTCTCCTGACGCGAAGGTATTAACACGACGAGATTTCCGAGCACGACCATTACTAATCCGCATATGATCCAGGGAGTAAGCTCGATCCTGTCGATAAGACTTGCCGGAAGAACCGTGCCCCACAAAACGGACATTACGATCTCCATCGAATAAATAATCGTAGCATTGGCAGGCGTCGACTGCTTCTGAGCGAATATGTTGAGCGTCTGTGCGAATGCCACTATGAAGTACGAATATATGACAAGGCTCGCGATGATCTGCGTATTCCACGGAAGAACTCCGAATCCTTTGGGGTCTGTAATAAGCCAGAGAACTGCAGATAAGACTCCGACTATGGCAGATATAACGGCGGATAAAGAGACCGGATCACCGGAAGCCGAATAATCATTAAGCAGAATTATGAATACCGCGCGAATAATGCATCCTGAAGCGATCAGCACACCCCCGATAAACTGGCCTACACCGGCATTAGATCCGACGGCAAGAAGGATTCCGGCAAAGACCAATGCCGCCGAGATCCATGTCTTAAGACTTACCTTCCTTCTGGCAGTAAACAGAATTACCGGCAGAACGACTGCCGTCATTGACAGAGTAAAAGCACCCGAAGATACATCGAAATACTTAAGCCCGTAAAGATACAGAAGATTATAAGCACAGTTAAGCACACCGAGAAGAAGGGATCTTCTGATGAGTCCTGCACCCTCCCGCCGGATCGTTTCCTTAATGCGCTTCAGGAAAGACAGACAAAGGAGCATGGCTCCTGCTATCGAAGTGATACACGTCGTGGCAAACGGAGGAACCGAATCAGGAATACAGGCAAAGATAATTACCTCTGTCGACCAGCAGAGCGTTACGCACAGAAGGCAGATGTTCGCCTGAAGCCTGTTCATCAGCTTACAAACCCGATTATGCCCGTCATCGATTTGAACGGGTGCATGAGGCAGCCGCCGTCCAATGTGAGCCCCATTCGCGAGGTCTCGGGGATGTTGTCGAATATCTGCTTTTGCAATGACAAAGGCACGTCGCCATAACCGGGTGCGAAGCGGAAGGTCTGGGACTTCAGGCCCAGGCGCTTCTGGTACTCGTTGGTGACCTCCTCTATGTAGGCGTTCGCGGCCGCGTCGAAAAGCACCATTTTCGCAGGATCAGAGTCTTTCAAACGATCGATACGACGGTCAACCGACACGCCCAAAGTCGACACGAGAAACGCTACCGAATCGGATCCGCCCTTCTCGAACATCGTCTGCAGACTGTTAAAAGACAGGTCTATCGGACACTCGTCAATCTTATAGTATTTGACCGTAAAAACAGGACGAGCGACCGACTTTACCTCGTCGATCGCCTTACGTACCATACTGAGCTGTTCTTCAGAAGCTTCACCCCTGAAGTTCAGATATAATAATGCCCTTTTCTCAAGTTCCGTCAGTCCGGAGCTCAAATTATCTTCTCCGTGAGCTTCAGTCCTCCGATGACATGGAAATGAAGATGCATGACTGTCTGTCCGCCATCTTCACCGCAGTTGTTGATTACGCGGAATCCCTTGTCGAGTCCGTCGATCTTAGCTACCTCGGCTACTGCCTTGGAGACTGCATCAAGATATACGGCGCCGTCTTCAGACTTGGAGCAGTCGATGATGTCATCGAAGTGCTTCTTGGGAAGAACGAGGACATGAGTCGGAGCAACGGGATTGATGTCCCTGATGCAAAGAACTTTATCGTTCTCATATACCTTGGTTGAAGGGATCTTGCCATCGATTATGTCACAGAAAATGCACATGGGATTATCCTCCGATCTGAGCCTTAAGAGCTTCCTCAACTGCCTTCAAAGCCTCATCAAGCTTGCTTGCGTCCTTACCGCCGGCCTGAGCCATGTCGGGTCTTCCGCCGCCACCGCCGCCGCAGATCTTAGCTGCTTCGCGGATGATGTTGCCGCAGTGAGCGCCCTTATCAACGGCATCCTTGGTAGCCATTGCCGTGAAGAGGACCTTACCGTCAGCTGCGCTTGCGAGGAATACAACGCCTGAGCCGATCTTGTCTCTGATCTTGTCTGCAGTATCACGAAGTGCGGGAGCATCTTCAGCCTCGCACGCCGTGATTACAGCCTTGACGCCGCCGATCTCAACTGCCTTGGAAACAGACTCGTCAGCGAAGTTACCGGCAGCAGCCTTCTTCATCGAAGCGATCTCCTTCTGTGAAGCCTTAAGGTCGGAAAGAACGGAAGCGCTCTTCTCAGCGATCTGGTCGTGGTTGACCTTAAGAACGGAAGCTGTCTCCTTGATCAAAGCCCTGTCAGCCTTTGCCATCTCGTAGCACTTGGCACCTGTTACGGCTTCGATTCTTCTCGTGCCGGAAGCGATACCTGTCTCGGATACGATCCTGAACTGTCCTGCCTGAGCCGTGGATGTAAGATGTGTACCGCCGCAGAACTCGAGGTCAAATGCATTCTCGAAGTCACCTACGGATACAACTCTTACCCTCTCTCCGTACTTCTCACCGAAGATCGCGATAGCACCGAGCTTCTTAGCATCATCGATGCTCATCTCCTTTGTGATAACGGGGAGATCCTGAAGTATTACGTCATTTACGATGGACTCGACCTTCTCGATCTCTTCCTCAGTCATTGCCTGGAAGTGGTTGAAGTCGAATCTTAATCTGTCGGAACCTACGAATGAACCTGCCTGCTCGACGTGCG
The DNA here is from genome assembly GCA_900314745.1 of uncultured Eubacteriales bacterium. Classification (GTDB taxonomy): domain Bacteria; phylum Bacillota; class Clostridia; order Saccharofermentanales; family Saccharofermentanaceae; genus Saccharofermentans. The sequence goes on along the minus strand of OMWK01000008.1, from coordinate 90,451 downwards.
TTCCGAGAACTGATCTCAATGCAGCGAGAAGCATATGTGTAGCCGTATGGTTACGTGCAATTGAAAGTCTTGTCTTCTTGCATACCTTAACGGTAACGGTATTGCCCTTCTTGGCAGTACCCTCTGTTACGGATACAGTATGGAGATACTTACCGGATGAATCCTTCTCGACTGACTTGATGACAGCCTTGAAGCCGTCACCCTCGATGGCACCGTCGTCGTGAATCTGACCGCCCATCGTTGCATAAGCCGTAGTCTTATCGAGAATGATGATCACTTCATCGCCGCTGAACGCCTCATCCTCGGAGAACAGGTTGCCCTCTTCGTCCTTCTTGATGATATGGAGGATCTTCGCATCACAGTCGAGCGAATCGTAGCCTAAGTACTCAGTAACGGATGTATCGGCTGTAACCTCGGAAGGAAGGGATGTTCCGCCCCATGCGGTATCGACCTTCTCCTTGGTTGCAGCTCTTGCAGCATCCTTCTGCTTCTTCATGGAAGCCTTGAAGCCTTCCTCATCTACGGAAAGTCCGGCGTCCTTTGCTATCTCCTTGGTAAGATCGAGAGGGAAGCCGTATGTATCGTGAAGCTTGAAAGCATCCTCCCCTGCAAGCTCAGCCTTGCCTTCCTTCTTTGCATTCTCGATCATCTCGTTGAGAATCTCTGTTCCTGAAGCAACAGTTCTGTGGAAAGCCTCCTCCTCGAGAGCGATTATCTTCATGATGTAGTCATGTCTTGCAGCAAGGTCGGGATATGCGTCCTTGTTCTGATCGATAACGACTTCGGCAACTTCCGTGAGGAAGAGTCTCTCGATGCCGAGGAGACGGCCGAATCTTGCAGCTCTTCTCATAAGTCTTCTTAAGACGTAGCCTCTGCCCTCGTTACTCGGAAGAACGCCGTCGGAGATCATCATGGTGGAAGATCTCATGTGGTCAGTGATAACTCTGATAGCTACGTCGTCATCGTGGTTCGCGTTATATGTCTTGCCTGCGATATTGCAGACTGTATCGAGTATTCTTCTTACAGTATCTACCTCAAAGAGGTTATCAACACCCTGCATAACACAGGCAACTCTCTCGAGACCTGCGCCGGTGTCGATGTTCTTCTGCTTCAAAGGAAGGTATGAGCCGTCCTCCTGACGGTCGAACTGTGAGAAAACGAGGTTCCAGATCTCTACGAATCTGTCGCACTCGCAGCCGGGCTTACAGTCGGGCTTGCCACATCCGTGCTCGATTCCTCTGTCGAAGTAGATCTCAGAGCAGGGGCCGCAGGGACCTGTACCGTGCTCCCAGAAATTATCTTCCTTGCCGAGTCTTACGATCCTCTCTTCGGGTACGCCGATCTTGTCTCTCCAGATCGCATAAGCCTCATCGTCCTCGAGGAATACTGAAGGATAGAGCTTCTCGGGCTCGATCTGAAGATTCTCAGTAAGGAACTCCCATGCCCACGGAATGACTTCATCCTTGAAGTAATCACCGAAAGAGAAGTTACCGAGCATCTCGAAGTATGTTCCGTGTCTTGATGTGTGTCCTACGTTCTCGATATCGGGAGTACGGATGCACTTCTGGCATGTCGTTACTCTCTTACTCGGGGGAGTCTCAGCTCCCGTGAAGTAAGGCTTCATAGGCGTCATGCCCGCATTGATCAGAAGGATCGAAGGATCGTTCTGAGGTACGAGCGAGAATGACGGAAGACGAAGGTGTCCCTTGGACTCGAAGAATGACAGGTATCTTTCTCTAATCTCATTTAAGCCGAGAGGTTCCATATATATTATTTCTCCTTATCTTATAAACCTATGGATTATAAAACGAATGTACCCTTATTGCAATTTACAGCTGCCGAGGGCTTTATTGAGGTACTCGGAGTACTTCTTCTTGACGTCTTCATCATCTATGACCATGGTGACGCCCTCGTACATGGACACCTTGAAGAGGGTCTGGAAGAACGGCGGCACAAGTCCCGTACGGACCGAGAATACTATCGTTCCGTCATTTATTCTGTCCGAGATGATCGAGGTCTTCATATTATCCGCGAATCCCGTGTAGGCCTTAAGAAGTCTCTTCTCGTCATCACTTGTCAGTGTGATCATGACGGTGCGGTCGTCCTTGCCCTTATATGCGTACGCATCCACGGATGACTTCACGAACTTCCTTAAGGTCTCATCCCTGTTCTTGAACGTGATGTACTTGTCATCGATGCAAAGATTGATGCCCCTGATCCTGTCGAGTCTGTAATTCTTGATAGCATCCTGCTTATCCGTTCCGTTCTCGACCGCCTCGTTATCGACGGCGATGAGATAGTAATGTGAGTTGTTGAAATCAAGGCCCAGCGGCGACACCTTCTTCTCGCTCGCGCCCCTGATTCCCGATGCTACGAGATAACCATACTTAAATGTTATGACTATGCCTTCATCTATCGCCCTTCTGATCGTGTTGAGGTAATAGATGTACTTCTTCATTGCGGATCTGTCATCGTGGGGAATGACCGAGTTATATCCCGCCTTGAAATACGTCGGATACATCGCCTTGATCTTCTCACACAGGCCGCTGTCGATAAAATCCGTCGCGTTGATGGCGTCGACTATGAGCCTCGCCTCATCGAAGGTAAGATCGCCTATGACTTCGCCTCTCTTATACGTCTTGCCGTCAAGGGATATCCAGTCATCGTACGGCTCGCAAAGCCCTACCGTACGTGCAAAGGTGTTAAGTCTCGTTATATCCGAGTAGACGGACTTCCTCTCAAAATCCTCGCCGGTCATCTCATTCAGGTAGCTGAGCATATCGCTCATGGACGTCCCGTCTTCAGGCGGTTCGGCCTTAACGTATTTCCTGAAGTAATGGTAAAGGTATAGAAGCTTCAGCTTAGAATGTTCGGTATTCGCCATAACGGGACCTCCTGGAAGTAGTACTATTAATTGTACACCAAAAGATCCTGTGTGTTACATCTTATATTGGCGGCTGATCCTCTCTTCAGGGCGCGCATCAGTAAGATACAGGTACAGAAGGAACACCCACTCCAGAGGCTTCATGAGAATGTATACGGCATCCGCTCTGCCTCTGGTCGTGATGAGATTCGACAGCGGGTATCCGTATGTATCGTAAGCATGGCGTATCTTCCTGTGAAGTGTGGGGAATCTCTCTGCAACAGCCTCCTCGAAAGCATTCGCGACACAAAGCTGACGGTTTACGACTATGACTGCGCCTCTTCTTCGTCCAAGCCTTATGGGCTTAACGACCTTCCCGTGTCCGCCTGCCGCTACCGTGCAAAGATAATGACCTTCATACTCCAAGGGCGGCGGCGGGATCTGCTGTGAGAAAGTCCAGTCGGCAGTGTCGGTAAACGCCTTGACCGGAGCGTCGAGCCCCTGACCTGCGAGAACGAAGAATATCTCAAGGAGCGCGACAACAAAGAACAGCATGAGAAGGATCGGGAAAGCGTACCCGGACATTCTTGACGCCCAGATGTACATCAGCTTAACTCCCGGGCGGTCACACATCTGATCTTCCCTTGTCTTATAGTAAGCGACCTGCTCCTTCATATGCTTCACGATAACGCGCGTGGACAGAAGCAGGACATTAAAGTGATAGACATAGAACAGATATCCGATCCATTGTGTACTTACAACCTTATACATCTGAACGGCCAGAGCTATCTGTATAACGTTAAGAAGGATCAGATTCGCGATAAGATATACGGAGACCAGAGGAGGAATACTGTCAGCCTTTGTAAACAGGAGCACAAAGTAACCTACGGTTCCGATCATAACGGGAAGCATAAGTGCCGGGAAATATTCCGAAGACAGCGGGTTATGAAGCTGATCCGGATAGATAGGCTCATACCAGTCTCCTTCGATCTGGTAAAAAGCTAATAACAGCAGATAGAATATTCCGCCGATTATTACCGTCAATACCGCAAAGCCCTTCTCGAACTTCGGTTTCTTCACAATGCAGTTCATGATGTTCCTGATCGTAAGTCCGCCGGGAATAACAGCCACTATGAGTATCATTATCAGATAACCTATCAATATCTCGGGGTGATTAAAAATCGAATTCATCTTCACATCTCCTTATCGAGGACATACTAACATGCAACTTCTCGTTAAGCAAGATAATTTTATTGTTATTCGATATTTTGTTATTGATAATTCGGAATCCGGCCCGAACAAAACGAATCCGGATTCCGAATTGGCGACCCGTGTTTATCCCTCAGATCACAGTGGCGTTGACCTGCTTATTCTGGGATTTCCTGACTGTCCTTAAGGATGCCGCGAATATCTTGTGGACACCCGTGACCGAATCGATGAGTGCCTCCCTCACGTTCTCGTTGACCGCGAGAGTGCCTGCGAAGTTAAGATATACGAGAAGCCTTCCGGTCGCATAGAATCCCTTCTCCAGATATTCGGTAAACCTGTCCTTGCCGATAGACTCTGATGCAAGGTTAGCCGCACAGATCATCGTCATCGTATCGCGGAAGACCAGGTCTCCCAAAGAGTTGTGTCCCTTGGACTTAAGGTCTCCTATGAAGCCATAGGACACGACGCTCGCATTATCCGCGAGCTCCTTAAGATTGTTGGCCTTCTCATTCGTCTTCTCATTCTTCGAACCCTGTGAAGCAGCCTCACGTGCAATCTCTTCAACCTCCGGTACCGAGCTGTCAA
>OMWK01000008.1:0-85783 GCA_900314745.1 uncultured Eubacteriales bacterium | reverse complement strand
TCCATTTTTATCTGTCTCCTTAATCATAAAAAGTAATTGTTTTTGCCGGCAATTAGAGCGTAGCAGGTTGCTTTGTCGGATACACCTGCCAAAGTTCGACAATTTTCGACAATTTCTGTCGAATTGGTAAAAGAACCGTGATAGAATAACCACTGTTCTTATTTTTATTAGAAGAGGCATAAATATATGAGACTTACGGATATTCCCGCAGTTGCGATCCCAGACATCCTTCTTCCCGTCAAGGGAACCGACCTTTCCAAATGGGCTGTAATCGCCTGTGACCAGTACACTTCAGAACCTGAGTACTGGGAGGCCTGCGATAAGTACGTAGGCGATGCTCCCTCTGCTTTAAGAGTTGTGCTTCCCGAAGTTAAGCTTGGAATCGAGACAGAGGAGCAGATCGAGAATGATCTTAAGGACATCGCTTCCAATATCGATAATTACATGAATTCTAATGTCTGGGACAAGCCTCTTCAGGGTTTCATCCTGACTGACAGGGCTACGAGCCTTCACCCTTCAAGAAGAGGAATCATGCTCGCAGTAGACCTCGAGCAGTACGAGTTTACACCCGGCAACAAGGCTCTCATCAGAGCAACGGAAGGAACGGTATTAAGCCGTATCCCTCCCAGAGTGAAGATCCGCGCGAATGCGAAGGTTGAGCTTCCTCACATCATGCTCCTCTACGATGATCCCGGGGACAAGGTAATAAGCAATGCTCTTAAGCATAACCCCGAAGTCATATACGACACGGACCTCATGCAAAACTCAGGTCACATCACGGGAAGATTCATTCCCGCAGATTCCGATGCTGCGACAGGTATCGTTAACGACTTCAAGTCACTTATAAGCGCAGACGGTCTGCTCTTCGCCGTGGGCGACGGCAACCACTCGCTCGCATCAGCCAAGGCTCACTGGGAGAATGTCAAGAAGACGATCCCCGAGGAGCAGAAGGGAACTCACCCCGCAAGGTTCGCTCTCGCGGAAGCCGTCAACATCCACGACAAGGGTCTCGACTTCGAGCCGATACACCGCGTCATCTTCGGAATCAGCCGCGATGAGTTCATGAAGAAGGCTGAGGAGTTCTTCGGCAAGGACAATATGGCAGACGAAGGAACACAGAGCTTCATAGCAGTCGGAGGCGGCATGGATGATCAGAAGATCAGCCTTAAGAACCCTCCCCACATGCTGCCCGTAGGCTCCGTTCAGATGCTCATCGATAAGTACGAACTTAACTGCGACTACATTCACGGAGAGGACTCCGTAAGAAAGCTCTCGGCATCTGATGCCGTCGGCATTCTCGTTGAAGGCATAAGCAAGGATACATTCTTCAAGACCATCGAGAAGGAAGGCGTATTCCCGAGAAAGACTTTCTCCATGGGAGAAGCTTTTGAGAAGAGATTCTATCTTGAGGCCAGGAAGATAACCTTATGAGCAAAGTCTGTATCGTAGGAGCAGGTCTGTCCGGACTTCTGTGCGGAATGAGGCTCTCCAAAGCCGGGTTTGACGTCGTCATTCTGGAGGAGCTCACATACCCCGGAGGACTTCTCGCGTCGACACACATCGGCGGAGAGTACATAGAGCTTCTGCCCCACCACATCAGGCGTACCGACAAGGCTCTTCATGCTGTCGCGAGGGAGCTTGGAATCGACAGCAAGATCAAGTGGTACGACGGCTTCTGGTACGGACGCGCATCGCGTAAGAAGGTCGGCTATTTTGACGGAGGCTTCGCGACGCTCATCAACCTCCTCATACAGAACATAACCGATAACGGCGGAAAGATTCTCTACTCCACGAGCGTCTCCGAGATTACGAAGAACGATGACGGCACCTACTGCACATCATGTGTCCTCTCGGACTCTCGAAAGTATGAAACGATTAGTGACTATGTCATCTTCTCGGGTTCATGCAGATCATTCGTCAACGTAAGTCACGGACTTCCACTCTCGATGAATATGAGAGATCAGCTCATGAACCTCACATATCAGTCGAGACTCTGCCTCATGCTTCTGATGAAGAAGCTTCCAAGTGACGCTTACATTCAGCAGAAGTTCCCGGGCAAGACAAACACGCCTTTCGCGAGGATAGTAAACCACAGCGCGTGCTTCTCAGACAGGAATTACGGCGGACAGATAATGTATATCGTTGGCAAGTGCCAGATATCCGATCCCCTCTGGGTAGCATCGGACCAGACCGTAATGGAGGAGTACTTCCGCGCCTACAGGAAACTCTATCCTCTTATCAAGAAATCCGACATCAAGTCATGGCGTCTTACCAAGGTCCGCTATGCAGTCTCCGAGCAGTTTCCCGAGACGGATCTGTCAGAGCCCATCGAGAACATCTTCGTATGCTCTTCCGCTCTTACAAGTCACTCGACCACCGACACGCCGGAGAACAGAATGGACCGCATCGTTACACTTGCAAACGACATAAGCGCGAGGATAACTATAAGGGAGAACAATCAGAATGAGCACAAAGAAGAAGTCATCGTTACAGCGCTTTGATTACAACAGGCTGCTGCTTCTAATCATTCCTCTTGCCGCGTACTTCATTCCCGGCATATTCCTCATGGGAGTTACCGAGGCACTGTATGCCGCAAGATTCGCATCGACACTTCTGATCTTTGCTGCGGCTTCATTCCCTCTGACCGTTACGCTCTTCCCCTTATCAAGAAGCGGAGGCTTCACACTCGGCAAGGCATTCGGAGTCCTCTTCGCAGGACTTCTCGTCTGGACTCTCGCCTATCTTCAGATAGGAAGGATCAACATCGTATTCATAATCCTCTCGATCGTCCTTCTCGCATTCTGTTCATGGTATCCGAAGAACTTAAGGGAGGAAGCCGTAAGGTTTCTTAAGAAGGACGGTTCCATCGAGAACATAGTCATCGAGGAGACGGTATTCATCCTCTTCTTCACGATGCTTTGCTTCTACAAGGGAATGTATTCGGACATCGCAGGCAACAACGGTCAGGAGAAGTTCATGGATTACGGATTCATGATGTCCATGATCAGGAACAATACACTTCCCGCGAACGACATGTGGCTCTCCGGCCACTCGATAAACTACTACTACTTCGGACAGTACATCTACGCTTTCCTGACGAGACTCTCATTTGTTAAGACTTCCGTCGCGTATAACCTCTCGATGTGCTGCTCGATAGCTCTGCCGTTTGCCATGTGCTACTCGATAGGACAGATGCTCATCGACGGAGCGCAGAAGTTCGGCATGAGATGCAACCGCATATTTGCCGTTATCTCAGGGATACTTACCGGAGCCGCGGTATGCGTATTCGGAAACTCCCACTCCTTCTATTACGATCAGGACAGCATCGGAAACGGCCTTCTTAACATCTTCAGAAGCTGGGGCATCAATGTCGGCAAGACCGATGGTTTCTTCTACCCTGAGAGCACGAGATTCATAGGGCACAATCCCGATTCGGCAACTCTTCCGGGCATCGTCAACGGCGGTGACTACACGATAGAGGAATTCCCTTTCTACTCATATCTGGTTGGTGACCTTCACGCTCACGTCTGCTCAACAATGGTCGTCCTGCTGATATTTGCTCTTGCTATTTCCCTCTTAAGCCGCATATATTCATCTAATCTTCTAACAGATAAGTCTCTACCTTGGCAGGCCGGTATCAGGAAACACCTTTTAATGGAATTACAGTACCTGCTGCAGCCTGAGATCATCTGCATCGGCATTCTTCTCGGCATATGCCAGATGACGAACTACTGGGATTACCTTATCTATTTCATATACGGATCGATGCTGCTTCTCGTGGTAAACACGTACAGAACGAAGAGATTCACCGACGGCATCGGCGCTGTGCTCTTTGTGATTACTGTGGGCGGCATACTGGGGATATACCTTTTCGCTGCGTACATGCCCCTCATACACACAGTGCTTCAGCTTACCGTGTTCGTTCTCGCGCTTATAACATGCTCGAAGTATCCCGGAGTTCTTACGAGGACATCCACGGGCATGAGCTTCCTCTTTACGGCTTCAACTCTCGTGTCGCTCCCCTTCAACTACAACTTCGAGATGATATCCAACAAGATCGCGCCCTGCGTCAACCACTCATCACCCTATCAGCTCTTCATTCTCTGGGGAACGCACGTGATCATCTGCGTAACATTCGTTATATTCGTAATCGTCTTCAGGCATCAAAACGGTAAAGCGGAATACGGAAATCCCATTGAGAGATTCTTTAAGGAGAGAAATCCGATGGATGTCCTTATATGCGGAAGCATCATAGTCGGCCTACTGCTTCTCGTAGCTCCCGAGATCTTCTATGTCCGCGACATCTACACCGGCGGATACTTAAGAAGCAACACGATGTTCAAGTTTACGTACGCTGGCTTCATAATACTTTCCATCTGCATGATATACGCCATAATGAGACTCATGTTCATGACAGACAGGGAAAATAACATGAGCACCGTGGCATTTGTTGTGTCATTAATATTCGCGGCGATGCTTCTTGTGCCTGCCCACTACACATATGTAAGCCTTAAGCAAAGATGCGGCAGCCTCGATGTAAGCAACTATAAGTCCATAGACGGCACGGCCTACATCGCGACCTATTCAAGCCCGAACATGAACAACCTCTATGCCGGCAATCTCAGCGATTACCTGGCCTGCGCGGAGTGGTTTAACAGCGAGGTCGAAGGCGCCCCCGTGATCCTCGAGGCATACGGATTAAGCTACACGGACAACAACATAATCTCAGCTTTTACGGGGCTTCCCACGGTCTGCGGATGGCAGACACACGAGTGGCTGTGGCGTTTCCACGGCATCGTCGATGAGGAGACGGACCTTCTCGTTGCAGATCCTGAACGCGATGTCTGGGCACACTATCTCACGCCCCGTCATGCAGACATAGACGTAATGTATACGTCCAATGATCCCAATGCTATTCGTTCACTTCTGAATAAATACAACATCGAATACGTCATCATAGGAGACCTTGAGAGAAGCAAATACGGCGGAGTGGACAATACCGGTATGTTCTGTAATTTTGGACGTGTCGTATTCACATCCGGCAACCTCATGGTAGTTCAGATCTGGCAGGAATAAAGGAGCGCGTCGCGGCCCTTTCCGTAATAATCCTTACGCTCGTTGTATCTTACAAAACCGCACTTCTCATAAAGTGCGATCGCGCCTTCGTTATCTGATTCAACTTCCAAAAATATGCGCGTCACTTCTACGGACTTAAGGATATTCAAAAGCTCTCCCATGAGCTTTCTTCCAACACCCTGTCCTCTTAATTCCGGAAGAACGCAGATGTTCCCGATCTCGGCTTCATCCAGCACGAAGGAAGCGTATATGTACCCCGTAATCTTCTCACCCGCGCATGCCACGACACAGACCTTGTTGTCATCCTTTACCGTGGTTTCGATACTTGCCTTATCCCACGGATGTGATATGCCGGTCCTCTCGACGGACATGATCCCGTCGACATCATTGATACCGGCTTTTCTTATGGTGATATCCATCAGTTGTGATAGCGCTCCGCCCTTGAGACAGCGCAGTAGGATGCCTTGACGGCAGCTCCGTTAACGGCCTCGATTCCGGAAGATGCCTTCATAATTCCCTTGGGAAGTATCACGGCTCCGGGAGCATACTCGACTCTATGGGAGAAGAACAGCGCCTTGCGGATCGTCTCGGCGCCGTCTCCGACTACGAGTATCTGCTTGTCGGAAGCGCCAGGCACCGCCTTAAGAAGCTCTATGAAATCCTCATTGAAATACGCGTTGTCCTCAACAAGAGAATCTCCCGTCGCATCGTCGATCGCGGACGCGAACACCCTGTCATTACGCGCATCAAAGCACGGAACTATTATCGTATCCGAAGGCTTAGCCGTGACATTCTCGACGCTTAACGCGAGTGCCTTCAGCGAAGATACGGGGATCACGTTAAGTCCGGTCGCGAGGGCCATTCCCTTAACAGCAGACAGTCCAATCCTGATTCCTGTGAAAGATCCGGGACCCGTCGTCACCGCGAGAGCATCCATGTCGACCGGGTTAAGACCGCACTCACGGAACACGCGCATCACAAGCGGCATGAAGGTCTCGGAGTGAGTCCTCTTCTCGAGAGAGAGCTCGTAGCTTAACTCCTTTCCCTCATCGTAGATGCCCGCACAGCAGGTCCTGTTCGAAGTGTCACAGCATAATACTCTCATCAGTTCACCTCTATCTTTCTGGTGTCACCCGTGCCCGTTATCTTTATCCTTACGGTGTCTTCCGGCAGCAGATCGTCTATTACCGAGCTCCACTCGATGACACAGACTCCGCCCCTGTCGAAATACTCATCAAGGCCCGCGTCTATGAAGTCATCGCTTCCGCCTAAGCGGTATGTATCGAAGTGGAAAAGCGGCACCTCTGCCACCTCTCCGTCACGCGTCTCGACATATTCGTTAACTATGGTAAAGGTCGGAGAACACACATCGTCCTCGTTAAGCCCCATGCCGCGCGCTATGCCTCTCGTAAGCACAGTCTTGCCGGCACCTAAGTCTCCGTCCAAAGCGTAAACCTGTCCCGCACGGGCTTCTTTCCCGAGCTTCACACCGAGCTCCAACGTCTCGTCTGCCGATGTCGTCACATATTGAGCCATGTTAATTCAACCCCAGAAGCTGCGCCGCATTGGCGAACAGTATCTTCTCCTTCTCGTCCTCATCAAGTCCGAGCCCGTCGAAAAGCTCGAGCTCACTCCCGCAGTCCCACGTGGGATAGTCGGTCCCCCAAAGGACCCTGCCGGCTCCGAACTTTCTTATAAGTCTTACCGCATCTTCCTTCTTCATGAACCTGAAGCAGGAACTGCAGTCGACATACATATCGTACTGCCCCGCTATCTTCTTCTCAACTTCATCCCAGACGCTCCAGCCTCCGAGATGAGCTCCTATCACGGTAAGTCCGGGAAGCCTATCCAGGAACACGCGAAGCTGGTCGGGGTTGCTTAACTTATACCGGAAATCACCGCAGTGAGTAAGCACCGGCAGACCTGCTTCCCTTATCATCTCTCCCAAACGTATCGCCCGGTCCTCCGCCAGAGAGAAGAACTGGAAATCGGGATGTATCTTAACGCCCTTAAGCCCCAAAGACAACAAGTGAGCAAGATCGCCTTCAAGGTCCTCAGAATCCGGATGAAGCGTACCGAAGCCCGTAAATATACCGGGATGCGCCCTGACCTCTGATGCAATGAACTCATTGATCGATTTAACCTGCGAAGGTTTGGTCGCCACCGACTGGATAAGATAATGAACGACGTTGAACCTCTCACCCTCTTTGATAAGATCGGATGTCATACCGTTTGCATCTATCTTTATTCCGTAAAAATCCGAGATACCCTTAACCGCGCGTTCGGCTATCGACTCCGGATAGATATGGCAATGTGCGTTAATGATCTTCTGCATATCCGTTATTATAACCCATGACCGTGATTCCTGTTATAATACCTTTATGGACAAGGGTAATACGATAATTGACCTGATCGATCATTGCCGCGGTCATCATGTCTACATACAGACACACAACTTTCCGGATCCTGATGCGATCGCTTCAGGCTACGGTCTTCAGCAGTTATTCAAATACTTCGGTATCGAATCCACAATCTGCTATGTGGGACGGATCGACCATTTAAGCACCAGGAAGATGACTGAGTCCCTCGGTATAGATATAAGGTCTAAGGAAGAATTCATATCCGGCATGTCACCGGATGACTATATTATCTGTGTGGATTCGCAGAAAGGGGCAGGCAACATAGAGGATCTCGAGGGCGACGAGATCGCCGCCATAGATCACCATCCTTTGAAGGAGAACGGCAATATGTTCTTCCGCGATATCAGGATAGTCGGAAGCTGTGCGACGATAATAGCGGGGTACTTCAGGGAACTTGGCGTCCCGGTTGATGTGAACATCGCGACCGCCCTTCTTTACGGACTTAAGATGGATACACTGAACCTTACAAGAGGTGTCACCGAAGAAGACATAGATGTATACGGTTTCCTTTTTGCATATGCAGACGAATCGATAATCCGGAAGCTCGAGAAGAATTCGATGGAATTCGACAACTTAAGGGCATACGGCGACGCCATCAAGAACATGGTCCTCTACGATAATGTCGGATTCGCGAAGATCGAATTCTCCTGTCCCGATGCGCTCGTTGCCATCGTGGCTGACTTTATTCTGTCACTCATCGAAGTCGAGGTGGCAGTCGTATATGCGACGAGAGATGACGGCTGGAAATTCTCGGTCCGTTCGGAGATCCCGAGTGTCGATGCGGGCATTCTCACGGAATCTGCTCTTAACGGAATAGGTTCCGGAGGCGGGCACTCTTTCATGGCGGGTGGCATGATACGTCTTGAAGACGTTGATAAACTGGGCCCGGAGCCAGAGGACCGCATACAGGAACTATTCATGACTGCGATCAAAAGTTTCAATTAACTATTGCCAATCAAAACCACTACGTTTATAATGCCAACCATGAACAGAAACATTTTTACAGGCTTTGATTTCTTTTTTGGTTTTGGTTTCTTTACGGAATCGAAGAAGTTCTCACTGCAAAAAATGTGACATTCAGGATTGAACAGATAAGCACAGGCCCTGCAGTGAGAACTGCGGGGCCTTTTCTTATTCAGACAAACGGAGGACAAAAACATGACACCTGAACAGCTCGACAGTAAGATCGCAGAACTCGTATCGCAGAGGATCCGCATGAATGCACCCAGAGATTACGAGAGACACTTCGTCTATGCACTGAACGACGAAGGCGACGCAACCGTCACAACACTTGAGAAGACTTTGTTCCGTACGCTCTTCGGGTTGTCGCATTCATATTCATCGACTCATACAGAGGGCTCTTCCACATTGGATAAGACGATAGAGGACGCTCTTATGAATACGCCCAAGATATTCCCCGATTCCGCTTTCGTCGCGTGCCAGGGCATCGAGGGCGCATACTCGCAGATCGCCACGGACAAGCTTTTCGCTAATGCTGACATCATGTACTTCCGCACATTCGACGGTGTGTTCCACGCAGTCGAGGCGGGGCTTTGCAAGTACGGCGTGCTCCCCATCGAGAACTCATCCTACGGCTCCGTGACGCAGGTGTACGACCTCATGAAGTCTCATAAGTTCCACATCGTCCGCGCGATGAAGCTTCAGATCTCGCACAGGCTTCTCGCCAAGCCCGGAACGAAGCTTGAAGACATAAAGGAAGTCTATTCCCATAGCCAGGCAATTGGCCAGTGCAGCAAGTTCCTCCGCGAGCATCAGGAAATCAAGGTAAACATCGTCGCCAACACGGCGGTCGCGGCACAGATGGTCGCTAACAGCGAGCGTGACGACATCGCTGCCATCTCCTCCCCCGACTGCGCTTCCCTCTACGGTCTTGATGTGATGAACGACAAGGTTCAGAACTCCGACCACAACTACACGAGGTTCATCGTCATCTGCAAAGACCTCGAGATATATCCCGGCGCGGACAAGGCGTCCATCATGCTATCCCTCGGGCACACACCGGGTTCACTATCAGACATGCTCGCGAGATTCTCTGCCCTCGGACTTAACCTCACCAAACTCGAGTCCCGCCCCATCGAAGGCAAGGACTTCGAATTCATGTTCTATCTCGACGTCGAGGCATCGGTCTATTCGGAGGAATTCATCAACCTTCTCTGCCAGCTCGACAGCGAGCCTAACGAATTCACTTTCCTCGGAAGCTACAAGGAGAACTGATAATCTCTACAGAATAAAAGGAGCGGTCAATTCGCTCCCTTTATTCTGATTCCTATAAGTCTGAACATCGTCTTGATGTAGCTTATTATGAACGGTATGAGCCTTCGCTTCGACTCACCCGCGATTCTCTTATTGAACGTGATCGGTATCTCGCCGACCCTGAAATTCTTCTTCCCCGCCTTGAGCTTCATCAGAAGAAGAACTTCCTCCAGGACATCGTAGTTTACCGAAGACAGCTTAACCTGCCTAATGAGGTCAGCCCTGTATATTCTGAAGTTCGTCGACAGATCCTTCGCCTTGACGCCGGTAACGACTCTGTAGACGCCGTTAAGGATATGAGACATGATCCTCGACGTTACCGCATCCTCCGTCTTGCCGCCCTTCGTGTAGCGCGAGCCGATGACGACGTCGTAGCCTTCCTTGTACTTGTTATAGATGTCGGGTATGTACTTCGGGTCATGTGATCCGTCGCTGTCCAGAACGAGCATCTTGTCACCTTTGATGACCGATATGCCCTTACGGTAGGCGCCTCCGAAGCCGGGATCCTCCTGGTTCACGTACCTCGCACCGAACTTCTCACATACTTCACTCGTATTATCGAGTGGCTTCGCGGTATCAACTACTATGAGTTCATACTCCTCCCCCAGAGAATCCATCTTCTCGATAAGTCTCGGAAAGAGAATCGTGAGGCTCTCTGCCTCCTTATACGCCAACAAAACCACACTGATCATAAGTCACATTCTAACATACGTATACCGTAATGTTTTCAGTTCCTCCGTTAATAAACAGTTCCACGCTGCCGACATCCTCGAGCGTCAGCACATCGGGCTCGTGTGCATAAGGCCTTTCGAGGACGGTCCTGTCGCCGAATCTTACGCGAAGTCTCCCGTTCTCGTAAGAAACAAAAGTCGATTCCTTCTTAAGAAGGTGAAGTCCCTCCGTAATGGGAAGCATCGTAAGCCTGCCCGCCCTGTCGAAAGCCATTTCGCGGGGGAAGGTGAAGGCTCCCACCTGAAGCTGCCCCTTGTCCTCGCGGCGGTTCCAGTTGTACATCCACGCGATGTTGATCTTCCTTCCGTCGGGAGCGTCAAGTATCTGAGGCGCATAGAAGTCCGGCCCCGTCTCTATCGTGAAGTAGGGCCATGAATCGGGCTGCCCGTCAGGAATCTCAGGTGTGAAAGAAGTTCCGTCGAACTCACCTGCGGCGAAGATAACCCTGTGCGGCATCGCCTTGATGGACGAGAACATCAGCACCCACTTCCCGTCAACTTCAAAAAGATTCGGGCACTCAATTATATTGCCGAATCTGCCGTCAGTCAGAAGCTCGCCCAGATATTCCCAGTTAAGAAGATCCTCGGATCTGTAAATCAGAACAGATCCGGTGTTGTGCTTAGAACCTGCGCCTACAACCATCCTGTACTCGCCCTGATACTCGAATACCTTGGGGTCTCGGAATTCCCTGCTGTTCCCTATGGGGTTCTCTCTTATTACCGGGTTGCCTTCGTACTTTGTGAAGGTAAGACCGTCGTCGGTAAAAGCCACGGACTGGGTCTGATTTCCTTCCTCATCAACGGATGTATAGAACAGGTAAAGCCTGCCGTCCTTCTCTATCGCAGATCCGGAGAAGCAGCCGCCGTTGGTTCCATTGTCGTAAGGCATGTCGGGATAAAGCGCGATCGGGAGCTCCTCCCAGCTTATAAGATCATCGGAGACGCAGTGACCCCAATGCATCTGCCCCCACCTCGGTGCGTGAGGATAATGCTGGAAGAAAGCGTGAAAACGACCCCTGTAGAACACAAGTCCGTTGGGGTCGTTCATCCAGCCTTTTTTGTTACTGAAGTGATACTTCACTTATTATGTCAGTCGAGTTCGAGGAGTGAGACCTTAAGAACGCCTTCAGCCTTCTCAAGCTCATCGATGATCTTCTGTGTAACCGGCTGCTCTACGGCTACGAATGCCTGAGCGTGCGGGTTGTCTGAACCGTCCTGATTCTTTCTTCCCCAGTACATGGAGGAGATATTGATGTTGTGCTTGCCGAGTATTGTAGCGATTCTTCCGATAACGCCCGGAACATCGTTGTTCTTGATAGCAAGAACAGTGTTGGACAGAGGGCAGTTCATCTCATAACCGAAGAATGAGACGATAACCTCTGTGTCGGGTGCGAATACAGTACCGTTGATCTTAAGCTCACGGCCGTCCTCTGTATAGAACTTAACGTTGATGAGATTGTTGTACTTCTGGATGGAAGGATCCTTAGTCTCAACTACTTCGATACCGCTCTCAGCGAGATTGTCCTGAGCATTAACATAAGATACGTGATCGTTGCCCATGCCCTTGAGAAGTCCCATTACAAGAGAGAGTGTGATAACGCCTGTGCCGGAGTTGTCTGCGAGCTCGCCTCTGTATCTGACTTCAACCTTCTTGATGGGAGTAGCCTCAGCCTGGAAATACATGCGGCCGATCTTCTCAGCAAGTGAGCAGTAAGGCTTGATCTCATCGATGCTTCCGGAGAACTGGGGCATGTTGATAGCAGCTACGAGCTCACCCTTCAAAGCGCCGTCGATAAGTTCAACCACCTGTGAACCAACCTTGTCAGTAGCCTCAACTGTGGAAGCTCCGAGGTGAGGTGTGATGTAGCAGTTGGGAGCGTGGAGAAGAACGTTGTCGAACTCCTGCTCGCCGGGCTTCTTGTTGTAAGAAGGCTCCTTGTCGAATACGTCGATTGCAGCTGCTGCAACCTGACCCTCAGCAAGTGCGTCTGCGAGATCCTGCTCGTTAACGAGACCACCTCTTGCGGCATTAACGATACGGACACCTCTCTTACACTTGTAGAGCTGCTCCTTAGCGAGCATGTTGTATGTATCCTTCGTCTTAGGTGTGTGAAGTGTGATGAGATCAACCTGGGGAAGGAGCTCATCGAGAGTCTGGCAGCGGCCTACGCCGAGCTTCTCGAACTTCTCGGAAGGGACGAAAGGATCGTAAGCGATAACGTTCATTCCGATACCCTTGAGCTTTCTTGCAACGATTGAACCGATTCTTCCCAAGCCGATAACACCTGCTGTCTTGCCCTCGAGCTCATAACCGGTCCACTGACCTCTTCTGAAGTCACCGTTGTGTACGCCCTCGTTGGCAGCACAGATATTTCTGAATACTACGAAAGCATGTCCTACAGCGAGCTCACCGGCAGCCATATTGTTAGCCGTAGGTGTGTTAAGAGCGATGACGCCGTGCTCTGTACAAGCCTTAACGTCGATGTTGTCGATACCTGTTCCTGCACGGCCTACTGCCTTGAGACAGTCAGCGTTGTCAAGAAGCTCGGGACCAACCTTGGTAGCGGATCTTACGATGAGTGCATCGAAGCCCTTGATGTGCTCGTTGATCTCTTCCTGGGAATGGCCGAGATACTCCTCAACCTCATAACCCTGATCTCTTAAGTACTGTACAGACTGCTCTGCAATGCTTTCTGTGATTAATACCTTCATTTCTTTATGCTCCTTATGCTTTATGCTCGTTATTAAAGAGACGCGAGAACCTCATCGAGATCTTTGAGAAGTGCATCCATCTCTTCGTCCGTCGTATCAGCCATGTGCGCGATCCTGAATGTCTTGTCCTTCAGATCTCCGTAACCGTTGCTGATAAGCCAGCCCTTCTCTCCCATAGCCTTGTTGATATCGGAGAACGGATGACCTGTTGTATTGTTTACGCATGTTACCGTAACGGAGAGATTCTCGGGATCGGAGTAAAGACCGCCGTGTGTCTTAGCCCAGTCCTGAACCTTGGCTGCAAGTCTTGCGTGTCTTGCATATCTGTTCTCGAGACCTTCCTCGAGGATCCTGTCAAGCTGATAGTCCAAAGCGAACATGTGTGACAGAGAAGGTGTGGAAGGATACTGATAAGGCTTCTCCTTTACGAACTTAACAAGCTCCACATAGTCGAAGTAGAGACCTCTGTTCTCGATGGTCTTAGCCTTCTCGATAGCTCTGTCGGATACGGCTGCGATAGCCATTCCCGGAGGAACACCGAGGCACTTCTGAGTGGAAGTGATGCATACGTCGATTCCGAGTTCATCTACGGGAACGAAGTCACCTGCCATTGAGGAAACCGTATCAACGCAGACGATAACGTCGGGATACTTCTTATAAACTTCAGCAAGTCTTGCCATAGGATTGTGAACACCTGTGGAAGTCTCGTTCTGTGTGATCGTGATAAGGTCATACTTGCCTGTGGAGAGAGCCTCCTCGATCATCTCGGGTGTTGTGATCTGTCCGAGCTCGCTCTCGAAGATATCTGCAGGGATACCGTTAGCTGTGCACATCTTGTACCATCTCTTACCGAAAGCTCCGATGGAGAATACTGCAGCGCGCTTCTTTGTAAAACATCTTACGGCACCTTCCATAAGTCCGCTTCCTGAGGAAGTGGAGAGAACGATAGTGTTCTTTGTTGCCATAACCTTCTGCATCTTCTCGGAAATGCTCTGCTGTAATGCCGTAGCCTCCTTAGTCCTGTGTCCGATAAGAGGAGTAGCCATCTTCTCGAGCACTTCAGGAGCAACTTCAACAGGTCCCGGTATAAATAGTTTCTTGTGCATACTTAAACGTTCCTTCCTATATACATAAAAACAACTTACAGATTATAGCACGATAAAGGCGCCTATATAATAAAAATATCCTTCTATTTATTACAAAAAGGCATAATAAGAGCCGGCGGGTACAAAATCGCCGGCTCTTGTGCAGATATAATTTTCAATTGAGTGGTTATGCGGCAGGAGCAGCCTCGCCTTCAACAGGTGCCGCAGCAGCATCAGCCGCTGCCGGATCAGCAGGAGCAGCCTCAGTCTCCGCTGCACCCTCAACTGTCTGGATCTCTCCGCTTACGCCGCTCGATGCGGAAGAAGAAGCTCCGCCCGCCTGGAATGTTACGGGGATCGTTCCGTCAAGTACACCTACTGGAGGCAGCAGGAGAGCGTCTCCGGTGCTCGGTGTATAGGAGGCATCGAGACCGTTGTAGCTCAGGATGATCTGGATTCTCGGGTCAGATGTATTTGCAATATCGTCGATACCGTAAACATTGTTGAACAGATCCCACCATGTTCTGTAACCGATGTAATCGGAGAACTGGAATCTTCCGATAGGATACGAAGGATCCTGTGTTGCCGTTGTCTCAACGGGCTGTGTCTCTACAGGCTGTGTCTCAACTACGGCTACGTCAGCTGATGTCTCGGTAACCTCTGCATTCTCCTTGCCGCAGGATCTTACGATCGCGCTGATGAGGATGATCAGGCAGACAAGACATACGATGACGAATGCCAGGAACATGTAACCGTTCCTGTTAAGATGAGGAACCTTCCTCTTGCCGCCGCCGTTGCCGTTGCCGGAAGCCGATGTTCTGGGCCTAGCGGGAGAAGGAGCCCTTCTCTGCATCTGGGGAACACCGGTAGGAGCGGGCTGGCGGTTATATCCGTAACCGTTATCTGCCATAGCTGCACCTCCTGCCTCCATGCCTTCTGCGGCGGCTGCAGCGGCTGTACCGGCAGCAGCACCTGCCATATCAAAGGCACTGTCATCTATTCCAAGAATGGAGTTGATCCAATCATCGTCAGAACTCGGAGGCACGGCACCCGGCTCACCTGCAGGGTTGTCATAACCTTCCTGGTACTGTCCGGGAGTATATCCGTACTTGCCTTCCATATACGGCTGCTCGTCGTAAGGGCCGTAAGATGTGGGGCTTAAAGACTCATAAGCAGACTGGCCAGAAGCAGGCTCCGAAGGAACCTCTGTCTGTCCCATGAACGGATCGGGTGCGGCAGCTGCGTAACCGTAATCCACAGGCATCTCGGGAACAGGCTCTTCTGACATATTCTCGTTATTAACCATCTGACCGTAGGAATAAACGCCCTGGTCAGGTGTATTCACTGCAACATCAGCGTTGGTCGCAGCAACAGGTGACTGGTAGTCATTAGCTCCGTATACCGGCATCTCGGGGATCTGCTCGGGTACAGGCTCAGGCAGATCGTTGACAGTCTCAGCTCCGTTCTCAAAAGGCAGGCTGAAGTCGCTTCCGGTCTCGGGTGCATCGTTTACGGTGTTCTGATCAGTCGGTTTGTCGTAGTCTTTACTCACGGGGAACTCAACTCCTAACTTGTCGGACTCATCGATCTTAGGAGCTTCACTTCTGATGTCGAACTCAGGAACGGGGATTCCCTCGGATGCTTCCTTGATCTCTTCGTCTGTGGGAGCTGTCAGAACACTCTCGCCGAATACAGGAGGCTCGGCATTCTGCATCTCCTCGCCGCTTCCTACACTATATGGATCGAAGCTGCTGACTGCATTCTGAGCAGCAACATCGGGAACCACCGTATCTTCAGAACCCTGCGAGAATACAAATGTGCCCGCCGTCGGCTGCTCGGGAACCGGTGCGGGTTCTTCGGGAGCCTTGGGTGCAGCATAGGATTCCGCAACGAAAGGAGAAGTTGCGACAGGCTCTGCGGGAACGACCTTCGGAGCCGCAACTTCGGGGATTACAACTTCAGGCGCAGGTGCTTCGGGAACTACAGGAGCAGGCTCCTTTGCAACTACGAAAGGATTATTCTGTACAAATGATGCTTCCGCACCGGTCATGGCGCTGACTGCACTCTCGACAGCCTTAACATCAGTGGAAGCTGCCTCTGCGCTCTCCTGCTCAAGCTTCGCCATGAATGCGGCATCAAGTCTCTCGACAGCCTTCGTCTTATCGGCGTCGGAATCATTATTGATCGTGAACTTAGTCGTGGAGACCGGCTTCATGGAATCAGAAGCTGTGACATCCATATCAGCGAAAGGATTAACCGCTTCATTCACGAAGATGGACTCAGCAGCACTTCCTGCTGCTGCGGCGCCTGCCGCGGCTCCGGCAACCGCACCTGCTGCGGCCGTTCCGGCTGCCGCTGTCTGTGCGGCTCCTGCGGCTGCTGTTCCTGCAGCTCCTGCGGCAGCAGCTGCACCTGCAACTCCTGCTCCGACTGAAGCAGCCTTAACGGAATCCCGGAACAGTGTCTTCATGACATCCTCGGCACTTACTTCGGATACGCCCTTATTGACAGAAGGATCGAGGAACTGAACAAAATCCCCGTCCTTACTCTGCTTGGGAGGCTCAACGACGATGCCCTGATTGCCCGTAGCCTGCTGATTTGCTGCAGGGGGAACAATGTTGGCGGCATTGTCACCGAACATAACGAATGAGTTGCCGCCCGCAGGCTGGTACTCGTCGATCGTCATGCTGCCGGCAAAACCTGAAGCTGCCGCTGCATTAGCAGCCGCACCTACGAGTCCGCCGTCGAATGTGGACTGGATGCTCATCTCGGAAGTATCTTCTTCCTTAGCCTTCTTCCTGAATCCGAACAGCCCCTTCTTCTCATCGGAGACAACGTCCTCAACGAATGAGATGGCAAACTGCATCGGAACGTCAGGCATTCTCGCGGAAGCCTGTGTAATGATGACGCCTGCAGCATCGCACTGGTCATCAGCCTCGTCGAGTATTCTCAAAATCTCTCTTTGTCCGAGAGCATCGTAGACTTCCTTGTTGCAGAGGATGATGCAGTCATCCTGAGCGAGTGTGAAGAAATTGGACCAGAGGGCATTAGCCGTCTTGGACGAACAGTAGTAAAGGAAATCCGCTACTCTGTTGCCCCGGGCATCGATAGGCTCCATGGGGATGCCAGCATCCGTAAGAGGATAGAGCGTATCGTCTCTGTAGAGGAATGCGAGACCTGTTCCGATAGTTACCGCAAAAGCCTCTGAATCCCTGATGATTATTCCGGAGAAATACGGAGTCCTGTCATCAGCCTCCGCGATCCTTGACTTACCCGTGACATCCACAGCGGTAGTAAGGAATCCCTCGATCATCTCATCTATCTCTTTGTGTCCGAACTTGACTTCATTACATGTACCACGAAGCTCCGGCTCATAAGGCGGCATCATGCCGGGTTCGTAATTTGAAAGCTTGGGGTGTGCAAATACTGAAAGGAAATATCCTCTCTCGTTCTTCTCTATTGTTATATCAGCCTGACGTGCCTCTCTCTTACCAAAAAGTCGACCGTCCAGATAAAATGCATCAGTTAATGTCTTAGATGGGAAATATCTGGCTGTAAGGGTACTTGCCAGATTCGTTAAAACCGCCATGTGCAACCTCCGAATAAATATACAGATTAATTATAACACAATGTTTTTTTTGACAAATGTTTTTTACCTTAATTACTAATTATTAATAAGAGCCGCCCGACCCTTAGGTCAGACGGCCCGTTTACGGCCTTTGCAGATTGCCTTATCAGTGTCCGGGCAGAAGTCCTCCGCCTGAGGACGATCCTCCTGATGATGAACCTCCTCCGGAACCGGAACCGTATCCTGAGCTGAACGGATTTCCTTCGAACTCATCACCCCATGAATCAACAGGATAGATGAACTCCTCATCCTCAAGGAACATTCTCGCATTCTCGATTATCTGCTCATAGGTTCCCGCCTGGGCATTGAGATATGCCGTATGGATCTCGAGCATACTCGCGTCGGGGAACTCATCCTGAAGCTGGGCAATGATCATGCCGGTATTAAGATAACCGATGCCGTACTTGGCTCCGTAACCCGGGTCTACGAGCAGGAGGTTGTATGCATCCATGATATCAGCGGGACGGACTACCTGTCCGAGCAGGCTGCTTACCCAGTCGGCGCAGTCCTGTGCCGTCCATCCCTCGTAATTGATGCCGATGTCAAATCTTGCAAACAGGATAGTGTTGATCTGATCCTCGATGCTTACCAGGGTTGCGGCTGTTGAAGTGCTGAAATATCTGTAGGAATAGAACTGGACATAATTTGCCCATCCTTCCGCATATCCGATCGAATCGGCAAGATACATATACGGATGATCCGTGATGCTTCTGTGATATACGGACTCATACATGTGTCCGGGATATCCCTCGTGAGCACACACGGTACCGTGAGTGGG
The DNA here is from genome assembly GCA_900314745.1 of uncultured Eubacteriales bacterium. Classification (GTDB taxonomy): domain Bacteria; phylum Bacillota; class Clostridia; order Saccharofermentanales; family Saccharofermentanaceae; genus Saccharofermentans. The sequence continues at coordinate 67,079 of OMWK01000008.1, read as the reverse complement.
CCTTATCTGCTGCTCGTTCGTGATGATGATGTTGGAATCGAATCTATCGAGGTGGTAACCCAGGAATGCCGCGGCAGAGAAGCTGTCTGAGAATACCTCGGGCACGGTCATAAGTCTGTACTCATGATCGGGAATCGGAGGGAAATCCGCCTGGATCTCACCGTAGAGGTAATCGAGATTATCCTGTGTATCACCCTGCGAATAGTCGTGGTCGAGATACTCATCAAGCCATGTCGTATCACCTGATGTCGCAATGGACATCATGGTGTCTCTTACGGAGTCAGAATATGCCTCGAGCTCCTCTATGCACTGGTCAATGGGCTTGCCGGTATTGGTCTGTGTCGCGAAGATGAATGCATAATAAGCATCGCCTCCGGGATAGGAGCAGACGCCTACGGAAGGCGCACCGCACTCGAGTGCCCTGATCCTGTCCGCACACTCCTGGAATTCAGGGAAAACGATATCGTGCATGACCTGATCGTGCTCCTCAATAAGAGCGTATCTTTCAGTAGAGGACAGGCCCGGAATGTTATTGAGTCTTTCTCTGAATGAATCGTAGAGGAAGCAGTCCTCCGACTGGGATACGAGGTTGTCAAAGCTCTCCGCTACTGACTCATAGACGTCATCGGAATTGACGAAGCCATAATCGACTCGTCTCTCCTCGAATGCACAGAGGGCATCATAGTATCTGTCGATGTCGCGGAGAACGAGAATGTAATTCTCGGCATCCTCGACAGTCTCGAACTCCAGCACATCGAGAACAAACAGGACTTCGCTCTGAGGTCCGGTTATATCCTTCAGCACGCTCTCGTAATAATTGAAAGCGGAATACTGTGAAGCGTAAAGTGAGAGCTCCATATCGTACAGAAGCTTGTCGTAGAAGATACGGTCATCGATACCGAGGCTGTCACGATCGATGGTATAAAGCTCATTTACGATCTCAACGATCTCCTCGATATCCTCGTAAACTTCGGTGTCTACCTCTCCCCATCCGATATTGTCTTCATTGAACTCGAGGCCGAAGCTCTCGGGATCGGAGAAGAATATGGAAGCATACACGTAGTTATTCTCGAAGGTGTCGATGATGACTTCCCTTTCGATGTCGTTAAGAAGATCTACCGCCTGCTGTCCGCTTACCGTGCCGGGAGCGTGTGCGGGATGTAACTCCTCATAAGTTGCAATGTGATCGGGATATGTAAGATCCGCCATCGTAGTCACGATCGCAGGATCTGTCTGAGACGGCTCCGTGGGATCCGTGATAATCAAAGTCTCGGTAGGTTCTGTCTCCTCCGTCTCTTCCGTCTCATCTTCTTCGTCGTCATCTCTGTCCCTTCTTCTCTCGCTTCTGCTGCTTCCTCCGAGGTCAAAAAAGTCCTCGATCTTGGAACATCCCGCGATGCTATACGTCATCGACAGTGCCAGCAGCAGAGCCACTATTCTGGTTATCTTTCTGCTCATCCTCTTCCTCCTTAAACATGCTGATGATCTTCTCGTAATCTACCCTTCCGTATTTCTCAGCCGGCAGGTATGCCATGAATTCGTACTCGTCAGGTCTCATGGGCTCCGGCATCTCCATCTCGCACATAAGCTCGATGGCGTCCTTAAGCTCATTCAGCCTGTCGTTGTTAAAAAGTATAGATGAATCCGGCTTGACCGCGACCTTCACTATTGTTTCCCCGTCTCTCTCGAGAGGCACCGCACAGCAGTCATCGACGCCCAGAACAGATCTAATCTCGTCTTCGATAAGCTGCGGGTAAACATGCATCCCGCCCCTGTCGAAAAGCCTCCGTCTCGTGCCGCCGAAGTAGAACATGCCGTCCTCGCCCTCGGTTCCGAGATCTCCCGAGATGACCCAGATGTCACCGTCGTTAAGCCTTCTCAAGACCGTATTGGTGTCGTCATCGGCATCGACGTAACCCAACATGCCAGAAGGCGTGTTGACGGCAATTACGCCCAAAGTTCCGTTCATCTGCTCACCGTTGTTGTCGGGGTTTATGATCTTCATTCTTACACCCGGAACCGGTATGCCCAAAGCGGAGGGCCTGATCTCGTCCTCCGGCAGGAACATGTATACGGACGCAGTCTCCGTGATGCCGTAAATTCTCATTATCTTCGGAGCAAGATTCTTCTTGCTGAAGAAATCCTTGATCCTGTGGTATTCGGAACCGGTCATTATGTTGCCGCATGAGCAAATGGTCTTAATACTGCTCATGGTCCTGGTGTTTATCCTTCTGCTGTCTATGAGGGCGGATATCATCTGCGGATATCCGATAACTACATCCGGCCTGTAATTATTGATGTCGCGTCCCGAGAACTCGAGCTCCATCTGTGTGTTGATAAGATAAGTATTTCCCGAGACAAGTGTCGTATACATGGCAAAACACATGCCGAACGAGAAGTCCATTCTTATGAACGAGAACACGCGGTTAACGCCTTTGCCAAGAAGGAAAGCACTTATCATCGCCTGCGAATTCAGGGACCTTGAACTGTGCTTTACGATATTGACCGGTCCCGCGGCGACACCGCTCATGAAGTACACCGCTGTATTATCAGGCTCGGATACCTCCTCGGTCTCGGGGTACTCGCCGTTCATAAGGTCGGTCCAGAATACGACCTCGGGGCCGCCAGCGCCATTATCCTGTCCGATGTCATAGGATTCATTCCTCTTAAGGTCCCAGATATTGGGATTAAGAATATCTGCAGACGTGGAATAATCACTGCTTCTCGCGAGTATGATCTGCCTTATGGGCGTATGCATGAACAGGTGCTTGTACTTTTTAAAGATATCTACCGAGAAGATCATGTGGGAAGCCTTGAGAGTCTGTCCGAGTTTACCGAATACCTCGGGTCCCGCATTTCTCATGATGAATATCGCAGAAGCCCCGATCTTATTCAAAGCAAAGAAAGATATTATCTGATGAGGCATTCTTCTGCACGAGATCATTACGTTGGATCCGCGTCCGATGCCCTGCGCCGCGAAGATTGAGGCGTACCTGTCTATAAGCGACATGAGTTCGCCGTAGGTGAACTTACGCCTTCCGTATTCAACAGCAACTCTGTCAGGATGTCTTCCGGCGGTATCCTTCAACGCTCCGTATGCCGACTTGTTAACGTCTATGTCGGGGGTGAAAGCGTAGTCTCCGTAATATTTGCTCCACTTTGTCTCCAGCACTGTAACCGTCCTCTGATCATTAAAGAAGTACTGTAATTATACAGCATACGGCAAAGATTGACATTGCCCGGATTAGATGATAGATTTCTGTCTTGAACAACGGCGTTCATCTTGAGGTTATTTTCCGGCGGGAAATAAGCTCAGGGTGAGCGCATTTTTTGTAGAAGGAGAGTGCGCTTCCTATGAAGATAAAAACAAACGTCAACTTCGGCAACATCAGGCAGACCTATCTTTTCTCTGAAATAGGCTCGAGAGTGAGAGCTTACGAGAACGCCAACCCCGATGCGAAGATAATCAGAATGGGCATCGGCGACGTCACTCTCCCCCTGCCCAAAACCGTCACTGACGCGATGATCAAAGCCTGCGAGGAGATGGGCGTCCGCGAGACATTCAGAGGCTACCCGCCCGAGTACGGATACGCTTTCCTTAGAGAAGCGATCGCAGTTCATTACAGAAGCCTTGGAGTTGAAGTCGATACCGATACCATATTCGTCTCTGACGGAGCGAAGAGCGACCTCGGAAACATCGTCGATATCTTAGGGAACAACCCCGTCATAATCCCCGACCCGGTCTACCCCGTTTACGTCGACTCGAACACGATGAGCGGCAACTCCATAACCTACATTAACGGAACCAAGGAGAACGGATTCCTGCCTCTGCCTTCAGAGCTTACGGAGCAGATCGAAGGCAGCGTGATCTACCTTTGCTCCCCCAATAATCCGACGGGCGCCTCCTACGATAAGGACAGTCTTAAGGCATGGGTAGACTACGCTCTTAAGACAGGAAGCCTCATCATCTACGACTCGGCTTATGAGGCCTTCATAAGCCGAGACAGCATCCCCCATACGATCTTCGAGATCGAAGGGGCCGACATATGCGCCATCGAGATCTGCTCCTTTTCAAAGTTCGCGGGCTTCACGGGAGTAAGATGCGGCTGGACTTTGATTCCTTCGTCACTTATGGCGGGAGATGTGAGCATCATGGCGCTTTGGAAGAGACGCCAGGCTACGAAGTTCAACGGTGTCTCCTACCCTGTCCAGAGAGCTGCGGCAGCCGCGCTTTCGAAGGAGGGCATCAGCGCATGCGAGTCCAACATCGCATACTACAAGGAGAACGCCAGACTCATAACGGAACTTCTCGATGAGAAGGGGATCTTCTATACCGGCGGCAAGAACTCGCCTTACGTCTGGATGGAGTGCCCCGAAGGATGCGGTAGCTGGGAGTTCTTCGACAGGCTTCTTAATGAGGTGCAGATAGTCGGTACTCCGGGTGAAGGCTTCGGCAAGGGCGGAGACAGATACTTCCGCCTCACGGCATTCGGATCCTTAGAGAACACGAAGGAAGCCGTAAGAAGACTTAAGGAGTTCCTGTAAAGTATTTTTACTTGACGTAAATTCTCAGTTTTGAGGTACATTAATCGGTCATAAGAATCTGCCCTGCCGTGTTATACTCTCATTATGGCTAAGAAGAACGTAACATTTTTCTGCAAGGAATGCGGTTATGAGACCACCGGGTGGATGGGCAAATGCCCCGGTTGCGGCAGTTTCAACACCCTTGTGGAATCAACGACAGTAACAGGACAGGGCAAGTCCTCCACTAACAGCAAGAGCGATTCGCCGGCATTTAAGGCGTCCTCATATTCATGGACCGACAGACGCGAGACCGTGAGGCTCGCCGATGCGGGCAACGAAGAATACATCCGTTTCCACACGGGCATCGATCAGCTCGATACATTATTCGGCGGGGGCATAACAGACGGCTCGGTCACCCTGCTGGGAGGCGAGCCCGGCATAGGTAAATCTACGATACTTCTGCAGCTCGCGAATTCATTCGAGGGTGAGCAGGACATCATGTACGTATCAGGCGAGGAGTCTCCCGCCCAGATCAGGATGAGAGCAGACAGACTCGGTGTTAAGGGCGACAGGATAATCATCTGTGCGCAGACATGCTTCGAGGTGATCGCGGAGGAGTTGGCCAAGGTCAAGCCTTCGCTTTGCATCATCGATTCCATACAGACACTTTATTCGGAATCCGTGAACGGTACACCCGGAAGCGTATCACAAGCAAGGGAAGTAACGGCAGGACTCATCCGAATCGCGAAGTCCAACGGTCTTCCGATAATACTCGTCGGACACGTGACCAAGGATGGTGCCATCGCAGGTCCGAAGACCTTAGAGCATATGGTAGATACCGTTCTTTACTTCGAAGGCGATAACACCGGCGCTTACAGGATCCTCCGTTCGGTCAAGAACAGATTCGGAAGATCGGGAGAACTCGCTTTCTTCGAGATGACGCAGCAGGGTCTGCGCTCCGTAGACAGTTCCAGCGCCCTTATGATCACGGGACGTCCTCTTGAAGCTCCGGGTTCAGCCATCACTTCCATTGTGGAGGGGGCACGCGCACTTACGATAGAGATCCAGGCACTCGCGGCCGACACCTGCTACGGAACGCCCCAGAGAATGACCTCGGGACCTGACAGGTCGAGAACGTCGATGCTTCTCGCTGTCACCGAACAGCAGTTCAAGCTCAACCTTAATACCAAGGACGTATTCATCAATGTCATCGGAGGCTTAAGAGTCACGGATCCCGCCTGTGATCTCGCTCTTATCGCAGCCGTGGTATCCTCGGCAAGAGGCATACCCCTTAAGGCCGATACCATGGTCCTCGGAGAAGTCGGACTCACAGGAGAGCTTCGTCCCGTATCATCCCTCAATCTCCGCATAGATGAAGCGGGCAGACTCGGCATCAGGAACATAGTTCTCCCCTCGAGCTGTAAGAATGCCGTGAAGGGCAGCAGCAAGGCGGAGTTCTTCTTCATAGATAACGTATCGGAGGCTACAGATGTCCTATTCTCATAACAGACTTTACGTGATAATTCCCGCAGCAGGATCCGGAAGCAGAATGCATTCCGATAAGAACAAGCTGTTCATGGAAGTTGACGGCATCTCCGTTATAGACAGAACGATGGCGGCATTCAGAAGATTCGCGGACGAGTACGGTGTGGACATCGAAGCAATACTCGTAATCTCACCTGATGCGGCATCCACATGGGAAGAATACATCAAGGGCAAGTCCGATTACAAAATGGTCAAGGCCCTCGCCAAGGGAGGCGCCACGAGAACCGAATCGGTCGGCAACGGAGTCCGCACGCTGAAGGATCTTCATCCCGAGAACAAAGATCCCGTATTCATCCACGACGGAGCAAGGTGCCTCATCGATTCCGATTCGCTGGGAAGATGCTTCTCCGCGATATGCGAGAACGGTATCGATGTCTGCGTATCGGGAGTCGCGACCAAGAACACGATCAAGGTCGTAAGAAGCCATGAGGACAAGGAGCCTGTGATAGTCGATCACACTCCTTTAAGGAGTAATCTGTATGAGGTTCAGACCCCTCAGTGCTTTAAGTTCGGAACGCTCGAAGAGATCTATGACAGAGCTTCAAGAGACGGTATCGAAGCAACTGACGACACTGCTCTTGCTGAAATCCTGGGATATGAGGTCAGGATCATCGAAGGATCCTACTCGAACATTAAGATCACGACACCGGAAGACATCGCGATCGCTGAAGCACTTCTGAAGACATAATAATGAAGCTCCATTACCGGGAGCTATTACATTACCAGTTAGTATATATTCTCACGCCGCATATGGTATTTATGTTGTTACGACCGCGGACCATTCTGCCGCTGTTGCCGTCTTCTCTGACGTTCGGGCGTGTATAGGCAACGCTACTTATTCCGTTAAGATTCTTAAGATTAAGTTCCATATTGTCCTTCATATTATTCTCCTCCGAAGTGTTTTTGTTTTACTGATGAGATTATCCCAACTTCGAAGGAACAAACCAATGGTCAATACTTTGAAGAACTGTTTATTAGGCATCAGTTAATGCCTTATGTGTCGGATTACTTCTTCTTAAATACGATCAATCTGCTCAGGATGTAGTTTAAGATGATAACGATAACGTTTGATACAGCCTTCAGGATGATCTCAGGTCCGTGCATCATATCCACTCCGATGTACATGATAAGAAGATCAATTCCGCCGGTCGCAAGTCTTGCCGCCATGAACTTTATAAGTTCGGATATTACCGTATTCTTATCCATGCTCTTGCTGTCAAATACCCAGAGCTTATTCGTAATGAACGCGAACAGCACGGCAACGATCCACGCGATGATAACGCTCGGTACATTTGCAAGTCCTAAGACCTTAAAGCACAGAGCGTACGCAGCTATGTTGATAACGGTAGTAAGCACACCGAATACAGCGTAGAAAATAAAACTCTTATACTTTATAAACAATTCTCTTATCTTGTCCGACATTTTCATCTTCCCAAATACAATTTCATCATGAGGTAAACCATGATCATATTGATGATAATATAAGCATCAATGCATACTTTCATTGATATTGACCGGCCATCCGGGTTTTGTCCGTCTGATCTTTTCAATCCGAATTTGGTAAGGCAGAGGATAATGAGCGGCACCGCAGGGAAAAGGTATCTTCCCTGTATTCCGTATATCATCCCCGAACCTGCGGGAGTATAGGAAAGAAGCATGGCAGGGGTCGCGATCACCACAATGAGGATGATCAAAGCCATTACCGACCGGTCTTTCTTTTTAAGCTTAAGCTCATCATTTTCAAATGTGGAGTAAACGGCCATGGAGATTGCAGCCCCCGCAACTGTTACCGCCGTAAAGGTCGGCTCCACAAATGCCAGGCTCAATCCGAGCGCATCAAATACGAATTCATCCATAAAATACTGATAAGTCCGCACAAGCATGCTTATGTATTCTACCGGGTGAGTATATGCAAATGAGGTCATCATATTCCCGCTGTTCTCTTTGCCGAACTGAAATAATTCATCAGACGGCAGGATCTTGGAAAACAGGACATAAGATAACAAAGTCATAACAATCACCGATCCCGAAGCAATAAGGCTCTTCTTATCCTTTTTGATAAGGATCAATAGCAGAGGAAGCAGCACAAGGCCGGAACCTCCCTTAACGGCACCCAGCATAAAAGCCCAGATCAATGCTTCTATCAAAGCCTTACGGGAATACTCGTACCTTAACTTCAGTACAATGGATACAAAATTCAAAACGGATATTACAACCATGGCATCGTATGAGAAAGAACTGCTCATCATCAAAGAAATGGGGAGCAACGATGCAAAGGCGATAACAGACTTACCGACCGGAGTATTCCTTACTGCACGATAGCATCCTCCGATATACGCTGCGAGGATGAGGATCCTTGCCGATATCAGGCATAATGAAGGATTCATCCCGAGAAGTCTTCCGGCCGTAAGACCGATACTTTGAGGAAGCCAGTTGATCACAGAATAGTATTTCATCTTATCTTCATGCGGAAGCATATCCACAAGAGACGCATCGACCGCTCTTTCCCTTATTCCAAAGAGTGTATGTGCTATCCCTTCAAGATCGGGATTTACCGAAAACCATTCTGTGGATCTGTAATAATATGCATCACAAGCCCTGGTAAACCATTCGTTGTCTCCTTTGATTGATAAGAACAGATTCGAGAACCTGTAGCTTGCGAGAAAATGCGCACCTGCATCCGGTACATTCCACGGCTGGAAGAATATAAAGTAGACTATCGAGAACGGGATTACCGTAATAAGAAAGAAATTCTCTATCGTGAATCTTCCCCGGGTCCTCATTACAGATATGGCAACCAGATATACATACATTAAAGCAATACAAAATGATGCAACCTTTATGCCTAATCCGGATTGTCTGAAGCCTGCAAAAGTTATCGTTGGTGTCCCCTCTTCGGTATCATTCGGCACGATCTCAACTTCCAGGACTTTTTCAGAAGTAAGGTTATCTATGGAAAGTGTATAATCCCCGCTTTCGAAGTACTTGTCCGGAGTCAGGGAATCGGCGCATCTCAGCATCATTCCGAGGCGCCCGGCACTTACCCTCCAGTTATGTGACACTAAGGCCGAATCAAAATAGGTTACTCCGGTAGTCTCATTTACGAGTGTTACGGCATATTCGGAAACATTATCTCCTGATGTGAATATCTCGAGCATATCAAACCCGTCGCCGCTGTAGGAGAAAGAATACTCCTTCTTCTGCCCCGGTTCGATCGTATCCATGACATCTGTCGGGGCGGGTATCTTACTTACAGTCAGATTACGGATGACCGCAGGAAAGAAATCAAAGCCGAGAATAAACAATATCAAGAACGCCGCTATACCTGTAACCGCCAGATTCATAAAAGACTTCTCAAGGAGTCCTCCCCATAGGATCAATGCCATAAATCCCGCAATAAAGATAAGAGCCATGCATATGAACCATTTAAAACAGCTCGCACTGTCATACGTTTTCATATAGCACGACAATACTCCGGTCCGGGCCTGTCCCACGGCAATATTATTATCTCCCTCAAAGGTCTCCGTGATCCTTAATGTATAAGTTCCGCCCTCATTAAGCTTTATCCCCCGAGGCGAATAGAATTCCTTTATTGCATTGTCGAGCAGTTCCGACGCTTCTATATTCCAGCGTTCCAGGACACTGTCACCGTCCAAAAGCTCAACGAGCACTTCGCCCTCATTGCTCCTGGAATTAGTGGCAAATGTAACTGCTACGGATCGCAATACAGGCGATCTGCCCGGAACGATGATCTCCTGGCTGACCGGAACTCCGCTTTGAAGCTGAACAAACTGTTCAGTGGGAATATAGAGATTACTTGTCGTAAATACGGACTTTGATGTAATAAAGAGCATAATGAGCACGAGCACGCCTATAACGGCGGCTGCTGCGATCTTTATTACCTTTTTTCCTCCTGCTGCTTTAAGATTCATTTTTCCTCAATCTTTAACCTTAAATGTCATTACTGCAAATACCTGTATGCCTTCGCCTCTTCCGAACCCCGTAAGACCTTCCCCGGTCGTTGCCGTGATACCGACATGGGATGAACTGATACCGAGCAATCCTGCGACAGACTCTTTGATCGAAGGTATATGCTCCTTCAGTTTAGGTCGCAGGCACTCGATCGTCATGGACACATGAACTATCGATGCATCCTTAAGATATTTTAATCCTTCTTCAAGATAAACCCTCGAATCTTTGATCCCCTGCTCGAGACAGATCCTATCGGCTTCGCCTCCGAGGATATTGACTCCGGTCAATCCCGAGACAGCATTCGTTATTGCATGGAGGATAACATCTCCGTCGGAATTCGCCTTGAACCTTCTGTCAAAAGGAATACTTACTCCCCCGAGCATTATCCCGTTTTGTGCCGGGTCGAACACCTCATCTTCAAATCTGTGGCTGTCCTGCCCTATAGTTGTTAGATATGCGTATTCCATAATCACCTCGTAAGCATGCTTAAATCCGGCTCGTATCCGTTCTCCGTGAGCCATGCCGACACATCGTCTATGCTCCACTCGTCCATCTCGAACCCGGAGAATGTGGACACCCTGACATTGTCGTTAAGAAGAATAAACTCGGGATATCCGCCCACCTGGTACGCTGTGCTTATGGCGTCTGCCTCAACGCCGTCCACCGCAACGAAAAGCACACGCCCGACAAGCGTCTGCGCCAGGTCCTCCACGCCCGCCGTAAGGCTCTGTGAGCCCCTCGCGGAAGAAGAGTAGAAATAAAGACAGACCGGTATCTCCTCCTGTGCGGTAAGACCGTTGAAGTCGTTGATGTATCTGTACTGTATCCCGTATATTCCGGGATCCTCTCCTTCAACCTGTTCCCACACCAAAGCGGCAGCATCGGTCGAGTAATCTATGTTGCCAAGATACCTGTAGTAATCAGCAGAAGTCTGTTCGTCGAATGAAGCCCCGGGCACTTCCGTACCCCGGGATTCCGTTGTTTTGCCGCAACCTGCAAGAGTTATCGCGATCAGCCCTGCAATCAGAACAGTCGAACAGGACTTAAATCTCATAAAAGCGCCTTTACAGCCTCGGAAGCATTAACAAGCAGATCACTTACGTCGACCTTCTCGGTATTGCCTGAATCAACGAGAGCCGTAACAGAAGGATCCAGAGGAAGCTTATCAAGAAGCTTGATGCCCGCATCCGAAGCTTCCTTAAGAAGGACTTCGTCGTTGCCGAAGAGGCTGATCTTCTCACCGCAGTGAGGGCAGACCGTATAAGCCATGTTCTCTACAAGTCCAAGGATGTTGACGTTCATCATGGAAGCCATGTTGCCCGCCTTGGCGACGATCATCGATACGAGCTCCTGAGGCGTCGATACCAGGATCAGTCCGTCAAGAGGGAGGGACTGGAACAATGTAAGCGGGATGTCGCCTGTGCCCGGAGGCATGTCTATGAGAAGAACATCGAGCATTCCCCACTCGACGTCTGTCCAGAACTGTCTTACGAGACCCGAGAGAACCGGACCTCTCCAGATAACGGGAGAATTCTCATCTTCAAGAAGAAGGTTAAGGCTTACGACCTTGATCCCCTTCTTCGTTACCGCAGGCTGGATCCTGTCCTGACCTCCGACTTCGAGCATGCCCTTAAGGCCGAATGCTCTCGGGATCGAAGGACCTGTGATATCCGCATCCATGATGCCGACTGAAAGTCCCGCGGATGCGAGTTTTGCCGCAAGTGTCGCTGTTACGAATGACTTGCCTACGCCGCCCTTGCCGCTCGCGATGCCGATCACGCACTTGATCTTGGACGCGTCGTTACACTCAAGCTTCTCGATTCCGTTCTTCTTACTGCAGGTATCCTGCTCGTTGCAATTGCCGGCCTTAGCACAGCCTTCACATGCTGATGACATTTTTACACCTCACAAAATAGTTTTTATACTGCTTCCATATCCTCGAAGAGTTCTTCGTCCGAATCCGCTCCGAGAACATCCGCATAGTGCTGTCTGAGCACTCTGATAGCTTCCGCATTCTCATCATTCTTACCGAAGCGAAGTCTCGATGCGAGCCTTGCTTCAGGCAGAAGTTTCTTGACCTTTCCAACAGCCTTCTTGGACACGTCTACGGCAACCGCCTTAGACTTGCCTACCGCTGCCTTTGACATATCCACCGCCATCTTGGACGAATTAACGATACTCTTCTTGCCCTCATGCGCATACTTCGAGAGAAGCTGACGCTCCTCTTCCCTGTTGGCCTTGGCAAGCTCGCGTTCTGCCTTTCGATGTGCCGCGTAGATCTCGGTAAATTCCTTGTAGTCGTTCTGCGTCATCTGAACCGCAGGTGTTGCCTGCTTTACGATGGTGTCTACCGTGCCGTAGATGGACGAACCGATCTTGTTGGAAGGCATACGGTATACGTCGGAGACGTTGTTGAGGAACCTGATCTTCTTGTTGAAGCCTACGATGGCAGTTACGGTAACGATGATGTCCACGATCGTGTTGATAATGAGAATGAGAAGTACGATCTGGCGCGCAAGAGGCGACATCCAGTGTATGAATCTCATTACCGCGGGGTGCAGCATGTACATTCCGAGGCTGCACGCGATACCCCAGTAGATCGAGAAACGAAGGCAGATGAAGCCATTCAGATTGAACTTGTAGTCGGAGTAGTCCCACCACCTCAAGTGGAATATGCCGTAGAGGATCACGCCCGCGAGAAGTTCAACAACGGTGCAGACGATGGCAGAACCGAAGAACAGTACCGGGAATGAATCGAGAAAAGGACGGAATGCCCAGATAACACAGTAGAAACCGATGCCGTAAACGGGACAGAGCGCTCCGTTAAGGAAGCCTCTGTTGATGAACTGGCCCTCGGTGATTCCATAGTAGATAACCTCTACTACCCAGCCTATGAAACCGTATATGAAGAACATCATCAGGCTCTCAGTTATCGTGAACGGCAGCACTCTTTGCCTCCTTAACTGATTTCATGACGTGATATCCGCCCTTGATATCTATGGTCTCGCAGTTGCCAAAAAGCTCCGTGAGCCTCTTCTTCGTGGAGTCGGCACCCTGCTTCCTCTGGAGAACAACGTAGATCGCGCCGCCTTCCTTCATGTGCGCGTAGGACTGGTCGTAGAACTCGAACACCGTCTTCTTGCCCGCACGTACGGGGGGATTCGTGATGACGGTATCAAACATCTTGTCTTCGGGGACAGAGGCGAGCACATCGCTTACCATGATGGTGTCCGGTGCCCTAAGATTAAGCTTCGCATTCTCCTTCGCGAGACCCACGGCTCTCGAATTAACATCGACACATGTAACGTCAAAGAGCGTGAACACGGTCTTCATAACAATGCCTACGACACCCCAGCCGCAGCCTAAGTCCAGAAGGCTCTCATCCCTTCCGGGACCGCGTTTCTTAATGTCCGCTATGGCTGACTCGAGAAGAAGGTCCGTGCCCTTATCGACCGAGGTCTTGGAGAAGACGGCCGTATCGGTCACAAAGCTGAAGTTGATGCCGTTGATGCGGTAATCGACAGTCTTCCTGTTCGACGGAGTATCGGGATTTGCCTCGAAATACTGCGGCATCGTCAGATCATTCTCCTGATCTTATCGTTCAAAGTCGCGATGGTTGCAGTCTTATGCCAGGGCATCTCAGGGCACTGAATGAGTCCTGTCTTTATAGCCTCCATGCATGACCTGATCTCGACGGCATACGAGTTGATGCCCTCGCGGTCAGCGGCTTCGATAAGTTCACCCCTGGTGTTATAAAGTTCGATTCTCTCGTAATCGTTGATGTTCTTAATCTTGATATAGCCGTTCTCACCGATTACGGAACCGTCTCTGTCCGTAAGTGATGCTACGGTTACGAACGATACTGCGAGAGCACCGTCGTTGGGAAGCTCGAGGACACAGCTTACGTCCTTCTCGACTCCCGTTGAATACTTATGCGCATATACGGATACGGGCTCGAGATTCTCGCCGAGTATGCTTACGGCAAGATTGAGAGGATAAACGCCGAGATCAAGGTGAGCTCCTCCGCCCAGTGTGGGATCCGTGATCCTCTGTACATCCTCAATGTTGTATCCGAGGTTTGACTGAATATATCTTACCGAGCCGATCTTGCCGGTCCTGATCCAGCCCATCATCTTCTTATGGAGAGGCATGAATGAAGTCCACATGGCCTCGCATACGAATACGCCTCTGTTCTTGGCTTCTGTAAAGATGCTGTCCGCCTCTTCGCGGCTCATTGTAAAAGGCTTCTCAACGAGGACGTTCATGTGGTTCTTAACGCACATTACCGCGTTCTCATAGTGAAATGTATTAGGAGTTGCGATGTAAACGAGGTCGATATCCTTCTGCCTGGTCATCTGCTCATACGAACCGAGAGCCTTCGCATCAGGACAGTTCTGCTTCGCGAATTTTGCAGCTCTCGTCTTCTCTCTTGAAGCTACAGCCACTACTTCGACATCGTCGAGCATCCTGATACTCTCAATCATTTTTGCAGCCATTCTGCCGCATCCGATAATACCGATCTTAAACATCATTACCCTCCCTGATGAATCAGATTTCTATCTTATCGAGAACAGTGGATATGTTCTCGTGGAAAACAAGTTTTGCCATTCTGTCGGCGGAAGTCGCATCACGGTTGATGATGATCAGATTCTCCCCCCTGAATGTATATGCGAGTGAAGCCGCGGGATTAACCACAAGGGACGTACCGCCGATTATAAGGCAGTCTGCATTTGCAACAAGCTTCATCGAGTTCTGCCATGCATCCTGCGGCAAACCTTCGCCGTAAAGCGTTACGTCCGGTCTTATGAGACCTCCGCAGATCTTGCATTTCGGCACGGCCTCGTCACACTTGAAGATATAGTCAGCGGGGTACTTCTTGTGGCAGCGCGCACAGTAATTGCGGAGCGTTGTGCCGTGAACCTCCTGAACATTGACGCTTCCCGCCTTCTGATGGAGGCCGTCGATATTCTGCGTGATGATGCCGTCGAGCTTACCGGCCTTCTCCATCTTCGCGAGCTTGATGTGGGCCTTGTTGGGCTCGATGCCTTCGCCGTTCAGCTTCTGTCTGTAGAACTCATAGAAGACCTTGGGCTCATCCATGAGACAGTTGATCGAGAGAAGATACTCGGGAGTATACGAGTCGAATCTTACGTCGTGCTGGTTATAAAGACCGTCCTTCGAACGGAAGTCAGGTATGCCGCTCTCCGTGGATACACCCGCGCCTCCGAAGAAGACGATGTGCTCCGACTCTTTGATGATCTTATTAAGTTCCTCGTACTGCGCCGTATAATCCATCTTCGACTCCCCCTCTCTCTAACGGATATCTGCCGGGATCAACCGTTGAACTTATCCTGCCAGGACTTTATAAGTGCCTCATCCTCAAAGTAATTGATTCTCATTGCATGCTTAACTTCTGCCAAAGTCCTGGAAGCCTCCGCACGGGCTGCCTCCGTTCCCTTCTTAAGAACTTCGACAACATAAGGAATGTCCTTCTGAAGCTCTTCTCTTCTGGCTCTGATGGGAGCAAGCTCATCCTCGAGAACGTTGATAAGGAACTTCTTTACCTTAACGTCGCCAAGGCCGCCTCTTTGGTAGTGCTCCTTCATCTCGTCGAGACTCTTGTGCTCATCGCCGAACATCTCGAAATGCTCGGGCTTGCAGAAAGCGTCGAGGTAAGTAAATACCGTGTTGCCCTCGAGTGAACCCGGATCTTCAACTCTTAAATGGTTCGGATCCGTAAACATTCCCATGACCTTCTTCTTGATCATGTCGGCGGGATCTGACAGATAGATGCAGTTGCCGAGAGACTTACTCATCTTGGCCTTGCCGTCAGTGCCGGGAAGTCTGGAGCAAACCTCGTTGCCGGGCAGAAGCGCCTCAGGTCTTACGAGAACCTCTTCCTTATATGTCGCGTTAAACTTGTGAACTATCTCCTGTGCCTGCTCGATCATCGGAAGCTGGTCCTCGCCTACAGGTACCGTTGTAGCCTTAAATGCCGTGATATCGGCAGCCTGGCTTATCGGATAGCAGAAGAAACCAACGGGGATGGATGCCTCGAAGTTTCTCATCTGGATCTCAGACTTAACGGTAGGATTTCTCTGAAGTCTTGAGACCGTTACCATGTTCATGTAATAGAATGTGAGCTCCGTAAGCTCGGAAATCTCGGACTGTATCAGGATATTGGACTTCTCGGGATCAATTCCGCATGACAGATAGTCCAGCGCAACCTCAATTATGTTCTCCCTGATCTTCTCGGGATTATCGACGTTATCCGTCAGCGCCTGTGCATCGGCGATCATTATGAATATCTTCTCGTATTCACCGGAATTCTGAAGTTCCACTCTTCTTCTCAACGAACCTACATAGTGTCCTATATGAAGCCTTCCGGTCGGTCTGTCACCGGTCAGGATAATCTTACCCATATCTTCCTCCGCAAATTAAAAGTCCCCTTATTTTATATTAATAAGGGGACGTTTTCAATTAATGTGCTTAATTCAAAACTCTTCTGAGTTGTGTAAGTTCGCTGAGCGGACTTACGTAGCGAAGCAACTTACATCAATTCGTACATCGAATCGGCGTCTTCCTTACGGACCGTGTTCGCGATGGAGAGCACGCGGAAACCTACCGTGCCGTTGCCGAATTCGATGGTAACCTCGTCTCCCGTCTTAAGCTTGACCGACGGCTTCGCGGGTCTTCCGTTGACCGTGACCCTTCCCGCGGAACATACGTCATTTGCCACCTGGCGCCTCTTTATGATGCGGGACACCTTCAGGAATTTATCAAGTCTCATGCCTTCGTCTGCCACTAGGAACCCACCTGCTTTCTGCCCTTAAGCGCATTCGCGAGCGTCAGATCGTCCGCATACTCGATGTCGGATCCCATGGGAAGCCCGGATGCCAGACGCGTTACCTTAATGCCGGAAGGCGAGATCAGACGCGAGATGTAAAGCGCCGTCGCATTGCCCTCCGCGGACTGGTTCGTCGCCACGATCACTTCCTTCACCTCGGAGTGCTCTGCAAGCCTTGCGAAAAGCTCCGACAGCGTTATGTCGTTCATGTTCATGTTGCCCACGGGGTTGTAGACGCCGTGCAGAACATGGTAAAGGCCGTTATACTCGTGCATCCTCTCGAAAGCGGACACGTCCCTCGGCGACTCGACCACGCAGATGACACTCCTGTCTCTTCTCGCATCAGAGCATATGGGACAGGGATCGCTGTCGGTGAAGTTCTGACAGATGCCGCAGCGCTTCGTGAGCCTTCTCGCATCAGCGATGGCCCCGGTTATCGAATTAACCTCTTCCTCGGACATGGACAGTATGGAAAAAGCCAGCTTCTGAGCCGACTTTCTTCCGATGCCGGGAAGCGATCCCAGCTTAGCTATCAGGTTTTGTACTGACGGTGAATATCTGTCCATATCAGAACGGCATCTTAACTCCGCCGGTTACTCTGTTCATCATTTCTGTGGACTTAGCCTCGAGCTCATCGTTAGCCTGGTTGTAAGCAGCTGTGATGAGATCTGCAAGCATCTCGGAATCATCAGGATCGATAACTTCAGGATCGATCTCGAGGTTATAAATCTTGTGATCGCCGCCCAATACCAGCTTAACCTTATCGCCGCCGGAAGTACCGGGAATTCTCAACTCCTTGATCTCGATCTGAACCTTCTCAAGCTCCTTCTGCATCTTCTGTGCCTGAGCCATGAGGTTACCCATACCGCCCATTCCGCCGGGCATGCCCTTAAAGCCTTTTGCCATTATCTTATCCTCCGTGTAATTTATAATCTTCGTTCGAAAACAACCTATTATACCCTATAACAGGCCGTCACTCATCACCGAAGTGTATTTCGGTATTAAGACCCGCCTGCCCCAGACTATTGATGAAGTCTGCCGCGGGATCGCTTGCCGCATCATCGCACTCGATTACCGGAACCGGCTCGCCGGGATGCTGCCTCTGATAAAGCTTGATTACGTTATTGAACTGAACAGCAGTACATGAATAGACGCGGTTAATGTTCGCATAGCGGGACTTGATGTACGAAGACACCTGCATGAATCTCGGATCTGCTCCGATCGCCTTCGCCTCATTGCCGTCGTTGCTCGCGATTATGATGAACGCGCCCTCACCGAGAAGCTTAAGCCTGGATGCATCCAGGAACTGACCCATGGCCCTGTCCTGCTCGAAGACTAGAGACTTTATCTCAAGCCAGATCTTCTTGGGGTCCGTCTCCTCCTTGGGCGTCTTCGCGGTTACGATGGGAGAACTCTCAACAGCTGTCGAGAGCGCGGATCTTCTGGTCTCGCCGATCCTTCCGGTCGGAGCCTGGAGGTCCTCATCCTCTTCATAAACATCCTCCGCGGGAGCCTCCTCTTCCTCTTCTTCGTCTTCCTTCGCTATATCATCCAGAACGGAATCGGAAAGATCCGCGAAGATTCCGACCTTGGGAGCCTCGGTCCTCTCCTCCTCGTTGAAGAAAAGTCCTATCTGATTCTCAAGAGGCTTGTCCTCATCCTCTTCCTCATCCTCAAACGGCGCATCGGAAGGTCCTGCCACAGCCCCCGGGATCATGGCGTCATCAGTATAATCGTCTTCGGGCGCGGGAACAGCGGTCTCGATGCTCTCGTTGCCAAAATGCCCCGCATGATTCGCCTTAAGCTCATCAAACTTTGCCTGTATCTGCTCAAGAGAAGGTGTCTCCTCCTCATCGAAAGGCGATTCGATATCGGGCTCCTCAGAAGACTCTTCTGCAGACTCTTCTGCAGGCGCTTCGACAGGTTCCGGCTCCTTAGTGGGTTCGGGCTCATTCGAAGGCTCAGGTTCCTTAGAAACTTCGGGCTTCTCGGGGGCCTCGGGTTCGGGTTTTACCTCAGGCTCGGGCATTCTTGCAATTGCAGGAACAGGCGCGGGCTCAGGCTTCACCTCAGGCTCCGGCATTCTCGCAATGGCGGGAACAGGCGAGGGCTCAGGCTTCTCATCACTTACGGTTCCTTCGGAGATCCTCTTCGCGGCCTCCTTCTGAAGATTCGTAAAATCGGGAATTACAAGAGGCGTCTCTTCTGCCTTGATCTTCCTGCCGCAGAGCCTCAGCATCGATATCTCGAAGCTGGTTCTTACGGAAGGCGACCACTTAAGCTCGGACACGGTCTTCGAGAACGAAGCTATGAAAGCCACGAGTGTCTGTGAATTCGTAAGATTTGCTATCTCATACATGCGCTTCAGCGTCTTAACTGAAGCGGGAATCAGCTTCACCGGATCGGGTACAACCCTTACGATAAGAAGGTTTCTGAAATATTCGGCCAGATCCAGTGTGAACTGAATGAAATCACGTCCGCTGTCTGACAGCTCCTTACACTTAACCGGGAGCTTGTCGTACTGCCCGTTTATCAGGATCGCTGCAAAATCTGAAATAAAATCAATGTTTACCGAGCCGGTCATGTCCTCGATCGCCTCAGGCGTGATAAGTGATCCCGACGCCATGGCGGCAGCCTGATCCAAGTAGGAGATGGCATCTCTCATGGCTCCGTCACTCATTGACGCGATCAGTTCGAGAGCGTCTTCACCGCAGTTGATGTTCTCCTTCTCGCATATGTACTTAAGCCTGCCCTTGATGGCGGCAACGGAGATGCGCCTGAACTCGAATCTCTGGCATCTCGACAGAATGGTCGCAGGAATCTGGTGCGGCTCCGTAGTAGCGAAGAGGAATACGGCGTGCGCCGGCGGCTCTTCCAAAGTCTTAAGGAGTGCGTTGAACGCATCCGTCGTGATCATGTGGACCTCGTCTATGATGTAGACCTTGTACTTCGCACGGGAAGGAGCATAGCTTACTTCCTCGCAGATGCTTCTTATGTTGTCGATGCTTCTGTTGGACGCGGCATCGATCTCGATAACGTCCATCAGGGAGCCGTCTAATATGCCCTTACAGATTGCACATTCATTACACGGATTGCCGTTTACGGGATGCTCACAGTTGATGGCTCTCGCGAATACTCTCGCGATTGAAGTCTTACCGGTTCCCCTCTGGCCGCAGAAGAGGTAGGCATGTCCTATCTTACCCGTTAATACGGTCTTCCTCAGGGTTGCAACCGCAGCCCGCTGCTCAACTATCTCATCGAAGTTTGACGGTCTGAACTGTCTGTAAAGAGCCTGGTATTCCATGTTGATCTCCCATAAATCAAAAAGCCCGCACTATCTGAACTGCAGCCGGACAGGCACCCTCGCGGCACAAACGAAAGACCGCTTACTGCTGCTTCCTTCCGGACCTGACAGGGTTCACGGGATCGAATTGCACGAGACCCGACCCCGGCCACAGCTCACATAGCGCGAACTGTCCTATAGTATAACACACATAAATAAAGCTGACAGCGGAACCCGTGCGAAAATGACACTTTTTTCTTGCTGTTTTGCATTGTCAGCGGCGGTTTCTAGGAATATAATCCTTCCATTATCAAAGGAAGGGCACGACTCAATGATGCTTCAGGCAGCCGCCATTATTATCAGCATTATTATCAGCGCGATCATTATTATCGATCGTGCGTTTTGTCGTTCTGCCCTTCATAAGCTTAGATAACTGAAATCCGTTAATTGACATAAGCTAACCGAAGCCCCGGCAGAACGTCTGCCGGGGCTTTTATTTCACAATCACAAGGAGGAACACATGGAACAAAACGGCGCTAAGATCATTATCGATTTCCTGATATCGCAGGGCTGCGATACGGTATTCGGCTACCCGGGAGGACAGGTCCTTAAGATTTTCGATGCACTCTATGAGAATAAGGACCGTATCACCCACATTATCACAGCCCACGAGCAGGGAGCCTCGCATGCCGCGGACGGCTATGCCAGATCCAGCGGGCGGCCCGGCGTCGTCATCGCGACATCCGGCCCCGGCTCAACCAACATCATCACGGGACTTGCCACGGCATATCTTGATTCGGTCCCGGTAATCGCCATCACGGGCAACGTCGCGACTTCTCTTCTGGGAAGGGACAGCTTCCAGGAGGTAAACACCGTCGAGATCACAAGAACAGTTACCAAGCGCAACTGGATCGTCAAGGATGTAACCAGACTTCAGGATACCCTTTATGAGGCATGGCAGACAGCCATCTCGGGAAGACCCGGACCGGTACTTATCGACATCCCGACTGATGTCCAGACTGCGGTTTGCGAGGTTAAGCCTTTCAAAAAGGTCGATAAGCTTCCCCTAAGCCTTGTAATCGAATCCTATCTTGATGCGGCCGCACTCATGATAAACAAGTCCAGAAGACCCTTTATCTACTTTGGAGGCGGTGTTATATCCGCCAATGCCGAAGAAGAACTTCTCGCCCTGTCGGAGAAGCTCGATGCACCGATGGGAAGTACACTTATGGGATTGTCCGCAGTCCCGCACGACACACCGAACTTTCTCGGCATGCAGGGCATGCACGGACACTACGCCTCTTCGAAGGCGGAGGATGAAGCAGACCTCGTCATCGCGGTAGGTGTCCGGTTCTCCGACCGCGCCACAGGCAACAAGAACAGATTCTCGAGAAACTTCCGGATCATCCACATCGATATCGATGGAAAAGAACTCAACAAGAACATCCCCGCCGACATCTCAATGGAAGGCGACCTCAAGGATGCATTAGGAAGACTCCTGCCTAAGCTTGAATCAAAGGCCCGTCCCGAATGGAAGGACCGGATCAGGGAACTTCGCGAAGAGGAAGACCGGCACACCATAAACATGATGAGCAAGACTCCCGAAGGCTTTCTCAACCCGTACAAAGTAATAGATATCGTAAGCGGATTCTCAGAAGGTCTTCCCGTAGCAACTGACGTGGGCCAGCACCAGATGTGGACCGCTCAGCGTTATCCGCACAAAGGAACACGCACGTTTCTGACAAGCGGAGGCTTAGGCACAATGGGCTTCGGCATGGGAGCCGCGATCGGCGCGGGCAAAGCAACCGGACTTCGAAGCGTGCTCTTCACCGGAGACGGAAGCTTCGGTATGAACCTTAACGAGCTCACAACCTCTGTAACGAAGAAAACTCCTCTCGTCATAGTCATCATGAACAACGGGGTGCTCGGCATGGTAAGACAGTGGCAGACACTTTTTTACGACAGGCACTACTCGGAAACAACTCTCGGGAGGGGCACCGACTTCGTGAAGATAGCGGAAGGCTTCGGTGCCAAAGGCAGGCTCGTATTCACGGAACAGGAACTCGAAAACGCCTGCAAAGAGGCATTCTCCTATGACGGAACTTACGTCATTGACTGTGCCGTCGACTGCGACGAATTCGTTCTGCCGATGCTTCCGCCGGGCGGATCCATAGACGACATAATCACTGAACTTTAATAATGGAAGGACATAAAACAATGCTTACACTGGACAAAGTCTATCACGCAAAATACATACTCGATAAGGTCATAAGACAGACCGACATAATATCCGCACCCAAGATCAATCCGGAATCCGAGATCTTCCTCAAGACTGAGAATCTTCAGATAACCGGCTCATTTAAGGTAAGGGGAGCCTACTACAAAATGAGTCAGTTAAGCGACGAGGAGAAATCCAAGGGAGTCATAGCCTGCTCAGCCGGAAATCACGCTCAGGGCGTTGCGCTGGCCGCTGCCAAGAACGGTATCAAATCCGTCATCTGCCTCCCTGACGGAGCTCCCATATCCAAAGTCGAAGCAACAAGAAGTTACGGAGCCGAGATCTGCCTTATAAAAGGCGTTTATGATGACGCCTACGCCGAAGCACTCAGACTCAAGGACGAGATGGGTTACACATTCATTCACCCGTTCGATGACGAACTCGTAATCACGGGGCAGGGAACGATCGGACTCGAGCTTCTGGAACAGCTGCCTGAACTTGAGGCAGTCATCGTCCCCATCGGAGGCGGAGGTCTCATATCAGGAGTGGCATTCACATTGAAGACCTTAAACCCTGCGATCAAAGTCTACGGTGTACAGGCGGCAGGAGCCCCGAGCATGTTCAACTCAGTTCACGACATGAAGAAGGAACGCCTCGATTCGGTATCCACCATCGCCGACGGCATAGCAGTCAAAGAACCCGGAGACAACACGTTCAGGTATGTATCCGAATATGTCGATGAAGTGGTGACCGTCACGGATGACGAGATATCGGCGGCTATTCTGGCACTGATGGAACAGCACAAGCTCGTAACGGAAGGCGCCGGCGCCGCGTCAGTGGCAGCGGCGATGTTCAACAAAGTTCCGGTCAAAGGCAAAAAGACAGTATGTCTTTTGTCCGGAGGAAACATCGATGTTACGATACTATCGAGAGTCATAAGCCGCGGTCTTCTCATGACGGGAAGAACATATTCGACCAACATCGAACTCATCGATAAACCCGGTCAGTTAATGGAGGTATCACGCATATTCTCAGAGCTCGGAGCCAACGTCATCTCGATACATCACGAGCGCGCCAATGAAGGAAGCGACGTCAACGGATGCTATCTTCGGATTACGCTCGAGACCCGTAATTATGACCATATCAGCAAGATCAAAAAAGCACTCGCAAAACACGGATTCAAAACACTATAAGGAGAACACAGCATGAACACAATCCACACAGAAAGCGCACCAAAGGCAGTAGGTCCTTATTCCCAGGCTATCGTAAGCAACGGCTTCGTATTCACATCGGGGCAGATAGCGATCAACCCCGATACCAATACTGTCGAAGCAACTGACATAAACGGACAGAGCGAACAGGTAATGAAGAATCTCAAAGCCGTTCTCGAAGCAGCCGGATCATCATTCGGCAAGGCAGTCAAGACGACATGCTTCCTTGCCGACATGAATGACTTTGCCGCATTCAACGAAGTATACGGCAGATACTTCACATCTCTCCCCGCTCGAAGCTGCGTAGCCGTCAAGACACTGCCGAAGAACGTTCTCGTCGAGGTCGAAGTTATCGCCGAAGCTTAATCCTCGTCGAATAAATCATCGATATCCGATTCGATTCCGAGGATTCTGTCGGACTCCTCGGAGTCGATAGCGGAGATATTTCTCATCTTCCCCCTCATAATGCCGGTTCGATGCCTTATCTCCTTCGCAGCCTCGGACGCCTTATCTATACGCTTCTCGGCAGTTATTGCAGCTTCTTCAAGCTTATCTATCTGGCCCTTCGTCGCTTCCAAGATCTTACGGATCTCTTCACTCTTCCTGTTAAGGACCATATGGCGGAAACCTATGGATATCGTATTAAGCAGAGCCATGATCGTCGTGGGGCCCGCGATCATTATCCGCTTGCTCTGGCAGTAGTCGGAGAGGCCGTCTATCCGGAGAACCTCAGCATAGAGGCCTTCGGTCGGAAGATACATAATCGCATAGTCCGAGGTGTTCGGCGGATCAAGATACTTACCGCTTATCGTAGTTGCTTCCTGCTTGATCCTGTTGGTAAGTTCCGCCCTCGCGGCCTTCACAGCAGCCTCATCACAGTTCTCTGCCGCCTCAGCGATCCTGTTATAGATATCGACCGGGAACTTCGCATCGATGGGAAGGTAAGCGGTACCATCCTCGTTCGGAAGCTTGATCGCATATTCAACTCTGTCGGAAGAACCGCTCTTCGTCGCGATATTCTCCTCGTACTGTTCGCGTGCGAGTGTCTGCTCCAGGATGCGGCCGAGCTGAACCTCGCCCCAGTTGCCTCTGGTCTTAACATTGCTCAATGTCTTGTTAAGGCTCGTTACTCCGGTCGACAGCTGCTGAAGCTCGCCGAGGCTCTTATACAGGTTCGCCATCTGTTCGCCAACCTGCTTGAAGTTCGAATCAAGTCTCTCGTTAAGCGTCTTATCGAGCTTCTCGGTAACGACGCCCCTGATCTCATCGAGCTTCTTCTCATTGGAACGGGTCATGCTCTCGATGGAAGTCTGCAAGGTCTTATTCATCTGATCCTGCATCTTAAGAAGCGCCTCGCTCGTTGTCTTCTGCATCGCGAGAACCGAATCGGCGGTACTCTTCTGCATGCTGACTATCGCCTTGTTCTGACGGTCAGAGCTCTCGTTCATTTCCTTACGGAACTCGATGAATGAAGTATTCTGGGACCTTGTAAGGGTATCGAGCCTCGAAGACTGCTCCTCACGGTTCTCCTTAAGCGAGGCGTTGATTGACTCCTGCATGCTCCTGTTCTGGGCATACTGGCTCTTGGTCATGACATCGAACTGTCCTGTAATGACCTTCACAGCCTCCTTATTCTCATCGAGCTTCCCCATAAGACGCATGAAAGCTTCCTCTTCCCTTCCGTCGTCCTCTTCCTCGGTCTCCACGGGCCTTCGTAGCTTAACCAGGATAATGACGGCAAGAACAGTCAGAACAATCAGCAAAGCAATAATAAGATAATCCGTCATACGCACCTCCGCATATATATTTGAGAGGAGTCTAACACGCACAAAGGGATATTATTCGGACTGTTTATACAGGCAACAGAAAAGGCACGAATGTTTATTCGTGCCTGAAAGGAGGGTGTTA
The DNA here is from genome assembly GCA_900314745.1 of uncultured Eubacteriales bacterium. GTDB lineage: Bacteria > Bacillota > Clostridia > Saccharofermentanales > Saccharofermentanaceae > Saccharofermentans. The sequence goes on along the minus strand of OMWK01000008.1, from coordinate 41,571 downwards.
TGAAGTAAGGAACATTATTGTTGTAACACTTATCTGCTACGCTTATATCATAACATCACGCTTGTTTACTTTCAGACTTAAACAAGGCAAAATATAGGCAAACTTAAGGTGAAAATGTGTAATGGAACTCGAAGGACGTACATACAAGGGCAACAGACTGCTTAAACTCAAAGAGATCAAATATGAGAATCCGGAAGTAAGCTTTTCGATGGAGTTAAGCGAGGCCATAATAATACTCTGCCGCGAGATGGATGTGCCTGTTCCCATGTGGATGAAGAAGAACACTCACGAGTTCGCAGCGTTCCACCAGACAATTTTCTTCGACGAACAGTACCCCGAGAAGGTTAAGTTCGACAGTTTCCAGATTAAGATGATCAGGTGATCAGGTACCGGATGTCCTGAAGATGATCTCGCCGGGGTAAACCATGTCGAGCTGCGATCTTGCGACATTCTCGACGTAAGCGGAATCCTGTCCGGCAACACCCCTTGCAAGTATGTTGTTATTGCGGTCCTCGAGGGCAGCACGCTGTGCTTCCAGCGCCGCTTTCTCCTCCTCGAGACGGATCCTGGCCATTCTGACATCGTAATACTTCGTAGCACACATGACTACGACCACAACGAAAGCGATGAGCACCAGTGTCGTAGGCAGAGAGAATCCTCCCTGTCTGCGTCTCATCCTGCGTTTTTTGATGTCTCCCACAGTCTTCATGATGCTATTTTAGATGATTATTCACGGCGCAAGAATACTCCGGGGCGCTTTTTAACCATAATGTAATCTTGTGCTACAATCATGACATGAACGAAGTTAAAGATGTCCCCGTAAACAGATATCCCGTGACGCTTGATGGAGACGACATCATCTGCTATGCGGCTTTTCACGAGAGCCTTCTCAAGGTTAACGAGAGCTGGGGCGAGACCTACGCCAAAGTGTGCGAGGAAGGCATCGTAACCCACTGGGGAAACGCAGGCTTCAATGTTCACTTCCATACGGTAGACATGAATGACAGAAGGCCCCATATCAACATCCTCCCCGCGAAGATGACGAATACCTCATACGTAATGAGCCGCTGGTGGCGCTGGGGCTGGGGACTGTTCAGATGCTCCTTCCACCCCGAGACGTTCATGATCAACTGGTCGAGAAGGCACCCCGGCAACATTCATCTCAACCTGCGCCGTAAATACAGCAGGAACAGCTTCATGAACATATCGGCACACGAATTCGGTCACATACTCGGCATCGGAGACGCGTACGCCGCGCACTACAGATTCTTCTACGAGGCTCCGGGAACAAGGGATTACATGATGAATACCAACAAGCGTGTAAGCCCCGAAGAGGCCGCTATGGTAAGGAAGGCGCAGCAGACCGGAAAGATGCAGTTTTTCCCGATCAGATTCTCCTTAAAACGCGTGATTGACGGGCTTGGGAGACGCTGATTTATTTGCCTGTTTGTCTTTTTGACTTTTTTGTAAACTGTTGTCAATCTGCACTAATGAATTTGAAAACACCTCTTTTAAGTTGTAATATATAACCACGCACAAAAGTAACGAAGTGGAGGCTATTCAGTATGAAGAAATGTCCCGATTGCGGTATGGTAATTGCCAATCAGGCTATAAGATGTCCTAAGTGTAAGTTCAACTTTGCTGAGAGTTCAGACACCAGCGGAGTGTCGGTTCCCGCAGAAGCAGCAGCAGTTTCTGCAGCAGCTACAGGTGTTGCAGCAGCTCCTAAGGGCGCTACGGGAATTCTCCCCATGGTAGACGTAAAGGCAAGCAACGTTGACGAGCTTTACAACCAGCTTAAGGCAGCCGTAGTTAAGAGGAAGACAGAGTTTGATCATTTCATCGACTTCCTCGAGAACAGAACAAACTGGCTCACCGCTCCCGCAGAACTCGAAGGACCTCTTGCATGCGAGAAGGGTCTCCTTATCAGAAGCGTTGCAGTTACAAAGCAGCTTCTCAGAATAAAGGATACGATTATGCCTCAGCTCGATGAGGAGTCCGCCATCATCATCGGTCTCTTCCACGATGTAGGCAAGGTTGGTATCGAGGGTAAGCCTTATTTCATCGTTAAGGAGCACATCGGTTCCTCAACAACATCAGCTCTTGGTCTTTCCTTCTCAACAAGGATCACCGCAACTGAGACAACACCTAAGAATTCCTATTCCGTTAACCCCAAGCTCGTTCACATGGACATCGGCGTAAGAAGCCTGTATCTCGTTTCACAGTACATGCTCCTCTCCGACGATGAGGCTCAGGCCATCAGCTATGCAACGAACGTAGCACCTTTGAACGGCAAACTCTCACCTTATACTCTCATCCTTAAGACGGCAGTTGATCTGCAGACAGACGTATATGAGAATGCCGACACCGTTTCAAGCTACAGCTTCACGGTAATCGAACCTAAGTAAATTCTTTCTTTATACTCCATTTCTTTTCCCCGCCGCTTATGTTTAAACGGCGGGGTTTCTTCTTGAAGGGCAATGAACAGATTAGAAGACAGGCTGAATGAATACAAAGACGCGGGCGTAACGCCGATGCACATGCCGGGACACAAACGTAATCCCGGTCTCGTTCCGTCTTACTTTACGGGCGACATCACCGAGATCGACGGCTTTGACAACCTGCATGCCCCCGAAGGCATCCTTAAGGAGCTTACGGAATCGGCAGCATCGGTATGGAAAGCAAAGAACGCTTTCCTTTCCGTAAACGGTGCCACCGCACCTATCCTTGCCTCTATAATGGCGGCTTCGAAGGAAGGCAAGGTCCTGCTCGCATCTAACTGCCACATCTCAGTCTGGCATGCACTCGAGTTATCGGGAGCCCCCTTCGAAGTAATAGATCCTGTTTCCGATCCTAAGTACCCGTTTCTTATGTCCATCGATCCTTCCCAGATCGACGGGAAGCTTAGAAGCGACCCTGATATCAGGACGGTAATCATCACTTCGCCGACCTACGAAGGCGTCGTAAGCGATGTTAAGGAGATATTCAGGATCACCGGAAAGTACAATGCGGTACTCATAGTCGATGAATCGCACGGCTCGCATCTTGGCCTTAATGAATACTTCCCCGAATCATCCGTCGCGGATATAGTCATCAAGAGCATCCACAAGACGCTTCACGCACCGACGCAGACTGCAATACTTCTGACTTACACCGATGCGGTCAGAAGCGACCTTATTAAGCACTACATGGACATCTTCGTAAGCACGAGCCCGTCCTATCTTCTCATGTCGGGAATAAGCAGGGTCATATACGATCTTAAATCCAAGCCCAAAATCACAGACACCTGGTGCGATGCACTTAAGAAGGTACGGAAGCGCCTTTCTGATGAGCTTTTGCACGTGAAGCTTTTCGAGGGGGAGCATGACGACCCGTCAAAGCTTGTAATACTCACAGGGGGCGTGACGGACGGCCGTGAACTTGCCCAAAGGCTCAGGGAGAACAGGATCGAAGTTGAGGCCGCGTACAGCACGCACATCATAGCCATGACGGGAATAGGCGATGACGAAGATTCGCTTAAGGCTTTTGCAGAGGCGCTCATCAGGATTGACAGCACTCTTGAAGGAAGCGTAACCTCAGGCGGTATTGTGATGCCCGTAAGCCCCTTTACCATGTGCATGAGCATTAAGGATGCGTCGCAGTCCGAATACGATATCAGGAACAAGGATGAATGCGAAGGGCTGATATCAGCCTCGTATGTATTCAATTACCCGCCGGGAATACCGGTGCTCATTCCGGGACAGAAGATCACAAAGGACCGCCTGAAGCTTGCTCCCGGCACCTCTCTTCGGGTCGTCTCAGGTTGACATCAGTTAATAATATAAAGTATAATCCGTCTATTAAATTTAAGGGGGAGTTTGGTATGTCCAGAATCGTTACTATCAACACTCGCGATCTTTCCAAGTCCGCTAAGGAAGGCGGCTGCGGCGAGTGCCAGACATCCTGCCAGTCAGCTTGCAAGACATCCTGCGGTGTTGCTAACCAGGCTTGCGAGAAGAAGTCCTGATTACAGGATTTCTGTAAAATGAGCAGAGCAAAAGGTCTCGTAATGTAAATTATGAGACTTTTTTACTGCCTTTCTATAGGAGTTATACATGATTCATTGCTACAAATTCGACGATAAGAATATTGTTCTCGACGTGTTCTCGGGATCCATCCACATGGTGGACGAGGTCGCTTACGAGATCATTCAGATGTATGAGAACAGCACAAGGGACGAGATCGTAAGCAAGGTCTGCCCCATGTTCTCCATATCGGAAGAAGAAGTCGACGAGTGCATAAAGGACATCGAAGACCTGAAGGCCGCAGGCAAGCTCTTCGCCCCCGACAAGTATGCCAACATCGCTTATGACCTCAAGAAGAGAAAGTGGACGCTGAAGGCTCTCTGCCTCCACGTTGCACACACCTGCAACCTGAACTGCTCCTACTGCTTCGCGGCACAGGGCAAGTTCCACGGCAAGAGAGGGCTCATGAGCTTCGAGACAGGTAAGCGCGCCATAGATTTTCTTATCGAGAACTCCGGCTACCACAAGAATCTCGACATCGACTTCTTCGGAGGTGAGCCGTTGATGAACTGGGAAGTGGTAAAGCAGCTGGTGCTTTACGGCCGTTCGATCGAGAAGGATGCAGGCAAGAATATCAGGTTCACCCTTACGACAAACGGCGTCAACATCGACGACGATGTCATCGAGTTCTGCAACAAGGAGATGCACAACGTGGTTCTGAGCCTCGACGGAAGGAAGGAAGTCAATGACCGTTTCCGCGTCGATATGAAGGGCAACGGCTCCTACGACACGATTGTTCCCAAGTTTAGAAAATTCGTCGAAGCAAGAGGCGACAAGAGCTACTACATGAGGGGTACGTACACCCACTTTAACACCGACTTCGTAAACGACATTAAGCACATGGCGGATCTGGGATTCAAGGAGCTCTCGATGGAGCCCGTGGTCACCTCTCCCGACTCCCCGTCGTTCCTGACGGAAGAGGACCTTCCCGTTCTCATGGAGCAGTACGAGGAACTCGCACACGAGATGATCAGAAGAAACGCCGAGGGCAACGGCTTTACTTTCTACCACTACATGCTCGACCTGACATGCGGTCCCTGCATCTACAAGAGGATCTCGGGCTGCGGCGCGGGCACTGAGTATGTGGCTGTAACACCCTGGGGCGACCTCTATCCCTGCCATCAGTTCGTAGGCGATGAGAGAATGAAGCTCGGCGATATCTTCGAAGGATTCACGCCTCACGGCAGAGAAGTAAGCGACGAGTTCGCGCAGGTAAACTGCTACACGAGAGAGGGCTGCAAGGACTGCTGGGCGAAGCTCTACTGCTCCGGCGGATGTGCTGCCAACGCTTACCACTCCGGCGGCTCCATCACGGATATCTACGACTACGGCTGCAAACTCTTTCGAAAGAGAATTGAGTGCGCTCTCGCAGTGCGCCTTTCCAACTTAAGCGAAGAGGACATCTATGTACCTGACGCTGACGATAAATCCGTCGATTGATCACTACATGCGTCTGCCCGAGGGGCAGGCTCTTAAGAACGGCACTCCAGAGGCACCGTCCGTTAACCGCGCCTTAAATGAATACTTTGAGGCGGGCGGCAAAGGCATTAACGTAGCAAAGATCCTGAAGCGCCTCTCCCCTTCATCCGAAGTTGAAGCCACTGGTTTCACCGCGGGTTTCACGGGACGCGAAGTCATCGACGACATAAGACTTCAAGGCATCAGCGCCTCATTCATCGAAGTTAAGGGACACACAAGAGTCAACCTTAAGCTTACCGACGGCTTCGGGATAGAGACCGAGGTCAACGGTCCGGGACCATCGATCACGGATCAGGATATCAGAAGACTCATCTCAAAGATCGATGAAAGCAGCTGCGATACCCTGTTTATATCAGGATCTCTCGCATCGGGACTTAAGTCCGATACTTACCATTACATAGCAAACGAAGTTCTTAAATCGAAGCCGGGACTTCGGCTTGTGCTGGACTTCGAAGGTGAAGCTCTTCTTAAGTGCCTTGAATTAAGACCTTTCCTCATCAAGCCCAATGCACGTGAATTATCCCTGCTTACGGGAATGGATATAAGCACCGGCTCTGATATCTCAAAGATCAAAGAGGCGGCAAAGATGCTTAAGGACAAGGGCGCAATGAACGTTCTGGTATCGCTCGGAGATCAGGGTGCCGCGATTCTTACGGATGACGGCGGGTTCTTCCATGTTCCCGGAATCAGCGGCGACGTAATAAGCACAATAGGTGCAGGAGATACCATGACGGCGTCCTATGTCTACATGCTGGACAGGATCGAAGATGCCGGAACTTCTCTTAAGTTCTCCAATGAATGCGCTGCCCTCTCGGCATTTACAAGCGGACTTCCCGGTGCCCCGGATCTGAACCGGATCATCAGCAGATATAATTAAAGAATTCTCATTATCCAGCAGCCGTCCATCTGCGGTGCGAGTCTGTCGTACTGCCATCTTAACGCGGTTCTCGAAGGGCTGCCGGGATCTCTTATCTCATATCCTTCATCCGAATATCCTACGATAAGTATGTACTGAGCCGACGTCGTAAAGTCACCCGGACCCATAAGGCACATTACAAGGTTGCCGACGTCGAGATTTCTCTCTATTCTGTCCTGTTCCGCAGTTATGGGCGTTACATCGATGCCAAGTCCCGTGGCACCGTCACTCATCAAAGTCCAGTTCGTGCCACCCTCCAGCGTGTAATTATTATTCTCGGCATATGAAGCCATCCATGCCGGGTTCATATCGCGGTTGCCGAGAAGATACGATGCAGCCATCGAGAGCGCAGTCGGACCGCTTCCGTTAAGGCCGACGATGCCTCCCGCATATGTCTTGTAGCCCCACCTTATATCGAACTGATAGTATTCGGGAACCCTTACGGTAGTAAAGTCGCCGCTCATGTCTATTGATCCGGGGTATTCGGGACCATCCTGTGTTCCTGCATACTCGGGATAGTGCAAAACAAAATCGAGTGTGTCGGGATTGGTCGACAGAAGATTTACCATGTCGATAGGATATGTAAGAGGATCGATCCCGTGATCCGCCGCATATGCGTCGATCACTGCCTGACACTCTGAAGGTGTTTTCAAAGGATATGATGAATAATCGCTCATTCCGGAATCAGTCTGAGCAGATGCCTGAGGAACATTCTCCGCGTTGCTTGCCGCACTCAAAGTAATCTCATAGTCCAAAGATACGGCCGTCTCTTCAATGGGCTTCTCTCTTCTTAATGCAATCAGAGTGATCAGGGTCGCCGTAACCAGTATGACCGCCAGCACTCCCGATATGATCAGTTTTGTCTTCCCGTTCTGATTCATAGAGAAATCATACCATAAAAAAGCTCCGGGAAGACCCGGAGCTTCGTTAAGAACTCAATTCAAGTTCAATCGGTAATCAGGATACCTCAGCCTGTGCTGTGAAGAGGATTACATCTCCGGAAGCATCAGGACCGCCTACGAAGAAGTAGGAACCTGCATCCAATCCGCTGTTATCAACATACTGGAACTCATAGAAGTAACCGTTGGAGTACTCGGAAGGTGTGATTGTACCTGTGTAAACCTGCTCAGCATTGTCGATGTCGCCATCTGCAGAGTAGTATACCTCGTAATATACAGGATAGTATGCGAATGTATCCTCATCGTATACCTGGCATGTGAACTCGATGATTGTCTCATCAGTTGTGTAGTCGCCTGTATCCATAGCATATCCGGAACCGTCAGAGTAAGAATACCAATACTCTTCAACACCGTTGCTCCAGCTCTGAGCGATATCGTCGTCATCTACAACAGGAACAACCTGTGTGGAACCGCCGTTCTCAACTGTACATGTAGAATCAGCAAGAACATTGCCAGCCATGTCGTAAACGATACACTCGTAAGAACCTGCGATGAGGTAACCGTTCTCGTCTACAGCAGCTGCGGAATCATAACCTGTTCCGTAGTAGCTCTCGATCCAGTAACCCTGGTCTGTGCATGCGTCACTTGTGTAGATGAGCTCACCATCGCGGTAATACTCATATGTGAACTGCCACTCGATCTCCTGTGCCTCAGTTACAGGGATGATGTCGAGCTCGATTGTGTAAACGTCTGTGTAAACGCCGTTATCGGAATAGTACCACTCGATCTCTTCGATAAGGTCAGGAGAGATAGCAGGTGCGAATGAGTAATCAAGAGCATCTATGTAGAAAGCATAAACCTTCTGAATGTTCTCGCCGTCCTCATCATCTACGAGCCATTCATCATCATCTCTTACGAAATCAACTGTAATCTCGATCTCCTGTGTATCGGCATCTGCAATTGCATCGAGGAAAGCATCAAGATCGCCGCCATCAGCAGTTACGGAATCATATGCAGCTGCGTAATCAGCGATTGTGAATGTAATGTCAACACTTGCCTTGCCGTCCTTCTTGGAAGACTCAACAGACTCCTCATCGATTGTGTAATCGAGTGTGCCTGCAATAGCAGAGCAGATTGCCTCATAATCTTCACCATAGAGGGTAGGATCAGTATCGATATGATCATTGATATCTTCCTCTGTGAAACTGGGATCTGCAACAAGCTCGAGAATGTCAGCAGCCTTAAACTTCTTAATAGCTTCTGCATAATCTCCGGCTACTTCAAGAACTGCATCGTCGTCCTTGTCGAACAATGCACATCCGGAAAGGGAAGCGAGCATAGCGACAGAAAGAGTAGCTGCAGTCAACTTCTTAAAATCGACTTTCATAAAATATCCTCCATTCGATTCTGCATTTATTAAACGCTAATGCTTATTATAAAACAAAGTTTACTATATGTCTAATTTTGCTTAATATTTTGTTTACAAAACGAAGCTCCGGGACAATGCCCGGAGCCCATGTTTTTCCTTATTTATCTTAGAGGGTTTACTCTACCGTACATGTGGATCTCGCGATCTCCTCATCGTCCATGTTATAGACTACGCATGTGTACTCGCCCGGAATAAGGCATCCGTCACGCCTGACCTGGGCATCAGGATCATGGTAGGGACCGTAATAACTCTCGATATAATATCCTGAATCCCAGCACTCATCGCTTGTGAACACAAGCTCACCGTCGATATAGTACTCGTACCAGAATTCCCATTCGATGGACTGACCCAGGTCTGTAGGAATGATATCGAGCTCGATCTGCGCAAAATCAGTGTATACACCGTCATCTGAATAGTACCAGACGAGCTCGTCGACAAGATCTGAGGTAGGAGTTATCTGGCCGTAATTCTCGACCGTACAGGTTGAATCGGCAAGTACATTGCCGTCCAAATCAAACATTACGCATCTGTATTCACCGGCCGCAAGGTAACTGCCGTCCATCGGCGCATTGGGGTCATAAGACGGACCGTAATAAGCCTCGATCCAATGTCCCTGGTCATACCATGTGTCACTGGTATAGATGAGCTCACCATTGTAGTAATACTCATATGTAAACTCGAACTCCGCATATTCGCCTTCCGAAGTCGTTATGAGATCGAGCTCAATACGCTCAACATTCGTATACACGGAATTATCGGAATAGTACCACTCAGTATAGTTGATATAGTCTATTAGCGGAGGCACGAATATGAAGTCGAGTGCATCATCGTAGAATGCATACACTTCATTGATGTTCTTATTTCTGTTATCTTCAACGAGCCATTCACCGTCTTCAAGGACAAGCTCCATAGTCTGGGTTATCTCTATGGTATCCGCATGGCTGTCTTCCAATGCATCGATAAAAGCCTCAAGATCGCCGCCGTCAGTAGTTACCTCATCGTAAACGGCATTGTAATCAACGAGCGTATATGTGATGTCGACACTTGCCTCGGCATTCTTCTTGGAGGACTCAACGGTCTCCTCATCGATCTCGTATGAGATGGTTCCTGCGATGGCGTTGCAGATATCATCGTAACCTTCAGGGAGCTGCTGGTCGACATAGCCGTTGGTAAGCGACTCCAGATACTCTTCATGATCATCTCCGTCAATAAGCAGATCGATGATCTTGCTGACTTTTACCTTCTTAATTGCCGTGGCATAAGCATCCGCTGCGGCGAGCACTGCTTCATCATCCTTATCGAACATGGCACAGCTGCAAACAGACATGGCCATGACACCGGTAAGAAGGGAAGCAACAATTCTCTTACTCTTCATATCCTTATTCTCCTCATCATATTATTGATGCAGGGCATCAGGATTACATTATCAAATAAAAATGCGTTTTGCAAAAATACGATATCAGTAAAGCGTGCAGATAAACGATATCTCGCCGTTCTTCCACGAAGCCTGAATGGTTCCCCTGTACTGGCGGCAGATATTCTCCGCGATAGACAGACCTATGCCGTATCCGCCCTTGTCGATATTATGAGATTTGTCTTCGCGGTAAAACCTTTCGAAGAATTTGTTGCAGTCAACATTGGCGCCATCCGCGTAGCTGTTGGTAACCGTCATCCTCACGGCGTTCTTCCTTATCTGCGTGAGCCCGACCTTCACTGTGCCCTTGTCGTCGCAGTACTTGATGGCGTTGTCCACGAGTATGGTCGTAAGCTGCATTATCTTGCTCGCATCCGCCTTCATCTTTGCTTCCGGCACTATGTCCGTGGAGAGCGTAATGCCGTCCTTTGCTGCCACCGGCTCGAAAGTCTTAACCGAATCAGCCACGACACCCGACACATCGATCATCACCATCTCGCTCTTGTCCTCCATCTCCTGTGCCTTTGAGATCATGACGAGATTTGCTATGAGACCGTTCATATTGTCGATCTGTTTAAGCGTGGACACGGACCATTCGTCCTCGCCGTTTAACATCTGACTCATCTCCGTATTCGCGCGTATGACAGCGAGCGGTGTCTTAAGCTCATGGCTCGCATTGGTGATGAAGTCCTTCTGCTTGGCCAGGTTCTCAGCTTCGGAAGCGACCACGTAATCAGAGAAATGCGTGACGAGAATAAATGTAACCGCGAGACCTGCGAGGCACACGATAAGCGTGATAAAGAGAAGTCGGTTGATCGCATAGATCTCACCTGTCGTATCTATAAATGCTATTATACTGCCGTCTAATGTGTCGGCATATTTATACCAGATTCTTCCCTGTCTTCCGTACCCTTCAGGTCCCTCCTTGATCTCGTCGGCCATGCCGAGGAAGAATGTATAGCTGTTGCCCGGATATCGTCCGTCAACGGACAGGAGCTGACCGTTCCCATCATAACGGACCAGCCAGAAGTCAGCCTGATCGCCGACCTGAGTATTAAATATATCCGTGATATCCGGCGAGTCAAAATAGTACTCTGACAGATCGCGGTCCTTAAGATATGCCTCGTTCAGAATAAGCTGATCAAGGCCTCTTCTAATCGCACTTCTCGACACGAAGAAACTCGCAAGCAGGATAGCACCGCCGATGAAGACCATGGCAAGGAAGATCGCAAGCATCGCGATTCCGATAAATCTCTTCTTTATTCTCTCGATGGTCCTGTTATTCATTCCGTCAGCGTAAACGTTCCGCCCTTGTCGCCGGTTATAGTTACATCTGACACGATCGAGCGGAGCTTATTTTTAAGATAAGATACATATAACCAGACCGTATCCTCATCGGCTTCCTTCTCGTTGTTCCAGATCTTCCAAAGCAGATAATCGGTTGCCAGTTCGCGGCCGGGATTCTTCATGAACTCTCTCATCAACTCGTATTCCTTTAACGAGAGCCTTACCGTATTCTCAGAACTTAATGACAGAGCCTCCCCGTTAAGAACGAGACCCGCATACATTATCGTATCTGCCGAATCATCACCGCCGCCTCTTCTGACAAGAGCTCTCACCCTGGCAAGAAATTCCTTCATGGCAAAAGGCTTCGGCAAATAATCATCTGCCCCGGCATCAAGTCCCGCCACTCTGTCATCGATGTCAGTTTTTGCCGTAAGCAGCATGACGGGAGTCATATTATGTTTCTGCCTCATATTGGTAAGAACAGTTATACCGTCAACCTTCGGCATCATGATGTCGAGTATGACCGCATCGTAGCCTCCCTTGGAAATCAGATCCAAGGCCTGCTGTCCGTCAAAAGCCGTATCCACATCGAATCCTTCATGCTGAAGCAGGACAGTCACCGCATGATTCAGATCCTTCGTATCCTCTGCAAGTAAAATCTTCATTTACATCTGTCCGTTAATCATGTTCCTTATGGTCTGCATCGATATATCGGTCGATGCAAGTTCGTCGGCGCACCTTTTAAGTTCGGCCGTAATAAGGTTCTTATTAACGTTAATATCCTTCTTATATTTTATGTCGTGCTCGAGAGCCGCCCACGTATCCATCGATATGGTACGCAACTGAATCTCGGCGAAGTATCCTTCCTTATTCTTCACTATCATGTGGTAGCTTCTGTAACCGTTGGGCTTGGCATTCGAGATGTAATCCTTCTCTTCGACCACTTCAATGTTATTGAACTCTCTTATCGCGTCTCTTACCTTATATGTGTCGTCAACGAAAGTGCACACGATCCTTATTCCTACAAGATCGCGGATACCCTTAACTATGTTGTCCGGTGTAGGTTCGATATTCTTCCTGTGGCACTTCTCGAGAACACTCTGTTCACTCTTAAGGCGGCCCATCGTGTGGTCAATTATGTTGGTTCCGCTGAAGGCTTCGAGAGTCTGTTCCATCTTGCCAATCTGCCTTTCGAGGTCGTCCTTGAAGGCAAGAAGCCTGTAGTAGTGGTTTCCGTACAAGTTTTCCATGCAAATATAATAACACCTCTTCCTTAAGAAAGAGGTGTAAAAGTAAGGTATCAGTTATAATCTTCGCTTACTGGATGTAAGTTAAGAACTGTGATGCAAGTACAACCGATACGAGAGCGATCGGGTATGTAGCCGCATAAGCTGAAGCAACGTTTGAAGTTCCGGATGACTGAATGAGAGCACCAAGTGCAGGTGTACTTGTCATGCCTCCCGTGATGGAACCCAGGTTGTTCAGAAGACTCAGCTTGAGAACGTACTTCGCGAAGAAGAAACCTACAAAGAGAGGAACGATCGTCATGAGCGCGCCCCATACGAAGAGGAGTCCGCCGTAAACCTTAAGTGTGTCTACGAATGCAGCGCCGCCCTCGATACCTGCACCGATAAGGAACAGTACGAGACCGAACTCCTGGAAGATGGAGAGCAGGTGCTCCTTAACCTTCAGGTCGAGCTTGCCAATATGGCCGAAGTGACCGAAGATGAGACCCATGATCAAAGGTCCGCCTGTAGCTCCGAGGCTGAAGGAAGAACCTCCGGGAAGAGGGATCGTGATGCTTCCGAGAATGAGTCCTACCATAACAGTAAGAGCGAAAGCTCCGCATCCGAACTTATCAAGTGTGAACAGCTTGGTGGATATGGACTTCTCACCGTCGAAATCACCTACAGGTGCAAGGAGAGATTTCTCATGATCCATGTTTGCCTTAAGAAGTCTCGGAATGATCTGTACAAACAGAACTACTCCGATAACGCCGAAAGGATAAGCAACAGCATGACCTACTGCAATCTCGCTGTAGAACTCGGAACCTTCAAGAGCGCCCTGAGCCGCTGCGAAAGCAGGTGTACTTGTAAGGGCTCCGGACATAAGTCCTACTGCCATGGCAGAAGTCATATTGGGAACAAGTATAGTAACGAGGGCTGTAACAAGGCTTCCCGATGCAATGATGAGAAGTCCGAGAAGAATATATGACTTGGCATTCTTCTTGAGGTTCTTGAAGAATGTAGGACCTGCGATAAGACCTACTGAAGTAACAAACAGGATAAGACCGATGTTCTGGATAATCTTAAACCAGGTATCGATAGTACCGAGCTTCTCAGCCCATCCTGCAATGCATCCTTCGTGACCTTCATAACCGACTGTTACACCCTTAAAGTGACCAAAAACAAGTGCCACGATGAAGATAGCCGCAGTACCGAGCGAAACGCCCTTAATGTTAATCTTTCCGATGAGATAACCTATAAAGATTATCGCGAACATAAAGAAAAGCGCCAATGAGGTTCCCTTTATGCTGAAAAGAAAATGTCCGGCCGCTTCAAGAAATTTAACGGAAAAACCGCCGAAATCCATAAATCAAACACACCCTCTCTTATTTTTATATAAAAACCGCAACAGTTATAAATGATTTACGTGTGCTTGTCAATAAAAAAACGGCTGCCCGGGCAAACCCGGACAGCCGCTTCATAAATCAAACCGGTTAAATCACTTCTTGTGAGCGATTGCAGCCTGTGCAGCAGCAAGTCTTGCGATCGGCACACGGAAAGGAGAACAGGATACGTAATCCAGACCGATAGCATCGCAGAACTCAACGGATGAAGGATCACCGCCGTGCTCGCCGCAGATACCGATGTGGAGGTTCGGATTAACGGGCTTGCCCAAGTCGATAGCCATCTTCATGAGCTTGCCGACACCTGTCTGATCGAGCTTTGCAAACGGATCAGCCTCGAATATCTTCATATCGTAGTAAGCATCGAGGAACTTGCCTGCGTCGTCTCTTGAGAAGCCGAATGTCATCTGTGTAAGGTCGTTAGTACCGAAGCAGAAGAAGTCAGCGTTCTTAGCGATCTCGTCTGCTGTGAGAGCAGCTCTCGGGATCTCGATCATTGTACCTACTTCGTACTTGATGTCGGAACCTGCGCTCTTGATCTCCTCGTCAGCTGTTGCAACGACGATATCCTTAACGAACTTAAGCTCCTTAACATCACCTACGAGAGGGATCATGATCTCAGGCTCGATATTCCAGTCAGGGTGCTTAGCCTTAACATTGATGGCAGCACGGATAACGGCCTTTGTCTGCATCTTTGCAATCTCAGGATATGTAACTGAGAGACGGCATCCTCTGTGACCCATCATCGGGTTGAACTCATGGAGAGAAGAGATGATGTTCTTGATGTCAGCTACTGTCTTATGCTTCTTGTTAGCGAGCTTCTCGATCTCGATCTCAGTTGTGGGAACGAACTCGTGGAGCGGGGGATCCAGGAAACGGATTGTTACGGGATAACCCTCGAGAGCCTCATAAAGAGCCTCGAAATCGCTCTGCTGCATAGGCAGGATGATGTCGAGAGCTTCCTCTCTCTCCTCAACTGTCTCGGAGCAGATCATCTCACGGAATGCATCGATTCTGCCCTCACCGAAGAACATGTGCTCTGTACGGCAAAGACCGATGCCCTCGGCACCGAGCTCACGTGCCTTCTTGGCATCTGCGGGTGTATCAGCATTTGTACGTACGCCCATTCTCTTGAACTCATCAGCCCAAGCCATGATGCGGCCGAAGTAACCGTTGTTGGGATCAGCATCTACCTGAGCGATAGCTCCGTCATAGATGTTACCTGTTGAACCGTCGAGAGAGATGATGTCGCCCTCGTGGAACTCCTTGCCTGCGAGTGTGAATCTCTTGTGCTCCTCATCCATTGCGATCTCGCCGCATCCGGATACGCAGCACTCACCCATTCCTCTTGCAACTACTGCAGCGTGGGATGTCATACCGCCTCTTACTGTGAGGATACCCTCTGCGGACTTCATTCCGGAGATGTCCTCAGGAGATGTCTCGAGTCTTACGAGGATTACCTTCTCGCCTCTGTTGTGCCACTCAACTGCATCTTCTGCTGTGAATACGATCTTACCGCATGCAGCTCCGGGAGATGCACCGAGACCCTTGCCGATTGCCTCAGCAGCCTTAAGAGCAGCGGGATCGAACTGAGGGTGAAGGAGTGTATCGAGGTTACGGGGGTCGATCATTGCAACAGCCTCTTCAGGAGTTCTCATGCCCTCGTCAACGAGGTCGCATGCGATCTTCATGGCAGCCTGTGCTGTTCTCTTACCGTTTCTTGTCTGGAGCATGTAGAGCTTGCCTGCTTCAACTGTGAACTCCATATCCTGCATGTCTCTGTAGTGGTTCTCAAGGATATTGCATACATCAGTGAACTGCTTGAATGCACCGGGGAACTTCTGCTCCATCTCGGAGATGTGCATAGGTGTTCTTACACCTGCAACAACGTCCTCGCCCTGAGCGTTTGTGAGGAACTCACCGAAAAGACCCTTGTTACCTGTAGCAGGATCTCTTGTGAAAGCAACACCTGTACCGCAGTCGTCACCCATGTTACCGAAGGCCATGGACTGAACGTTAACGGCAGTACCCCATGAATAAGGGATATCGTTGTCTCTTCTGTAGATGTTTGCTCTGGGGTTATCCCATGAACGGAATACAGCCTTGATAGCGCCCATGAGCTGCTCCTTGGGATCTGTAGGGAAGTCAGAACCGATCTTTGCCTTGTATTCAGCCTTGAACTGGTTAGCGAGCTCCTGGAGGTCTCCAGCCGTGAGGTCAACGTCCTGTGTAACCTTACGGGAAGCCTTCATCTTATCGATCAGCTCCTCAAAGTACTTCTTACCTACTTCCATAACTACGTCGGAATACATCTGAATGAATCTTCTGTAGCAGTCCCATGCCCACCTGGGGTTACCGGACTTCTTTGCAATAACGCCGACAACATCTTCGTTAAGTCCGAGGTTGAGGATAGTATCCATCATACCCGGCATTGATGCTCTGGCACCTGATCTTACTGAAACGAGGAGCGGGTTCTCGAGGTCACCGAACTTCTTGCCGGTAATCTCCTCAAGCTTTGTAATATACTCCATTATCTCGGCCTGGATCTCGTCATTGATCTGACGACCATCCTCATAATACTGCGTACAAGCCTCGGTTGAGATCGTGAAACCCTGAGGAACAGGAAGTCCCAGGTTTGTCATCTCGGCAAGGTTTGCACCCTTACCACCAAGCAGCTCGCGCATGTTTCCGTTGCCCTCGGAAAACAGATAAATGTACTTCTTAGCCATTTATTAGCCCGCCTTTCTAAATATGTTGTTTATTTCCAAGCTCAAGGCTTATTGAAATCAAAAATCGAACTTGCCTTCAAAGAATTCAGCTACCTTGTCGATAGGGAATCTTATGTTGCCGGGTTCGTACTCGAGATTCTTCATAGAATCTCTCTCTCTAATGGTAACACAATTGTCGTTCTCGGAATCAAAATCGTATACAACGCAGTACGGTGTACCGATCTCGTCCTGCCTTCTGTAGCGCTTGCCGATGCTCTGACGGTCATCGAGCTCGCACATGTACTTCTTGGAAAGCTGCTCGAACAAAGGCATAACCTTATCCGTAAGCTTCGCAGACAGAGGAAGGATACCGACCTTGATGGGAGCGAGGAAAGGATGGAAATGCATTACATTTCTTACATCGCCGCCCTCAAGCTGCTCCTCTTCATAAGCGGAACACAGGAATGCGAGAGTAACACGGTCAGCACCGAGCGAAGGCTCGATAACATATGGAATGTACTTCTCGTTCTTCACGGGATCGAAGTAACGGAGATCCTGCTTACTGAATTCCATGTGCTGCTTAAGATCGTAATCCGTACGGTCTGCAATACCCCAGAGCTCGCCCCAGTCAGTGAACGGGAATGCGAACTCGAAGTCCGTTGTAGCTCTTGAATAGAAAGCGAGCTCTTCCTTGGAGTGATCTCTTGTACGGAGCTCCTCCTCCTTGATGCCGAGAGATGTCAGCCAGTTCTTGCAGAAGCTCTTCCAGTAGTCGAACCACTCGAGGTCCGTTCCGGGCTCGCAGAAGAACTCGAGCTCCATCTGCTCGAACTCACGTGTACGGAAGATGAAGTTACCGGGAGTGATCTCGTTACGGAATGACTTACCGATCTGGCAGATACCGAAGGGGATCTTCTTCCTGGATGCTCTCTGAACATTGCCGAAGTTAACGAAGATGCCCTGAGCTGTCTCAGGTCTTAAGTAAACCTCACTTGAAGAATCCTCAGTAACACCGACGAATGTCTTGAACATGAGGTTAAACTTCCTTATGTCCGTGAAGTTATGTCCGCCGCATACGGGACAGGGAATGTTCTTCTCTCTGATATAAGCCACGAGATCATCAGGCTCCATACCCTCAACGGAAACATCAGTTACGCCGTTCTCCTTGTTCCAGTCCTCAACGAGGTTGTCTGCACGCTGTCTTGCCTTGCACTGCTTGCAGTCGATCAAAGGATCGGAGAATCCGCCTACGTGACCGGATGCCTCCCATGTTCTGGGGTTCATGATGATAGCTGCATCGAGACCTACGTTATAAGGGCTCTCCTGAACGAACTTCTTCCACCATGCAGCCTTAACGTTATTCTTGAGCTGAACACCGAGCGGGCCGTAATCCCATGAATTTGCAAGTCCGCCATAAATGTCGGAACCCGGGAATACAAAACCTCTGGTCTTGGCAAGAGATACGATCTTGTCCATCTTCTCTGAATTAGACATCTGCCGCTCTCCTTACTCTTCAACAGTCTCGAGAGCTTCTTCGCTCTCTTCTGCGGAAGTTTCTTCAGTTGCCTGTGAGGCTTCAGCCTGAACCTGCTCGGAATAGATCATGTCAGCAGCCTGAGCGTCTCTTCTGAACATCTCCTTCTGCTCCTTAGCCTTCTTCTCAGCCTCGATTGCAAGTCTTGCCTCTCTTGTGATGGGCACTACATAGGAATCCTTGGGAAGATTGCCCTTAACGCCTACTACCTTACCCTCAAGGATCTCCTTGCAGGCAAGGGAAACGGCATTATCTGCCTGATCGGGGATCATCGGCTGAGCGCCTTCAACGATCTGGCTTGCTCTCTTGCTTACGAGAACAGCGAGCTCATAGGCACAGCTTGCCTTGGGTAACAATTCTTCAAGTGTGGGATCTGTCAACATTTCTTCAATTACCTTCCATTTCTTTATTTACTTTAATAACATCTTCAATCATTTCCACATTGCGTGCGCATCTGCACTTCTCAGCCGCAATGATGGCGAGTATCTTGTCCGCCGCAGCTTCTATGTCATCGTTAATGACCACATAGTCGAAGTGACCGACAAAGTTAGTCTCCTGTCTTGCCATCTCGAGTCTGGCATTGATGGCCTCATCCGTGTCCGTGCCTCTTCCGCGGAGCCTCTTCTCGAGCTCCTCATATGAGGGAGCCAGCAGGAAGATCGTAACGGACTGCTCGAAGTTCTCCTTAAGAGCCATGCTGCCGGCTATAGTAAGATCGAGAAGAACATCCGTACCCTCTTCACTCATCTCCTGCAAAGCAACAGTGGGAGTGCCGTAATAGTTGCCGACGAACTCATCGTACTCGAGGATTTCTCCCTCTTCGTACATCTTCATAAACTCGTCCTTGGACTTGAAGTAATAGTCCACGCCGTCCTTCTCGTTCTCTCTGGGTTCTCTTGTAGTAACAGAGATCGAAGTTCCGAAGTTGGGATCCTTCTCCTTAACCTTCGCAAGGACGGAACCCTTGCCTGTTCCGGAAGGACCTGATACTGAGATCAATAAGCCTTTGCCCATATTTATTCCTCCAGATTTTTTCTTACAACCGTCACTTCAAGAGCGCTAGTCACAATATGATCACTGTCCATTATGAGGACACTTCTGCACTTCTTGCCTGCACAGCAGTCAACGAGCATTGCCCTGTCCCTTGCCTCCTGCATCATCCTCCTGATAGGAGCCGAATCAGCAGATGCCACTGCAAGCACTCTTGAAGATGCTGCTATGTTACCGCTTCCGATATCAGCAAAACGCATTCTTCAGCCTTCCCGTCAGACCAGATTCTGAATCTGCTCTCTCATCTCCTCGATGACATTCTTCATGAGGAGAACCCTGTTGGTTATCTCAAGGTCATTAGCCTTGGAACCGATGGTATTGGTCTCGCGGTTGATCTCCTGGATAAGGAAATCCATCTTCTTGCCGACGGAATCGTCAACTGCGAGGATCCTCTTGCCCTGCGAGAAGTGACTCGTAAGTCTCTTAAGCTCCTCGTCGATGGCGCACTTATCTGCGAAGACCGCAACCTCAGCCGTGATCCTCGCTTCATCGTAGAAAGCCTTGTTGTTATCAGCGAGGAGCTCGTCGATCCTGTCAGAGAGTCTGACTCTGTATTCCTCGATAACCTCAGGTGCACGGTCAGCGATCTCGTCCTTGATCTTCTCGAGTGAGTTGATCTTGTCGATGATGTCGGATATCAGATTGGCACCCTCGACATTTCTCATCTCCTGAATTCCGTCCAGAGCAACCTTCATGGTCTCCTCGAGTTCGGCATAGATGCTCTCCTCATCGATTTCCTTCTGTCTTGTTGTAAGAACGTCAGGGAAAGCTGCGAGCCTTGTGGCATTCGCATCATCAGCCCTGCCGGTTATGGAAGCGATCTCGGAGATTGCATCAGAGTAGGCCTTAACAAGACCCTGGTTAACAACAACTTCGGAAGAACTCTCGGAATCATCCTCGTAGCTTATGAACACATCGACCTTACCTCTTACGAGAATATCGGAAATGAGCTTACGAAGATTCGCATCAGCAAAATTGAATAACTTGGGCATCCTTATGTTGATATCACAGAAACGGCTGTTAACCGATTTGATCTCGACAGAATATCTTCTTGTGCCGAAGACCTTCTCACCTCTTCCGAAGCCTGTCATACTGTGCGCCATAAATGCCTCCAAAGATTCAAAAGATGAAAAGAGCCTGCAACGAAGCATATACTTCGTCGTACAGGCTCGTTCTCCCGTCTGTTTATTATATATTATATGAGCAATTCCCGCAACAAAAATATGTTCACAAAACCCGGAAAGGCCTGTATTTTAGGTAGTCCGCGGCCACACAAAAATATTTTGTGCCGTTCTTTTCACCTTCGAAAATCTGCGCATGGGCACGCCCGTGAAGGTGGCCGTAAAGACATATGTCGACCATGCCGCTTCCTTCGATGAGCTCCGAATAATCGGTCGGGGCTCCGCCCTTGCCGCAGGGAGGGAAGTGAATCATCATGATATGCGGAAGCTTATGTTCGGGATCCGCCTCGGAAAGCCCCTTTATGCAGATCTTCATTCTCTCGAGTTCGCGGTTATGGATCTTGATGTCCTCAGCGGTTATTCCGTCATCTTCAAGTCTCTTCCATCCACGCGTTCCGGTAATCACGGCCTCATCCGTGACATATGCCTCGTTTTTAAGAATGGTGATGGTGTCAAAGCCCTTCTGTTCAAGCTCCTTCCTCATCTTGGCACCTGTGGACCACCAGTAGTCGTGGTTGCCCCTTATGACAAGTTTTTTCCCCGGAAGGGAATTGATGAATGAGAAATCCTTATCGGCTTCACTTAAGTATGTCGCCCAGGATAAGTCCCCCGGAAGAAGAAAGAGATCATCATCAGATATAACCGATGCATTCTCCTTTATCCTGGACATATAGTCCTTCCACGCATCCCCGAACACCTCCATCGTCTTGTCCGGATTATCCAGGGCAAGATGAAGATCTGCCATGGCATAAATACTCATGCCTGCTCATCCTCCCTTCCGTGAAAGTATTCGTATATCATCTTCGCATCCTTCGCACTTATTCCCTTGATCGCGGAGAGCGTCTCGATATCAGAATCCTCGACCGCCTTTATCGAGCCTAATTCAGACAGAAGTATCTTCCTCTTCGAAGGACCGATACCCGTGATGTTCTCGAGTTTATAGCGGATGTTTCTCTTCTTCATGAGCTTCTTCTGATATGTTATCGCATAACGGTGAACCTCATTCTGCACGGCTGAGAGAAATCTTAAAAGTACGACCTCATCATCAGAAGGTTCCGGCTTATCAAGCATGTAGAGTGTCCCGTCCTCAAGAAGAAGTCCTGCCGTTCTGTGCTTGTTATTCTTGACCATACCTGCGAGTTTGATGTCGCGGTTAAGATCCAACGAGCGGACTACCGATGCAACCGCGGAGAGCTGTCCCTTGCCGCCGTCCACAAGGATCAGGTCCGGATACTCGAATCCGTCTTTCTCATCGTGGGCAAACCTTCTTGTCAGCGTCTCCCTCATCGAAGCGAAGTCATCCTGAGTCTCGACCGTCTTCATCTTAAAAAGTCTGTAGGACTGCCTGTCAGGTCTTCCATCCTTAAACACGACCATGCCGGAACATATGTCATCGTTGCCGAGGTTGCTTATATCGTAGGACTCCGCTCTTCTTAAGCTGTTCTCGGGCAGGGACATGAGCCTTTCGATGAGGCGCAAGCCAAGGGACGGATCCGCATCCGCACCGCCTCCCCTTAGTATCCTTCTTACCATCATCTCCTGCGCATTCAGTGAAGCCATCTTGAGAAGATCGCTCATCTCGCCCCTCTCGGGTGTGTAGACCCTGACCTTGCGTCCGGCTTCAGCCGAGAGGAACTCCCCGAGAAGATCCGCGTCTTCCTTCTCGTCCGTCTGCGGTATCAGTACCATCGGCGGAATATTGCCGCATCCCGGGTAATACTGCGTGATGAATCCCGTCAGTATCTCGGTCACGGACCCGAGATCGCCCTTCATGAAATATGTCGAAGAGCCGACGATGCGTCCCGAACGAAGCTCGAGTTTCCTTACGCATGTCTCTCCCGCCTGTGAATAGATGCCCACCGCATCGACATCGCGCTCTATCTTCTGGAACACGCGCTGTCCTTCTGTTATGCCGTTAAGAGCCGCAAGCCTGTCGCGGAGCACGGCGGCCCGCTCAAAATCCAGGTTTCCGGAAGCCTCCTCCATCTGCTCTGTCAGCGTCTTCTTGATGCCGTCGTAGCGGCCCTCGAAGAAAGCCACTATGTCGAAGATCATCTTCCTGTATTCTTCTGCCGAGACATTGCCGCTGCAGGGCGCCATGCACTTGCCGATGTGATAGTTAAGACAGGGTCTGTCCTTGCCGATGTCCCTCGGGAACACCTTGCGGCAGCGCTTGAGAGGGAATATCTCCTCTATCGTCTTCATCGTGTTGTAAAGGTCACCGTTCATGTAGGGACCGAAGTAACGCGCTCCCGCCTTCCTTGCTTTCTCATCGGGGCGGAAAGCCTTGAAGACGCGCGGGTATTCCTCGTTCAAAGTTATGCATGCGTAGGGGTAGGACTTATCGTCACGGAGGAGGATGTTGTACTGGGGCATATGGCGCTTGATGAGATTCGCCTCCAGAAGGAGAGCCTCGGCTTCAGTTCCGACGACAACATATTCAAAATCCGCCACATGCGACACCATGGCCGCGACCTTGGGATGTGCGATGTGACCGCCGCCGAAATAAGACCTCAAGCGGTTCCGGAGCTTCTTCGCTTTTCCCACATAAATAACAGTTCCCGAAGCATCCTTCATCAGGTATACTCCGGGACTTAAAGGTACTGTATCCAGCCTTGCGTCGAACTTATTGTTGCTCATGCACCTTTCAACTTCTCATACCTTCGGGTCCTTAAGATATTCTATCAAAGAACTTACTGCTTCGTTTGAATCTGTTCCGTCAGCTGTGACGGTTACCTCGGATCCGTTGTCGATACCGAGTGACATGACACCGAGAAGGCTCTTGGCATTTGCTCTGTGACCATTCTTGACGATGTAGACTGTGCTTCTGAAATCTGATGCCTTCTGAACGAGCATCGCTACCGCCTTCATCTGAAGGTCTGCAGCACCGCAATTGAAAACGACTTTATCTTCCGTCATAATGCCCTCTCTTTGGATTTATACTCCATTTCTTTCCGTGGAAAGTGTACTTTGAAGAAGTAATCAAGTCAACAAAGTATTGAGGGTTCAAAAACAAATTCGGCTATATAACCTAAAAGCCCCCCGTTGTCTTTTTGTATTTGTTTATTTTCACAATCGCTAATCGATGTCGGGACACCAGTCATCAGCATGCAGTGCCTCAAGACAGAGCCTTATCTGAGCAGGGCTGCTCTTGTGATCATTGATGTCCTTAGGCAGCTCATCGACACTGAAATACCTTGCCTCCGATGTCTCGTCATTGCTTATGAATTCGCCCGATTTATACCTGCACAGCACGAAGAATCTCGTGATGTAAAAATACGAATTGGGGTTGTTGTGATGTCTGTTGCTGTGGGCTGCGACGAGCTTCACGGGTTCCACCTCGATGCCCGCTTCCTCGCGCGCTTCCTTCACCGTGTTCTCCATTATGGTGCTGTTGTACTCACACCAGCCTCCCGGCAGCGCCCACTTGCCGTCGTAATCCCTGACAAGCAGGATCTCGTCCTTCTCGTTGAAGATCGCGGCACGCGTGTCCATCTTAGGCGTCTGGTACCCCTCGTTCTCCTCGAAAAGCTTCAGCGCGTCATCCGCCGTTATATTCTCAGCCGAGAGCTCGAGTATCCTCGCGGCTATCTTCCTTACCTCACGGAAACGTTCTGCATCGAATTTATCCTTGCAGTAGAGCAGGGCGTCGTTCGATATCGCCATCAGTTCCTGACTTATATTCACAAGCTCGTTCATCTCATATCCTCTTTGATAATATCAAAGCGGCGAAGGACACCTTCGCCGCCGTAACAATCACTATCAATAACGCTTCCGGTCAAAGGCCGGCTGTCTGCCTCAGACTACTGCTGCTGCCTCTGTCTCTGCAGGGACTGCAATCCTGACCGCTCTGGTCAGAACATCAATATAGCTGTAGGAAACGATCTCGAACTCACCATCGGACTCACGCTGGCATCTTACCGTAAATACGTTGGGATAGCAGTTATCGACAACACCCTCGTGTACGATAATTCTCTTACGGCCGCCATTGGACGAAAGTCTTACTGTACTTCCGATCATGGACTGAAGCCTGGAACGGCATGACTCCAAATCAGATTTGATGATCATTTTTGAGCTACCTCCAAAAAATAAAATCCAAAGAGATGATAACAGTGTTAAGACTTTTTGTCAATTAATAACCCCTATATATTGTGGTAGTTTGTTAAATACCAACAAAATCTCGTAGTTTCAGGCGTAACAGGCCTTATATGGCCGTATCAGTGGCAGGATGCCAGATAATTAGCCACATATCCTCCTATATCCGCCTGTATTGTCTGGGCGCGGTCAAGGGATGAACACTCGCTGTAAACTATGAGAACTATCGGTTCGGAAGCATCGATGATTGCTATATCGGTATAGGCATGGAACGTTTCATTCCTTCCGGAAACGTGAAGAACCGGCACATCCTCACCGAAGGCCGTTGAGAACGGAGACCTGATGTTTGAATGGTAAAGGTCGTTCAGGAGAGGCTGGAATTCTTCCGGTTCCCTTATATACGAATAGTAAAGAGCTTCGGCATACGAAGCCATGTCGTAGCAGGAAGTCCTTCCCTCCCCGCTCATCAGAGTATTGGAATAATCCCTGTATGTTGCAGCTTCGGTGTAATTCACAAAAGCGCTGATGCCGGACAGATAGTTCCATACCGTATCTATGCCGTTCGACCTATCGAGGATGACGGACAGCGCGTAATCGTCATTCTCGGTAACCGCGAGATTGGCGAGCGTTCTTAAGTAGAACATCTTTCCCGGAGGATACAGGGACGCGATGGCGGAGCTGTTCCCGGGAACATACGAACCGTCGTAGGTAACAACATAATCAGGCGAACCGAATCCCATGGAAACCCTGTGCCAGTAGGTCATCTCGATAGGAAGAGCGAAGGAACCCGCGGGAACTATCGGGTCGAGGTCATTAAGACCTATGGTCTCACCGTTATCGAGGTTTACATATCTTACACATATCCTCTCGCCCGGATTGGCATCTATATAGTTCAGAATATCCTGCTTCATGTAATCTAGAAGAACATCCCTCTGCTCGTGGGATATGGTCTGCAGAGGATACGATGTCCTGAAGTAAAACGGCTCCTCCTCGACGAATACTGCGGCAGACAGGTCGGTCACGTCGACCGTCTCCACAGTGGTCTCGGTAACGATAACAGGAGCGAGGATCTCTTCTTCAGGCTCGGTTTCCCCTGTCTCATCCGTCATCCCCCTCGAAGGAAGAGTCGAAGTATATTCGGGACGCTCTATGACTATCGTGGTGGTCGCTGCAGTGGCAGCCCCTACCAGATCCGGATACTGATCTTCATAGAGCCTCTGCATATTCGCGCCGATCCTTATGAACAGGGCCGTGAGCGCGACAAACACAACTATTGCCACAGCAATAATCGTCTTGGTATGACGCTCTTTCTTAATGCCCTCGGCTTTATTGAGGAATGTCGGATTGGGATACTGCCCGCGTCTCATCAGAACAGGCCGTGTACCACACCGTCAGAGTCGATATCGATCTTCAAAGCTGCGGGAGCCTTGGGAAGTCCCGGCATCGTCATGATCTTTCCCGTGAGAAGAACAATGTAGCCTGCACCTGCAGCAAGACGCGCTTCTCTTACCGTAAGGGTAAAACCTTCAGGACGTCCGAGAAGCTTGGGATCATCGGACAGAGAATACTGTGTCTTGGCAACGCAGATGGGAAGATTTCCGTATCCCGCCTTCTCGAATCCTTCGATGAGTTCCTTTGCTTCAGGAAGGATGTCGACATCCTTTGCTCCGTATATCTTCGTTGCAACAGCCCTGATCTTATCCTCGACCGAATCATTCAGATCGTAAATGAACTTGGGGCTCGTCTCATTGCCGGAATCGAGAACATCGAGAACCTTCTTCGCGAGCTCAATGCCGCCCTCACCGCCTCTTGCATAAATCTCGGCGGGAGCATAGGATGCGCCGCACTCCTCGCAGAGCCTCTTAAGCTCGGCGATCTCCTCATCCGTATCGGAAGGGAATCTGTTCGATGTAACTATGACAGGAAGACCCATGGCCTTCATGTTCTCTATATGCTTACTGAGATTCGAGAATCCTTCGGTTACCTTCTGTACGTTAGGAACAGTCAGCTCCTCCTTGGGAATTCCCGCATTGTACTTCAGCGATCTTATTGTTGATACGATGACACATGCATCAGGCCAGATGCCCGCCTTCCTGCACTTGATGTCGAGGAACTTGAATGCGCCCAAGTCGGCACCGAAGCCCGCCTCGGTGATGGTTATGTCGGAGAGCTTCATCGCGGCCTTGGTGGCGATTACGGTATTGCATCCATGAGAGATATTCGCGAAAGGCCCGCCGTGAACAAGAGCGGGAACATGCTCGATGGACTGCACGAGGTTGGGGTTAATGGCATCCTTAAGAAGTACCGCCATGGCACCTTCAGCCTTGATGTCCTTCGCCTTGACGATATTGCCGTCGAGATCATAGGCGATTACTATGTCGCCGAGTCTCTTCTTAAGATCAGCCTCATCCTCGGAAAGGCAGAGCACTGCCATGACTTCGGACGCAGCCGTGATCGAGAAGGATTCGTCTCTCTCGACGCCGTTCGTACCGCCGCCAACGCCGACCTTAATCGAACGGAGAGCACGGTCGTTCATGTCCATACAGCGCTTCCATAGGACTCTGTCCTTGTCTATGCGAAGTTCGTTGCCCTGATAGATATGGTTATCGATCATGGCAGCGAGCAGATTGTTAGCTGATGTAATGGCGTGAAGGTCACCCGTGAAGTGAAGGTTGATATCCTCCATCGGCAGAACCTGCGAATATCCGCCGCCTGCAGCTCCGCCCTTGATACCGAATACGGGACCTAATGAGGGCTCCCTCAATGCGAGCATTACGCTTCTGTCAAGCTTGCTGATAGCCTGCGCCAGGCCGATGCTTACGGTGGTCTTGCCTTCTCCTGCCGGAGTAGGATTCATCGCAGTAACAAGAATGAGCTTGCCGGACTTCCTGTCCGCCCTGCTCTTAATCGCACTCAGAGGTATCTTGGCCTTGTACTTGCCGTAGAACTCGAGTTCATCGGAATCAAGTCCGACCTTTGCCGCTATATCCGCAATAGGATCAAGTGTTGCCTGCTCAGCTATTTCAATATCGCTTAACATAGTATCCTCTTCCAATCTAGAAAATAGATAGACTATTATATCATTTATGGCCTGCAGTTGACATAAGCCATTCGCGCATCTAAAATGAAACTACTTTCATTTTTACAAGCGAGGTACCGGATGAAGGATGTAAAACTGCCGTCACCGCAGGGTGAGTACAAAGTCGGAACGACTGTCTTCTCCATATATGACAGCGACAGGACCGAGACCATCGGTCCCAATAAGGGAAGCAAAGGAAGACACATAAGAGGGAGACTCTACTACCCCGTTTTACCCTCCGATACCGCCGGCGTTCCGCAGGACTATGTGCTGTCTCCGGCGCTTTGCGAAGGCCTTTCGAGAGCTTTTCATGTGAAGATAAAGGAGCCTCTTAAAGGCGAATACTTCCGCGACGCCTCCCCTGCCCCGGGTAAGTTCCCGCTTATCATCTACAGCCACGGGATGGGCGCATACGCGGAAGCAAATCACTTTCTTTGCTCGGAACTCGCCTCGCAGGGATACAACTTACTCGCCGTGGGGCACGCTCACGATGCGGCTGCGAACGAATACGATGACGGCAGCGTCGACTTTTTTGATAAGTCTCTTAATACGAAGACGTATCAGCCTTTCGTTATGGGTGCAGCTGCGACCTTAAGATTTTGCAGCGACAGAAGAAGCAGCAACGAGGAGCTCGGGAGGAAGTTCAAGATCCTTCAGGATAAATACTACAGCTTCCTTACAGGATACCTCGATGAGCGCGCTTTAGATGTGCGCACTATAACCGATGAAGCAATTAGAAGATTCGGGGACAGGATAGATCTTACTCACGGCATCGGCATCACGGGACACTCCATGGGAGGCGCCACCGCTTACTACATGTGCCGGCACGACGATCAGTTTACTGCAGGCATCAATCTCGACGGCATCCTGGTAGGAAGATACGACGGCATGGTGATGAAGAAGCCTTTCTATCAGATCAACTGTGAGAACAATGTAAACGTCTCGGTTCAGGCTGCACTTAACACTGATGCCCCCTTCTTCTGGGAAGTATTCAGGGGCATGCAGCATCACGGCTTCTGTGACCTGAAGTTCTTCGTTCCCGTGAGCGCCGTCGTCGGCAAAATGCCGCCTTCAGTTCTACACGAGAACCTTTGCAGGATACATACGACCTTCTTCGGAAGATACCTTAAGGGAAGCCCGGAGGAAGTCTTCTGCCCGGAAGGCCAGGGCTTTATAAGGAGGGCGTGATATGCCGCGAGTTTCAGAAGAGTACATAGCCAACAGGCGCCGCGAGATAATCACTGCCGCTCATAATCTCTGCCTTCGAAAGCCCGTCAGCATGGTCACGATGACAGACATTATCAAAGAGACCGGAATGGCTCAGGGCGGGATATACAGATACTTCGAAGACATAGATGACATCTTCCGCGCAATGATACTCGACATGAGGGAGAGCTATTCGATAACAGACCAGACCGACGAGATATTAAGTAACGACTCTAATCTTACTGTCGGACAGACAACAGACAGGATCTGCAATATGCTCGCAGACCGTATGGAAGAGCAGCTGATGGACATACAGAAGATCAACTTCGACCTGTCGGTCATGGCGGTCAATGAGCCTGAGAGAACCGCGAAGATACTAGGCGGGATCAAATCGGAAGGTAATCTCGAGCATCTTACTAATCTTACGGGACAGATGCTCGGCAAAGCATGCGCGGAAGGTAAGATCCATCCGGTGATGCCTATAGAAGACATCGTAAGATTCATCGCCGCCTCCTACAGCGGCATACAGATGAACTGTATAATAGGAGCCTGCTATCAAAGCAGTCCGATGGGTGAGTGCAGACCACGCCCGCTGTTCAATACTCTGGCCAAAACAATAAAGCTCCTGCTTAATGCAGAAGCTTTAGAGTAAATCTTATAAATCAGAATATAATCAGATTTCCATTCTTCCTTCGAAGACCTTGGCGCAGTTGCCTGTCATGTAAACCGTCTCATCCGTATATCTGATGACGAGATCTCCGCCCTTCAGGATTACGCGGATATCCTCGTTCTTCGGGCAGTAACCGTTGAGCACAGAAGCTACTGCGGCTGCACATGCTCCCGTACCGCAGGCCATCGTCTCGCCGGAGCCTCTCTCCCATACTCTCATCTTGATAGTATGGTCATCGATGATCTTAACGAACTCCGTGTTAACTCTCTCGGGGAAGATCTCATCGAACTCGAACTTCGGTCCGACCTTCTCGATGTCAATGACGTCAACAAGATCCGTAAACACAACGGCATGCGGATTACCCATGGACACACAGGTGATCTTGTATTCCTGTCCGTCGATGCTGACGGGGCGGTTAACAACCTGGCCTTCGCAGTCGGGCTCGAGCTTTACGGGGATCTTCGTGGGATCCAGTATCGCATCGCCCATGTCGACCTTGACTCTTACGACTTCATCGGCCAAAGTCAGAAGCTCGAGCTTCTTGATGCCGCTTCTGGTCTCAATGGTCATGTGCCTCTTCTTATGGCCTCTTACGTCGTACATATACTTACCGACGCAGCGGATCGCATTGCCGCACATGTTGCCTTCGGAACCGTCGAGGTTATACATGATCATCCTCGCATCGGCGACTCTTGAAGGTGCGATCAGAACGATACCGTCACCGCCGACACCGAAGTGGCGGTCGGACATGTAGACGGACAGGGACTCGGGCGAAGATACCATCTTCTCGAAGCAGTCGATATAGATGTAGTCATTTCCAATGCCCTGCATCTTGGTAAACTCAACTACCTTCCTTCTCTCTCTCATGTTGTTGATGTCGACAAGCTCGGTGTTGATCTCGGAATATCTGGACATCAGCGAGTCGGCTAGAGCGTCCGCGGTATCAAGAGCAGTAAGGCAGGGGATTCCGAGCATGACTGCACGTCTTCGAAGCTTAACTGAATCTCTTGCGGGGATCCTTCCTCTCTTGGATGTGGATATGATGTAGCTTATCTTGCCGCTCTCGAGCAGGGAGATCGTATTGTCGTCAGGAGACTCGTGGATCTTCTTAACTTCGGTTACCTTCATGCCGGACTCCTCGAGGACCTTGGCGGTACCGGAAGTGGCATACAGCGAGAATCCCAGCGTATCGAACTTCTTGGCGATCTCTACGATCTCGTTCTTATCGGAATCACGGACGGTAATGAATACGCCGCCGTTCTTGTACATCTTGTATCCTGCTGCAACGAGTCCCTTGTACAGTGCCTCGGAGAGGTTACGTCCGACACCTAAGACCTCACCCGTGGACTTCATTTCAGGTCCAAGCTGCGTATCTACGTCTGTGAGCTTCTCGAAAGAGAACACAGGCACCTTTACAGCCGTGTAAGGAGACTGTCTGTAGATTCCTGTACCGTAATCCATGTCTGCAAGCTTTGTGCCGAGAGATACGTCTATCGCGACATCGACCATCGGGACACCCGTAACCTTGCTCATGTAGGGTACGGTCCTCGATGCTCTCGGGTTAACCTCAATGACGTATATGCGCTCATCCTTAACGATGTACTGGATGTTGACGATACCCGTGGAGTTCAGGCCTTCGCAGAGGGCTTTCGTTGTGTCGACAAGCTTCTTCGCCATATTGTCGTAGATGTGCTTTGCAGGGTAGATGGCGATCGAGTCACCTGAGTGTATTCCCGTACGCTCGACGTGCTCCATGATGCCCGGGATGAGGACATCCTTGCCGTCGTAGATCGCATCGACCTCGATCTCCCTTCCCTGAATGTACTTATCGATGAGTACGGGGTTCTCGATACCCTGCGAGAGGATTATCTTCATGTACTCATTAACATCCTCATCGTCGAAGGCGATGATCATGTTCTGGCCTCCGAGTACGTACGAAGGTCTCAGAAGCACCGGATATCCGATCTTGGAAGTAGCCTCGAGAGCCTCCTCCAGAGTCAGGACGGAGAAGCCCTTCGGACGCGCAATTCCGAGATTCTCGAGGAGCTCATCGAAGCGCTCCCTGTCCTCAGCCATGTCGATAGAATCAGCGGAAGTTCCGATGATGTTGATGTTATTTGCAGCAAGCGTCTTCGTAAGCTTGATGGCCGTCTGTCCTCCGAATGCGACGACGACACCGTAAGGATTCTCCTGCCTTATGATGTTCATTACGTCCTCGGGATCCAGAGGCTCGAAGTAGAGCCTGTCGCCTGTGTCGAAGTCAGTCGATACGGTCTCGGGGTTGTTGTTGATGATAACGACCCTGAAGCCCAGCTCCTGCAGTGCATGCACGCAGTGAACCGCGGCGTAGTCAAACTCGATGCCCTGACCTATACGGATAGGACCTGAGCCGATTACTATGATCGTCTTCTTCTCACGCTCTTCCTCGGGCTCGAACTTCAGATCAGCCTCGTTCTCGGCGCCTTCTCCCGGCATATGATAGATGCCGTAGAAATAAGGTGTCGTGGCGGCGAACTCTCCTGCGCAGGTATCAACCATCTTGTAAACGGGATTAAGCTTCGACTCGGGTGCGAGCTTATTTCCCGTAATCTTCTCGATCGTGCGGTCAGTAAATCCGAGCTTCTTACCCTCGACATACTCGTCAGAGGATACAGCCCTGCCCTCGATCTTCTTCTCGTAGTTAACAAGATTATTAACCTTGTCGAGGAACCACATGTCGATCTTTGTCACTTCGTGGATCTTCTCGGGTGTGACGCCCCTGTAGAGAGCCTCTCCGATGAAGAAAAGCCTCTCGTCCGTCGGACGTGCATAACCCTCCTCGATCTGCTCGAGGGTAAGCTCCTCCATCTTCTTTATCCTGACGCGGTCAGCGGAGATCTCTGCTCCTCTTACCGCCTTCATGAGAGCGGACTCGAAGGTATCGGAGATGGCCATCACCTCACCCGTCGCCTTCATCTGCGTGCCGAGGTCTCTCTTCGCATATACGAACTTGTCGAAAGGCCACTTCGGGAACTTAACTGCAACGTAGTCGAGAGCCGGCTCGAAAGCGGCGTATGTGTTGCCTGTTACGGCATTCTTGATCTCATCCAGTCTGTATCCCAGTGCAATCTTGGTTGCAACCTTCGCTATCGGGTAACCCGTAGCCTTGGAAGCGAGCGCAGAGGATCTCGATACACGGGGGTTAACCTCGATTACCGCATACTCGAACGAATTAGGCTCGAGCGCGAACTGACAGTTACATCCGCCTTCAACACCCAATGCCTCGATGATCTTAAGTGAAGCCGAGCGGAGCATCTGGTACTCCTTGTCGGAGAGCGTAACCGCAGGTGCGATGACTATCGAATCACCCGTGTGAACGCCTACGGGATCCATGTTCTCCATCGAGCAGACCGTGACCGTGTTTCCCGCTTTGTCGCGGATAACCTCAAACTCGATCTCCTTCCAGCCGGAGATGCACTTCTCAACAAGGATCTGTGTTATCGGGCTTGCCGCAAGACCGGTTCTCGCAGTCTCGTGGAGTTCTTCCTTCGTATATGCGATACCGCCGCCTGTGCCGCCCAGTGTAAATGCAGGACGGATGATTACGGGAAGACCTATCTCCTCCGCAAAATCCATCGCATCTTCCACCGTGTTTACAACCTTCGAAGGAATTACGGGCTGACCTATGGACTCCATCGTGTCCTTGAATATCTGGCGGTCCTCAGCCTTGTCGATACACTCAGGAGACGAGCCCAGTAGCTTTACGTTGTGCTCCGTGAGGAAGCCGCATTTCGCGAGTTCCATGCAGAGAGTAAGCGCCGTCTGTCCGCCAAGACCCGACAGGATCGAGTCAGGCTTCTCTGTCTCGATGACACGCTTCACCGTGGTAAGCGTCAGAGGCTCGAGGTAGATCTTATCCGCCATGGACTTATCGGTCATAATCGTAGCCGGGTTGGAGTTGATAAGAACGATCTCGATGCCGTCCTGTCTCAATGCGCGGCATGCCTGTGTACCGGCGTAGTCGAACTCGGCTGCCTGACCTATAACAATCGGGCCCGAACCTATAACAAGAACTTTCCTTATACTTTTATCAAGCGGCATATTCTTACCTTCCCATCATCTTCATAAACTCATCGAAAAGGAACTCAGTATCCTTGGGGCCTCCGCATGCTTCCGGGTGGAACTGCACGGAGAAGGCATTCTCCTTAAGATATCTGATGCCTTCGTTACTGCCGTCGTTTACATTGACGAATAACTGCCTTGCAAGAGTCCCGTCAATACTGTCCGTCAGAACTTCGTAGCCGTGGTTCTGGGAACTTATGTAGATCCTACCTGTCTCCTCGTTCTTAACGGGGTGGTTGGCACCTCTGTGACCGTAGTGGAGCTTGCCCGTCTTAAATCCGTGAGCAAGAGCCAGAAGCTGATGCCCGAGACAGATTCCCATTGTCGGGTAATTGTCCTTCATAAGCTCTGCGATAGTTGCGATCTGCTCCTTGTTATCCTCCGGGTCTCCGGGGCCGTTCGACAGAAACAGTCCGTCGGGATTAAGTGCTCTGATCTCATCAGCAGCAGTTGTTGCCGGCATCAGATGAACCTCGCATCCTCTTTTCTGAAGGCATCTTATGATGTTGTACTTAACGCCGTAGTCAATAAGTGCTACGACCGCCTTCTTCTCCCCTTCGGCCTCATAGATCTTCTTTTCTTTTGTCGTTACCTCGAGCACGGGATCCTTGATCCTGTATTCTCTTATCGTCTCAAGATCAGCATGTGAAGGGTCGTCACAGATCATTCCGTTCATCGTACCGGACTCTCTTAAAACTCTCGTCAGAGCCCTGGTATCGATTCCCTTGATACCCGGGATTCCGTTGTCCTTAAGATACTTATCGAGGACTTCCTCACATCTGAAGTTAGATGGCTGATCACAGGCTGTACGCACAATATAACCCGATACTCGGGGCATCTCGCCCTCCTTATCGGGTTCTATTATTCCGTAGTTTCCAATCAGTGGAAATGTCTGTACAACTGCCTGTCCCTTGTAACTCGGGTCGGTCAATGTCTCAAGATATGCCGTCATCGCGGTTGTGAATACGATCTCGGAAATGACCTCACCGTCTGCTCCCAGGGGCAGTCCCTCGAATGTCTTCCCGTTCGCCAGAACAAGATACCGTTTTCCGCTCATAAAGCCTCCTTACGGATTATCGTCTTAAAAAAGGGGCATTTCCCCTACTAAAGAAAAGCCCCATTGCTTAATTATTGCAGATAATATATCACACTTAAGCGTGATGTAAAACAGTTTTTTATACGGCCGTAACCACCGCGAAGAACAGAAGATCCTTATCGCTCTTATTGACAAGAGAATGGCTCTCGCCCTTGGGACACAGCGTTGCCTGACCGGGCAGCACCTTGGAGATTACATTGCCCTCGGAATCAACGAGTGAGCCTTCGCCCTCGAGAATATAGATAACCTCCTGGTCCTCAGTATGTGTATGGTAACCGATGGATGCGCCGGGTACGAGACGTCCTCTCATTACCTTGTTGCCGTCCGTGTTGAACATCTTAACGTTGTATTCTTTCTCACCGCCCTTAAAGTTAGGCTTAGCCTCTTCGTCCATAGTAAGAAAATCAATGATCATGGTATGCCTCCTGCAAATTTGCTTTCCTAATGATACCATCACCCGAGAGTAATCTCGATAGTCTTCGTGAATCCGGATCTTATGGCTTCGGCGTCGTCACCGGTGACATAGCTTCCCATGAAAGCCTTGCCGTCTGCGCTTATACCCCTGACGCTGTATCTTCCAGGGATATAGTCCTTCTTCGAAGGAAGCTTATAGATGACTCTCGTCCTTCCGAGAAGCTTCGTCTTAATGGTCAGGTCATCGCCTATGAGGTAGGAAGGGATAAGGGGCTTGGGGGCGAAGATGAGACCTTCGCTTTCAGAGTATGAGAATATGTTCCTGCCGAACATCATGATCTCGTACATGTCTATGAATTCCGCAGTGGAACCTGACAGTCTCGCCACGAATCCCCTTCCGTGTATCTTCGGATTCGGGTTCGCGGAAGATGCGATGAACGAGGAGTTCTCGAGCGTCGATCTGCCGTAAACATCGGGATCCATGAAAGGAACCGCGCATGTTCTGAAGTCCTCTATGAATTCCTCATACAGCCCGTTCTTAATAAGCTCCAGCAGATACTTGTACTCCATGTGAAGCCATATGGATTCGTTCTCAAGCCATCCCGGCGTGAATGCCTTGCACCTGCCAAGCTCGAATGACGCCTTCTCCAGCGACTCGTTGACCTTGTACATCTTGAGCTTCTCGTCGTAAAGACCGTCTCTTACCTCATCGTAGAGCTGGTGCTTCCTCTCCTCCGAGTGCTTCAGCCTGAAGTTATGTACATAGGATTCGAGGAATCTCGGAACAACTATTGCCTTGAACTCATTGACCCTGATACCGCCGTTTTCCTCGACATAATCCGTCGCCTCGAATGCGAAGTATGAAGGCATCTTGCCTCCGCCCAATGCTCTTGCCCTTGATATGCCGCGCTTTACGATCTGTCTCATGTTCACGAGCATCTCCTTGATGAACGCTGCATCCATGTCCTCGCAGTCGCCGGAGAAACCGTCCATTGTTGTGGCGCGGTAATCCTCCTTGATGTCGTTAAGGTCATTCCATGTCTTCATGTCCTGCCAGCCGTTAAGGCCCAATGCATGAACGGACTTATAAAGATCTGAAACTTCAGAGGAAAGAGTTACCTTGCCGCCTGAAGGCATAGAATCGATCATGAACTCGAGATATCTTACAAGCTCCATCGACTCATTGATCGAGGAACCGAACAGTCCGGGAAGACCGTTAAGGGCATCGTACCATCCGGGTCTTCCGCCCTCCATCTCGACGCCCATGCCGTAGGAATCGAGCGTCATGAATTTGATGATGCAAAGAAGCAGAAGCTTCTCGCCCGCGGTAGCCTTGACGACTTCACCCAGAGGATCCGTCATGAGCTTGCCAGTATTCTT
This sequence comes from uncultured Eubacteriales bacterium, assembly GCA_900314745.1. Lineage (GTDB taxonomy): Bacteria > Bacillota > Clostridia > Saccharofermentanales > Saccharofermentanaceae > Saccharofermentans. Next base: position 4,940 of record OMWK01000008.1, on the reverse strand, counting down.
CTTTACCGGCAGCTCCTTGATGGGATGGTACTGGCGAAGACCTCTCGAAGTCTTCTCATATCTTAAATGTCTCGGATTAACGAAGCACTTGGTGTCAAAGTATGTACAGTCCTTCTTGCCCCAGAGAAGATCATTCTTCCTGTCGGGGTAAACGCGAAGATATGTCTCAACCAGATCGAGAGTATAGATCCAGTGGTCCGTCCAGTATCCTTCACCGAACTCCGAATTGATCTCCGGCTCGGAATTCGTAAGCGCCGATGATACCACCTCGTCGATCCTGTCAGCCTGGCCTAAGCTCATAAGCCTGTTAGCAAGCGACCCGGGCGTAAAGGGCTTTGTCAGAATATCCTTAAGCTCCGGTCCGTAGCCTTCCGCCTTCTCATCCGACATCTTAAATCTCGCTTCTGATATCTTAAGCGGATTGAAGCCGTCGCTCTGGATAAGGCTCAGGAACATCTTTACGTTCATCTGTCCCGTGTAGGGCGTGAACAGGATGTCGCATCTTCTGTTCTGGCAGATGTCGCGGAAACTCGCGTTGCCCTGCGTGAAGAACTCGGGTGCTATCGTGAAGTAGTTGTAATCCCTTTCGATGTCGCCGTGCTTCCTCGAGTACATGTAGAACACCTTGTCCCCGAGCTTTACCGGGAAGCCGCCTCTTAAGCAGTTGTCGAGGTAAGTTAACGCGCAGTACGCATCGAAAGTGGGATCGCCCGTCTTCGTATCTATTACGGAGATAATGTCGTCCGCCATGCCGGAGGCCTCGTCCCATCTTCTGTAGAAATAAGACACGGCACCTTCGGAAGAAATTCTCTTCACAAGTTCGTTCAAGTAATCCCTGCCCTCGCTGTTGCCGTAAACCTCGAAGAAGGTCATGGTCTCACCAGAAGCAAGATCTCTTTCCTGCTCGAAGAAAGCGCACGGCACATTGTTGCTTAAATTCTGAGTTCTTGTTCTGAAGCTGCCGTCAGCAAAAGCCACGGGATTTATAAATGACTGATCGTAATCAAATACGGCTTCGGGATCCGCATACACCTTAATAAGTTCGTTGTCCTCAGAGTACGCGAAGGCGAAGTTGCCTCTCGTGATCTCCTGAACATCGATTGAATCCACGATGCTCGCGCGCACACGGTAGAAAGGGATATTAGTCTCGATATCTTCAACCTGCATCCACGCCGTAACAGTCTGACCGAGCTCCTTCTGGTCCGCCATCGAGACACCGTAAGGATTAAGCGCAGGCATGCCGTCAAGAACGGAGATTCTTACCGGAGCATCGCCCTTATTCGTAAAGCGGGCAATTCTTACAAGCGCTCCGAGAGGCTCGTTCGGCAGTGTCATGTACTGAACTTCGGACAGTATCCCGTCCTTCTCATCCTCGAGCGAGAATGTGTTGAAACCTATATACATCCTCGTCCTCGCTCCGTCGTCCGAGAACGCTTCCCTGACCTTGCCGTCCTTCTTGATGAACGTTCTGAATCCGTGTGTTCTTACAAGCTGATAAGCTGCATGGGCAGGATAGAACTCCATGATGGAGTTGTCCTTATTCTCTGTGCCGAATGAAGTGATGCCCTGACCTCTGTTGCAGTAGAAGGACCAGATGGGGATTCCCTTCCTGCCTGAAAGTCCCGGAAGAAAACTTGCGAACACGGGCTTCTTACCATAATCATCGATGATGAATCTTCTGTACTGGTCGAGCATACGGCACCTCCGCTTTAAGTGTTATCTGATTTGATGATAACAGCCATAAAAAGCGGATTATAAGAAATTAGTGTGAATTTTGTCAGATTCGTGTACTAATTGGACGAGAGGATAACAGCTTCAGAATACAGGCGCACACCGGAAGATGCATTCGGGTGCATATAGTCGAGAAGATAGTCTGCTCTCGGAAGTCTTGATACCGTGCTGTCGATGTATCCTGAAGGATCAATGAAATATTCTCCCGCGAATTCCGCCAGTGCTTCCGAGTAAGACTCACGCCTCTGACCCGTGACCTCATTAAGTCCCGGATCATCGCGGTCTTCCTCATAAGAGATCCACGGCGCAATATAGAAGACCTTGCATTCGGGGCTGATGGCAGAAAGTGCCGCATCGATCTCTTCTATGTTCTGAATGTATTCTTCAGAAGTAAGAGCGCCGTTCTGAAGGCCTGTCCCGTGAAGGTCGTTGACCCCTGCGGCAACGACGTACACTGATGCTTCCGGTACTAAGGAGATGTTGTTTAGAATATCACCCGTGGTCCACCCGCAGCCCGAGATGTTCGTTAACTCTCCCTCGATGTACCCCTCGAAAGGCTCATACCAGGGGATACCGCCGTTGAAGCTTCCTTCTGTTACATCGTCTCCTATGAAGCATACGGAATCCGCACCTGTTACAGCTTCAAAGAATCGTGATGCTTCAATCTCACCCGTCATCTCCAGCTGCTCACAGCGTCTTCTCATGAAGCCGTTCTCATCAAACAGATAATCAAATTCCACGTTATCGATGCTTATAGGTTCACCTAATGCATTCTCCGTAATGACGGCATTTGCCTGCTCAACAAGCTCCATGTCATCAACCGTCAGTATGCTCAATATGCTGTCATCACGGACGATGTCATAGATCGGGATAGGCCTGTAATTGCCGTTCGCCTGAGCGGTATTCCACATTGGGATAATTCCGCCAGCGATTATCCCGTGAGTATCGGGATCGATGAATACCTCAACAAGCGCCGAAGCATCCCCGTCATATCCTCTGAACACATCGCAGTAGTGGCCCGGACAATAAGCAGTAAAAGTCATTCTTCCGCCGATCTCCTCCATGAACGCAGGCTGAACGGCGTGCGTATGATCGCCGAGGATTATGTCTGCGCCAAGATCGATGAAGTTCTGCCGCCATGTAATCTGGAACTCATCGGGCTCGTGAGAGAACATCGTTCCCATATGAGGAAGTACGATTATAAGATCCGGATCAAGACTTCTGCAGTATTCAAAATCGTCCTGAACCATCTGATAAGACCTCTCGTAATAAGGACTTCCGGGAGCCGCTATGACTGATGTCAAAGACGAGTACTCGCCGTCGAAGAATTCCTCATCGGTGTGATAGTTACTCGCATATGAATAAGCAAGCACCGCTATCCTCATTCCCGACACTTCAACGATCCTGACGCGGTTCTGCTCTCTGTCAGCTTCATCTGTATATGTGCCGATATGCATGAGTCCCGCATCATCGAGAACCCCGTTTGTCCTTAATGCGGCATCAACGCCAAAATCGAGAATGTGGTTATTGCATGTGGTAACAAGATCAAAGCCCGCATCCGATATGGCATATGCAAATTCATCCGGATAGTTGGTCCTGACATATAAATTGTCATCGTAATTACTCGTGCTGTATCCTAAGTCTTCGCCGCCTGACGGACCCTCATATACGCCGATCGCAAGATCCGCAGAACTTATTGTATCTTCGGTGTATTCGAACATAGGTGAGAAATCGTATTCCCCGCTTACGGGATCATAGGCAAGCCTTACCTGGTCTTCGAGAAGGACAAGGTCGCCCGCGAAGACGATCCTGATAGAGTTCTCCAATCTCGTCTCATCTTCTGTCGATAAAACCCTGTAAATTGTCGGCCTCTCATCTGCAGTTATAACTCCACCGGAATTGCCCGTCATCACTAAATCATTAACCTTTATAAATACAAACAATATTACTACAGTACTTACAAGCGGAATTACTACAATCCTTCGAAGTGTAACCCACCTTCTATCATCAGCTGAAAACAGTTTGTTAAGACAGGTTGTGAGCTTATCGGTTCCGAGTATTGCTAACGTGACAATGCTCATTATTACTGACGAGAGGATAATTATCCTGCGGTCTGTTACCTCACGCAAGGCCAAGGAATAAATTAGGGTTATTATTCTATGAACAAGAAAAATCGGCAGAGAATTCCTTCCCAGCTTAGTAAGAAAGGTCTGCTTATCTGAAACCATAACAATCAAAGCCAGAATATATACTAAAGCCGTAATAATTAATACAGCTCTTCCGGCCACCATATTCAACGAACCGTATTTCATCATGGTGAAATCACTACTGGAATAATCAAATTGATTATCAGCGATAAGAGAAACAGCGACAGCGAACATAAGAATTACTATGCCCCAAATGCGGCCGACTCTTTTCCTGATACTATGTACAAATTCATCATTGATCATTAGACCAATAAAAAAGAAAACAAAAAAGGAAAGAATCCTAGTTAATCCCAATTTATTACCAACACCCGTAAAGAATCCTGTCACCAAAGATAAAGCAAATAGGATTGGGATGACATAAATCCTTCGTGGAATATATACAGCCAGAATACGCCATACTATCAAAGCAACGAGATACCAACATATATATGCCGGGGTTAAGATATCAAGATCTCCGCTTATGAAATAAGCTATCAAAAGATAGATAGACTGAAAAATCAATAGCGCGGTAACCAGCTTTCTCAACTTAGGGGGATCATGTGTAAAATGACCGGAAGCTAAGACAAAAGCCGGCATATGAAATACATATATTAGATACACAAGAATTTCTATAACAGGATCTGCTGTAAAGTCATAAATGAAATGAGCAAAAACAACAAGGCAGATAAGAATACCTTTATAGTTATCCCAGATATTACTGCGCAAAGAATTCATAGAGTCATTATAACATCTACATTTGTACTTGAGGTTTAAATAAATTGATGCAACAAAAAAGCACCGATAAAACGGTGCTTAATTGGCTCCTCAAACAGGACTCGAACCTGTGACATTTCGGTTAACAGCCGAACGCTCTACCGACTGAGCTATTGAGGAATATAAAACCGGCAGCAACCTATCTTCCCGGGCCGTCGCCAGCCAAGTATTGTCGGCACACGCGAGCTTAACTTCTGTGTTCGGAATGGGAACAGGTGTGGCCTCGCGGTAATAACCACCGGTATGGTT
>OMWK01000009.1 GCA_900314745.1 uncultured Eubacteriales bacterium | reverse complement strand
ATCCATACAGGAGGAACAAGACAAGGCGGCATATCTGAAGAATCTGTTTGAACAGGTATATTTCAGAGATATACTCGAGCGGTACTTCTTCTGAGTATCAAAAATACCGTGAAAAGCAAAAAACAATTGAGCGAACAAAACGCATAGTAACCAGACGCGTGCGTGACTTCGTACTTTCCTAATTCATTTGGTAAAGATAGCGGAGAAGCGCGGTGCCGCCTAGAGCAACGGTCAGGACACTGGCAATTACAATAACAGCTTTTTTATGGATGAAACCTCCTGGTCCGGTTGGGTGTGTGAGAGAAATTAATCCGTTTGCGTGCAGAATTACTGTTTGGCAGACAGCGGGGTGTCAGAAAGCGCCCAGCCCTCTACCACACGGACCCCGATGGGTTCAGGATTCTCCTTGAACTGGACAAACTCCATCGTATTCTGTAGTACCTCGGCACCGGTGTCAAGATTCTTGATTTTCACAGTGTAACGGATGGCGCACCAGTTGTCCCGGATGATCATGTTGTCGAACTGCCCCAACTCCATAGTGAAATGTTGGAACAGCTGGCCCATCATGTCTTTGTACTGTTGCAAGGTCAGCCGCTTGCCGTACACATTGTAGTGGGCGTCCGGCTCGTACAGGGTGTTGCACCATTCGAGCCAACCGTCATATCCGCCGTTCCAGTTGTTAAAACCGTTGAACAACCGGTCTCGGATTGCCTTTTCTATATCTTTTTCAATCGGGGTAGGGTTCTTGATTTCGGTTACAGCCATTTTATTACCTCCATGGTTTGTGCTTTTTTGTTATTGCTTATTTGAAACTGTCAATACGATACCCTCCGATTGTTCAGCTAATATAAATCATATGTTAAGGGAAGATTAAGATTTGTGAAGCGGGAGTACTTTCTGGTTAAAGTTTCCCACAGGAAGTTTTACGGTAAAACAAGAACCTTGGTTGAGAACACTTTGTATGGTAATGGTGCCATTCAGCAGGGTGACGATTTGTTTGACCAGAGCCAGCCCCAGACCGTTCCCTTGTGTGGTGTGGGAAGAATCTTCCTGATAGAACTTATCAAAAATATGCTTTTGCGCATCCTCGGAGATGCCGCAACCGGTATCTTGTACGGATACCACGGCCAGGTCATTCTGCCGCGCAAGCAGGACGGTGATACGCCCGTCCGGTTGTGTGAATTTGATCGCGTTTGAAAGCAGGTTCCGCCATACGCAGTCCAGCAGATTGGCATCACTTGTGATGACCAGCGTATCATCCAGATCTACCTGCAAGTCAATGGATTTGTCTTCCAACGGAGAGTCGAAATCCAGAATGCTTCGGCTGAGGGCCTCACTCAGATTAAAGGGGCGAAGGGCAGGGCAGATCATCTGATTTTCCAGACGGCTGAGCTGCAGGATGTTGGTGATCAGGATATTCAACTTTTCGGACGCTTCCTTGATGCGGGCAGAGTATTCTTTCCGTTCCGCATCGGTGAGTTGTTCACTTTGCAAAATAGTGGCGTAGTTTTGGATGACGGCCAGTGGCGTTTTTATCTCATGACTGACGTTTGAAACAAAATCGTTCTTTAACATTTCGGTGCTGGCCAGTTCTGCCACCATTGTATTGAAGTCTTCAAACAGCACTTCAAATTCGTCTTTCTTACTATCCTTACGCGCAGGGGACAGCCGGACGGAAAAATCACCGGCAGCTACCTTTTGTGCCGCCTGACAAACAACGTCGAACATAGACGCGATTAACCCCGGCATGCAGCTTACAAGCTCAGAACCCATACCCATCTCATTCTCGGGAAGCTCGATCACATTACCGATGACACTTAGTAATTCCTTAAGCCTTGCCTTATCTTCTTCGCCTGCTGATTCACTGTAAGTCACAAGCGTCTGCGAACGGTCAATCTCCGCCGTAACACTCGGGATTACTTTGGCGGTCTTCTTGGAAGTTACACCTCTTATCGCCTCGAAGGAAACACTTCCGTTAAGTGACACGATCAGCGCATCATCTTTGGCCGCACCGTCAATCCCGGAAATAACATCAAGAAGATCTCCCGGACGCACGCACACGAAGATGATATCGGAAACCTGCGCCAATTCTGTGTTGTCTTCACAAATATGAAGTTCACGCGGTGCAGACTCGAGCCTCCCGCGCGTTCTTGTGGAAACATATACATTCCTGCTGCTTTTTGCAAACTTATCGGCGAGCATCTTACCCATGCTGCCGTATCCGATTATTCCTATGTTCATAGTAATCTCCCGAAGAATTGCTCCTAGAAGTTTATCACAAGCTTATCCGATCAGGTCATTTCAGCGATATCATCATTAAACCTTCTCAATACACCTGCAAGCACAGCTCCGGAGATGTTATGCCACACCGAAAATATCGCTCCCGGAACCGTCGCCATGGAAAGATCAGGGAAAGCCGTGCCCGCAAGTGAAGTCGCAAGTCCTGAGTTTTGCATGCCAACCTCGACGGAAAGCGCTTTTCTTTTCGAGAGGGGGAGCTTAAGCAGGATGCCGAGAAGGAACCCCGCGAGGTATCCGAGGACATTATGCAGCACCACCACGGCGAAGACGACAGCGCCGGTCTCCAATATCTTCTGCGCGTTATGCGAGACGACCGAGGCGACGATGAGTGCGATGGCGGCAACGGATATGAGCGGCAGCGCTTCCGATGCCTTGGAAGTGTATTTCCCGAAGAAATGATTGATGACAAAGCCCAGCACTATCGGCACGATGACGACCTTCACGATTGACAGGAACATGCTTAGAACATCGACATGCACCGAAGTCTTCAGAAGAAGATACGTGATTGCAGGCGTAAGTATGGGCGCGAGCAAAGTGTTGACACCCGTCATGCCCACCGACAAAGCGACGTCCCCCCTGCTTAAGTAAGTGATGACATTGCTCGAGGTGCCTCCGGGACATGTGCCGACAAGGATAACTCCGGCAAGAAGACCGGTCTCAAGTCCGAACATCTTACCCAGACCGAACGCCAGCAAAGGCATTATCGTAAACTGAGAGAGGCAACCGATGATGATGTCCTTCGGATGCTTAAATACAACGGCAAAATCAGACGGCTTAAGTGTGAGTCCCATGCCGAACATGACGACCATCAGAAGATAATTGATCCACGAAGTATCGATCCAAAGACTTGTCTTCGGGACAAACAGGGCAATAACCGCGATAATAAGAATTATCACAGCCATAAACTTGCCGACGAATTCACTTACGGTCTTCATACACGAAGAATTATATAACAGAATTCCTCTTTATCGCAGGGATGGATGTAACAGGAACGAAGATGACGACAGCGGCAACTCCCTGGATCATGTTGAAGAACAGGGACCCGGCCGCAGCCTGCCAGCCGTACATGAAAGGCAAAGACTCGAATATGAAATAGCCTGCGATCATGATGATCTCAGCGATGACACCGATCATAACCTTCTTAATTGCTGTGATCTTCACCCTGCTAAGATATGCTCCTGCTGTAAGGCCCATGAGGCCCTTGATTAGAAACGTGGGAATAATGTACTGGGCATAGCCTGCAATGAGATCTGATAAAGCAGATCCGACCGCAGCAGGGATGAATGCTATAGGTCCCAAAAGGAAAGCCGATATCAGTATTACCGCATCTCCGAGGTTAATGTAGCCTATGGCTGTAGGAATCCTGATCTGCGTGGCAACGAACACAAAAGCCGCCATCAGTCCACATATTGCAATCTTTCTAAGTTTTCTCGTATTCTTGCTCATCCGGGCACCTCATTTACACAGTTGTTCGATAGGTGATTATAGTTACCGCATATATCAAAGTCAACAAAAACCGGCGGGAATTCCCGCCGGCAGTAATACTTAAAACTGATAACCAGTTATCAATCAATTTGCTTTTACCAGAGCCTCTGTCTCCTGAGCGATGGCAAGCTCCTCGTTTGTAGGGATAACGCAGACAGTTACCTTGGAGGAAGGCTTGCTGATGATTGCTTCCTTGCCTCTTAAGCCTTTGTTGACCTCAGCGTCGAATTCAACGCCCATGAACTCGAGGCCTTCGCACATAGCCTGTCTCATGTGGTCTGTGTTCTCACCGATACCTGCTGTAAAGACGATAACGTCAACACCGCCCATGGCAGCTGCATAGGAACCAATGATCTTCTTGCCCTGATATGCGAACATCTCGAGAGCGAGAGCTGCACGCTCATTGCCTTCGTTCTTAGCCTTCTCGAGATCTCTGAAGTCGGAAGATACCCCGGAGAGTCCCTGAACACCGGACTTCTTGTTAAGAAGTGTGTCCATCTCCTCGGGAGTAAGTCCTTCCCTCTGCATGATGAAAGGTACGATTGCAGGATCGATGTCACCTGTTCTTGTACCCATGCAGATACCTGCAAGAGGAGTAAGACCCATGGATGTATCCTGACACTTGCCGTCCTTAACAGCAGCAAATGAGGAACCGTTGCCGAGATGGCATGTGATGATTCTCAAATCCTCATACTTCTTGCCGAGGAAATCAGCAACTCTGTGGCTTACATAGCGGTGCGATGTACCGTGGAAACCGTAGCGGCGGATGTCGTACTTCTCAGAGAGCTCATAAGGAAGAGCATATGTGTAAGCCTTCGGGGGCATTGTCATGTGGAAAGCCGTATCGAATACCGCAACTTGAGGTGTGCCCTTAGGAAGAACATCCTCGCAAGCCTCGATACCGATGAGGTTAGCGGGGTTATGTAAAGGTCCCAAGGGGAAGCACTTTCTGATAACAGCCTTAACATCCTCGTTGACGATAACGGAATCGCTGTAGTACTTACCGCCGTGGAGGACTCTGTGTCCTACTGCAGCGATCTCGGATACGTCGGAGATAACTCCGTGATCCTTGTCTACGAGAGCATCGAGGATCATCTTAACTGCAACCTTGTGGTTGGGCATGGGCTCTGTGGATACATACTCATCCTTGCCTGCGGGCTTGTATGTAAGCTTGCCGTCGATACCGATACGCTCGGCATTACCCTTGGCAAGTACGTCACCTGTATCGATGTCGAAAAGCTGGAACTTTGCAGATGAGCTTCCGCAGTTGATAACCAAAATCTTCATGTTATATTCACTCCTATAAAATAATACTAACGTCAGCCCTCAGCCTGAGCCTGAACAGCAGTCATTGCAACTGTTCCTACGATATCATCTGCGTAGCAGCCTCTGGAGAGGTCGTTAACAGGCATTGCAAGGCCCTGAAGGATAGGACCGTAAGCATTAGCCTTGGCAAGTCTCTGAACGAGCTTATAACCGATGTTGCCTGCCTCAAGTGAAGGGAACACCAATGTGTTGGCATGACCTGCAACCTTGCTTCCGGGAGCCTTAAGAGCACCAACGGACTCAACAAGAGCAGCATCGAGCTGGAGCTCTCCGTCTACGTCGAGTTCAGGCCACTTCTCGTGAGCGATCTTAACAGCCTCGGATACCTTTGTGACATCGTCGTGCTTAGCGGAACCCATTGTTGAATATGAGAGCATAGCAACCTTTGCAGGCTTGCCGATGAACTGCTCGAATGAATCAGCAGAAACCTTGGCGATCTCAGCGAGCTTTGGAGAATCAAAATCAACGTTAACAGCGCAGTCAGCGAAGATGAACAGACCGTTCTCGCCGAGGTCGCAGTCAGGTACTTCCATGAGGAAGAAACCGGATACTGAAGAAACGCCCTTCTTCATCTTGAGAAGCTGCAAAGCAGGACGGATCGTGTTGCCAGTTGAATGGCAGGCACCGGATACAGCACCGTCAGCATCACCGCACTTGCACATGAGGCATGCATAGTACATGTAATCCTTCTCGATCGTCTCCTTCGCAATCTCGGGGGTAACTCCCTTGGCGCTTCTAAGCTCAACAAACTTATCGATATACTTCTGCTTATTGGGATCGTTGAAAGGATCTACGATAGTAGCGCCTGTGAGGTCAAATCCTGCACCGTTCTTCTCAATCTCCTCGGGTGTGCCGATGATGATGAGATTGGCAATCCCCTCCTTCAGTATCTTCTCTGCTGCCTCAAAAGTCCTTCTGTCCATGGACTCGGGAAGTACGATAGTCTTCTTTGAAGCCTTAGCCTTAGCCTTGATTTCATCGATAAATGCCATAGCTTTATATCTCCTCTTCTAATTATTTACAACCTAAAAAGTATACCCCCAAGGTCATGTAACGGCAAGGCAAACCATAAGATTCTCGCGGGCATAGAAAACGAATCTTCCGTTCTCTTCGCGGTATATCATCGAGAGCGCGGGACTGCTCGAATAAGTCGCGACACGGCTGCCCTCAACTCCGCTCATGATATCGTAAAGATCATCATCTCCCCGCTCGAGCGCCATCATCATGACATCGGGATAGATATCGGAAGCCTGTATTCCCTGTGTATTGCCGTAGGAATAGTAGTACTCGCTGTTGATGTAACCGCTGTTTACAAACTGCATCTTAATCCAGGAATAGGAATCCTCGGGAAGCTCACCGACTTCGCTTAAGTGCCTCATGGTGACCACCGCTTCCTCTACGTCAACTGCCGCGGGCACATCGTGGGAATAGATGTAAATGCCGTCTGCGTAAGCATATGCATAAAGCGGTATCGTCGAAGACACGCGGGCCCCTAAGACAAGCTCGAGATTTCTCTCGTAACTTCCCTCCGGTAAAAGTCCGTTATTTTGAAGGTTTCTTATAAGTCTTAAGTTAACCGAAGACATGCGCACGCCGGTAACTTCGGTAAACTCGATGTCCTCCTGATTCGTTCCCTGCTCGAGCGACGAATAACTGCCGTCACCCGTCTCGACCGTGGAATAGAACCCGCCCTGCTCGTAAGTGGCAACACTTAAGGTTTCCGTCCTCATGCTGCCCTCCTCATCGAAAAGGATACCGGTTATCTCCCTGATTCTGTCGCCGTCGTTAACGCTTCCGTAAGCCGTGTAGTAGTAAAGATACGCTTCAAGGAACGAAGCAAGTTCGCTGTTAGATTCGGATTCCAGATCAAATGAGTTCAGTATGGCATCCTTGAGCCTCATCGCGGATAAGCGGTCTCCCCTTCTGACATACATCGCAAGAAGAAGTGACTGATCTGACAGAAGATACTCGCCGGATGATTCCGCATCCTGGTAGGAAAGCCTTCCCGCTATCATGTACGAAGACGGTATAAACAGGCTGTCGCCGTCCTTGCCGAGCATCAGCTCCTTGGTCCTCATCCAAAGATAATCGGCAACTATCCCGTGCTCTGATGCGGTCTTACGGTATTCGTAGGAGACTATGGGATAGCTTTCTATATCGAATTTGGCAGCTCCGCCGTAGTACCTCTGGTACAGAAGGTACGCACCGCCCAGTATCAGTGCGGCGGCAGCAGCTATGACGGCTATAAGAATTTTTCTATTTTTGCTCATAGTTCCTAATTATAACTTATTAATTCTGTCAATCAGCAAGTTCAAATAATTCTGATATAATTAACGGGTGATAGATTTTTACTCGGCAATTATTACTATTATCTGGATCGCCCTGATCATACTATGTATGCTCGTCTACGATAACAGAAGGATGACGCCTGATAAGAAGCAGGCCTTCTATCTCACGTACTCTCTTATTTTCCTGGCCTCAATGGCCGAATGGGTCGGCATACGCATGAACGGAAATATGAACATTCCCGGATATGTGCTCCATTTTGTCAAATGCTGCGACTATATCCTCACCCCTCTTGCCGGTGCTGCTTTTGTCGCTCAGTTAAGGATAAAGAGCATCTGGACCAAGATTCTCCACGGAATAGTCCTGTTCAACGTTCTGTTCCAGTTCGCCTCCCTCTTCACTGACTGGACAGTCTATATCGACGGAGCCCACACATATAATCACGGATCACTTTACTGGATATACATGCTTGTATATCTTCTCATAACGATCATTGTTGTTATCCAGTTCCGTATATACGACAAGCGCTTCAAGATCCAGAACAGATTCACCCTCTATCTTATAATGGGATTTGTTCTTATCGGAATATTCATGCAGGAGTTCTTCGGAAGCGAGATAAGGACTGCTTATCTCGGATTCACCATCGGAGCATTTATGATGTACATCCACTCCACCGAGTTCGCTCAGCAAAGATCGGATGAACACATCCTGGAGCAGCAGATCAAGATCAAGACCGATGCGCTTACCGGACTTCTGAGCCGCCATGCATACTCGGCCGCTCTCGACGAATACAAGGATAACATGCCTCAGGATTTCATCGCCTTCTCCATAGACGTCAACGGTCTTAAGAGGGTCAATGACACATGGGGTCACGAAGCAGGTGATGATCTTATATGCGCCGCCGCGAGATTGATCGAGCGCGTCTACGGCAAATACGGCGAGTGCTTCAGAACCGGCGGTGACGAATTCATCGTCCTTGCCCAAATGAACAGCGAATCTGCGGGCAAGTCAGTCGATCTTATTAACCGCTATGCGGGCGAATGGCACAACGACCACGGAATCACTCTGAGCTTATCCATAGGATATGCCGCCTTGAACGGAAGAACTGATCTGTCATGCGAAGCTTTGATCAGAGAAGCTGACAGCAGAATGTACAACGCCAAGGATGAGCACTACAGGGTCAACGGAATCGGAAGGAGAAGCTGAGCGTTACATGAGAGTTATCGGAATAATCGCTGAGTATAATCCTTTCCACGCAGGACACGAATACCTTATAGGCGAAGCAAAACGCCTTGTAGGAGACCCGCGCGCAGTCGTGATGACAGTCATGAGCGGACCCTTTGTGCAAAGAGGAAGCCTCGCGGTATCCCCAAAGCATGTAAGGGCGAAGGAAGCTCTGCTTTCAGGGGTTGACGTCGCGATAGAGCTGCCGTTTACTTTCGCATGTGCACCTTCCGAGAGATTTGCATCGGGTGCGGTGGAACTTCTCTACAGAACGGGAGTCGTAACCGACCTCGCTTTCGGCGTGGACTGCAAGGACCCTTCCATTCTCGTGGAGCTTGCTGATGTAAGCCCCGACGAGGAAGTCATTAAGACCGCTCTATCTAACGGCAGGTCCTTCCCCGCAGCAAGAGCCGAGGCGATGATAAGTGCATACAGCGGCGGTGCAGATCCCGAGCTTGTCTCCGACACATTAAGGCAGCCGAATTCAATACTCGCTCTGGACTACATAAGAGCCGCGAAGAAGATAAACACGGGATTTAAGATCCATATGATACCGAGGAAGGAAGGCCTGTCTGCGACATCCGTGCGCGAAGAACTTAACAAGGCAGACAGAACGAGCATGTCATCCATAGCAGACAGGCTTAACGGCATCATGCCGGACAAGGCTTTGTCAGTGATGTTATCCTCCATCTCCAGGAAGGAATTTTTGATCCCCGATGAGAGTTCATACATGAACGATGCCGCACTGATGGTAAGGCGCGAGCAGGACCTCACGGGATATGCATATATGTCGGACGGGCTCGACGGATTCATCAGGAACAACATCGGAGGTGACCTTCAGACGAAGCACTTCACGATGCCTAGGATACGCCGCGCCATCGCTTCCATGATGACCGGCCAGAGAGCATCTTATGTGGAGCAGGAGAAGCACGCTCAGTACATACGCGTCTTGGGTTTCAGCAATGAAGGCAAATACTGCCTCAAGATCATGGGCAAGTGCGCAAGACTTCCCATCTTAAGCAACGCATCCGACGCACTCGAGCTCTACTCCTCAAACCCGAGACTTAAGGCTCAGTTCGAACTCGACCTGCTCGCGAATGACATCTACGCATCCTATGCCTCAATGGAACAGGGATACGAGTGGAAGCTTCCTCCCGTAAAGGTTAAATAAAAAGACAACAAAAACTGCTCCGAATATTCGGAGCAGTTATTTAATTCAATTGATCTAATCGAATATTACTTGTTGGCAGCCTTAGCTACTCTGGACTTAGCTCTTGCAGCAGCCTGCTTGCTCATGTGTCCCTTAGCAGCAGCCTGATCAACAGCCTTCTGTGTCTTCTTTACAAAAGCTTCATCAACTGTACCTGAAGCAACAGCAGCCTTGGACTGCTTGATTACCGTTCTGATAGCAGACTTCTTGCCCTTGTTAGCTTCTGTCTTCTTCTTTGTAACCTCAACGCGCTTGATCGCTGACTTGATGTTAGGCATATTGTTCCCTCCGTATTTGGATTAATTAACCTATTAAATAACCGCAACATTGTAACATGATTGTTTTGGTAGCGCAATAGCGATTTTTTGCTTTAATTACGGCACTTACGAGCAGAACACCGACCTCGTCGCCTCGAACACTGCTATACCCGCCGCGGTGGGAAGATTGAGGCTGTCTATGTTGTTCGTGTGCTCGATTCTTATGGGGTGCCCCTTCTTCTGAAACATTTGGGGAAGCCCCGATGCCTCGTTGCCGAACACAAGCGAGAACGGCGACTCTATCTTCGTGTTCTGAAGGAGAGTGCTGCCGTCGAGCATGAAGGGGTAAATATGATTTCCCGGGAATCTCTTCTCATACTCTTCAAAACTCTCGAAAAGCTCCATCCTGACTCTCGCTCTCGCGCCCATGGATGCCCTTACCGTCTTGGGGTCATACATGTCTACGGCAGGAGGCACGACTGCGATGTCGGTTATGCCGAATCCCGCGCACGTCCTTATTATTGTCCCCATGTTGCCCGCATCGGAAGGATTAACGAGAACGACGTGACAGCCCTGCCCTATCTCCTCCTTCTGCTTCCTTATGACTCCTATGACAAAACAGTTCCCCTTCTTCGAGAGTATGTTGAACGGCTTCTCGGAAACCTCGACTGCAATCCCTCTTGAAGAACAGATATCGTTTATCTTCGACATGGTATCAGAGGAATCAAACCTCGGGTGAATAATGACTCCCTCCACAAGATCAGGTCTGACATTAAGATACTCCATGGTGACGGTCGCACCGAGAGAATACGTTATGTCATTTTCTTTCTTATAACTGGATACCTTCATTTATTTCAACTCCGCAACTTGTTTTGATACGCTCATGTGTTATTATAGTTTATATTTTCCTCGGAGGTAATATGAAAATGGAGAACACAAACATTCAGCCCGCAGGCTACGCAAAGTTATTTGCTGCATTAAGCTACTTCGGTTTCTTCTGGGTACTCGGACTTACAATCGAGCCTGAGAAGAACGATCCGCTCGTTAAGAATCACGTTAACAACGGTATCATCCTCTCTCTTTGCTACCTTGCAGCAAGCATCGTTAATATCGTACCTTTCCTCGGCCAGCTCGTATCAATAGTTATGATCATCGCTCTCTTCGTAATCACGATCATCGGATTCATCCAGGCTCTGAGAGGCGTATACTTCACAGTTCCTGTAGTTGGCGAGAAGTTCCAGTTCGTAAGATAATCTTAATCTTAAATAGAATTGAATGAATGAAGGCGGACATTGTCCGCCTTTTATTATGTATAATTAATCTATGAAGATTAAGACCAGGACGTTAAGCTACGAAGAAGTCACAGCACTTCCTTCATGGGAACACATGAAACCTAAGAAGCCCTCGAGGCTCCTCGCATCCGTATGCCGCATCGCTACCAAAGGCGAACTCAAAAGTGTCGGTTTCTCATGTGAGAAGGTGGACATGGAGAAGGCCGGAAGCGGCCCCTGGCTCGTTCTCATGAACCACTGCAGTTTTACCGATCTCGCGATAGCTTTCGATGTGTTGAAGGACCGTCCCTTCAGCATAGTCTGCACCTCAGATGCCCTGGTAGGCAAAGAGTGGTTCATGCGTTCATTGGGATGCATTCCCACGCGTAAATTCGTATCGGACATCACGCTTATCTCCGACATGGATCACGCATTGAACGTCAACAAGGCAAGCGTCCTCATGTACCCCGAAGCCGGGTACTCACTCGACGGCACCACCACCATGATACCGAGAAGGATCGGTGTACTCATAAGGAAGCTCAAGCATCCGGTAGTGATGATAACAACTTACGGTGCTTTCCACAGAGACCCGCTTTATAACAACCTTCAGAAGCGCAATGTCAAAGTCACGTGCCGCATGAAGTGCCTCTTCTCCGAAGAGGAAGCCTCCTCGATGAAGGTAAGGGACATAGATGAGATCATCGATAAGGAATTCGATCTTGATTACTTCAAGTGGCAGGAAGATAACGGCATAAAGATAGAAGAGCCCTTCAGAGCTGACGGCCTCGAGAGGATACTTTATAAGTGCCCTCACTGCATGACAGAAGGCAAGACACTTGGCAAAGGCATAAGCTTCACCTGCCGCGAATGCGGAGCCGAATACGAGCTCGATACATTAGGAAGACTTAAGTGCACCAATAAGGAGTCGAAGTTCACCCACATCCCCGACTGGTTCGCCTGGGAGCGCTCCGTGATCAGGGATGAGATTTCAAGCGGGAGCTATACATTCGAAGCCGAATGCGACATCGCGATCCTCAAAGATTCCAAGGCTCTGTATAACGTCGGGACCGGTGTTCTTAAGCACGGAACAAGCGGCTTTATTCTCGACGGATGCGGAGGCAAACTTCATTACGAGCAGGCGCCGCAGGCGTCATACAGCGTCAATTCAGATTACTTCTGGTACGAGATAGGAGACATCATCTCGATAGGAACAAACGACTGCCTCTACTACTGCTTCCCAAAGGGAAACGAGAGCGTCGCCAAGGTGAGACTCGCAGGAGAAGAGCTTTATAAGCTCAGCAAGCACCCTTCCTGAAATCCCTGATAACTTCGAGAGCCGGCAGAGCATTTCCGTCGTAATCGAACAGAGCCTGATTAGCCCACTCGTTTCCACCAGGGCCCTTCTCGCCCGTATACGCGAGTGCTGCATCGGTCGCCCACCCAACACCGGGCACCGGAATCCAGCCGGGCTCCCAGTAGAAGAATCCCTTGTTAAGACTGCTGTCCGAGCTTATATTCAGGAACTTTCTCATGAACTCGCACTGGCCTTCTTTGGTAAGCGGATATTCAACCTTGGCCGCAAGCTCCGCGCTCGTCGCATAGCCCTTCCTCTGCGAAGGCTCCAGACCTTCGTAGGAAGCGTAATCATCCATGGTAAATCCCGTAGACACTTCGGCGACGACGGTCTGCTTGCCGTATCGCTTTTCGATGTCGCGCATGTTGTCCTCAAGAGACTTCATTGTGCCGTGCCAGAAAGGATAGTAGGAAAGTCCGATGACGTCGAAGTCTTCCCCCCGCCTCAGGTAGTTGTCGAACCACTCGACATACATCGGATTATTGCCGCCGTTATCGAGGTGGATCATTACGGGAATATTCCTGTTAAACTCACGGCACGCGCTTATTCCGGAGCTTACGAACGCGGCGATGTTGTCAAAATCAGGCTTCTTCCCGAGAGGCCAGAGAAGGCCGTTGGTAAGCTCATTTCCCACAGCGATCATGTCAGGGGAAACACCTTCACGCTGCATGGTATTAAGAACGCTTAACGTGAACTCATAGACCGCATGAACAAGCTCCGAGTCGCTCTTCCCCACCCATGCTTTTGGCATGGTCTGCTTGCCCGGATCAGCCCAGAAATCAGAGTAGTGAAGGCACAGTAGAACCTTAAGCCCGGTCATCTTCGCCCTCTTGCTGATCCTGATCAGCTTGTCGAGGTCGTTGGTGCCGGCACCATAGGGCGTGCCGTCCTCAGAATACGGATCATTCCAAAGTCTTATTCTTACGTAGTTAAAGCCGTAGTCTTTAAGAATCGAGAGAAGGTCGCCTTCGGTGCCATGGTCGTAGTAACGGGCACCGTGCTCCTCCTCTTCGATAAGCGTGGAAATGTCCGCGCCCTTGATGTATTCGTCAATCGTGATCATCAGTCAAAATCAAATTTCTCGAATCTTGTTGCCATCGCCTTGTAGCGTATTCTGACCATCTCGTTCATGTTAAGGACATCGCTCTCCTTGCCGGTAAACTGGCACCTCAGGCAGTAGAACTCATCCTTCTCCTTATCATAAAACATATCGATGTCGAGGTCTCTCAGAAAACACGAGGGACATCTGTAATTCAGTTTGCCTTTGCCAGATTGAGCCATGTTGTTACAACCTCTCCTTCAGTTATCTTCTTGTTCATTCCGAGCGTGTACATCGGAGAGAAAGCGTAGCCTTCCCTGATGTAGACAGAGGCATCCTTGGCGTCCGTCTTAAGCGATACGAGCGTATCGATATCCGGGATGAGCGCACTTGCTTCAGATGCACCTTGCGATGCGATCTCGCGGCACTTGTATTCGTACTTAACGGAGCCTTCATTGTCTCCGCCTGTGACAGCCAGAGTAATATTGGTCATGTCCTCGGGATACTCGGTAGTACCGTAGCAGCCGACCATGTACTCGTTGATCGCAACTTCTGCATCAGGGTCACTCATCTTTAAGATCTTACGCTCATACTTAACCGCAGATGAACCCTTCTCGAACGTAATTACAGTCTGCAGGGTTACGGTAAGATCGTAGAACTCGATGTCGACAGGATCGAGAGTCAGAATCTTCGCGTCCTTTGTCTCGGTGAAGTGAGCCTTCGTCCTGCAAAGGCAAAGGTCTACCTCCTCGCCGCCGTGCGATATCTTCGCTGATCTGACCGTGCCCTCACCTGCGTAGTGTGTGAAATAACCTGCGCGGTACTTCTCCTGGATAAGGAAAGGATACGATGCATCCTGCACGTGAGGAGTGCCGATTCCGACCTTCCATTCAAGCTTCGATACATAAGGCCTTAAGTCTACAAGAGCGCCGCCCTGATCCATGTTGATGCAGGCTCTCATGTAAGGATCCGCATACCAGAACACCTGCTTGTCAGAGCCGTAGAGAATGTCACGCCACAGTGCGCACTCAGGCTCCTTGTAAGGCTTGCCCTCTTTCTTAAGCTTGCCGTAGTAAGCCATACCGTCCTCATAGGACTTCTTAAGGAGCTCGTAAGGAGCCTCCCACCTGCCCATCTTGTTAAGCCAGCCCGGGCCTACGAACATCATGTTGTAAGAGTAGCCGTCGTTGTATTTTCCAAGGTCTCTGTACTGGTCGATGATGTTATAAAGATACGGGTACTCCCATGTCTTCGTGTCGTAGATCATGCCTCTTAATACATTCTGAGGATGCGTTCCGAAGTTAGAGCCGTTGCCGTCGTAGCACGCGATGAGATCTCTCGACAGGTGCGGGATGGCAACTATTCCGGAGTCCTCCTCCTCGTTTGCAGCAGGTGCATGCGTGTTCTGCTTTGAAGGTATCCATGGATTCCACGGTCCCCCGTCGAAAAGCGTATACCACGAATTATTGCATGTGTGGTATGCCTTGGGACCCTCCTCCCAGCAGGTCGCTACGGCGCACTTGACCGAAGGGTACTGACTCTTGATGTAGTTTGTAAGGTCAGCGTCCATGTAGTAGGAACCTGTGGACTCGGGATAGAAACCGAAGATGTCGTGGAACTTGCCGAATACATCATCAACGATGCGCATCTTATCCTCCATCGAGAACATCCAGATGCAGAAATCCTTGGTGTTGTACTTCTTTCTGAACTCCTCGCAGGGAAGGCCCAGAAGAGAGAGTGCGATCTCATCGCCGTATTCGTCGTGGTCGTGCTTCGCGATGCTTACGGCCTCCTCGTTGAAGAGGCTCGCATAAGTCATGTGAATTGTTGTCTTGAGTCCGTTCTTGTGGGCAGTCTCCTGCTGGAACTTGAAGATGTCCAGGGATTCGGTAAGAAGTGACTTACGTCCGATGTCCTCTTTCTTGCCCTGGCCCGTCACCTTCTCGGCGTACTCAGGCACCATCTCGGGACGGTGGATGATGTTTACAATAAAGTCGTTTTGCATTTAATTGATACTCCTTAAGTTCAGCAAAGTATTAACATATCAGCCCTTGGATGCACCGCCTGTGACACCCTCTACGTAGTACTTCTGCATGAGGATAAACAGGATGGAGATCGGGATGGAGATCAGAAGTCCGCCGGCACAGAATACCGAGAAGTAGTGGGACTTAAGATCCTTGCCGAGCATGTTGTAAAGTCCGATCGCAACTGTCCAGTCTGATGAGATACCGGAGTTCAGCATCAGTTTCGCGAATACGAAGTCTGCCCAGGGTGCGAGGAATGAACTGATAACCGTATAAACGATGATGGGCTTGGACAGAGGAAGGATTATCTTGAAGAAGATCTCAAACTCAGATGCGCCGTCGAGTCTTGCAGCTTCTCTTATGGACGTAGGAATAGTGTCCATAAAGCCCTTGCAGATCAGGTATCCCAGACCGGAACCTGCCGAGTAGACGATTACCATGCCGAGGTGGCTGTTCGTAAGTCCGATCTGCTTCATTACGAAGTAGATGGCGATCATTGAAAGGACACCCGGGAACATGTTCAGGATGATCGAGAACTTCATCATGGACTGTCTGCCCTTAAATCTCATGCATGAGAAGGTGTAGGAGACCATAAGCACGAATGCCGTCGATATAAGGCAGGAGAATAATGCGATGATGAACGTGTTCTTGAACCATGCCACATACTGGACTACCGAGTCGGGTTCGAACAGAACCGTCTTGAAGTTATCGAGTGTCCATCCCTGTGCCGGGAAGAAGTGAGCCGTGTCGATTCCCCTGTACTTAGAGAATGCCGTAACGAAGAGCCATACGATCGGGATGATCCAGATGAGAGCGAAGATCGCTATCAGTGCATTGATGACTATGGTCGACGTTGTCTCGGACTTCTTCTTGGACTTAAGCTTAAGTTCTTTCTCGTAGAAGGTATCATTTTTATGTACTGCGTTTTCCATTACTGATAACTCTCCTCTCTTCCGCCTGACAGGAACTTCGAGAATGCTATGAGCGAGAATACCGCGCATATTACGAATACGATAATTCCGATTACGGATGCCATCTTGTAGTTGTAGTACTCGTTAGTCAGTCTGAACAGCCATGTAACGAGAAGATCGACTTCCTTCGCATTGGCGTTCGCGAGTGTCTGGTTAGTTGTAACGAATGTATCCTGCGTAAGAAGGTAGATAACGTTGAAGTTATTGATGTTTCTTACGAAGTCAGTGATGAGCGTCGGGCCTTCAACGAACATTACATAAGGCATTGTGATGTGCCAGAATATCTGCCATGCGTTGGCACCGTCGAGCTTAGCTGATTCGATCTGTGACTCGGGGATGTTGAGAAGCACGCCTGTAGCTACGAGCATCTGGTAAGGAACACCTACCCAGATATTGATCATTACGATCATGAACTTCGCCCATCCGGGATGAGTCAGGAAAGGTATGTAGGTCAGGTGATTTGCAACAAGACCTATGGACTGAAGGAATGATGTGATTCCTGTGCTGGCGCAGATGCTGTTAACAATTCCCGTATCGCCGAAGAAGTATCTGACGAGAAGGAGTGTAACGAACTGCGGAACAGCGATTGTTACTACGAAGAGTGTTCTCCAGAATTTGGGGAACTTTACCTTACGGTATGTGATGAGCTTGGCCATTACTATACCGCCCAGGAAGCAGGTGAACGTGGAGAAGAAAGCCCATACGAGCGTCCAGCCCAGTACTCTGAAGAAGGCGTAACCGAACGCAGAATTATTTGAAAGGTTAACTAGATTTCTGAAGTTGGTAAGGCCTACCCATGTGAACAGTGATGAGGGAGGCATATGCTGCTGATCGTAATTCGTAAAAGCGATCGCGATCAGGATAAGGATCGGTATTACGTTCATGAGAACGACACCGAGTGTAGGAAGAGTCATAAGAGTGATGTTGAATCTTCCGTTTACGAGAGACTTAACGTCCTCTACGAATGTGTTGATATGATTTCCTTTTTCCTTATCAAGCTGCAGTTCATACTGGCGCTTGATGTTGTGTATCCATGTAAGTACGAATACGAAGATCATGAAGAGTGCAATGACAGAATTAAGGAGGATAAGGAACGAGTTATCTCCCTGGATTACGGTATTCTGCATTGTTACCGGATCGAAAGCGGTTGAACGGACTGTAGTACCGAGCGTTCCAAACTTGGCAAGGTTGGGAGCTGCATAGAATATGCACATCAGTACGAACAGTACCTCGTAGATCATTGTGAGCAAACCGACTACTATCTTATTTCTCGCGAAGTATCCGGCACCCATTAAGACAGTCGATAATTTAACGGCTGTATCTCCCTTGGAGATTGCTGTGCCAAAATCCGTGAAGTAAGCTTTGATTCCCTTGAAGAAATTTACAAATGCTTCTCCTGCAGATGAGGCATGAACTTCTTTATTGCTTGCCATAATCAAGTCCTCTTTACTGATATCTTTCCACAGAAAACGCCTCATATGCTTCATATCAACATATGAGGCGTTCCCGGAAAGATTAGATCTTATTAAGCTACGGGTGCCTCGATACCCTCAACAGCTGTGTCAAGGAGTGTCTGGAGGTCTGCACCGTCAGGATTGCCGGATGCAAGGATCTCACCCAATGTCTGTGAAGGAGCCCAGTAGTTGCCGCCTACACGCTGAGGTGTAGCATAGTCAGCCTGAGCTGCGAGTGCTGCGATTGCAGGATTAGCCTGTACTTCAGGAGATGCGGAAGCTGCAATGTTTGAAGGGCCAAGGCCTCTCTCATTGAATCTGCCGATCTGAGCCTGCTCATTTGTAAGGAACTCAGCGAGGAGCATTGCCCAACCGATATTGTCGGAATAAGCATTTACACCAATGAGCTTGCATCCTGAGAAGGAAGACATCTGTGTCTGTGTGCCGGCGAGTGAATATGTAGGGAGCTTAGCTGCTGCATAGTTCTCACCCCAAGCCTCTTCAGCTGTCTCTGCTCTCCATGTACCGTTTACGCAAGCAGAGATCTCGCCGTTAGCGATTGCTGTAGCCTGCTCATCATCAGTCATGTTAACGAGAACGCCTGTGCCGAAGTAGTCGATGATTGCCTGAGCAACATCTGTACCGCCTGCTGCATTCCATGTGCATGTGTTAGTAACACCGTCATCATTGAGGGAAACTTCAAGACCTGCACCTGCGAAGAATGAATACAGATACCAGCCGCTTGACAGATCCATACCGATCTTTGTGCCGGCAGCTTCAGCTGCTGCGATCATGGAATCGAGGGACTGAACGTCTTCCTCTGTGAATACGGAAGAATCGTAGAACATGAAGTAACCGTTGTCTGCTGTCATAGGATAAGCGTAAAGCTGTCCGTCAACTGTTGCTGCGTCAACTGCGCCTGCTACGTTCTCAGCAGCTACATCGTATGTGTAATAAGCACTGATGGGCTGAAGAGCGCCTGCATCAACCAATGCCTGAATCTGGTCATCTGCGAATGCGAATACATCAGCAGCTGCCTCGATATCTGTAAGAACAGTATCTCTGCAGGTTGACTCAGACTCGGAACCGAGCTGAATATCGAATGATACGTCAGGATAAGCTGCAATGAACTGATCGATGAGTCCCTGTGTGTAAGCCTGATCTTCCTCAGAAGCCCATACTGTCAGTGAGACTGTTCCTGTAGTTGCATTGATCAGGTTCTGAATGGCATCATCTCCGGCTGCAGCTCCGCCAGCGGTCTCTTCAGCAGCGCCTGAGGCGCATCCGGCCAATGAACCGATGAGCATGGAAGCTACTGCAGCGAGTGCAACAAACTTTCTCATTTTCATTTGGAAATTCCTCCCCATAACGGATTATTGAATGATCTTCCCCGGTTTGTGCAACCGGTTGTTCTATCCACATAATAAATCATTTAACAAATTATTCAAGTATCAATTCATAAATCAGTCATTTTTTGTGCCATTAACACAAACGGCATGATAATTCGTTATCATTTTGCACAATTACAGAGTAAAATGCGGCGTGCGCAACCTGTGTATAAAAATAGTGCAACCTGTTGCAAAGGAGGAGGCAATCATCTTTGCAACAAGGCTGCACCAAAACCTTTTCGATGTTAATGAAGTGCCGTGAAGCCTTACTGTGTCGACCTTTTGAAAGTAACGTCGTAGTGAAGAAGCTTCTTCATTGGCAGCGTCTCCCCGCTCATAAGCGTCATGAGTGCGCTGCAGGCCTCGGATCCCAGCTGCTTAGGGTCATAGTCGAGAGTCGTGATCGCAGGCTGGTAAGCGTCAAGCACCGGGCTGTTATAGAAGGACGCGATCTTGACATCGTCAGGCACCTTAAGCCCGAGTTTCCTGATCTCATCGAGCGCATAAGCGCAGATCATGTCATCAGTGCATATGATACAGTCTATTTCTTTATTAACAGCGTCGTTGACGTTCCTGATCGCAACTGCCTTGTTATCGGAGTTCATGTAAATTATGTCCTCGTCAGGCTGCATCTTAAGTTCAGCGTAAGCCTTAAGGAAACCGGCCTTTCTCGAGCGGTTGACGATGTGATTCTCGTCGCCTCCTATAAGCGCGATCCTCTTCATCCCCTTAAGAAGAAGTATCTCCGTAAGCTCCTTACACGCGCCGATGTGGTCGTTATCTATCTGATGTACATTCTTATAAGGCGTGCTTCCTATAGTTACGAACGGGATCCTGGAATCCAGAAGGAACTCTACGCAGGGGTCCTTGAATAGGGTTCTCGCGAGGATAACACCATCAACCTTCCTGTTCTTAACGATTCTCTCCAGACTCGAGAAATCATCCTCATATACCATCGAGAGCAGGATGTCGTGATCAAATGTCGAAGCAATATCGGAGACGCCGATCATACACTTCTGGAAGAACGGAAGCTCCGTAACCGTTGAATCTCCGGGGATTACCCACGCTATGTTATATGTCTTGGACTGCGCAAGT
Source organism: uncultured Eubacteriales bacterium (assembly GCA_900314745.1). Classification (GTDB taxonomy): domain Bacteria; phylum Bacillota; class Clostridia; order Saccharofermentanales; family Saccharofermentanaceae; genus Saccharofermentans. The sequence continues at coordinate 71,909 of OMWK01000009.1, read as the reverse complement.
CCCTTTGCAAGGGGGCTCGGACGGTAATCATGTTCCTTTATGTAATTAAGGACCTTCTCACGGGTGACAGGGCCGATCCTGCCCTTCCCCGAGATAGCCCTCGATACAGTAGTCTTGGATATTCCAAGTTCTCTGGCTATATCGTCGATTGTTATTCTCTCATCGGCCATAATATGATCCTTCCTAAAAATTGCGCAAAAACATATAGAAATAGCGCAACCGCTTGTGCTATATTCAGTGTATCACATTGTTTTTGTTTTTCCACACAGAATTATAAGGAGAATTTTATGGATTGTGAACAGTACTTATTCGGCTGCGCCTACTACGATGAATACATGCCCGTAAGCAGGATAGATGAAGACTTCCGCATGATGAAAGAAGCCAATATGAATGTAATAAGGATCGGCGAATCAACATGGTCGACATGGGAACAAAGGGAGGGCGAATTCGACTTCACATCTCTGATAAGGATGCTGGAAGGAGCCAGGAAATACGGGCTTAACGTCATCATCGGAACTCCGACATATGCCTTCCCGTCCTGGCTGTCCGACAAGTGCCCGGATGTTCTGACGACCACATCATCCGGCCGCGCCTTATACGGTCACAGGCAGCTTACTGACATAACCAACAGCACATATAGGGAGTACGCTGAGAGAGTCATTCGAAAGATGCTTGAAGTGTGCGGTTCCTATAATGATGTGATCATAGGATATCAGCTTGATAACGAGACACGTTCCGCGGGTGCCTCAGGCCCTGCCATTCAGAAGATGTTTGCGCAACAGATGAAGGAACGCTTTAACGGCGACCTCGATGCCTTCAACCTCGAATTCGGCCTGGACTACTGGAGCAACAAGGTTCCTTCATGGGATGCTTTCCCGGATGTAAGAGGCACGATCAACGGATCTTTGGATGCTGAATACCGTGCTTTTCTAAGGGGCGTAGTGACCGAATTCTTCAGCTGGCTCAAGTCCATAATCGACGAATACCGCACACCTTCCCAGTTCATCACCCACAACTTCGACTTCTCCTGGATCGGACATTCATACGGAATGCAGTCAGAGGTTGATCAGAAGGCCGCTGCTGTCTACACGGATATACCCGGAGTTGATATATACCATCCGTCCGGCGAGGCTCTCACAGGTCTTGAGATCGCAATGGGAGGTGCAATCGGCCGCTCTTTGAAGAAGTCCGGCTACCTTGTGTTGGAGACTCAGGCACAAGGCAGACCTTCATGGACTCCTCTTCCCGGCCAGCTAACCTTGCAGGCTCTGTCCCACTTATCTTCCGGTGCAGGTTCCGTCATGTACTGGCACTGGCACTCTGCGCACAATGCATATGAGACTTACTGGAAAGGCATCCTGAGCCACAATCTCAGGGAGAATGATGTATACAGGGAACTTAAGTCCTTCGGAGAACTCATGAAAGAGCATAAGGATTCCATAAGTTATCTTAAGAAGAGGTGCGATGTTGCAATCCTTCTGGATAACAGAAGCCTCACGGGAATAGATGAATTCCCTCTTAACGGCGAAGAGGCATTTAAGGGAAATCCTGAAGAAAACTACAACCACATGATGATGCGCTGGTTCGAAGCCTGCTATCAAATGAACATCGAGGCTGATTTTGTTTATGTCGATGATGATCTGTCGAACTACCGCCTTGTTATAGTCCCTGCCCTCTATTCCGCCTCCGAAGCAACGATCCAAAAACTTCGTGAGTACGCATCGGGAGGCGGACATCTCATAATCACGCCAAAGTGTTTCTTCAGCGACGAATACCTCAAGGTATACCACGACGACCAGCCGCACGGATTCACCGACCTCATCGGCGCCACATACGATGAATTCACCAGCCGCACGGTCAAAGGATTCAAAGGAATCCTCGATCTTACAGGCGAGGCCGCAGGATTTATCGAGTACTACAGACCACTGTCTTCCACCGGCTTAAAAGTTCTTGCAATCTACGATCACCCGTATCTTAATTCCTACGCCGCCGTAATGAGGAAAGGAACCGTCACCACGGTAGGCTGCCTTCTTGATGCACACGACACTTCTGTCGTATTGACCGACTGCCTTAACGAATCAGGCATAGATATCCCCTCTGCCTCATTCCCCGTCATAGTCAAGAAAGGCATTAACAAACTGGGAGAGAACATCGCATTTGTGTTCAATTACTCCATGGAGCCGTCTGAATATGTGATGACATGTGATGCGAGAGATCTTCTCGAACCTTCAATATCACTTACTTCCGGCGATAAGATAACTCTTAAGCCCTGGGGGTACAGGATATTCAGATGCTGACCACCGGGACAGCAGTCTCGACATCGCAGTAGATTCTGCAGTATTTACTGATCAGAGCTATGATCTCTTCCTTCATGGCCTCTACGGATTCCATGCTGTTCTCGTATCCGCACAAAAGGAGCACTAATCACAAAAACTGAGACAATCAGTGAGACAAACAAACTTCAAATTCATATTTCACATCCGGAAATCATATATTATAATAGCCGCGCTATGAGAAAGACCACGCCAAAGGGCTTCATAATACTTCTTCTGACCGCGATCATATGGGGTTCATCGTTCGTGGCCCAGAGCATCGGCATCAAATCAGTCGATGCATTTACTTTCATGGCTGCAAGGACAACGCTCGGCACACTTGTCCTCCTCCCGGTCATCCTCATAATGAACGGCGGGATCAGAAACCTCATTGACAAGAAGACACTTAAGGCCGGCGCGATGCTCGGAGTAGTTCTCGCCATTGCCCAGAATCTCCAGCAGTTCGCGTTCTACTATTCGACATCCGGCAAAATCGCTTTTCTGACGGCATTTTACATGTTCTTCGTGCCCATCCTGGGTTTCTTCCTCGGAAAGAAGATCTCCACTGCCACATGGGCTTCGATATTTCTCGCGATAGTCGGACTTTTCCTGCTGTGCGTCAACCCTGACGAACTCAGCGTCATCAACATGGGCGACATTCTCGCCATCTGCTGCGCGATCGTCTACGCGGTACAGATCATGATGATAGACAAATTCACGGAAGAAGACATCGACGGCATCAGGCTGTCCTTCACGGAATTTCTCTTCGCAGCTCTTATAAGCTCCGTGCTTATGTTCATCTTCGAAAAGCCCACGCTCGAGGGGCTTACCGGCGCCGCCCCTGCAATTCTGTACTCGGGAATCATGAGCTGCGGCATCGCATATACTCTCCAGGTTATCGGCCAGAAGCACGCGAGCCCAGTGGTAGCATCGCTTCTGATGTGCATGGAATCCGTATTCGCGGCAATCGCAGGCTGGCTGGTCTTGAAGGAAGCACTGACCGTCAAAGAACTCGCGGGATGCATCATCATGTTTATTGCTATAATCATCTCTCAGGTATCTGAATCAATATCAATGCAGAACGGTAGGATCCGATCATGATCAAATGTACAAGCTGCGGCCACGAGAATCCTGATTACTGTATCTACTGTCAGGAATGTAACTCCCTCCTTTCCTCCATAACCTCCGACGGCGAGATTAAAGAGATCAAAGAGATCAAGGAGATAAAGAAAACAGGCAATCAGGTCCCTGAAGTTAAGAAGGAAGCGGAGCCACAGACAATCAAAACACCTGAAACTTCAGCGAAGATCAATTCACAGCCGCCCGTCGAGGGAACCAATATTCCCAAAGAGGTCTACTCACCTGACAGCGGTGAATATATTTACACAGGTCCCGAGCCCACAGAAGGCAAGAGCAAGGGTGCTATAATCGCGGAATTCGTTATCGCGGGAGTGATCGCAATTGCGGTCATTACATTAATACTTCTGGCCATTAAGGGTTGATTACGCAGCAAATCATCAAAGAATCTTGCAAAACCGCCGATTTATTGTTAAATATTTTATAGTGCGATTCTAAGTTAAAGAGGCATGTAATATGAGTGAGAACACAGTAGACAGAAGAACCCTTAAGACACGTAAAGCAATCCGCGATGCACTGTCGCAGCTTCTTACGACCAAGGAACTCCACAAGGTAACTGTTCAGGAGATCACCGAGATTGCCGACATCAACCGCGGAACATTCTATAAGCACTATCTGGATATCTACGATCTTTACGACAAGACAGAGAATGATATTCTCGTTGACCTGGGTCTCATGGTACTCGAACTCAAGGACCTCTCCTCAGACGAGTTCTTCTCTCACCTCATTAATTACATCGACGAGAACAGAACACTGTTCACTATGGTCTTCTGTCCTAACACAACGGGCAAGCTTCTCGCGAAGTTCAGCCACTGCCTCGACGGTCTGTTCAAGCAGATCGAGGCTGAGAAGCATCACTCCGACCTCATGGATGTCAACTTAAGCTACAGAACCTTCTACAGATCACAGGGCTGTCTCGCCATCATCGCGAAGTGGGTTAACGAAGGATTCAAAGAGCCTAAGGACTTCATCATCAAGACAATCACAGAGCTTGATAAGAACACGGCTAAGGTTATCATCTACAAGTAATACGCCGGGAAAAACAAACAATCAAAAACGCCTGCAGATGACCTGCAGGCGTTTTGCTTATCCTCTTACTATTCCGTACTCGGCACAGATTTGAGTGAACTCGGCCGAGTGTGCGAATCCGTAGAACACATCCTGTCTCGACACGCCGGAATTAAGCGTCGTCACCCAGTTGTTAAGTCCTGCCGAATCAGGCTCTCTTCCGAGGAATACCCGGTAGAGTCTTATAACAAAATCAGTGTTCGTATAATGAGCATTCGTAAACTCGGGGCTGAAGAAGAATCCGTATGCGCAATTGGCACCGGAGATCGAGTGATTCTGAAGCTGGCTTGACCAGTACTCATATCCGCTGGTATCAGGTCTTCTTCCAAGGCAGTTCCTGTACATTCTGCTTACGAACGAACGCACCTTGGAAGCTGAATCGACAGTTATATTAGCGGAGCTTCCGCCGCCCGTCGTAAGTCCGTATCTTAAGCACAGATCGGAAAATTCGGAAGAATTAATGAACTCCTCGACCATGCCCATTCTGGACGCTCCGTTGTTAAGCGCGGTGGTCCAGGCATTTCTTCCTGAAATATCAGAACCCCTTCCGAGCATTGTCTGGTAAACAGCCTCTATAAAATCAGCGTTATTCAGATTACGGTTCTGGAACTCGGAACTCGAGAATACCGCTCTTACGATATCTCCGCCGTTTGCTCCGCCGTTGACCATAGTCTCGTACAAAGTTACGGATCCGGGGTCAGAATGTCTGTTCAGAGCATGAACATAAACATAATCGATGAATGCCGTTGTATCCGGACGGTTGACTCTCGCCGTGACTGTTCCGATCACCGAATCGCTTCTGCCGTTAGTTCCTACAGCGCGATAATAAACTGTATAGACGCCGACTGTATTCGCACCGGGAAGCGTTGTAAACCAAGTAACTCCGTCGAGCGAATAGACCATGTATCCGCCCTCTGCCACACCCGGATGAACGAGGTCGTGATATGAACCGTCGTCTCTTACGCCTTCGATAGGCATCGGGGGCGTGGTTACGTTGGCGGGTAGACCGTCTGCAAGAACAGCTGTTCCCATGGATGCCACCATAGCAACAGAAGCAAGTGCGGACAGCGCTTTCTTATTAAAAACTTTCATCTGAAGTAAATCCTTTACGATGTTCTTTATGTTTCTATTATACCGCATGTTATAATTCTTTTATGGCAAGCGGCAGCGGAATTAACAAAAATAAGTTAGAAATAGCACTCAACATAATCATAGTCCTGTTCACGGCCGTAGGTACGGCATTGATGCTCTTCGGAGGGACCGAATCAGGTTCGCTCTCGGCACAGGGCATCGCGAACCTCAAATTCTACACAGTGCTCTCGAACCTCCTCTGCGGCGTAGTTGCCCTCATCCACCTGATACTTTTGCTTACCGGAAGATCTGCGGCGAAGCTGGTTCCCTATAAGCTCGCGGGCGTCTGCGGCGTCACGATTACTTTCGCTGTTGTCGCGTTCTTCTTCGGCCCGCTCTACGGCTGGCCTCAGTTCTACAGGGGCGGCAACCTCTTCTTCCACCTTCTTGAGCCCGTGGCGGCGATGATAGAGTTCCTCGTGATAAAAAGAGACCGCATCCCCTTCAGGCACACGGTTATTGCCGCAGTTCCGACGCTCATCTACGGCTTCGGCTACCTTGGCAACATCCTGATCAACGGCATTGGCGGCCCTTGGCCCGACACCAACGACTTCTACGGCTTCGTCAACTGGGGCTACCCCGTGGGGCTACTCATCTTCGCATGCATAACACTGCTTTCTTTCGGTGTCGCATGCATATATCGAAAAGCCAGTAACTCAAGAGCAGAAGCATAAGCAAAGGAACGTAAACATATGAAGCTCAACTACAAGAACACATTCCTGGTCGGTCTTGCATTCATGTCCATCATCGCTTTCTGGCAGCTTTACGATAACGTCATCCCGCTGCTTCTGACGAGGACTTTCCACTTAAGTGAGGATGTAACCGGCGTCATTATGGCGGCGGATAATGTTCTCGCCCTGTTCCTTCTCCCTCTGTTCGGCAAGCTGTCTGACAGGACGTGCACAAAGATCGGTAAGAGAATGCCATACATCCTCATAGGAACGGTAGTTGCGGCGATACTTCTTAATATCCTCCCCGTCATTGACAACGGGTTCTATAACGGTCTCACATCTGTCTTCTTCGGGCTTGTGCCTTTTGTAATAGTGCTCGGACTTCTTCTTTTCACCATGTCCGTCTACAGATCACCTGCTGTCGCACTCATGCCCGACATCACACCGAAGCCTTTAAGATCGCAGGCGAATGCCATTATCAACCTCATGGGTGCCGCAGGCGGAATCATCTACCTCGCTTTCACAGCATTCATGTATCCGAAGTCCAAGACCGAAGGCATCGAGCATGTTGATTACAGCATGCTGTTTGTATTCATGTCGATATTCATGATCCTCTGCGTAGTCATCATGGCACTCTTTGTAAACGAGCCTAAGCTCTCATCTATGAACGACAGAATTGAGAAAGAGCATCCCGAGTGGGATCTTACCGAGGAGAGCAACAGCGGCACGGCTGAGCTTCCCGCTCCCGTAAAAAAATCAATGATATTCCTTCTTCTCTCGATAGCGCTCTGGTATATAGGCTACAACGCAGTAACCACCTGGTTTACGACATATATAAGCGTGATCATGGGAGAAGGTCTCGGAGGCGCTTCTACCTGTTTTCTGATTGCTAACGCGGGTGCGATCGTCTCCTACATTCCAATCGGAGCTGCCGCCTCAAGATTTGGCAGGAAGAAGATGATCTACTTCGGAACCATCCTGCTCTCCTTATCCTTCGCAGTCTGCTATTTTCTTACGACGACTGCAACTACGATCACAATTCCGATGTATATAACATTCGCTCTCGTAGGCGTCGCATGGGCGTCCATCAGCGTTAATTCACTTCCTATGGCAGTCGAGATGTGCAAGGGCTCCGACGCCGGCAAATACACTGGTCTTTACTATACCGCTTCGATGGCAGGCCAGGTTGTAACCCCGATACTTGCAGGTTTCCTTCTTAAGAACGTCTCATACAGGATTCTCTTCATCTACGCGACTCTCTTCTCATTCTTAAGCTTCGTAACGATGATCTTCGTTAAGCACGGAGACGTCAAAGCAGAGCGCGTTAAAGGACTTCAGAACTTCGAAGACATCTGATATAAGGCGGGGATCAGAAGCGTCCGCCGCCTCCGCCCGAGTGACCGCCGCCACCCGAGAATCCTCCACCACCGGAGAATCCGCCTCCGCCCGAAGAACTCTCGTGACGGATCTTACGGGTTTTGATTACCTTGTCCTTAAGAGTGATCGATGAATCAGGAGTCGAATAAGTCTTGGATTCGGGCTTCTTATCGATGCGTCTCGCACTTGTCGCGATGGCCGTTATGAGAAGCGCGAGACCCGCGGGGATTATGAGGCAGAAGAATGTCACAGCGGCCGTGGACTCGTAGTCGTAATCGTCAAGATCATCCATGATGTTGCTTATGGCTTCGAAGTACTCTTCATCTCTAAGAAGGCTCCTCTGCGAAGCGAAAAGCTCATAGCACTCATCGTCATCGATGGCAAAATAAGCCGTGCCGTATGTATAGATCCAGAAGAATCTGTTGCCCGGGGAATCGAGCGTCAGATCGATGAAGATGCAGATTCCGGAGTTGTTGACGAGACTCGTCTTAATACATGTATCGGCGTAGTAGTCGCCTGCATATTCAGCGCAGTCATCATCGCTGTTGCTGTATCCTCTTCCCTTGTCCCTGGTGGTTACGATGATTACGTTGATATCCTCTTTCCTCGAGAGGCGTTCAGCCATCTCCTCGAGTTCTCTTATCTCACCCGAAGTGAATATCCCGGCATCATCGTCGACCCTGACCTTCTTCGAAGGGGACGAACACATGAATCCGTAGAAAGCAAAGCACGCTATAACCAGAGCTATGAGACCTATGGTTCCCATAACACTCATCATGCTCAATTCGCCGAAGAAGCTTATTTTACTGTTTCCGCTGTTCTTCTTACTGTTACTCATCCTACGAATCCTCCCATGATAAGACCTGCAATGAATCTTGCGATCACTGAGAGTACCGCTATCGTTACTGAGTAGAACACGAGCTGCTTGACCTTACTTACGGGAGCCTTTCCCGCGACTTCACCGGTCTGCCCGTTCATCGCAAAGTAATAACTCTTGCCCAGATACTTATACTGCATGAACCACACCGGCAGCAGGGCATACTCTGCAGCAAGCGGCGTGATCAACGTATTGTTTATCTTGATCTTATGCGAATCGTACTTCTTGAACTGCGTTCCCACTTCGGCATTGAGGTACTCATGACACGAGTCCTTGGCACGCTTCTTAAGCTGCTCGTCAGACTGGTCGTAGCGGTCTGCGAAGAACCCCGGAAGGTACTTGTAATCGTAAGGAACGAGCTCCTTGTAATTATAGGGTTCGATCGCCTCCATGAGTTCATCGTTAATACGCGTCTCGCCGTCGAAAGGCACCTTCCTCCAGTGTATCTCGCCGTTCATGGTGTACTCGTAATCCGTGATTATCGTGTAGTTGCCGGTATTCTTAGAAGTCTGTCCGGTTCCCTCGAGGTGCACCTTGCCGTCCACATCGTAAAGCCAGAACGGCACATAAAGACCCGTGAGCTTGGCGATATTCTCCTTGGACACGAATTTGACCGGAGTATATTTGCCGCCATTGCACCACTTGATGAAAGCCTCTTCTGCCGCCTCACGTCCGTACTTAAATGGAATGATATACTTGGGTCTGAACTCTCCGTCAAGGCGCTGTCCTATTATCGCGGGTGATCCGCAGAACGGGCAGAAAGATGCCGATGTTGATGAATCTGAGAGTATCTTGCCTCCGCATGAATTGCATATGAATTCGACATTGTCGGCCGCAGATTCACCCTGACCCTCGATGGCCTCGAGATGCTCCATCTTAATGGTATTATCGGGATTGGAAGGGGCTTCCTGCGAAGGAATCTCCTTCGTCTTCTTAGTTCCCTCTTCCACGGTAGGCTTGGACTTAGCCGCCAGTTCTTCAACGTCATGTTCTATCTCATCAAGTCCGAAGACTCCGCCGCAATACGGGCACTGAAGTTTCTGCGCTCCCGCAGAGAACTTAAGATTGGCTGCGCAATGCGGACACTTGATCGTATCAGCCATATTGTTTTCCCCTCAATTTATGTCGGAATAATCTTACATTAAACGTCCCTCTCGTTCCACTTGGTCTCTACCTTTTTTAATTAACAGGCTTTATACTATTTCTGTGGTTAAGCAACCACTTGGAAGGTATTAGGAAGGAAGTCAGGAATTTATGAATCTGGTCAAGAAATGGTCTTCACTGTCAAAAATGTGGAAGATTCTCTCAATCGCAATCCCATCCGTTGTAATTATCGGTGCAATTGTTCTTATCATCGTACTCAGCAACGGTCTTACGGCAACTACAATGAGGCTTCTCCGCGTTGAAGGCACCGTAACTTTGGAAGACGCAGCCGGAGCACAAAGAGAGATCGTAAACAGCATGAGATTCGACAGCGGCGACGCAATAAGCACAGGAGCCGCGAGTCTTGCTTCGATACAGCTTGACGATCACAAGATAGTAACTCTCGAAGAGAACAGCCGTGCGGAGTTCACGAAGGCTCGTAACATGCTCGAACTCAACCTCACATCAGGCGGACTCTTCTTCGATGTCAACCAGCCCCTGGAAGAAGATGAATCATTCGACATCAGAACAGCGACAATGACTGTCGGCATCAGAGGTACATCCGGTTACATAAGTGTCGATTCGGAAGGAATCGCGACACTTATCCTTACTTCAGGACACGTTCACATCACCGGTATCAATCCTACAACCGGCGAGACCAAGCAGCTCGACGTTAACCCGGGCTATCAGGTCAGAGTATTCCTTTTTAACAACAGAACAGTCGGAAGCGTAGACTTCGTTCTCGAGGAGATTACCGAAGATATGCTGAACCAGTTCATTCTGCAGCGTCTTGGAGAAGACAAGACACTTAGACTTACAGTCTGCGCAGCATGCGGCTGGAGCGAGGATCTTATCCTTGAACTTGGCGGCTTCAACGTTGAAGTCGAAGAGACAGAAGAGACCGAAGAATCTGAGACTTCAGAGGAAACAACTACAGCAACAACCACTTCTGAGACAGAAGAAACAACTACCGCTTCAACTTCAGCGACAGAAGCGGCTGCAGACAACGGAGGCGGAGGAACTGCAAATACACCTACTCCGACGGCCACGGCAACTCCCACACCGAGAGCGACGAGCACGCCTACACCTAGGCCTTCACATACGCCTACGCCTACGCAGGCTCCTTCGAACGGAGGTTCAGGTTCCGGCAATTCAGGCAGCGGTACAAACGAGACTACGCCTACTCCCGCGCCGTCTAACCCGACGACAACAACGCCTACACCGAGGGTTCCTACAACTACACCTACACGTCCGACACAGACTGACCCTACGGGCACAAGCGAGCCTACGTCGGATCCTTCAAGCGACCCGAGTTCATCTTCCAGTGATACAGAGGCATCGGAATCTGAATCACAGAGCGAAGAAACTGAGTCACAGAGTGAACCCTCCACCGAGCCGAGCAGCAACGAGTCGTCCGGAAACGATGATAATCCTGGCAACAACGGCGGCACCACCCCCGGCGAAGTGATAACAGGCTGATTATGAGCGCAGTTTATAAGAAACATCTCGCCTACGCCCTTCTCGGAGCAACCCTGATGACCTCGATTGCAGCGAGCGGTATCCTGCTTAAGCCTGACAGGTTCGTTCAGGATATCCTTTTCCAGAACGCGCGTGTCAGCTCGAGCGACATCATCGTAATAGGAATCGATGAGAACGCGCTTGCCGAGCTCGGCCCCTACAACACATGGGACAGGAATGTAATGGCATCGGCACTCGAGGCTCTCGCCTCCGACCCCGACAAGAGGCCGGCCGTCGTAGCCATTGATACGCTCTACGCAGGCGAGACCACACCCGAAGCTGACGCGCACCTTGCGGCCGCCGCCGAAGAACTCGGATGCGTGGTAACTGCTACCGTCGCACAGTTCGGAACAACACACACATTCACGGATGAAGGAATCGTCTCCGATTACTATTCCATATTGGGTTACGAGGAGCCTTACGAGGCTCTTCGCGATGTCACGGTTCAAGGACACATCAACGCTATGGAGGACACGGACGGAATCATGCGTCATGCCCTTCTCTATGTTGATCCGGAAGGAACAGGCAACCCGGATGACAGAGTTTACTCGATGGCCTTTACGGCAGCAAGGACCTACCTTGAGCAGAACGGCGAAGCAGTCGAATATCCCGAGACCAACGCGAGAGGTCACTTCTATGTTCCCTTGAGCGCTCTGCCCGGCGGATTCTACGACGGCATCAACATTGCCAAACTCATAAGCGGCGAAGTACCTCCCGATTATTATGCGGGCAAGATCGTCCTTATCGGACCATATGCCTCCGGACTTCAGGATTCATATCTGACACCTATAGACAGGGCCAAGCCCATGTACGGCGTCGAGTTCCAGGCAAACGTAATCCAGAGCATTATCGACCACGACTTCAAGACTGAGATGAGCGATCTTCCGCAGCTTATCACGCTGTTCGTGATATCCTTCGGAGCTATGATGCTATTCCTCGACAACAGAGTCGGCAGAGGCGGAGTCATCTTCGTACTCCTTACCGCGCTGTCACTTCTGGTATCCTACTTCATCTACCAGTCGGGCAAGGTAACGCATCCCCTGTGGCTGCCGGTGAGCGTTTTCGCGCTGTATATCGTAACGGTACTGATCCACTACTTCAGAGCCGCAGCTGCAAGGCAGAAGGTGTACAACACTTTCGAGCGTTATGTAGCGCCTTCCGTAGTTAAGGAGATCTTACGCGAGGGCACGGACAGCCTGTCGCTCGGAGGAAAGCTGTGCGACATCGCAGTCCTCTTCGTCGACGTAAGAGGATTCACCACGATGTCGGAAAGGCTCGAGCCTGAGAGAGTCGTCTACATCCTTAACAAGATCCTGACGACGACCTCCTCATGCATCGAGAAGAACGGCGGCACACTCGACAAGTTCGTAGGAGATGCGACGATGGCTTTCTGGGGCGCGCCTCTCCCTCAGGAGGATTCCGTATACCTCGCGGCGAGAACGGCGCTTGATATCGTAAACGGATGCGAGGAAGTATCGAAGCAGCTTAAGGACGAGATCGGCGAAGAGTTCCACGTAGGCGTCGGCGTCCATTACGGACCCGCTGTCGTAGGCAATATCGGTTCCGAGCGCCGCATGGATTACACGGCAATTGGAGACACTGTAAACACATCCGCAAGACTCGAGGCAAACGCTCCCGGCGGCACGGTCTACATAAGCCGCATCGTCGCGGATAAGCTCGGAAGTCTCGCGAAGACAACCTCACTTGGAAGCACAGTAAAGCTTAAGGGTAAGGCAGACGGTTTTGAAGTATTGATTCTTGAGAGTCTGGAGGAAAAAGAACATGATTAAGTTCCTTGGAAGAGGATCGGCATTCGCCGATGAGAACAACAGCGCTTTCTTCACATGCGGGAATAAGCTTGTGCTTGTCGACTGTCCGATGTCATCATTCACCAGGATTAAGAAGATGGATCTGACAGGAATAGAGACTGTCGACATCCTTATCACGCATACACATGCCGACCACATCAGTGGCATCGCGATGCTTATAGATCTTCTTTTCTTCACCACAAAGATCAGGGTAACGGTCGTTGCACCCTGCGAAGAAGTAAAGCAGGACATGATTTACAACCTCACAAGACTCGACGGATGTGAGAGCGGATGGTATGACATCACCGTAGCTCCTGACTACGATGCACCTTACATCAAGGCCGTAATTCCTACGCATCACACGGAGCAGCTTGAAGGCAAGTGCTTCGGCTATAACCTCGATGTCGACGGCACCAACGTGGTCTACACGGGCGACACATACACCTTAGATCCTTATGAGCCTTATATCACGGAAGGGACCGAGCTTTATGTGGAAGCTTCTTCAGTAGCCGTTCCCGTTCATCTTTACATCGATGATATTCTCCCCCGCCTTAACGAGCTCACAGACAAGAACGTTAAGGTATATCTCATGCATCTTGATAACGAGAAGGTTATCAGGGAGAAGATCAGGGACACGAAGATAGAGCTTGCTCCTCTTTGCGCCGAGTCGGTAACGCCCGACATGATCTACGACATCACGGATGAGCTTTATAAGACCACATGCAATAACACCGAGAACGACCACACGGCCATCTTCGGCTACCTCACGGCACTCGGCAAGGCTATCATCGGTGCAGACCGCGCATCCTTCTGGAAGTGGGACAAGAGACGCCATGAGCTTTGGACGACAGCGGCTACGGGCGTAGACAGGATTGTCATCCCCGATACCACGGGACTTGTCGGCAAGGCTATCACGAACAAGACCGTAGTCGTTACTAACGACCCTTACAACGACCCTGACTTCAACTCCTCTGTAGATAAGAAGACAGGCTATGTAACCAGGTCTGTAATGGTACTTCCGGTAGCTGACGTTAACGGCGAATTCATCGGAGCATTCCAGCTCATAAACAAGCTCGACGGCAAGGGGTTCGACATTGAGGAAGACTCACGTAAGCTCTCCCTCCCCGCTCTTATCTGCGGCCTCGCTCTCGAGTCCGATACATTCCTCGACGACTCGCATCACGACCGTCTTACAAAGCTTAAGAACCGTATCGGTTTCTACCACGACTTCAGCAAGAAATACATCAAGTATCTTGAAGAGGGATGCGACAAGCCTCTCAGCATGTTCATCTGCGACATCGACAAGTTCAAGCTCGTTAATGATACATACGGCCACAACGCAGGTGACCAGGTGCTCGAGCACGCGGCAAAGCTTCTTCAGGATTCATGCGAGGAAGGCGAGAACGCGTACAGATGGGGCGGCGAGGAGTTCATCATCCTGATGCCCGACACAGACCTTAAGCAGGCTGCGGCAAAAGCTGAGAAGCTGCGTCAGACCATCGAGGCTTCGGAGTTTCCCGCTGACGGCATCTTCATCAAGAAGACGATGTCATTCGGTGTACATGAATTCGTTAAGGGCAAGTCGATCGAGGATAACGTCAGCATCGCGGACGGACGCCTCTACACTGCCAAGGAGACAGGACGCAACAAGGTAGTATCGGAGGACGTTAAAGAACCTTCCTGATATCCCTGTCAGTTACATCATAGAACTTCGAGATCTGCCCGGTAATCTTCTTCAAGGAGTCTCCGGGCATTTCCTTATATTGCCCCGTAACGAACTTATATCCCCACAGGTATTCGGGCGGCGTCATTATCGCGACGGGCCAGCCGAATTCCTCGCCGTGCTTATTGATCCTCGGGATGAAGTCGCGCGTTATGAGATAAGTCTGCATCTGAAGCTTTGTGAGCACACCTTCAAAGTCCTTGAAGCCGTCCTTGCCGAAGCCCGCCATCTCCTTCATCTCGTTGGTGTAGAGCGCCTCGTGGCAGCCGTACTTAGAAAGCGTGCTCTTCTTTATGTCTCGAGGCTCAACGCCATCCGGCTCGAAAAGCCCCATCACCAGCTTCTCCTTATGCCGCGCCTTGCCGTCTTCGTATCGCGCGTCAAAGTCGTATCCGTCACGGCGGTAGTTGGCAAAATGCGGGAACCACTTCTTCGACACGAACCCCGCCTTGCCTCCGAAGAACTTGCCGTAGGCCACCTTCCCTGTCCTCGCGAGTATGATCCTCCACTCCCACGGATCAGAGGTCTCATCGCCGCACCACCAGTTCACGGGATCTGTCATGTTCTCGACCGAGAATCCCGGAATGCTGTTCGAGAATAAGGGCATGAACCCCACCCTCTCGATAACTTCGAGAAGCTCATCCGAAGTGTGGACACAGCCCGGATCACCGGAGTCCACTCCATCCATTATCCATTGTCCGTTGATGACTTCCATGCTACAGATTACTCCTGAGTTCGTTCTCGATTTCCTCGATTGAGGGCATTGATGATTTGAACTCTTCCGGCAAAAGCGAACTCAATTCATATTCTGAAATACCTATCGGCGCATTAATCATATTAACTGCATACTGCGCCAGAATATTATCTTTGGTCTTGCAAATAAGCAAACCGATAGTGGGATTATCACTGTCTCCTTTAAGAATACCATCAACTGCACCAATGTATGTCCCTAACTGACCCATGTCGCCGGGCTCAAAATCTCTTACTTTAACTTCAACTACTACATAACAGTGATTAGTTATGTTATAGAACAACATATCTATAAATTGCTCTGTCTTACCAACGGCCAATCTGTATTCACGGCCTACAAAAGCAAAACCTTTACCCAGTTCCATCAGGAGCTTCTGCACGTTGCCCATCAAAGCATCTTTAAACTCTTTCTCATCATAATTAACCCTAAGAGAAAGAAAATCAAAGTTATAGGGATCTCTAGTCATTTCCTGAGCTAGATCACTTTGTTCCTTCGGTAATATATTGCTGAAGTTTGAAATAGCCTTACCATTACGCTCATAAAGATTTGTTTCGAGGAAATTGAGCAACACGGCACGTGACCAGTTATTCTCGATAGTCTGTTTTACATAAAACACGGCCTTATCATGATTACCTTTACATTTGTCTATAATACTTCTGTTATGGCCCCATGGAATGTAGAAAACCAGCTGATCAGAATTTCCCACAACTTGTGGGAAACTTAATAACTCCGAAGAATCTCCCACAGCTTGTGGGAGATTCTCCGCAGCAGGATAAAGCTCATAAAAAGCTTTCATATAATAAAGATTGGTGACAGAGAAAGACTTTACATCGGGCAAAACTTCACGCAAATCAGCACTAAGTTTCTTATAGAACCCCGTTCCGTATTCATTGTCTTTTTCCCTGATTGAGATATCTCTGCCTAAGCTCCAATAGAATCTAATAAGCTCGGCGTTGACTTTACACGCAGCCTTAATCTGACTCTGTTTGAATCGCGTACTTATATCCTTTATCCATCGAGCATATTGCTCATCTTCTTTAATAATATCTATCATAATTCCACTCCATTTATCATCCATCGACGATATCCATATTGTAATTATAATCGTTCATTCAGAGTTCATAAACGTATATTATAATAATCGTGAACATTAATATTATTGCAATAGAATAATGGTTTGTATTGATATCATTTATCACGATACAGCATTTGCAACGGAGTACAGTATAGTTAAATGAAAGTTCTTGTCATCCCCGATGTTCATCTTAAGCCGGAATTATTCGACCGGGCGGACGAACTTCTTAAGGCGGATATTGCCGAACGGGCCGTGTGCCTTATGGACCTCGCGGATGACTTTGGGCAGGAATATAACATACTTCTTTACGAACGAACTTACGACCGTGCTATAAGTTTCCAGAAAGACCATCCCGACACATTGTGGTGCTACGGCAATCACGACTTAAGCTACGTGTGGAACATGATGGAAACGGGCTACTCCGTATTTGCTATAAGCACCGTGGCAAGCAGGCTCAATAAGCTTAAGTCAGAGCTTCCGTCGCTTGACAGCATAGCTTTTGTACACAGGATCGACAATGTGCTTTTCGCGCATGGAGGCCTCACCGAGGACTTCGTGAACACCCATGTTGACGAGAGTAAAAGAGGCGACCCGGACAGGGTAATAAGAAGCGTGAACAGGCTCACGCCGGAGATCATGTGGAGCAGTGCCTCCCCTCTGTGGTTCCGCCCGCAGTACTCGGACGAGAAGATGTACGGAGAGGGCAGCTTCACGCAGGCAGTCGGGCACACTCCGGTACCGGGTGTCTATCAGCGCGGCAGTGTGATATCATGCGATGTATTCTCCACGAACCCGGACGGAACACCGATCGGAACACGCGAGTTTACGGTAATAGATACGCTTACGGGCGAATTCGTGACAGTTAAATAACAGGAGTACTGATATGTTTTTTCTTCATAACGAGCCAAAGATCATTACATGGGTAAGGTGCATAATTCTCGCAGTATTCGGAATTATCCTTGTGTCATTCGGCGTCGTCAATCTGGTAAGGATCAACCGCAAGCCCATCGACCTCAGCAAGACACACATGGACTGGAACCAGCTCACGGCGGGAACTCACGTGGAGATGGATATCGACATTCTTATCGGAGCCTACATGACCACCTCCAGAGACGGAGTTGAGACTTCGCGCGATTACCTGATGCCGCATCTCGTCTACGATTCACATAATGACATCTACACAATAGACCGCGTCATCGGCGTCAAGGTCAACAGCAGCAGCTTCAACACGGCCGACACCATCGTAAACAACACGGAATCGTGGTGGCTCGACAGAAGTGACACAGTCGAATACAACACCGTAACGATACATGTCGACGGTTACCTTCAGAAGATGAACGGCACTCAGCTCGGCTACTACCGGGAAGCTATGGAAGAGGCAGGCTTCACGCCCCACGACATTGCGGCCATGACTGTCCCCTATTACATCAGTGACAACGGCTCCACCGGCATGATCATGCTCATCTGCGGCATAGTTGTACTCTTATCCGCCGGCGGCCTCGGACTCTACGCTTATAAGAAGCAGCCCGTGTAAATAAAAAACCGTATGCCACCGGAATTCCGGTAACATACGGTAATGAATCAGATCTTCTAAATCCGGGATTATCCCTTCTTCATCTCATCCACCTTTGCCTTGCTCTCAGCCGTCAGGGTGATGGTGTTAAGTGCGATAGACTTAGGCTCGATATTCTTGTCTCTTAGAGCCTGCTCACAGCCCTTCCTGATATCGATAACGCGCTTTGTGAGGTCGTTATAGGAAACCTTCTCGCCGTTATACTTCATGATCGAATTCTTGATGGAAGAATTGATGATCATCTTTACAAAGTCCTCGCCCTTGGGGTCCTTCGCCCACGCCTCCGACTTAACCTCGGCAAAGCCGTTAAACATGAGGTTTACACTTCCGACCTCGGAATCGTAATACGGGATCTCGTCACCGAACTTAACTCTGAAGGAATCCTTCACCTCGGACTTGGCCTGGGGGTCTCCCTTGACGTTGCCCACGGGTGCTGCCTTCTGAACCGGAGCCTGTACAGGAGCCGCCTGCTTTGACGCACCCTGCGAAAAGCTGTTCTTCAACTGATCAAATAAACCCATATCTTCCTCCGTATGGTAAAATTATTTTTATATTATTCTACCAAACTGATGTTATTGTCAACCTCTAAGAACCTGTAAAGTCATACTTCCTGACGCCAAGCATCCAGAACTTATAGCTTAAGTAGAAGAACAGAATGCCGAGCACGGGCGACAGCAGGGACAGGAGCGGAACATTATCGGGGTCGAGAATCACGAGACTCGGATAATAAGCTACGAAAGCTATCGGGATCACGAAGGTGAATATGACCTTGAAGATTCCGCTGAATATGCTCGCAGGATATTTGGCAAAATCCTTGAATCTGAACATGATTACCATAACGTAACCCGAGTTCTTGATCCAGAAGCACGTTGCTGCTGCCGCATTCATCAGAGCTATCATAAAGAGTGAAGCCGTGATAAGGAACACGATGAGCTTAAGGATTATCATGAACGACACCGGCAGACCTATGTGGATCCACGAGTATACGAGTGTACCGATACCGAATGCGAGCTGTCCTAAGCCCTTTACGTCGAACACCTCCGATATGAAGTAGAAGAACACGTTCACGGGGCGGAAGCAGTACTTGATGAAGTCGCCGCTGTAGACCATAAATCTTAAGTTCCAGTTGTTATCGAAGAAGCACTGAACCGGCGTCAGGGCTACGAGCGAGAAACCGTACAGGAACAGCATGTGATAGTAATCCCAGCCGTTGATCGTCGGGAAGTTTCTGAACAATATCAGGAACGTCACGAAGCCCGAGAGGTTAGTCATGATCATTCCGATAGTCGAGATTATGAAGTCCGCACGGTAGCTCATCTTGGTCTTCAGATCCTGAACGAGGATCTTTCTGTAGAGTTTTGTGTAAAAAGCAAGTCCTCTTACATGTTCCATGATCAACCTCCGTTTACGGTGATCTTCTTCACCGAGTAATTCCAGAACAGTGTGCCTGCAGCTGTGAGTATCACGATCCAGATGAGCTGGAACAGGAACATAGGCAGCAGCCCTTCCAGAGTATCACTACCGTTCTTCTGCAGAAGTATCGTGAGAGGTATGTCATAAACACCTCGAAAAGGCATGTACTCAACCACAGTCTTGAGCTTGTCCGGGAAGAAAGCTATCGGTATCGAAGCTCCCGAGAGAAGCAGCACTATGGTCTCCTTCACGATGTTGATGCCCCACGTAGACTCCGTGTAGAGGCACACCGTAGCCACCAGCATTTCGATGTTGAAGTTAATCAGGAGCGCGAACACAGTTGCTATCACGAACCAGATAAGGTTGAGCCCCATGTGTATTGCCCCGTGTGTGATGATCATGACGACGACAAAAGTCGGCAGAAACGTCAGGAAGAACGATACCACGTGGCTTCCGGAGTAGCTCCAGAATGTGTAGCGGCGGAACTTCATGGGCTTCAGAAGATCGAGAATGATCTTGCCCGACTGGATCGATCTGCTCATATCCCATACGACGAACATCTCAAGGAAGTTAAAAAGAGACGTCGCGAGAATGAGATAGATCATCGTATCCGTGAATGTCATTCCATTAACCACATCGACACCCGAAGATGCGTAGATGGCTTTCCAAAGGTAATATACGAGCACCAGATAGATGAGGTTCGCGAACAGTGTAACGAACGTACCCAATCTGAACTGCAATGATTCCATTATTCCGGCACGCGTCAGTGCCAATAATTTCCTGGGGTTCATGCTGCATCTCCCTCATAGATCTTCTTGATGACCTCCTCCGTGGAGATCTCCTCAAGCCGAATGTCCTTGATCTTCGTTTCCTTCTGCTTTCTCATGATGACATCCATGATGTCAGTCTCCTTCTCATCGATGAGCATCGACTCCCAGGTGTCATCCGCGAGGCGCATGTGAAGAGTTCTGTAGGAACCGAAGTAACTCTTCAGATGCTCGATATCGTTGTCGTAGATCTTTGTGCCCTTATCGATAATAACGATCCTTTTGCACAGAGCATCAACGTCTCCCATATCGTGTGTGGTAAGGATTACCGTAGTATTTTTCTCCTTGTTAAGCCCCTTGATCAAAGATCTGATCTTATCCTTCATAGATACATCGAGACCAATTGTCGGCTCATCAAGGAATACGATCGCAGGGTTGTGCAGGAATGCTGCGAGGATATCGCTCAATGTCCTTTGACCCAAAGACATCTGCCTTACCGGCTTATTGATGATCGGCTCGATATCGACAAGCGACTTATACAGCTCGATCATGTCGTTATACTCATTCTTAGGCACCATGTAGATATCGCGAAGAAGCTTGAACGATTCTATAAGAGGCAATGACCACCACAGCTGCGATCTCTGCCCGAAGACAACTCCGATGTTCTCGCAGTTCTCGGTCCTGTTCTTATAAGGAACCTTGCCGTTTACTAAGATCTCGCCTGATGTGGGCTCGAGTACGCCCGTCATCATCTTGATAGTTGTCGACTTACCGGCACCGTTAGGTCCAAGGTATCCGATGATCTCTCCTCTTTTTACATTAAGAGATACATCCTTGACCGCACTTATAGTCTTGTAATCTCTTGAGAAAAGGTCCTGAATACTTCCCTTAAGACCTTCGTGACGGTTAAGGACCTTGAAGTCCTTGCACACATCTTTCATAACCAAAGCGTAGTCTTCCATACTCCATACCTCCCGCTTGCTTTTGATTTCTATAACAAGTATATTGTTATCATACAGCGTCAAAAAGGTCATTTATGTTCGATTTTGATAACTATATTCCACAGCATTGGAATATAGTTATAATTCCAAAGGGAAGGCAGGCATATTGTTATGATTCGCGAACACATGGGGCTCATCATCAAACGTGACGACGGTTCGGAGATAGTAAACTACGATAATCCGTCCTTTCCCTCTTACATATACGACGGCTGGATCGAGCCCAAATGCACCTGGGAACGTGTCCCCCACTACCACGAGGACATAGAGATCGTGACCGTCAAGGAAGGCTATATGGCGTATTCCGTCAACGGCAAGACACTGATGCTTAACGAAGGCGACACACTGGTCGTCAACTCCAACCAGATCCACTACAGCATGTGCGTGGACGACAAGATCGCGAAGTACGTTATATTTATCGTTCACCCGTCAATCCTTATGTCCTCGGTAACAGTCGAGATGGAGGCCATCAGGCCCATTATCGACAACCCTGAACTTCCCTATCTGAGATTTCGGTATATTAATAATTTCACCAAGGAAATGTATGATCTCATGATCGATCTTCCTGACTACAGACACAACGCTTTTGAGATAACCAAGCGTTTATTTCTCATGTGGGAACTGTTCATGAAGAAGATAAGCGAATACGGACAGATGACCGAGGAAGCAGGTTACGATCCGCGCATGATGTCATTCAAGACAATGCTTCACTTCATGAATAACAACTACAAGGAATCCCTTACACTGGAGCAGATTGCCAACACGGGCAATGTCAGTAAATCCCAGTGCAATAATCTTTTTAATCAGTTCGTAGGAGAATCCCCCATCAACTATCTCATGCATCTTCGCTCGCGCAAGGTCGCAGAGCATCTGCGCTCGGGCTCATTTACTCTTAAGCAGATAGCCGAGATGACCGGATTTAACGGAGTAAGCTACATGTCTGAGACTTTCAAGAAGTTCTTCGGGCAGTCCCCGAGAGACTATAAGAAGCAGTGGAGCAGGATAGAATAAGCCGCCCATACTGTCCGCGTCTTGTGGACAATTATAGAAATTACGAATTTAACATTGTTACAATCTTAGAGATTGCAGTCCCTGACACGAGACTTCTCCGTGGACAATCCGAGGATTATTCGGTTACGACTATCCTTCCCTGACCGTATGGTTCTTCATACTCTTCGCCGATCTCTCCGCCTAATGTGTCAGAGATATAATTGATCAGCGCATCACTGTCTATGATAGCCGAGCGGTTAACTACTGTACAGCCTTCGAACATCGTAAAACCGTTTCCGGAATACAGGAGTATGTAATCCGCACCTGCAACCGTATAAGTAGCATCCGGATCGACGGGCTCCTCACCCACCATGACATTGCTTACTCTTCTTGCACCGTTTACACCGGTAAACATATCATACTCGTCTTCGGTACATCCGGATTCGACAGAGCAGTCCACTTCATAGCTTAATCCGGACACCTGTAGGAATCCGCCGAATTCACCCGGAAGGAGATGTACGCCCCATTCGAGAGCATCGATTATCTGCTGACCTGAAGCCTCAATAACACAAACCTGATTATTGAACGGGAATACAGAGTAGATATCACCGTAAGTAACATCTCCTGCAGGAAGACTGACCCTTATTCCTCCGCCGTTTACGAATGCGATATCCGCGCCCGTCTGATCTCTTAATGCATCGGCGGTAAGGTCGCCAAGATTAGTCTCGGCACTTCTTACAATGCGAACGGGAGAACCGTTCTCATCAGTCTCCGCAGGATCATTGATCGTAAGATCGACCGAGCTTGTTGCCACCACGCCTTCAAGTACGCCCGTGAGTTCATCGAGTTTCTGGGCAACTATGGCTGCAACATCATTATCGATACCGATAAGATCGGGAATGCTTATGGTCTCAGACCAGGTCCAAAGACCGGTCTCGATAATCGTCCCGTCAGCGGAGATATGGCTGTAACCGATACACTCAAGCTTAGTTCCGGGAGCACATCTGGTGACTTCATTTCCGTCTTCATCCGTGACTATAAACTCGTCTGTATCGTGGCTGTGTCCGTCGAGGAATATATCTATTCCCGTCGTATGACTGATGATATCAGCAGCCGTCCATGGCTCTGAATCAGTGTACTCACCCATATGTCCGATGACATATACAAGATCTGCTCCGTCTTCTCTTGCCGCATCGACCGCACTTTGTACGGCTTCATAAACGGCAGTGCCGTCTTCGTCATTCATGAAATCATAAATAAACTCACCGTCTTCATCCTCGAACACTTCAGGAGCAGTAGCTGTCAGTGTCTCAGGCGTAGTCACACCTACAAAGCCTATATCAAGGTCACCGCAGGTAACGATTGTATAAGGCTCGAGGACAAGCTCCCCGTCCTGATTGAAATTACAGCTAAGATAAGGGTAGTCGGCCATCTGGACCAGTTCCAGGAAACGGTCCACACCATAGTCAAATTCGTGATTGCCGGGTATCGCCACATCGTAACCTGTTGCATTCATGATTTCTATTACAGATTCACCCTGTGTCATCATGCCGATAGCTTCGCCCTGAATGGCATCACCGTCATCAACGAGCACGGTATTATACCCCTGTGCCTCGAGATTCCGGCGGATCTGATATACGCCCGCATAGCCGAAGCCCTCGTTAACACCGCAGTGCACGTCGCTTGTAAAAAGAATATATGTCTCGCCGTTAGGCTCAATATAAGTATCATCAACTCCCGTGTCAGCCGAAGTCTCAACGGTCTCCTCCGTCTCTGCCGCAGGGGCAGGAAGTGATATCTCTATGTGATCGGGATCACTGCCGTCGGGCATGGGACCGAAGAAGTCGGCTTTCGCGCAGGAGCAGGAAGCGGATCCTATTAACGCTGTCAGAAGTAAAGCCAGAAGCTTCCGGTGATTCATGTGCGCATCTTCCCCGTTCTGATCTTCTTATAAATCTCCGTCACAACGATGATAACAACCAAAGTTACGACGCCGATAAGAAGATTCGTCCATATATCAGTAACGTGAATAAGCACGACGAACATCGGACTTATGAACACCCACTGCAGGCAGAAGATAAACATGACATAATGGCTCATGTCAGAGATCAGCCAGTGAAGCTTCCCCTTGGTAAGAGTGAGGATGGCGAAGCAGACAGCCATCTCCACACACAGGATACCCAAAGCGCAGATTACATTGATTGGCGATAATGCGTAATAATCCATGCCGTCTTCGATCCATGCCGGATTGGCGGCTCCCTGAGGAAGTCCCAATACATTATTTGCAATTACACATGCGGGCATCGCGATCGCGCCTGCAATAAAAGCCGTCCACGCGAACTTCTTTCTGTTATTCCACTTCTTATACAGATGAGCAGCACCGTAACCGAATATAGGGAAAATACCCCACGGAACGATCGGGAACCAAGAATACTCATTCTGACGTACGAAGAATCCAATGACTGATGCCAGCCACTGATTATCCGACTCCGCGTACTTGCCGGGAACCGCAATGATATCAACTACGAAGATAATTACAAAAGCTGCGATGCATATGCCGGCGCGAACGGCAGGCTTATCATCAAACTTCTTCAGCAATGCGAAGAAAAGCATTGAGACTGTACCGAATGAATAGATGTTGAATCCGATCAGGATCCACGGACTGTCAAAGAAAGAACCGAAATTCTGAGGATCAAGAAGCATCGGCAGGATCGCATACATGAAATTGACGTACAGTATCAACAGACCGAGAATCAGTGCTCTTTTAAGAAAAGACCTGGTCGTTGCTGTCTTGGAGCACGCAGCTCCCCATCCCATGGCAAAGGTAAAGGCACCCGCAGCCGGTATGCATCCGAAGAATTCAACTATCGTATAAGGTATGCTTCCCGGAAGCTCCCATGCATTCAAGAACACCGACATCGAGCCTTCCAGAACGTGTACCAGAACCATTCCAACGATGGCTATCGCCTTCATTAATTCAATTTCCGGAACTCTCTTTGTTATACTGCCGCCCATCTGATACCCCTTCTATGATCAATCCTGCGGCCCGAAATACCTGAAGCACATCATGGTGATATCGTCGAACTGGTCTGCACCTGCAACAAAATCATTGATTCCGTCCATTACATTCTTCAAGGTATCTTCCGCACTTGCATCGGGATCCTTATTAAGAGCTTCAAGCATCCTCTCCGCGCCGAAAAGATCATTATCTGCGTTATTAGCCTCGGCAACACCGTCCGTGTATACGAAGAGGGTGTCTCCGGGATTAAGTTCAAACTCATGCTCCTTAAACTTCATCTTCTTCATGGTAGCTACCGGAGGTGAATGCTTGTATACAACAAGCTCATACTGCCCGCCGGCTCTCTTGATTGCAGGGTGCTCATGGCCTGCATTGGCGACAACACCCTTGCCTGTCTTAAGGTCGAAGATAGCAAGCCATACAGTAACGAACTGCTTCGCTGCGTTGTTCTGCATAAGCTGCGCGTTGGTATTCGAGAGCGCCTCCGCAGGGCTCTCTCCCATCATCATTCTGCTCTGAATAAGGAGCTTCGAGATCATCATGAAGAGTGCCGCAGGTATTCCCTTGCCGGATACATCCGCAATTACGAGTGCTATGTGATCCTCATCAACAAGGAAGAAGTCATAGAAATCACCGCCGACTTCCTTAGCGGGTGTCATTGATGCATAAATATCAAAATCCTTACGCTCGGGGAAAGCCGGGAATACGGTAGGAAGCTGACTCGCCTGAATAGACGAAGCCATATCAAGCTCCGACCTGACACGCTCCCTCTCTGTCGTTATCTTTGTATTCTCCTTGATATAATCGCGAAGTTCCGTATTCATCGTGGAGAATGCTATGGACAGCTCCTCAATCTCGTCTTTGGTATGAATATCCAGGTTATAAGTATATTCATCATTATTCAGATTATCGGTTATGTCCTTCGCGGAATTGGTGAGGAGCATGACCGGATCAACGATGTTCTTCTGAATAAACCAGTAATATATAACGGTAAAAACAGCGAGGATCGCGAATAAGATTATCGCTATAGTTATATTACTGCTCAATATGGCAGTGCGGATCTCATCCAGCGAGAAATCTGCAAGAACCAGTGCTACGGCCTCACCTTTACTGTTGTAAATCGGTGTAGCGGCAGTAGCAATGCTTCCGAACTCCGGATCTTCGACAAAGCACAGCGGCTCGGAGTTATCACCGGCCATCCGTGCCTCCATCCACTCTTTGCCGCCTTCAGCATACGCTGTGGTATACCCGATGGTTTCCTCTCCCGAGAATCCGTTCGACCAAATGTACAGAACATTATCTTCGTCAGGAATAGCGATATAGAGGTAAAGAGAATCATAAATCTCATCTACCTTATTGATCTCATCAAGCACCTTATTGTAGTAATAATCCGGCCTGTGAGTCTGAAGATAAGGCAAAACCCTGTCGCCGTCGATCTCACTTGCAATATGAGACGTTACGGCAGTTCCTGCGTATTCATATTTATCTATTATCTTACTTTCAATGTAATCACCGGATACAAAGCAAACTACCGTAGCAACAGTTACGGCAAACAGAATAAGACCTCCAACGATCTTTCTTCTTATACCATGTAAACGTTTACCTTTACTCATAGACCGTGAATACTGCTTATCTTCCTCTTCTTCTTAAATCGCATCCAGAACTGCGCGATCACAACCGACGCTGTGCTTAATACGAGTCCAAGACCCAGGCTTACCAACGGAGGCAGATACTTGGATCCCCTGACGATGTAAATGAGCACATTAGCAACCCACCAGACAAGAGTCCACTGAATTACATAGACAACCGTAACACTTCGGCTTATCTTCTCGATAACATCCAGAACGCGCTTTGAGCACTTGGAACAGATAAAATAGCACAGACCAAGCATAGCGAATTCCGTTCCGATACATAAGAAAACCTCGGGGGTTGTCAGATGATAAAAAACATTTGCTCCTGGGCCGCCCATCATACCGAATCCCATATAGTATTCGATGATGTAGACCGCTGTTGTTACTATGAAGCAAGGTAAGGATACCAGCATATAAAACTTCTTCTTAGCCTTAGGAGTCATAACCTTAAGATAGCTGCCGAACACCAGACCGGATGCATACATAAGGAACCAGACGAGCAGCGGGAAATCAGACATAACCAGCTCTGTCCCGTTATCTACTCCTATGAAATGACCGAGGAGGATATTGACCATGATGTTGTCAAGCCACGTTCCTCTTAGAAGCCATGCGACACCGTTCATCACAAGGCCGATGCCGAATATCTTCCATGGCGTAAGCTTAAAATACTTAAGCAGCGCCATAAAGATCATGGCCAATCCTGCAAACTGCAGAAGGTCATTACCGAAGAATCTGTAGGGAAGCTTATCAATGTAGAATGCCTGATCCTTTGTGATCATAAATCCCAAAAGCGACGGTAACAGGAACCTCATTACATTAAGAATGAGTCCTACCATAAGGATCTTTACGCCTCTGACGAACAGATCCACCGGTTTATTGCGTGTAGTAAACGCCAATCCTATTCCCATCGAGAATATGAACATCGGAGCTGCCCATGGACCGCCAAGTATAGAATCGAAGAAATAAGGCAGTCCTGACCATAACTGGTCATCTGTGGAACATTCAACAAATACGTGAATGGTTGCAAGGAAGAATGTGATGAATGCCTTGGTAAGATCTACTTCCGGCTGTCTTAACACCATTTTCCTTAATGTCAGGACATTACGGCCATCCTTGTAGTCATACTCGACCTCATCCATGAATTTCTTCGTCATAAATATACCGAGTCCGCCACGTGACCTTTCCTTCAAGGATAGCTTCACATTTGGATCCGGCTTAGCGAGAGGATCGTAAGGCTTGCCTTCGTCGATAAAACTCAAGGATACCGTAAGAGGATTATCCGACAGCTCAACCCTGATTATTGCAGGACCCGCGGGATCGTACGCATAACCGGCGATATTGGTGAATATCTCCTCTACCGCAATTTCTATCTCATTGCGTTCCTTATCCTTGCATCCGATCTCGACAAGGCTCTCACTTACAAACTGCAAAACTTCAGGCAGCTTCTCCGGAACTGCCTGAACATCTAATTCTCTCATTTAAGATACCGTATTCTGATTACTCGATTGTGAGGATATCGTCAAATCCTGTTACGCTGAATACATCCATTACAGCATCGTTAGGATTTGTAACAACCATCTTGCCCTGATCTTCCATTGTCTGAGCAAGGCCGAGAAGAACACGAAGTCCGGCACTGGAAATATAATCGAGATCCTTGAGATCGATAACAAGTTCTTCAACGCCCTCGATTGCAGGTGTCATCTCCTTCTCAAAATCAGGTGATGAAAGCGTATCCAAACGACCTGAAATCGCAACTGTAAGCTTATTTCCATCTCTATTCATAGTTGATTCCATGTTATTCAAATCTCCTTTTTATAGGTTTTCCTTAGCATATTATAATAAAAAATGCCTAAATTGTCTCATTAATAATTGATGAACTATCTTCGATTGAATTCTCCCTCTTTTTTATATACAATATTATGGCTACAAAGGCACGGAGATGTATCGAAGTGGTCATAACGGGGCGCACTCGAAATGCGTTAGCCCTCCGGGGCTCGTGGGTTCGAATCCCACCATCTCCGCCAAATTTAAAACGGGCGTCGTGAAAAGTCAATAATTTCAAGGCTTCTGCGGTTTAGGAGCAGACAAGGAAACGAGATTTGCGACAAATTTGCGACAATTTAGAAAAGATGCGCCCATTACACGGTCAGGAAGAGATACCTGACCGTTTTTCTTTTTTGCCTTTGCATATCTCACTTTTGTATAAGGTTGAAGCATACATCTACATTATCGTGACATCACATTCAAAGATTATTAATATTGAACGCTTATAATCAAAGTAATTCCCTGAGGGATATCTTATGTAAAAAAATATCCGTGTCCTAATAATAGTTACTTAAACGGTTATACTGAGTATGATTATTGTGAATATAGGATAGAGTTTGTTCTATTAGAACATGTTTAACAACACAAGTCTTTCATTTGGAGATAAGGATTGAGAAATATGATCAGGCTTTGTGATAATTCATTATCTGTTACCCATCCCCATTTGGTTCAAGAGTGGGATTATAAGAAAAACGGAGATTTGAGACCAGATAGCTTATCAGCTGGCTCAAAACGAAAAGTATGGTGGACCTGTTCAAGGTGCAGCTATAATTGGCAATCAGCAATATATAGTAGGGCATACAACGGATGTGGATGCCCAGTTTGTGGAAGGAAAAAGCAGACAGAGAGTTTTAGAAAAGCAAGGATAAGAGAAAAAGGCTCTTTGCTGGAAACAAATCCAATCCTTTGTGAAGAATGGAATTACAGTAGAAACATAAATCAATCCCCCCAAGACTATTCCTATGGAAGCAATGCGAAGGTTTGGTGGATTTGTAAAAGAGGTCATGAATGGAAAGCTGTTATTTCATCTCGAGTAAAGGGTAGCGGTTGTCCTAAATGTAATGCTGGCTATAGAGTATCATTACCAGAGAAGGCTATAGTTTATTATTTAATTCAGTGCAATATTGATGTTGTTGAGAATGCAAAGATTTTTGGCGATAGTTTTCGAGATGTTGATATTTACATTCCGAGTATGAACTGTGCTATAGAATACGACGGCGAACACTGGCATAAGAATAGGAGTCGTGATCTAGAAAAAACAGAATTATGTAAAGCAAATAATATTCGTCTTATCAGAATAAGAGAACCCAAAATCGGGTTGCTAGATGATGGGTATTCCGAGGAACACTTAACAGAACCGCCCAAAAGCGACTTAGGGTATATTAACAGGACTATCGAATGGTTGATAGCTACTCTTGATACTAATAATCTTGATGTAGATGCAAATCGCGATATGCCCCAAATAAGAGCTATGATAGAAAAATCATACGATGAAGACTCATTTGGTCATTTGTTTCCAGAGTTAGCCGTTGAATGGGATTGTGATAAAAACGGCAAACTATCACCGAATGATATATCTAAGTGTTCTGGCATAAGAGTATGGTGGTTATGCAGCAAACATCATTCTTGGCAGGATACTATAGCTCATCGAATATATGGTAGAGGATGTCCATATTGTTCAGGGAAGAGGACGTTATCGGGATTTAACGATTTGAAAACCAGACATCCCGATATTGTAAGAGAATGGGATTATGAGAAAAACTTTGGATTGGACCCTTCTACCATATCCGACTGTAATTCAAGAAGAGTGTGGTGGATATGTCCTTTAGGACATAGTTATTCTGCAACGATAGCGCATAGAACTTCTTCTGATGGAACTGGATGTCCGTATTGTTCGAATCAAAAAGTTCTATTGGGCTTTAATGACTTATATACCAAAGATCCATTAGTGGCGAACGAATGGAATACAGATCGAAACCAAGGAATGACTCCTCAAGAAGTAACTGTCTGTAGTAACAAAAAAGTATGGTGGACGTGTTCTGCGTGTGGATTCGAGTGGCAAGCTGCCATTTATAGCAGAACAAAAGCGAAATCCGGTTGCCCTGTTTGTAGCTCGGTTAAGGCAGCCGAGAAACATCATAACACTATTATTAAACAGAATGGATCTTTGATAGAACGAAACCCTGATTTATCTAAAGAATGGGATTATGATAAAAATGGTGAAAGGACACCTGATAACTATTCCGTAGGTTCAAAGGAAAGTGTATGGTGGAAATGCTCGCAATGTGGCCATTCATGGCAAGCTCGTATTTCTAATCGATCAATACTTGGACGAGGTTGTCCGGCTTGCGCTATCAGAGACCGTACTGCTAAGAAGAAAAAAGGTGTGATATGTTTGGAGACAAATCGGAAGTTTGATTCGATTAATAGTGCGGCAGAATTTGTTGGGGTAAGTCCTTCTAAGATTAGTGCTTGTTGTTTGGGTAAACAAAAAACGGCAGGCGGTTTTCGTTGGAAATACAATAATATCAATGATATATCCCAAAGTAACGATTAAGATGAAGTTGAGTAATGTGAGGAGGGTGTCTTGAGCCAAGGTCGTTTTGAGGACTTATCTGGTGCTACATTCGGAAAGCTAACCGTCCTCTACAGAGCGGAGGATTATGTGCAACCTTCGGGTCAGCACAAGCGTATGTGGCATTGTCGATGCGCATGTGGCAATGAATGTGATGTGCGAGCGTCTGATTTGAAATCAGGCAAAAGTACTATAAGTATCGATATTATTGCTATTCTTCTCTTATTCATCCACATCGCACCTAAAAACAAATAGATCCAGTTTTAGTAATCCAAAATCGTTCTAAGAGGTATTTTTCTTAATCTTCATTATATCAATTAATAATACAATTCCCGTTTTTACGCCTCGAATACCCCATCAAACAGGGTGCCTTTGTCGATATATATGAAGAGTTCTTTGCAGATTGGACTGCGGCGAAAAATGTATAGTCGGATATAATTCCATCAGCATCTAGAAAGGAAATGTAAATGGCTGGAAGAAAAAAAGCGTCCCCCGGAAATGAGAGAACAAACCGCAGTCAAATGTTCAAGTATCTCCGTTTATTATTTGTACAACACTAAATGCTGTGTAACATAGAATGCTTTTTAACAATATAAAACTCCCTGTTGCCGGGAGCTAGTATCTGTAATCCTCAGAGACTTCCTGAAATGAACGTCTTCCCATTATGTAATCGTCATATGCGTCCTCAGGATCCTTGCCGTGAAACACCTTACAAAGGCCGCACATATCACAATCAGCAATGCACGGGTACTTTGTCTTTATATAATCCCTGCGCTGTTCAGCAGTAGATTTAAGTATGTCCGGAGCCAAGCTCATATCGATCACTTAATCCGTCTTATTTTATCTGTCTGCCATGACGGTACTCATCTATGTATCCCCGGTTGATCTCTTTAATCTCCCGCTTACCGTCAATATAATCCTGATAGATGTCCCAGGGACTTCCGCCACCAAGCCAGCACGAAGAACAATTCTCACAGCCGCCGCCACAATCAAGAGAAGATCGGATTATCTCTTCTCTTTCCTCACGTGTAGTGTCTTTGATCAGGATTGATTTCATATGCTGCTCCTTTACCCGAGTGATGCCATCTGTGAATTGATAAGGTCCTCATTGGCAGCCATTGCCTGCAAAGTCATTAGGAGAAGCTTATCGAGTTCCCAGCCGAGTTGTTCTGCCCCGCGCTCTATCACATCTCTTGAGCAGCCGGCAGCAAAGCCCTTACTCTTATACTTCTTCTTCAACGACTTAAGTTCCATGTCCTTCGTGCTTTTCGAAGGTCTCATCAAAGCTGCGGCCCATATCAGACCCGTGAGCTCATCAGCTGCGAAAAGGACCTTCTCCATCTCATGAACAGGCTCAACATCTATGGTCTCACCGCAAGGTACTGTAATACCGTAGCCATGCGAACAAACAGAATGGATTACATCTTCATCAAATCCATTCTCGCGTAAAAGCTGTGGAGCCTTAAGACAATGCTCATCAGGATAAAGCTCAAAATCTATATCATGGAGCAATCCGATGATACCCCAGTAGTCTGCATCACTTGAATAACCGAGTTCCTGCGCGTACCACTTCATAACAGCTTCAACAGTAAGTGCGTGCTGTATATGGAAAGGTTCCTTGTTATATTTCTTCAGTACTTCAAAGGCTTCGTCGCGGAATATCATATAAATAACTCCAATCAATTATTTACATAATTCTAGTATAAACACCTACCCAGTCAATAGGCAATTAGGTTAAACGGCCAATATATTCCGCATCACCTCCGCAACTTACGATTCAGCCGGTCGAATTATCCCATTTGCTGATTATATAATCAGGTCTTATTGCAGAATCATCGATGCTCCAGACCTCATCAGACATGGTATAGCAGATCAATCCAAGATCACCTGACTGAACCCACAGATTGTAATTGTCGTTCTCCCAGCAGATACCCCAGAAATCACTCTTCCTGCAAGGCTCAAATGTGAACACTTCGGTGTCATCTTCAGAATAAATATTAACAACGATCATCTGATCGTGCTGGGTCATATATGCATAATACTTTCCGTCATAGCTTGAAGTCTTCTCTATCGTAAAACTGCCATACTCGGTACCCGGAGCAGTCTCGAAACTTAATGCCGAACAAGAGCACAAGGTAAAAACCATAATTAAACATTGTAAGATTGAAAGAATTCTGCGCATATCAGCCACTCCCTCGTTCATTCTTGATCCTCATTATATCATGGTCAATCAGGGGCTCACCTGTCGCAGTCTCAACACATGATCCTTCATCTGTTGTAAGAATCTTCACCTGACCACAGCGTATTACAGCCTGTCACTGTTTATACTTTATTAATTTCTAAATAATAATTGCAATAATCTTGAAGACTATAATCCTTGCATTGGTATGGATTATACGTGGTTTTATGTTGAAGCGAATATCGTAAGCATCGTTATCTTCACGTTGCTGCTTTTGAGGGAGCTGGGGTCTATCGGACGCCAGTCGAAGCAGGTCGTCTTTATCAATATCATTTTTGCCCACATCATGTACTTTCTGAGTGACATATGCTGGGCTCTGATCCTCGGCAAGTACCTCCCTCCCATCCCCGGGCTTGTAGCGGCCGCTAACATAATCAACGCCATCGTCCTTAGCTGCATCACGGGCTTCTGGTTCGTGTACGCTGAGCTGTCACAGGGTGAGGCATATATCCAGAGACTCAGGATGAGACTTCTGGTTCTGACACCCGTTCTTGTTACATCTGTTCTGATATTGGTTTTATTTATCTTCTTCCCCGGGACTGTAATAACAGAAGGCATCAATTTAACGTTGACATATTACATCGTTTTCTTAAGCGTACCGGTAATCTACATCATAGTGAGCACGGTAAGGTCAGTGATCAGGGCGTTCAGTAAAGAGAACTTTGCCGTCAGATCGCTCTACCTTACGAGCGCGGCGTATCCTTTTGGTATCGCGGTCATCGGAGTAATACAGACGCTTTGGCTTAAGATACCGATGTTCTGCTTCGGATGCTCCATAATGATGCTCTATGTTTACATCTCATCCCTGAACGATCAGGTCTCGATCGATGAGCTCACGAAGCTTAACAACAGAACTCAGCTGAAGAAGTACATCGCGAACGACATCCAGAAGCAAAATCCCGGCAAAATCGACCGCTATGTACTCATGATAGACCTGAACAAGTTCAAGCATATCAACGACCATTACGGACACGTGGAAGGCGATCATGCCATCAAGAGAGCCGCTGATGCACTTATGATGAGCTGCGCCGGAAGTCCGATGAAGACCTTCATAGCAAGATATGGCGGTGACGAATTCATCGTCATCGTAAAGACAGAGAGTGAAGATCAGATAAAGAAACTCTGCAGTGATATTAAGGAAACACTGATCCGCCTCAACACGGAATCCGGCGCCGCGTATGAACTTACCGCGAGCATCGGTTATGCAGGTTATTCAGCAGACATATCGAACTTCCAGAAGGCCTTGGGAGAAGCCGACGAGGCACTGTACCGGGAGAAGGCCGCGCGAAAGTGACGCTCTCAGCGCTTGGCCGACCACCTGACAAGAACATCGTAAAGCTCATCGTAAGTGAACGCGCAGTAGTTGATATCGTACTCCTTCACAGCTTCTTCAACGTTTCCTGTGGGCATGAACCAGACCGACTGAAGCGCTGCATTCTTCGCACCGAGCATATCGGAAGACAATGAATCACCAATCATTATGCAGGACTCCCGCGGCTCCCCTATCCTCTCGAGGCACATATCGAAGAATGCAGGATCCGGCTTCGTCACGCCCATGTCCTCGCTAATGAACACTCCGTCTATGTACCTGTGAAGACCGGTGGAAGCTATCCTTCCCTTTGCATTTATCGTGGCACCGTTGGACGCGATGTAAATCCTCGAATCGGGAATGTCCGCCTTAAGCTTCCTGACAAATTCCAGAGCGCCTTCCATCAGCACGCCGTTTACGGACATGGCCTTAATAAAATCCGAATTGATCTTCAAAGGATCAAGAGCGGATGAATCGCCCTCACACTTCGAGAACACGTAAAGAAACCTCTTGGTAAAAAGTTCCGGACGCGTGATGGTCCCTTTCTCAAGCTGAAGCCACAAAGACTTGTTGTAAGATTTGAAATCCCTGTAGATCTCCTCCGAATACGAGAGCCCGTTCGCAGTAAGCACGATGCCGAGAGCTTTCTTCTCGGAAGCGTGGAAATCCAGAAGCGTCTGGTCCAAGTCAAAAAGAAAATTCTTATGCATTTTTGTGAATGACAGATCTTGCCTTCTGCACCGCCCAGTTAACGGCAGTCCTGTGCTCCGGTGACGGGATGAATGCAACTCCTACGATAACGGCACACATCACTTCACACACTATGCCTCTTAAGATGAAGTTCACGACCATCCACTTAGTGTTTATGAACGGGCACACATAATAACATGCTGCGGTGCACAGAAGGAACACTGCAAGGTAGATGCCCATCCTGAGCCAGTACCTCGCGAAAAGCCCCTGCGACTTGAAGCACTTATCGTATACGATGATGCTTCTTAAGATCCAGTAGACGACCTGGGCAATAACGGTACCCGCGAGGATACCGGGAAGACCAACGTTAAGAGCGAGAACAATGGATGTTGTAAGATTAACAATGGCGCCCGTGAGGCTTATCCACTTCTCGTACTTAAAAAGTCCCGCGCCGTTCATGAAATCACATAGAGAACTGTGTACAAGGCTTATGTAAAGGTCCGCACATACGAGGACAACAATCAGGCTGTCCATTACGAATTCCCTGCCGAGCCACATCTCAATAAAAAGGTCGATGAGGATTATTGA
Organism: uncultured Eubacteriales bacterium; assembly: GCA_900314745.1. GTDB lineage: Bacteria > Bacillota > Clostridia > Saccharofermentanales > Saccharofermentanaceae > Saccharofermentans. Next base: position 35,702 of record OMWK01000009.1, on the reverse strand, counting down.
GGGTACAAGAAGACATACGGCCACGAGGAATCTTACATATGTATACATGCGGAATGATTTCTCCTGGCGTACGGGATCATTGTCCTTATCGAGGCTCCTTCCTATGAAGGGTGCAAGGGGACCTAGAAGATTGACCGACAGCTGCCTGATTATCGTGATGACATTCAGGTAGTTGTAGTAGTATCCTGCGACTACCGTGCTTATGATCTTCGAGATGAGGATCATGTCCGTGCAGCCGTAAACATAGCCTGATATCTTGCCTAATGCGATGTCCTTGATCTTGTTAAGAAGATCGTTGACTTCCTTACGGTCGACCTTAACCTTGCTGTCGAGATAAGGATAGACTTTGTTGCACTTAACATAGATGTATATGTTTGTGGCGAATGCCTGAATGACAGACATAGCGGTATAGATGAGATAGCTTTTGAACAAGACGAGGACCAGGATCTTCGCGATGCTGAAGATGAATGTCGCAACAGTATCGACGGTCTTGGTGACATACTCCTTCTTGTCTGCAACAAGGAGCGTCCTTCTGTAGGCGAAGAAATATGTCGATGCACTCGCGAGAGCCTGCATCAGGAAATACACATAGTAGATATCCTTAAATTCCATGTCTGTGATGATGAATTTAAGGGCCGGGAGCGCCAGAAAAGACAGAGCGATGAACGCTATTCCTATGACGTTATAGATGGACTTCAGCGCCCTCATTATGGCGTTGATCTTCTGCTCATTTCCCTCGTTAAGAGGCTTGTAAAGAGCATATGTAACCGCGATGTCAAATCCTAAGTCGGCAAGAGCGAGCGTAGACAGTACATTCGTGTAGGTACCGCTTAATCCTAAGATATCCGTGCCGATATAGATAATAAAAAGCTTACGCGATACAAATCCGAGTATCGCGAACAGCACCTGATTAATGACCCCTATGACGCCTGTCTTGGCTATTGTCTTCTTATCGCTCACAGTATGTGTACTTATATTTCCTTCTGATTAACGGAGTAATTATAAGTGATTTCCTGCTAATTATCCACGGCTTAAGCCCTTGAGGAACTTAAGTATCCGCTCCTTATAATCGGGCGCGGTATCGTAAGCCGAGTGGCCGTAGCCTTCATACATATGGAACAGGAAGTCTTCCCTGCCTTTAAACTTCTCCGCGATTTTCATGCTCGCTTCGCTTCCAAGCACCCTGTCGTCAGAAGAACCCATCAGGAACAAGGGGCAGGATATCTTGCCGATGTCTCCCAGAACATCGAATCCTTCCATTCCGGATGCGAGTATAACAAAGCGGTCCAATTCTTCCTTAGTTACCGTCTTCGCGGCATCTGTGAGAAGGCCCTTGGACTGCTCGAAGACCTCCTTCGGATAGATGTCCTCACCGAATGACAGATAAAGCTCTTCCGCCTTTCCTTCCGATGCGAGATCCTTCCACTTCTTAACAACCTTGCCGACATTCTCATCTATAGAGGCTGCTGTCGAAGCGAGCACCAGGCGGCTTATGAGATCGGGATTCTCCAAAGCGATCACGGATGATATCATTCCGCCCTGGGACGCGCCGTAAAGCACAACATCCTTAAGACCCAATTCACGCATGGCGGCAGCTGTATCCCTTGCCATATCACGAACCGTGTAAACTTCAGGCAGATCCTTTCTTCTGTCGAACATGTAAACCGTATAATCTTCCGTCAGGATCTTATACGCATCTGCCACCATATCCGCGAGTGGCATTACGCTCTGAACGCTTAATCCGGGGATGATTACGAATACACCCTCGCCATGCCCGAACCTGATGTAATCCATAGAAAATGAATCAGTTTTTACATTCTCAATCTTTATACTCTGCACAGTATTTTTCTCTCCTTCTATAGTGTAATCAGATACATCAAAGCAGCGGTGCAATTACTCTTAACACGCTGTCTAGAAGCATGCCGAATATATTCCTCTTTGTATCCTCCAATGTCCTTTGGCGGCTCTTACTAAGTGAATTCTGATAGTCCTTCTTAAGCTCACTTATGATGTCCGCCTTGTAGAATATGGAACTGCACTCGAAATGCAGGAACAGGCTTCTGTAATCGAGGTTAACGGTACCTATGCCGCACAACTTGTCGTCAGCGATGAATGCCTTCGCGTGCACAAAGCCCGGCGTATATTCGTATATCTTTACGCCTGCCTTAATAAGGTCTCTGTAGTAACTTCTGCCGAGGCGGTATACCATCTTCTTATCAGGGATACCGGGCATGATGATCCTGACGTCAACTCCTCTTCTTGCGGCCCTTAAGAACGCATCGAAAAGCGCATCGCCCAGCATGAGATAAGGCGTATAGAACCATACATAATCTGTAGCCATCGAGAGAACTTCCGTGAAGAGAACATTGCTCGAAGGTTCTACCCTCATTGGAGAATCGTAGAACGGCAGCACATATCCGTTATCGCAGGTCTCGTTCTTATATGAGGATCGAAGCAGCAGTTCATCCGGTATCTTCTCGACCGTGAATGCATTCCAGAACTCCGCGAACATGTAGGTATAACTTCTTACCGCGGGACCGGTGAGTCTGAAGCCGATGTCCTTCCACTGCCCGAACTTCTCTATCTCATTAATGTATTCATCAGCAAGGTTAACGCCTCCGCTGTATGCGACCTTACCGTCTATGACCATGATCTTCCTGTGGTCCCTGTTATTTAACTGGGATGTGATAAGGAAGAAAGGATTGAAGGCCATGCACTTGATGCCCTTGGATCTTAGGCTTCTTATATCCTTGACCGAATATGTTCCGATGCTTCCGAGGTCATCATACATTACGCGGACATCAACACCCTCTCCGGCCTTGAGCTCGAGGATATCGACTATCGAATCCCAGAACTTGCCCGACTGAATGATGAAGTATTCCACAAAGACATATTTCTTCGCTTCCTTAAGATCCTCCAGCATGTCCTTGTACATATCCTCGCCAAGAGGATAGTACTTCGAAGTGTCATTAGGAACTATCGGGAACCCGGTCGACTCGGCAAGCTGCTTCAGAGTCTGTCCGAGTCTTAAGTCATCCTTATCGATTTTCTGAATGATCTCATCAGTCTCAGTCTGTCCCCTCTTTTCTTCTTCAAGAAAACTCTTTTCGAGAAGTTCAACGGAGGCTTTATTGAGCCTCTTCTTAAGCCTTGTTCCCGTCTTTTTGTTGCCAAGCATAAGGTACAGCATCGCACCGAGAATCGGAAGCGCGACTATGGTAAGCACCCAAAGAAGCTTGTAGGAACTTTCTTCCCTTCTGGTTATCAGCGAGAGCACAAACAGCACCGCGAGCACTGTAAACACTATCGTTAATATGTCTCCCAAATGGCCGGAAAGACTTCTGTTTATCACGCCGAAAAGCATGACATACCAGGCTATCTGCAGCATGACGGGAATTATAACTATAAGTATTCTGCCTATGATCTTCTTCATGTGCCAACCCCTCTACTTATATAGTCTTGTTCATTCCGCAACACATGCGGTAATTATGTTTCTGCCGTCCTTTACGCTGTAACGAATATCCTTTGCATATCCTGAGATAAGGGACTTCGCCACGGTATCCATCGTCTCAAGCGGATCTTTAAGCTCGCCGTTCCATTCGACTGTCATCTCTACCATGCCGCCCTCTTCTGAATAGAGGTAAGTCAGGTCGAGTTGGGACGGCTTTCTTTCCATGAGTATCGCGTTGTAGCAAAGCTCCTCAAACAGGCACTGCATGCGATAACACATGGTCACCGGAATCAGGTTGTCGTATGTGAAATCATAGATGCATGAATTGGTGTCACCAAGATCCACGAGACCGTTAGTTATGCGCCTTCTGAACACGCGCTGCTTTCTGACGAACTTCTTCGTCTTCTCCCTTGAAGGATTATTGAATATCTGATCCGGCGTTCCCTCTTCATAGATAACGCCTTCCTCCATGAAGAACATCCTGTTTGCCACCTTCTTCGCGAAGCTCATCTCATGTGTGACTATCACCATCGTCATTCCCTGGTTCGCGAGCTTCCTTATAACAGACAGAACCTCACCTACCATCGTGGGATCGAGCGCGGATGTAGGCTCGTCGAAGAGCATAAGCTTCGGCTCCATTGCAAGTGCCCTTACTATCGCCGCACGCTGCTGCTGGCCGCCGGAGAGTTCAGAAGGGTAGTTCAGCGCCTTTTCGCTAAGTCCCACCATCTCCAGAAGCTCTATGGCCCTGTCGTACGCTTCCTGCTTTGTCTTGCCGAGGATCTTCACGGGAGCGAGCATGATGTTCTCCACTATCGTCAGGTGCGAGAACAGGTCAAACGACTGGAATACCGTGCCTATCCTGTTACGCATGGCGTTGAGGTCGTAACCTTCTGCCGTCGTGTCCTCGCCTTCAAACCAGATCTTGCCCGAGGTCGGCTCCTCGAGTCTGTTAAGAAGGTAAATGAACGTGCTCTTGCCCGTTCCGGAAGGACCTATTACGGAGATGACATCGCCCTCGTTGATCTCGCAGTTCACATCTTTAATGGGCGTGGTGCCATCAGGAAATCTCTTCTCAAGATGCTCCACTTTAAGTATCATGCCTGATCACCCCCTTTATCTCGCGCCTGCGCACGGAAGGATCGACCTTCAGCTGAAGGTACTTGAGGCAAGACATCAGAAGCGCTGCCAGAAGGAAGTAGACGATTGCACTGAAGATGAGCGGGAAGAAAGCCTCGTACGTGCGGCTTCTTATGATGTCCGAGATCTTCGTCAGGTCCTCGACGGAGATGTATCCTGCTACGGACGTCATCTTTACCATCGAGATGAACTGCCCCATGTAGACGGGAAGCACATGCACCACGGTCTGCGGCAGCACAACATGTCGAAAAGCCTGCGCCCGCGAGAACCCGAGCGCCGTCGCAGCACGCATCTGATTGTGCGGCACGGCTTCTATTCCGCTCCTGAATATCTCCGCGCAGTACGCCGAGAAATCTATCGAGAAACCTATGACACACGCCCAGAACGCACTCAGCGAGCTCCTTCCGAAGATGACATAATAGATGATCATCAGCATGACCATTATGGGGATACCCTGCACGGTCTTAATGTATATCCTGGCAAACGCCGTAAGATAGGTGTTCTTATGCATTCGAAGGAAGCAGATGAATCCGCCGAGTATTGTTCCGAACACACCGGAAAGAAGCGACAGCAAAGCCGTTACGCCAAGTCCCGACAGAAGAAGCTTCCATCTTGATTCGACGATGAAATTCGAGCGGAAACTGTCGGCCGTATCCTCGATGAAGTTGTCGATGAAATTGCCGGAGTCCTGCTCCCCGTCATCGGTATTGCCTGCATAGTGGTCCCTGTTGACGATCACATACACAGGTTCCGAATAGATTACCTGAGAGAAGTACAGGTCATCGGATTCAGGAGTCTGCACCATGCCATAGCAGATCCAATCATACTTGCCTGTACTTATTCCGGCTATTGCACTCTGAATGGAGACGTTCTCCAATACAGGCTCGTAGTTTGCCCATGAACAGAAGCGGTAGCACAGTTCAAGGAAGAATCCCGCGGGTTCACCGTCTAGCTCATACACCATCGGCACCCAGTCCAGAGAAGTCACAATGCGGATCTCACCCCTTGAGGGGCCCTCCATCGGAGGAATATCTAACGACTCAGGTGCCGCATCGGGATCCGACCAGTGTGCCCTTATCTCGTCAAGCGTACCGTCTTCCGCAAGCATATTGAGGAACCGGTCGACTTCGTCCCTTAACTGTTCACCGAATTCCGAGCCCGAGAAAGCAAATTTGCATTCGAGATTGGCGACCGGCTCTTCCATTGCGATAAGATCGGGATACTCATCCATTATGATCTCGGCACTCGATGCCTCAGTTATAAGAGCGTCGGCCTTGCCGAGGGACACGAACATATCCTCATCTGCCCAGCTCTGGACATAGATGATCTCGGATTCGGGATATATCTCGCCTATGACCCTTGCATAATCGGACCCGACTGTAGATACGAACGTCTTTCCATGAAGATCTTCGGGGGTGCTCCACTGCTCCGCGCTGTTATTCATCACCCGGACATAGCTTCCGATTATCTGAAAGAGCACAACGAGAGCCACGATAAGAACAATAAGTGTTATCTCGGCTCTCAATATTTTCTTCTTATCTTCCATGGCAGTTCACTCAGACCGGATGCTTCTTCTCCCACGCCCTGCGGACACGCTTCTCAATAAAATATCCGAGCGCTCCTGTTATGAATCCCAAGACCATTCCGCTTAATACGTCCGTAGGATAGTGAACTCCGACATAAAGTCTGGAGAATCCGAGAAGGAGCGCATAAAACATGACGAGCAGCGTCGCCGTTACGAATCTTTTGCTCTTAGGTAAACCTTCGATTCCGAATAAGAGCGCGAAGAGCATTGCCGCCGCGAAAGCAAAAGTCACGCCGGTATGTCCCGACGGGAATGAGTAATCCGGCTGCTTTCCTATGAGGATAGTAAGATCGTCGATCACCTCATATGGTCTGATCCTCGCGACCAGATTCTTGATTATCCCGTTATTGATAATAAATTCGATGCCGATGGAGAATGCGATGATATGCCCGAGATTACGGGTCTTTCTAAGCAGGATAAGGAGGAAAGCCGCCGCTATGCACAACACACCGTAATCACCCGTGTGGGTGATGAATACCATAATCGGGTCGAGGACCTCGTTACGTAATTCCTGAATGTAGAGAAGCAGTTCTCCTTCCATGCATTACCTCTTACTGATCGAGATTCTCGAGACTGTACTCGATCATTACGATCATTCCGATGCTTACCGTGGTATCGGTTCCGTTGACGCTGTAAAGTTCCTCATCGTCCTGGATAGTATCCTCATAGTAAGAGACCTCATCATCAGAGATCGTAAGTGACATTGCATTGCCGTTCAGCTCGAGCTCGCATACGCCTGATGCATACTCGAATCCCTCATCGGAAGTACGGTTGTATCCGGAAGCCGCGCACATGGCGTCGAGGTCGAATATCCTCTGTCCGTCTTCACCGTCTCTGATGAACTGATATACACGTCTGTGGATCGCTACGTTTCTTCCGTCGACGCTGTAGTTGAATACGGATGAAGGAACGCCGTCGTCGAGTTCGGGAGTCTCACCTACGTTATGTCCGTTGCCGAGAACGATGCCGAGTGAATTACAGATGTTAGCGAACTCGCCCTCTTCTGAACAGATGATACCGTTGATGAGTTCGAGTCTCGTCATACCGCCTTCGAGAAGTCCGAGATTATAGGATAATCCGCCGCCGTCGACATTACGGTTAAGAACACCGAGATAGAAGTTGCCAAGGAAGTCCTCGTCGCTCAGGTTACGGTTCGCGAACTCGTCGCTTTGTACGAGAATGTTGACCATCTCGATACCGCTTCTGCTGCCGCTTCGAAGTCTCGTCGTATTGTCGATGATCTCATTAAGAGTGGGATAGCGTCCGAGAAGATGTACGTACATTCTGTCCACAAAATCGACAATGCCCGCATTCTCCTCAGAGTCGCAGAGCGGATCACCCGTAACGATATTGAATGTGATCGTCTGTGTTCCGGTCGCCGTCTCGCCGTTGCCTATGATGTCGCAGGTAACGGTTCCGACGTTGATGTTATTCGAGTAATTATCGAGCCAGTAGTCGACGCCCTCTGTAAGCGTTCTGCCCTCATAAGTAACAACCGGTGTTACATAGATGGCATTACCTGAATAGATCTGATCCGGTACGGGAGCGACCTCGGAGAGCGAGATATCGGCAGGATCAGCCTCCGTCTCAGTAACTTCTGTTGTAGCGACTTCGGGAAGATCCTCACCGGATTCTTCTCCGCCTTTGCCGGCCATGCAGGCCGAACTCATGAGGACCGTACCTGCCAGAACAACTGAAGTTATGCATGAACTGATCTTTCTTCTTCTCATATCACAGCCTCCCGGATATCAATAAGGTTAGAGATTAAGCTTGATTATGTTATCGAAGCCCGCATTCTTCGCACGTGAATAGAACTTGTCCGTCTTCTTGGGATTGGTAACGAGCATCAGCGTAACATCCGCCTCGCCCTCGAGCTTCTCGGATTCCCTGATCGCCTCAAGAATATCCTCTTCCTTGTACAGGATGGCGACCTTGGGCCTTCCTCCCTCAAGCTCGATATTGTTCTCGTTGATGATCGAGAATATTCTCTCGAATCCGATAGAGAATCCGACCGCGGGGATCTGCTCACCCGTGAATCTTCCGATAAGTCCGTCGTAACGTCCGCCGCCTGCGACAGTTCCTCCGAACTTCTCGCTTGCAACCTCGAATACCGTTCCCGTGTAATATCCCTGGCCTCTTACAAGAGACGGGTCGAATCTTACATCGTACTCATCTGAGATCTTATTGGAAGTATCGATTATCGTTCTTAAGGTATTGATTGCTTCAGCAGCCTCGCCCTCGCAGTATTCAGCCATATCATCGAGAGTGATGCTCTCCTTCGCGATGAGCTTACGAAGGCTCTCTATAGCCTCCGCGGGCATCCCCTTCTCAGTAAGCTCAGCAGCGACTCCGTCAGCGCCGATCTTATCGAGTTTATCGAATGTGACACATACGGTGTCGAGTGCTTCTTCAGGGAAACCCATTGAAGAGAGCGTGCCTCTTAACACCTTCCTGTCGTTGATCCTTATGAAGAACTTGCCGATGCCGATCCTGTTCAAGGCCTTGGCCGTAACCGAGATGAGCTCGATCTCGGAGCAGATGGAATCGGATCCTAAGATGTCGATATCGCACTGCACGAATTCGCGCAGTCTCCCTCTCTGAGGGCGCTCTGCGCGGTATACCTTGTCGATCTGAATGCACTTAAAAGGTGAAGGCAGGCTGTTGCGGTTGTTCGCATAGTAACGCGACAGGGGCAGCGTAAGATCGTATCTTAAGCCCAGGTCCGACAGTTCCTTCTCATCAACCGGCGTATTGGCAAGAGCAGCCTCGAGCTTCTCTCCTCTCTTAAGTATCTTGAATATAAGATTCAGGTTATCTCCGCCGTCACTCTTATCGAGGTTCTCCGCACTCTCGACTGCGGGCGTGTAAACGCGCGTAAAACCGCAGCTTCTGTAAGTATCGAGAATGGTATTCATAAGAAGATCTCTCTTCAGTGCGGCCTCGGGAAGATACTCCTGAAAGCCCTTCTGGGGTTTAATGTTCATAATATAGTTCCTTTACAGCAAAAATAGGCTTAATACCTCGTTAAATTATACCATTTTATTGGATGTTTCCGAACTGCGGTAGAAGTGCTCGATGATCCCCGCGATGAAGCCGGGCCAGAACTTACGGAACATCCTTAAGTCCTCGGTGGTTCTCCCTGAATTCTCTATCTGATGCGTAGTCTCGGAATTCTCGTGAATTCGGTGCAGCATGCGGATCTTCGGTATGTACACGAAGCTTCCCTTCTGCCTCGAGAGTATCTCCCACGCATTCCAGTCAAGCGACACCTTATAAGAACTGTCGAAAAGCTTCTCCGGAAGTCTCGCCTTAACATATGTTACCGACGGGCAGCATATGGGGCTCCCCATCGAGAGGACTCTCCTTCTAACCCATCTTGACCCGTGGAATCCCTTTATCTTCAAAGGCCACAGGAGAAATCTCTTGATCTTAAGAAGCTTATTGGTCTTAACCTCCGCATCGCCCCTCTTCTCCGCGTAATCCGTGAAGATGATAATCGGATCCTTAGCCTTCGAAGCGGCCTCTATTACCGATGATGCATATTCTTCAAGATACAGGTCATCCTGATGGATAATCGTAACAAGCGGCGTATCCGCGACTGACAGCGCATATGTCCAGTCCCCTGCGATACCTGATTCCCCTTCGTTGACATAAACAGGAAGACCGAAGCGGTCCGCGAGACTTCTTATGTGTTCATTCGGAGTTGATGTGGCAACCGCAATACGAACAGGAGTGCTCTGCCCCTTCAACGAACTGATGCACTCTTCAAGGTACGGGCTCTCACCGTACGCACATATGACAAAACTTAAGTCATCACGGGTATAAATTACTCTTTATCCTCCAGTCTCCTGATTCTCTCCTCGAGGAGCGCCTGCGACTGTACGAGCGCGCGGATTCTCTCGGACTGCCTCGATACTATCGCGGTAAGCGACATGATTATCGTGAAGACGAAGAACAGCAATATACTGAAGAGTCCGTTCATCGGTGACTCTACGCCGAACAGTCCCATGAATCGCCAGAACAGCACCGGGAAAGCCGTGAATACGACCATCACGACACCGAATACCAGCCAGAGCAGCGAATACTTGATAGACAGCATCTTCTTCTTGAGGAAATAGAAGATCATGCCAAAATAGATAAGCTCAGCGATTACCATTGAGAGCTGCAAGGTTAACGACATAGATTCTATCCTCCTTCACTGAATACGCCTGAGTACAATGGCTATTGATACCTTGATCATGTAGTAGATCGAATTGATGAGGCGGATTGAACTTCGTCCGCCCGTCCTGTCTCTCATGACGACCGGGATCTCCCTGATCCTCATTCCGTTCATCTTTGCCATTACGATGGCTTCAGGCTCCGGATAATCAGTGGGATACTCGCCGCTGTAAATGACGATGAGTCGTCGCGAGACCGCACGGAAACCGCTTGTGGCATCGGTAACCTTAACGCCGCAGACAAGATGGATCAGACCGTTAAGGAGCTTTATTCCGAATCTTCGCATCCCGCTCGTCTGGAACCCTTCCTTCTCTATGAATCTCGAACCCGTGACAAGATCGGCCTCCCCCGCTTCGATAGGAGCGATGAGGTCCTTGATGTACTTGGGATCGTGCTGGCCGTCCGCATCGAGCTGAACCGCGATGTCATAACCGTTGAGATCGGCAAACTTATAGCCCGCCTGCACGGCACCGCCGATGCCGAGATTGACGGGAAGTCTCAGATGCCTGACCTTAAGTTCAGTGAGAATTGCCTGTGTGGAATCCGAGGAGCAGTCGTTAACGGCAAGTATGTCGACATCAGGCGCCTGCTCACGAAGCTCGTTCACTGTGGCCCTGATACTGCTCTGCTCATTATATGAAGGTATGATTACCAAAACACGCATATGCCTATTATATATTTATTATTAAGAATTTTGAACAAAAAAGGAGCCGGTCCAATGACCGGCCCCTGAATAAGACAAATCTGTAAGATTATCTCTTTGAGAACTGTGAAGCCTTACGAGCCTTCTTCAAGCCGTACTTCTTTCTCTCCTTCATACGTGCATCTCTTGTGAGGAAGCCAGAAGACTTAAGTGTTGCCTTGTAAGCGTCAGCATCAGCCTCAACGAGAGCCTTTGCAATACCGTGACGGATAGCGCCTGCCTGTCCGGAGATACCGCCGCCGATTGCCTTGGCGATAACATCGAACTTAGCTGCTGTATCAGTAGCTACGAGGGGCTGGCGAACGATGAGCTTCAGTGTATCGAGACCGAAGTACTCGTCGATGTCCTTGCCGTTGATTGTGATCTTGCCGTTGCCGGGTACGAGACGTACACAAGCTGTAGCGTCCTTACGACGACCTGTGCCATAGAAATATACTTTGTTTGATTTCTTAGTAGCCATTCTCTATCCTCCGAATTACTGCTCAAATGTGTACTCGACGGGCTTCTGAGCTGCCTGCTCGTGCTCAGCACCGGCATATACGTGAAGCTTTCTGAACATCTGGCGACCGAGTGAGTTCTTAGGGAGCATTCCCTTAACTGCGAGCTCGAGAACCTTCTCAGGCTTCTTATCCATCATTGTCTTGTAGTCGATCTCACGCATTCCGCCCGGGAAACCGGAGTGATGACGGTAGAGCTTCTGATCAAGCTTCTTACCTGTAAGAACCATCTTGGATGCGTTAACAACGATTACATAATCACCTGTATCTGCGAAAGGTGTATATGTGGGCTTATGCTTACCGCGGAGAAGTCTTGCAACTTCTGTAGCGAGACGTCCGAGTGTCTTACCGGAAGCGTCGATTACAAGCCACTGTCTCTCGATATTTGAAGGTGTAGCAACAAATGTCTTCATGACTGAAACTCCTTTATTTCTTTATAAGCGCTTCATAGCGCTCAAGTATATTACTTGCTAAGTCTGACCAAGTCAATACGTCAACTTAAAAAAGTTCGTGATACTTTGAGAATCGACGATATTCGCTGTTTTCCTCTCTTATCCGACGATGGCAGTATAAGTAATTGCAACTACCTTGCCGTTCTCAAAAATGAAGGAAATGAAGCTGTCGCCGAGTGTGTACTCGATGCCTGCAGTTCCGGGCTGTCCGTCCTCACCGTAAGCTGCTCTGACCTCATCCTCGGTGGAACCGATGCGGATGCCTTCAGCTGTTGCAACAGTGTCGTCCTTAAGCTCTACTGCAGCGATGTAATCCTCGCCGTCCATTGTGTAGGAACGTACTACGATGGAATTGTATGTATATACCTTATCCATTCCCTCATAAGCGCATGAAGGAGCCTCGAAGTATGTGTATCCGTCTCCGAGTGCTTCAATGATGCCGTTCGCGGGAGCATTCATTCTGATCTCGATGCCGTTATATGTGAATACATATGCATCAGCCGATGCCGCTGCCGTCTCACCTGCTTCCTGAGCTCCGCTGCCCTCTGCTGACTCGGCTGTCTGTCCGCCGGAAAGAACTACGGGTGCGGTATCCTCATCTTCGGATGCACAGGCTGCGATGGACAAAGCCATGACAGATGCCATCATTACTGACAAAATCTTCTTGTTCATAGAATACTCCTTGTATCTTTATTAATTCTCTATGGCATTCGCGCCCCAGCTTCGAAGTTCTCCATACTCGGCAAGCTCCGCGTTCTGGGCGTCGCGTAATTCGTCGTAGAATAATATATCATCTTCCCATGCTCTTGCAACATCAGCGACATCCCTGAAATCCGTGAGTTCATAGTGGTTTACGAGGTACTGTCCTATGTAATCCGCGAATTTCTCGGCACCCGTAAGATTAAGGTGAAGACCTGCATCGTACGTATCGACTGACATATCAAGACCGATGTTATCTCTTAGGTTAATATAATTAATGTAAGGGACATTATATTCCTGGGCAAAAGCCCTGACCTGCGCATCCCACTCCTCATACCAGTAAGGATAGAGCGTGGGCGCCTTTATGAGTATGAGCTCGATGTCATTCTCACGGCAAAGCTCCACCATCCTTGTAAGGTAATCCATGGACGTCTCGGGCAAAGTGTAATCTGCAAGAGGCATCGGCGCGGGGAACTCACCCTCGGGACTGATGTCGCATCTCATGTAGTAGCCGTTAACGGTAACGCGGTCGCGGCTGAATGCATACTCGAAGTCCGTGCTTCGAAGTTCATCCCACCTTGAGTGGTATCTAAGAAGCGGGAACAGGTAATCCGCCATATGCTCGCCCTCAGTCATCGAGGCATTGATCGCATCCCATTTCGAGCGTGACCACCTCATTCCGTCGAGCGTCATTCTGTTATAGGACTCGCTCTGAGGCTCGCCGTACTTAAGTGCGAGAACATTGAAGACAACGACCTCGGGCGTCTCGTAGCGCAGTGTGTCCTCGAGAAGATAGTAGGACTGCCATGTCAGCTGCTGCGCACTTCCCCTTATGTAGGATGAGATGCCGTAGTCCCTGTAAAGCGCCACCGTGGAGATGTTCTCGTACACTTCGCAGTCGCCGAGGAACAGAACCTCGTGCGGCACTTCGCTCTCGTAGTACTCGGCTATCATCGAGCCCTCGACGACGCCCCTCATGTACTTAGGCACGAGAAGCTTCTGAAGCGCATAAAGACCTGCTGCCGCGATCGCGAGTCCCAGTATGAGACACAGTACGACATAGATCTTGTATTCTTTACTCTCGTGGCTCCAGCTCTTCTTCATGTTATCCTCATCAGAATTGGTTATATATGAACTGCGATGCGTCGTAACCCATACCGTAAGCGCCGAACACCATCGTCGCGAGGAAGAGCACTACGCAGCACAACACAAACAAATGATACCTCTCGAAAAGCATCTCCCTCACATCGCGCCCACGAAGCTTCTTATAAAGGCTTACGAGGAATACGATTACTACCGCGATAACAGCCACAGTGTAATCTCCTCTTGTAAGTCCTATCTCAAGAAGTGATCCGTTGAAGAGCTTTCCTATATTAAATGTAGTAAACATCGATCCGAACATCCTGAATGTCATTCCGACATCCCTATAGCAGTCAAAAAGCTTGAGTGAACTCATGAGAAGGAATGTCCTTAGGATCTCGAATGCGCTGTACCACTTTCTTCCCTTGAAGCCGAACTTATTGTGGAACTTCGCATACAGAGGCTCGAGTTCCTGGGATGCCATTATGACAACAAAGTTCATGAGACCCCATACCACGAAGTGCCATGCGGCACCGTGCCAGATACCTGTCGCGAGCCACACGCAGAAGCATGAGATGTAGACCGTTACCCTCTTGCCTATCGCATTTCCGAGATGCTGTCTCGACCACTTGGAGAGCTTAAGCATCGTCGGAGATACGGACAGAGGATAGAATATGTAATCCGTGAACCACGTGCCCATCGTAATGTGCCAGCGGTTCCAGTATTCCTTGATATTCTTAGAGAAGTACGGCAGGTCGAAGTTCTCCTTGACCGTGATGCCGAGCATCTGGGCGATACCGATCGTGATGTCGATGCCGCCGGTAAAGTCGCAGTAAAGCTGAGCCGCATAGAGCATCATTACAACGAATACATATGCCCCCCTGTATTCATCCGGAGTCTCGGTCAGCGTCTTAAGACCGATAACCAGCCTGTCTGCGATAACGAGCTTCTTGAAGTATCCCCAGAGGATTCTTATGAAGCCGTAGCTTACGTTTCTTAATTCAAATCTCTTGGGTTCGTACAAAGTCTGGGACAGGTCGCCGTAGCGGCTAATCGGGCCCTGTACGAGCTGCGGGAAGAATGATACGAACAGAAGGAACTTCCAGAAACTCCTCTGTGCCTTTATCGTTCCTCTCGATATGTCTATCGAATAGGACACCGTCTGGAATGTATAGAAGGAGATACCCATCGGAATGATGACATTCACGAAGTTTACCTCCTGATTCCTGATGGCGCCTATCGTCTCGATTACGAAGTTTGTATATTTGGTTGCAGCGAGAATTCCGAGATTGATAAGAAGGGCCAGAACCAGCATGAGTCTGCTGACACGCGCCGTAACCGCCTTGTACTTCTTCTTCGAATCAGAATCAAAATTCTCTTTGTTTGCCTTAAGGTAGGCCTTGCGCTTGGCGTTGTAATCTTCGGTGATTATCGCGAGCACATATGCAGTCAGGGCTGTAACGCCGATGAAGAGAAGATATCTCGGATCAGCGAAGAAATAGAAAGCGAGTGATGCGATAAGAAGCAGTCCCCATCTCTCATTACGGGGAACGAGAAGATAGTAGACTGCTATCAGTACAGCTGTAAAGATTACAAAGGGAAGCGATGTAAAGAGCATCAGTCTTCCTCAAGTCTCGAGATGAGGTCCCAGAGAGCCTTTGCTGAATTGAAGTTCTCGGGAACGAGCTCCTTCGCAGGGATCGTAACGTCAAATCTGTCGTTTACTTCAGATACGATAGATACGATATCAAATGAGTCCAGGATCTTATCGTCGATAAGAGTCGTACAGGTCTCAAAATCCACGTCAGAGTGCAGGTCCTTTAAGATCTCGATGAGTTCATCCATTGTGTGTATCTCCTTTAATATCCTTCGGATAAGGCCGTTAAGCCCTTGCGGTCTGTCTTGCCGTTGGGTGTGAGCGGGAGCCTGTCGAGCTTATGCACCTTGGTGGGCACCATGTAGCGCGGCAGCTTCTCCTTCATGTATGTAAGAAGCTCCTTCTCCTCGGGCTTACCTTCATAGTATAACTCAATACGGTCCTTTTTCTTTAAGTAGACCGCGCAGGAGGCGACGACGCCCTTTACCGAGTTGACATCAGCCTCGATCTCGCCGAGCTCGACCCTGTGTCCCATGTGCTTGATCTGGAAGTCCTTACGCGAGATGAACACGAGTTCTCCCCTCTCATTGCGCCTTGCAAGGTCGCCCGTCCTGTAGATGAGTTCGGGGTATCTGCTGTTAAGCGGGTTCTGAACGAAGGCTGCGGAAGTTCTCTCGGGGTCCTGATAGTAACCGAGCGTCACGCATGTGCCGCGCATGCATATCTCGCCCTCGTCCGCCTCCTTATCGTTCTCGTCGAGAAGGAAGATGTCGACGTTCTCGAAGGGCTTTCCGAGAGGGATCGCCTCATCGTCTTCGAAGTCCCTGTCAACCTCGTAGTACATCGACACGCCCGTGGTCTCCGTGGGACCGTAGAGGTTGATGTACCTTACGTCAGGCAGAGCCTTCTTCCACTTTCGATACTGCTTTATGGGGAACACCTCGCCGCCGAAGCCCACGATCTTAAGGTACTTCGGAGGGTTCTCGTCGAGCGCGCCGAAAGCGGATATCATCGTAAGTGCCGAGACTACCCAGCACAGAGTGTTGATCTTGTAGTTATTGAGAAATTCCACGAGCTTAATCGGGAACATAAAAAGCGTATGAGGTACGATGACCGTCTCGCAGCCAAGCTTAATGGTCGGATAGATATCCTTCAGAGAAGCGTCGAAGTAGAACGGTGTCTGCGAACCGAACACTGTATCCTCATCAAACTTCATGACACCGCAGAAGGACTCGATGTAGTCGATAAGGCTTCTGTGGCAGACGGCAACGCCCTTCGGGATGCCTGTCGAGCCTGAAGTGTACATGATATACGCGGGATCGGTATCGATCATCAAAGCCCTTATTGAAGCGAGTTTCTCCTCGTTAACCGAAGAATCCGAGATCTCATCCCAGATGAACACCTTCGCATCACCGGCAAGTTCCTTAACGCTCTCCCTCGTCGATTCGTCGCAGATTACCGCGCGGGGCTCGAGGTTCTCGAAGATAAGTCTTATACGCATCTTCGGCATCTCATCGTCTATCGGAACATAGAAGCAGCCTGCTTCGAGAACCGCCATGAATGCGGCGATCTCAGAAGGAGTCTTACTCATGTAAACGGCAACGGGCTCTCTCGTGATTCCCGCATCTGTAAGAGCGCTTCCGCCGCTTAAGGCCTGTTCCCTGAGCTGCTTAAATGTCAGTGAAGTATTCTCGTCACGGAAGCTCACCTTATCCGGAAGTCTAAGTGCCGTACTATCGAGATAATCGAGAACGGTTCTCATCATGTCAGAAGCCCTCCACTTCAAGTGTGTTGTAGTTGACACGGCTCTGCATCGATTCCTGAGCGATGTTGATCTCGGGACCGTATGCGTTTACATCATAGCCGTGATCGCTGTGGTTAAGATCGTTATAGGCATACATGAAGTAATAGCCTTCATGATAGTAGGCGTAGCAGGCATCGCAGTGATACCATACGCCGTCGAGTTCCACGAGATTCCAGTAGTGCGGAGACCATGTTATCGGGTATCTCTCGACCAGCATATTGTTGATGCCGGTTACATCGAGAAGAGCCCTGCAGACCGCATAATACGTGAAGCAGTCACCCTGCATCGTGGAGAATCCGTCGAATGCACCGACCGTCCAGTCAGACTTATCCGACGTTCCGATATAGTGGATATATGTATGGCACCAGTTGAAGATCCTGAATGCCTTCTCGACATCGGTCATGTCATCCTCATAGATGTCATAGGTCTCGATCGCGTGTCTTGCCATATCGTAGACGATCTCGGGATCGTAGTATCTGTCAGGCTTGACGCGGAGTGTGATATTGACAGTAACGGAAGAGGTATTTCCGTTCGCATCCGTCGCTGTGTAAGTTACGGGAAATGTCGATGATATGCGGTTGTTTACCTGTGAATTATCTACAGTCAGAACGGGGTTCTCATCGTAGTTGTCGGAGACTGTGATCCCGTCGAGATATGAGATGTTCTCGCCGACGAATCCTTCGAGATCATGTGCGCCGTATATAAGTGGAGCCGTGTGGTCATCGACTACAGTGAAAGGAACATCAACTATCGTCTCATTTCCCGAAGCATCCGTAAGAGATACCTGGAAAACATACTCGCCGCCAACTGAGACATCGGGCTCGGTCTTATATGCGATCGTGACATCCGACAGGTCCTGTACGTTGGTAACGACTTCGGATGCCGAAGGAAGCTTATTGCAGTAGATAGTCTGCGGAACGGCCTCGGCCGTAGGAGCCGTTGTATCAACGATATCGAGGATGACATCCTGACGGAATCTCCAGAACTTGATTCGAAGCTGATATGTTCCCGGAACTGTTGTATCTATTGATGAGACATCGGTTACCATCGATGAGTGCGGAACGGGTTCTGCGAAGAAATCCTCGAAGATGATCGGGGATCCCGTCTCGATGGTAAGGTGACGGATTATCCTTCCCCTCTCCATATTCATATAGCCGATGATAAAAAGGAATACACCGAGCGCAAGTCCCAGAAGACCTGCGGCTGCAATAATCACGATATTAATGATCTTCGACTTCTTACTCATTTACCTCTCCTGTTACCGACAGCGTCGAATAATCGAGCATCGGCTGTACCGACTCCGTCGCGACGACGACTCCTTCGGGAAGTGTCTCGGGATCGTAGCTGTTATTATACGGGTCGAGCTCTGCATCCGTGTACATGAAGATATACGAGATGTCCGTCATGCTTAAGAACACGCAGGCGTCACAATGATACCAAAGTCCGTCAATATTGATAAGATTCCAGTAATGGCTCGATACGTTGATCGGATATCTCTCGACCGTAATGCTCTCGATGCCTACCGCTCCGAACATCGCACGGCACATCGCCATGTAGTTGTAGCAGTCTCCGTACATCGTTGTCAGGGCATCATAAGCACCTGCAGTCCAGTCGCACTTATCTGAATCCATCATGTAGTGAAGATGCGTGCTGACCCACTGTACAATGTGGAAAGCCTTCTCCATATCGGACATCGAATCGTCGCAGATATCGTTGTCCTCTATGACCTGACGCGCGAGTTCATAGATCTCCTCGGGCTCATAGTAGCGCTCGGGCTTGATCCTCAGGTGAAGCGTGACCGTGGTCGAAGACGTGTTGCCCTGCTCATCATAAGCCGTGTAAGTAACGGGATAATATCCCTCCTCACTTACATTGACGGCTGATGTGTCGACCTCGACGACGGGATCCTGATCATAATCATCGGTAACTGTTATGCCGTCCATATAGACGATCGAATCCCCGATGAATGCCTCGAAGTCGTGAGGTCCGTAAATAAGGGGCGCCGTGTGATCGTCGATAACCGTGAAAGGAACATCGATCACGGTCTCGTTGCCGCTTAGATCCGTAAGCTTGACCGGAACATTATATGAACCGCTCTCGAGGATATCGGGCATAGCATCGGCATATGTAACGGTAACCTGCGACAAATCGCTGATGCCCGTTACGCATTCTTCAGGAGCGGGCAGTCCATCCGTATAGACGGTCTGCGGAACAGCCTGGGCAACCGGAGCCGTGGTATCGACGACATTAAGGACAACATCCCTTGTGACCACAACTCTGTCTCCTGCCATGACCTTAAGTCCGTAGCATCCGGGAACCGTGGTATTGATGCTCGTTACATCGGTTACAAACGAGCCGTTCGGAATATTATTCTGCGTAAAAAGAGTGACGTCGAGCGGCGTTCCCGTCTCGATGGTTACCTCCGGGAGGATCTTCGATAAGAGGTGGCGCCTATAGAGCCTGAAGCCCATATATGCGCAGCCTGCGATGAGCACCAGAACGATGACCGTCTGAATCGCCCTTCTGCTTCTCGCACGCCTTATCCTCTCAGGCGTAACCTTCTTATGTGAACCTTCATGTCTTCTCATAAAATCCCTTATTCATCCCTCATCGTAAGTTCGCTGAAGTCGAGTCTGTCCTGAACGGAGACAGTCGCTCTTCCCGGCACCGTAGCGCCGTTGAATTCGTGGTGATGGTCGAGTTCGGAATCTATCTGCATGAATACGAATCCTGAAGTATCGGCAAAATCACATGCATCGCAGTGATACCACTGACCGTTGATCTTGATAAGATTCCAGTAATGCGGCGACGTCGTGATCGGATATCTCTCGACTCTTACGTTCTCGATACCTGCAACATCGAGCATCGCCCTGCACACTGCGTAATATGTATAGCAGTCGCCGGTGTGCGTATTGAATCCGTCCATCGCGGCTATGGTCCAGTCGGACTTGTCTGATGTACCTGTATAGCCGATGTGATGGTAAGCCCAGTTAAATATCCTGAATGCGACTTCGATATCCGTAAAGCCGTCTATGGACTCTCCTCCGAGAACCTGGTTATACAGGACATCGGCAGCCATGCCATAGACTTCGCTTCTCTCGAGGAAGACCTCGGGCATATTCTCGAGAATGAGATCCGCTGTCTTCGACGTGCTGTTGCCGTGTGCATCCGTAGCAGTATAAGTGATAACGTAAACTCCGGGTGTATCGGAAATGACCCCGGACAGATCGACTTCGACGACGGGCTCAGGATCGTAATCGTCCGTCACCTCAACGCCCTCCATGTATGAAGTGCTGCCGCCGACATAAGCGTAGATGCACTCGGGAACAGTAAGCTCAGGTGAAGTTACGTCTGCCGTCACC
The DNA here is from genome assembly GCA_900314745.1 of uncultured Eubacteriales bacterium. Classification (GTDB taxonomy): domain Bacteria; phylum Bacillota; class Clostridia; order Saccharofermentanales; family Saccharofermentanaceae; genus Saccharofermentans. The sequence goes on along the minus strand of OMWK01000009.1, from coordinate 15,114 downwards.
TCGAAAGGCACATTTACGACAGTCTCGTTGCCGTAAGCATCCGTGAGCCTTACCGCTACATCGTAAGCCCCGCCTTCAAGAGGCGCAGTTATTTCTTCCGCATAGCTGATGCTTACGGATGCGAGGTCATATACATTCGTTACGGTTTCTGAAGCTTCGGGAACGTCATCCTGGAATACGAATTGGGGAACCGCCTCGGCAGAAGGAGCCGTGGTATCCACGATATCGAGAACGACATCCCTTGTGATGCCGAACGTCTTAACCTTAAGAGCATAAGACGCGGGAACCGTTGTATCTATCTGTGATACGTCAGTTATGAATCCGCTGCCGATGAGGTCTTCCTTCAGGAAAAGATCGAGAGTTACCTCGCTTCCGGTCTCGATAGTCACATGCGGGATGACATTGTCTCTCTGCTTAACATAAAGCTTGTATCCGAGACCCGCATCGAGGATAAGAAATCCCAATGCGAGAATTATCAGAAGCACGTTCATCGTGGCAAAACCGGATCTGTTATTTCTCAAGGTTCTCTCCTCCGCCCATAAGAAGATCTATACCGGTCTCCTCATTGGGATAGTCGCCTGTGAAGCATGCATCGCAGTAGCACTTCTCCCCATCCTTAAGACCGAGCATGGCGGGCAGCGAATGAACGTCGAGATAGCCCAGCGAATCCGCACCGATCCTCTCGCAGATCTCGGGGATCGTATGCTTGACCGCGATGAGCTTCTCCCTCGAAGGAACATCCGTTCCGTAGAAACAGGGATAAAGGAACGGCGGCGAGGATATCCTTACGTGTACCTCCGTCGCACCGGCCTGTCTTAACATCTTTACGATATTCGCGATAGTCGTTCCCCTGACAATCGAGTCGTCGGTCATGACTACCCGCTTGCCTTTAACAGCCGATTCAATGACATTGAGCTTGATCCTTACCGAATCCGCCCTCTGCTCCTGGGAAGGCTTGATGAACGTCCTTCCGATGTAGTTATTCTTAACAAAGCCCTTAACATAGGGAATTCCCGAAGCTTCGGAAAGACCTAACGCAGCATCTATTCCCGACTCGGGTACGCCGATTACTATGTCGGCATCGACCGGGTGCTGCTCATAAAGAAGCCTGCCGGCTCTTAACCTGGACTCATATACGGAGATTCCGTCGATCACGGAATCAGGTCTTGCAAAATAGATGTATTCGAATATGCATCCGGCCTTCTTACGTTCAGGTGTCTGTACGGAAGTTATTCCGTCATCATCCGCGATGACTATCTCGCCGGGCTTAACATCTCTTATGTACTTAGCGCCGCATGCCGCGAGCGCACATGTCTCGGAGGCAAATACAGTATCGCCGTTAAGGTCGCCCATAACGAGCGGCTTCAATCCGTACGGATCCCTTGCCGCGATGAGCTTCCTAGGTGACATTACGAGGAGAGCATAGCCTCCCTCGATCCTGCTCATGACATTCTCGACGGCTTCCTCGATGCTGCCGGACTTAGCTCTCTCCCTCGCGACCATATAGGCGATGACTTCGGAATCGACCGTTGTCTGGAAGAAGGCTCCCCCGTCCTCGAGTTCTCTTCTTAGGGTATTGCAATTCGTGAGATTTCCGTTGTGAGCGATGGAGATCGTACCCTTGACGTAATGAGTTACGAGAGGCTGGGCATTCTCCCTGGTGCTAGCGCCCGTTGTAGAATAACGGACATGACCGATGGCGATGGTACCCTGAAGTTTGTCGAGCTTATCGGGTGTAAAGACCTCGCCCACAAGGCCCATGTCCTTGAGGCAGATTATCTCCGCATCATTGTTTACGGCTATACCGCAGCTTTCCTGACCTCTGTGCTGAAGAGCAAAAAGTCCGTAATAGCAGGATCTCGATATCCCTTCACCGCCGGATCTCGAGTATATTCCGTAAACTCCGCATTCTTCGTGTAAGTCCAAAACAGCCTCCTTGTTTTTCCACCACGATAGATTTTATCACTCCAACTCCAAAACGCTATATATTATAATTTACATATGCGCGTCGTTATGAGGACTTCTGAATATGGAAACTGCATAATTTGCCCGAGGGCCTGCGGAGCCGACCGTACATCGGGCGGCCGTGGATTCTGCGGTATGGGGCCAGTCCCCGTCGTGAACCTTTATTCCGTCCACAGGGGCGAAGAGCCCTCCATATCGGGCACAAAAGGCAGCGGAACGGTATTCTTCGAAGGCTGCAGCCTCAAGTGCGTATTCTGTCAAAACTACGACATCAGCCGCGGCCCCACGGGCGCGGGGCGCGAATATTCTTCGGAGGAACTCGCCTCCCTTTATCTTGAGCTTCAGTCCAAGGGGGTTCACAACATCAATCTCGTAACGGCAGGACACTTTATTCCGAGCGTCGCTGATTCGATCGAGACTGCAAAAGACAAGGGGCTTAACATCCCCGTCGTATTCAATACGGGAGGATACGAATCCGCCGAATCCCTTAAGATGCTCGACGGGCTTATAGACATATACATGCCGGATATGAAATTCTTCTCCTCCACCCTGTCCTCGAAGCTTTGCAGCTGTCCCGACTACTTTGATGTCTGCTCGAAGGCCATCGCCGAGATGTACCGCCAGAGAGGCCCCGTTAAGATGGGCGAAGACGGCATAATGCAAAGCGGAGTCCTGGTAAGGCACCTCATGCTTCCGGGGCAGCTTTTCGACACGAAGAAGGTGCTGGATTACCTGTGCAAAACTTACGGCAACAACATTTACATAAGCCTCATGAACCAGTACACGCCCTTTGATGACAGGTACCCCGGGATGAAGCTTCCGGACTTCCTTAAACGTAAACTGCCGCAGGGCCATTACGACGCTGCGGCAGAATATCTGCTGATTAACGATCAGACCAATGCCTATGTTCAGGAAGATGCGTCAGGTGACGAACTTCTTCCCGACTTCAATTCTTAAAGCACCGAATCCACGAACTGCTTCATGGCAGGCTTGGGCTTAAATCCGAGGGACTCAGCCGCGATCTCACCGGCCTTGAATATCTTAACCGAAGGAATACTGGATACTCCGTAGGAAGCTGCGAGATCCGTGGAATCATCGACGTTACACTTACAGAACTTGACCTTGCCCTCGTATTCTCCGGAAAGCTCATCGATCACGGGGCCCAGCATCTTGCAGGGACCGCACCAGGGGGCCCAGAAGTCAACAAGCACAGGCATGTCGGAATTGAGCACTTCAGCCTCAAAATTAGCATTATCAACGTTAACTATTGCCATATTGATAACCTCCTGTTGTTAGTCTATACAGGGATTATATCAGTAGCCGAGGCTCTGATACAGCATGACATCATTATATATGAGATTTGCTATGGTCTCGTAGGTCTGCTGATCGTAGTGAAGGCCGTCCGTGGAGCCGAATCCGGCATCTCTCAAAAACGAGCATGTATCGATCCACTTTATCGTGCTCGGCAGGCTGTCGGACAGCTGGACATTGAAATAATCTATGTCGCCGTTCATGCTCGCATACGAGCCTGACGTCGGATTAACAGATACGACGTAGAGGTTGTTGTCGAAGCAAAATTCCTCCGGAAGACGCTGGAAGAATTCGATGTAATCGTCGATATGGGCGAGATCGTTGACACCCAGGTTAAATACGATGTTCATTCCGCTTAATTCAAGTATCTCGTCCCTGTGCGCCTGAAGGAATGAATAGCCGACGCCTATCTCCGCGATCGTCGTAAGATTGAGGTGCTGCCCCATTCCCACAGTCCTGGAATCGCCTACAAAAACAAAATTCGAGAAATCAAGATCTTCTGTAGCCATATATAGTTGTGTTGTCTGCGTTGTCGAAGGCACCATCTGGTTCTCTTCATGCTCCGGCGGTATGATCCTGAACGATTCGCCGTTGGCATTGGTTACATATACTGTCTGTTCCGGGATGACAATCTTACAGCCTGTTGCCAAGAAAGCCAGGCCGGCAGTTGTGAGTATGCAGACGGATTTAATTAACTTGCCGTATCTCACGATCATTCCCCCTTAAACCGTTTTATCACATTTGGGGTAAAAAAGAAAACCCTGATACCGAAGTATCAGGGTCTTAGGTGGAGCGGGATACGAGACTTGAACTCGCGACTTTCACCTTGGCAAGGTGACACTCTACCACTGAGTTAATCCCGCGTGCTTGAATATTATATGAGCGGTGTCCCGATTTGTCAACAACTTCTTGAGAATGTTTTTGGATCCCGTCTTCGCATGCCGTGCATAGCCCGTATTTACTACATTTGCGCGATATTACCCTAAGCTTCAAATAAGTTTATCAAGCGATTCTATGAGCCTGGCCCCTTGGGGAGCAGCCTTCAAAATGGCGTCCTTATCCATCTGCGACCACGACACGAGGGCAAAATCCGCGCCGGCATTCTTCGCACAAAGTGCATCAGGCATCGCATCTCCCACGTAGATGACCTTGCTCATGTCACTGATCCCGAGCTTACCCGCCGCAAAAAGAAGTGGTTCTGCCTCAGGCTTATGATGCGTGGTGTCCTCCTTGCAGACATATACATCAAAAAAGTCGTAAAGCCCCTTGAGCTTCAGAGTTACATCAGCAGCCCTGTGGCGCTTGCTCGTCACGACTCCCTGCTTCATTCCGGTCTTCTTAATGCGCTTAAGACTGTCTTCGACACCCGGGAACATGGAAATGGCATCCTGGTCGAGAAGCTCGTGGTTATAGACAAGATAAGAATCAAGAAGCTTCTGCTTCGTCTCCTCGTCATGCATCGCGAAAGTATCCTGCAAGGGTCTTCCGATATAGCTCATAAGGTCCTCATCAGACCTGTCGCAGCGGCCCATGACCTCTTCATATGCATGCTTAAAACAGCTCATAATAAGAGGGATGGAATCCCATACGGTTCCATCGAGATCATAAAGTATCAGTTCGTGTTTGCTCATGATTTCTGGTCTTCCGGAAGAACGTCCTGACGGAGCTGCTCCATCTTGTTGATGAGAAACTGCCTGTCTGCGTAATTCTCGTCCGCGAGCTTAACAAGCTCCTCGAGCTCGGTAAGCGCAGCCTCGAATGTCCACGCCTTACGGACTTCCTTATCGAATCTTCTTATTCCGCCGTACTTAACATATTCGCCGTTGGAATACGAATTATAGACTGTGAGGCCGTCCTCCTCCTCTAGCGAGATATTGAAGAACATGCAGGAATATCCTCTTATGGAGAACTTGATCTCGATGATATTAAGTTCACCGGTAAGATTCTCGAGATTATCAAGATAAGTGAATACATCATTCAGGAGCTTATAAGTGTACTTGGCTTCCATCTTCCTGTAAGGATAGACATTCTCCTCAGATGTGATATGCAATAGCTTAAGTTGTTCCTGTACTGTCGTTAGATCCATGTAATTCACCTGTTCTGTTTATACTACAAATCCCGGGATCAACCCCCGGGACTTAATTTGTGCCATAAGCACAGAATAGTCCGATTTTTGCGACCTCCGATGTTCGAACTCAGTCGTATATGTTAATAGAGATTACATACCTATATGTACCACTAATACTGATCGAATTCAAATTATTCTATTTACGTTCTTCTTCTCATCTGTTATGTATTCTTGTACTGCAAAAAGAGCAGTCCCCAAATAAGTCTCCATTTTTTGTCAGCTTCATTTAATTGACCTTTTCTTATCTGTAAGAGATAGTGCACAAACTAAATACAACATGAGCCACCCCAGTGATTCTGTCCCAGAGTCCAACCCCTCTGATATCAAATTAAGCAAGTTTCCGAAAAGTACGCCAAAAACAGGGCAACATATGATCATCCATTTTTTTACAGGAAGCATCCTCTTAAGAACCATTCCAACCCATCCTATAGTCACAAACAAATCGCAGACCACAAAACCGGCCAGCAATGGAATAAGTTCACTTTTCAGAACCCTGATCGTCATACCGGCAGATGCTTCAATATCGCCCGTTACTTCCATTCCTGCATTAAAAACAACCGGCAGGATGCATATGCCTATATGAATAAAGGCAAAATACAAAATTCCTCCCCAGTTGGCGACTTTGAAAAGCTTGTATAGTTTGGAATCCTTTAAATTATATTCGTTCTCCATAACTCTCATTAGTTCTGTTGCAGCATAGGCAAACATCGCTGCACACAAAAAACCGAGGATTGATGATACTGCATATCTCCAATCAGGAACCACATTCCAGGATATGCCCATATAGGCATCCGGATTTGATGTTGTGCCAAGTGTGCCGTATCCAAGAAGATAGTCCCCAATAATAGCAAGTACCATTGCATAACACCCAAACAATATTCTTTGTTTTGACTTCATCACTTACCTCCTTATAAACATATCAAAACAACGTACATATCCAAGCTGCCAAGGCAGATTATCAGTACTCCACTAAAGAGCATTATACCCCATGAGGTTAGTCATCGCTAACTCATATTGTAGCACTCCCCATATATAAGAGCTCCGGCAACCACCGAAGCTCTATTTTGATCCTTCTAAGTTAACGATTCTTCAGAACCACATGCTGAACTGTTGTGTCAGCTCCCATTTCCTCCGCCATCCTTATAGTTGACTCAAGATCCGGTCCGCCGGTTAATATTCTACATGTGTTCTCATCAGCAATGGCGTAGGAAGTCGTACCTGATTTTTGCTTCTCGTATTCGATGATCAACCCGCCGTTTACTTCATCAAGCTGCTCGGGTGATAATTCTTTTTTCTTATCTGCCATAATTACTTCCTCCTTTACGCTACTATTAACGCGATTCTAACACGGATAATAGGTGCGGAATGGTCGAAAACCAATGTTTTACAGTCCGTTAACTGATTGTTGATTTCTGACACATCAGGGGTTCTTTGGATTTTTGGGCATAGAAACCTGCTAACAAAAATCAAGAGTTTGTACTTTTCGAGAACATTGAAGTTCTTTGTTTATCAACAATCTTCTTTATCTCACTTAGAAGTCCGACCGCTTTCTGAACTTCATCTATAATAAGCGGCCATGGATGAGATTCAATGAATGCATGTGAATTAGTCTCGGCAAGTTCACGTTCGCGATTAGATCATTAGTCGACTACCGTTTTAATCGCATTTTCCGTCATATTGAAACGCTACAGTGTCCTGTGGCAGCTATAGCCCTATCATACCAACAGGACAGTAATAAGCATCTCTGTTCAGAGGCAATATTGAATCTCCTGTATCTATAATCAATCCCGTTGCAACCGGCATCTTATATTGATCAAGGATGCTGAAATTCTTATCTGCCTTATCCTTCCCGATACCCTTTTTAATCTCAATCGGATAAATCGTCTGATCCTTTATGTAAAGGATATCCACCTCTTTTTGATCTCTGTCTCTGTAATAGTACAGCGTATACTCAACTCTTTTGCCGTCATTACGCAAGCTTTTGACTATCTCACTCACAACATATGTCTCAAAGAATGCTCCGGCCATCGGCGATGCTTCTAAGATCTTGGAGTCTGACCAACCGCAAAGATAAGCGCACAAACCAGTGTCCAGATAATATAACTTAGGGGTCTTAATGATCCTCTTAGCCAGGTTATTTGCATAAGGCTGCAAAAGCATTATAATCCCGGATGCTTCGAGAATAGAGATCCACCCCTTGGCTGTTCTTGAATCTATACCGACTGCCCGTCCTATATCCGTATAATCTACTTGCTGACCGGTTCTTAGTGCAGTTATCATCATAAACCTGCGGAAGTCATCCAACTTGTCAACGTTGATCAATCTGCTTACATCCTTCTCGAGATATGTTGTTATATAGCTTTCAAAGAAAGTAGTCCTGTCTTTATTATCAATCCAGTATTCCGGCATACCGCCTTTGAATATCTCTTCAAACACTTCAAATCTGTTTTTGGATGCAAGTTTATCTTTTTTGCTATTAAGCATCTCGATATCGGGAACAAAAGCAGTTCCCTCGATTTGCCTTTTCTCACACTCGGACAGCGATCCGACTTCGATTATTGCAGTTCTGCCTGCCAAAGTCTCAGATGCTTTCTGTCTAATCTCGTGCGTATTTGAACCTGTAAGAATATACATCAGGCTTATACTCTCTCCGGTCTTCACACAACTAAGCTTTGCTTCATCGATCTTGATCTTAATCGCTTCCATCAAGGCATCGGCTTTCTGTATCTCATCGATGATCAAGGGAACACCATGAGACTCAAGAAACAGTTCAGGATCTTGTTTTGCAAGCGTCCGCTCTCGGCTGTTGTCCAAGGTTACATATTCGATATCTTCAAACATGGTTCTCACCATAGTTGATTTACCTGTCTGTCTGGCTCCATAGAGGGTAATGCATGCATACTCACCCGCTGCCTTCATAACAGTCTTTTCCAATTGTCTGTGATAATACACTGCTGTAACCTCCGATCTTTATTTGGGATTATTATAATTCAGTAACTCGGCAAAAACAACATAGTATTGTCATTTTTGCCGAAAACGTCATGTAGAATAGCACCTCACCTCTTCGACAAATATACATTGTTATAGGCAAATCATTGTATATTTGTCAGCGTGAGGCACATATCAAAAAGGTAACTACACCAATTGGTAACTCCGGTAATCCAAGCTGTCGCATAGACGCCGGTAAATTCGAAATAAATCCGCAAACGCCCGTCGTCTGGGAATTTGCGGAAAAACTAGCTATACGCAAGCGCTAGCATGTGCTATAAGCACAGAATAGTCCGATTTTTGCGACCTTCGGGGTTCGAACTTAAGACTCATAGCAACTAGGCTGTTGCTGCTACTTTCCTGTGGTAACTAAACAAATAAACAGTCCCGATGTTCAGGGCCATTGTGTATATCAGTCTTTCAGTATGAGTTCATTTCTAAGGAAATCCTCAATACCAACATATTGTATTCCGTTGTCATCTTTCCATGGCTTCATGTGATCTCGCACAACAACTATTTTTTTGAAAGAATCAGGGATCCTGAGAAGTGACGCTATTCCCTGTTTCTTCTTTTCAGGATCTGCAATGCTAAGAGCTGACTGGATATAGTACCTGTCATTTCCCCTATTTACCACAAAATCCACTTCCAACTGCTTTCGCACTTTTTTGCCACCTTCCATAGTGGCAATCTCAACTACTCCGACATCCACATCAAATCCACGGCGAACCAGATCATTATAAAGTACATTCTCCATCAGGTGCGTTTCTTCTATCTGCCTGAATCCCAGCCTGGCGTTTCTAAGGCCCAGATCCGGTCTATAATCTTTCTGATATTTTTGCTCCATTCTGCATTTTTTTCACGTACAGCTTCTCGTTTATACCGGCATAATACCCCTTGGTTCGCGTTCGAGGCAGCAAAGAAAAAATCCGTATGATTTACTTCCAAATTTACTTCCAAGAAAAGAAATAACCCCCAAGACCTAATGATCTCGGGGATTTCAATGGAGCGGGTTACGAGGCTCGAACTCGCGACATTCAGCTTGGGAAGCTGACACTCTACCAACTGAGTTAAACCCGCCTGTCAGTCTAATAATTCTATTAAAGCCGTAAAAACTTGTCAATAAAACCGGGCCTTGTGCAGGGGCTTCTTAAGGGGCAAGAATTATCCTCGAATCACTGCAGAATTTCACAAAATCATCGCACATCTCGTGGCGTGAACTTACCTCTCCCGATTCGTTCCTGATCTCATAGGGAACCCAGAACTGCTGCTCGGAGAAATTAGCCCACGTGAGGAAGTACGAGCATCTTGAACCAGCCTCGAATGAAGCAACAAATGACAGGAACTCGGTGAACCAGTTCTTCACTTTGTTCCCTGACGGAGCGAGGCCCTCATAATATCCTCCGCAGGAATCGAGAACGCGTATTCCGACCTCGGTGAGCGCATAGGGCTTGCCGTGCGTGAGGCTTATCTGCCACATTATCTCCATCGAAGTCTTGAGCTTATCGTAGAAACCGTCGTCTTCCGCCGGTCTGTCACGGTAGATGTCCATACCGATGATATCGATATAGTCGTCGCCCGGATATCTTCTTAAGTAGTGCTCAACGGAATCGAAGAAGCCGTTGGGAGAATAAGCATAAGCGAATGACTTAACGCCCTTCTCATCCTGAAGATAGTCGATCGTATATCTGAATAAAGTCACGTACTTATCGTCCGCGAGATACTTTCTTCCCCACCAGAACCAGTCTCCGTTATCCTCGTGGAAAGGCCTGAACAGCATGGGAATCGGTTCTCCGTTTACATCGACGCAGTCCGCTGCGAACTCGGCGATCTTATCGAGGAACCTTAAGTACTTCTCATTGAGGTCTCCTCCCGGAAGTATCCTCGGACCGATGTTCCCTTCGGTAAAGTTCGGTGAATAATCGAAGAATCCGTCTCCGCCCAGGGAGAAATTCGGCATATGCGAAGACAAAGTGATGATGCAGCCTTCGCGGTAAAGCTCCTTGACGACCTTGACTAGCTGCTCGTAAGTTCCCTCGTATCCGTAGAAACTCAGGGTATCTATGCCCACAATGGCCGGGTGCCTGCCCGTAAGGTTCTTCACATCAGACTCTGTGCCTTCGGTCTCCTTAATCGAGACGCCGATATGTCCGGCATTCTGGTGTCCGAACAGGAACTCATCAGAGTACGCCACGTCCTCCAGTCTGCCGATCAGGTCATATACACCGGGTATTCGCTCATTTAACATTGTTACAAACTCCGTTATTGCTGCTTCTTCTGAAAATCCCCGAAAGGATCCGATACATCCTCTATATCCCCGCCGAGATTCTGAATGGCGGACATCATCTCGTAGAACAGTTCTCTGCTGATGTCCTTCTGATGGCGGTTAATGTAGTTCTTAAGAAGCGGAACAGCACGGGCGTCGCCGTAATCCGCGAAGCAGATGACTGCATATATCTTGTTCTTCATGCCCCTGAATGACATTCTCAGGGCATTATAGATCTCCTCAGACTTCTTCTCCTTGCCGATGTTCGTGAGCATAACGACCAGGTCCTCACAGGGACCCTCCATGCCGTCCTCCTTGTGCTCCTCGAGCCTGGAGATAAGCTTGGCGGGGGCTTCATCGGGGAATGACTCGATATACTCGGCTATGGAATCCGCGACAAAGCTGTGGGTTCTGTCGTAACTCATGAATCTGTCGAGAACGTCGTCGAGCAAAGACGCGTCACGTCTTCCGGAGAGGATCTTAAGGCTCGCCTTCACCTTCTGGAAATCCATCTCGAAAAGCTTATCCTCATCCTGAAGTTCTTCCTCGCGCCATGCGGAATCCCTGACCATGCGGCGTGCATAATCCTCAACAGTCTTCGCATCATCGTACTTAACGAGAGCCTGAACAACGCTGTTCGGAACTCCTCTGTCGAGCTCTGTCGCACAGTACTCGAGGATCTCGGTAAGTTCCCCGAAGCTTAACTTCTCGAAGTATTCATTCATCGACTCGCCGCCCAATGCTTCCTGGGGCTCAGCCTCCATGAGAATGCTCTGCTCCTCGGTCTCCTGCATCGCAACGCGTTGCAGATACTGCTCATACGTTACGTCATCGTCCTCGGGTGGCTTCTCATCCATCTTGTCGGCGAACTCATCAACCTTCTGCTCGAGGATGAGACCTGCGATCTCATCATATCTTTTAAGTACATCAATTACTTTCTGCTCGATCATAATTGTCTCCGTATTCTGTAATAAAAACTAAGCTCCGCAGAGATAATCTGCGGAGCTTAGTGCCGTTTGCTGGAGGTGCCACCCGGATTTGAACCGGGGCATAAAGGTTTTGCAGACCTTGGCCTTACCGCTTGGCTATGGCACCGCATTCCCAAATCGTGCTTGCTTATTATGCAAAACGATAAGTACTTTTGTCAAGTCATTTCATGCTTTATAATAACAACATGCGCGGAATATTATTAATCATCAGGTGGGAGATATCCCGTATATACTCGAACTGGAAACGCGCAGCCGCGATTTTTATAGTACCTGCAGCAGTCATGATGCTCGCACTTACCATATTCCCGTATTTGATCAACTATATGTCCACAGGCTCCATCTCGGAGAAGCCGATACTTGTCGTTAATCCGCCCGAATCCTTCACATCCTATATCGAAGAGACCGAAGGCACGACCGTATATACCTACGATTTCATGACTCTCGAGGAATTCACTCCCATATGGAACGGAGACGAAGACTGGATCAGGGATTTCCTTCGAACAGGCTCGATGTTCGTATTCTTCGCCGACGACGGCAACAAGCTTCTGATCTGCTATAACGGCAACTCATCCATAGCGGCATCGAAGGCGGAAAGCTTCATCGAAGTAGTCATCAACCCGTATAACGACTCACTTAGGGAGCAGGGCGAGATCATCTTCGATACCGACCTGTTCAACCCCGTAACCAAGCTTCTCGATTACAGAAGCGGCGCGAACTATGGCTCCGGCCGTGTCATACCCGCCGTTCTCGTTCTTTTGATCTACTACTGCATCTATTCCCTTACGAGCGACATGTTCGCATCGGAGCGCGACAGGGGCTTCTACGACAAGCTTCTCATGACGCCCGTATCCCCCAAGAGCATCATGCTCGGCAAGATACTGTCGTGTACACTTCTGGTCACTGTGGCATCATATGTGACGTTCCTTTTCCTGTTCCTGTCATCGTGGCTTAACAGGAGCAACAGTTCCACGTCACTGATTCCTTTCGGCATGTTCCTTCTTCCCGACCAGCTTCTTGTCATAGCTGTCGTAATACCGCTCACGGCTTTTCTGTGCGCATGCGTGTGCGTGAGCATAATCTTCTCGATAAAGCGCATGAAGGACGTCATCCTGAACCTTCAGATGCCTCTAATCTACCTCATGGCAGATCTTTTCTACCAGCTGTTCTCGCTTAACCCCGGAGCAGTTGAGTTCATCATACCCGTACACGGAAGCACGGCGGTTATGAGGACCGTATTCCAGTCCGAATTCAAGCCGTGGCAGCTCATATGCGTGGTCATCTCCACTTTACTGCCGTCGCTTCTGCTTTTGCACAAGACATTCAAGAAGGAGGGATATAACAGGTGATATCCGTCAACGATGTTCATAAGAGTTATACAGCCGGCAAGGAGATAATCAGGGGCGTAAGCTTCGAGGTAAAAGACGGCATGATCTTCGGGCTCCTGGGCCCTAACGGAGCAGGCAAGACCACGCTCATGCAGATGATATCAACTCTCCTCGCCCCCACCTCCGGAAGCATAACCATAGACGGCCTGAATGCGAAGGACAACCTCCTCGAGATACACAGAAGGATCGGCTACCTGACGACCGAGGTAAGACTCGATCCGATGTCGACTCCCGATAAGCTCTGGGACTTCTTCGCTTCCCTTTACGATATTCCGAAGAAGGATGCCGTGAAGCGCAAGGAGGACATCTTCGGCAAGCTCGGCATTATGCCTTTCAAGAACAAAAGGATCCAGGAACTGTCGACGGGAATGAAGCAGAAGGCGTCGATAGCTATAAGCCTGATCCATAACCCTCAGGTCATAGTCTTCGACGAGCCCACGAACGGTCTCGACATCCTGACGAGCAAGCAGGTCACCGACTATCTCATAGAACTTAAGAACGAGGGCCACTCTATCATTCTGTCCACTCATATCTTCTCTGTCGCGGAGAGCCTCTGCGACGAGATCGCGATACTGATCGACGGTAAGATCGCGGCACAGGGCGATGTCAAATACCTAACGGAACTCGCGGAAGCGAAGAACTTCGAAGAAGCATTCTTCAATCTTTATGTGAAGCATCATGTCGAATAAGGGACGCGTAATAACAGGATCATTCATATTCAAAAGCGGGCGCGGCGGAACGCAGGTGTGTTCGACCACGCTTAAAGCCGCGATCACATTCGTGTTCACGGTCATCGTCTGCATGTACTCCATTTTCTTAAGCTTCTACGGCTACAACAATTACGTAAGGCCGTCGAGGAACGTGGTTGCAGTCAACGCTCCCGAATCCTTCCATGAATTCGTCGAAGAGTATCCGCCCGAAGACTTCAGGTTCTTCTACGACACATGGGATGCGCCTTACGACTTCATGCAGATGTCAGATCTCATGCATGAGCACTCCGCGGGCATTGTCATAGTCTTCAGAAATGACTTTGACGAGGTCATCGACGGCGGAAGCCACTCGGAAATCCTGACTTATTACCGCACAGATGCACTTGATTACAAGTCGATAAGAGACGACCTCGAGGATACCTATCTCTCAGCCTATAAGCTCTATCTGTCCGGCAGGTACGATATGCCGGTAAGCATACTGCAATGGGAAGTGGTACGCGACGGAATCCCCACATTCCGGGCTTCCGGAACCATCTCCATCTTCGCTTATGTAATGGCGAAGACATTCATACCGATCCTTCTATTTATCGTTCTCATGTACTCCGCGATGTCGACCGGAACGGAAGCAATATCGGGACAGAAGGAGCGCGGCACTTTCTCGAGACTTCTTCTTACTCCGGTCGCGAGGAAGGACATCATCACAGCCTTCACAAACGGCGTATTCATAAGGTCGCTGATACCCGCCGCGATAGTGCTGATACTTACGTTCCTCATTAAGCCCTACAGACACGTCATAAGCATACCCGCCATACTGATGCTCACCATGAGCATGGCACTGTTCATATCGTCGCTGACCGTTCTCATCTCAGTCATGAATGACTCGGTAACATCAGCGCAGACAGCCTTCCTCCCAATATTCTTCATCCTGATCTCTGTCGCAGTAACATGCATCAACGGAGGAATGGATGTCGAGGAATTCTATTACTACATTCCCGTCTACGGTCAGTTCTACGGCCTCGGCGACGCCATCAACGGCGAGCCCTCCTACCTGCCCTCCATAGTCTGCTCAATTCTTACTCTGCTTCTTGCTATCGGCATTACGGCCATTAGCACAAAGCTTCTCATGACTGAGAGGTTCACCGCACTTCAGTCTTCACCCGATGAAGACGGCGTCAGGAAGGAACCGTCTTCAGTAACCCGCGTATTAAGCGGCGTTGCAGGCATATTCGACGTCATCGTGACACCTCTTATAGTGCTCTCGATATTCCAGCTTCTCGCGATGATACCTGCGGCCGTCGTCTATATGAGGGACCCCGCTTACTCGGACTTCATCGCGTCTCTTGCGAATGTTAAGACAGTCGGCGAGATTATCGAC
>OMWK01000024.1 GCA_900314745.1 uncultured Eubacteriales bacterium | reverse complement strand
TGTTCATCGTGCTTTACATCATCTCGTATGCGTATGTCTTCTCGACATGCCTCCGCGCCTTAACGAGGATATTCATGAAGAAGTACCGCGACCAGCGCGATGACCTCATCAAGTTCGCACTCTTCCCCATCGCACCCGCGATAGCAGGCATGATCCAGTTCATCTACCCCGAGCTTCCTGTGGCGTGCGCTGCCCTGTCGTTCTCGACGCTCATCATATACATGTACCGCACGGACAGCATGATCTCACTCGACCCGCTGACGCGCCTTAACAACAGGAAGACACTCGATTACTACTACGATCAGTGGAACTCGGACAAAGAGACGGAAGCATCGCTCTACCTTCTCATGATAGACGCCAACAAGTTCAAGAACATAAATGACACCTACGGACACGTGCAGGGTGACAAGGCGCTGATACGCATCGCTGACGCCATGAGACACTCACTTCGCGGACACAACAGGCGCTTCAACATCGCGCGGTACGGAGGCGACGAATTCGCCATTCTGGTCTGGTGCGAGAGCGTAAGCGACATCGAGGCCCTGATCGGGAGGATACATAACGAGCTAAGCGCCCTTAACAGGCAGGCGAACTCGCCCTACGACCTCACCGTCAGCATCGGCTATCACAAAGCCTCGCGCGAGATGGATCTTAAGGATCTTGTGGAGCTTGCTGATGAGAAGCTCTACGAAGAGAAGAAGAAGCACGGGAACGTCAGGTAAAGGGATCTACGTCGAACTTCCTGTCACGGAAATAGTAGTACCTGTCCTCTTCGGTTATCTCCCTAATGACACGGCAGGGATTGCCTGCAGCGATAACATTCGCAGGGATGTCCTTAGTGACGACACTTCCGGCACCGATGACCGCATTATCCCCGATAATAACTCCGGGCAGGATGGATACGCTTCCGCCGATCCATACATTGTCGCCGATTGTAATGTCGATTCCATACTCGTAACCGGTGTTGCGTGTCTCGGGATGGACGGGATGCCCTGCCGTATATATTGATACATTGGGTGCGACCTGAACGTTGTCTCCGATCTTTACCCTTCCGACGTCGAGGATTATAAGATTATGGTTGGAGTAGAAGTTCTCTCCGATCTCGATGTTGTAGCCGTAATCGCACTGGAACGGGGATTCGATGTTGAACTCCTCACCTATCTTGCCGACGATAGTCCTCATGAGTTCCTTCCTCTTTGCCCTGTCCCTCGGAGGAATGTTGTTGTATTCATAAGTCTTCGTCTTGCAGGATAAGCGTTCTTCCTCAAGGCCGTCGAGCCAGGCTCTGTAGGGAAGATTGTTAAGCATTCTTTCCTTCTGGTTCATATATTCCCCCTTAAACAAATGGCACCCCGGTCATCCCAAGGTGTCATAATCTGGAGCCTCCAGCCGGGATCGAACCGGCGACCTCATCCTTACCATGGATGCGCTCTACCTACTGAGCTATAGAGGCGTGCTTTAAGAGCCTAAGGAGTATATCACAAAGGTATTCCTTATATCAATAATTATCAAAGTCCGTATACGAACCTTACCGCGAGCTTCGCAAGTCTCTCGCCAGGAATCTTCTTCTGCGACGGATGGACGTTGCCGACTTCACCGCATCCGGTAAGATCCGCCATGTATGCGCATGGCACTTCCTCGGAAATCCTCTTCTGCTGTCTTCTAAGTTCAGGCCAGTTAACGTCATCTTCGGGCTCGAATTCCGGAAGCTGACAGTATATGAACGGCAGCTTCTCCTCCCTGAAGATGTCGCGCCATTCATCGATCATGGACTTAAACAGCACGCCGTATTCCTTACTGTATCGCTCGGTATCCTCCTCGCCCTGATAGAATATGACGCCCCTTACGGCCATGGGCACGATCCTTCTGACCATTCCTTCGAATAAGGCACCCGGTCTTCTTACAGATTCAGGGCCCTTCGGCGGCGGCCACGGGCCTCCTCCGGTTATAAGCTCCGTATCGCAGTACGTAAGGAATCTGTCCTTCTTCAGAACTTCCGCCACCTTGCCTTCGTAAATCCCGGCCTTATCTTCATAATCCTTCTCTGCCTTAAGATACTCATCGTAGGAAGCATATACACTGCTGTCTGCCTTATAATCTGCGATGAACTTCCGGCCTTCTTCTGATTTCTCAAGGCTATTGACTGACTGCCAGCATGTGACCGACGTTCCTCCGAGGTAACACCCGATGATGCCGATGTGGATGTTCTTATCCCCGGCATCTTTGGCGTTCCCGT
Organism: uncultured Eubacteriales bacterium; assembly: GCA_900314745.1. Taxonomy (GTDB): domain Bacteria; phylum Bacillota; class Clostridia; order Saccharofermentanales; family Saccharofermentanaceae; genus Saccharofermentans. The sequence goes on along the minus strand of OMWK01000024.1, from coordinate 9,770 downwards.
TAAGAACGTCCTCCAGCTTACGCGCGAAATAGAATGCCACCGCGCTCATGTCGTAGCACGTATCCTTCGTGATGACATCCCAGGAAGTCTCGCTCTCGGCCTTCAATGTCTCACTGTCGCACCTGTCGACCACGGGAACCTTGTAAAAATGTATGGCCGTATCAGGGCAGGCGGGAACGTCCGTCCTCGCAGAACCTGCTCTTCCTAAGGGATACTCCATGTTGCTCTGGCCGCCTGCGATCCAGACCTCACCGATATAGACATTATGGATCGTGATCTCATCGACCTGTGAATCTACCCAAAGTGTATAAGGGCCTCCCGCCGGAAGAGCGTCCAATTCAATGACAAATGATCCGTCTTCTTTTAAATTATCCCCGTCGTCCGCAATGCCTTCACTGAGGATCTCATCGCCATCCAAAATACGCGCCAGGACAGATACTGCATTGTTTTCAACGCCGAAAACACGTATCTGCTCATCTCTTTGGAACACAATGTTATCTTTGAAAATGCCGTTAAGTCTCATATCAGCCTCTGTAGAACAATTCCAGGAAAAGGCCTACGGGAATAAACTTTGCCGCCACATGCAGGGCCTTGTTCGGAAGCCCGTATACAAACATCCCGCGTTTGTGTCTTGCAGCCTTCAATGACGCCTTGGCAAGCTTATCCGCATCCGCTGCCACGAACTTACGGAAGCCCGTGAACTCGGAAGACCTGCCGTCCGTCGCGAGCTTGTTGAACTCAGTCTCAACGGGGCCCGGGCAGACCACGGTCACGTATATGCCCTTCTTACGAAGCTCCCTCGCGATCGCACGTGAGAAAGATACAACATAGGACTTCGACGCAGCATAAACGGTAAACTTCGGCTGTGGAAGATAAGCCGCGGATGACGCGATGTTGATTATGCGCGCGCCTTCGTGCATGAACGGAATGACCTCTCTTGTCAGAACCGAGAGGGCCGTGCAGTTCAATGTAATCGTATCGTGAATGTCCGCTGAACTTCTGTCAGCGATATCGCCCTTCTTGCCCATGCCGGCGCAGTTAATAAGAAGGCTGACATCGGGATTCTCATCCTTAAGCTTATCCGTAATGGCGCCTATGCCGTCGGGTGACAGCAGATCTGCGCACACGGGAATGATCTTCGAAGAGAAAGCCGCGAGGTCGTTAAGCCTGTCAAGCCTTCTTGCAACTATCCAGATATGATCGGGACAATCGGGAGCGTTGATCAGAGCTTTGACAAAGGCCTTGCCTATGCCGGAAGAAGCTCCGGTAATGATCGCTGTCTTCGGCATCGTCAGAAGAGAGGCTTGTTGAGGTTATCCATGAGCTTATCAAGAGCTGACTTCTTAGGCTCACGTCTGCTGTTCTCGAGGGCGCGTCTTGCGTTCTCCTCTTCGATTCTCAGCTGCTCCTCTGTCTTCTCGACACGCGGTGCGAAAGGATTGAATGTCTCTTCCTCCTGATGCTTCTCCTCAGGGATGGGCGCGAGAGGAATGAATGTCTTATCCAAAGTCTTCGGCTGCGAGGACTTCAAAGGTACAAAAGGACTCGGGGCTTCAGGCTTCTTGGGTGCACCCGGCGCGAAAGGCGACGGTGCGAACGCATTGCTCTTAAATGCGGGCTTGGCTTCGGGAGCCTTAGCCAGAGGTGAAGGCTTCTTCTCTTCTTCCTGCTGCGCTGCAGCGTGATTGATAGAAGCTGAAGCGGGGCGCTTAATGGGAGCCTTAAGTCCGTTCTCACTCTGGGGCTTCTCGCCTAATGGAACGAAAGGAGACTTCGGCTTCTCAACGATCGGGATATCCATGAATCTTGCTATCTGAGGACCTGCGGGAGCCTTCTTCTCTTCCTCATGCTCTTCCTCTTCATCGCTTTCCAAAGCGGCGTTGGTTATGTTCTTCGGACGCTTGATGGGCGCCTTGGGTGCAGCCTTGAAGGGGGACTTGACCTCTTCTTCGGGCTTCTTCTCTATTACCGGTGCGACGAAAGCATTGGCAAGTGAAGGTCTGTAATTCTCACCGCCGATATCCTTGGCAAAGAACTTAGCTGCAACAGTCGCTTCAGCATTCGAGTTAAGGGATTCCGCACCAGGGCGGTTCATAGTCGACTGATTTCTTCTTGCTGCAGCAGCCGATGCTCTCGGCGGAGGTGCCGGTCTGCCGCCTCTTCTGTTGTTACCTGAATCGTTAAGCACTATATTTACATCCTGTCGTATATAAAGTGATATCTCAATTATACCTTACAGGTTCATGAATATCATCAAGATTTACGCTCTTTCCTTCCCTCATTTGTATTTGAATACAGGGGCCTTATTACCTTGGTATTCGAAGTCTGAAGATAGCCGTTCACTACGACGGGCTTATCCTCATCGTCTGAAGGATCGGGCTTATCCTTGCCCTTGAATCTGTTAAGTATATCCTTAAGTCCCACTTTATCTGTTCTCCTTCGGATACTTACCTGCTCTCTCCCTCGCAGCCCTTGCAAATTCAGCTCTGGCCTGCTGGGCTTCCCTTGCAGCTTCAGCCGCTCTCGCGGATGTCGAATTCGAATAGTCGTATCTGCCAGAAGTATTGCTCTGTTCGATCTTCGTTCCTCTTCTTCTGAGTCTGTCTACCGCGTCGGAGACACCGGGAACGAATTCAAGAAGCAGGTTGCCGCCTCTTAATCCCCTCGCCTTAAGGACGAAGAATCTCGCTCCGAGTATGGCTATTCCGGCAAGAACGATGAGGACCTGCTTCAAAGGGAAAGCAAAATCATCGGAATACTTCATGGATGTTGTTCCCGACATATAAGGGAAAGGTGTCGGTGTGGGAGTTACGGAGATGAGATTACCTTCGGCATCCATAATGATGATGGGCACCGTTGTCTGCTCCGTGGATTCCGTGGGTTCAGCATCCGTCTCTTCTGCTGCGGCCGCATCGCCTGCGTCGCCGCTGTTGTCATTATTCTGGGGATTTGCCGCTGCTTCCTGAGGAGCTGCAGCTGCTGCCGCTTCCGTTGCTTCTTCTGGAGCCGCTTCGGTTGCTGCGGGCTCTGCCGGTGCCGCTGCTGCGGGAGCTTCAGCGGGCGCATCCTGTGCGGGAACTGCCGGCTGTACATCAGCTGCAGGAGCTGCGGGCTGAACCTGTGCATCCGGCTGAACGGGTGCTTCAGTCTGAACCGGCGTTCCGGGCTCTGTCTGAGCAGGCGCGGGATTAGTAGGATTCGTCTGTGCAGGAGCCGGTGTGGTCGCTTGGGGTGTGGTTGCCGGAGGCTGAGTCGTCGTGGGTGTGGTCGGCTGTGTCGTTGCCGCCGTAGTAGGCGTCGTGCCTCCGCCGCAGGTTACACTCGTGAGTGTAACGGACGTTATATTCTCGCCGGTTACAAATATGCAGTACCAGGACTGGATAGTATTGATGTTGCCGTTATTTACGGTGAGCACGCATGTTCCGGTATTGCCGCTTACCGATCCCTCATGATCCTGTGAGTCATAGCAGCGCGTCAACGTGCCGTCTACCCTGATCGTGCAGGAGATGGTCTCACCAACGGATGCATTCGATATATTTATCGGAATCTGTCCTGTTGTGCCCCATCCCGATCCGCCGTTTGACGTGACATTTGCCATCGCAAATACGGACGCGGAATCAGTAAGTACATATCCTATGGCAAAACAAAACAGGATAAATACAGCATAAAACCTTGAAACAATTCTTCGAGTCACAGCGTAAGCCCCCCAAACACCTGATCTGAATCATTATTCTAAATAATATACGCAGAATTAATATACCAACTGGCAGTCGGCAATTCAAACAATTACATTTGACAATTAAGTTTCATTAACCGCACTGGTCTTCAGGATTCGAAGCTTCGGCCGGCGGCGTAGTCAGAGGCTTAAACGGAGAAGGTGCAAATGCCTGATTCTCATTCGTCGTATTCATTGCAAGAGGCGCGATGAACTTGAAGTCAGCTTTGGTCTTGACGCCCGTCTGCTTCGGAGGTCTTCCGATACGCCTCTCGGAAGGTGTGGGCTCAGGCTGTGCCTGCTTCGCGTATTCCTCCATGCGCTTCTTCTCTTCCTCTGCCATGCGAAGCTCTTCCTGCGCGATTCGGGCCTCCCTCTCGGCTTCCGCAGCCCTTATGGATTCGGCATTGCGCTCGTCGATCTCAGTCTGCTTCCTCTCGCGCTCGAGAAGCTTCTTCTGCGTCTTCTTCCACTGGATGTTCTCGTAGATCTCGCCTACTGAAGGTATGAACTCGATCCAGAGCTCCTTGCCCCTCTTGCCGTGGCTAAGAAGTATCACATATCTCGCACCGAGGATCGCGATGATAACAAGCGAGCCGACTACATACCTCACGGGAAATTCCACAGGAATGGCGTCTGTATCAAGTACGGCCTTCATCACTGCGGCAGCGCATATGAGATTGAATGCACTCTTATTCAAAAGTCAAACCCCCGTCATCCTATACTTATTAAAAGTATATCTGACGGGGGAAAAACAATTCAATTAAGAGCCTTTGAGATATGGGTTTTTGAGGTAAACATTGGATTAACAAGTATGAACAAAATGTTGCTCGGGTAAACTTGGAGTTAATCCTTGCGCGCGGTCCTCTCTCCTATCTTGTACGCGCCGAAGCCGCCGATGCCGACAACGATGACGACAGCCACGAGTACAAGGATCTTAAGAAGCGTGCTCTCGGTCATGTCAGAGTCCGCAGTCTTAAGGTTGATGGGCGTCGCTTCGGAAGACCTCGCCTGCTCCGCGGCAGCCTCCGAAGATGAGGTGCCTGCCAATGTCACATCAGTGTCTTCCGATTCAGAAGTCTCACTTAAGACGGGAACCGCGTCGAGACCGGAGTACTCACTCAGACTGATGCCGTTGTCACCAAGTGCAACTGCGTGATCGAGACCGATGAAGTTGCCGTCCTGATCCTGCCAGAGAACCTCGCGTACGAACTCATACTTGTCCTCATCCCAAGTGACAAAATCGTCTAGAACGAGTCCGCCGGTGTCGCCGGAGTTCGCATTGAAGCACCAGAATGTGTGGTTCAGATGATACTCGGCGATGAGCTGTCTCATGTATGTCATCCATGTCAGGTTGTCGCCAGTCATGAAGCCGCCCCACTCACCTATGAGAAGAGGTGCGATCTCCTCCTCATCGATGTAGAGCCATGCGTCATGCCAGTAATCCTCATAGAGTGATTCGTATGTGAATCCGCCCTCGAACCACGGCTGCGCGTAGACCGCGGGACCGTAATCGTGAGGGGAGTAAACAATCTGGGCATTGCGCTCGGGAGAACCGAAGTCGATCGGATAATCCGCGACTGCGCGAAGGTTGCCGCCCCACCATGAATTGTAGTAATCATCGTCGTTTGTCGAAGTGAAGTTGTTCGCTATAGGGTCAATGGGGTAGATCTGTATGCCCTCGATCATGATCAGCGCATGCGGGTTGTTGTCGAGTATTATGTTGCCCGCAGTCTCGGCTACGTATCTCCAGTTGTTAGCGTCCTCGGAGTCGTTCCAGATCGCGTGCTCGGTCTCGGAGGCCGCACCGTGAGGCTCGTTCTTAAGGTCGTATGCGATGATGGTGTCGTTGTTCGCGTAGCGCTCGGAGAGCCAGTCGAGAGCCTCATAGTAATCGTCGACGGTAAAGCTGTCTGTGTACCACATCGGGAGCATGTGTCCCATCGCGTCCGTCGGGAGCGAATGGATATCGATCATGACCTTGATGCCGTTCGCGGCACAGATATCGAGGGCGTAGTCGAAGATCTCGAGAGAATTCATCGACTGAAGTTCCGCGTTATAAGCCTGGTTGAAGTTCGCCTGCGGGTACTCGCCGTTCTTCCACTGAAGAAGAAGCTCGGCCGACATCGGGATTCGGAGCAGGTTGAAGCCGTGGTCTGCGATGGACTCGAGGGCCTGCCTCATGTTGCACGCCCACACCCCGTCGAAAATATTACTTCCGGTGTTATAACCGAACCAGTTGCATCCCGTAAGCCACACCTCGGTGCCGTTCTGGTCGACGATCCTGTCTCCGTCTGTCGTAAGCCAGTCGTCACCCTGTACAACGGAGCTCAAGTCGACCTCGACAGGCACTGACTCGCCGTTATTCTGATTATCGCCTGAGGGGTTGCCGCCTTCGGGAACCGCAGGACCCGTGCCCGAGCCCGTTACCGATACCAAAGTCGCATTGGCGATGTCCGTACCCGTTACCTGGATTCCGACATTGCCGTTGAATGCCCAGGAGTTGCCGCCTGAAGCGGAGACTACCGCCGTTACCTGATTGCCCATTACCTCGTATGAATCGAATCCCCAGCCTGATGCCGACTGAACGGTGCCGTCGAATTCAACGACTACTTCTATCTCACCGTAGCCGGAGCAGCCTGAGAGGTTAAGCGATATCTGTCCGCCATCGCCCCACTCGTTGGTGGATTCGACAGTCGCGGATGCATCAGCCGATACGGCCTTTCTGATGCTCAATGAGAATACCGCGAGCACAAGGCTCGCGGTCAGTATTGCTGTTACAGTCTTTAAGAATAATCTCTTCATAAACCCTTTTTATTACTTCTTGAATCTCGAATCTATTACTCTGACCATCTTTCCTTCTGATCTGGGGAGCGATCTCGGCTCAACGAGCTTAACCTTCGCGTGAATACCGGTGATGCTCGCGATCTCTCCCTCGATAGCCTTGGTGAGCTTCTCGAGTCCGGACATCGTATCCGACATGAGATCGGGGTTGAGCTCGATCTTAACGGATATGACGTCGAGGTTGTTTACTCTGTCTACATAGATCATGTAATGAGGCAGTACTTCCTTGAACTTCATTACCGCAGCTTCGATCTGAGTCGGGAATACGTTAACGCCTCTGATGATGAGCATGTCGTCCGCACGTCCTGTGATCTTGTCGATCCTCGGTGTCGTTCTTCCGCATGCGCACTTGCCGTAATGGATGCGTGTGAGATCGTGTGTGTTGTAACGGATCATCGGTACGCCTTCCTTGAGAAGCGATGAGAATACGAGCTCACCCAACTCACCTTCAGGAAGCACCTTGCCTGTATCGGGATCAACTACTTCCGGCCAGAACAGGTCGGAACTGATGTGGATCTGATCCCGGCAGTAAGGGCAGGAGCATCCGACACCGGGTCCTACGATCTCTGTAAGTCCGTAAATATCAAATGCCTTAAGTCCGATCCTGGATTCGATCTGATCCTTCATCTCAGAAGTCCATGCCTCTGCTCCGAAGATACCGGAACGGAGCTTGATAAGGGACTTATCGATGTTGTTCTTCTCAATAGTATCAATGATGTGCAGCATGTATGTAGGTGTGCACATGATGACCTGAGGCTGCCACTCAGTAAGGATCTGGATCTGTCTTGCAGTGTTGCCGCCCGATACGGGGATAGCGACGGAACCGAACTTCTGGCATGCATAGTGGGGGCCGAGACCTCCTGTAAACAGGCCGTATCCGTAAGCGATGTGAACGAGGTCACCCTTCTGCATGCCCGACATTGCGAAGCAGCGGCAGAGTGCATCGGACCAGAGCTCTACGTCATTTGCCGTATATCCTACGACCTTCATCTTGCCTGTTGTGCCTGACGAAGCGTGGAATCTTACGAGCTTATCCATGGGAACTGCCAGAGTTCCGAAGGGGTAGTTGTCCCTGAAGTCCAGCTTATCGCAGAAAGGGAGCTTCTCGATATCATCAAGGTTCTTGATGTCATCGGGTGTAATCCCCGCCTTGTCGAGCTTCTTCCTGTAATAAGGTACATTATCGTATGTTCTTCTTACTGCGGAGACGAGTCTCTTGCCGACTAACTCGCGTCGCTCGGACTCCTCCATACACTCATTCTTCTCGTCCCAGATAAACGAATTTACCTCAGCCATTCATAACCTCCTGCCTTAAACGTCGATCTCAATCTTACGACCGGTCGGCTCATATCTCGTATATTTAACTCCGGCTGCATCGAGCATTCTTCTCGCGGCCATTGTTCCGGGCATGTCGTGGTATTTGTCATCAGCGTAGATGATCTCCTTGATGCCCTTCTGGATCAAAGCCTTGGTGCATCCTTCACAGGGGAAAAGAGTTACGTACACTCTTGTTCCGCGAAGGTCGCCCGTTCCGGAATTTAAGATGGCGTTGAGTTCGGCATGGCACACATAAGCGTACTTGGTGTCAAACACCTCGCCCTCCCGCGCCCAGGGGAAATCGTCATCTGAGCACCCCGCGGGCAATCCGTTGTAACCTACGGAAACTATCATGTTGTCGGGATTGACTATACATGCTCCAACCTGGGTACTGGGGTCCTTGCTTCTCTGTGCAGCAAGCTTGGCAACGCCCATGAAATACTCGTCCCAGCCGATATAATCAGTTCTCTTCTCAGACATGAGGGGGTCCCCCTTATATAAAATCTTCGAAGATTTTAACACATAATATCGCTGACTGCGATATAGGCCTCACTTATGGCTGCCTGAAGGTTATAGCCGCCGCTTATACCGTCGATATCAAGGACTTCTCCTATTATGTACATGCCTTCCTGATGCCTGGATCCGTATGTCTTACGGTCTATGGAAGTAAGCTCTACACCGCCCCTTGTGACATAAGCAGTATCGAATGCGGGCTGCTTCTCGATCGTCATGTGGAGGTGCTTTAAGTTCTTTACGTAATCCTTCCTGCCCTGCTTCGTGATGGACGATGCACGAAGGTCCGTAACTCCTGCCCTCTCGCCTATGGCCTCCGACAGGGACGCGGGAACATACCTGGTACCTATGGTCGTAAGCTTCGTATCGGGCTTCCTGTTCATCTCCTCGAGAAGCTCGCGGTCGACTTCGGTGTCGTCCCTTCCGGGCGTGAAATCGAGTTCGATCCAGCCGTCTTTATCATCGACATCTTCGGGGATATCTCTCGCGAGCTCAATGATTGCAGGGCCTGACAGACCTTCATGAGTGAAGAGCACGTTGCCCTCAGTCTTATTCGTCTTCTTGTTCTCAAAATAGAGTCCTGCGCCGGCATACACAGTAAGACCGCTTAGGGCCGCCGTGAACTTCTTGTCCTCGCCGCCTACGGGGATGCCCGTAAGTGCCGGATATAAAGGCGTGACATTGTGACCCGCCTTCGCGAGAAGGTCGTACGATCTGCCGTCGGAGCCTGTCTTAGGGAAGGTCTTGCCGCCCGTCGCGACTATAACGCGGTCGACTGTAATCTCTTCCCCGTCTGACGAAGTTATCTTGAAGACTCCGTCCTCCTTAACGACGTCCGCGACCTCAAATCCCGTCTTAATATTCTTCTGCCCCGCGTATCTTACAAGCGCATCTCTTATATCCGATGCCTTGTCCGACTTGGGGAATATCCTGTTGTCCTCCTCTTCTTTAAGGGGAACCTTAAGTTCATTCTCGATAAAATCCATCGCAACAGAAGGCGGACACCTCGTGAGCGCGGGCTTAATGAACCTCGCGGCTTCGTGGTAACCCTTCATGAGTTCGTCCGGAGCTTTGTTGTTGGTGATGTTGCACCTACCGTGTCCCGTAAGAAGCAGCTTCCTGCCGCATTCCGGGTTCTTTTCGAGCAGGATGAAATCAGCGCCGCTCTTCTTAAGAAAGCACGCTGCGAAAAGCCCCGCAGCCCCGCCTCCGATGATGCCGGTCTTACTCAACGTTTCTTCTTCCTGCTGCAAGTGCGATGCGCTCTACCAGGTCCTCATAAGCAATGCCGCAATGTGCAGCCGCCTCGGGGAGAAGCGATGTGTTGGTCATTCCGGGGAGGTTGTTGGCCTCGATGAACCAGAAGTCGGTGCCATCGTAG
>OMWK01000023.1 GCA_900314745.1 uncultured Eubacteriales bacterium | reverse complement strand
TCCATGATCTCCTGTGTCTTAAACGGCAGGAATACTGCCAGCGATTCTGTATTAAGTGTACGGAAACACTCGATGTTTCTGACACCGAAGGGAAGGACGGTATTAAGTCCATCCATCTGCTGCCATTTGAGAACTGCCATCTGACAATGCCTGCCCTTGGCATTAGCCTGAAGCTCGTCAGTATCAAGATCAAGCTGTTCCTTTGAGTCAGCACAGATGACCATAGTGATGAGGCAAAGCATCATGCGCTGGTCACGGGTTGTAAGATCCGCCAGGAACTCTTTTGTCTTATTGCGCTGGAGTTCCATATCGTAGGGGATAACGGCGGAGAAGTTATTGTTCTGGTTCTGCTTCCTCTGCCAGTTGGTAATATTGGTCTCTACGCCAAGGAGCTTATTCTCAACCTCACGGATAGCTTCGTCTGTGGGTACAGATAATACATCGATTGACAGCATTAAGTTACGATTCATATCAGTAAGTGCTGCTATCGTGTCATCGCTGATAAAGTTGCCGTAGTCCTTAAGGAATAATACTCTGACATACTTTTCTCCAAGCTTGATATAGTCTGTACCTCTCTCAACTGTATCGGGACAGATATAGTCCCTGAAGTCATGTCCGAGTTTGGCTCTCTTGCTGACATCGAACTCAAACGAAGTCTCATCGCCCTGTCTGTAGAAATCGTGCAGGATACGAAGCTTCTCAACAGCATCGAGTTCTTCCAAGGAGCTTCCTAAAGCAGATAACCTCATCTGAAGGTCAGCTCCGGTTCTTGCAAAGTATGTTCTCGCATCTTCTACGGACTTCTTATATATAGAGACCGTAATATACTTTTCCTGCATGATGCCGTTAGCACCGGTTGCCTTTTCGAGGAGCATATTGTTGTACTCTTCTCTGTAGAAGTCGAGACCATCTTCCTTCAAAGGCATCAGGATCGACTTCTCAAAGTCCTTCTTGTTAAGCCTATGGTTGTTTACTGTGATCTTAGTGGTAGCAGCGCTGTCGAATGAATTAAGAACATCAGAGTACAGAAGGAACATATTCTCTTTGTCCTCTTCACTTGCTACCTGATAGTTGATATCTGTAAACTTCCACGTTTTTGAGAATTTATTAGGCCCGACCTGGAAGATCCCGTCGGGCCATATTCTCATTACAGGAATAATGTCCTGAACTCTATGCGGTACTGACAGGTGTTCCTTATCCTGCTTCAGTATCGTGTTCACACTTTTCAGCATTTTCTCTTAAGACCTCCTTTTGTCTTTTCTCAAAATAGTCTTTGGTAAGCTCTCTATAGAGGTTATTTGCTCTTATGGAAAGCCTTCTGGGATAAAGGAAGTTATCTTTTATCCATGCCCAGATAATCTTCTCTAAGGGCATGCCGTTATACTTCACGAAGCCAATTGCTGCGAATGGAGCAGCTGCTGCGATGCAAAAGTATGTTACGGTGTCTTTGGTGACGAGGTCTTTGGTGTAGAAATAGACTGCAACCGCTGATGCGACCGCAAGTCCCGAGCAGATCAACTGCCTTACATTCAAGCCAAAGAACAAGCCTTCCGTGTATTCACGGATATCTTTGTTTATATTGATCTCCATATAACATCACTCTCCTTATAAGCCCATCATGTCGTGGATTATTCTGTCGGAACCCTTCACAAGTCCTAATAGGATAAGAAGATTGAAGATAAGGTCACTTACATACTTCCAGACCATCTCCAGAGGTTCCAGTGTCGTGTCCATCTCAGGTGCAGTTGCAGCAAAAGCCGTGAAGATAATGCATGCAAGTACGATGACAACACCCTGAAGACAAACGCCCGCGTAACTTTTCAAGAAACTTCGGGCGATGTTTTCAGTTGGCTGACCTGCTAAAGTAGACAAGGGGATAGGAGCTATTGCCGTATACATATAGATCCTGAAGAATCGTCCGTACACGGTAAGAAGCAGTATTATCGCGATAACGATCATGGCAAGGTGTGATATGAAGCACACAGCCCACACCGGAATCGCTCCGTCCAATATGCCTATACCTTCAAAGGTCGACTGAACATCGGACGGGATGACGAATTCCAATGCGGTTCCTACAGAACTTGTCGTTGTAACATCGGATATGATGCCCTGTATGATCGTGACAAAGTTCACAAGGATGCTCAGGCAGTTATCTATGAGCCACTTTGAGACGCAGAATCGGATAAAGACTCTTACTGCTGTCTCAGGCTTCTTGAGTTCGGCGAAGCTCCCACAGGTCTTGATCACTCCGATAGTGAAGAACAAGACGAGGAGAGCCGTGCCGATTGCTCCCAAGACGCCGTTGATCGATGATATTACACTCCAGATAGCACCTTCCTTGAAGGCTTCGGGTGATGTTGTAAGGAGACTCCACATTTCAGCGAGCTTTTCTCCCAGGTACTGTAAGCCCTGATAAAGCTCATACCAAGCTGATAAGCCCATGGAATAGTCCCCCTTTCAACTTATGACGGAAAGGCACCGGGAGCGATGGACTGAAGGATCGACTTTGAGAATACGATGATCAGTCCGCCTGCAAGACACAGGAAGCCCTGAGATCTCTGTGAAGGGTCATGGCTCTGAAAACTCATGCCGACCTGAACAAGTCCCCAGCCTGACAGGATGATTCCAATAGACCTGATGATGCCGAAGATGATATTCGACATGTTGTTGATAGCGGTCTCCGCATCACTGGTGCCTTCAGTAGCAAGTACTGGCACCATGAAAACGGCTACTGTCGCACAGGCTACAGTACTGATAAGGTACGACCTGAGCAGACGCTTCTTATGGTCCTTCTTGAGTACCGTCTCATTGTTAGTAGAAATGATTCTCTTCATAATCTTGATTCCTTTCTTTGGTTATTCGAACTCCTTGTAACTGATTACCTCGAGTTCGTAAGGTGTGTTGTTCTTGTTCTCTTCGATTAGCTCGTCGATATTGATAGCCTCAGACCTAACGCCTGTATTGATTCCGACAAGACTTACAGAACCGATGCTCTTGGTGTCTCTTCCGTGGATATAAGGCTCCCTACCTCCGTCTGCCGTAAAACCGACATTCGGATGCTTAAGAAGGTCATACTTTAGATCCATTACGGGATATTCACCTTTGATAAAGAGGATTGCGTATCTGTTATCGAGCCTTCGGACTTCATCAGGTGTCATGAGGTCTCTTGCCTGAAGTTGATCGTTCTTGGTAAAAGAACCCTGCCGTCCTTTGTTCTGTCCGTAGGTGTTGGTATCAATTGTCTCTTTACCCAGAAGCTCGCTAACGTACTTATGCGTACCTTGTTCATTGCCGCCTAAGTATAAGAACTCATCACAGTTACCTGTAATGGATTCCCAGTTCTTTTCAAACAGAGCTTTGAGCTGAGCAAGATTTTGTATGATGATTGAGACAGATATCTCTCTTGATCTCATAGTTGCCAAAAGCTTATCCATCTGGTCTGGGAGACAGCAATTCGCGAACTCGTCCATTACAAAATGAACGTGATAGGGAAGTCGCCCGTTATGCTTAAAGTCAGCACTTCTGTATAACTGTTGGAACAACTGTGTATACAGCATTCCTATGATGAAGTTATAAGAGGTGTCGTTATCCGGGATAAGTGCAAAGATGACTCCGCGCTTTTCGCCTAGTTCGTCCAGTCTCATCTCATCTGTCTGGGTAATACCTGCAAGGGAAGGAAGGTTGAACTTCTCAAGTCTTGCAATGAGGGAGATCTGAATCGACTTCAAAGTCTGAGCAGCACCGGAGTGATATGCTCGATAATATTTCAACGCAATATGCTCACGGTCTCGTTCCTCGAGTTCCTTAAAAAGAATATCAAGGGGAGACTCGTAATCATCATCATTCTCTTTTACGTCTCCGGCTCTGATCATCTCCATGACCATAGGGAAGTTCTGTTCTTCGGGCGGTGCCTCGTAAAACAGATAGAACACCAATGCCTTGAGTAACATTTCGGCTGACTGGTCCCAGAATGGATCTTGTGTCTGACTGCCCTTAGGTGTCGTGTTCTTGATCAGATTGGTTGTAAGCTTCTGTATATCATCATCATTCTGAAGATACACAAAAGGGTTATAACAATGGCTTCTATCAAGATTGATCAGATCCAGGACTCTAACGTCATAGCCTTGGTCCTTCAAAAAGTATCCAGTGGACTTTAACGTTTCACCCTTAGGGTCCAGTACGACCAGGGAAAAGCAACCATCCTTGGCGGCATTAAGAATGTTGGGTTTAGCAAAAAAGCGAGTTTTACCAGCGCCCGAACCGCCGATTACCAAAATGTTCAGATTCCTTTGGTGCTTATGACCGTCGAACCCGATGCTTACATTCTGGGTAAGGATCTTGTTGAAGGAAGGTCGCTTATCACGGTAGCGTTTGTTGATGCTTATTGCATCGCCCCATTTGGCTGAGCCGTGCTCTTCACGTCTTCTGTAATTTCGTTCATTTGCAAGGTACAGTCCGATAGCAACCGCATATAGAAGGATAGAATAAAGGACAACCCGAAGGCTGTCCTCTACTATCACAATATTAAACGGATTGTTTATGATATCGTCTGCATTCTCGATAATGCCCGTTATACCTTTTGCAACAAGATATGGAGCGCACTTAAGTCCGATCCAGGTGACAGGCAGTATCCCCAGAAGATAAAGGATGATCCGCTTGCCTGAGAATTTGTTTGTTATTCTTCTCATTCAGCCCTCCTTACTTTGGACTATTCTTCTTTTTGGTCATAGCCCTGGTTGCTCTCTTGGCTGCCCTTATAGCCTCGCGATTCTCAGATATCTTTCTGCAACGCTCAAGCTCGGCTCTTACAGATTTCCTATCGGTCGACATTGTAGTTTCTCCTTGAGTCGATGACTTTTCGAAGTCGTGCCCGAACGCTGGTTCTTTTGTCGTTCGGGCCATAGTAGGGTTTATGGTCTGACCTTCTTCCTTGCTGGGAGTGTCCGAAGCCTTTTCAAGCGGAGCGGGTTCTATTCCTTCAGCAGGTGAATCTGCTCTTTCACGGGAAGGTCTGCCGTCAATGTTCTCAGCGATGACCTCGACATCGTGATTCTTCGGGACTGATATCTCCGCAACCGCTGTTGTGTATCCGGCGATCCTCATAGCCATCAGTCTCTTATGACCTTCACCGGGCAAGATCTCATAGTGACCATTCTCTTTACAAAGAAGTCCAACCGGATCAACTATCTGAGGACCGCTGGTCTTCATCTTTGCTGCAAGCTTCTGAAGTTCAGCAAGAAGTCTCTTGTCCGTCGGCTCCTCAGGAATGTTGTCGATAAGATTCAGGGGTACCTTAAGCTGCATACCCAACGGCTTGACGTATTCCGTAGAACCTTCAAGCTTAACCTCGGGTTTCAAAGTAGGAACCTTCTGTACTGTAAGCTGCAAGTTCTCGATAACACGGTTTACCTTTGAAGCATCGGTGGCATATACCATAACATCCGTAAGACCTGTCTGGCTGTTCTTATCCTTCAGCATTACGAAAGGGAAGCCGTACTTCTTGCTGGCTGTGGTAAATGCCTTGAGATATTCATCGGGTATCTGAAATACCTTCTGGTCTTTACCAGACCGCAAGAACTCCCAAAGTGTTGCCCTGCCAGCAGTTGTATGATCGCCTTTTAATGCGTTATAGATCAGCGTTGCAATTCTTACTGCTGCTTCGCCTGTAAGCCTCAACACAACTTCACTGCCTTGAAGTACCATCTTCACGACCTGATCCGCCGTCTCGTTTTCAACTGCCATTTTTATTTCCTCCTTGTTTTATTTGCCTGTTAAGGCATGTAAAAAGCGTCCGCATTGGACGCTTGAATTCATAGCTTCTTTTTAATGTCGATGGTTTTGGGGATAATCGGTTCCGATATAGGTTTCTTATCAGGAGCGTTAGCCCCGTTTATGACTCTGTCAGTAGTGGTAAAGACCTCATCACATAACTCGAGTTTTTTCTTAACCTCTTGGATCTTCCTTGAGATTACTTTTAACTCCTGATTTGTTTCAGGTATCAGACCATCTTTCTTGTTCCTCTTCTGCCATTTCTTTAGGCTGTATAGTCTCTTCCTTTCTATATACAGAAGATGAAGCTGGTTTTGTAATTCCGTCTTCATGTTTTGAAGTGACTCTGATGTCTCTATCTTATTCCCGTATAGAAAATCCATTTGCTCGATATAGTGGTCAAGCTTAACGATGTCCTCTCGCAGAGCCATCGGGATATATTCTCTTTTTGGCGGGCGCGATATATAACCGAATAAGCGTATACAGTATTTTCTGTAGAAAGAGGGGAGCCCCTTAAGATTATCTTCAGGGGGTGTCCATTTACGATAAGGTTGCTTCTCGATCAGAAGTGGTGTGCCTGGCGTAGTTGCACTAAGAATGATGCGGCGCCTTATGGAGTCAAATTCATAGTCGTTACCAAGACGCTCGAATCTGATGAACGATTTAGATCCGGGAGGCTTAAGGCTGGGATGAGTCAAGTCGCTTCCGTCTTTACGATGGAACTTAAACTCGTATCCCATCTCCTTCATAGTCATAATGAACTCGCGCTCTGTTAACGAGATGCCAATAGCATAGTTAATGTCTTCTCGTATCTTGCCTCTTATAGTAGGCAGTCCCAGTTTCTCGGCAGACCATTCTGAGTAATGCTTACTCTGTGGAACGGCTGATTCCTTACAAACATCCAGATGAGCTTCTCGGCATAATCTGTCGCTTACTTCTTTCATGTGCTGGTAATCAGCCATGCTCCAATGAAACTTCTTGCCGTCCTTTAATGAGACAGAATTGATAACTATGTGGTTGTGATAATGTGCTGTGTTCAAGTGAGTTGCTACGACTATCTCAAACCGATCCCCCCAGAGTTCTTTGGCGAGTGTTACACCAATCTCATGTGCTTTCTCTGCCTTTAATTCACCAGGACCTTCTTTGAATGCCTGATATCCGTGATAGGCTAATCGACCATCGGTCTTTCCCCATCGAACCTTGGTAGCCATGAATTCTTCCGCAGCGGTGTTCGGTTTACAGTTGATACCCGTAACATACATCTTCTGTTCGGTCTTATCTCCGTTGGATGCATAGTCGATAACATCACCTACTGCTGTTCGTGCTTTTATCGCTTCGGGGATCAGTTCAGGTCGTTCCTCAACCTTGTCTGGGTTATTAACATATTGAATCAGTTTATCCATCCGACTCGTTACCGGCCACATTGATGTTACCGCCATTGGAATCACCTCGATCCGTTTTTGCTCTGCCTTCAATGATCAACTTCAGTTCTTCGATATCTTCAATGCACTGTTCGAGAGAAGCCCCCGGTGTTATTCCCAAGATGATCATCCTCTGCAGAATTTGATCTAGGGTGCTGGCAACCCGTCGTACTTCCCATACCAATTCTGTCGACTCTTTGGTTGAAGTTATCTTCTCTTTCTTGAGAACTCTTCTGCAAAATTCAGCCACAGATAACCCTGCTGCCTGAGCCTTTGCTCTTATGGAATCTGACTCCTCTTTAGTAACAGTTACGTAGATGCGTTCGGGTCTTTTCCTGTATACTTTTCCACTCATAACGGGACTCCTTTCTGTTTGTTCTGTGTGCGCACACTTTGAATGTCCTCTGGGTTAGCAAGCAACGCATTTGTGCGTACAAATGCAAAACTTGTTAGGGGGCGACCCCTAAAACCCCGTTGCTGAGACCAGCTAAAAGGACATGTAAGGGAGCCGATTGCTCGGCTCTGATATCACTCGGCAGGAGCCTCTTCGGGTGGTACTTCACCTTCGGGAATAGGCTCTTCCTCGACGGGTTCCACGGGAGCTGGAGGGTCGGTCTGAACGGGAATCGGTTCTGTCCAAACTGTCTCTTCTACAACCTCGATAACCTCTTCGGAAGGAAGGACGATAGGAACAACTTCGTCGGAATCTGCTGAGACCGTTATGCCATTAAGGCAGATGTTGATGATCGAATAATCTCTGTAAATCCGATAGACGATATATCCGCTTTTGGTTCTTCCAGGGTTGACCTTTCGGTCATTAAAAAGGAGTCCCTCATCGAAGAACTCCTCAAACTCATCTCGGTACTCACAGGCGACTACTTCCTCGTTGTCGAGATACAATTCAATGTTTCTTCTTTGAATATCCTGTACGTTATCCGTAAGGTTTGTATAGTACACACCGACGAGAAGATAATTCATTGTCTCCCCGTAATCAGTTGTGATCGAGAACGAGTTGATATCTGTTACACCGAACTCACAGACTTCATTTGAGCCAGGCGAGCCTACCAGATAAGTTGTCTGTGTCGACTCAGTTGCTTCGATATTGTCCTGACGAGTAACGGAGCATCCAGTCATGGATGCTATAACCGTAATGGCTAACATCAGTGCTAATGCATTCTTAATCTTCTTCATGTTATCTGACCTCTACTTTCTTAGTTTTCTGTTTTGCTTTTTCTATCTTGAGATAGTCGTTATAATCCTTACCTTCAGGTGGTGGTACATCGAAACATACTGCCTTGCCTTCTAAGGCTTTTGTTATGGCAGCAGCCGCTTTCCGCCCTGGGGGATCATTATCAAGGTGTAAGTGCACCGTATGGATGTGGGGATAATCCTTGAGCAGTTGTTCAAGTGCTCTTGGAATTGATTGACCGGCATCACTTATACCTGCCAAGGACAGATACGCTGACTTTTTCCAGTCGTCGCCGTTCATCTTTATGAGCGTGGCATATGACAGAAGATCCGGAGCAGATTCAAATATGTGAACCGCCGTTGTTTCCTCTTGAGGCATCAGCTTAAACGAGAAGCGTTTATCACTTCCTCGGGCGTCGCCTTTGAAGGTGCTCCAAGTAGACCTTAATGCACCATAACGAGGGTTGTTTTCCTTGTCGTAACCTACGAACAGAACATTATGATAATCAGCCGTCTCGAATATGAATCCGTCTTGTATGCACTGCTTGATTATCTCTGCATCGATACCTCGTTTCTTAAGATACGATTCCACTCTCCAAGTACTGTCACTTAACTGAGGCATAACGAATTCCTTCTTGGAAGTTATGCTCGGCGTATATGACCTCATTGTCGGGGTGCTATCGATCAGTTTCTCTACTGCATCTTTGAATGTCATGCCTCGTACTTTGATTAAATAATCGAGTGCAGACTTTCCTCCTATCCCTTGTGAAAACCAACACCATTTACCATTGCTGATTACAAGTGAATCATGATCAACAGTACAGTAGACATTACCTGATACATGCTTCAAGTTATCGGGTTCATAGTTCTGTAGGTACGTAAGAAGATCTATTTCTTTAACCCGAATAACATCTTCATTGGTAAAGTAAGACATATTTACCTCCTTAAGTTTTTGCATGAAAAAGCCTCGGATTGCTCCGAGGCTCAATGTAATTATTTAGTTGTCATTCCTTACTAATGAGTTAGTCTATTATGTAATCTCTTCTGCCTCTCCGGTTTCGATGTTTACATAGTATGTATTTAACAAACTTCCTCCGGGTAAAACGTTAGCATCATGCTCTTCGCCATCTGTATATTCAAAAACAGTTACTTCTAGTTCGCCATTTACATACAGAATCCTTGTTGTGGTACTTAATCCCAAGTTGCAGATAAAATGAACTTCATCGTCGGCGGTAAAGTAAGCTCTGTAATAATCTGCAGCATGATCAACCATATTCTCGGATGTATATATGACCGCTACTCTCCATAGACCGGTATTATCATTTCTTACACTACTATAAAAAGTCAAGCCACTGCCGCCGATTTCATCTATAAATGCATCTTGTAAAGAAGCCTGATCGACCGTTGTCTCGTCAGCAACTACATAGGTCTCGTCTGACGGAAAAGTACTATCCGTTTCATCTGTATTAACGACGGTTGTTTCCTGCGGGGTATCGGTATTGCTTGGTTCTTTAGAACAACTACATATAAGTGTAGTGAAAACACATGCTACTAGAACAACACTTAATAATCTCTTCATATGCTGCTTTCCTTTCTGGTATTCATATCACGATTATAAGAAAGGCACCTATTAAATTCTATTGTTAACGATTATATTTCTGTTAATTATTGCTGTTATACAAGCATGAGTTTATGTAAAAGAGGGATCTTTCGATCCCTCCCGATGTCACACTCTGGCAGGACATCTGGCAGTTAACCCCGCCCGATCTTCGCGCCTCTGAGCCTCTTTGGTAGCAAGTTCTCGAACACTTATATGTGAAAGAGCCAAACATCTTGCTGCCACATCGATAGCTTCGGCACCATACGACATTACAGTCTGCATGTTGAGTCCGTGTGCGTTGAAGTCCTCAAGGAAAGCTGCATCAAACAGAATCTCACTGATGTTGGAAAGCACAGTCGCATTTGCGGAAGAGCACTGACCTGACATCACACCTGTTACTCTATCGTCCTCGTACAAGAGTTGCTTCAAGTGATCGAGCAATACAAGCTCTTTGTCACCGCAGTCTTCTAACACCTTCATGCAGTTATCGAAGGTGTCTTTCTTGTATTCAGTGTAAGTCATCGTGCGCCAGCTTTCTTCTCCAAAGCCTTGTCATACTTAATGCCAGTCTCAAGCTTCTTGTTCTTGGCATTGTAGTGATAGCACTGCTCGGAGAGTCTGTCTCTGGGGCTCAAGACAGTAGCATTAACATCCTTGATCATATTGTTGATGGACTTTGCGTTGATTCTGCCGTCATCCTTTATGAGAATGAACTCGTGCACGGAAGAGGGGATCATATAGAAACTTCCGCCAACTGCTTCAGCTGCCTGCTCCGCAAATCCGGGATATCCGATTACTGCTGCGCCCTGGAAGCCGCTTCTGTTGGTTGCAACGAAGGCAACATCTCCCATATCACCGGGCATCTCGAAATCGTCTTCCTTGATCATGCTGGCGATCATGCTCTGCATAGGCTCAAACTTCAAAGGCTCCTGCTCGATCGAATTGTTTCTTGCAATAGCGAAGAGCTCTTCCTTGCTTACGCCATACAATCTCATAAGAGAGTCGTTAACGATAACGCAAGCTCTTCCGTTCTCGTCAGAGAAGCCCTCAAGGTGGAGATTAACGACCAAAGCCATATCCTCGATCTTCTCGTGAGGTGTCTCGGTAAGTGCAGGGGAGTCACCGGGGATGAGTCTGAGTACGAAGTGCTTCTTTGCCTGCTCGAAGTCAGTAATGAAGCTCTTTACGTCAGCTTCCTTTTCCCTGACCTCAAGGTTTTCCTTAATCGTCTCAACAAGACTTGCAGCCTGCGCAGGGATATCGCCATCGTACTGATCGAAAATCTCCTGGAGTCTGAATGCCATGGAGATATTTGAACCTTCCATGCCGACGATAAGACGATCCGTCATGCCGTCAGCCGACATGATCTCTTCATTCTTAAGAGTGATGCCTTCGACATTCTGCTCCTGAAGCTCGTTCTCTACAGCAGCCATAAGCTCCTGCTTGAATTCATCGTAGTTCATATTGTTTCCTCCTTATACATTTCCGCCAGTCTCAAGCAGTGTCTTTTCCAGCTCTGCTTTCAAACCAGCATTTCTGTTTGCTCCGCCATTGGGATTGACCAACGGCTTCGCGTTGCCTGTAGTTCTGCTCAATGCCTTTGAATACGCATAGAGTCTTCCGCCCATATCCACATCGTTCTCGATGAATTCCGGATTGGGGATTTTCATTTCATCTGATCTCATATCAGATCCTCCTTTGGTTTTATTCGTGCTCGTAATCGAGCATGTAAAGCCTCGGGAACCGAAAGGAGAAAGTTCCCGAGGTATATAGAGAAGGGAGGCGAAGTAGAATGTCGTATTAATTCACTCTGACAGTAATCTCAATGCTCTCTTTATGAATCTGAGGTCTGCTTTTCATCTGTATATTTGCGTAAGCAAGACCCGCTCTGACGTTACCTAATTCGCTAATATAGCCGCCAAAGCGCTTAATTGTGCCGCTAATCTCTTGAGAGTTAGTGCCAATCCAATATCCTCTTTCATCGCTACATATCGGAACACCGCATTTGCGAAGGTTGCTTACATAATATCGAAGCGTTCTCGTGCAGATTCCGAATAGCATTTCGAGTTCCTTACTGTGTATGGCAGCATCTCTGCCTTGATGATTCATCATCAGATATTCGAATAATAGTTGTTCCTTGTTAAGCATAGTAAATATCCTTTCATCCATAATTAGTTACATCTCTTGCGACGATCACGAGCCTTCCGTTGCCGTTCGGTATCGTGTATTCGCACGTTACAAGCGTCAGAAGGGAACTATCGTCGTCGGGCACTACACCCGTGTCGAAAAGACTTCTAGTGACGCATTCGTTGATATAGAAGTGTGATTGAGACGGGCTCATAAAGTCCGTAAATGCTTGAAATCTGAAGTGTCTGTCCTGCACCGATACGATCATGACTGAGAACACTTCATATACCTTATGCTGATACGGTGTATCGAAATTGATGAGTCTGTGATCTTCCCAGAATGACTGATCTTGATATCTGTGGAGAATCCCAAACATCTGCTCATGTCTCATGTTATGTCCGTATACGATCACGTTATCTGAGTCATATGAGCCGTAATATGGGATATAGGGACAGCCGAAGCTATCCGCTTCACCGCTGTAGTTATGCGTAAGATAGAAGTTCTGTGCATCTTCCTGTTCCTGCATAACTGGCAAACTCATATCGGTTCCATAGATACTGATCCAACCTGCAAAATCGGGATATTCTTCCACCATCTCTTGATACTCGGGAAGCATCTCCGTTGGTGCCAGTGACGTAATCTGCTCAAGGACCTGCTCAGGAGCCATGACAGTTATAGTTTGCTGTATCTGCTCATAACTTCTTATATTCTGTCTTTCAGCCAGATCCAGCATCCACAGATTGAAACCGTAGTAAATAAGCAACAAAAAAGCCCCGAATATCAGGGCTACAATCGCACTTTTAAGCATTCTTTGTATATTCATGTCATTGTTATTAACCTCACTTTCTTTGGATTAACCTCTCATTGATGCCGACAGACCCTCTTTCGAAGGTCTGCCGACACTGTCAGAAGTCAACCCGTCTTACTTTTTCTTCTTATCATCAGGGTTATTCTTTCGATCTAAAACAGCAAGAAGAGCAATTCCTGCTGCAAGGAAAGTGATCGCAACGATAGCACCGACAACATAGTTTGCGTATCCGGACTCGTCACCGGTCTTAGGCGGAGTCTCAGGCGGTGTAGGCGTTGGAGTGTTTACTGGAGGCACATAAATTGTCTGCTCCTCATCGGTAATATCAGCGTGTAGAGCCACCAAAACGCCTGGTCCTACATAGACCTCCTCGAAGGCTATAAGCCTGTCATAGCCGTGAGCCATGATATCCGCTGCATTTACAGTAAACTCAAGATCGACATAACCGCTT
>OMWK01000026.1 GCA_900314745.1 uncultured Eubacteriales bacterium | reverse complement strand
TTGATCTCCAAATCACGTTGCATACTCACTACTTTTCCAATGATAGTAACATCCCGTCCTCGTACCGGTATATAAGCATCATTATCTGGGATCAGATGAAGTGAGTTATTCACAAGCCCTAACCAGCGGATCAACGGTTGACCATCATAAATGGCAACAACAATCTCCCCAACTGCGACACCTCGCTGCCGTTTGACAGTCAACTTGTCACCAGGAAGGATCGAAGCGTCAACCATCCCGCAGTCATTCATCGTTATAACAAACTTATCTGAATCAGATAACATGCCCTGATCTCCGAACTAAGTAGTGATTACATTATCATTCTAACCCTTGCACTTAAAAGAAGAGTCCCATTGTAAGGACTTCATAGGCTCAGATTCTTTTTCTTCGAAGGAATCTTGGGGGCCTCAGGTTTATGGTCAGGAAGATCTACTGCTGCAAGCACTCTATCGGAACTGATGAAAACCCGATCACAAAGATCAATCTTTTTCTTTGTTTCTCGGATTTCTTTATTAACACCTCTAAGTTCCGACTTTATCTGATTCTCCCATGAAGTATTACCCTGACGAGCGGCTTTGTCCCCATTACTGTACAATTTTCGTCTCCTTACAATTAGAGCTTTGAGTTGTTGCTGAAGGGTTCTTCGTTGCGTTTCGAGAGAAGCTGTATCATTAATCTTGTTACCATAAAGGAAATCCATCTGTTCAATATAATCGTCAAGCTTTCTGATATCTTCTCTAAGAGCCATCGGAATATACTCTCTTTTAGCAGGTTTATTAACATACGTATATAGTCTTAGACAATATCTTCTGAAAATACCCGCAAGCCCATAACTGTTGTCATCTATGGGAGGCTCCCACTTCCGATAATTCTTTTCGATTAAAAGCGGCGTGCCGGGAACAATAGAGTTCTCAATAACACGCCGCCTTATAGTTTCGAAGTCGTAATTCTCCCCAAGACTCTTGAATCGGAAGAAGCTTTTCGCTCCAGGAGGTTTTATACCCGGATGCACGAGTTCGGTTCCATCCTTTTTATAGAACTTAAACTCATATCCCATTGTCTTCATACAATCGGCAAAGTCCTGTTCGCACCTCGCACAACTTATGGCGTAATCGATATCATCCCTTATACGGCCTCTTACGGTATAGCGTCCCTTCTTCTCTGCATCCCATTCTCCGTAATCTTTCCCCTTGCATGGAGCAGGGGCTTCTACAACATGAAGATGCTCTTCTCGGCAAAGACGATCACTTACCTCACGCATCTTGTGATAATCAGCTATCGTCCGTCGGTACTTATACCCATCTACGAACGATACTGAGTTCAACACGTAATGATTATGCAGATGCCCGGTGTTAAGATGTGTCGCAACGACAACTTCAAATCGGTCTCCCCATAACTCCTCAGCCAACTTCACGCCAATTTCGTGTGCCTTCAGAGGTGTCATCTCGCCATCTCCTTCAAGGAAAGACTGATATCCATGATATGCAAGTCGGCCTCCTTCTTTGCCCCACATACGCTTCGTCCTCATGAAATCTTCAGCTGCCGTTTCAGCAAAGCAGTTAATACCTGTGACATACATCATCTGTTCAGTCTTATCGCCGTTCTCGGCATAATCAATTACATCACCCATCGTTTTACGAGCCGCAACCGCCTCAGGAGACAACTCAGGCTTATCGACAGTCTTCTCGGGATTCTTAATATAATCGATTACATAATCGACATGACTTGATATATGCCACATAGAAGTTACTGCCATTATTCGCCTCCTTTACCGGGTCTATATGCTCTACATATCAGATCAAGTGTCTCCCTTAACTCGTTACAACAGATTTCCATATCACCACCGTTGAATACTCCGAAGACATTTAACTTATGTTGGATCTGGTTAATGTTGCTTCCTATTATCTTGAGTTGCCTGATCATATCTCTTACATCAGCAGTCGGAGCTTCGACTATTTGCTCACCATTGTATAGTCTTCGGGTATATTCACTGAGACTTAACCCAGCCTGTTTTGCATTAAGCTTGACCGTTTCGGCCTCCTTTTGAGTTAGGCAAATCTCTACCCTGTTCGATCGTTTTCGATATGTTCTTTGACTCATAAAATCACCTCTCTTCTCTATCTGAGTCTTACTCTCATTTCTAGTGGGAACGTTTTGACAAGCAACGCCTTTGTCCGTACAAAGGCAGGAGAGCTTGTCAGGGAAGGCCCTGAAACCCTGATTGGCTACTCGCCAAAAAGAGGTCGCCGACTTACTCAGCCGGCACCTCTTCAGGAGGTACTTCTCCCTCGGGAACAGGTTCACCTTCAGCAGGAACTTCGACGGGTTCCACAGGAGCAGGTGGCTCAGTCTGGATCGGAATAGGCTCTGTAGGAATTGTCTCTTCCACAATCTCAATCACCTCTTCGGAAGGAAGTACCAGCGGTACAACCTCATCTGAATCAGCCGTGACCGTTATGCCATTAAGGCAGATATTGATGATCGAATAATCCCTGTAAATCCTATAGACGATGTACCCACTTTTGGTTCTTCCGGGATTAACCTTTCGGTCATTAAAAAGGAGTCCCTCATCAAAGAACTCCTCAAACGCATCTCGGTACTCACAAGCGA